>NZ_CP172233.1:0-20000 GCF_056242675.1 Rickettsia lanei
GTGAGTACTAACCAAATAATTTTAACGGATCAAGGTGATAATTATGTAAATGTCTGGAGTCACGTGGCTCAAGATCTTTACAATCATTACGGTGAAACTCTATATAATAGCTGGTTTAGTAAAGTTAATTTTATAGAGTCTTCATTAAATACCGTTATTCTTTGTGCCCCTACTAACTTTGTTAGAGATTGGATCAAATCCAAGTACTCTATGGTCATATTGCAACTATTTCAACATTATAATAATACCATTAAGTCAATTGAAATAATTACTAAAGAGTTACCTGGAACAACCCAAACAGTTACAGAATTACCTACTAAGACTTTTGCCGATATCGGCAGCAGTGAGCTTAATTCAGAAAATATCTTTTCAACCCTTGATGTACGTTTTACTTTCGATAATTTTGTGGTTGGAGCCCCAAATGAGCTAGCTTATGCAGCCGCAAGAGCGGTTGCAGAATCATCAGGTGCGGTTTCTGAGTCTAATCCGCTTTTTCTATATGGCGGCGTAGGGCTTGGTAAAACGCATTTAATGCATGCAATCGGTTGGTACATCAAGCAGCATAATCCAAGCCGCAAAGTGATATACATGTCGGCAGAAAAATTTATGTATCAATTTGTTAAAGCTCTGCGTAACAAAGAAGTAATCTCGTTTAAAGAGAAATTTCGTTCGGTTGACGTGTTAATGATTGATGATATTCAATTTATTTGCGGTAAAGATAGTACGCAGGAAGAATTTTTCCATACTTTTAATACATTGATTGATAATAACCGTCAAATGGTTATTTCTTGTGATAGATCGCCTTCAGATTTAGATAATATTGAAGATCGGATAAAATCTCGTCTTGGATGGGGCTTAGTTGCCGACGTTCATAGTACTACTTATGAGCTACGACTCGGTATTCTAGAATCTAAGATTGAGCAGATGAACGTTAAAATACCAAAAGACGTAATTGATTTTTTAGCATCTAAAATCGTTTCAAACGTTAGAGAACTTGAAGGAGCTTTAAATAAGGTGATCGCTCATTCTAATTTTACTTTAAAAGAAATTACACTAGAAAACACACAAAATATTTTGCGGGATTTACTGCGTTCTAATGAAAGAATAATTACCGTTGAAGATATTCAGAAAAAGGTAGCTAGCCGTTATAATATTAAGTTATCCGATATGTCTTCATCACGGAGATTACGAGAAGTTGCAAGACCGCGTCAAATAGCCATGTATCTTAGTAAAGCATTAACGCCGAAAAGTCTTGCAGATATCGGTAAAAAATTCGGTAAAAAAGACCACACGACGGTTATGCATGCTATTAAGAAAGTAGAAGAATTACTGGAAAACGATATAGAATTACGCGAAGAGATTAATTTGCTAATGAAAATATTGCAGAACTAAACGTCATACCGTAGTCAAGCTGACTTTGTTGCATGGTCTGAAAAACCGACTCGATGTCATTCCCGCGAAATCGGGAATCCCGGGTAAAGTAAAATAAATCGAGCTTTTAATTGTACAAACTTATTGTGTATAACCTTTAAATTACTGGATTCTCGCTTTCGTGGGCATGACATAAACAGCCATACAATAAAGCCCAAACTTCGCAGGAATGATATAGATATATATCAAATGCTCTCAAAAAACGATTCAGTAAAAGAAATTTTTTTCAAGATTCTCCAGAAAATACCAAATTAACAGAATTATAGATAATTATGGTTACGGTGAGGGGGTAGCATATTTCTTACTTAAAAGTTTAAATGAATTAATAAAGAGAAATTATAAATTCACTATCTCGACTACGATTATCAAATCCACGCTAATCAAGAATATAGATATATTTTTAAGAATAGTAATATTACAAAATATTTTATTGCTCCTGAAAAGCGCTTATTTTATCAATTAAAATTTGTTGATGCAGACAGGGTATACTCAAATGATTTGGAGAATTGGAATGTAAAACGAGGAGCGAGTACACAAAGACCTTAATAGGTGAGCATGCGAGTCCTCCGAAGTTTTGCAGGAACAATTAAATCATTTGAGTATACAAGCTACAGGCAGTCATCTATGTGGTAAAGATCAATATAATACTACCTATGTATTTTTAAATCCTGATTCATTTACTCTTAGCTACCAAGTTCTAGGACCTCAAAAAGACCATAATATTAATACTGTTTTTAATCGTATATAGTATTAGTATGTGCTCCAATTAGTTTAAAATATTCTTTCATACTATTAGTCTATATCAGTTGTTTCCAAAGTTTGATTATTATCATCATCATTTGCATCATATATATCTTTTCTTTGAGACAAGGAAAGTTTTAATCTCTTTTGAAACGGGGTAGGGGAAATAGTTTGATTAAATTTGGGGGGTAATATCTTGTAATACATTCTTAGCATATTCAGGTGCATCAATATCATACCATTCTTTTATTTTAGCACATAAAATTTGTAGAATTTCAGGTAGGATTTTTTTTAATTTCTGTCTTGAAAGATGCTTGTTTTTAAGCTAAAAACCCTTCAATATTTTTTAAGCTTTCAGTAAATTCCAAGTAAGTTATTTCAATTAAATCCTTTAAATCTTGAGAACAATCCTTTTTTTCAAGCAATTTAGTTTTTGTAAGCTTTAAATTACGTTCTCCTATATTGTTTACTTTAAGAATTAAAGCAGTTAAATTTTGGTCTAATGAATTTAACAACTTTATAGGACAATGCTCTAATTTATGAACTTTTGCTAAAAAAGATTTTATATCATTGCTTTTTACATTATCCATATTTTTGTAAAATTACATTGAAGCTAAGATGTCAAATATTCGTGCTATATTTGCTAGTTTATGATTATTTAATTTTTTACTAAGCCATTCTATTAATATATTACCTTCTTTAATAAGTAATAGATTACCATTTTGTACATTTGTAGTGTCATAATCTATTGGACAGGAATTTGGTAACATATATTTATAGTTTTTCAGTATACCTCTTGTTTGAGCAACGGCATGCTCAGCAAACATAGGAAAAAACTCCTTATATGATAAAAATATACTATTTTTATCAATAAGTTCTAAAAACATAGGAGCCGTAAATAAGGTTGCATTATTTCTATGCGTTGCAAGCATAAATAACAAATGTGTTAACTTTTCTGCAAAGTAATTTAGTTTTCGCGGTAATTTTCTATATTTTGTGTCGATGCTTTAGCATGCACAACTTCAAATATACGTTTTATAATAGCATGTTTATATTCATGTTCTTGCTCAAATTTAGATAAAATTTCATCATACTGTCCTAAGCCAGATACATCTGTTTGTACATTACCGGTTTTATAATGTACTATATGATTAATTGTAAAAGTTTCTTCTTTAGTATTTGAGATCTTACATATAGTAGATAAATCACTATTTATTTCTTCTAAAATCCGATGCTTTAGCTGATTTTATTATTCCTACCAATCATTTCAGCAAAAGCTAAAAGTCCTTTAGAATTATGTATGGATTATTACTTATACTTTTTTAAGTTGATATTACTGTTGTGCAATGCTTGTAATAATACTTTCTTTGCATGCTGAGCAGTAATACCGTCTGCTAAAGCAAATATCTTAGGAATAGAGTGATTTGGATTAAATACACAATGCAATAGCTTTTGATAAGCCTTATCACTTATATTTTCTTTGTTATAATTTTTAAATAATTATGTTTATTAAAAGCAGTTTTTATAATATTAAAATTTTCTTCGTAATCATTATTATCTACAAATAATATTTCAGATTTAATTTTTTTATAAATATTTCTAATAGTAGAATATTTAAAAAATCTATCAGCTAAATTATGTAATACTAAACCGAGTTTAAGTTTAAAATCTTCAGAGTTATATATATAATTAATATCTAGTATATTTTTAAGTAAAAAATTAAGATACTTAGGTAAAGTATAATTTTCTTTTAACTCTTCATCAGAGGAGCTATCAAAGTTTTCGTATTTTAGCATTATTATTTATAGTAGAATGAGTGTTAAATTATTTAGAAACAAATATCCCTATAAGAGGGTTTAAAGTATCTAGTGTCTCCATAAGGGCACTAAAATCATCTCTATATAATAAATCATTTATAGTACAAAATTCTTTAATATCTAAAGTTTGTCCAGTATTTCCCTCAAAACAATACATAAATGCCAAAGCTTCCATAATTTTCTTATCTTTAACAAATTTAAATAATCGTTCTTTTCCATAAGTTATTGTATCTTCAACATCAGCTAAATCTTTCTCTACTAAGGGCATCATTGTATTTACTTCTTGAGCTAATAACTGAGGATCTATATTACTAGGATGACTTAGCATATCTCATATCATCATAGTTATGATATTAGCTATATACTAAAATATTCACTATTAATTAAGTTTTCTTTACTAATAGTTACAATTTATTTTATAAGTTAAATTTTGTTCAGTTTAGACTTTAGACAAATAAGTTATTGACAAAAATTAATTTTTATTGTATTTTGCCCTCGTAGTATTTTTTTGAAAGGTAGTTATGGCAGATATAAACAATAATAAGATTAGCTTAGCACTATTTGAAGGCGGTGGAGTAAAAGGAAATATCCATTTAGAAAAATTAAAAATAATGGAGCAAATAACCGGTAAGCCTACTTGTAAGATATTCGATTTTACTGGAGGGACCAGTGTTGGAGGACTTATTTCTATTTTGCTTAATTTACCGAATCCTAATAATCCCGGAAAACCTTTATTCAGTGCAGCGCAAGCTCAAGAACTGTTTGAAGAAATGGCACACAATATTTTTCCGGTAGGATTAACTTTTAGAAAATTGTGGAGTTTTAATGGCTTATTCAGCCATAAATTTTCTCCTGAACCATTAGTAAAATTATTGAAAGAACATTGTAAGGATTATACCCTCAAGGATTTAATCGGTGATGTTGTAGTTACAGGTTATGATCTAAATAATAAACAAAATCCTCTTATGACCTTCTCTACTATAGATGCTAGACAAAGTGAAGAGCATAATTATTACCTTTCAGATATAATACAAGGCATCACTGCAGCACCTGGGTATTTCCCTAGCCACAATTTCTGTAATATAACCAATACTAAATCACATAAAATTATTGATGGTGGAGTATATGCTAATGACCCAACCTTACAAACATGGCAATTATTAAAAGAAAATAACTATCAAATAGAAAACGCTTTGTATTTATCATTAAAAGAAGAAAATAATGATGATTACCAAACTGTTTGTTGCGGCGGAGGCATGCTAGAACTAGTGAAAAATAATATGCCCGCTAAAATATTAGCAGCAACACAACAAGCTGATGAACAAACCGCTCAAAGCATTTTTGGTAATAAATTAATAGAAATAGCTACTTATATTCCAGAAAAACATGCTGAGATGAGTAATTCTAGTACTGAAAATCTGCAAGCACTAAAAGAATTTGCTAAAAAATCTATATATGGAAGCTCCACCTTTAGAGATATACCTTATAATGAAAAGTTTAAAGAAGCTATTGATAAAATAATAACTAATTATAATGCAAATAACCCTAACGACCAAATTGTTATGAATGATTTTTATAAAGAGTTATTCCATATTAATACTTCTAATAACGCACTTGATAAAAGTTTTGAACAGGAAGAGGATATAGCAAACAACGAGGATGCAGTGAATACACCGATAGCTCAAGCTCTAGATTCTCAAGGTATAGAACCTGGGAAACAAGAATTATTAGCAGGTATCAAGGAGTTTTTTAATCCATTCATCGAAAAAAATCCAGAAGCAAAAGTAGAGATAGAGAATTGTTTACACGAAATAAAAAATTTGACATTAGCAGAAATTGAAAACGGTATTGTTACTTTTAAAGCAGCTAGATTAAAATGGCAAGCAGAGCAGAATAACATTGATGTATTTAGTAGCTGTAGTATGGAAGCCTTAAAAGAGGATATGACTCTTGAGGGTGAAGAGCATACAGATTATGTACAAGGTTATCTATAACTTTCTTAATGTCATTCCGGCGTAGGCGGGAATCCAGTCAAAAAAGTATAAATATGCTAGACTTTTAAAACTAAACGCTCGGTTTATCTCGCTTTACCTTGGATTCCTGTTTTCGTAGGAATGAAATCGAACGCTTTCTTCGAGCCATACAACAACGCCACAGCTGCTCACAATGACGACACCTGTGTTTAGTTAGGAATATTTGACTTTTTCTTCTTATATAAAATCTAAATACAGTAAAACGAAATAGCAGAGCTAATACTTAAAACGAAGCAAAATTGCTTATCGTTGCCCGTGTATTTTAGAAACCAAATAAGTTACAGCAGCGATAACTACATAGTATATTGCACCAAATATAGATCCTGCTGTACCTGGTTACTTTAGCATAATCCTTCAGTGCATAACAAAGCGTCATTAGGGATAAGTAGATTATGCCCAATCATATGAATTATCATCGGTGCAAATATCATAGCGATTGCAAGATTATGACTCGTTGAAATAATTTCTAATATAAAAGCATTTACCGCAAATAATATATAACCACACAAAACTAAAAATAAATCCTAAACCCATAACTTTTTTATCGTGTACATGGCGTTTTTTTTATTAAATACCCTCCTAAAAAGCCTCCAAAGATAGAGGCAAAAGATAACAAAAATGCTAATTTACCGTAAAAAGATGGCGACACTTTCATTTTATTAATCAAAATAAAAGGAGCTTCTATGCAAAAACCGTAATATATGCCGTTAAATGCACCGATGATAAAAGCATATAACCAAAGAATTTTATCTTTAATAATTACCTGCAACACCTCAAAATATTTACTGCTTTGGGAAAAATCTATATAAGAATTTATTTCAGGTAAAACTTTATAATATAGTACCGGTAAGGCTAAAAAATACAAAAACATAATGCCAGCTTGAATATTCTATAATATAGTCCCCTATAGATGAACCTAGAGAAGGGATAAATAACAAGCCACGGAAATAAACTAGCATAGACATATGATAACTCTAAGCCTTGATAGCAGTCTCCAGCCATACCTGCCCAATAACAGAACCTACACTTACACCGAAAGCTTGTACAAAACGAGCTTATCATCAGCATTTCTATATTAACTGCAAAAATGTGCTAATAATTGAAGATACAACATAAATAAAAAGCCCTCATAAAGCATAATGTAGATGTAATTTGAGTGAGACCGCCATCAATGCCGAAATATTTGGTTAAACTCGGTAATCCTGAAGTATAAATTGTTTCCGTAGTCGGTGATAAAATAAATAAGCATAGAAGCATCCATGCCGGAATCTTCGCAATAATTTTCATAAATGATTTTTTTTATTTCGGTTCATCGAGTTTTATCTATTAATCCGCTCCAAACAAAATTTTTCCATTATCATTTTTAATCTTTCTATTCTCTCAATCAAGTAAAGTAACGGCTCTCTGCTAATTCTATAATTTTTATCATATCTTGCATCAACGTAAGCTTTTTCTAGTAATTCAAAATAGTCTTTTTGTTCGGGAGACGATTGCAGCAATACTTTAAGTAGTTCAACATTATAAATTTGCACAATATCCACCTAGCTTTCTTATATCGTGTAACTTTGGTTTGTAACGGGCAAAAACTAATAAAATGTTACTGTAAATACTTTCTAGTAGCTTGATATGCAGCTCAACAGCACTTTTACTAAAATTACCTCTTTCTAATGGGTATTTACAATCAATAAAAAAACTCTTGCCTCTACCACACCAGTATTCATAATCTTCTTTAGCCATTTCTTTTACTTCACTCCAAGGCAAATTTTTAGCTCGAGCAAGCTGCTCGCCACTATCATATAAAAGAATACCTTCATTCTTAATGTCGGTATAAAAATAACGCCCTTCTTCACGCTTGTCATTTACCTCACTTATAGATTCGCATATTATAGATATCCAAGGTTCTAGCGAAAAAACCTCGGCTTTTCTTAAGCCTGTTTGTTCTAACCTTTTTTCTATCTTAGATTCTACCCTTAAAGTAGCATGCTCCTTAAATTTACCTTTTTTTTCTACTAAAAAGTCAAAATCACTTGTATAACTATAAGTAGTATGATCTTCCGTATACATATCTTTAACCCAATCACCTCTAGCATACGAGCCATACAAGATAATCAGGACCATTTTATCCTTGGCAACAGCCAAAATTTGCTGCACTATATAATCAAGCCTATCTTGCACTTCAAGAGACCATTTTGGTCAAATTGTTTTCATAGCTGATCGTTATTTAAACGTTAAATCTAAAATGTACTATATCCCCATCCTGCATTTTATATTCTTTACCCTCTAAACGCATTTTACCTACTTCCTTGGCTTTTGCTTCACTACCGAGATTTATGTAATCTTTATAGCTGATCACTTCTGCTCTGATAAAACCTTTTTCAAAATCGGTATGAATAATACCGGCAGCAGCCGGTGCAAGTGTGCCGTCTTTAAAAGTCCAGCTATGGGCTTCCTTTGGTCCTATAGTAAAAAAGCTTTTAAGGTTTAAAAGATTATACCCCTCTTTAATGACTTTACTAAGCCCTGTTTCGTCTAAACCTATAAATTTTAAAAACTCTTCCTTTTCTTCCATGCTGTCCAGTAAAGCAATTTCAGCTTCTATTTTTGAAGAAATTACGACACTTTTAGCATTTTCTTTCTTGGCTCTTTCCGCTACTAATTTTGTACATTCATTACCTATAGCTGCATCTTTTTCAAGTACGTTACATATATATAAAACGGGCTTAGAGGTAATTAACTGCAATTGTTTTAAATTATCAACTCTTAAAGTTTCATTTAGCACTCTTGCAGGTTTATCCGCACCTAATACCTTATAAACCTCTTTTAACAGCTCTATCTGCTCTGCCATTGCTTTATCGCCTGACTTCAAGCGTTTTTCACTTGTAGCTAAACGCTTTTCAACCGATTCTATATCGGCAAGTATTAATTCCGTTTCAATAATCTCGAGGTCATGCAGCGGATCGACTTTGTTATGTACGTGCGTTATATCCTCATCTTCAAAACAACGCAGTACGTGCAGTATTGCATCGACTTCCCTGATATGAGATAAGAACTTATTACCTAGCCCCTCCCCTTTGCTTGCTCCTTTAACAAGCCCTGCAATATCGACAAACTCAATATAAGACGGAATAATTTTACCGCTTCCGGCTAAGCTTGCTAGTGTATGCAAACGCGCATCAGGCACTAACACTTTGCTGCTATTAGGCTCAATAGTACAAAACGGATAATTAGCAGCATCTGCAGCCTGACTTGCCGTTAAGGCATTAAATAATGTCGACTTACCGACATTCGGCAACCCAACAATTCCGAGTTTTAGTGTCATAAATTTTTCCGTAAATAATACATTATAGAATCTTTTTCGTAACCGTGCATAGCAAATTCAATTTTATACCCCAGTTTCTCATAAAACGATTTTGCTTGGCAGTCCATAGTAACAAGATGAATAAAATTACAGCCTCGTTCACGTGCTAAATCCTCAACCTTTTGCATTAGTACAGTACCATAATTTTAGTTTCTTATATTTTCATTAACAAAGAGTGCATCAATGTAAAATCCCCTCAAGAACTCATACCGCTAATTCCTACAACAAAATTTTTATCCTGATCTAAACAGGAAAATGAAAAAGATTCAATATCTCCTACTAACCCCTTTTGTTCTCTAGCATCTTTATTCAAAGCCTCAATAATTATAGTTCTATAAGTTCTATCCATTGCATCAACATAAACAATTTCAACATTTTGTGTCATAAATCTTTGCTTCTTTGCTGTTTAGTTTTAATATCGTTTTCCCGTCATTACGAGGAGATGCATAGCATAAACGTGGCAATCTCATGAAGTAGTATAGAATTCCTGAGATTGCTTCGTCAAAACTTACAGTTTGTCCTCGCAATGACGAGTTGGTATCATCCATACAGCAACGTCGATCAAGTCGTAGGAATAACATTGAATATATCAAGCTATCTTATTCTTAAATTCTTCTAACTTATTCTCTAATATTAAACCAAAGTTACTAGTGATTCTATCTATAGCTTGCATTACTGTTTTATACTCCGGTTTAGAGAAATGATTAAGTACGTAATCTGCTAAATCCTGATTATTTTGCGGTCTACCGACTCCAATCCTAATCCGGTTATAATTATTACCTATAACCCCATCAATCGACTTTAAACCATTATGCCCGCCATTACCGCCACCGGTTTTAAATTTTATTCTACCTGTTTCTAAATCAATATCATCATGAATAACAAAGCTTTTTGCGGGGTAGATATTATAATATGTTTTCACCGATATCACTGACTTACCGGACAAGTTCATATAGGTGGTAGGCTTTATAAAAATTATCTTTTGTCCATCACTAATAGTTTCAGCAATTTCACAATTGAATTTTTTCTTTATACTAAATGATGCATTATATTGGTTTGCTATTTTCTCTATAGCAATAAAGCCGACATTATGCCTCGTATATTGATACTCTTTTCCTGGATTACCAAGACCAATAACAAGAAGCATAATAATTTACCTAATAAATAGTAATGGAAAATTTTTGAAGAAGTATTGATTTGCAAGAAGTACAGAATAATGTCATTCTTAGCTCAGCATTATTGCGTGGATCGAAAAACCTACTCGATGTCATACCGTGGCTTGACCCACGGTATCCAGAAAAAAAATTAACAAAGACTGGATACCGCTACAAGCTCGCAGTATGACAATTAAAGATTACCGGATTCCCGCTTCTAGCTAGGAATGGCATAAAACGAGCCAAACAACAACGCCTACGAATCCTCGCAATAACGATTTAAGTATCTAAGCAAGTCCTTATAGTGAGAATTATCTTACTTCCCTACTTCAGCGGCTTGTTGTTCCCCTTCAGCTTCAGTTTTTGCTCCTCTACGTCCTATAATAGTTGCAAGGACAAATTCTTTTTTTGTAACAAAACTACATCCTTTCGGTAATTCTATTTTTGACGATTTTAGCGAAGTAGCCATAGGCATATTAGTAACATCTATAGTTACGTTTCTTGGGATATTATTAACATCACATAATAAAGTAACTCTTCTTTTTACTATATTAAAGTATCCACCTCTTTTAACGCCTAAAGCTCTTTCTTTCCCTTCATATACTACAGGTACTTCCATTTTTTGGGTTTTCTCTTCTAAAAAGACAAAATCAACATGGCGTACTATATCCGTAACAGGATGTAATTCTACAGCCTTCGGCAATACTTTATATTTTTTCTTATCAATTGTTAAATTAATTAACTGAGAGATAAAAGCCGGCTTTCTATAATATTTAGTTATTTCCTTTTCTTCCAAAGAAATACTAACAGGTGTTTTACCCGCTCCATAAATAATAGCCGGAACACGCCCTGCTCTTCTTAATGCTCTTGCTGCTCCCGTACCGAATTCCGTGCGGGATTCCGCTTCAAGTTCTAATATTTCACTCATTATTACTCCATATTAACTTATAATAAATCTTCATTATCATAATTAAGTACAATTAAAAATTCAAGTAAATTAATTTTTGACTAGAATATAGAAGTAATATATTCCTTAGTTAAAATTCTTTAATTGATTGGATATTGAAAAGAAATTTAGTTCTAACCGAAATTATTTTGTAAGGAAATTATGAAACAGATACAACCTAAGCGTATTGCAAATCCCTCAAACTGTGGAGAAGAAATTGCTGCCAAGGATATAATAAGGATTTTCTCCTTGAATCTATTATGTACTCTTCTGACTATGACTATATTGGGCGTGACAGCGAGAGTGAAGATAGTGAAGATGACGATTCTTATGCATCAATACTCTTGTTAAAAATAAAGAACCGGAATGCAAAATTCACTTAGATTTAGTTTAGTATATTATATATGTGCGACCAAACAAATGTTAGAGAACAAGCAGAAAATGCGAAGGTTTCTAATTTAGACAATGAAAAGCAGGTAATTAAATGTAGTACAACTCCAACAATTCTGTACCGAAAGTTCAATTGAATCTATGATAACATCAACATCAAAAAGCAACATAGATGCTGACCAAATTATCTTACCTTTCCCTTCTGTAGCACAACAAAGACAATTAGGGAAATTATATCGTTATAATTAAAATTTTTAAAGAGCTTTACCCTGCTAATTCTGACAATGGTAACGTTGGAATAGTAATATTATTAGGTGATGAAAAGGGGTCATATGGCGACCTAAATCTATGGGATATTTAAAAATTTATGAGTTTGCAGAGATAATCTAGCACCGCTTTCTAATGCTAATTTTACTGCTAACTCATTATTTTCGCCATTAAGTCTTTGGTTGTTTTGATCCATAGGTTGAATAAAAACCGGTATATTATAAGAGGTTTGCCCTACTTCCGGTATGAAACTATATTCTAAAATATTTTTAGCAACGATAAATTTCACTGCACTAATTTTAGGCAATAAATCTTCTCTTATTTTACTATAACCGGTTTTACCTACCTTCGGCGAACAAATTATAGACACTTCTTTCGGCAAAGAACGATATAACGTACCGTTAGTCTCTATTTGAACTTTAACATCTCGGTCTAATAACTTCTGACATAATAACTCTATAGGTTGACGCATCGGCTCACCGCCGGTTATTACTACTAAATTAATCGATTTTTCATTTTTAGAATTTAATGCCAGGCTTTCTACTTTATTCAAAATCTTATCTATATCTACTAAATCAAAATCTTCAAACTCCGTATCACAAAAATTACAAGCAAGATTACATCCTCCAAGCCTAATAAAGATCGCAGGACAACCTACAAAAATACCCTCCCCTTGTATAGTCTTAAAAATAGACTGTACCTCTAACTGAGTACCGTCACCGTTTAATATGCTTCTTTTAGGATTTTGTCCAAACATTTTTAAATTATTATCGATTGATTAAAAATATTATAGTACATTTTTATAAAAAAATCTTGCAATAACTAATACAAAAAACTATTATTTAGGTTTCATCGGTAATATAGCTTTGGTATGCTTAATGTTTTACCGTTTAAACCTAGAAATACCAATTATAAGGAACAATATGCCTAAATTAAAAACAAAATCTGCCGTAAAAAAACGTTTTAAACTTACTGCTAGCGGCAAGGTTATTGCATCTCAAGCAGGTAAAAAACATTTTATGCGTCGTCGTACTAAAGCTCAAATTCGTAACCTTAGAGGAACTACAATACTTTGTCCTCAAGACGGGTATAATATTAAAAAATATTTTTTACCGTACGGTATAAATTAATTAACTAGGAACTAAAGCAATGACACGTGCAAAATCAGGAAAAATTTCCAAAAATCGACATAAAAAAATCCTTAAATTAGCCAAAGGCTATAGAGGTAGAGCAAATAGCTGTTTTAGAGTAGCTATTGAGAAAGTAGAAAAAGCCCTACAATATGCTTATAGAGATCGTAGAAACCGTAAACGTGATTTTAGAGGCCTATGGATTCAAAGAATAAATGCAGCAGTAAGAGAACATGGGCTTGTTTACTCTCAATTTATGGGAGCTCTTAAAAAAACAGAAATCGATATAGATCGTAAAGTACTTGCAGAACTTGCCGTCAATAACAGTGATGGATTCGTAAGTATCGTAGAAAAAGCAAAAGCACATATTTAAGTATTTAATGTCATCTCGTGGTCAAGCCACGGGATGACATATTTATAATAATTAATTTTTATTTTCGTTCGGTATAAATATTATGAAACGTACATTTCAACCTAGTAATTTAGTTAGAAAAAGAAGACATGGTTTTAGATCTAGAATGGCTACTCCAACCGGAAGAGCAATCTTAAGAAAACGTCGTGCTAAAGGTAGAAATAAATTATCTGCTTAAAATAATCTGATTTATCAAATTGTCTATTACCTCTTTAAAAAATCAAAAAGAATTTGAGCTTATAAATAAGCTTGGAAAAAAGCTCCATGAGAGATATTTTATTTTGGTAATCGCCACAAAACTTCCAAAAATCTTCCTTGAATCAAAATATAACACCTTTTTAGGAATCAAAGTTAGCAGAAAGCTAAATAAAAAAGCTGTAGTTCGCAACAAAATTAAAAGGCGTATACGACATCTAATTAGAATTATTGTTAGTGATTCTAGCTTTAAGGCTATAACATTTGCAATGATTATTATTCCGAGAAAAGGATTTGAAGAGATAAACTTCTCACACTTGAATTATGAATTAAGTAAAGTAATTCTAAGAAATATTTAGATTTTATTAGACCTCTTCGGAAACTCGCTTATAGAGAGGAATTTGCAGGAGACACAGAACGCAGAACCGCAGCATACAAAAGAGTACGTGAGGATTCGAGTACCGGATCGACATACAAATTACCTCTAGAAAGTAGAGTTTCCGAAGAGGTCTATTGAAATGACTTGGCATTACTCGCATGGCTTGGTTTTGCCGTCATTTTTACAGATTTTTTACTATTTTTTATAGATTGCCACGCTTCTTGCAGTTGCTGCGTTGTGGCATGGCTCGTTTTATGTCATTCCCGCTATCGCGGGAATGACATCGAGTAGGTTTTTCAAGCCATGCAAGCAAGCCTTCCACGGAAATAATATTGAATTTTATTACTTATACTCCCTCTATCCCCTCTCCTAATGCCGGTACTTCTTCTACCACAGTAAGTGTTGTATCTATAGTATTTTCTTCAGACGTAATAGTATTTATAGTAGAATAATAATATTTTTTTACTAATTCGATAACGTCTAAATTATGCGTCGCTTCTGCCGTATAAATATTAGAGCTACCTACCTCTATAGCCTTATCAAGAGTATATGATTCTATTTTTGTAGTACTATGCTCAAGTATAGCTTTTAGAATAGCTAAATCACCTTTCTCTATAGCCTTACCAAGATTATATGATTCTATTTTTGTAGTACTATGCTCAAGTACAGCTTTTAGAATAGCTAAATCACCTTTCTCTATAGCCTTACCAAGATTATATGATTCTATTTTTGTAGTACTATGCTCAAGTACAGCTTTTAGAATAGCTAAATCACCTTCCTCTATAGCCTTACCAAGATTATATGATTCTATTTTTGTAGTACTATGCTCAAGTACAGCTTTTAGAATAGCTAAATCACCTTCCTCTATAGCCTTATCAAGATTATATGATGCTATTTTTGTAGTACTATGCTCAAGTACAGCTTTTAGAATAGCTAAATCACCTTCCTCTATAGCCTTATCAAGATTATATGATGCTATTTTTGTAGTACTATGCTCAAGTATAGCTTTTAGAATAGCTAAATCACCTTTCTCTATAGCCTTACCAAGATTATATGATTCTATTTTTGTAGTACTATGCTCAAGTACAGCTTTTAGAATAGCTAAATCACCTTCCTCTATAGCCTTACCAAGAGTATATGATGCTATTTTTGTAGTACTATGCTCAAGTACAGCTTTTAGAATAGCTAAATCACCTTCCTCTATAGCCTTATCAAGAGTATATGATTCTATTTTTGTAGTACTATGCTCAAGTACAGCGTTTAGAATAGCTAAATCACCTTTCTCTATAGCCTTATCAAGAGTATATGATTCTATTTTTGTAGTACTATGCTCAAGTACAGCGTTTAGAATAGCTAAATCACCTTTCTCTATAGCCTTACCAAGATTATATGATTCTATTTTTGTAGTACTATGCTCAAGTACAGCGTTTAGAATAGCTAAATCACCTTCCTCTATAGCCTTACTAAGATTATAGGTACTTACTTTAGTATTACCATAATTAAGTAAACAAATTAATAGTTCAAAATTCCCTTGCTCTATAGCGTTCCTTATACTAGTATCAGTGCATAATCCTTTCTGATTTAACATAGTCTCTATCTTGCTTAGAGAAAATTTATTAAAATTATATGTTTCTAAGGTTAAAGCTCTACTAAATACCATGATTAAGTCATTGTATGTTAATTCTTTCGGCTTTGTTTCTATATTTAAGTTAAATATTTCAGGATATGATTCATGATATTTCGCATGAATATTTTCATAAAATTTTACAAAAGCTTTATATTCTTTATGTAGAAAAGCCGGCAACTCCTCTATGCTTTTCATCTGTTTAATTTTATTAGCACTTAAAGAAAAACTATAAATTTGATTGTCTAATTTATAGCTTATACTAAAATCTGATGCCACTAATAGATGAAAATGATCTCTTATATATTCAATCAATAAGGAGTTATTTTTTGTTCTAGCATCGTAATTATTTTGAGCTAATCGCATAATATTTGCATCGCTGGCCTTATTATAAGTGCATAACACCATGTTGCCCTGTATCCCATCTAAATGATGTTGAGCGGCTCCTGAATGACAAGAAAATATATGAACAATATTACATTGATTTGCAGTGGTATTATTTTGTATTTTATTAAGTAGTGTAATATCGAATACAAAAGTTGTACCTTCATCAGAAAATATATTAATTAATAAGTAAGAAGGCTCAGGCATAAAATATGATTTAATTTTTCCCCATAAACCTAAATCAGTAGGTTTATAGAAAAACTCTGATCCATGTGCATGGATAAAATATTCACTACCTGTACCTGAAGGTAAGTCAGCTAAGGTTTTTATTTCCTTGATATCAGGATTTTCATTTTTCATACTTATATTCGGGCCTTTAAACAATATTTTTTGCATATTTATCCTTATATAATTCACTTAATTACCATATTCTATGGGATTACCACATAATATGGCAATTTTTATAAAAGTCAAGATGTTGGTATTTTATTCATAGCTGTTAAGTTTTTAATAAGACAAAATCATATAAAGCTATATAGTATTTATAAAAATTTAGAGTTGATAATTATAGATAATAGCATTGAAATAAGGCTATAACGTAACCGGCAAAAAAGGGATAAGATTTAAAACAATCTTATCCCTAGTTGCGAATAAAAATAGAGTTTAGAAAGAACTTGCAATATTATTTATTACATCTCCGGATCAGTATTGCCCAATATTGTTGTATCTGAATTACTATCCGTATTTTCTTCCATAAAATTTAAATTGAGTGCAATAGTATTATTTAAAAGAATTTCAGAAGTGATTCCTTAATTACTGATTGACCATTATTTATATTTTCTATTATACCTTTTGAAACAATATTTGACCCTAATGTACCCTCACTAGATATATTTAAAGTACTGCCTGATACTAGATTTAGTGTACCAACGATATTCAAAGACCTTCCTGCTTCTATAATTACGGTAGTATCAGAATTGAATGAGATATTACTAAGAATCACATTTGATGCTATAATAAGTTTAAGAGTATTCATATGCATAGAGTCTAAATGAATATCTAAACAATCTTCAACCTTTATTTCTTTTAAATAATTTTCTTATGCCTCTTTTGACATCTCAAGTAACTCATTTTTAGAAATAGTCATTTTTTCTGTTAATTTATATAAATTGCTATCTTTTAAAATTTTTACTAGGTAACAACTGCAATAGTTCCTTATAAGTTATGGTATCGGAACACCATTTGATTAACTTCCAATTTCCAAAAAGAATTTTTTATTATTTTCTTCTGTTAGTGTTCTATAGAATTTTATCTGCTCATCATTTACCGTAAAATCATCAGCTCACTTTTTGAGCGTTTCTTCTAACCTATCTAATATTGCTAAATCAAAAAATCATTACTGTTATGTATTTGATCATTATTAAAAGTAAGGATTGTACTATTTCCTGCTATTAACTCACATCACTTATCTAACTCATGACCAACTACGTAATCAATATCTTTAAAACTAAGTTGCTTTTGTTTCAATAATTTTTAAATATTTTCATTAAGAAGATAAGTTGTGTTTGTTTGTATCGTTTATTGCTCCAAGTTCATTGATGCCTTTGTGCTTATCATCTTCATAATAATTACGAGCAATTTCAAATAATTTTGTTACTGCATTTGTACTAGCTATATCATTATCACTAACTAGCTAATGTATTTAATAATTCATGATTTGAAATAATAACTTTCATTTCTTCTGCACTTAATATTTTCTCTTTCACTAAAAAATGATCTTCCATCTTTTCTATTGATGATTAGCTCTTACCGCTTGTACCCTTGCCCCTAATTGTTTATAACTATCTTATACTTTCCTTATCTTGTTTTTTCTTATACACCTCTTCTATTGCTTTTCGCTCTAATTCATTACTCTTATTCTACTCCCAAGCCTTTTTTTCTTCATTTTCAGGTTGATCGTTTTTAATACGCTCTATTTTGTATCTATTTCTACAATTTTCTCTTCTATAGCTATACTTGATTTTTTATATATTTCTGCAAAAAATGCATAATTTTTATCTTTAATATATTTCCTAAATTCTGATTTTAATCTAAAGAATTCTTGCATTACCGCAGCATTTTTAATAATCTCAGGCAATTCCAAATTATTTAAATCACCTTGGATATATTGAAAATTTTCTTTTTGCTTTTCATAGTCAAATAAAAATTCTGCTTTTATATACTCTTCAATAGCATCAATAACATTTACTACAAAACTTGTCTTTTCTACTGCAAAATCTAATTCGCGCATATTTAAATCCTAATTATTATTAAATTGAAATTTAAGAAATTTTAACTGTTGGTAATATAGTCAATTCAATGAGATTTGCATAAAAGGCGCAAGGCACGAAACCTATAACTAATAGGAAAGCAACGAGTAATGATGTAGGTGAGTCCAAATCAATTTACTATAAAATACTGTCATTGATTTTTATGCAAAATTCTATCTAACTATTCTCAATAAAAACTTACAACCACTGCCGTTTCTTAAAATATTTATAGGTAATAATTGTAGATACTAGCATTAAGAATAAGGCTATAGGATAACCATACGGTGATTTAAGCTCAGGCATTACGGTAAAATTCATGCCGTAAATACTAGCTATTAAAGTGGGTGGGAGAAAAAATATAGTAACCAACGAAAAAATTTTAATAATATTATTTTGTTCAATTGCAATCATACCGAGTGCTGCGTCTAGGGTTCTTGCAATCTCGCTAGATATAAATTGTGAAAAATTAATTATTGAGTCTACGTCTCGAAGCAATGTATCTAATAGATCCTTAGATGCTTTATTGTGAGTTATTTGTGGAGATTTTAAAATATATTGAATAGCCATAGTTAAAGAAAATAAACACTCACGGCTTTTAGAAAGTAAATCACCTTTTCGACCTATTTTCTTTAATACATTGGTATGATCTATACACAAATCATTAATATTATGATCAAGTATTAAACGTCCATAATCATCAATATCCATACTAATCGACTGTACAATATTCGATAATCTTGTTACCATATTACGAAGTAACATAAATAAAATATTTTCTGCATTATGTTTGTTATTAGGCTGCTTAGCAAATTTATTTATACAGTCATTAAAGGGTATTAATTCTACGTAACGAACTGTTATAAGACAACATTTATGCAAAATAAATACTATAGAATGTGTTTCAGGAAATTCTTGCGCTTTATTAACGAGTTCCGTAATAGTTAGATATAACGCCTCATTTTCAACATATAACCTCTCAGAAATTTCAATTTGCGATATATCCTTTAAAGTCGGTATTTCTATATTTAATGTATTTTTTACTATTACTTTTTCTTCATCTGTTATATTGAATAAATCAATCCATAATGTGGATTCATTAATAATATATTCTGCATTTCTTACTATAGAACTATTTTCCTTTAAATATGTAGTTATCATATAATCTCAAATATGTTTTTATAGAGATTAACAAACTTCACTCTTTAAAGCAACTGAAAGCTTTTATTCTCGTAGATGATTCCTATTATTAGACTTCTTGCATAACCTATCTTAGAAAGAGGGACTTGAAAGAAAGACGGAAGCACTTGCCACCGCAGCGTACACGCAAGTAACGTGAGGATGCAAGTACCGGATTGATGTACAAATCGCCTTTAGAAGGAGGTTATGCAAGAAGTCTATTTTCTAAATAACAAATAATATACAATATAAAA
>NZ_CP172233.1:25000-1270740 GCF_056242675.1 Rickettsia lanei
TGGGCTACTTTTTTTGCAACATCCGACCAAGCCATAGCCCTCTGTGCTATAACTAAATCACGCTGCTGGCGAGAAAGCTGCTTAATCATTCTATTAAATGCCACATAAAGCGTGCCTATTTCGTCTTTATCTACTTCATTTTCAGGCACTTGTACTGTTAAATCGCCGTCTTTAACGTTATCGGTTGCAGTAACTAATTTTTTAATAGGTTTTACTATTTTAGCAGTAAATATAACCCCGAAACTTATAGCTACAAAAAGAAGTAATAAGGCAATAAAGATAAACATTATAGAGAACTTAATCTGTATATTATCTATTTCATTTTTAAGGCTATTATACTCGGCAGCTGCTCCGTTAGTTGCATCTACATGGTCGATAATTTTATTATCTACTAATCTACCAACTAATAAATACACATCATTATACTCTTTTAATTTAATCAGCATTCTTATTTTGGTTGGATCGGATTTTACTTCCACCAGTTCACCTAAATCCGCTTTTTTTATTAAATGTGCAGGGATAGTTGCAAATGATAATGAAAAACTTAAATAACTATTAGCTACTATAGTATTAGTAGATTTGTTTAAAACTATAGCCTCATCAAGCGAACGCATCTCTGCTTCAGTATTAAGTGTTTTAGTAAATAAAGCGGGATTGTGAATTAAATCGTAATACATATCGCTTAAATCTTCAGCAACGGCTAAAGCCGTTTCTTTTAGCTGTAATTTATGCTCGGCAATATAAGATTCTGCAACTATCACGGATTGATCAAGAACCGTAGAAATCTTCTTATCAAACCAAGCTTGAACACTAAGATTAAAAAAATAAACAGAAAATACCGAAACAATTATAGTTGGAATAGCTGCAACTAAACTAAAGGCAATTACAATACGATTTTGTAATTTAGAACTATCGTTATTATTATTTTTAGTAAAAAATTTTTGAGTTAGTAAAACACCTAAAATTAACAAAATTGCTAAATCAACTAATAAAAATCCAATAATCGTACTAAAATTCTTTGATTCTAAAGATATCACATAAAAAGTAGCACAAGCAAAAATAATAGCTGCTGTTGCTAAAATAAAAATTAGTACTCTACTAGAAAAATAAGAATGTAAATTTTGTTTAAGATAACTAAGCATAGATACTGTTTATATGACTATAACAGTTCTTTATAACATAAAAAAAAAGCTAATTGAAAATATTTCAAGTTTTAAGTGCCTTATTGTCATTTCTGCAAAAGCGGGGTGTTGTTGCATTGATTGTTTTTATGTCATTCCCGCGGAAGCGGGAATCCAGTCAAACATATAAAAACTTGTTTTTTTATTATATTTATTTCATCAAATACATAAAATTTTGTATGGCTATTTTTTGGATTCCTGCTTTCCCAGGAATGACATCTTGAACGTTCACACATGGTCAAACAACTAGATGACAATAAAAAAAGCTAGAAATAATTAATATTTCTAGCTTTATATTTAGTATGAAAATTGTTTGAAATTTTATTCATCAAACATTTTTTTACGAGCACATTTTCTCTGTCTTCTTGCTGCTTCTTGTGCTTTACGCACACGCTTCGCTGAAGGTGTTTCATAATAACGCTGTTCTTTCATCTTACGAAAATAAAGCTCTCTTTGTAGCTTTTTCTTAAGATTCTTAAGCGTATTATCACAATTACCGGCGTGAACATTTACTAGTATCACTAAAATTACTCTCCTTAAAAGATATTGTGGTTTATTGAACTATACCCTATAATTCAGTTATATGTCAAGGTTAAAAATATGAGCATTCAAGAAGAACACCATATCAAAAAAATAAGCTTCGTGCAATCTTTATTAGAATTATTACCGTTTCATGAATGGAATAATAAACTACTCGAAGAAGCAGAAGAAAAATGCGGTTTTGCAAAAGGCTATAGCTTAATAGTTTTTCCAGAAGGTTTATCCGAAATAGTAGGATTCGTGGAAGAGTATTTAGATAAAATTATGCTAGAAAGCTTAAAGATAATAGCAGAACCATCAAAAATAAGAGAAAAAATATCTTTGGCCGTAAAGACTAGAGTCAAAACCGTACTTCCTATTATTCATAGTAAGAATGCCGCTTATTTTGCATTAAACCCAATACAAGGAACTGAAGTTGCATTCCGTAGTTGTGATGCTATTTGGCGTTATGCCGGTGATAAATCTTTTGATTTTAACTATTATACCAAAAGAAGCTTATTGCTCTCGGTTTATGTTTCATCTATTCTTGTTTATATCCAAGACGAATCGGAAAATTATATTGAAACCGATAAATTGATTGAGACTGCCGTAGAAAATATAGTAAAAACTTTCTCACAGATGAAAAAATTACTCGCTCCTTCAAAGATCCCCATAGTTAGAATGTTTACGTAGATATGCTTAATGGGTAATATTAACTCCATATCAAATATAAAAATGCTATTGAAACTTATAAATAAAGTTAATAATGAATTACATTTAATCACTTGTCATAAGACTGTAAAAGAAGCTCAAGCATTGTTTAAACAACATGGTTCTAAATCAGAATCATTTGTTGATGCATTTTTAAAACAAAAATATCAAGAAGCGAATAAAGAAAATTCTAAATTTTAACTTGTAACCCAATAATGTCTTCTCATAACAATAATTCTTGATTCTTCTTCCTTGATGGCTTTACTTGCGGAAGAAAAAGGACAAGAAAAAATTATCCGATATATACAGCAGACAAAGCTTGGGCTAGCTTACAATTAAGTTGCAATATTGTTTTGATTCGCTAATTCACATAATATGAAAACTCAATTTAAAAAAGAATGTTCTAATAAAGAACATGATAGAACATTAGTTAATAATCAAGTTATCCCTATAAGTTATTTCGGTGAAAATTCAAAAACACTAAAATACTGTTCTCTGAATAATGTAGAGATTCAAGAGAAGATAAATGATGACAAATATTATTCTTATAAAACAGAAAAGAAATATGTAGGTTTAAAAGAAATCGCCTATACCACAAAGAACAACAATATTTAGAAAAAGAGCTTATGGAAGAAACTAAACAAATCGAGCCGAAGCCAATATATACTTATCCACCTAGGAAAAAATTAAAAACTTATGATGATATTTCTTTAGCAAAACCAATTTACATATCCAACTATTAAATTATAACGTATGTATAAGGCAAATTAAGGGCTATGAGCCAATTTATAAAAAAGCATGGATAGAGAAAGAGATTCAAGTGAAAAAATTTAACGAAGTGAAATATAATGAAGATATTAATAGTATAAAGATAACAATAAAGAATTTAATATTTAAAATCTGTGATTTGCTAGCTTTTATAAAAACTATTAATTTAGAGCAAAAACAAAAGCTCCTACTAAATTTAAGTAATAAAGTAGAAAAGTGATGCTAAAGCACAGTGCCTTAGCAATTTAACAAAATATACTAGAGTTGAAGTAATGTTTAAATATTTAAATGAAGAGTGGCAGTATTTAGGATACGAAGCACAAATATTATCCGGCTTATGAAGCTGAAACGATAGGTAGTAACTAATAGTGAAATGAATTGAGTTAGACAAAATTTCTATATCATCTTTTAATCTGTAATACACCTTATTACTTTCTTAAATACCTTAAAAATTCTTGTATTATGACCTCTCTTGCATATAATGAAGATATTTTTAAAAATAATTTCTAAAATAATGACAAATATTAAATATTATCCTGAAGTTAGCTCGAATGCTGATTTTGCAGACTTAGAGCGAGAGATACTAAAATTTTGGCAAGACAATAATATATTCCAAAAATCTATTGATGATAGGAACGGAGAGTCAGAATTTATTTTTTATGACGGCCCGCCTTTTGCAAACGGTTTGCCGCATTACGGTCATTTGCTTACCGGCTTTATTAAAGACGTATATGCTAGATACCAAACCGTAAAAGGTAAGAAAGTCGAGCGTCGCTTTGGTTGGGACTGTCACGGTCTTCCTGCTGAAATGCAATCAGAGACAGAACTTGGCATTTCAGGACGTCTTGCAATAGCTAATTTTGGTATAGAGAAGTTTAATGCACATTGCAGAGCTTCGGTAATGAAATATGCTAATGATTGGGAAGAATATGTAACTCGTCAAGCAAGATGGGTGGATTTTAAAAATTCTTATAAAACGATGGATAAGAATTTTATGGAATCCGTACTTTGGGCATTTAAGGAGTTATATAATAAGGGGTTATTGTATGAATCTATGCGGGTAATGCCTTATTCTTGGGCATGCGAAACACCGCTTTCTAATTTTGAAACAAGACTTGATAATTCTTATCGTGAGCGAGCCGATAAAGCTGTAACGGTGAGTTTTGTACTATCTCATCCCGTGGCTACGACCAAAGGATCTTTTAAAGAATACCGTATACTCGCTTGGACGACAACACCTTGGACATTGCCATCAAATTTAGCCTTAGCAGTCGGTAGTGATATAGATTATGCATTAGTCCCTAAAAATGATGTTTGTTATATAATAGCTGCCTATGCCGTCTCTAAATATGCTAAAGAATTAGGACTTAGCGGTGAAGAAAATTTTGAGATAATTAAAGGCTCAGAACTTCAAGGATTGAACTATAAATCTTTATTCGACTATTTCGAGAATCATCCAAACAGCTTCAAGATATTTGCAGGCGATTTCGTGGTTGAGGGTGATGGCACGGGAGTCGTACATATGGCTCCAGGCTTTGGTGAAGATGACCAAATACTTTGTGAATCGAAAGGTATTGAGCTTGTTTGTCCTGTTGATAATAGCGGTAAATTCACTAAAGAAATTCCTGATTTAGAGGGCTTACAAGTATTTGATGCAAATGACAAAATAATAATCAAACTGAAAGAGCAAGGAAATTGGCTAAAAACCGAGCAGTATATTCATAATTATCCTCATTGCTGGCGAACAGATACGCCTCTTATATATAAGGCTGTGCCATCATGGTACGTAAAGGTTACGCAATTTAAAGATAGAATGGTAGAGTTAAATCAGCAAATTAACTGGATACCTTTCCATGTTAAAGATAATTTATTTGGTAAGTGGCTTGAAAATGCCCGTGATTGGTCGATAAGCCGTAAGAGATTCTGGGGAACGCCGCTGCCTGTATGGAAGTCCGATGATCCAAAATATCCACGCATAGACGTTTACGGCTCTATAGAGGAATTAGAGAAAGATTTTGGTGTTAAAGTTACTGATTTACATCGTCCGTTTATCGATGAACTGACAAGACCAAATCCCGACGATCCAACCGGTAAATCAACAATGCGTAGAATAGAAGACGTGTTTGATTGCTGGTTTGAAAGCGGTTCAATGCCATATGGGCAAGCCCATTACCCTTTTGAAAATAAAGAGTGGTTTGAGGATCATTTTCCGGCTGATTTTATAGTTGAGTATTCAGCTCAAACACGCGGATGGTTTTATACTTTAATGGTGCTATCTACCGCTTTATTTGATCGCCCACCATTTTTAAATTGTATATGCCACGGCGTAATTTTAGACTCTACAGGTCAAAAACTTTCAAAGCGTCTTAATAACTATGCCGATCCGCTGGAGCTATTTGATAAATACGGCTCTGACGCTTTAAGAGTTACAATGTTATCTTCAAACGTTGTTAAAGGTCAGGAACTATTAATTGATAAAGACGGCAAAATGGTATTTGATACGCTTCGTCTATTTATCAAACCTATATGGAATGCTTACCATTTCTTTACGATGTATGCTAATGCCGATTCGCTTAAAGGCAAGCTTAATTTTAGCTCTAAAAACGTACTTGATGTTTATATATTATCTAAGCTTAAAATAGCCGTACAAAAAATTGAAGAGAGCTTAGATAATTTCGATACGCAAACAGCTTATCATGCAGTTTCAGAATTTTTTGAAGTTTTGAATAACTGGTATATAAGACGAAGCCGAGCTAGATTTTGGAAAAGCGAAAAAGATACAGATAAGCAAAATGCTTATAATACTCTATATTCATGTTTAGACACCATGGCTATTGCGATGTCAGCACTAGTGCCTATGATTTCGGAAGCGATATATAAGGGATTACGTCATTGTGAGGAGCGTAACGACACGGCACTCTCAGGCAAATCAAACGTCATTGCGAGGAAAGACATAAGTCTTGACAAAGCAATTTCAGGAGTATCTCATAAGATTGCCATGGCACTTTCAGTGCCTCGCAATGACGCGATTAGCGTACATCTCTGCAACTACCCTACTCTCTCAGACTTTGAAATAAATCACGAGCTGGTTGCTACTATGGATAACGTGCTTGATATTTGCAGTAATAGCCTATTTATTCGAAGCACTGAAAATATCAGGGTAAGGCAGCCACTTGCTAGCATAGCTATTATCAGTAAACATAATAACAACCTCAAAGATTTTGAAGATTTAATTAAAGATGAAATTAATGTTAAGGCGGTAATTTATCGTGACGATCTAGAGAATTACGCAAGCAAAAAACTATCGATTAATTTCCCAATGCTTGGTAAACGTTTGCCGCATAAAATGAAAGAGATTATAGCCGCTTCTAAAAAAGGTGAGTGGGAAGCTATCACAGGCGGTTTAGCTATATGCGGTGAAACCTTAAATAGTGACGAATATAAGCTAGTTTTAGAGCCGTATTCACATATCAAAGGAGCAGCAAGTTTTGAGAATAATAGTAGCTTGTTAATACTTGATTTAGAGCTAACACCTGAGTTAATAGAAGAAGGATACGCAAGAGACATTGTACGCTTTATACAACAGGCTCGAAAAGATGCCGATTTCTCTATCACTGACAGGATTTTAATTGAGATAATAAGCGAGTTTAATTTATCTAAGATAATTGATAATTATGGAGACTTTATTAAAGAACAAACTTTAGGCGAGTTTGCTAAAAATTTCACGCCTGATTATGTAAGTAAAGTAGCATTAGAGAACCATCAAATACAACTTAAAGTTAAGAAATCGTAAATTATTTTACTATCAATTAAGATGTTGATAATTTACTTAGATTAATCTATAGTACGCACGCTATAAATTAATTTAAGGTAAATTATCATGCACAACTCCTCCACAGCTCCAGGGGGTTCTCAAATTAAAAGAACTACTAAGCCGGGGAACTACTAAAACAGAAAATGTAATAACTCTAGGGTATTTAAAACAATATTTTGATGCGTTTCATCATAAAGACGGGACAGCATTAAATATTATAGCTAGCTTAGGTGATCCGAATTTAAATACAATAAATCTCATGGAAGACATTATATCGCAAGGTGTAAAATAAATACAAAGCATTAGAAATAGAAAAGCAATTGCAAAGTATCTTTTATCTAAAAATGCTAATCTAGATGTAGCTCTAGAAGTAGCAATAATATACGGTAATTTAAATGCGGTAAAAACATTATTAGATGCAGGGGTAACGATTAACAGCAATACAGATGTATCACCTTTAATGCTTGCATCAGAGTATGGGCGCAGGTCACAATAGTAAAATATTTACTTAAACACGGTAACTATAATGTTAAAGGATGGGAAAAAGATAACTTACATAGCGATGTATCGTGTCAACTCACTCAAATCACTGAGATTTCTACACAGAATCTAATATATCAAGCAAATTCTAATAATACCTGCCCTCTTATAACATTATCCTTTTCATTAACAAAAATTTTAGCTATTTTTCCATCTCTTTCGGCAAGAATCAGGTTTTCCATTTTCATAGCAGTTAAAATCATAATTTCTTGTCCTGCCGTCACTTCCTGCCCTTCTTTCACCTTTATCGCAGCAATCTGACCGCTTAGAGGAGCTTGTAGTTCGGAGCTTTCTTCTACCACTACTTTTGAAACCATCAACGCTTCAAGTTCTGAGATACGAGGAGAGCGTACAAAGGCTTTTACGCTAATACCGGCATGCGATAATAAATAACCGGTTCTGATATTCTCAATTTTCACATTTGTTTTTTTACCGTTAATTATAGCCGTAAAAAGTTCATTACCTAAATTCCAGTTACTACGAATATATATTCTATCGCTTTCGTGACGTATATTATAGCCGTTTTCAACAGGTGTAATTAATACGGGAAATAGTTTATCATCGATAGTTACTACCCACCTTGTACCTATTTTGTTAGCCTGATTGTTAATATTGCCGGAAATTAAAGAAGCACGTCTTTGCTCCGATATATAAATAAAAATAGCCGTTGCTAAAAATACGGTAGTTACTTCTGAAGTTAGACTAGCTCCGGAAAAACCGTCAGGATATTCTTCTTGAATAAAGGCAGTAGAAATATCGCCGCTCACAAAGCGTGGATGTAGCATTACCGCTTCTAAGAAACTGATATTATGAGCAATACCGTTAATTATATAAGAACTCAAAGCAGAATGCATTAGCTCAATTGCCTGCTCTCTTGTTTCACCGTAAGTACATAATTTTGCAATCATTGAGTCATAAAACATACTTACTTCGCCGCCAAGCCCAATCCCTGTATCTATACGGATATTAGGACTCTTTGCAGGTTCGGAATAAGCTATAATTCTACCGCTAGAAGGTAAGAAACCTCGGCTTGGGTTTTCGGCACAAATTCGTGATTCAAATGCCCAACCTTTTAATTTTACGTCATCTTGTGTAAATGATAATTTCTCGCCGGCTGCGATTTGTATCATCTCTTCAACTATATCTATACCGGTAATTAGCTCAGTAACAGGATGCTCGACTTGCAACCTAGTATTCATCTCTAAAAAATAGAAATTTTTATTGCTATCTACTATAAACTCAACGGTACCGGCCGAATAATATCCTACTTTTTGAGATAAGGATATTACCTGCCGATACATTTCTTGCCTTATATCTTCAGTAATAAAAGAACTTGGTGCTTCTTCGATTACTTTTTGATGGTGACGCTGTATTGAACATTCCCGCTCTCCGAGACATACACTATTACCGTATTGATCGGCAATCAGCTGAATTTCGATATGACGGGGAGTTTGAATTAACTTCTCAATAAATAATCTATCGTCACTAAAACTATTGGCTGCTTCAAGCTTTGCCGACTCAAAAGCATTGGCCATTTCAGCGGGATTATTCACTACTCTCATACCACGCCCACCGCCGCCGGCAGCCGCTTTTACTATTACCGGAAAACCAATCTCTTTAGCAAAATCTATAGCTTGTTTAACATCGTTTATAGTTCCCATATAACCTGGCACGGTGCTAACTCCGGCTTCTATCGCTATCTTTTTTGCTTCGATTTTATCGCCCATTTTTTTAATAGTTCCAGCACTCGGTCCTATTAAAACAACACCTTCTCTTTTAAGAATATTGGCAAAATTTGGATTTTCTGATAAAAAACCGTAACCTGGATGTACTGCACTTGCGCCACTTTCACGAATCGCCGAAATAATATTTTTAATAGATAAATAACTTTCCGTTGCAGGGGAATCACCTATATAATAAGCCTCATCTGCATGCTGCACATACATTGAGTTTGTATCTGCTTCAGAATATACTGCAACCGACTTTATCCCCATCTTTTTTAAGGTACGTATTATCCTAACGGCGATCTCGCTACGATTAGCAATTAAAATTTTATCAAATAACGGTTTATTCATAGTTTTTTATATCCTCATGTCACCCCGTGGCTTGACCACGGGGTCTTGTGTCACAGACTGTATTCTGAGATCCCGTGGTCACGCCACGGGATGACAGCTAAAGCGGCAAATTATCATGCTTCTTCCAAGGCAGTTCTACTTTTTTAGTACGCAGGAAATTTAACGCCTTACATATTCGCCATCTGGTATTTTGCGGTCTTATAATATCATCCAAATATCCCCTAGATGCCGCAACAAAAGGCGAAGTTACTACTTTTCTATATTCATCGATTTTTTGTTTTTTAGCTTCAGGATTTTTACATTCTTCCTTAAATATTATCTCGGCTGCTCCCTCTGCCCCCATAACAGCGATTTCCGAATTAAACCAAGCATAGTTTATATCGCCTCTAAGATGCTTGGAGTTCATAACTATATAAGCACCTCCATAAGCCTTACGGGTAATTACAGTAATCTTCGGCACTGTAGCTTCCGCATAAGCGTATAACAGTTTAGCCCCGTGTTTAATAATACCGTCATGCTCTTGGGATGTACCAGGCAGAAATCCAGGCACATCAACAAGACTTACTATAGGAATATTGAAAGCATCACAAAATCTAACAAATCTTGCTGCTTTTCTTGAGGCGTTTATATCTAAACATCCTGCTAAATGCAAAGGCTGATTAGCCACAAATCCTACCGGATAACCTTCCATATAACCAAAGCCAATAATGATATTCTTAGCAAAATCAGGTTGTAGTTCAAAAAATTCTCCCTCATCAACGATACGCTCAACAAGCTCTTTCATATCATAAGGTTTATTAGGAGTGTTAGGTATTAACGTGCTAAGAGACATATCAACTCTATCGGCAGGATCAACAGTCGAACGAACAGGAAGAGGACTACGATTGGATGACGGAAGGAAATTAAAGAATTTACGAATTTCAAGCAATGCTTCTATATCATTGTTAAATGCAAGATCGGCAACGCCGCTTTTAGTGGTATGCATCCTAGCACCGCCGAGCTTTTCTTGGCTTACTTCTTCACCCGTAACGGTTTTTACTACATCGGGACCAGTTACGAACATATAAGAACTATTCTTAACCATAAATATAAAATCGGTTAAGGCAGGAGAATATACCGCACCACCTGCACAAGGGCCCATAATTAGGGTAATTTGAGGGATGACACCCGACGCTAAAACATTACGCTGAAATAATTCACCGTATCCGGCCAGAGCATCAACCCCTTCTTGAATTCTTGCTCCCCCCGAGTCGTTAATACCGATTACGGGAGCACCGGTTTCTATAGCTTGATCGATAATATCACAGATTTTCTTAGCATGATATTCGCCGAGAGAACCGCCGAGTACGGTAAAATCTTGGCTATAAATAAATACCAACCTACCGTTTATCGTACCGTGTCCTGTTACAACGCCGTCACCTAAAAACTTTTTATCCTGCATCCCAAAATTATCGCATCTATGGGATACAAACATACCTGTTTCGGTAAAGCTATTCGGATCTAATAATACTTCTATGCGCTCTCGTGCAGTTAACTTACCTTTTTGATGTTGTGCGTTGACCCTAGCTTCACCGCCCCCTTGCCTTGCAATATTTCTTCTCTCATCCAGTAACTCAGGAGAGATTATATTACTTTGATTCATAGATTATTTATAGTTTTATTTTCCAAAATATCTATAATATAATATAATAATGCTAATGTGAAAAGATAATTATTTATGTCATCTACCAACTATATCAAAGAAGTACCGAAAAAAGCCAAATCACCGGCTAAATTTGATAATTTATCAACTGCCTTAAAAAAGAATTTACAAAGAAGAAAGAAAGTTAAAACGAAAGATACTACAAGCCAAGCTTTATCTGCATTACAAACAATAGTCAAAAATTACACTGATTCTACGGACGAAAACATTTCTCTTGTAGATGAATTAATAAAATCAAGATGCTTAGACACAGAAAGTAAATAAGCACCACATTTGACATATTAATATAAATTGCTAATATTTGGGGAGTTTAGGTTTTGTTGCATAGCTCGCTTATGTCATTCCCGCATAAGCGGGAATCCAGGGTAAAGCGAGATAAATCGAGTTTTTAGTTTTAAAAACTTACTGTATTTATATTTTTTACTGGATTCCTGCTTTCACGGGAATGACATAAGAGTCACCCAATAAAATTGGCATTTAAAATCATTTTATATCATGGACACAAACAAATTATATCTTTTCAAAGATAGACGATTTTTACCGAATTTTATAGTGCAGTTATGCGGTTGTCTTAATGATAATATATTAAAAAATGCTCTGGTAATCCTTATCACTTATGGTATTTCAGGAGCTTTAAGTCAATATAATAATCTACTTGTTTTAATTGCTAATGCTACTTTTGTATTACCTTTTATAATATTCGCAAGCATAGCAGGACAAATTGCCGATAAATACGAGCGTGCAAATCTTATTAAAATTATTAAGATTTGTGAAATCGGTATAATTGCCTTTGCAATTTACGGATTGCATCATAATAATCTGTTAATCCTGTTTTGTTCTATTTGCTTAATGGGTATACATTCTACTTTTTTCGGTCCAATCAAATATAGCGTATTACCTGATCACCTAAATAAAGATGAACTACTTGGAGCTAACGGCTTTGTTGAAGCCGGAACTTTTATCGGTATTTTTATCGGTACTATAATCGGCAGCTATTATACAATCAGCAATAATTTTATAATTTATTCCTTAATTACCATCGCTTTGCTTGGCTTTATTACAAGCCTTTTTTCCCCAAAATCTAAAAACGTAAATCGTGATATTAAAATAAATTTTAATATTATAGATGAAAGCATAAATATGATTAAATATGCCAAAGCAAAAAAACAGATATATTTAGCTATACTTGGTATTTCATGGTTTTGGTTTATCGGAGCTGCTATAATTTCTCAAATACCTTTACTTGCTAAGATAACTTTTAAAGCTGATGAGAATGTTGCTAATTTATTTTTAGCGGTTTTCTCTCTTGGTGTTGGGGTCGGTTCGTTTTTATGTAGCAAAATATTTGAAGATGAGATTACCGTTAAATATCTATTTATTTCAGCCCTAGGCATTAGTATTTTCGGTATTGATTTATTCTTTGCAAGTAGAATTAGCTCAGTTAACTACGAACCTACTCAGCTAAAAAGTATTTTAGTATTTTTATCGAAAAGACATAATTGGCGCATAGTTATAGATTTATTGTTCTTAGCGGCAATAGGCGGATTATATATCGTTCCGCTTTTTGCGATATTACAGCATTACGCAAACCCTACTCATCGTAGTCGAATTATTGCCGTTAACAATCTTATCAATTCCATTTTCATGGTGGGATCCACAATAATTCTATCTTTATTATTTTACCTAAATTTCACTATACCCTGGATTATATTATTTATTAGCCTAGCTAATATAATCGTTACTATACATATTTACCGTTTAATACCTGAAGTTAAAATTATTCCATTTAAGCTATTGCGAAGAATATTCCAAATCTGTTTTGATCTTATGTATAAGGTTGAAGTTAAAGGATTTGAAAATTTTCAAAAAGCAGGTAAAAAAGTAGTAGTGGTCGCTAACCATATTTCATATCTAGATCCGCCGCTAATTGCTACTTACTTACGAGAAGAAATGACTTTTGCAATTAGTCCCGATATACAAAAAATATGGTGGATTAAACCGTTTTTACGTATGGCAAGAACTTTGCCGGTTGATCCAAGTAACCCAATGGCAATAAAGACTTTAGTAAAAGAAGTACAAAAGGATCAGAAAGTAGCAATTTTCCCTGAAGGTAGAATAAGTGTTACCGGCTCTTTAATGAAAATATACGAAGGACCGGGAATGATTGCCGATAAAGCCGGTGCTACCGTCTTACCGGTTAGAATAGACGGTACTCAATTTACTCATTTATCAAAATTAAAAAACATATTAAAAAGAAAAATATTTCCTAAAATTACTATAACCATTTTACCGCCGGTCAAATTCGCTAATATGGATGCTACAAGCAATCAAGAACGACGCAGTTATATATCTAGGACTCTTTATGATATCATGGCTGACATGATGTTTGAAAGTTCAGACTATCAAAATACTGTATTCTCATCTCTTATAGAAGCTGCTAAAATTCATGGATTTAAGAAAAAAATAGTTGATGATTTTGAAAATAATGCGGTTACTTATCGAGATTTAATATTAAAATCTTTTATCCTAGGTGATTTAATCAAAAAGAATAATATCTTTGGCAGAAATTTAGGCTTAATGTTGCCTAATACCACGAATACGTTAATTACTTTTTACGCTATGCAATCTAGCGGTTATGTTCCTGCTATAATTAACTGGAGCAGCGGCATAAGTACTGTTATTAACTCCTGTAAACTTGCACAAATTAAAGTAGTTTACACTTCAAAACAATTTATTGAGAAAGCAAATTTACATGAATTAATAACTAACTTATTAGATTTCGGTATTAAAATAATATATTTAGAAGATTTTAAAAAGCAGATTGGTACAGCCCTAAAACTAAAAGCAAAAATAGGAAGTTATTGTGCCCAAACTTATTACAATTATTTTTGTCGTAATCGTGATGACGGAAAACCGGCAGTGATAATTTTTACTTCGGGTACTGAAGGTAAACCTAAAGCCGTATTATTATCTCACAGAAATTTACAAACTAATAGATATCAAATAACTGCTAAAGTACCTTTTAGCCCTGAAGATATAGTATTTAATGCGCTACCGCTATTTCATTGTTTTGGTCTTAGTGGTGCAATTATTACAACTTTAAACGGTATTAAGCTGTTTCTATATCCTTCTCCACTAAATTATCGTAGCATTCCTGAAGTTATATACGATATTGGAGCAACTATATTAATTTCTACCGATACTTTTTTAAACGGTTATGCTAATTACGCTCACCCATATGATTTTTACTCATTACGCTATATATTTGCCGGTAGCGAGAAATTAAAAGAATCTACACGACAATTTTGGCTTAATAAGTATGGCATACGTATTTTTGAAGGATATGGGATTACAGAAGCCTCACCTATTATAGCTTGCAATACCCCTATGCATAATAAAGCAGGCACGGTAGGAAGATTATTACCGAAAATTGATTATAAGCTTGAGAAAGTAGAGGGAATAAATGAAGGGGGACGTTTATTCATTAAGGGTCCTAACATAATGCTTGGTTACTTGGACTTAGAAGGTCACCATACTTATAAAGAATGGTACGACACAGGCGATATAGTAAAAATTGATTCTGAAGGATATATAACAACTCTAGGACGTTTAAAACACTTTGCTAAAATAGCAGGGGAAATGATATCTCTTACAAAAATTGAAGAACTTGCAAGCAAAATTGATCCTGATTCCTTGCACGCTGCTATTTCTATTCCCGATAAAACGCACGAAGACAAGATTATTTTACTTACTACCGGTTCCAATATAAATAGAGAGAACTTTGCAGATGCTGTATCTAAAGCTCAAATGCCTTTACTACATTTACCGAAAGTAATTATTACCGATTCAGAAATACCTCTACTTACAAACGGCAAAATTGATTATCTTGAGATTATGAAAAACGTGGATAGATTTTAACGTCATTACGAGCGACTGCAAGGAGCGTGACAATCTCAGGAATCGTGCCTGAGATTTCTTTGTCGACGCCTATGGCGTCTTCTCGCAATGACAGAAAAAAAATGCCACACACAACAACGCTGGTCAAACCACAGGACGACATTTATTTTTTCTTTTGACTATTTAATAGCAACATTCAAAACTAATTTAAACCACTTACCTAATAACTCTTGATCCTCCATAATTTCAGGTAACACCTTCCAATATTATAGAGTTACAAGTTTACCTTTACTTTGATATACAAATGACTCAGAACCGAAAGATTGAAAATATTCATAAGTGCTTAGGTCTGACTTAAAATATAATTCATTGCTCTTAATAATTCCTATCATAACACCACCCTTATATATACCATATCCACCAAACATTACACGAACGACTACTGAACCATATTGGTTCTAACAATTCTTTGACATATTCAGTAAATGCATTTGGGTTCATAATAATCGCTTTAAATACAACAAACCATAAATAAACGTACCTAATATAATAAACAATGGAGTTAAAGGTAAATCAAAGTAGAAAGAGCTAAATGCAGCACAAAAATTAATAAATAAAGATATAAGAATTGATATTATAATCATCTGGGAGGGGCTATATGCTACAAACCGTGCAATCATTGCAGGAATAAGTAAAATAGCAGTTACCATAAGTACTCCGACAATCTTTATAGCAGAAAATACCGATAATGAGAGAAGAAGTAAAAATATTAGCTCAATAATATTAACCTTTAAGCCTTTTATGACGGCAATATCTCTATTGATAATGATAAGAAGAATTTGATTATAAAAATATACTATAAAGCCTATAATAGTTATGAGCACTATTGCAAGTATCATCAAATCATTAAAAGATACGGATAAAATATCCCCAAACAACAAATTCACTATATTATTCTGCAAAGAAGTAAAATAATTAATAACTAAAGCAACAGCTAGCATAAAGCTAGAAATCAAATTAATAACTGCGTTTTTTTCAGAATTATTTTTAAAAATAAACACAAAAAACGAAAAAAGAATTGCAACTATTATGCCTGAATATATTAATGGAACATGTGCTATAATACTTATACTAGCCACTAAAAAACTACTATGAGCAAGCCCGTCACCGAAATAAATATATCTCTTCCATAGGGCAATGCAGCCAAGCGGGGCAAATATGCAGCTAATTAAAATTAAGGCTAGTATTATTAAAGTCATCTGAGTATATTATATATGTTTGTTGTATGGCCTCTTGTTATCCCGTGGCTTGACCACGGGATCCACTAAAGTTCTTAGGCTGTACTTATGGAGCCCGTGGTCAAGCCACGGGATAACATTGGAAAGAATCATAGACTATGTCTTCAATCAATAAAAAAGAATTAGAAAAATTTGAGAAAATTTCTCATAATTGGTGGAATAAGGACGGAGAATTCGCTATCTTACACCGAATCAACCCTATTCGCCTTGAATATATAATAGAGAAAATAACTACGCATTACAATAGACACCTTTCCAAACTCGCCTATAGAGAGGAATTTGTAGGAAACATGCAGCACAGCACCGCAGCGTACGCTTTGGTAAGTGAGGATGCAAGCAGCAGATTGATACACAAATTACCTCTAGAAGTAGAGTTTGAAAAGATGTCTAACGATATTTTTAAATTAGAAATATTAGACGTCGGTTGCGGTGGAGGGTTAATTGCAACGCCTTTAGCGGCTCAAGGTTTTAACGTTACAGCCATTGATGCACTGCAAAGTAATATTGAAACGGCAACTGCTTATGCTAAGGAAAACGGCGTAAAGATAAATTATTTACAATCTACTATAGAAGAATTAGAAAGTGACAAGCTATATGATGTGGTAATTTGTCTTGAGGTTATTGAACACGTAGAAAACGTACAGCAATTTATACTAAATTTGGTGAAGCATATTAAGCCAAACGGTATGGCAATAATTTCTACGATTAACCGTACTCAAAAAGCTTATATACTTGGAATAATAGTTGCCGAATATATTTTAGGTTGGGTACCAAAAAACACTCATGATTATAGCAAATTCCTAAAACCGTTGGAAATTTACGAAATGCTTACGGATACCAAAATTGAAATTAAAGAGCTGAAAGGCTTGGTATATGATCTGGCTAAAAATGAGTGGAAATTAAGCGATGATATAGATGTAAATTATTTTATGTGTTTGGGGAGAAAGAGTATGTGTTATCCTAGCTAACTTGATCAGCCTTGTGACATGAATACCGAATCGTCATTGCGAGCGACTGTAAGGAGCGTGACAATCCAGAAAAATAATAAAAAAATGCTAACTTTTAGCATTTTTTACTAGATTGCTTCGTCAATGGCTATGCACTTTCCTCGCAATGACGCAAAAACTGATCCATACAACACAGCCAACTTGATCGCGGGATCCAGTTAAACATACTAATAATATTAGTATGTTTAGTTGTTTTCTGGATACCTTGGCAAGCCACGGTATGACACAGTTCTTAGTATATATTTAAAAAAGATAATAAATGAATAATAACGTAATTACTAGATTTGCTCCGTCACCGACGGGGTTTTTACATATAGGTTCGGCAAGAACCGCCCTTTTTAATTATTTGTTCGCAAGGCATCATAACGGTAAGTTCTTGCTTCGCATTGAAGACACTGATAAAGAAAGGTCAACTAAAGAAGCGGTAGAAGCTATATTCTCAGGTCTAAAATGGCTAGGGCTTGATTGGAACGGTGAGGTTATATTCCAGTCTAAACGTAATAATCTTTACAAAGAAGCTGCACTAAAATTACTGCAAAACGGTAAAGCATATTATTGTTTTACTCGCCAAGAAGAAATAGAAAGACAGCGACAACAAGCTTTAGAAAATAAACAGCATTTTATTTTTAATAGCGAGTGGCGTGACAAAGATCCATCTATCTATCCTACTGATATTAAGCCGGTAATACGTCTAAAAACTCCAAGAGAGGGTAGCATAACAATTCATGACACTTTACAAGGTGAGGTAGTAATTGAAAACTCTCATATAGACGATATGGTACTATTAAGAGCAGACGGCACTGCTACTTACATGCTAGCCGTTGTAGTAGACGATCATGATATGGGTATAACTCATATTATTAGAGGTAACGATCATTTAACCAATGCAGCAAGGCAACTCGCTATTTATCAGGCTTTCGGATATGCAGTACCGAGCATGACTCATATACCGTTAATTCATGGAGCAGACGGAGCAAAATTATCCAAAAGGCATGGAGCATTAGGCATTGAAGCTTATAAGGATATGGGGTATTTACCGGAAAGTTTGTGCAATTATTTACTGCGTCTTGGATGGAGTCACGGCGATGATGAAATTATCTCAATGACTCAGGCTATAGACTGGTTTAATCTTGATTCACTCGGTAAATCACCTGCTAAGCTTGATTTTGCTAAGATGAATAGCCTTAACTCTCATTACTTAAGAATGCTTGACAATGATAGCTTAACTTCAAAGACTGTAGAGATATTGGAACAAAATTATAATAAACTTCTTCGGAAGCTCGCTTATAGGGAGGAATTTGGAGGAAACACGGAACACAGCACCGCAGCGTATATAGACATACGTGAGGATGCAAGTACCGGATTGACATACAAATTACCCCTAGCAGTAGAGTTGCCGAAAAAGTTTAAGGTTAGTGAGCAGGAAATAGGCTATATCAAACAAGCAATGCCAAGCTTGTTAGTTAGAAGTGAAACATTACTAGAACTAACACGCCTTGCTCAAATTTATCTAGTAGATTCGCCTATCATCTACAGCCAAGATTCAAAAGAAATTATAGAAAATTGCGATAAGAATTTAATCAAACAAATTATAGAAAACTTAAGCGAACTTGAGCAGTTTGATAAGGAATCCGTACAGAATAAATTTAAAGAAATAGCAGCAGCAAACAATTTAAAGCTGAATGACATTATGAAACCGGTAAGAGCTTTAATAACAGGTATGACTGCATCACCTAGCGTATTTGAGATTGCAGAAATTTTAGGAAAAGAAAATATTTTAAAAAGGTTAAAAATTATATGAAAGATTGTATAAAAAAAATTGCTTTTATTTTTAGTGGATTATTTATAATAACCGGCACTTTTGTTTTGTATAGCATAGAAAACGTCAACGCATCAACAGCACCAAAAAAGTACGGAGCTTGGACTTTAAGTTGTACTCTTAATAATGAGAAAAAACAACTTTGCTTCTTATCACAACAAATTAATAATCTAGAGAAAGATAAAGAAAAGGAAATATTAGCCATTTATCACATAGGTTATTTCAATGGGGAACAAGAAAAACAGGAATTAAAAATAATAGAAATAGTCCCGTCAAATGTTCAAATTCCGGCAGGTACAGTTATTAATAGCGGTGACAAACGAATAGCAGCCGGAAAATACGTAAATTGTACAGTAAACGGCTGTCAGGCTTTAGCTATTATTACAAAAGACGATCTAGACATGATTTTATCAAACGATAATTATATAGAACTAATTACCGCAGACGGCAAACAAGCTAAAATTGCATTTATAAAAGACGGCTTAAAGGAAGGCCTAAAAGCTTTAAGTAGATAGTAACGCAAGAATTTAAGCATTGTTGCTGCGAGCAACTGAAAGGAGCGTGGCAATCTCAAGATTTTGGTCCGAGATTGCTTTGTCAAAATTTTTAATTTTTCCTTGCAATGACGACTTGGGTATCCGCACAACAAAGCTTTGAGTCGCTTAGCGCATCACCACTCGCTACTAAGTTGCTTTAAAGCTTAATTAAAGCATCGTGATGATGGTGTCCATGTCCAGGGGCCCCCTTCACCGCCTAAACTTGCTTCATATTCAAGAACACCCATGATTGATGAAATGCCATGCCGGTCAGCGACTATCCATCTCTCTAAAAGAACGCGAAATCGCGCTTCTCTTTCCAGAAGAATTATTGAGTGATCAGTAGAAGCAGGTAATGGATGGCTCCAAAATGGTTTTTCTTGGCTTATATTTTCAAAAAATGTCTTAAGCTCATTAAAAGTTAGTCTTTGAGAAAAATCCATTAGGATAATCAGTGATCGCATATGTATAATAACCACGTGTTTTATGTGCCATGGTATAAATCCCAATGTATATCAAACTTGTCACCGACTTTTACTTTATGAACATGATGGTACTTGCTTCTATCTCTCCAATCAAATGTTTTGTCAGATGAAAATTGTCACATTTCTGCATTAGTATAATTAACAGAATCTCTCTCATCTTCTTTTCCAACGCTAAGAAGATGTCCCTCTTTAAATTTATACTAATTCAGCTAATAGTTATACTTACGAATAACTAAACACCAATTAAAGCAATAAACTTAATGAAGTTCTATTAATATTTCTAATTAATTTACTATTTTTAGTAAATATTAATAAAACCCAGCTTTAGTTGATATTAATAGGAAAAATTAAGCTTGTGGCGAGCTTCGCACTACCCTACCCTATTATTTTATCTTTTATCCTTTAGATTGCTTTTAGAACCTAATTTTTTAAGTTTTATATATAAAATTTAAATTATCTTATTTTAGTCTTTCTTAACTGTATAAATTATAAGATTTTTTTAAAATAAGAATAGTAATTTTCTAAAACCTTACTAATTTTAGTTAGCATAGTTTAACCAACCAAAAGCTAGAAATTGTTATTACTAATTTTTTAAATTAAACGAATATAGATTAACCTTGCCTATAACTGCAACAAGAAATCTATTCTTAATAATTAAAGCGTAAAACCGTTTAAAACCTTTTGATCATCCTATATAAGGCTGTTAACAAAATAACTTTAATTGATAATTAAAGAGATTTTTACAGTAATAAATATCCCTATTTCAAAAAAATCTTATAATTTGTAGTGAAAAAGAATTTAATGAGCTTTAAAATTATTTTGTTAACAGTCTCATAGGATAAATACCAAAGGTTGAGCTATTATAATTAATTAAAAAATATTTGCAGTCATTTATTGAAATAATTACAAGAAATTCTATATTTTATTTTTTTAGGAAGAGTTTTATTAAAGAGTTTATTTTCACATTAAGCAAAGAATCGCTTTAAAACCCATTTGTTGCATAAATCAGTTGTGTCCTACTGCGACTTTTAATAATGTGTTACAGCACGTTGTTAAAATCGTCATTGCGGAGCAGGGCATTGCCTGCGTGGACTAGCTGCTCAATTGTCATCCTGCGAGCTTGTAGCAGAATCCAGTTTAAAATACTATATTAGTATTTTTTCTGGATACCATGGTTAAGCCATGATATGACATTGAACAGGTTTTGCGGTCCACGCAACAATGCCTCCTTACAATGAGGGGAACGCGCAATACAACAAAACGGGTTTATTAGATCTATTGCATAACCTATCTTATAGAGATATAGACTTAGAAATCCATACCGCCCATGCCTCCCATACCACCACGCATTGGCATTGGCTCTGCCTTATCAGAAGGTTCGTCAACAATTAAAGTTTCCGTGGTAATAATTAACGAAGCAACGGAAGCAGCATCTTGAAGTGCAGTACGCACTACTTTAGCCGGATCAATAATTCCTGCTTTAATCATATCGACATATTGCATATCTTGAGCATTAAAGCCATAATTTTTATCCTTATGTTCTAGTAATTTACCAACTACTACGCCACCGTTTTCACCGGCATTTTCAACAATCTGTTTTAACGGATCCTTTAAAGCTTCTATTACTATTTCAATACCAGCTTGTTGATCCTTATTCTCTACTTTAAGCTTTGTTAAAGGTTGTGATGCATGAAGTAATGTTACACCGCCACCGGCAACAACACCTTCCTCAACTGCCGCTCTTGTAGCAGCAAGTGCATCTTCAACACGATCTTTACGCTCTTTCACTTCAACTTCCGTAGCACCGCCAACCTTTAATACGGCAACACCGCCGGAAAGTTTAGCTAAACGCTCTTGCAGTTTTTCTTTATCATAATCAGAAGTAGTTTCAGCTATTTGAGATTTAATTTGTAATACTCTATCTTCAATATTTTTCTTATCACCGTTACCGTCAACAATTACGGTATTTTCTTTAGAAATTGTTACTCTTTTTGCTGTCCCTAGACTCTTAATACTCACATTTTCAAGCTTCATACCTAAATCTTCAGTAATAAGCTCACCTTTAGTTAGGATAGCAATATCTTCCATCATTGCTTTTCTTCTATCACCAAAACCGGGAGCTTTTACTGCCGCAACTTTTAAACCACCACGTAATCTATTGACTACAAGCGTTGCAAGAGCTTCGCCCTCAACATCCTCAGCAATAATTAATAGCGGACGTTGTGATTGTACTACAGCCTCAAGTATAGGTAACATCGGTTGTAAATTTGATAATTTTTTCTCAAATAGTAAGATGAAAGGATTTTCAAGCTCAGCAACCATTTTCTCGGAATTCGTTACAAAATACGGTGATAGATAACCTCTATCAAACATCATACCTTTAACTACTTCAACATCGAAGCTAAAATTCTTTGCTTCTTCAACGGTTATCACGCCTTCTTTACCGACTTCCTCCATTGCCTTAGCAATTTTCTCACCGATTTCCTTATCACCGTTTGAAGAGATAGTACCGACTTGTGCGATTTCCTCTTGGCTATTGATTTTTTTACTGGATTTTTTAATTTCTTCTACTACTGTGTTTACTGCTAAATCCATACCACGCTTTAAATCCATAGGATTATAACCGGCAGCTACTAACTTATTACCCTCACGAGCCAAAGCTCTAGCAAGTACCGTAGCTGTAGTAGTACCATCACCGGCTACTTCTGCAGCTTTTGTAGCAGCTGATTTTAATAGCTGAGCTCCCGCATTTCTAATTTTATCTTTTAACTCGATCGATTTTGCAACCGTCACACCATCTTTTGTAATTTTCGGTGAACCAAATGATTGCTCTATAAGTACATTTCTACCTTTTGGACCTAAAGTAACTTTTACTGCATCTGCAAGTATATCAATACCTTCTAACATTTGCTCACGAGCTTTTGAGCCGTGTTTAATAAGTTTTGTTGCCATATTTAATTTCTCCTTAAAAACAAATAATTAATTAATAATACCAAATACGTCGCTTTCTTTCATCACGATCAGTTTTGTGCCTTCAATTTCAATTTCGGTACCTGCCCATTTACCGTATAAAACTTTATCGCCTACTTTTAGCTCTAAAGGATGAATTTCGCCTTTTTTATTACGAATACCATTACCTACGGCTACTATTTCACCTTGCATCGGCTTTTCTTTTACAGTATCCGGAATAATAATTCCACCTTTAGTTTTTTCTTCTTGTTCGATAGGCTTTATTGCAATTCTATCATGTAATGGTTTAAAAGACATTTTAACCTCCAATTATTAAATCTTTAATATGTACATACTATATATATTTTATTTTTGTTAGTTCAAGGGGCAAGAATAAAAATTTTTTTATTAGAGGTCTATTCTTTCTCAAAATCCTCTAAACTAGTGCCGTGTTTAGTTTTACTCCATTTCAAATTCAAAGGACAGAAAATTATTTCAAATACTGCTTTATATGAAGCTACAGTATGTAATATAAAATAACTAGCCCATAAGCTCAAAGCTACTATATCCTGAAATTTTACTTTTCCGCTTTTTAAAGAATTTTTTAATATATACAGAGCTGTACCATATAGATATAAAAGTGAAAAAATACTATTAATAAGCCATAAATAATTAATTATAGAATTTTTATTTATAACAATAGAAAATATTATAAAGGGTAAACTCCAAAAATTATAAGTAGATAAGGAACACATAAATTGTTATTACTTGCAATAAAGTAAACTTTTGGCATTTATCTTTTTGTGCTTTAAATACCAAAAATGTTTGCAAAAAACCTTGAATCCAATGTGATCTTTGATTTAGCCAATTACCTAAACTATTCGGAACCTCTTCTAGAGTATAGGAATCAAGAATAGCTACTTTATAGTTCTGTGAGTAAATTCTTATACCAAGCTCGGCATCTTCTGTTACATTATAAGAATCCCATCCGCCAAGCTTATTTAATATATCCGTTTTAAAATGATTACTAGTACCCCCAAGAGGTGTAGGAAGTTTTAGCAAACTTAATCCTTTCAAGATATATTCAAACCATAAACTATATTCTATATTAAACATTTTTGAGCATAGGTTAAAATATTCTCATTTTTATTATAAAAATTAAGCTTAACTTGAAGACAAGCATATTCTAGAGGTAAGTTTTTAAACATTGCTAGAGCTTTAAGTAGCTGTTCAGGTTTATCTTCAGCATCATATACTACTAGATACTCACCATGTAAATATTCTAGAGCATAATTAAGGGCTTTCGGCTTTTAGTTCTTGGTAGACTTTTCAGAACAGATATAACATGAAAATAAGACGGTAAATTATATAACACTATTTCTTTAATCATTAGATAATCGTCATCTTCGATAATACATTTTAACGCCTAGCTTATCTTTTGGATAATTAATTAATGAAATATTTTTAATTCTTGACCTTAACTTACTTAATTCTATAACGGTACTAAAACTGTATAAACCGGTAAAGCTTTCTCCTCATTTTGAAAAATTTGTGATTCCACCGAATAATTTTTAGTACTACTTGTTTTGTGAAGCGATTCCACCTCTATCATCCCGCGACTTGATCGCAGGATCCAGTTAAAAATACTAATATTAGTATTTTTAATTATTTTCTGGATACCGTGGTCAAACCACGGTATGACACCGAATACGCTTTTCAATCCATGCAACCCTTACCGAAGGCGATTCTCTTACTGCCCTTATACATAACAGAGATTTTAAAATATTTTGCAAACAATAGCTTATATTATTAACAACATGCAATAAAACCGGCAGATAAATCAATGTGGCTATAAACACGACGAAAAATATTATTATTTTATTGGTATAATTAATATTCTTAGCAATAATCGGCCCGACTTTAAATTCAAGAGCATATTTTGCTTTGATACTAGTTAAATAGGCAAAATTTTTTTCTAATAATTTATAAAAATAATATTTCTTGATCAGCATTATAGATCTAAAAATATTATTATTACTAAACAATATTTTTAGATCTATTTATAGCAGTTATTGTATTACTATGAACATCGTCATATATACAATAACCATTCACTACATAGACTTGTATATAAGAATAATTATAAATTTTAATATAAGAAATATTGCTTATTAGCAGCAATATTCTATTTTCATATAATATATCAATCATTATCTCATTATCGATAATTGCTTCTTCGATCATAGCTTTTAAACTTAGCTTGTTTTTTACCTAATAAATTTTTATCTCTGATTATCTGTAATATTATATCTTCATTTATACATCTAACCATGCTGAAAAATTTATACCTGATATTTTATATTTCTTAATTTGAAAGACTGTGATCCCAAAAATGACCGATTTGAGCAGTTAACAAGTTTCTATTCTCTTTACCAAAATTAATTATTTTTACAATTCCTAAATGCTCATAAACTGAACTATCATATACATAGCCGTAATTTTGCCGAGTATGGTATTTTGTAAAACTTGTAAGCATTATGCCGTTTTTAAATTTAATGCCTTCACAAATAGAAAAATTATAATACATCTTCTTAGAACCAATATTAATTGAATGTCCAAAGCTAAATATATTTTGATTAAAAATAATAACAGGGCAGATATTTTTAGACATTCCCATTAGTAAAGATATCTCGCCTAAAAAATCTTCTTTAAGTTTTTTACTCTTACTCATTAAAATTTTAGGCTGAGCCGCAATAACAAAATCTTTATCTTCAAATAGCTTCAATTTATAGTACATAGAAGCATCCGTGCTTATGTTTTTTTCATTCAAAAATTTATCTTCTTTGTACAAAAAATGTACTCCAATATTTTGATTATCGGTAATACCGTATTCTACAGTACTACTTATAAATTGCTCATATTGATCAGAGGATAATTCTACTAATAAGGCATAATAGACAATAATATAATCTTAATACCATAGCCGCTTAAATTTAAAAAATACACTATAATAACAATTATAAATTGAGTAAAGAGCTAGGTTAAAAAATTTTTAATTGAAGTAGTATATGGCATATTGTAGTAATGATTTTATAACTTAAAATTCATTCAAAGAGGAAAATATGCAAGATCCAAAATATAGAACTATTACTTTTACCGAAGAAAGTAGAACAGCAAATATTAACATATCCCCCAATAAAATAACAATTGGCGCTAATCAGCGTGTTACGTTTGAAAGCCTAGGCAATGTTGCGGAATTAATCTTAGGACCACATAGTAGTGTTAAAGTAACAGATCTTAATCATAAGGTATTTATAAATAATACCAATCGAGATAAGATAATTATATTATCAGGTGAACATATTGCTTTTCATGATAATCCATACGCGTAATAAATACATTCTTCTCGTGGAAGATTGGTTGCGTGGATACATGCACCGTCATTGCTAGGAGCAAAGCGATGCGGCAATCCAGAGCAATAATAAAAAAATGCTATAAATTAGCATTTTTTGCAATGACGGGAACACTTATCCACTTAGCAACTTTCTAAGACCCAAACAGTACCTGATTTTGTAGTTTAAATAATTCCGCAGCTCCGCCTTTAGCAAGTTTTAACATTGCTAAAAACTGCTCTTCGGAAAAAGGATTTTTCTCTGCTGTGCCTTGTACTTCGATTAAATTACCGTTACCTGCAAACACAAAATTACTATCCACGTCCGCATCACTATCTTCTAAATAATCCAAATCTAGTATCACCTCACCTTTATATATACCGCAAGAAATAGCTGCAATTTGACTAATTAACGGGTTCACCTTTAAAACTCTCTTTTTCATCAAGGACCTAATAGCTAGGTGCAATGCTACGTAGCTCCCTGTTATTGCTGCAGTTCTAGTACCGCCGTCAGCATTAATAACATCACAATCTATGATAATTTGCCTCTCGCCGAGTTTCCTCACATCAATTACACATCGCATTGCCCTACCTATTAAACGCTGTATCTCTTGCGTTCTTCCGCCTTGTTGCCCAAGTGCCGCTTCTCTTTTCATACGCTGTGATGTAGAACCGGGAAGCATACCGTACTCGGCAGTAATCCAGCCTTGATTTTGTCCCCTCAAGAATGGCGGTACGGTAGTTTCACAAGTAGCACTACACATGACATGTGTATTACCGATTTTAATAAGACATGAACCTTCCGCATTAATAAGCGGGGATAATTCTAATGAAATAGGACGTAATTGGTTACTTTTTCTTCCTGACTGTCTCATAATACAATTTGTACTCCATAAGTAAAAATAAATAGTAAAGTTTAATTTGGAAAAGAGTAAGGAGTTTCATATTTTTTGACCGCAGCATACATACTAGTACGTGAGGATAAAAAAATACGCAACAACGACACCAATTTTTCAAATTAAACGAGTATACCATTGAAAAAATTTTTATTATATCTATATATACCTCAAAAAAGAAATAAATATAAAGTAAATAATATGATAGACGATAATATAGAAAATAATGAACAAACAATAAATGATATTGCTGAAGAGATAGTTGAAACAGCAAATCCGGAGGTAACAGCGTTAAAAGCCGAGATTGAAGAACTAAAAGATAAGCTAATAAGAACTACTGCTGAAATAGACAATACAAGAAAGCGTTTAGAAAAAGCACGTGACGAAGCAAAAGATTATGCAATTGCTACATTTGCTAAAGAACTACTAAATATTAGTGATAATCTTTCAAGAGCATTAGCACATAAACCGGCAAATTCTGATGTAGAAGTCACAAATATTATTGCAGGCGTTCAGATGACTAAAGACGAGCTAGACAAAGTCTTTCATAAACATCATATTGAAGAAATAAAGCCGGAAATAGGATCAATGTTCGACTATAATTTACATAATGCAATTGCACAGATAGAACATCCTGATCATGCACCGAATAGTATTATTACTTTAATGCAATCAGGATATAAAATTAGAGATAGACTACTTCGTCCTGCTACCGTACAAGTAGTTAAAAAACCTTAATGCTCGATCAACTTTTCAAAAATTGGCGTCGTCGTTTTACAAGACACGTATTAAGTGTATACGCTGTGATCTTCGCCTTGTGAACTCCTAGCTCTTTTTGCAGTTGATCTTCGTATAGAAAATGAGGAAAATAATAATGAATAGAACCGTTATATTTTGGCTAGTTTTTTTAGGGCTTTTTATCAGCGGTTTTATGCTAATTTCAGACGCAATAAAACCATTTTTTATCGCATTTATAATATCTTACTTACTACAACCTGCTATAGGTTTTATCGCATCAAAATTTAAAATATCAAATAAATTTGCATCAAGCATAATTTATCTGATATTTTTGAGCATATTTTTCTTAAGCTTAACTATTTTAGTGCCGATAATTTATGGACAAATTTTTACTTTTATAAATAATATTCCAAAATATAACAATTATTTACAGACAGAAATATTACCGCCTATAATGGTAAAAATTTATTCGATAGAACCTGATATTGCTGATAAAATCAAGAATTCTTTAAGCAATTTTATAAATAGTATATTTACTATACTTGGCAGTATTGCTAATAATTTTTGGCGTTATACTATTATAACTATTAACATATTTGTTTTATTGTTACTGATACCTATAATATTATTCTATTTCCTACGTGATTGGGCTAAAATTATTGCAAACATGAAATCATTATTACCTATAAAAACCCGACCGAAAATCCTTGAAATATTATCGGCAATTAATAATCTGTTATCTGCTTACATAAGAGGACAGCTAAATATTTGCTTATTATTATCTACTTATTATAGTATTGCATTTACCGTAATAGGTATTGATCTCGCTCTTTTACTTGGCATTTTAACAGGATTTTTAGTTATTATTCCTTTCCTTGGTACTTTTATATCATTTCTTTTAACTCTAATTATCGGCTATTTAACTTTTGGTGTAACTACTAAATTACTATATATAATGATAATTTATCTAGTTGGAAATATTTGCGAGTCTTATATTTTCACCCCTAAAATTATCGGTGATAAAATAGGGTTACATCCTCTTTGGATTATATTCTCAATTTTTGCCTGCGGCAGTTTATTTGGAATTATTGGAATATTTTTTGCTATACCGATTGCAGGGATTACAAAAATTTTACTTTTGAATCTAATTAAATTTTATAAATCTAGCAAATTCTATCGAGTAGATGACTAAAAAATTTTTATAACAGTGCAGCAATATATATTTCGTTTTACTACTTCTAGTAAATATCATCCTGATGAATTTATTGTTTCTAGTTCTAACGATCAAGCTTATAATATTATAAAAAATTGGCAGTGCGGCTTTGGCGTTAACCCTTATAAATTTACTTTATTAATTAAAGGCCCTTCTTCGTCAGGCAAAACTTATTTAACCAAAATATGGCAACATTTAAGCAATGCCTATATTATTAAAGATATTTTTTTTAATGAAGAAATTTCAGAAAAATATAATGCTTTCATCATTGAAGATATTGAAAACTGGCAAGAGCCAGCATTACTTCATATATTTAATATTATTAACGAAAAACAAAAATATCTTTTACTTACCGCATCTGATAAAAGCAGAAATTTTACTTTACCCGATTTATCTTCACGTATTAAATCAGTACTTAGTATTCTATTAAACTCACCTGACGATGAATTAATCAAAATTCTAATATTTAAGCATTTTGCTATTGCTTCGGTAACAATATCCCGACAAATAATAGATTTTCTTTTAGTAAATTTGCCTAGGGAATATTCGAAAATTATAGAAATATTAGACAATATTAACTATTTTGCTTTAATTTCCAAAAGAAAAATAACAACTTCATTAGTCAAAGAAGTTTTAAATAAGTATCATCATAAAACATTGTAACTTTTGCCTTGAATTTATAGACTTGAAATCTTCTCAATATAACCTTTCTATAAATTAACTTTTTAGAAAAAATTGTGTTGGGATACGAAAAAAAACAAAAAAGTTTAAACAGAGAACAAAAAGGGGCTATAGGCATAGGCTTACTATCTATAGGTACTTTTTGAGAATATTTTGATCTTATGCTATATGTTCATATGGCACTAATTGATGAGCTTTTCTTTCCGCAATATGATACTCACGTTAATCGACTTCTTGCAGTTTTTTCTTTTTGTTCTACTTTTATTTTTAGACCCTTAGGAGCTTTATTATTTGGCTGATAATATAGGTCGGAAATCCACAGTCATTATTACCACTATTTTAATGTCATTTTCTTGCATCGTTGTGGTTAATCTTCCTACTTATGCCTAAGTAGGTGCTAGTGCCGCCTGCATAGTAACAATATGCCGTATAGTGCAAGGTATGTCATCCATGGGAGCAAGAGTAGGAGCAGCATTATATTTAACGGAATCTGTTGGAGTTCTTGAACGCTTTCCTGCCATAGCATTTGTAGGGGTGTGGGCTAGCTTAGGATTAACTGTGGCCCTTGGCGTAGAAACCTGAGTTACATCCTATGACTTTAATTAGCGTATCGCATTTTGGGTAGGTACAGGAATTGCATTAATAGGTAGTGCTGCTAGGACTACTTTGCGAGAAACACCGGATTTTGTTGATGCTAAGTGTAGAATACACGAAACGATAAAAGATAGTAATATAATTGATGTAGCAAAGATAACAAATAATCCTGTATGGCAGGAAAAAGTTAATAAGAAGACTGCAATTTATTATTTTTTAATACAAATTTCTATAGTAGAATTTTTTGTAGCACTAGCACTTACGTGTTTATGCTATAAATGCAATTAGTAATATTTTTAACTTTTCTTCTATCTAGTCCATTAATATTAGATAATATAACGCAAGGTTAGCAAATTCTCTTAATTCCACTAATTGTAGTGACTTTTTCTCCAAATGAATCCCCGGCAATGCCAATATTTTACAAAAGTTTTCCGGTTGTAAAACAATTTACCTATGCTAGCTTTATATATGCTTATTCAAGAGCTATGTATGTAATTAGTTCTTTTGGGCTTGTTTATTTAACAGAACGTTTTAATAATTTAGGATTGTTGATTATAGTAATTCCTATTATTCTACAATTTGATTCTGCTCTAATGTTTTAAGCATAATATCTTGTAACAATTTATTATAGTGATTTTCTAACTTAGGTGTATTTGACATAATGATTAATAAATAACTTTGTATTTTAATTAATATATGAATTTTTTAATAATACAATCACTTTTAGTTAGTTTATGTTATTATTTATCTCTCTTTCCTCTATTAACACTCATTCATGATAAAGATTTACCTTAAATTTGCATTTTAAGTAATTTAATTATAGATAACTATTAACAAATTTTAATAATTATCTATAATCTACCCTAAAACAGATTAAAGGCATACAAATGGAGCGAATAGAATGGCAAGATCTATAAAAAAGAAAAGAAATATGCCACACTCACTAGAAAAGGATTTAGATATTGTAAAGGCATCATCCAATAATATAGACACAGTACCTAAAAAGCAGCCTCCAATATTTAGAAGTATGGATGATATAGAAGTTATACAAAGGCGTAACTTGGAACGTATAATTTCTCAAGAAACAGTAAAAAGTAAAGATGATTTATATATAATAGAGCAAGAACGGATACAGCAATTAATGAGTAGAGGCACACACACCTTAACAACCCATGAACAACACCCCAATACTAATTTATAAAAGTGAGTATAAAACACAAAATCACTCAAGAACATCCAGTATTATAAATAGTATTAAGACCTCAAAATGGGGTAATATAAAGAAAAGAAGCAACGTAACAGGAAAGATTCTTTTTAATAAAACCACAGCTAGCGTACTTGGATTAATAGCAAGTAGTATTATGCTGGCAACTATAGCACCTGCCACAGCTCCATTTATGTTTGTATCAGCTGCTGCCATGGTAACATCTATAGTAGGTAAAGCCATAATAGAGTAGTACATACTCGCAAGATACGTCTTCTTACACAAGAAAATAAATTATTAGAAAAACATCGTGATGATTTGAGTAAACAACAAGCTCTTCTAAAAATTGATCCAAAGTTAAAAGATATTTTAAAAGATGATTTATATATACATAATGAGCAGCAACAAACGAAAGACAAAAGTAATAAAGGTACTAAATCATTATTTATAGCATCGGTTATAACAAATGTAATAAATAATATAGTAAACGTGGCGGGGATATCAGCCTCTATAGTCGGTAATAATGTAGCACAAATAATTTCATCAATAAATATAGGATTACAATCATTAAACGGTTCTAAAGATTCGTCAATCAGATCCAAGATAGGATAAAGTTAATTAAGGAGCTAAACCATAATATTAATCAAGAAACACAAAAAGCAGATATAGGTAATTATAAAAATATACAAGCATTAGCAGAGATAGGATATAAACACACTATTCAAACTGTAGCATTAAACGCATTACTACAAGATAAGAATTACTTTAGATTTACCGATCAAGAAAAACAACAGCGATTTAATCAGCTTAGTGCAGCAATAACATCACAAAATATAATAGTAGATATACTAAAAGATATAGATAGGGCACATAGTCCTTTTTATAAACAACCGAAACAAATAACTACTCATAAAAGCGTGTTAACAAAAACAGTTGAAAATACAAATACTAACGATCATAAGGAATACAAAACGATACAGTAAAAAAAGAAATTAGAACTAAGCGGCACAGAAAATATAGTAAATAGAATTTGGAAACAATTAATTAATAATACTATTTCTAATAAAAATACAGGTACGCCAAATAATTATATAAAAAGAATTGAAAAAAAGATTTAGGGTTAATAAGGTAAAATAGGAAATCATCAATAGACTTCTTAGCAAAATTTCCTATTGACTTTTATATAAAACAGTATAATTTTTCTTTACAATTGAACTTTTGTAAAGAAATTATACTCGGCTATGAGAAAGAACAAAGAAGCTTAACACATAAGCAAAAAGAAGCAATAGGACTATTTTCTATTGGTATATTTCTTGAGTATTGTAACCTAATGCTTTACGTGCATATGGTAATACTTTTAAATGATTTATTTTTTCCTAAGTATGATCCTTTTGTTAATTCACTTCTTAATGCTTTTGCGTTTTGTTCTACTTGCGTTTTTAGACCGGTAGGGGGCTATTAATATTTGGTTGGATTAGTGACAATATAGGCAGAAAAGTAACTGTTATTATCACCACAGCTATTATGGCAATTACTATTACAGCGACTCTTGCTCCTTACTCAGAAATAGGTATAGCTGCTACCTATAGTTATAACATTATGTAGAGTTGCTCAAGGGATCTAATCAATGGGCGAGATTATGGGGGCTCAAATTTACTTAACCGAAATCACAAAACCTCCTACTCAATATTCAAGCGTGGCTATGATTGTCACAGCATCTACTGTAGGAGGCGTTGCAGCACTCGGTATAGTATCTATAGTTACCAGCTATAGTTTTAGTTGGCGTATAGCCTTTTGGATGGGAGCAGTTATTGCCGTGATTGGACTAACTGCACGAACTACTTTATAGGAAACTCCTGTATTTGCAGATGCAAAACACCAACTTCAAGAAAGCTTAGCTGATGCTATTGAAAAAGGAGATATAAATATTAAAAAATTAAAAAACCATTTTCGGCTACAAGAAAAGGTCAATAAAAAAACCTGTTTGGCTTATTTTTTAATTGAATGTTGCATGGCCTGGTATCATTTTATTTTACCTACTCACATTGTAGTAATATATTAAAAAATACCTTTGGTTATACCAGTGAACAGATCATACATAATAATTTTATTGTCTCAATAGTAAATTTAGGTTCATATATAATATTAACTTATCTATGCTATAAAATATATCCATTAATTCTTATAAAATTTAAGTTATTAATATTTTGGTTATTTGCTTTATCACAATCCTTAATGCATATTTTCTCAGGTGATTTAGCTCCTAAAGTCTGTATATTATGGACTCTATCAAAAAATTTTATAAGTGCCGTATTATATCTTTGCTGTTTAATTAATAGATTTAAGCTTTCTTCAGCAGTAATTTTCCCGTAAGGTTTAATTCGAGTTAGGTCTTCTACATGTTTTGCTACCTCCTGCTCCAAAAATGCCGTTAATCATTTCTTCAGTTAATTCTGTATCCTCAATAGTATCATGAAGTAACGCAGCTTGTAGCATTATGGTCGTAAAAAGCTTAGGAACTTCTTCAGCTACAAACGCTGCAATCATAATCGTCACCTCAATCGGATGGGAGTAATAAGGATCACCTGATTGACATATTTGAGAACCGTGATATTTACGAGCGTAGTAAATGCCTTTTTTAACCTCCTCTATATCAATAGGATTTTTTACTTTAGTGTGTAAATTTTCGAGTTTATCAAGTAATTTTTTAGCGTAAACGTATATTTCAAACTTTTTTCCCAGAGCCTATATCTTCCATAAAAGTTATTTTTTATTAAGTTAAAATTGTAATAATAAATAATTTTTTAACTTTAAATAGATTAATAGCTTTTGGTTACATTGTATTTAAACAACTATCATTTTACTTTATTAGCTGCTTTAACTTCCGTACAATTTATACTGTGCTATTTTTTTTGAAAATCTAGTAAAAATAACGACAAAAGTAATAAATAATGCAGCAAAGAATTACAGTAGAATTCAGAAAGGTTCCGACAAGATAAATTTCAAGGCGAGCGAGCTAGGCGTATATTAATATGTGAGTAAAGGCGATAGTACAAAATTCGCTTGTATCAAGCTTTATGAATTATGCTGTATATGAAAGATTCTAAAAACTCGTATGGATCAGGAAATTTATTCAGTGTCATACCATAGCTTGTTGACCACGATATAGCATTATTACGCAGATCGATTCCACCCATATCATTCTAGTTTGCTTGACCGCAGGTTCCAAAAACAATCAGCCAAGTAATGTATAATATTAATACGTAACTATGGCTAAAGCAAGATAAAAAAGATATAAATTGTCATACCGGGACTTATTCCCGGTATCCAGAAAACCTTAAAAAGTTTTGGATGCCGTGGTCAAGCCACGGGATGACAAATTAATAGCATACCATTTTTATTTAACCCTAGCTATATCAATCTCTTCTCGTTTTCTTCTTGTCAACGAATTAACGTAAACTTTATTAGACTTCTTCAGAAATAAGGATTTAGAGAGGAATTTGAAAGAGACACTTCACTTTGAACCGAAGCATACATACTAGTATGTGAGGATGAGTGGTAAGGATCGACGTACAAATTACCTCTAGAAGTAGAATTTCTGAAGAGGTCTATTGTATGAAACTGAACGTATTTCCTGATTTACACAATAAAAAACTATAACTATATTTAGAAAAAGTACTAAAAAATGCTAAATTTAGTATTTTTATACTGGATTATTTGGTCAATTACTTTGTAATTTTCTATCAATGGCATTAAATTATTAACTAATATATACTTAGTTAGAAATGCCATTTCACAAAGATATTGTTTTTCTTGATAGGTTTAACTATTGTAACATTTAAAACTGAAAAACTTGAGTTTAAGCTTCATTCATTGTTTGATCGTTGAAATACTAAAAACTTTTGATTGGTGGGCGATGACGGACTCGAACCGCCGACACTCTCGGTGTAAACGAGATACTCTACCAGCTGAGCTAATCGCCCATATTTTTTATTAATTAGTAAAATAACATCATTTATAATCCATAAGAAGTATATAAATAATTTAGCAAAATTTTATTAGTTTTTGCTTTTAAATTACTATAAAGTGTTATTTACTTTCAAACTTTTTATTTGCCTTGATAATCTGCTGATTTTTCTTGAGGCGGTATTTAATTTAATTATATTTTTTTTCACACCGTGCATTATCTTAGACTGAGCAACAGATAAAGCTATGTTAGCATTTTCTTTATTACCAAGACTGATTTCATGTACAACTTTCTTTATAAAAGTTTTTATTGCACTAGATCGTTTTTTATTGATTAGAGTTCTTTTTACTGTTTGTCTAGCAGCTTTTTTTGCTGAAGAATGATTAGCCATCACCGAGTCCCTTATATTTTAATTTTTAATTTCTTTATTAGCATCTTGCTGTATATTTCCTTTAGCATTAATATCTCTATCTACAAATTCAATATATGCTATCGGTGCTAAATCACCATAACGGAATCCGGCTTTTATTATTCTAGTATAACCGCCAGGTCTATCTTTATATCTGGTACCTAAAATATTTATAAGCTTTTCTACTGCTGTTTTATCTTTTATTTTTGATAAAACGCTTCTTCTTACCATTAAATCAGCTTTTTTAGCTTTAGTAATTAAAGTTTCAATATAAGGTCTTAATTCCTTAGCTTTTGGTAAAGTAGTTTTAATTTGTTCATGGGTTACAAGTGCTACAGCCATATTAGCGAGCATTGCTTGCCGATGACTACTTGTTACATTTAACTTTCTGCCTTTAATTTTATGTCGCATTTTTTAGTCCTTAATTATAAGAATCTTCATAACGTTTAGATAATTCCTGCATATTTTCCGGTGGCCAATCCGGTACATCCATACCGAATCTTAAATTAAATTTTGCCAATATTTCTTTAATCTCATTTAAAGATTTTCTACCGAAATTTGGAGTTCTTAGCATATCGGATTCCGTTCTTTTTACTAGATCCCCTATATATATTATATTATCATTTTTCAAACAATTTGCCGATCTAACCGATAATTCCAATTCATCAACTCTCTTAAGTAAATAAGGTGAAAATGGTAAAGCATCAGTTTTAACTTGCTTATCTTCTTCCTGTTCTTCAAAAGAAATAAATAATTGTAATTGCTCCTGTAAAATACGTGCAGCTAAACCTACAGCCATTTCAGGTAATACATCACCGTTAGTTTCTACAAACATAATTAATTTATCATAATCGGTAACCTGACCTACCCTAGTATTTTCTACCTTATAAGTAACACTCTTTACCGGATTAAATAAAGCATCTATAGCTATTTCACCAATAGGTAAATTATCCTCATAACTATTTGTGCTAAGTACATATCCTTTACCAACCTTGCAAGTTAATTCCATTTCAAGCTGCTTGTCCTTAGCTAGATCACAAATTACATGATCCGGATTCAGTATTTCTACATCATGACCTGTCTCAATCATACCGGCCGTTACAACACAAGGTCCTGTTGCTTTTAATTTCATGATACGTTTTTCTGCAACATGCATTTTTACTTCAATACCTTTAATGTTTAAAATCACTTCTGATACATCTTCTTTTACACCGGGTATAGAAGAAAATTCATGTTCTATAGCAGGGATCTTTATAGACGTGATAGCTGCTCCTTGTAAAGAAGAAAGTAATACTCTTCTCATAGCATTACCGAGTGTTAAACCAAAACCTCTTTCTAAAGGTTCAACTACAATTTTAGCTTTATTATTGGTTTCTGGAAAATTTTCATAAGCAACTTTATTCGGCTTTATTAAAGTATTCCAATTTTTACTTAACGATAACATTTAATACCTATGATTCTCTTATACTCTTCTTCTTTTTGGCGGTCTTACTCCATTATGAGCAATTGACGATACATCTAAAATTGATGTAACCACAAAATTTTGTCCGAATAAAGCTCTCATTGCTGATTCACGCTGAGCCCCCGGTCCTCCAATCCTAATAGAAATAGTTTTTAGACCATATTCTTTTGCTTTTTCCGATGCTCTATCAATTGTTACTTGAGCTGCATAAGGTGTTGCTTTTCTTGCCCCTTTAAACCCATTACCTCCTGCCGATGCAGAAGAAATAGTATTACCTTGGATATCAGTAAATGTTACTATAGTATTATTAAATGATGCTCGGATATGCACAACACCAAGAGTGATAGTTTTTTTCTTTTTCTTAACTTTAACCGTCTGATTCATTATTTATACTCTATACTTAAACTATTATTTTACAGCTTTTTTCTTTCCGGCTATCGCAATAGCTTTACCTTTTCTAGTTCGAGCATTAGAATGCGTGTTCTGTCCTCTCACCGGCAACTTACGTATATGTCTCAGTCCTTGATAACATCTTATATCTTTCTTTTTCTTAATATTAAGCGTAACTTCTCGTCTTAAATCACCCTCAACTTTATACTCACTTTCAATAATATTACGTAAGCCTATTAACTCTTGGTCTGTCAGTTCTTTCACTTTTTTATCTTGCGATATTTTTGCTTTATTACAGATCTCTGCTGCCATAGTAGGCCCGAGACCGTAAATGTAAGTTAAACTCACAACTAAACGTTTATTATCAGGAATATTAACACTTGCAATTCTTGCCACAAATAATCTCCAACATTTTACTGGTAACTAAAAAATAATATAAAAATCTTTGATAAAGTCAATTTATTTTTAGTATTTTCTGTATATCAATTTCTATTTCTTGTTCATTTTTACTTCCATTAACTATATAAAAATTACCACTATTTTTATAATAATCTATTAACGGATATGTTTCTGTTTTATATACTTCAATTCTTTTTTTTATTACTTCTTCATTATCGTCTTTTCTATAATCAAATGTACTTGAACCGCAAACATCACACACATTATCAGTTTTAGGCTGCAAGAAGTACCTATTATATATTTTACCGCAATTTTTACAACTATATCTTCCTAAAATTCTTCTAATTAATAATTCACCTGAAACATCAAAATATATTATTTTAATTTTTTCTTTAATAAATGATTCAAAAAATTTCGCTTGCTCTAAATTACGCGGATATCCATCTAATATGTAGCCGTTTTTATATTCAAAGGATAATAAAAAATTTTTGATTACTTGATTAACTATTTCATTAGGGATAAGCTCCCCTTGCCTAACATAATTATTAATTAACTCTGCTTCACTAGTTGATGTTTTAATAATTGTTCTAAATATATCACCAATTGCTATATGTGGTAAATCAATTTTTTTAGCTATCTTTTTTCCTTGTGTGCCCTTTCCTGCTCCTGGAGGACCTAAAAAAATTACTATCACTATTTAAGCTCATTTTTAATTTTTTAATTTTATTTTCTTCATTAAACCTTCATACTTACTACTAAATAAGTAAGTTTGAATCTGAGTCATAGTATCAAGTACCACGTTCACTACAATTAAAAAACTCGTACCTCCTAAAGAAAGAGAGATTACATATTTATTCATTAATAGCTCCGGAATTACACATATTACACTTAAATATATCCCACCTATAACCGTAAGCCTTGTAAGTATATAATCAAAATAATCAGACGTATTTTTTCCTGGTCTTTTACCTGGAATATAAGCACCGTATTTTCTTAAATTATTAGCAGTTTCTTCAGAATTAAATACTATTGCAGTATAAAAAAAACTAAAAAACATAATTAATGCTACATATAATAAAATATATACAGGTTTTCCATGCCCTAAGTAATAAGTAAGCATGCCCATAGTTTCTGAATTACTATTAGAAAAATTAGCAAGCGTAGCAGGAAATAGTAAAATTGAACTAGCAAATATTGGAGGTATTACACCAGAAGTATTTAACTTGAGAGGCATATGGGTTGCTTCGCCTCCATAAATTTTATTTCCTACTTGTCGTTTAGGATACTGCACCAATAATTTTCTTTGGGCTCTTTCAAAAAATATAATTATAGCTATTAATACAACTACTCCAATACAAACAGCTATCGCTATTAAAGGCGATAATGCTCCTTTTCTTGATAATTCAAACATACTAATAATAGCACTAGGTACTCCTGAAATTATACCTATAAATATAATTAAAGACGTACCATTACCTATTCCGCGCTGTGTAATTTGTTCGCCTAACCACATTAATAGCATCGTGCCTACAACTAAAGTAATTACGGTTGTAACTCTAAAGAAAAAACCTGCTAAGATTACTACAGGACCAGTATTTGTTACAATCGACTCTAAACTTATAGCAACTCCATAAGCCTGAAAAGAAGCAAGTAGAACCGTTAAATATCTCGATAGCTGATTTACTTTTCTTTTGCCGACTTCCCCTTCTTTTTTTAAATTTTCCAAAGGTTTATATGCAACTGACATTAATTGGATAATAATTGAGGCAGTAATATACGGCATAATTGCTAAAGCAAAAATGGACATTCTACCTAGCGATCCTCCGGATAGCATATTAAACATTCCGAGTATTCCAGATTGATTCTTTGCAGCCACACTACTTAAAGCAATTGAATCTATACCAGGTATAGGTATAAAAGACCCAAATCTACATACTATAAGAATGAGAATAGTAAAAACAATGCGACTAACTAAATCATTACCGGATTTTTTAGAAAAATTCTGCCCCATATACTATAATAATTTTCCACCTGCTTTCTTGATTAAATCCTTAGCTTTAGAAGAATAAGCATCTAATTTTAATGATAGAGGAGCAGCGAAATCATCACTACAAATAGATAATAATTTCACTAATTTCTTATTATGTTTATTATTAACTACTCTGGCTTCTACCAATTTTTCTTTCGTAATATTATCATCAGCACTTAAACGCCCATCGGCTAATGCTTCTTCAATATTATAAATATTTATTATATTGTATTTTTTAGTTGAAATACAATTAAACCCTCTTTTAGGTAGTCTTTTGATCATAGGTGTTTGACCACCTTCAAAACCTTTTATTGCAACGCCGGATCTAGATTTTTGACCTTTAATTCCTCTACCACCGGTTTTTCCTTTACCACTACCAATACCGCGTGCTATTCTTTTCTTATTTTTTTTAGCACCTATATTATTATATAATTCATTTAATTTCATTTAAAAACTCTCATTACATATTTTCTATTTTTAACAAATGCTTTACTTTTTTAACCATCCCTTTGATTGAATTAGTATTTGCAAGAATAACGCTCTTATTAATTTTGTTTAAACCAAGCCCAACTAATATCAACCTTTGATCATACTTACGACCTATAGCACTGTGAACTTGAGTAATTTTTATATTATTGATCTTATTATTCATAACTTCACCTTACTTATGCAACATTATTAATTAACTTGAATGTCAGCAGATTTTACAGATATTTCATTTACTTTTTTATCTCTTCTCATAGCAATAGATTTTGGTGACGCAAGTTTATTTAATGCATCAAATGTTGCAGAAATCATTGCGTAAACATTCGTTGAACCTATTGATTTAGCAACAATATCATGAATGCCTAAAGAGTCAAAAATTGCTCTCATAGATCCTCCGGCTATAACGCCTGTACCTGCTTTAGCTCTTCTTAAAATCACTTTAGCAGCTCCACTTTTACCGACAACGTCATGGTGAATAGTCCTATTTTGATATAACGGTACTTTCATCATTCTCTTTTTAGCGGCTTGTTTTGCCTTTCCTCGAGCTTCATTGACTTCTTTAGCTTTTCCGTGTCCCGCTCCGACTCTGCCGGCTTTATCACCGACCACTACATAAGCAGAAAAAGCAAAGCTTCTACCGCCTTTTACTACTTTTGTAACTCTATTTACATCAACTAAAACTTCACTTAAAGCCTCGTCATTTTTTTTAACTTTAGACATTACTACAACCTTATAACCTAAAATTTTATTTTCTCTCTAGCTGCATCAGCTAGCGCTTTTACAACACCGTGATACTTATATCCGCCTCTATCAAACACTACGTCTTTTATCCCTGCAGAATCAGCTTTTTTTGCTATTTCTTTGCCTACTTTGATAGCATTTTCAATATTACAATGAGATTTTTTTATTTTCTCATCTAAAGTTGAAGCAGCAGCAATCGTTATAGACTTAGAATCATCAATAATTTGTGCATATATATGTCTACCTGACTTAAATATTGATAATCTAACTCTATTAGATTTTTTAGATATTTTATGTCTTATTCTACTTCTTCTTTTTTCAAATTTTAGCTTAGCACTACGCATATTTAACTCTTAAATTTAATTTTTCTTACCTTCTTTACGCGGTATAAATTGATTTTCAAATTTAATTCCTTTTCCTTTATAAGGCTCAGGTGGTCTCTGTTTTATAATAATTGAAGCAAATTGTCCTAATTTTTCTTTATCTGTTCCCTCAAGAATAATAATATTTTGCTTAGGCATCTCTATTTTAATATCTGAAGGTATTTCAATTTTTGTATTATGGCTTTTAGCAAGCATTAAATTTAAATATTTACCTTTTACCATCGCCCTGTAACCGACTCCGTTAATTTCGAGTTTAAGCTTAAAACCTTCTTTAACGCCGGTAACCATATTTGATATTATGCTTCTTGCAGTACCCCACATAGCACGTGCATTTTTCTTTGCGGCTAAAGGTTTTACTAAAAGCTTATTTTCTGCCAATAAAATTGCTATATTACCTTTAAAAGTTTTTGATAATTCGCCTTTAGGTCCGGATATTTTTACTTCTAAATCATTTAAACCAATTTTTACACCTTCAGGTATAGTAATTGGCAATTTTCCAACACGTGACATTTTTTACCTTAAAATACTTTACAAATTACTTCGCCGCCGACATTTTTAATATGAGCTTCTCTATCAGACATAACACCGTAAGGAGTAGAAAGAATATATATACCCATATTATTATAATATCCTTTCAAATCTTTAATAGCAGAATATACTCTTTTTCCAGGCTTTGATACTCTATGAATTTCGCATATAGAAGCATCGCCATTAACAGAGTATTTTAAAGCTACCTCAGTATAACTAATATTATTTTTTTGAGTAGTTATATAATCTTTTATATAACCTTCTTTTTGCAAAACATCTAAAATTGAAGTTTTAATTTTAGAACTAGGAAAAGAAATATTTATCAATTTGCTTTTATAAGCATTTCTAATTCTAGTTAACATATCTGCTACATTATCCGTCATTGACATATGATTTACCTATCGACTTTTACCAACTTGACTTAACTACACCGGGAACTAAGCCTCTGCCTATTAATTCTCTAAGCTTATTCCTCGATATACCAAACTTTCTTGTAACACCTCTTGGTCTACCTGTAAGCTCACATCTATTTCTTATTCTAGTAGATGATGAATTTCTAGGTAATTGTGCAAGTGACATTACCAAAGAAAAACGCTCTTCTAATGAAATATTTTTATCATAAATTTTACTTTTTAGTGCTAAACGTTTATGATGTAAACTTTGTGATTTTTTTTTCCTACTTTCGTTCTTTTTTATAGAACTTACTTTTGCCATTATATATATCCTAAAAATTAATTATAAAAAGGTAAATTAAACCCTGATAACAAAAATTTACTTTCTTGATCTGTTTTAGCAGATGTAACGATTGTAATATCCATACCTCTTATTGTATCGATTTTATCGTAATTAATTTCAGGAAAAACGATCTGCTCTTTTAACCCAAAAGTAAAATTCCCTTTACCATCAAAACTTTTATAAGAAAAACCGCGAAATTCCTTAACACGGGGTAATGCAACAATTACTAACCTCTCTAAAAAATCATACATTCTATCTTTACGTAATGTAACCTTGCAACCTATTTTCATATTTTCGCGTAACTTAAAAGTTGCAATAGATTTTCTTGCTAACGTTACAACCGGCTTCTGACCGGAAATCAAAGTAAGATCATTTACTGCATTATTAATTACTTTGGAATTGGCTGTTGCTTCCCCTACTCCCATATTTATCACAATTTTCTTAATTTGCGGTATTTCGTGTTTATTTTTATAAGAAAATTTTTTTTGTAAGTTTTCAATAATTTTTTGCTGATATAATTCTTTAAATCTTAACATTATTTACCTTCCTTACCAATAATTTCCCCTGATTTCTTTGCTACTCTAACCTTAGAACCGTCTTCTAAGAATTTAAAAGCTACCTTGGTAGGGTTACCGGTTTTTGGATCGATGTGTGCAATATTTGAGATATGTATAGGTAATTCTTTAGTTATTATCCCGCCTTCACTCATTTGATTAGATTTAGTATGCTTTTTTACTACATTTACTCCAGAAACAATTACTTTACTGTCCTCTGGGAAAACTTTTAATATTTTACCTTTTTTTCCTTTGTGCTTTCCGGTAATAACAACAACTTCATCACCTTTTTTTACTTTTAATTTAATCATTTATAACACTTCCTCTGCAAGCGACATTATTCTAACATATTTTTTCGCTCTAAGTTCTCTTGTAACAGGACCAAAAACTCTAGTACCGATAGGTTCATCTTGTTTATTCAAAAGCACTAATGCGTTTTGATCAAATTTTATTGTACTACCGTCAGGTCTTACTACTCCAGTCTTTGTACGAACAATCACGCCTTTATAAACATCACCCTTTTTAACCTTACCGCCGGGTATAGCGTCTTTAACAGATACAACTATAACATCACCCAGCTTTGCCACCATATGGTGAGAGCCACCTAAAACTTTAATACACATAACTTTTTTAGCACCGGAATTATCTGCAACTTCCAAGATGCTCTGCATTTGAATCATAAACTACTTCCAATTTTTTATACACGAGAAATAAAATAAACAATCTACCTTATAAAGTCAAAGATTAAAAAACTTTATTCCCCATTTACCACTACCCATGTTTTGGTTTTTGAGATAGGCCGACTTTCAATTATACTAACTTTATCTCCTTCTTGATATTTATTTTCTGAATCATGAGCAGCATATTTTTTAGATACTTTCACAAATTTTTTATAAATAGGATGCTTAAACTTTCTTTCTACTTTTACTGTAACCGTCTTATCAGCTTTTGAACTTATAACTACGCCTTGTAACACTCTTTTCGGCATTTTAATATTCCTCACTATTAGCTCTTTTGGTTAATTCAGTTTTAATACGTGCTATAGACTTTTTGACTAACGAAAACCTACTAGTATTTTTTAAATCACCTAAAGCTTGTTGAAATCTTAAATTAAACAATTCTTTTTTTAAAAGATTAAGGTTTTTATAAAGCTCTTCTATTGTTTCAGTAGATAACTTACTTCTTAATAATTTTAAATCATTCATAACGTCTCACTATCCTTGTTCTAACAGGTAATTTTGCACTTGCAAGCTCCAAAGCTCTAAGTGCAACATTTTCTTCTACCCCTTCAATTTCAAACATAATTCTTCCAGGCGAAACTCTAACTGCAAAAAATTCAGGAGAACCTTTACCTTTACCCATTCTTACTTCGGCAGGCTTTTTAGAAACGGGAACATCCGGAAAAATGCGAATCCATAATCTTCCTTGCCTTTTCATACATCTAGTAGCAGCTTTTCTTCCTGCTTCTATTTGTCTTGCAGTAACACGCCAACCATCTATAGATTTTAGACCAAATGATCCAAAAGCAAGCGTCGTACCTGCTTTTGCTGTTGAAGCAACCCTACCCTTATGAGCTTTTCTAAATTTTTGTTTTTTCGGAGCTAACATTTTAATACTTAAAATTAATTATATCTTTTATTTTCTGTATATTCACCTTTATAAATCCACACTTTAACCCCTATCACTCCATAAGTAGTTATAGCCTCAGCTGTTGAATAATCAATATCAGCTCTTAAAGTATGTAACGGCATTCTTCCTTCTATATACCATTCGGTTCTAGCAATTTCAGCACCTCCAAGTCGTCCTGAGCAACTAACCCTGATACCTTGTCCACCTTGTTTAAATGACGCCTGAATTGCTGTTTTCATGGCTTTTCTAAAAGAAACTCTTTTTTCCAGCTGTAGTGCTATAGTTTGAGCTACTATAGCAGCATCTATATTAAATTTTCGAACTTCGTGAATATTTATATAAACTTCTTTTAAAGAAGTCATTTTCTCGATAGCTTTTTTTAGCTTATCAATTTCACTACCGTTTCTACCGATAATGATATTTGGTTTTTTGGCATTAATATTAATTATAATACTTTTATTAGACGGGCGTTCAATTAAAACTCTACTAATTTGGGCTTGATTAAAACCCTTATTTATAAAATCCCTAATTTTTAAATCTTGTATAAAAAGAGTTTTATAATGTTTTTCTGCATATAATATGGAATCCCAACCTTTAATTAAAGTCGGTCCAACTCTAAAACCATGTGCACAAACTTTCTGCCCCATTTTAATTATCCTCTTTTTCTGTAACAGTTATATAAAGATTACTAAAAAACTTATTTATTCTAGTTGCTCTTCCTTTTGCTCTTGGCATAACTCTTTTCATTACTAAAGCCTTACCTACAGTCGCTTTAGTAATAACCAATCTATCTATATCTAGACCTAAATTATTTTCAGCATTTGCAACAGCAGATTGTAAACAATCTTTTACAACTTTTGCAATTCTTTTAGGAGAAAAAGTTAATTGTACCAATGCTTCAGATACTTTCATATTTCTAATAAAGGCTGCAACTAAATTGAGCTTCCTTGAACTTACTCTAATAGATTTAGCTTGTGCCGTAGCAAAATTTTTATTTTCCTGTACCATATAAATCTTTATTTTCTTTTGATTTTTTTATCTGCTCCATGACCGTGAAATGTTCTAGTAGGAGCAAACTCACCTAATTTTCTTCCAACCATTTCTTCATTTACAGAAACCGGAATAAATTTATTTCCATTATGCACAGAAAAGGTAAACCCTACAAAAATAGGTAAAATCGTTGACCTTCTAGACCAAGTTTTAATCATTTCAGATTTACCTGATTCCATCAATTTTTGAACTTTCTTTATTAAATAACCGTCTACAAAAGGCCCTTTCCATATTGAACGTGCCATACTAATACCTAATTAATTTAAAATCTATTTTCTTTTCTTTACGATAAATTTTGAAGTACGTTTATTTTTACGTGTCTTCTTACCCTTTGTTGGGAATCCCCAAGGAGTAACAGGATGGCGACCTCCTGAAGTTTTACCTTCACCACCGCCATGAGGGTGATCTACAGGATTCATTGCTACACCTCTAACATGCGGTCTCCAACCTAACCATCTATTTCTACCGGCTTTGCCTAAATTAATATTTTTTTGATCCGGATTAGATATACTACCTATAGTAGCTTTACAATCTAAAGGTACTAACCTAAATTCACCTGATCTTAATTTAATCTGAGCATATCCTGAATCTTTACCCACTAGATCTACTGAAGTACCTGCAGACCTTGCAATTTGACCGCCCTTACCGACTTTCATTTCAACATTATGTAAAGTAGTACCGATAGGAATGCATTTTAAAGGTAAACAATTTCCTATTTTTATATCAGCATCTTGACTTGATATTACTCTATCACCTACAGATAATTTTTGTGGTGCTAGAATATAAGAATATTCCCCATCTTCATATTTTATTAAAGCAATAAAAGCAGTTCTATTAGGGTCATACTCTATTCTTTCAACAATAGCAGAAACATCAATTTTATTTCTTTTAAAATCAATAATACGATATAATTTTTTGTGTCCTCCACCTCTGTGCCAAGAAGTAATTCTACCTTGATTATTTCGTCCACCGGTTTTAGATATACCTTTGGTCAAAGATTTTAAAGGTCTGCCTTTCCATAAACTAGTTTTATCAACTTGAACTAACTCTCTAAGAGAAGGAGTAATTGGATTAAAGTTTTTTAAAGCCATTTATTTAATTCCTCCGGCAAAATCGATATTATGGTCTTTTTCTAATGTAACAATAGCTTTCTTTCTATTGATTTGAGTCCCTATAATGCCTTTAAATCTTTTCTTCTTACCTTTAACGTTTAAAATATTCACTTTTTTTACTTTTACTTTAAATATTTCTTCTATAGCCTTTTTAAGGGTAAGTTTTGCAGCAAATTTATCTACATAAAAAGCGTATTTATTTTGTTCCGAAAGGGTTGTAGTTTTTTCTGTAATAATAGGTTTTCTAATTAAATCGTAGTATTTATAAGCACTCATCTTAACCTCTCTTCTAAAACACTCACTGCTTCTTGTGATAATAGGACATATTCATGTCGTATTATATCATAAACATTGGCTCCTATTTGTGGAACAATCACAGTATTATAAATATTTTTTGCAGCTAAAGAAAAATTAATATCTACTTCATTTCCGTCTATTACAAAGAAACTTTTCCCTTGAAATTTGTTTAATATATTTACAAGAGCAGAAGTTTTAGGCTTATCTAGCTTTAAAGAATCTATTACTAATAATTTTCCTTCAGCGCATTTCTCAGATAAAGCATGAATTAAACCCAGTTTTCGTACTTTTTTAGGTAATTTCGTTGCATGACTACGTACTCTAGGTCCATGAGCTACACCACCACCACGCATCTGTACCGATCTAAGAGAGCCTTGTCTTGCATTACCTGTACCTTTTTGCTTAAACGGTTTTTTTGTGGTTCCTAATACTTCTGATACTGTTTTAGTTTTGTGGTTACCGGACATTGCCTTAGCTCTCTGCCAATCAATAACCTGCTTTATTATATCATCTCTGATAAATTCAACAGCAAATATATCTTCATTTAAGCTAATCTCACCAACTTCTTCATTAGCAAGACTTAATATTTTAGTTTTCATCTTTATTTTAACCTTATACAGTCTTATATAAAACTTTTATATAAATAATATTGCATGGCGTTTTGTTAATGTGATAATCTTTAACCTCAACAAACATGTCTAAATATCTATTATACAGTTATTGAAATCTTTTTTATTGCATCTTTTACTGAAAGATACGAATTTTTGTGACCGGGTATACTACCCTGAATCATAATAAGCTTACGCTCTTTATCAACTGCAAATATTTTCAAATTTTGAATAGTAACTTGGTTACATCCCATATGACCGGCCATTTTTTTGCCTTTGAAAACCTTTCCTGGATCTTGTCTTTGTCCTGTAGAACCATGCGAACGATGGGATATCGAAACACCGTGAGAAGCTTCAAGACCTCTAAAATTATGTCTTTTCATACTACCGGCAAATCCTTTACCTATAGTAGTTGCCGTTATATCCACAAATTGTCCTGCCGTAAAATGGTCTACTTCTAAACTTGCTGCTATATCAATAAAATTCTCTTCAGAAATTCTAAATTCTTTTAATTTAGTTTTAGGAGATATTTTAGCATTAGCAAAAACTTGTCTCATAGGTTTGGTTACTCTAGATATTTTTTTATCTTTTACACCTATAACCAAAGCATTATATCCATGTTTTTCTAGAGTTTTATGCCCTACTACTTGACAATCATCAACTTTGACCAATGTTAAAGGAATTCTTTCGCCTTTATCATTAAAAACACTAGTCATCCCAATTTTTTGAGCAATTATACCAGTTCTCACTTATTCCCCACTCTCTAATTCAATCACTACATCAACACCTGCTGCTAAATCAACTTTACTTAAAGCATCGACAACCGCCGGATTTGGATCACCTATAACTAATAATCTTTTATGCTTTCTAATTTCAAATTGCTCTCTTGACTTCTTATGTACATGAGGAGACCTATTTACGGTAAATCTTCCAATTTTTTTAGGTAAAGGAATAGGACCATTAATGTTAGCAAACGTTCTTTTAACAGCACTAACTATCTCTTTTGTAGCTTGATCAAGACTACGGTGATCAAATGATTTTAAACGAATTTTGATTTTATTTTTCATTCAGTAAACCTAATATTTAAACAGCAAGATGTTTTTTTTAGACATCTTTCTAAACTGTACTTCTAGAGGTAATTTGTACGTCGACCCGGCACTCGAATCCTCACGTCCGTTATATACGCTGTGGTTCTGCATTCCGTACCTCCTTCAAATTCTTCTCTATAAGCCGGTTCGGAAAAATGTCTATTACACCTTAAAATATAAATACCTATTATTAAAAAATAATAGGTATTTATAAAATCAATTAATTATTTATTTTAGTTACTACGCCGGCACCCACTGTTCTACCACCTTCACGTATAGAGAATTTCAACCCTTCCTGCATCGCAATCGGTTTAATTAATTCCACTGTAAAAGTAGCATTATCTCCAGGCATAACCATCTGCTTATCAGCAGGCAATTTTATTGTACCGGTAACATCTGTTGTTCTAAAATAGAACTGCGGACGATAATCATTAGTAAATGGGGTATGACGTCCACCCTCTTCTTTACTAAGCACATATACTTCAGCTTCAAACTTATCATGCGGTTTTATGCTACCAGGTTTTGCGAGAACTTGTCCTCTTTCAACTTCTTCTCTTTTTGTACCGCGTAGTAATATGCCAACATTATCTCCGGCTTGTCCTTCATCAAGTAATTTTCTGAACATTTCTACACCGGTACAGGTAGTTTTTTGCGTATCTTTTAGACCGACTATTTCAATTTCCTCACCTACCTTAATTATTCCTGACTCTACTCTACCCGTTACAACAGTACCTCTTCCTGAAATAGAGAATACATCTTCTATTGGCATTAAGAAAGGTTTATCCGTAGCTCTTACAGGCTGCGGTATATAGCTATCTACTGCATCCATTAGCTCATTAATAGCTTTTTCACCTTCAGGCTTTCCTTCTAAAGCTTGAAGTGCCGAACCTTTAATAATAGGTATTTCATCACCCGGGAAACCATATTTTGATAATAATTCCCTTACTTCCATCTCTACTAGTTCTAATAGATCAGGATCATCCACCATATCTATTTTATTTAAAAATACTACCATAGCAGGCACACCTACCTGTTTTGCTAGTAATATATGCTCTCTAGTTTGCGGCATAGGACCATCAGCAGCAGAAACTACTAATATTGCACCGTCCATCTGAGCGGCACCGGTTATCATGTTCTTTACATAGTCAGCGTGTCCCGGACAATCTACGTGTGCATAGTGTCTATTTTTAGTCTCATATTCTACGTGTGCAGTAGAAATAGTTATACCTCTTTCTTTTTCTTCAGGAGCAGCATCAATTTGATCATACGCTGTAGCTTGTGCTCCACCTGTCTTAGCAAGTACTATAGTTATTGCTGCCGTTAAGGAAGTTTTACCGTGATCTACGTGACCGATCGTACCTATATTAACGTGCGGTTTAGTTCGTTCAAATTTTGCTTTTGCCATATTATTACTCTCTACAATTTTTTAGGTTTAATACAAGTTTTTTTATAAGTGCATTTTCTTGCTAAATTTATTTGTTACCACTATCTCTGGAGCGGGTGATGGGAATCGAACCCACACAGCCAGCTTGGAAGGCTGGAACTCTACCATTGAGCTACACCCGCATTGTGGCACTATTAATAAAATAATTTCAAAGTTATTTTGTTAACAGTGCTATATCAATTTTATTCAGATTTATAAATATACACAATTATGTTTTATTTTTAAATAAAATGATATGCTTCCCTGAACCATTTAAGTGGTGGAGGGAGAAGGATTTGAACCTTCGAACGCTTACGCGGGCAGATTTACAGTCTGCTGCCATTGACCACTCGGCCACCCCTCCTAAAGAACTTTACTGTATTAAATAGACTAATTCACTGTAAAATACAATATATAATTAGCATTAGGACTTAATAAAACTTCTTGCCGAATCATCAAATAAACAAATAGCAGCTTGCACATTTATTTAGTTGTAACTTTCTATAATAAATAGTAGTTTCTGTCAAGCACAAATTACTGACGGTTTTCAATAAGATGCAAAATAAAAAACTTGATTCTAAACATTGTTATTATATGTATGGGAAACATCCTGTCTTTTCTGCTCTAAATAATCCAAAACGTCAAATTGACAATATTTTATGCACTAGGGAAATTTTTGAGACACATAAAAAATTAATAGGTACTAGAGCTTATGAAATTGTTAATAACGATATTTTATCTAAATTACTGGAAAACCAAACACATCAAGGAATAGCTGCAAAAATTAGACCAATTTTTTCTTACAATTTAGAGGACATAGATATAACAAATCCAAAATGTAAAATTGCGATTCTTGATCAAATAACAGACACACAAAATATTGGCGCAATTATTCGTAGTGCCGCTGCTTTTGATATAAATGCTATAATATTACCTCAAGATAATTCTCCAAATGAAAACGGCAGCATTGCTAAAGCGGCTTGCGGTACTTTAGAATTAATACCTATAATTAAAGTTACTAACTTACGCTCATGTATGAATTATCTTAAAAAACACGGCTTTTGGATTATAGGTCTAACAGGTTCTGCAAATGACTACTTTACCGATAAATTAATTTCCGACAAAATAGTATTGGTATTTGGCTCAGAAGATAAAGGCATACGAAGATTAGTTGCAGAAACATGTGATTATTTAGCCAAAATCCCTATTTCTCAGAGAGTAGAAAGTCTTAATGTATCAAATGCCGCTTCTATACTTTTTCATTCATTACATAAATAATATTTTTAATAAATCACATATTGTTTTTTATTTACTTCGATATAAATATTTAGTCTACTAAAATTAAAGTCATAAACTTTGATTATATCAATTAACTTGAGAGACAAGTCATGAAAAGGGAACCAAATGAACAAATTATCGAGAGTTTTGAAAAACAATTAGACATATTTATAAATGCACTTACAGAAAAAGAGATAACAACAGCTATATTAAACAATTTTTTTGATAAAGTGATCAATAACCTCAAGAATGAAAGATTAATTAATGATATTATATTTGATATATATCAAGGTAAAACAGTAATTACTAAACCTATATATTCCGATTATATAGCATCCTCTGACCCTAAATATAACGAACATTGGCAAAAATTTTATAGTTTTAATCGTAATCTTATGATAGAAAGCACATTAATATTTATTGCTAAGAATCTAAAAAAAGCTTCTTTAACAGACAAATTATATTATAGCTTTGCTAAATTAGCCCAGCAGTTAGATTTGAATGCAGTAAGTGATCATTTTATAAAAAAAATAGATAATTATATAACATTTAACAATTTATGAAAAATTACAGAACCGAAAGTGATTCTTTTGGAGAAATTCAAATAGAAGAAAAATTTTATTGGGGGGCTCAAACTCAAAGATCTTTAGAAAATTTTAAAATAGGCAAGCAAAAAATGCCTGAAATTTTAATTCGTGCTCTTGCTATTTTAAAAAAATGTGCAGCACAGGTTAATCATGAGTTTGGTGCTTTAGAAGCTAAAATCGCTATAAGTATAGATAAAGCCACGGATAGAATCTTAGCAGGCGAATTTGAGGATAATTTTCCTTTAGTAGTTTGGCAAACAGGTTCAGGAACGCAAACAAACATGAATATGAACGAGGTTATTGCCTCTATTGCCAACGAAGAATTAACAGGCAAGAAAGGTGGCAAATCTCCGGTACATCCTAACGATCATGTTAATAAAGGACAATCATCCAACGACTCTTTTCCAACCGCTATGCATATAGCAACCGTACTTGCAACTAAACAGCAACTGATACCAGCTTTGAATAATATACTGACCTCTTTGCAGGATAAGTCAAAAGATTGGGACAAAATCATAAAAATAGGACGTACCCACTTGCAGGATGCAACTCCTTTAACTCTTAAACAGGAATTCTCCGGATATATTACACAAATAGAGTATGCTTTAGAACGCATAGAAAATGCACTACAAAAAGTTTATCTACTTGCCCAAGGAGGCACAGCAGTCGGTACAGGTATTAACTCAAAAATAGGCTTTGATATAAAATTTGCCGAGAAAGTGGCAGAGTTTACTAAACAACCCTTTAAGACGGCTCCTAATAAATTTGAAAGTCTAGCTGCTCACGACGCACTAGTAGAATTTTCAGGAACTCTTAATACTATAGCAGTTAGCTTAATGAAAATAGCAAATGATATAAGACTGCTCGGCTCCGGTCCAAGATGCGGTCTTGGTGAGCTACATTTACCTGAAAATGAACCTGGTTCTTCTATTATGCCTGGTAAAGTAAACCCTACACAAGTCGAAGCTTTAACAATGGTGTGCAGTCAGGTGATGGGAAATCATGTTACGGTTACTATTGCCGGCTCAAACGGACATCTTGAACTTAACGTATTTAAACCCGTAATAATATACAATATCCTACAATCTATAGAGCTGTTATCCGATAGCGTAAATAGCTTTGTTACTCACTGTGTTAAAGGATTAGAACCCAATATAGCACGCATTAATGATTTACGTGATAAATCTCTAATGCTTGTTACAGCTCTTAATCCGCATATAGGCTATGATAATGCTGCAAAAATTGCTAAAGAAGCACATAAGCACGGGATCACTTTAAAAGAAGCAGCTAAAAAACTCAATCTTCTATCGGAAGCAAAATTTGATAAAATAGTAGTCCCTGAAAAAATGGTTAGTCAATCTTAGGTTTGATATAAAGATATTAATTTAAACTATTAATGTTACTGTATAAAATCTTATAAATAGGATAATATTAAATTCGTCTATTATTATATTACCTATGTGAAACAAAATTTATCTAATCAAATTAACCTACTCGAAGCAAAAACTCATTTTTCTGATCTAATACAGCGTGTACAAGACGGAGAACAAATTACCATTTGTAAGCATAATACGCCGGTTGCAAAAATTATAACTCAAAAACCTAAAATGGATAATATAGTAAAGCAAATAAGAGAATTCCACAAAGGCAAAACATTAGAGCTCCTTATACTATAAAAGAGTTCAGAGATGAAGGTAGAAAATGGTGAATTCTAAACCGTTTATAGCCGATTGCTCCATAACTGTCTCATGGTTCTTTTATGATGAACGTGATAAATCTTCAGATTTTACATTAGATTATTGTTATAAGTTTAGAGTGATAGTACCGCCTCTTTGGAGACTTGAAGTAACTAATGTAATATTAATAGCAGAAAAACGTGCTAGAATAAAATCAGTAGAGGTTATTAAAATAATAGATTTTTTAAACTCTCTCCCCCTTAATATATCAAATTTAAATTTTTCCATACATGAAATTAAACTGCAAGAGCCAACAATCTTACTACATATGATACAACTTATTTATTAACTGCCATGCATGAAGTACTTCCTATGGCCACTAACGATAAAGCATTAATCAAAGCATGTCATAATAACGGCATGCCACTATTTTATAGTGAATTAGCTTGAATTAGGGATGATTTATAAGAAATATTTTATTTTTTTAAGGGCATAGCGAATACCGTTAATACTAATCCATTTACGGTATGAGATATGTTCTTAAAAAAATAAAATATTTCTTATAAATCATCCCTAATTCAAGCTAATTCACTATAAAATACAATAATCCATATTTTTCATAAAAAGTTTATGGAAATTTCTAAATCTTTTATTATACTTAAACATTAATTATATAAAATAAAAGAGTATCATGGTTTTAAATATCAAAGCTCCTGAAAATATAGTATTAAAACCGACCATTACAGTTTTTGGCGTTGGGGGTGCAGGTAGTAATGCAGTAAATAATATGATTAGTGCTAATCTGCAAGGTGCTAATTTTGTAGTAGCTAATACTGATGCACAATCGCTTGAACATTCTTTATGCACTAACAAAATACAACTCGGTGTTTCTACGACTAGAGGTCTTGGGGCAGGAGCTTCTCCTGAGGTTGGAGCACTTGCTGCTCAAGAATCAGAAAGCGAAATTCGTAATTACCTAGAAAATAGCAATATGGTATTTATTACGGCAGGTATGGGCGGTGGTACAGGTACCGGTTCTGCACCAGTTATTGCACGCATTGCTAAAGAACTAGGCATCCTTACGGTTGGGGTAGTAACTAAACCTTTCCATTTTGAAGGCGGTCATCGTATGAAAACTGCCGATAAAGGACTTATTGAATTACAGCAATTCGTTGATACTTTAATTGTAATACCGAACCAAAATCTATTCCGTATTGCTAATGAACAAACGACGTTTGCCGATGCTTTCAAAATGGCAGATGACGTATTACATGCAGGCGTTAGAGGAGTAACGGATTTAATGATTATGCCGGGACTTATTAATCTTGATTTTGCCGATATTAAAGCAGTAATGAGTGAAATGGGTAAAGCAATGATGGGTACAGGTGAAGCTAATGGCGAAGATAGAGCTATTAAAGCGGCAGAATCTGCCATTTCAAATCCACTGCTAGATCATAGCTCAATGTGCGGTGCAAGAGGTGTATTAATCAATATTACCGGCGGTTCCGACATGACCTTATTTGAAGTTGACAACGCTGCTAATAGAATTAGAGAAGAAGTAGACAACCTTGATGCTAATATTATTTTCGGTTCAACATTTAATCCGGAATTAAAAGGAATGATCAGAGTATCAGTGGTTGCTACCGGTATTGATGCCGATAAAGTACCGACATATAAACCCGCAATAGCTGAAACTACCAATATAGTTCCTGAGGAAACTTATAATAAAACTATAGCACAACCTACACAAATAGAAGAAATGCCTGATTTTAACAGCTACAGTACCAAAAATATTGAAATTACCGACTCTCCAATAAATCAAAATTTTATCGGAAATGAAAAAGAGCTAGGGCTACATGCCAATACTTTCAACAAATCTGAAGATGACTCACCCAAACCATCATTTTTAGGAAAAATATGGGGTTCTCTGCGTGCTTCAAATAATCAAACTTTAGAACGCAAAAACGTTGTTGTTAGTACTCTAGATCAAGATAATAAAGAGTCTGATATTCATGACATACCGGCTTTTTTAAGAAAGCAACGGGATTAGATTAGAAAATGAATATAATTTCAGAACAGCATAAAAAAAGAATTATTAGAAATAACTAAAAATTTTCCTGCAGATACTGCATCACTAATAAATTATGTAGATAAAACATTTAAATGTCACATTCATGATTTATCTTTATCGGATCAAAAAGATTTAAAGTTTTTTATAGCAAAAAGCTTTGCAAATCAAATGGATGTTTGTAAAACTAAAGAACATGTTCAAAATTTTTTACAAGAGTTACACGAGCTATGGGAAGATTTATTTAAAGAGATATTGGAAGATAAGCCTGTATATAGTTTAGACATTGACTAAGCAACATACTATGCCGAATTAGATTTTACCGAATTAAATCAAAATAATCTGCTGAATACAAGATTTAGCGTAACCTCCCTTGATTTTCATTTAATAGCAATGCTACCTAACTTTTCTAGTGACAAACAAAAATATAAGGCTGAACTAACCTTTACAGAATTAAAACAAAATAATTTTGCAAAAATATATTTGGAAAAACAACAATATAACTCTCAAAGTATTCTTATTTCAAATATAAAATAATCACAATAATTACATATTATTTCCTAAGATTATAAACCTTGAAGAACAAGTTACAATAGATATATTAAATAATTTATTATTAGGTGCTTATAATAAATGTAATTTTTTTGAATCCAATAACGGATCAGAAATATATTTTAAATTACCTAATAATGAAAGGCTTGCCATGAAAGTTTTTAGTTTAAATAATCAGCCTATATTAAAAGAAAATAAATTTGAAAATTCTATATTATTTTTAAGTACAAAAATAAACGAAAATGGTGATGTTGACTATAGTGAAGGCTTTAGTACTGATATTATAAGCCAATGGTACAATAAATGCTTCTTATATAATTCCTCTAGGCGAGATAATGGATTCTAATTAAAAAATAATCATATGCCAAATAAAATTATACTATTTCTTACATCATGTTTTTTAAATACTGATTTATTACCGATAAGCGGTTAAAAGATATTGCACCCTATCCTACACCACTTGAAAATCAAAAGTGTTATGTAATTCATTTACCTACAGAGTCCAATGAAGAAAAGCTAAAAGTAGAATTGCAAGCAACAAAAAATGCAATGCAAGATTGTAATCGTGTTGGGTTTGGTGGTAAGCTGGAAACAAAAACTTTAGAAGGATGGGGATATAATTATTATATAATCGATCAAGTTAGCGATCACCCTGCTAGTACAATGATGGCATGCCCAAACGTAAAAGCAACCATACAACCGGTTAGTGTATTTCTTAGGCGATGAAACATTTTTAAGCTATAATAGCAAACTACCTATCGTAGTGCTCCAAAAGATGTTGAACTACACTACGTTATTTGGCATCAAAATGATACAATCAATTCCGCAAAGGAAGAATAGGACATACTATTCTTCACAAAAATTTAATATACTATATGATATTTAACGTCATCGCGAGCAGTCGTAGACTGCGTGGCAAAAAAAATAATCAAAAATTCTGTAAATCAGAAACTTTTACTAGATTGCTTCGTCGAAACTTGCAGTTTCTTCTTGCAATGACGAAGCCTAACACAGTTAGCATACTAAATTACTCAAAATCTTCCTCTACAGCTTCAACTTCTTGCACTTCCGGTACAAAATGTTTAAGCATGGACTCAATGCCGTTTTTTAAGGTGATGGTGGAACTAGGACATCCAAGGCATGCACCACGAAGTGCTAATTTAACTACACCGTTTTCAAAGCCTTTATATATTATGTCGCCACCGTCTTGTGCAACAGATGAACGCACCCTAGTTTCAATAATCTCTACGATTTGTTTCTCTATTTCCGAAAGCCCATCAAGGTTATGATTTACATTATCTGCTTTGGTGTTTTCTTCAAATACAGGCAAGCCTAAAACAAAATGATCCATAATAACCATTAAAATCTCAGGCTTTATAACTTGCCAATTACCTTCAGCTTGTTTAGTTACTGTTATAAAATCACTACCGAAAAATACTGATTTTACATTATTAATATAAAATAATGATTCTGCAAGTTTGCTTCTTCCTTTTACTTCAGCAAGCTCACTAAAAAATACCGGCTGATCACTACTTATTTCCTGCCCTGGGAAAAATGTTATTGCATCCGGATTTGGAGTATCTTCAGTTTGAATAAACATAATTAAAGCACACTAATAAATTTGTTGATTATTATAAATTGATAGTACTACTTTTACAATATATTTGTATTTAGGCATTTTTACATGGCGCTCAACAGTATGTCATTCCTGCGGCAGCAGGGGAATCCAATACTACCTATCCACGTCATTGCGAGAAGGCATTTATGCCGACTAAGCAATCTCATGCAATTTAAGAGAGATTGCCACGTCGCTACGCTCCTCGCAAGGCATTGTTGCAGGGACCGGTAAAGCACTCGGTGTCAAGCCACGGGATGACAGAGGTGAAATTGATCCACACAACAACGCCTCTTCGCAATGACAATTATAAATATTTTGCTAGATTCCCGCTTTAGCTAGAAATAACATAAGGCGGCAAATATCTAATTAATATACAAGCCGGTATAAAACAAAATCCTGCTACAATAAAGAAATAAGTCCAGCCTAAATAAGTAGCTGCATAGCCTGAAATACTACCAAACAATATGGTACTAATATAAGCAATAGAAGTAATTAAAGCAATTTGGGTTATACAATATTTAGAACTACAGCATCTTAATTGGTAAGAAAAAAACGGCGACATAGTGAAGCCCTTGGTAAATTCTTGAAAGAAGACCGCTATATACAAACTTGTAATATCTCGATTATAAAAATAGAGAAATAAAAAAGATAGGCTAGATAAAGCATGATATATTAATGCTCTTTTAAGCAAATAAGAATATTCATATTTTCGGGACAAAAACCCACCTATAAAACCTCCAAGGATTGTAGCACACATACCGAAAGCTTTATATCCAAGAGCTAAATCTTTCTTCGTATACCCAATATCAAGATAAAACATATTCGGCATAATTGACAGAAAATTATCTTGAAGACGATATAGAAGCATAAAACTAACAATTATTAGCCATTTAGGTTTCTTGACAAAATCATAAAAAGCATGCCAAAATCTATCAAAATCATTAATAATTATCTTATCTTTAAATTTAAGCGGATAGATTATAATTAATAGTAATGATGGTATACATAAAATTGCCATAGCACGATACACATCTTGCCAGGATATGATAGTAGATAAATATAACGCTCCTGAACCTGCTATAAGTATACCTATTCTAAAGCCTGTAGTACAAGCTGCCTCACTTATGCCCCAATTTTTATTTGTAATCAGTAACATCTGTGATGATTGAAGTAACATATCATAAATGGACGAAAAAAATGCCACAGCTACTAAGCATAAAGCAAATGGTATAAAATGAGTGTTAGGGTTAAAATTTGTTAGAATATATACACAAAAAATACAACTAACCAAAGCAATAATTAAACAATATTTATATCCCCGCTTACTTAAAGGAGCAAAACTTACTTTTTCAAGCAAAGGACCCCATAAAAATTTAAATATATGAATAAAATTCACTAAACTAAAAAGCCCGATAGTGATTTTATCAAAACCGGATTCTCGAAGCCAAAAAGAAAGAGTTGAACCGGTAAGTAAATAAATTAAACCTCCAGGAAAAGAAATTATTAATATAAAGAAAATATTAGATATATATTGAAATCGTGAAAAATTTAAACTTATGAATTTATCCTCCTTTAAAATATACGGTTGTCATTCCTGCAAAGGCATCGCCCGCATGGATATCTAATCGTCATGAGCAGCCATAAGGCTACGTGACAATCTCATGAAATAATAATAAACTCTTGAGATTGCTGCGTCCATTACTTATGTAATTTCCTCGCAATGATATAAATAACGTAAACCTAAACTACGATACTTTCTTTCTTTTATTACCGTAGCTGTTACCATCAAAGGTTCTTTTACGGCTACTATCAAAAGCATTAAACTTTTTACCGTCACCGCCAGCTCTTTTACCGAATGATCTTTTACGATTATTTTTATCACTTCTAAACTCACTACGTGGCGTAGATTCTCCTTTATTTACTAAACGATCGATTGCACGCCATCTAATAACATCATCAGGAGAAATAAAAGACAACGCATGTCCGGTAGCCCCTGCTCTACCCGTTCTACCTATCCTATGTAAATAATCTTCAGGACACATAGGTAAATCATAATTAATAACATGCTGTGTATGAGGAATATCAAGCCCACGAGCTGCTACATCAGTTGCTACCATTATTCTATGGTTTGACTTACGAAATGATAAAATTACTCTTTCACGTTGACGCTGACTTAAATCACCGTGTATCGCTTCTGCTGTATGATTTTCATATTTTAACATTTTAGCTAATTGATCGGCAGAGCGTTTAGTCTTCACAAAAATAATGACCGATCCTTCCCTATTACCAAGTTGTTTAGTTAATGCACTAAATTTTTCTTTATCAGAAACATGCATTGATTCCTGTTTTATTTCTGCAGCTGCTTTATTAGTAGCACCTACCGTAATACGTACCGGATTGTTTAGATATTTTTGAGAAACAGCAATAATATGTTTTGGCATAGTAGCGGAAAACATTAAAACTTGTCTTTTTTCCGGTAAAAATTTATTGATTTCTTCTAATTGTTCTTTCATCCCCATATCAAGCATTCTATCCATTTCGTCAAGTACGGTTATGCCTATACGATCAATTTTTAGACTTCCCCTATTTAAGTGATCGATAATACGCCCCGGCGTACCGATAATCACTTTTGGATTCTTTTTTAATTGCATAAATTGTTTAGGCATCGGTTCACCGCCTATCAAAACTGCACTATTAATTTTATAGGATGTAGTTACTTTATTTAAAGTACTGTGTATTTGCGTTGCTAATTCTCTAGTCGGCACAAGAATTAAAGCAGTAGTTTTATTTTTAATAAATGAATCAATTAACGGCAATAAATAAGCAAGAGTTTTGCCTGAACCTGTTTGGCTAGAAGCGAGTATGTCCGATCCCGCCATTGCAACCGGAATCGATTGCTTTTGTATTTCAGTTGGCTCAGTTATATTCATTGTCTCGAGAGCAATAATTAATTCTTCAGATAAATTAAAATTTTTCATTATATAATCCAATATAGTTTTAAATCAAAATATGCACATTATTGATTAGACCTCTTAACATAACTCATTTCTTAAAGATATATGAGACATCGACGCTGCTCTCTCATCCTTACATACTTAACTATGTACGCTGCGTAGAGTAGCAGTTCTTATTCCCTTTATAAGATAAGTTATGCAATAGGTCTATTGTATAAAAAATAAGTTATAGTAAATTAAAATAACGACTTATATAATTATCCTGAATCAAAAAATATGCTTAAGCTAGATTACAAAACACCCACTAAATATATAAAACGATAATGAATAATGAAACTATTTTAGAATCTTATTCAAGCCAGAATAATATTATTAGATTTAGGGCATTTTCATGCCCTTTAGTAAAAATAATTTATTATACTTAAAATTATATAGGTTATTATAAGACAAAACAAAATATTTACTATTTTGATAAAGATGACTAGGCTACCCTAAATTATAAACAATTGTGGATAGCTGCTTTTGGTATTATAAATTTATTTCATTCTGAGGTTAACAGCATAGGCTTTTCCTTGCTTTTCTTCAAGATCAAAAACTACATCTTGTCCTTCTTCAAGGCTATGTAAACCTGCTGCGTCTACAGCTGATTTGTGTACAAACACATCTTTGCCGCCATTGTCCTGTTCAATAAATCCAAAATTCTTTGTAGAATTATACCACTTAACTTTACCTACTATATTTGTAGCCATAAAAACCTTTATTAGATAGAAATTACTTATTTGAACTTAACACACGCTTATAATAACTAAAACTTAAATTTTACTTTAAGCCTTACTTAAATATAAGAGCCGGTAAAATTCATTATGTAAAACTACCTTACCTTGCGGCATTTGTCAATAAACATGTCAATAACATGCAAGAGAAAGTATGACTTCCTGAAACTAATCTATCATATTATTACTATTTTGTCACTATTTAAGTTAATTATCTAATAAATTAATGAGTAAACTAACGATTTTAAATGTGTTTAATAACTTTTTCATATCAGACTAATATATTAACGATAAAAGTACTTGCTTTTTCGTATTTTTTTTATTAATCTGTCCACTTAGCAAATGCAACCTTAATATCCACAGCTGCCCGCGTGATGGAATGGTAGACATAACGGACTTAAAATCCGTGGAGCGTAAGCTCTTGCCGGTTCAAGTCCGGCCGCGGGTACCATTCGCCATTTTTAGACAAATTCACTAATGTATCAAACAGCGAACACAGCATAAAATCAAGCTTTTCAGGTTTCAATATTAAGTTCCCAAATATTAAATTTACTAAACGTCTTTTTTCACTCACGCTGGAACTTTTAAATATCTTATAGGCACTTGAGACTGTTGATATCAAGGAAACCTGTAGTGATAACCGAAATTAATGCGTAGCTGTGACCCTAATGTATTAATTCACATCGCAACTAGATATTAATGAGTGAAACTGATTTAGAGATTGCCACAAAAAACTAACCACCAAACCAATGCTATTTAATATGTTGACTTTGGCTGAACATTTGTATATAAGACAATTGTCGAAATCAAGCAAATTACAATAGACGAATAGCATCGCTGCTTTGCTTATTTTAGACTAAAGAAATCTAGCAAACAGAATAGATTGAAAAGGCAATAAGTAAAAGCTTTGCAGCGTTTTTTACTTAATAATACATACGCTTTAATAAATGTTGTTTATTATATTGTGCTTTAGAATTTGTAGGATCAAGTTCAATTGCTTTATTATAAGACTCAAGAACTAAATTGTATTTACCTAGTAAATAGAAAAAGCCCTATTTTTGAGTAAGCTAGGTTTATTAAATATATAATTATTGACTTATTCCCCCCTTATAAATTACTTCTCTCACATGATAATTAAACTCTATCATTAATATATAAGCTAATTTTAGAGAGTTAAAATATAAAGAAGAAATTTTAACCTCTGAGTCTTATATTGATGAAGAGGAAGAAAAGAAATTCAAAGCTCAAAATGCATAGTTGTGACTAGTTTTTTAACTTTCTGTTCTTTCTTTTTTAACTATATAGATGAAAAAGCAGCAGAATAGAAACTACAGCAAGAAGCAGAAGCAAAAAAGTTAGATAAAGCTGAATGATGCAAGCTATAATATTTCAGCAATTCTCAAATAATCTTGAGGGGCAAGATTTTCAGCGCGATAATTATCATTGATTTTCAACTGAGTTAATACTTCATGTATATTAGGTACAAGATTTTTCAGTGATGATTTGATCATTTTCCGTCGTCCTGCAAAAGCAAGCTTTGTTATTTGCTCAACTTTATTTATCAGAGCAATAGACAGCGGATTTTCTAAAGGTATTAGTTTAACTATCGCAGAATATACTTTAGGAGGTGGATAGAAAGCAGTTGGCGCTACGTCAAAGCACTTTTCCACTTTAGCTATTAACTGACATATTACCGATAACCTGCCATATGCTTTAGTTGAGGGTATAGCACACATACGTTCTACTACTTCCTTTTGCAACATTAGCGTCATACTAGTAATTAGCCGTGCTTCTTTCAGCCATCTAATCACTAACTCAGTACCTATATGGTACGGTAAATTAGAGATTATAGTTACTTTATAGTCAATTAATTTAGACTCGCCTATATCGTTCGCTCTCCTATTAGTTATAGGCTTCGCTTCTCGCTTCTTGTATGCAAATCCAACTGAATTGACTATATCACCGCTTAAATCGGTTAAATTTATTTTAAGAGCATCTTGTTTAATAATATTTAGATTAGGATAATATTCTTTAATCTCATTAAGGAGCGGGAGGCATCTCTCATCTGTTTCTATAACAGTTAAGGATTCAGGATTTTTCTGCAATATTGACCTAGTTAACCCTCCTGTGCCGGGCCCTATTTCTAATACTCGGCTATTTTCTGCCAGGTTACTTGCACGTACGATTTTATCACATAGACTACTGTCAAAAATAAAATTTTGTCCATGCTTTTTAAGAGGATTAACTTGATGTAAAGCTGCGTGTTTTGCAATTGAAGGGAGCATAGGGTATGTCATTCCCGTGAAAACGGGAATCCAGTAAAACATATAAAAACTTGTTTTTATATGTTTGTTTTTATCAAATATAATTCTGTATTAATAATCAAGGTTATTTTCTGGATTCCTGCCTACGCGGGAATGACATAGAATAACACATACTAAGACGGCAGCATTATTTTTATAGCTGCTTTCTTACGCATATTTTCAAACATTTTTTGTGCTTTTTGCGAAATCTTTTTATTGGTTAGGAAATTTACTACATAATGATTTTCATCTTCATTAACATTTAAGATTTTTTTGCTGCACACTAATGTTATTTCAAATTTGTTATTTACTTCAAAAACATTACTTGCTTTATCAGGAGTTAAGTCCTGTACAATAGTTTGTTTTACGCCTTCTATCTTGCTAAGCTTATCGGTAATAATTTGCATAGTAGCAAAATTATCATAAAGCGATTTTTTAACATCCGCACATTTTTTTAGTCGATTTTTCAAATTATTCATCTGCGTAAACGCTTTATTGCCACCATCTTTAGATGTAAATACTTGCATTGAAATTTCTACGTCTTTTTGATCGCTAGATAAAATTGCAACATCTATTTCTTTATTACTTACTTGTACCGATCTTGATAGACTTGATAAAATATTCATTTTAATCAACTCGGATTTAATTTGGGAAATAAAACTATCAGGATTAACCGATCTGCTTTTTAGATACTGAAGAAGAGAACCGTGAGGCATTTTATTACGATCTTCAATAGACTTAATAGCGTTCTCTATCTCTTCTTGCGGAATTTCTCTATCTCCTGCATATTGAAAAAGCAAAGATTCGTCAATTAAGCTCTTAAGTGCTAAGTCACTTAGCTGCTTATCTTGAGCAGGCGTTAGACTTGCAACATTATTTAGTGCCATAATCATTTTTTTTCTAGCACGGAACTCATTAAGAGTAATAGGTTCATCATTTACGGATGCTACTATATTCGGTAATGATGCTTGTGCTACATTAAAAGTAAAAAAAACGGTAATGATTAATAATAATTTTCTCATGTGATACTCTGAATAAGTGACCAGTAAGTAGACGAAGTTTTATTTGGCAAAGAGCAAGGAGTCTATAAGTCAAGGAGCGGAGCGTACATTTAGTACGTGAGCACCGCAGAACTTATAAGACGACATAGCCAATTTTTCAAATAAAACGAGTATACTCACATGTTTAAAACTTTTAAACCGATAGAAATAGTCGGCGAAGAGGTAGTCTTTTTGATTCCTCTACTTCCATCGGCTAGATAATCGGAATAAATCTTTGCAGTAATTCTAACACAATCTTTAGCATATGTCATCCTAATAGTTCGCGTAAGTAAATTTGGAGATCGTCTAGAGAGATCAATGCGTGCACCAAAGCCTATAGTCCAATTTTCCGCTAGCTGATAATTTATGTCTCCATAAAATTGTCGTACTCTATTATTTGAAACCTTTATACTTTCTACGGAATAATATTTGTTAAGATTGGTAAGCTGAATAAAACTACCTAGACAGTTAATCTTATCATAGTTAACATTTCCTCCCACTTCATCCCTAATAGGTCTGAAATATCTATCTTTCCGAAAGCTATAAAACACTTCTAAATGATTAGAAAGATTACCTAGTATCTGCCCTACATTTTCCTTATCATCAGCTGGCAAATTTATACTATATCTTGTATTACGGGAGTGTCCTAAAAATAATTTTAAATAATTTTCTTCTTTAGCAATACTAGTATTTAAGCCGTAACTTAATCTATTACCGAAATCATGGCAATCAATACCGCTATAACGGTTGGATAAAAAGATATTTTTTTCGGATAATTCATATTTAGCAGGATCAATTATAACACAATTTTTATCTTTCTTAGAGAGTTTACGTCCCATAGTAAAAGAAACTACCGGCTCAATAAGTAAATTTATCGTTTTTGTTATATTGCCTACTAACGGATAACGCCATACAGTTTGCAATTCCGGTATATGCCTTTGAAATGATTTACTTTCTCTCGGCTTATCTACATAAGCCCGCCTAGCAAGATAAAAATCGCCTCTATCTTTAGCAGCAAAATCCAAAATTTGTCCTGAAGCAGTCAGCACATTATGCATAAAGGATAGTTGCAAAGAGGTTCTAGCAACTTGTTTTCCTATTCTTTCTTTGTACATTAACGTATGATTTTCAACAACTATATGGCTGTTGTCATTACCATTCAAATTTATCACGTTTTTTGTATTGATTTTTGGTAATACTAGAGGATCGGTATATTTAGGATCATTACTACCTAAGCCTTGAAAACTTAATCCTTCCGCCGAAAAATAATCAACCTCATGAATTTTATTTAATAATATTTTAGAAGTTAAATATGAAGCGTAGTTATTATAATAATTTTTTAAATAAGCTTTATCCGATGTACGCTCCACCCTGAAACCGTAATCATAAACTTTATCGGTACTAATAAAATTACCGCTTGCTATATAATGATAAGAAGAAACTTTTTTATTTTTCACTACACTTCCATCTTTTTCTAGAAAATACGGTAATTTACCATAACTAACTTGAAAATTCATATTATCGGTATCATTCAGGCGATAACGTGCTTCTAGCTCATAAGTTTGATATTTACTAAAAATTCTTGGAGTGAGAGTAAAATCGATATTAGGTTTTGCACTTAGATATAGGGGGATGCCAAACCCTTTATTTTTGACGTCAGGTACCAATAATCCAGAAGTTGCAGGGGCCGTATGAGTCGGATGGAAAAAATACGGTAAGTAACAAATCGGTACACCGTATACTTCAAAAAACACGTTTTTATAAACTACTCTATGCTCTGCGGAATGAATATAAGTATCCTTAGCAGCAATTTGCCAAATAGGGTTTCTATTACAAGTAACATCACAAGGGGTAAACTCGGCATGGTGCAGCTTAAGATTATTTTCATCTATTCTTTCGGCAAGTTTAGCAATTAAAAGATTATTATCACCGGAAAGCACAATGAATTCCGATATGATACCTTTCTTAAATTCATCTTTTAAAACCGCTTTGTCTCCCTCTATTATCCGATTTTGTTTATCCTTAATTCGGATATTACCTTCTGCCCATAAAATATCATTTTCTATATCATAAAGTAAATTATCTGCCGTTAATAAATACTCATCCGTGATAATTCTTATATTACCTTTAGCATATATCAAATCCTGATGTTCATTATACTCTACGAAGTCAGCTATAATATTGCTTATTTTAATATTTTGACCATTCTTAGAAAGAGCGGCAAAACTTACCAAAGAAAATATTATGATAATAAGCAAACATATTATTCGCAGTAGCATTTATATGTAATAAATATATTTTAATAGTAAAAAATAATAGCAAGCTATTAGCAATATATCAAATAATAAAAAATTTTGCTTGCTCTTTTGTAGTACAAGGTTATTCTATGGAGAGGATAATCATCATTGCGAGGAGATGCATAGCATCGACGTGGCCATCTCATAAAGTAGGATAAACTCCTGAGATTGCTTCGTCAAAACTTATAGTTTCTCCTCGTAATGACGAATAATGTGTTACCCTCAGCGCAAAACACCAAATACTAATAAAATGCTAGACAGTTTCATTGCACATCAAGCAACCAAAGAGTTTTCAGTTAGTGAGATTTCTAATAAAATCAAAGAGCTATTAGAAAATAATTTTGGCCATATTAAGGTAAAAGGCGAAATTTCAGGCTTAAAAATAGCAACCTCAGGTCATGCTTATTTTAACTTAAAAGAAAATACCGCCATTTTAGCCTGTACTTGCTGGCGTCCTATTCTTGCTAAAATCAAATTTCCTTTAAATGACGGCATGGAAGTAGTAATTAGCGGTAAACTCTCAAGTTATGCAGGTAATTCACGTTATCAATTATCGGTAGATAATTTGCAACCCACAGGACTTGGAGCTATGCTGCAAATTCTAAATGAGCGTAAAGCAAGGCTCGAGAAAGAAGGCTTATTTAATAAAATACGTATTCCTATACCCTTTTTACCTGATAAAATAGGCGTTATCACTTCAATAACCGGTGCTGTTATTAAAGATATTATTCATCGTATTCGCGAACGTTTTCCGACTCGGATAATAATATGGCCGGTTAGCGTACAAGGCGAAAATTCTGGCAATGAAATTGCTGAAGCAATTGAAGGATTTAACAATTTAGAAGAGGTAAATAAACCACGTGTTATAATCGTTGCTAGAGGTGGCGGTTCTATAGAAGATCTTTGGTCATTTAACGATGAGATATTAGTACGTGCTGCCTATAACTCAAAAATTCCTATTATTTCCGCAGTAGGTCATGAAGTGGATTATACTTTAATAGATTTAGCAGCCGATAAAAGAGCTCCAACACCGACTGCTGCCGCAGAATTTGCTGTACCGGTACGCTCTATTTTAAATAATACGCTACAATCTTATGAAAAAATATTATTGAATAATACTAGCCGGTTAATTAAATATCACGAACAAAATATAGTAAATTACAATAAAATACACAGATATCTCTCTCACTATATAAATAATAGGCAGCAATTACTGGACGAAACCAGTTTTAATTTACTAGATGCTTTACCGTGCTTTATTGAACTACAAGAAACAAAGATAAAATCTTTTTCTAAAGAAAGAGTTAACCCTGCTAAAATAATCAATTACAAAACATTAGAATTAACACATCAAACAGCTTATCTATCAAAATCGGCAAATAATACTTTGAAAAACTTTGAGTATAAATTAGAATTAAATAGTACGTTACTTGCAAGCCTTGATTATCACAACGTATTAAAACGAGGTTTTGCTATAGTTAAAGGAGAAACGGGTAATTTTTTATCTTCTAAAATTACTGCTGCGAATGAAAAAATTTTTAATATTAAATTTTCTGACGGTGAAATTAAAGTAGTTCGTGCTTAAAGGCTTTGGTTTTATATTTCTCATTTCTAAAAATTTGTATGCTTTAAGCATAGGCACGAACGAACAACAAGCAATTTTAGAATGCGAAGGGATAGCTGATAAAAAAACTTTGATAAATGCATGGTATGTAAATGAGCCTTATCAATACTTAATTGCTGCTTCAAACGGTAATACTACCGTTTCCGGTATGGATATAGAATTAATGAACGCTATTGCTGCAAAAATAGGTATCAATATTGAGTACAATCAAGATAGCTGGTATCAAGTTAGATATTCAAAGCGGCAATGCCGACATGACAGCAGGAGCTACTTATACTACTGAGAAGAGTTGCAATTGTTATTATTCACAAAATTGAGCCTCTAAGTTTTTGGAGACCGTTTTTTGCTTTCATTACAGCTAATTGCGATACAATATTACGAGATTTTATTATGAAAGAAAATTCAATTAAGAGGACACCAAGAGGAGTGAGTATTGCAATCACTGTATTTATGGGCTATAGCTTTGAGCATATTATTAGATATGTACAGTAGTAATCCAAGTTATCATACAATAAAATTATTCAATGAGTATAGTAATTGCCAGAGCCTTTATTACTAGTCTCTTAGTTTATCATTTTGGTTTTCTTGAGTGGCGATTCCGTAATACAAAATTAGAAGATATAGCAAAACAAACATGAAAATAGCTACTTGGAATGTTAATTCCATAAAAACAAGACTTAATTTATTGCGTAATTTTTTATCTAAAGAAAATCCGGATATTTTATTATTGCAAGAAATAAAATGCGAAACCGCAAAATTTCCTTTTGATGCATTATCCGATCTACCTTATAATTCTTATGTTCACGGACAAAAATCATATAACGGCGTTGCTATAATTTCAAAATTTCCTGTCGATGAAATAATTAAGGATTTTCCGAATAATTACTGTAGTGATCAAGCAAGATTCTTAGAAATAAAATTATCATTACCTATAGGGTTTTGTAATATAATCTCGCTCTATGCTCCTAACGGTTCATTTGTCGGTAGCGATAAATTTGTAGCAAAACTAGCATTTTATGATAATTTTATCAATTATCTATCAACTAAAAAATCTTTTGACGAAAAAACTATCATAGGCGGTGATTTCAATATTGCACCGTTCGATATAGACGTATATTCACCTAAGCTACTGGCTGACACTACTTGTTTTACTGAGGTTGAACAAAAAAAATTACGCACTATTCTAAATTCCGGATTTGAGGATTTATACAGATTAATGCATCCGAGTAAACAAGAATTTTCATGGTGGGATTATAGAGCCAGATGTTTTGAACAAAATAAAGGTATGAGGATTGATATGATTCTTGGTTGTAATAATACTATTGACTATTTAGAAAATTGCTATATGGATTATAATTTAAGGACTCAAGAAAAACCTTCAGATCATATACCGGTAATTGCTAGTTTTAAGGGATAGTCAATGTGGAATGTTGCTATCTTAGGGTGCCGTATGTCATTCCCGCGTAGGCGGGAGTCCAAAAAAATAGCTTTAATATTGATATAGGAGTTACATAATTTGATAAAATAACCATATAAAAACAAGTTTTTATATGATTTTAATGGATTCCCGCCTACGCAGGAATGACATAGACCACTTTTTAAAAATAAATATATGTCTCCAAAATTCATGACATTTTATGAAAAATATATGACGATTGTCGGTACAATCGGCAATTTTATGTTCTATGTACAGGCTCATAAGATTTTCACCTGCCAATCTTCGGCTTCTGTGTCTATGCCCGCCTTTACTATAAGTGCTATTGCTCTTTGTAGTTGGCTTATATACGGCATATTAATAAAAAATACACCTATTATAATAGCAAATATAGTAGGTTTTATCGGGGCATTATTAGTTCTCTTAACCATAATAATATATTAAATAATGACTAAGCAAATCATTACTTTAGTTGGCCGTCCGAATGTAGGCAAATCAACCCTTTTCAATAGATTAAGCATACGTAAAAAAGCTATCGTTCACGATTTGCCAGGCGTCACTAGAGATCGCAAATATACAGACGGCAAAATCGGCTCTTTTGAATTTTTGTTAATTGATACCCCAGGACTTGACGAGAATCCTAATAGTATGGGAGAGCGGTTAATTGAGCAAACTACTAAAGCAATTTTAGAGGCAGATTTAATTTGCTTTATGGTTGACGCTAGAAGCGGAATATTACCTGATGATAAGCTACTTAGTAGTTTTGTTAGAAAATATAATAAGCCTACTATATTGGTAGTTAATAAATGCGAGAAAGCTTTTGATTTTGATAAAGAGTACTATAAATTAGGGTTTGATAGTATGATAGCTATCTCTGCCGAACATGGCACAGGCTTAATTGATTTATATGACGAAATTATTGCCAAGTTACCTGAAGAAGAATCAATCGAGACAAATATAGCCGATCCAATTAAAGGAGATTGTTTGCAGATAGTAGTTAGTGGCAGACCTAACGCAGGAAAATCTACTTTTATAAACGCTCTTATTAATGATGAAAGATTATTAACCGGTCCTGAAGCCGGCATTACTCGTGAATCAATTGAAATTGATTGGCAATATAAAAATAATCATATTAAATTGATTGATACGGCAGGACTCCGCAAGAAATCTACTATTACAGAGTCTTTAGAAAAATTATCGGCATCGGATACTATTAACAGTATTAAATTGGCTAATACCGTAATCTTAATGATTGATGCTTTAGCTCCTTTAAAACAGCAAGATTTAAATATTGCAAGCCATGTGGTAAATGAAGGAAGAAGTATAGTTATAGTAGTGAATAAATGGGATTTAGTTAAAGAATCCGAAAAAGAAGCATTTCAGGAAGAATTTTATTATCAAATAAATACTCATCTGCCTCAAGTTAAAGGTATCCCCGTTCTATTCATTTCAGCAATAAATAAACAAAATATTGAACAAGTGCTAGATGCTTGTCTTAAAATTTATAAAATTTGGAATAAGAAAATAACTACTAGCAAATTAAATGAATGGCTTAATTTTACTACGGAAGCACATCTGCTGCCTTTACAAAAAGGAGGCAGAAGAGTGCGTGTAAAATATATGACTCAAACAAAAACCCGCCCCCCTACTTTCAAGCTATTCTCCAATAATCCGGAAAAAATTACCGATAGCTATACTAGGTATTTAGTAAATAATATGCGTGAGGCTTTTGACATGCCGGGCGTTCCTATTAGATTCACTTACGTAAAAACTAAAAACCCGTATGTGTAGTTTAAAATTAATTAATAACAGTTTAGTTATTAGCACCGAAAAATCTGAATTAGATATATTACTAGATAATATTACTGATTCTAATTGTCATCATGAATTTATTAAGTAATGATAAGACTAAAGGTAATGAAATATGGTAACTTATATACTTTAACCAAACTGTAAATTAGATAAGTTCGCTATTCCAACTACACTTATTTTTCTGTTTTTTTATATGTATTATTCCCGGCAGTAACAATATATAAATGTTCTAACTGCAAATCGGCAAGAATGGTATGCATTGATTTAGTAATACTAGGAGCATCAGCATTTTTTACTTCAAAGCCGTATTGCTTACCATTCTTAATAATTAATAAATCTAATTCCTGTTTGCGTTCGCCAAAAAAAATACTCTGCATCCGTTTTAAATTTACGTATTAACTCCTCTATTACAAACCCTTAAAATAAAAGACCGCGTTTTGGATGAACATACCAATCATGTTCGTGAATCCCTAATAATGCATGTAGTATTCCGCTATCTCGTATATAGACTTTTGGTGCTTTCACTTGACGTTTTGAGATATTTTCATACCAAGGTTTTAATAGCCGAATCATAAAAGTTTGCTCTAATATTTTAGTATAACGTTTTATAGTCATATCCGTTAAACCGAGCGACCTTCCAAGCTTGCTATAATTTAATAATTGCCCATGATTATGAGTAAGCATCATCCATAACTGCCTCATTACATGTGCATTAAGAGATATTCCTAAACTAGGCAAATCACGCTCGATAAAACTAGTGATGTAGCTATTACGCCATCTAAGACTTTGGACATAATTTTTTGCTAAATATGATTTAGGAAAACCACCTCTTAACCATAACTCGCTAAAATCATTTATCTCTATTAAATTGAACGGAGTAAGCTCCGTATATTCAATTCAATACGGCCGGCTAATGATTCTGAAGATTGTCGCAATAATGCTCCAGAAGCACTACCTAATATTAAAAATTTTTTGTTTGAATAGTCAGCAAGAACTCTTAAATAAGGAAAAATTTCAGGTTGTCTTTGAATTTCATCAATTACTATTAAACCGTTTAAAGGCTCAAGAGTTGTTTTAAGATTCTTAAATTGATCTAAGTGAGATTGATCCTCAAGGTCAAAAAAGTAGCTCTTTTCATCTTCTTTAAGCTGTTTAATATAAGCGTGAGCTAAAGTAGTTTTACCACATTGCCTTGGACCAAGCATGACACAAATAGGGAATATCTCAAGGGCATCTGTGATATGTGTTAACTAATAATTTCTGTCTATCATCCTTGTAATTTCATAATGACACTTTGAATTTACAATATAATTTTAATCAAATAATAGCAAGATGTTTCTAGGTCCTGTGCACTTTTGATTAATGATTATAATTATTAGATCTTTTTAAGCGAAAATTAATAAGATTTTTGAAGGAATAGTTATGCATATTTCAGATCATTTCCAACTAAAAAGAGCCATAATTATGATTATTCTATTAAAAGTGCATAGGAGTTAGGCTCCTCTACCGGATTTTCCTATCTCTCTTTGTCTTTCTTCTAATACCTTACTTGTATGCGGTCCTACCGCTTCTTTAGCTTTACTAAATTTACTTTTTCCTAAATTAACTATAGTTTCTGCTACTACTCCTAGCACTTGTGGATCTGATAATAATTTTAACGCCAGCAATAATAATTTTACCGTATTCATGTTTGCTAAATTTATCGGCAATTTGCATTAATTCAGGTGCATGTACTTACCGGCTATCTTTACTAATTTTTCACCGTCTAATTTTAATTTTTGACCCTTAGGGGTTTTATTTCAAAACTCATCTACAACCGGTCCTAAACTACTTGCATGTTTTGTTAATAGTTCAGGAAGGTCTTTTTCAATTATTTTTCTTATTTCCGGATTATGGTTTTTAATTTGTATCACAGGACTAATCAATTCCTTTACCTCTTTTACCTTTTCTTCTTTTGATTTCTCTTCCTTTGGAAGTGGCTTAATTAACTGAAATTTTTGTATTATATCAGCAACTTTATCGCTATCGGGAAGAGCGAGACTTGCAAGTTTAGTAATTGACGGCAGAGCATCTTTTAAAAAAGACGTAGATGCATCTAATGCCTTATGTATAAACTCCGGATCTTTCCCTTGTGATTCTATTCTTTCCGTTACTTTAGGATATTTTAAAACATCTAATATATCCTGTTTATTACTATCTAAATATCGCGGTAATTTTTTTCTAAAACAGGAGATAAATTATCAATAATTTTTTTGGCATTTTCAACTAACTCTACTATTTGAGGTTTTTTGCCTTTTAATAACTCTTTTTTAGTTTCAGTATCTCACCCTTCCATATTTAGGTTAATTTTAGTCCAACGCTGATTTGCTTTAAGCTGACTATAAGCTTTTATAGCTGAAGGAGTACTTGCAATGAATTTTTCGCTAGAATTTACAAGTAGTGCTACTGTATTTGCAATTAATTCAGGTTTAGCGATTTTTTGTGCTTTAAATGTCATGTATATTTTTAATATAGCACCTTGAGATGACGCGTTTTTTTGTTTAATATTCTTATATATTTCTTGTACTTTTGGTTTTAAATCGCTTTCTAGTGCTTTAGATATTAATCTACTCCTAGTGTAGATAATTCTCTGATAAATTTAGGACTTATTTTGTCTAATACATTTATTTTTTCTATTTCGGAAATTTGAAAGTTTTTTGTTATTTTGCTAAGCCTCTTATTTAAAATAGGCGTGAGAAGATATGAGATAACTTTAGACTGTAAAAGAGTTTCTTTTGAACTATTAGATATAGTTTCGGAATGTAAAACAGAAGCATATTTTTTTATATGCTGCATCTGCTATCATCTTGCAACCAGCGTCAATAGAACCTGCACTAGTGGTAGCACTGCTCGCTTTTCTGACGTTATTAAGCTCCAATGCAAGATCAGGTAAAACTTGAGAAGCCTCCCAGGTAAACTGCAATGCACTAGAAACATTCCCGACTGCTTGGATAACACTTTGTATTATATCTAAATTATCCTTATTAAGATCTAGATATCGTTTATTTAACTCATCATATTTTTTGTTACCTGTGTCAGCTCCAAGAGCTAAATATCCAACTTGAACCCACGAAAGATTTTTATATTCTTTATCAAACTGTTGCCTTATATTATCAATGGATTCCTGCTCTTGCTCTTGGCTTTTAGACATTTAAATACCTTTATATAATTTAAAGATTTATAAAATTTAATTTTTGTTCATTTTAAAAGTCATGGTTATCTTGCAATGGTTTTTTACTATAATTTTTCATTTACCGGTAAATCCATACTAACCTCTCCACACAATAAAACAATATTCTCCATTACCTGAGGATCTATATCCGGGTTGTTATACTCTTTATTTTTCTGAATCCAGTTGTAATAGTAAGGGTCAGGCCATAATTCCATGATTTTCGGTAAAGATTTTTGCTGTATAGTACCAACATTATACTCGCGTTTTAAAACTTCAGCCGGCATTCACCCTACATCACCGATAAAATATATTTCTGAGAAATGCAAAATCGATTTAATATTATTATCGGGATCTATATGGATTTATAATATTCACGTTGTACATCATTAAGCAATTTCGCTACTATAAATGATTTATCGAGATGTCTTTCTATACTTACTAAAGCTATATTTTCTAAGTTTTCGGGGTATTAAACAATTTTATCTAAAGCCGTTAATTTTTCAAACTCTTCCTCTCCTATTTTTTCTTTTAGGTCTCTTTTATATATTTTTGTTCTTTATCTGAAGGAAATACTAATTTATCATTTTTACAATCAATCAAAAAAGGAGTAGTAATAGGATATTTAATAAATAAATCTTTTAGTTTCATAATAAAAAATTTCTTAATATATAAGGCTAATTTTTTATATGTCAAATAATATCCCCTAGACTATCTAGGTCATGCTTTACCAATCGTAACAACTTCGCTTCAGGGCTTAGATTTTTCACGGCCCATTTTTTAATCCAAGGTTCGGCGAGCTGCCACATATTAACATTACCGTCTAACTGTCTGCCTATCCCTTCCACCATTATTAAAGTCTTTTGCAATAGCAACAACTCCGGTTGTACTTCCATGCCGAAATCTTCCGTGATTTTAAATAAATGTGCAAGCAGCTTACCTATGGAAATATTTTTTATGGGCGTCCCTACTATAGGCTCGGTAACTGCTCTACAACTTTGAGCGAATAAAGCTAAATCGGTATTTGATGGGATATAGCCGGCTCTTAAATGTACTTTAGCAACTAATTTATAATCACGCCTTAAAAAGCCAAATAGACTTTCGGCAACGGCTAAACGATCTTTTTCTTTAAGTCTGCCCATAATACCGAAATCAAGTAAAATTATTTTACCTTGCTTATTCACTAAAATATTCCCTGCATGTAAATCAGCATGAAAAAATCCGTCTCTATAGGCTTGATTGAAAAACATTACGGCAAAATCCTGAGATATTTTTGAAGGCTCTAACCCCATTTCCTTTAGTAGCAAAGTATCATATATAGAAGTGCCGTCTAACCACTCGGTGGTTAGTATATTTTCTGATGTTAAATCCCAATATATTTTAGGAATTATCACGTTAATATCATTTCGCATATTATCCGTAAGCTCAGAAGCTGCTGCTGCCTCTAAACGTAAATCAAGCTCAAATTTCATAGTTTCATGAAATTTATCGACTACTTTAATCGGTTTGAGCCTTTTTGCTTTAGAAAATTTTGAGATAATTTTTGCAAGAAAATATAGCAGCTTAATATCTCTGTTATATTTTTTATGAATACCCGGACGCAAAATTTTTACCGCAACATATTCACCGGTTATAAGTTGTGCTTTATGTACCTGCGAAATGGATGCGGCAGCGATGGGGATATCGTCGAGGTGTAAGAAAGGGAGGGCGTTATGGCTCACAGTCATAGACTGCGTGGCAATCTTTTGTTTGCTTGCTGAAATTGCTTCGTCGACATACATATCTCCTCGCAATGACGTTATCAACCTTCTCGCCACCCCACCATCAAACGGAGGTAGCTTATCTTGCAGTAACCTTAAATAACCTGCTATCTCTGCTCCTACTAAATCGGCTCTTGTCGAAAGAGTTTGTCCAAATTTTATATAAATAGGTCCAAGATCACTTAAACAATCTATTAAGCGTTTGCCGTAATCTTCCCGTGATTTTTTTATTAACGAGACCGGAGCAAAAAATAAGGCTAATATATAACCGATAAACCTGCAATATTTAGGGCTTCTTGAATCAATTAAGATTTGCTTTTTACTGATGATACGAAAAATACGTATTAAATTAAAAAAATTACTTATCATCTATTATATACTCCGAAGTAAAATAAAGAATAGTATACGAAGATCAACTTCAAAAAGAGTAAAGAGTTCACAAGTCGAGGAGCGGCGCGTATACTTAATACGTAAGTACCGCAGATCTTGTAGAACGACGTAGCCAATTTTTGAAGTTCATCGAGTATACGCACTGTGGATAGCAACTATTCCGCCACTTAGATTTTTATAACCGACCTCCTCAAAACCGGCGTCTTTAATCATTATTCTAAACTCGTCTTGTGAGGGGAATAAATCTATACTTTCAACCAAATATTCATATGCCTCTTTATTACCCGCTATCATTTGACCAATACTCGGTATAATATTAAATGAGTAGAATTTATAGAAATCTTTTATGTACCCTTCCTTTACTTTTGAAAACTCAAGACATATAAACTTACCCATTGGCTTTAAAACCCTACATGCTTCCTTTAAAGCCTTATTTATATCAGGTACGTTTCTAATACCGAATGCTATAGTATAATAATCAAAACTATCATCCGGAAACGGTAGTTCTTCAGCACTTGCTACAGTAAATTTAAGCTTTTGAAATAAATTCAGATCTATTGCTTTTTTCTTAGCTTGCTTTAACATTTCTTCATTAATATCACTTAAAGTTAAAGAGATATTATTAACTCTATCCCTTGCTTTTTTAGCAAGTTTTAAAGCAATATCACCGCTACCGCTAGCAACATCTAATATATGAGAGTTAAGATTTGGAATTTGCCTAATAAATTCATCTTTCCATAAGCGATGTAATCCCAAACTCATTAAGTCATTCATTAAATCATACTTATCAGCGACATTAGAAAAAACGTTATTTACTAAACCTTGTTTTTTAGTGTAGTCTACTTTTTTAAAGCCAAAATTTGTTTGGTTCATAGTTTTTTATTATAAATATTAGTATCAAATGCCGGAACTTCCTGAAGTAGAAACTCTTAAAAACTCTCTAAAAGATAAGCTAATCGGGCTTATTATAGAAAATGTAGAGTTAAAAAGAGATAATTTACGTTATAAGCTATCCCCGCTTTTAGCTACAGAAATCTTAAATACTAATATACTGGATGTTAGGCGTCGTGCAAAATACTTAATTATAGATTTTAATAATGATTATTCTTTAATAGTTCATCTAGGCATGAGCGGCAGATTTACTCTGCAATCTGCTAATTATAAAACTCAAAAACACGATCATGTGATTTTTGATTTAAGTAACGGCGAAAAGTTAATTTTCAACGATACTAGACGATTCGGTATGATTTATAGTTTTAAGACTGATCTCTTAGAAAAAGAATTTTTTAATGATTTAGGCATAGAGCCTTTTTCTGATTTATTGACGTTAGAATATCTAAAAGATAAGCTACAAACTAAAAAAATACCAATAAAAAACTTGATTATGGATAATAGAGTTATAGTCGGAGTCGGTAATATCTATGCTTCCGAAAGTCTGCATTTAGCTAGAATTCATCCGGATAAATCAGGTAACGATTTAAGGGATGATGAAATAGAAAATTTAATTAAAGCGATTAGAGATGTGTTAACTAAAGCTATAACTGCCGGCGGTACTACTCTTAAAGATTTTGTAAACGGCGATAACAAACCTGGTTATTTTACTAAGCAACTTAAGGTTTACGGTAGAGAGGGACAAAGTTGTTTAAGCTGCTCTAGCACTATTATCAAGATAAAGCATTCAGGCAGAAGTACTTTTTATTGTAAAACTTGCCAATACTAGTTAATGCACTTGACATATTTTTTAAAACTATTTATAAAGCGCTGTATTATTTAATTCAATTAATAGTTGTATATGGAAGTAGACTCCTTACATAACCTATCTTATAAAGAGGAATTTGAAGGAGACATGAAACGCAGCACCGCAGCGTACAAAAAGGTAAGTGAGGATGCAAGTATTGGATCGACGTATATCGCAGATACTTCAGAAGTTGGGAGTCAAATAAGTGGTGAGCCTGTACAGCGTATAAAAATACCTGAGCACAGACAAATCCTGCAATTTAACGTACCAAATCTTGAAATATCAAAGGTATACAAATTACCTTTAGCAGGAGGTTATGCAAGGAGTCTAATAAAACCGGTGATTATGGCAGGAGGTAACGGAAAAAAATATTGAGTGATCTAACTTTACTTCAGCAAACATGAAACCGAAATAAATTTTTAGGACAACCTACTATTATTACTTTCAAAAAATATGAATCAATCACCAAAGAACAAGCAGCAGAAATAGATGTAGAAATAGCATTAATTACCGAGCCTTTACAAAAAAATACTGCCGTTTGTGCCATGATTACGACATTATCGGCTACAGCACTAGGATTTGATATTGTAGTGTTACTACCTTCAAACCATCATATAGCAGATTATATAAATTATCTTAATACTATAAATAAAGCTTTACATTATGTTAATGAATGCGGCATTTGCACTATATTCCTATAAATGTTATAAGTACCAAGTATGGCTATATAAACACAGGATTATCAATTGCAGACAATGTGTATCTAGTTGATCATTTAATTGAACAACCTGTATTAGAGCAAGCAAACATTTTCAAAGTAATGAATATTTTTGGAATTCAGGAATTTGTGTATACGATGTTAACTTCTTCTTAAACTTAGCAATGAACCTTCAACCTGATTTATTCTGTATTGCAGAAAAAGCATTTAATACTGCCGTAAAAAATGAGAATAGTTTGGCCCTAGACAATGAGGCTTATAATGAAATCGCAGCAATTTCTATAGACAATACCATAATGGAATATATTTCGGGAATGGTCATGATAAAAGCCGATTTTGCTTGGAACGATCTTGGTACTTGGCATTCCTTATTACAGGTAAAACACCGGAATATAAACGATAATTATTGCGAGGGAAATGTAGTAACAAGCAATACTACAAACTCTTTCATTAGTTCTAATAATAAATTAAGGTCTTGACAATTTCATAATTATCGATACTATGAAAACGGTCTTTTGGTTGCCGATAAATCAAAAATGAATGATCTAGAGAAAGCTAAAATCCTATTTACTGCTCTTTTTAACGGAAAATCTGATTCATCACCGAATTATGAAATATATGAAAAAGCTTTTCTAAATAATATTTTATCTTCTGAAGAAATAAAATTAGAAACTATGAAGGGAAATAACGAAGCTTGTTATATTCTTGCTAAAACTTACGAAATAATTAATCGTAACACCCCCAAGATGAATATAACTCTATGTTATTAACATGGATTGGAAGTAAATTAGGAAATACAGAATGTACACAGTTTGTTTATTCATATCCTAAAAATATACAAACTTTGAATCTACTGTTAACAATTTTATTCAAGACTATATAGGACAGCTTAATATCACTTTTGATAATGCTATATTATCAGCTGCTTACTCCGATACTTTAAATACTTCAATGTTAGGAGACTCAAATTATCATAATATGTATAACCTTGGTTGAACACCGCTAATATTCAAGGCTATTGACATAGCGTTATTGCTTATATATCCTATTTTTATGAGTTTAAACCTCATCATTCAAATATAGCTAATCTTATAAACTTCAAAAATCTGTAAGTTATAGGAACAACTGAGTAATAAAGCGGTTCATTTTAGTTGAGTTACAACATGGCAAATACTACAGAAGAACAAACAATAATATCTGAAGTCAAAAATGATGCAGACATAGATGAAGAAGAGACAAGGTTAAAAGCAGAAGATTCACGAAAGCAACTTAAAGCAATACTAATAACATTTGGTATTATTTTGACCGGTTTTTTAACTTTTACTTATTTCTTTTTTAATTACATCGAAGAAAAAGCGGAAGAATACAGACAACAGCAACAACAAGAAATTCAAAAGACTAATAAGAGTTGAATATTAGATTACCACCCTTCTCCTTTAATTATGATCTTGTTGTATGGCTGCGCTATAACTCCAGCAAGGTATTGTTGCGTGGATACCACCCCATCATTGCGAGCGACTGAAAGAAGCGTGGCAATCCAGAAAAAATAACAAAAAAATGCTGTAAATCAGCATTTTTTACTGAATTGCTACGTCAATTACTTACGTAATTTCCTTGCAATGACGGAAAAAACAATCCACGTAGGCAATGCCCGCTCGTAATGACTATTTTTATGCTGCTTTAAGTTTAGATTGCTTGAAATTAGTTTTATCAAAATCATAGATAAAATCTTTGATCATAGGCACTATAAACTGTTTAAATTTACTTCCGCTAAATACCCCGTAATGCCCTGCCCCTTTTTGTCAATGGTATCTTTGCATTGATTCAGGTATATTTGAACAAAGTTTTAAAGCACCTTTTGTTTTGCCCTACCGCTGCAATATCATCCAATTCCCCTTCAATACCGAATAAAGCACATTTAGTAATATGTTTTAAATCGATCGGACGCTTCTCAGAAACTAATTTACCTGTTGCTAACGAAAATTGTTAGAATACTTCATCTATAGTTTGTAAGTAACACTCTGCCGGCATATCCATACCTGCTAAATACTCATCATAAAATTTAATAGTATGATCGGCTTTTTTATAGTCAGAATTTAATAAACTTTGCCATAATTCTAAATGTGAATCTATATGACGAAATAAGTTTAAACCCATAAAGACTGCAAGTTGGAGGAAACCGGGATATACTTTTCTACCATGTCCGGGATAGTTTGGCGGCACCTGCATTGTAACCATTTGGCAGAACCATTCTAAACTTTTACTTTGAGCGAATTCATTAACTGCCGTGGGATTTTTTCTAGCATCTATAGGGCCGCCCATCAAAATCATCGAACTTGGCACATTTGGACTATTACTCTCCGACATTAAGCTAATGGCGGCAAGCAATGGAACAGTAGGTTGGCAAACTGCCATAGTATGAACATTCGGTCCTATAAAATTGATAAACTCCATTACGTAATCAATATAATCATCCATATCAAAATGCCCTGCTTCAAGCGGCACATAACTGGCTTCCGTCCAATCTGTAATATAAATACCGGTATACAGTAATAATTCTTGTACTGTTGTTCTAAGTAAAGTAGCGTGATGTCCCGCCATGGTCATGGGTGCTACTATTAATAATTGAGGTAATTCTTTTTTAAAACCTATTTCCTGAAAATGCCTTAGTTCACAAAAAGACTTGTTTAGTATCACTTTTTCATTAATGTTATAGGTTTTATCATCAATAATTGTTTCAAGGATTATTAAATTCGGGTTTTTCATATTGTCTAGTCATGCGTTCACAAAGGGTTAAATAAGCATGCATAATTCTTGCAAAACCGTTATCTCATGTTAATATGCTTCTTTTAGAATTTTTATACCTAAATGCATTGGAGCAATTTGTGCTCTAAGCCCCTCTAACATATAATATGTATAATTAGTACTTAAATCACAGTTAATCATAATTAATTCACAAATTTAAAAATAATGAATATAAATTTAGTTTAACACTAAAAATTCTCAGTACATTCATTTGAGGACTCACTGCTTAAATGTTTATAAATGCATGATAATAATGGCCTATATATAAATATGTTTATTTTTTCTTCTTATTTTGCTTAGGAATTTTATTTACGTGATCATTAATATTAAACCAAGTACTATCATTTACTTTCTGTTTTTTATAGACTGTATCAATATTATTTATATAATTTTCAAAATCTTTATGCTCTTCTGCTAACCTATTAGCCATATTCCAATCTATTTCTGGTCTTTCTCTAGCAGGAATTGATATGTTACTATCTTCAGGATTTTCTATATCTACTAAAATAAATCCTATACCATGCCTAGTATCATTTTATCTACTTGCAATTAAATCAGCAGCAACTACATAACCATAATGTGCACATGAGGAATTTGATAAAGCCTGAAAAAACGATTCTCGTAAATTACTACGATTGATAATTTTTTTTTGCTTCAAAAGACCAAAGCCTTGCTTGTTTTCATGCATAATATTTAGCACAATCTTTAATTAGTAAACTCCACTTTTCATTAAGAACTTCCATACTTACCCAATCTGGGGTAACCATTTATTATTACCTTTAGTGCCTTGTTTATTTGAAGAAAAATTATGCTTAATAGGCATATTATGAATCTTCAATTTGTTTTGAAGATATAATGCCAGTGCATCACATACTTGCACTGCGGTTATTTTATCTTCTTTATTTGCATTTATTTTAGGTTCTGTGGCTTGTTCATTATTGACATAGTAATCAGGGTTTTGCGAATAATAAAACTTTAGCTTAGGTTTTAGCTCTATTCTAATATTAGGTTCTTGTCTTCGTTCAGCAGAAAGCTTACTACGGCTAATTTCACCTGCATCAATTCCTATAATCTCCTTATCTTTTTCTTCTTGAGTCTTGCTTCGTCAATGCGATTTTCTACAAACCATTCAGCTATACAATAAGAGGTAAATTTCTGATCTTCATGTGCTTTTAAAAAACCAATGATGGTATTTTTGCGATTAAATTCCATATCACATATACTAATAATTGAAATACTATAAAATATACATGTTATTTTAAAAATTGCAACTTTAAATTATCAAACTTGCTGTTTTTATAAAGTATTATTTATATATTTTTCAAATTTAGAAAATAATGTTTTGAAGTTATGAGTAGTAACATTTGCTACTTCTTGTGATGTTATATTTTTGAGCTCGGCAACTTTTTCAGCGACATACTTAACAAATGCCGGTTCGTTTTGTTTGCCTCGCATAGGCGTAGGAGCTAAGTAAGGAGTGTCGGTTTCTATTAATAACCTATCAAGCGGTATATATTTGACTATTTCTTGTAAATCAGTAGCATTCTTGAAAGTTATAATCCCTGACATTGAAATATATAAACCGATATCTAGCATTTTTGCCGCTAGATTTTTTGAAGAGGTAAAGCAATGTATTAAACCTGGAAATGTGCTGTTACGCATTTCTGAGGTTAAAATGTCAATAGTATCTTCGTCTGCTTCTCTTGTATGCACAATAACAGGCAGGCGTGTACTAGACGCCGCATGTATATGTGCTACAAACAAATCTTTTTGTAATTTTTGATCGTAAGGCTGATGATAATAATCAAGCCCCGTTTCACCGATTCCGATAATTTTCGGATGCTGGGTTAGCATAATAATTACCTCAGCATCTGAGTTCGGGAAGACGTAGTCTTGACGTAGCAATCTTGTCCACGCTTCCTGAGATTGCCACAGCACTTGCAGTGCTTCGCAATGACTAATAAAAGAATTCACTTCACACGGATGCACCCCAACACTCGCAAAAACATTTGCATATTTTTCAGCTATCTCTAAAATAATAGGTAAATCTTCAATTTTAGTGCAGATAGTTTGCATATACTGCACATTATTTTCTAATGCTCTTTGAATGACAGAATCTAAAAGCACTACGTCATACCATGGGTTGACTACGGTATCTAGAACACAACTAATATTAGTTGTTTTAATCCCCTCACTAGCTCCCGCGATCGCGTCGCGGGATGAAACGTTACTACGTAAATTAAGATGACAATGTGAATCTATTAACATATAATACTCTTAGTAGGTGTGTCATACTGCGGTCTCGCCACGGTATGACACACTATTCAAATTTTGGAAATATTATGGTAGGTTCTAAAATATTGCTACCCGCTGTTAAAGTATAATCACGTATTAAATGCTTAAATAGACGTTCTTCTTTATTTACCCCTAACTGATCAAGCATTTTATTTGCTGAACTCGGTATAAAAGGCAGAAGCATTATCGCAATATAGCGTAAAACTTCTAGTAAAGCATATAACACTTCTAACGTTTTATCTGGATCGGTTTTTTTCAACTTCCAGGGTGCTTCGCTATCAATATAGATATTTGCCTCTTCGGCCAAATTAATAATATTTTCAAGAATTTTATTAATCTCTGTTTTGTCCATCAATAAAATATTCTGCTCGACAAATTTACTTGCGGTTTTTAAAATCGGTAGCTCATATATTTTATCTATAACACCTTGCGTAAGCAAAGGCACTTTGGCGTCATTATTCTTATAAACAAAAGATGTAGTACGCTGTAATAAATTACCTATTTTGTTTGACAACTCGCTATTAATACGGGTAATTAAATTACTACGAGCAAAATTGCCGTCCGCACCAAAAGTTACTTCACGCATCAGAAAATACCTAACTTGATCAACACCGAATTCATCAATTAACTTAATCGGATCAATGGTATTACCAAGAGATTTAGAGATTTTCTGCCCATCATTCGTCCACCAGCCATGAGCCATAATTGTTTTCGGCAGCGGAACTTCTGCAGCCATTAAGAAAGCAGGCCAATAGACGGCATGAAAACGCAAGATATCTTTACCGACTACATGTAAATCAGCCGGCCAAAACTTACCGTAATTACTTTGTTTGTCAAGATAACCGAGTGCTGAAATATAATTAACCAGTGCATCAAGCCAAACATAAATTACATGTTTTTCATTATTTGGCACTTTTATTCCCCAGTTAAAAGTAGTACGCGATACCGATAAATCTTTTAAACCCGATTTAACAAAGCTAATGACTTCGTTACGCCTTGATATAGGTCTGATAAAATCAGGGTTTGCTTCATAAAACTCCAGCAATTTATCCTGCCACTTTGAAAGATTAAAGAAATAGCTAGGCTCTTTAACCCATTCAACTGGAGCACCCGTCGGTGCTAAACCGTCCCTCGTAAGTTCCGACTCATCAAAAAAAGCCTCATCTCGCACTGCATACCACCCTTCATAAAAACCTTCATAAATAGTGCCGTTATCTAGTAATTTCTGCCAAAAAACAGCTACAGCTTCTTTATGTCTGTGTTCCGTTGTTCTGATAAAATCATCATTAGAAATATGCATAGCAGTCATCAGATGACGAAAACTCTCGGATGTTTGATCGGTAAATTTTTGTGGGTCAATATTTTTATTAATAGCTGCTTTTTCTACTTTCTGCCCATGTTCGTCAGTACCTGTTAAAAACATTACATCGAAACCTCGAAGTCGCATGAAACGAGCGATTACGTCACTTGCAACGCTAGTATAAGCATGACCGATATGGGGAATATCATTAACGTAATATATAGGGGTAGTAATGTAGTAAGTATTGTTCATAAATGCTTTTTTATTAACTCATGTACTTCAAGTGGACTTAAATCTGAAGCTTTAATTGTTTTTATTCTCTCAGGAAATCTATTACTTAATTCTTTAAAACAAGAATAGATTTTTTTATAAAAATCTATACCTCTTATGTCAAATTTATTGTTCATATTTCGTGAATTGACTCTCTTAATAGCAGTATCCGGCTCTACGTCAATAAAAAACGTAATATCCGGCATAAGAGAAGGCATTAAAGTTTTGTGCAGATTATAAACTAAATCTATGCCGTTTTCTAGCTCTAATCCTTGATAACATACAGTTGAGTCAATAAACCTATCACATATTACAATATGTCCCTCTTGTAGAGCTGGTATAATTTTCCGTACCATATGATCATAACGTGCTGCCATAGCTTGTAATAGCTCGGACATGGGTAGTAATTCTTCATGTACTAGAATTTCACGCATTTTTTCGGCTACAATAGTACCACCGACTTCACGAGTTAAAATAACGGGAGTATTTTGAGATTGTAAATATTCATAGAGCATTTGAGATTGAGTAGATTTGCCTATCCCTTCCCCTCCCTCAAATGTAATAAACTTTCCTTGTTTCAAATTATTCATTCATTACAATTACTTTAAGCTATAACTTTATAATCATATCTCTTAAAAAAATATTTACAAGGAAGATTACATACTTATATACTCCTACAAAACGAAGCGCTGTTATACGAAGATCAACTTGGAAAAGAGTAATCGTTCTGTAAGCCGAGGAGCAGAGCGTATATTAAACGTTCAGCATCCTAGGACTTACAAAGACATTGTCACCAATGTTCCAAATTCATCGAGTATAATCCATTATAAATTTTAAATTATTAATATATGAATAATGCATTAAGTAAAAGGGATTTTTCGATCCTAATCGGTAATGCGATGGATCATTTCGATACTGCACTTTATGGGTTTCTTGCTCCGCTACTTGCTGGTATTTTTTTTCCGAATCATGATAAAGTCGTTGCTTTAATACTTACCTATAGTGTTCTTGCTACGTCTTTATTTACACGTCCCATAGGCTCCTATTTTTTTGGCGTAATTGCTAAAAAATACGGCAGTGTTTTTGCTTTATCTTACTCTTTAATCGGCGTTGCTTTAACAACTAGCCTAATCGGTTTAATACCTTCACATGCTCAAATAGGCTGGCTTGCACCGCTATTATTAGTGTTGCTTAGAACGTTGCAAGGAATATATTCCGAGGGTGAATGTGCCATTGCCAAATTATTTATTTTAGAGAATAAAGAAGAAAAAAAAGCGTTTAAAGCTTCTTACCTTTATCAAACATCTACTATGGTCGGTATTATTCTTGCTTCATTTATCAGTACTATAGTTTTAAATGTAGAGTATAATACATATTGGCGTTTATGTTTCATATTTGGCGGACTTACAGCACTGGTAGGTTATTTCTTAAGAAAGCGCGAGGATATTGTAGTCAAGCCCTCATTTTCATCCCGCGGCTTGACCACGGGATCCAATAAAAAAGATAAAATTACTTTACGTAATTTTTGGATACTGTGGTCAAGCCACGGGATGACACCTGGGTCCTCTCCTCGCAATGACGTAGTATCATCACTATTACAAGACTTAACTACAATTTGGAACTGTAAACTAAGTATCTTACGCATTAGTTTTGCCACAGGTTTCTCATATATGACTTATATAGTACCTTTCGTCTTTTTGAATAGTTTTATTCCGCTTATCACTGATATATCACTCGAAATAATGATGAAATTTAATACTGAGTTTCTGATTTTTGATATGATTATGATTCCGATAATAGGGCATCTAACAAAAAAGCTACATTACCTTAAAATACTAAACGGCACTCTTATTTTAATGAGTTTAAGCATAATTCCTTTATGGCTCTGCTTGAATAATGCATCTATATGGTATGTTAATTTTGTACGTATTTGGATTATAATACTCGGTGTCGGGTTCTTGGTACCTTTGAACTGCTGGCTAAATGATTTATTTAAAACTGCCGATAAATATATGTTAGTCGGTATTGGCAGTAGTATAGGTGCTTCATTAATCGGACGTCTTACTCCGTCAATCTGCCTAATGCTATGGTATGTAACCGGCAACTCTTTATCAATTGCGGTTTATATAACCGCAATATCGATTATCACTTTATGGGCTGTTAGAGGAGTTGTTGCACGGGTCAATGTCATTCCTGCGAAAGCAGGAATCCAGTAAAACATATAAAAATTAAATTCTTATATGTTTTTTACTAGAAATGTAATACTTACAGCAATATTAATGTTATTTTTATGGATTCCTGCTTTCGCAGGAATGACATCAAGAACATTATCTCATCCCTAACAAGACTGTTATTAGGAAAAGAATTTAATAAAACACCATACTCAAAACTAATCCGATATAATGATTAGCTCTGAATCTTGTCATACAATTGGCAGGATTTTCAATATCAAGAGTTGCTACTTGTAATATCAGTAAAATTAAAGCAGCTAAAATAGGTAAATAGTCGATATTATGGTTAGCCATTTTTGTTGCTAGAATAAATAACAATATAAAACCTATATAACATATATAAAGCCAAAGCTTAGAATGCTTGTTCTCTAAATATATACTTAACGATTTCACTCCTATTTTCTTATCATCTTTTATATCCATATATCCGTAAATCGTATCATAACCGATGGCCCAAAAACAACATGCTAAATACATAATAATCGCTGCTATATCAAGTGTATCCTGAACTGCCGCATAAGCTATTAAGGCCCCTAGCTTAAATGTAAATCCCAAAAAGATTTGCGGGAAATAAGTAATACGTTTCATTAACGGGTATAGGCTAATCATTATTACCGCAAAAAAACCTATATATATAGCTGTTTTGTTTAAAAGTAGCAAAATACAAAGTGAGATAATGCTAAGAATAAAGAGTATCAAAATAGCATAAGAAACAGATAAAGCCTTGCTAGCTAAAGGTCGCTCTTTAGTCCTTGCGACATGCTTATCAAATTTTCTATCAAATATATCGTTAATAATACACCCGCTACTTCTAGCTGTTATACTACCTAAAATAAATAACGGTAATAAATGTATTAACTCCGTTCTTGAGGGGTTTGCAAGCAGTAACCCAAATAAAGCAGGAAAAAAAACCAGCAAATAAGCTACCAGCTTATCTGCACGCATTAATTTTAAGGTAAGCAAAAGTTTGTCTAGAATTAGCATATTAAACTTTAAATTTAAATAAATATTTATAGATAATTTAAGATAAAATACGCCACGAAATAAAGCTACTAGATTTTTATGGCTAAAAAATTAAAACATGATTCATGAGTAAAAATAATAATGAACGACCCAGTAGCAGCACAAGAATTTTTGGAATATTATTTACCCGATGATTTTAATAGTAGATTTATCAAAAATAACGGTAGAACAAGAAAGCTACATTGAGGAATCTTTAAATAAGACATATAGTAATATAACATATAAAATTAGCACCAATAATAAAGAAGAAGCATTTGTTTATGTATTAGTAGAGGCCCAATCAACAATTGATTATTGGACGGCTTTGCGGTTATGGCAATATACACTATTATTATGTGAAAGACATAAGCAAGGCAGGGATAAATTACCAATTACCGCTAGTCTATAATTTAGTTATTTACAACGGTAAAGAAATTTATAATGCTCCAAGACATCTGTGGAGTTTATTTACTGATAGTGTGATGGCAAAGAAATTAATGGAGGAAGATTATCAATTAGTAGATTTGCAAGCTATGACAGATGATGAAATCGTCAAGCAAAAACATTTAGGTATGCTAGAATATATGATGCAGCATATCCAATATGCAGGATATGATAAAACTATGGGAGAAGTTTTTAACAGAGTTTAAGCATATTATAATATTGGATAAAGAAAAAGGTTATATTTACCTAAGATCGTTCTTATGATATACTAACGCAAAATTATCAAAACAAAAACAACCGGGATTAGTAGAAGTATTAGATATACATCTATTACCGCAAGATAAGGATACTATTATGAAAACTATCTCTGATACATATAGAGATGAAGGAAAGGTGCAGGGTATTGAGATAGGCAAAGCTGAGGGCGAACATAATAAGGCAGTAATTATAGCGAAGGAAATGTTCAGTCAGGGCTGTAAAATTCCTGTTATTGCCAAAATTACAGGTCTTCAAGAAACTTTCGTTCACTCAATTGTAAATAAGTAATTAATCATGCAAGCACCACTTGCACAAATCCTAAATATCCATATCCTCCCAAAGAAAAGCATCTATTGTCATAATCACATATAACCTTTATAATAATATTCTTGAATCAACTACAAAATCTATGAAAGAATTTCCAAAAAATTATAATTTTACCGAAAATGAAAAAAAGTGGCAGCAAATTTGGCAAGAGAAACAAATTTATGCTTATAATCCAAACGTTGCAAAAGAAGAAACCTATGTAATCGATACTCCGCCTCCGACAGTTTCAGGGCAGTTACATATCGGTCATGTTTATAGCTATACGCAAACCGACTTTATTGTACGTTTTCAGCGTATGATGGGTAAAAATACCTTTTATCCTATGGGTTTTGACGATAACGGGTTACCGACCGAGAGACTTGTTGAAAAGCAGAAACAGATCAAAGCTTATAATATGGATCGATCTGAATTTATAAAAATTTGCGAAGAGGTAGTAGAAAGTGAAGAAGAAAAGTTTAGAAGTCTATTTAACCAAATAGCTTTATCGGTTGATTGGAGTTTAGAGTACCAAACTATTAGTCCGTTATCACGAAAAATATCACAAATGTCTTTTCTTGATTTAGTACAAAAAGAAGCAATTTATCGTACTAATCAACCGATTTTATGGGATCCAGTAGATGGTACAGCTCTTGCCCAAGCTGATATTGAGGATAAGGAAAAAACCTCTTTCATGAATTATATTACGTTTAAAACCGAGCAAGGAGACCCGCTTACTATAGCCACCACCAGACCTGAGTTATTACCGGCTTGCGTAGCCGTATTTTATCACCCTGACGATGGACGTTATAAGCATCTAGCCGGTAAATCAGCTATAACCCCACTTTTTAATGAGCAAGTTCCACTGCTTGCTGACCCTTTAGTACGACAAGATAAAGGTACGGGACTGGTAATGTGCTGTACGTTTGGTGATCAAACGGATATTACTTGGTGGAAGACGCATAATCTACCTTTAAAAACTATTATCACTAAAAAAGGTACAATAGACTTCCAACATGAAACTTCTATAGATGGGTTGAAAATTAAAGAAGCTCGAACAAAAATAATAGATATTTTAAAAGAACAAGAGTTGCTTATTAAACAAGAAGACATCACTCATACCGTTAAATGTGCCGAGAGGTCAGGTGCTCCTCTTGAGATATTAACTGTACCGCAATGGTTCGTTAAAACTATATCACATAAAGAAGAATTGCTTAAAAGAGCGAATGAGTTAAATTGGCATCCTAAAAATATGAAGATTCGTTTAGAGAATTGGATTAATGCCATTAGTTGGGATTGGTGTATAAGTAGGCAGCGTTATTTTGGTGTGCCTTTCCCTGTTTGGTACTCTAAAAGAGTAGGTGAGGAAGGAAAAATCTTATATGCCGATGTTACGCAACTACCTATCGATCCGTTAAAAGATTTACCTATGGGTTATAGTAAAGAAGAAGTGGAACCTGATTATGACGTAATGGATACTTGGGCAACAAGTTCCGTTTCGCCTCAACTTTCTACTCATGGGATTTCTGACGATTTCGCTGTTAATAAAGATAGGCACGATAAATTATTTCCGATGGATTTAAGACCTCAAGCACATGAAATTATCAGAACTTGGGCGTTCTATACTATTTTAAAAGCTCATTTACACCAAAATACTTTGCCGTGGAAAAACATCATGATAAGCGGTTGGTGTTTAGCTGAAGATCGAAGTAAAATGTCAAAATCTAAGGGCAATGTTTTAGTTCCTGAAAAACTGTTAGAACAATATGGTTCCGACGTGATACGTTATTGGTCGGCAAATTCAAAGCTAGGTGCTGATACCGCCTATTCTGAAGACGTTATGAAAAACGGCAAAAGGCTTGTTAACAAGCTATGGAATGCCGCTAAATTTGTTTTTATACATTTTGATAAACTGAAAGGTGAAGATAAAAAAGCGAGTTTACTCGATATTAAAGAAAAAATCACTAACGAGTTTGATCAATGGATGGTTAATAAGCTAGTGGAATTAGTTAAGCTAGCTACAAATGAGTTACAAAACTACGAATATGCAAATGCTATGCATCTGACGGAAAAATTCTTTTGGGTGGTATTTTGTGATAATTATTTAGAAATAAGCAAAACAAGAAGCTATGATGAGGAACACAAAAATCCACAAGGACAATATAGTAGCATATTAACTTTATATCATGTTATGCAAACGTTACTGAAACTATTTGCACCTTTCATGCCGCATATTACCGAAGAATTATACCAAATATTATATAGTGAAAATTCTATTCATGTTAAAGGTAGCTGGGTTAATTACAGTGACTTAAATTATGAAATCAATGCCAAAGGAGCAGAAGGGCTGCTTGAAATACTAGATATCGTCAGAAAATTCAAAGCTGAGAAGAATCTATCTATAAAAGCTCCAATAAAATTGCTTGAAGTTAGCGGCATAGTATTATCTGCAGAATTAGCAGAAGATTTAAAAAACGTCACATCGGCAGAAGAAATACAATTTGAGATGAAAGATGATAAAATTAAAGTCAATATTATCCTTTAAAAATATTTTACGCTCAATCCTTACTATTTTCGTCGGTATATTGTGTTATGCTTATCTACTAGAACATAATTGGCGATATGTAACCTTAAGTGATGAACAAGTAAAAAAATACAGGATTAGCGAGAAAAAAGCTATTGCCCTTTATCAGTTAATGAAAGACACTCATGAGCTACTTGGTAAGAATAATATTAATTATTGGATAGACGGCGGCACTCTGCTTGGAGCCGTTAGACATCAAGGCATAATTCCTTTTGACGATGATTTAGATATCGGCATTATGCATGAAGACGAAATACGTTTGCAACAAATATTACCACAATTTGCACAATTAGGATATCGTGTTAAACATAATAAAATTTATGTAATTTGTGGAGAAAAATGCTTAGATATTTTCGTATTTCATAAAGAAAATGATAAATTTGTTCATTTTAATCAAAGTATGCGTAATAAATATCCAAATGATTTTTTTTATGATTATGAGCTATATCCTTTAAAAAAATATAAATTTGGTAGTATAGAAGTATATGGGCCATCTGAATATAAAGAGAATTTGAATAGACAATATCTAGAATGGGATAAATATGCAATAATATACAGCCCTCATAGCTTACATTTACCTTTTTTATCGAATATCGAGAAAAAAACTAAATTTATATTAACACCGGAATTGTTAAAACCGGCTCAGCCACTCGGACCGCTAGAAGATAAAGTGAATATAGTCAATTCAGCTACATTTAGTGGTATGTGCGAGGATACAGCTTATCATTAAATGTCGAATTGGTAATGACTATTTCGATATAAGCAACGAAATAGTCATATGATTTACATTTGCCTAGCTTACTTTTTTTGCAAAAATTCATATCAAACAAGTTGAGATAAGAAAGTAATAGCCGGTACTATCCATAAACCCGGTGTATCAAAGCAAGAGTCTGAAATAGCTTGTTTATTTTGAATTACTTGAAAACTAAACTCAGGGTTAAGTAATGCATGAAAATATTTTAAGCTTGAAGAAACGGTTGAGTCACTTACTTTTGCTTCCACTAAAATCCACGGTTGGTTATCTTTTGTTATTACTAAATCGACTGCACGTTTTTGTTTATCACGCAGATAGTATAAACCAACATCACCAAGCCCTGTTTCGTTCCAAGAATATACGGCTTTTAAAAGGTGAGAAGCTACAAGATTTTCAAATCTTGTTCCTATATCTTTTATTTGCGATCAATCCCAAAGGTAAATTTGGGGCTCTTTTATCAAACTTTTTACAACATTTTTAGACCAAGGTTTGATAGCAAAACAATAATAATGCTTTTCTAGCAAAGAGAGCCATCTTCTTATTGTTTGGTCTGAACCTCTAACTTTGTTAGCAAGGTTTGTGTATAGCTTATTAATGAGCCGGCTTGCTCATTTATAATGCTAGCAAGTAATTCTAACGCACAAATATTGTTGATATCTTCAGTATTTCTTACATCTTCTCTAAATAATTGTTCGAATCTTTGATTACTCCATATTCTATGAAATTTAGCAGTTGCTTTTAAATAACTTTCTGCAAATCCTCCAAAATTTATTAAAGCTTCAAATTCATCTATAGTGATATTTTTGGGGCTTTTTATATAATCAATTTCATTATCAAAATTTTTAGCTATTTCAGATACCGATAACGGATACACGGTTAAACTTATATAACGTCCCATTAGGCTATCACCGCCTTTTTTATATATATTTAATTTGGCACTACCTGTTATAATAAATTCAATATTTTCTCTGAATTTATCATAAAATCCTTTTACAAGATTTTTCCAATCTTTATATTTATGAATTTCATCTAATATTAAGCACGGTTTCTTATCGGATATAGTAGAAAGTAGATTTTTAAAAAGTTCGGTGTGTTTGTTTAAGATTTTATTTCTATCTTCTAGATAATCCCAATTTAGGTAAATTGAATTAGGATTAGGCTTAATCACTTGTTTTAATATTGTAGTTTTTCCTACGTGCCTTGCTCCGCTTATAAATACAAGCTTACCATAATTTGTTAGATATTCTTCAACTTGCTTTTTATATAACCTATCCATTATAATATCTCTATAAGTTTATAAAAATATTATAGGCTAATATCGAAATAGTCTTACTTGTAGTATTGAAATTGAGCATTGCCTAGAAAAAGTTGTTTTATAGTTTAGCCTTCCGATGTCATTCCCACGAAAGCGGGAATGCTTTGTTGCGTGGACCAGTTTCCTAATTGTCATCCTGCGACTTGATCACGGGATCCAGTTTAAAACATTAAAATTTTAGTATTTTAAGTTGTGTTTTTGGATATCGTGGTCAAGCCACGGCATAACACCGAACGGGTTTTTCGGTCCACACAACAAGACCTGCGCAGACATGACATAAAACTAGCCATGCAACAACACCTGCAGTAACTCACAATGACTATATCAACCTTTGCTAGGCAATGCCAAAATCATTAGTGCAAATTATGCGGTACTTTAGTATTATTTAACATTAAACTTTGCTTCATTCTATGCCTTATTTATTACCCACTATTATAACTACGCTACTTATTTTATTAGCGCTAATAATTTGGTTTTATGTAAAAACTCAAACCTTAAGGACACAGCTACAATTTTTATCAGAGCAGAATCTAGAAATTAGCAATAACAACCAATTATTAAATCAAGAAAAGATAGGATATTTACAGAAAATTGAGCAATTGCAGTGTAAAATAGAATATCAAGCACAGACTATTAAGGATTCAGAAAAAATAAGAGAAGAGTCATTTTCATCGGCTAAAGCTGCGTTATTTGATTTAGGTCAAGATTTGTCTAAACAATTAATAGCGATACATAAAATGGAAAACACGGCGGCAAGAGAGCTAGCCGAGAAAAATATCGCTACTGCTTCAGGAAAATTTAATAGTGAGTTTGAACGGTTAATTACGATGGTGGGAGCATTAAATAAAGATATAGAGCAATCAAAAGGTACAGTTGATTTGATAAAACAGTCTCTACTTTCTCCGATCGGGGCGGGGCTACTTGCTGAGATTACCCTTGAGAATATCTTAAAATCTTCGGGCTTACGTCCTAATTTAGATTTCATTATGCAATACGGTCTAACTACATTAGATAGCGGAAAGCTAAGACCTGATGCGCTCATTTTTCTTCCTTCCGGTAATTTAATGGTTATTGATTCTAAAGCTTCAAAGTTTCTTGTAGACGAGCAAGATAATAACATGAGTCTTAATAAAACTATGAATTACCATTTAAAATCTTTGGCGAATAAAGAATATGCCGCAAATATTTTAACTAATCTCAACAAAAAGGATCAGAGCTTTAACAATGTTATTACTTTAATGTTTTTGCCGACTGAACAAGCGGTTGAGAAAGTTATTGCAGCCGACCCTGAATTTTTACAAAAAGCTTGGGGCTGTAATATCTTTCCGGTAGGACCTAGCGGACTTATGAATATGCTATCATTTGCAAAATTTCAAATTACCGATCATCGCCGCTCAGAAAATTATAAGGTAATCATTGAAGAAGTGAGAAAGCTATTAAGCTCCATCGGTACTATGGCAGATTATTCTCAAAAGATCGGTAATAACCTGCATAATATGGTTACTAATTACGATAAATTTGCTGCCTCGTTTAATCGTAATTTTATGTCAAGAGTAAAGAATATTCAAAAACTCGGTATTGATTCAGGGAATAAAGCCATGCCGGCTACCTTAGAGCGTTATCAAATTGTTTCCTCTAAATCTGAGATTATTGAAGTGGAAGCAGAAAATCCACCAAAAATAGCAGAAAAATTATAAATAAATTTTTCTCGTAATAGGTAATTTAAATGTTAAAAAAACTTTCCATAATGTGTATAGCCATATTGTTACTATGTGTAAGCATATAAGATTAAAGCTCCTAAAAAAGAAAACAAACATGCTATAAGGGTGCGTTTTATTAATATGTGGCCGGGCTTTACAATAGACAAGCTACCGATGATAAAAGAAATCATTGAAGAAAACGGACGAACAATTGTTATAGATCATAACAATTATGACCTTATTATTGATAGTGTTTTTGGTCAAAGAACTATTAGTAATAAAGATAGTATAAAGATAGTATAAAGATATTTTTTACCGGTGAATCGGTGAGACCAAAGCTAGAAAATTATGATATATCTATAGGTTTTGATTATATAGAGCATCCAAATTATATAAGAATACCTTTATATTATATGTATTGTACTAATGACATCAGTACTTGAATATAAACGCTCAAAATACAATCCGAACAAAACGTATTTTGCTTGTTTCTTAGTCTCTAACGGTATAGAAGATCCTGAGAACGACGGCTGCATAGCAAGAAAAATCGATTTTTTCATAAATTGTCGCTGTATAAAAAAGTAGTAAGCGGGATGTAAACCCTAATTCAGTAATATTTGCTAAAGATTATTCAGAAGAAGATTTATATAATTATATTATTTCTGTTGATAAAGATGATGAAAAATATTATAAGATATATATACCGGCTTCAGAAAATAATTACATCGCAGTAAAAGAAAAGTTTTTAATTTGTATTTAATAATTAAGAAAAAATTACCTTTATTAAATACAAATTAAAAACTATTTTTATAATATCAATTATAATTATTTGTTTATCATTACTTTTTATTAAAAACTTATCAAATAGGTTCTTGCTCCACTTGAAGAAAAAGATATTAAAATTTTTATAGTAAACCTACGCAGCACTGATAGATATAACAATATTAGTAAACAATTCGACAATAATAATTTATTCTATGAAAGGTTTAGTGCAGTAGACGGTTATAATTTATCTATAACAGATTCAGGGGGAAAAAGATTTACCGGATTAGATGTACAAAATAACCCTACTCTTTTATCCCTTAATAATGGTTATACTGTACTTTGTCCTTCGGAAAATATAAATTATTATTCCGATAGCAAAATATTAAATCATACTTTAACTGCAGGTGAACTCGGTTGTTATTGTAACCATAGAGAAATTTGACTTAAAATGGTTAAAGACAATATACCTTATGCCCTAATAATAGAAGATGATGCTATACTAAATGACGATTTCCGTAATAAATTTTTAACAATGCTTAAACATTTACCTACCGACTGGGATTTAATTTATTTGTCCTTGTCACATTCTAAAAACAAAATATTTTATAATATTTACAATAAGCCGTATTTAAAGAAGATAGGTCATGGTGGTTACTTTAATACAACTACAGGTTATTTGATACACTTAAAAGCTGCTCAAAAACTTCTTGAATATAGCAAAAACTTTACTTTAGAGATTGATAATGTACCAAGCTTTTATGCATAGCGCAGTGCAGTCCTATGTCACCTCGCCTTTTTGAATATATGCAACACTTAATTCTGAAGATTCAATTATATTTGAAATGGGAAGAGCACATTAAATAACGTAAATTTTACAACCTTAATCGAGGTTTTGTAGACATTTCTAAAAAGATTTAATTTTGGCTATTTTTTGCTGCAAAATAGCAAATCAATTAGCAGTGTCCACAAAACCTCTAAGCATGGTACTTCTTCCTGTAGGATCAATATCAATAACTGTAGCATCGTTTGTGCCTGAGGTAACCTTATTAAGCCAAGTAAGGGTAGTAGCGGTTTTCTCGGCAATATTCTTGCCTGCACTACTAATTGCCTTGCCGACATTGAAATCCTATATAACAGTTGTTAAAACATCTATTAAAGTTGCAAGACTTAAGAATTTTAAATCTTTAATAGACTCAAACATTATTAAAGGTACTATCGCTACGGTCAATCTTGCCGCATCATTATAGTAAAACTTTTGAAAAAACACATCATTAGTTAATGTTTTGTTGGTGATATTTTCTATAACTTTATTGCCGTAATATGTTGATACTAATATAAAGAAGCAAGACGCATGAATTTAACAGAAGTTGATGCATAAAACATTGGATCTTCATAAAATCCTAATACTGGATTACGAAAATAAAAACAGATATAATCCAAAATCAGTGTGGCTATTGCCGAACATATAGCAGTACTCTTCCATCCATGATAGATACTAATGTCTGATTCAATATTGTTAAAATCTATATCTTGATTGGTAAGTTTATTATATATTGCCTGAAGTTTTATTTGCGTATTCTTATCTGTTTTGGAATGTTTATATAGTAACTGAAAATATGGTTTAATTTCTTCAGCTGTAAATTGCTTATGCTCAATTAAAGCCGGTACAATTTTATCATGCAAAAATTTAATTCATTTATTTTGCATAAAATTTGTAACTTTACTTTGTTCTTCTACTACTCCTGCAACTGTATACCATCGTAAAGCCCGTATATACAATTATACGATTAATAGTATAATTATTTAATAAATCAATAGGCTGCAACCCTAAATTAGCAGCATATCTAAAACAAATCGCAGTTGTATTTACGGCATCATTAGCAAAGCTTGGAGTATGATCAAATAAAAATTTAACATCTTCAGCATTGTCATTGTTATTTTCTAATGCTTGAAACATATTATTATTCATCTCTTTAGTTTGTCTATTTGATAAGACCGTACCGGGAAAGATAATAAAATTTGTAGCATCGCAAGGTTAGTGGTCGGTAAAGCACATAATTCATACCAAGGATCCTTTTCGTCAATTACATATGAACGTAAAGCAATTACACCCACTATAAGAGAAACATAAGTAATTGCTATTTTGCCTGAATGATTACTAACTAAAGCTGATTTTTCGGTTAACCAAGAAGCAATTTTGTGATCTTCATTATACTTATCACTAGCTTTTTCTATTCTAGTAAGACTTGGCTCTAATGCATTAAGATAATTTGCAAAATTTAAATGAGCTTTTTTTACTATATTAAACTCGTTTTCATACGAGGAAGGCGCATTTAAAGTATTTGTAAGTAATATTGCTTTAGCTATATAGCGAAAAATATTCTCTCGTCAGAGGATATGCCATAGCATCGATTTCTTTGGCTGCTTTAATCAAGTGTTCAGATTGATCTAAATTATTTTTTAAAAACACTTGGACTTTAGTAACTAGGGTACTAAAACCTAATAAATTTATATCCCCTATATCATCTAGCATAGCATCAATGATATTCTTGTTTTCTACTCACCTAAATTAAAACTAGCAAGTGCTGTAGTAGTTTTCCATAATCTTACGCCTAAATTTGATATATCATTATAATATTGTATTATTACTTCTAGTGTATTACTCATAATTTCAATTAAATAAATATTAAAAATATAAACATCTCATAATATTTATTCAAATCTTTTATATATAATCATTTATAATCTTTAATTATTTTAACATTAAAGTCACACACGAGCAACCCCAGTTTATGATAAGAGAGAAGAGGATTGGGTTATAAAAGTTTTTCACCAAAAAAACAATAGTTGTAGACATAACATATCCTTTTTTATCTTCTATTGGCAACAGGATCTGATTAATGATATAAAAACAGTACCTGAATCGTTTATATTATAATGAGAATACTAGTAACAGGAGCTAACGGCTTGATTGGATCATATATTACAACTGAATTATTAAAGAATAATTATAAAGTAATATGCTGTGTTAGAGATGTTGAATCGACCAGGAAAAATTCCCTACTGCAGAAGTGATATACTGTGATTTTAATATAGACCTAACACCACAAAGCTGGATAAATAGATTAAATAACATAGATATAGTTATTAATGTATCAGGTGTGTTAAAGTCTAGTCATGCAATAATATTGGCAATGTTCATGTCAATGATCCAAAGGCTCTATTTAAGGCTTGCACCCTTACTAACGTACAAAGAATTATTCATATTTCAGCTCTTGGAATAGATGATGAAAAAAACACTGCTTATGCTTTAACTAAAAAAGCAGCTGAAGCATATGTACAAAAATTAGAAATATAGACTGGATAATTTTACAACCGTCTCTTGTTTACGCAAGCGGTTGTTATGGTGGTACCTCGCTATTTAGGGCTCTTGCAACATTACCGTATTTTATTCCTTTAATAGGTGATGGTTTACAACAATTTCAACCTATTCATATTGATGATTTAACGAAAGTAATTATTCACTGTATAGAAAGGGAAGGAAAAATCCACACATTATTAAAAATAGTTGGACCAGACATAGTGAACATGAAGGATATCTTGCTTGGATTCAGAAAATGGCTTGGAGTCATGGAAGACTAATAAAAATTTCTTTAATATTCATTAAAATAGCAGCTAAATTAGGGGATTGTCTAAAAATAGGACCCATTAATTCTACTGCGTATAATATATGTTACTTCAACCTAATATTGCTGATAAAAAAGATTTTATTGATTTTACTTCTATAATCCCTAGAAACTTGCAACAAGGTTTTGCAACCGAACCTTTAACCGTACAATCCATATGGCAGCTAGGCTTTATTTTTTAAAACCTATAATAAAAATTGTCTTAGGACTATTTTGGATAATGACAGGAATTATTTCAAGCATTTTTGTTTATGATGCTAGTATGCAAATTATAATATCACTAGGATTTGATAAACAAATAGCACCTTACATATTATATGGAAGCTGCTTTACAGATATTATTCTTAGCATTCTATTAATTATCAAAAATACAATAAATAGGATATGTAGTTTACAAATTTTATTAATACTAGTATACTCTACTATTAACATATCTTAAGCCAATATTGTGGCTAGATCCGCTTGGCCGATATTTAAAAATATGCCAGTAATATTACTTACTTTAGTATTCATGGCAATAGAACGAGATAAATAATGGATTATCTTTTTATAAAAACTATGCATATTATTAGCTCTACCACTTGATTTGGTACTGGAATTGGTACTGCTGTTTTTATGTGGTGGCAAATAAAACCGGTGATTTGAATGCAACGGCATATGCAACTCGCACTACAATAGCTGATCTTCTTTTTACTACTCCAACTGTGATAATTCAACCGGTTAGCGGCATAATATTAGTAAATATGCTTGGCTATAATTATTTTGATTTATGGCTTACCTTAACTTATAGCGGATACATCATCGCCGGTAGTTGTTGGCTTCTGGTGGTATGGATTCAAATTCCACTACGAAATATGGCACTTGAAGCATTAAAACCGTGAATTCCCCTACCGGAAAAATATTATAAATTATTTAAATTATGATTCTACCTAGGCTGGCCGGTATTTATCAGTTTGAGTATTATTTTTTTCTTAATGGTATTTAAACCGCTATAATACTAGTTTAGGATAAATTTTATACTAAATTAGTATTGTCCTGTGGTCAAGCCAGCGTTGTTGTGTGGATACCCACCCATCATTGTGAGCAGTCGTAGGTCTTGTTGCAGGCTTGTTTATGTCATTCCCGCGTAGGCGGGAATCCAGTAAAACATATAAAAAACTGATGTTGTATAGGTTTACTTTATCACATGTATCACTTCTTACATCAATATTGAAGTTATTTTTCTGGATTCCCGCCTACGCGGGAATGACATAGAGAAGAAATAATATTTACGCCGGTATATCTGCAATAATCGGTTGTTTTTTGTTTGATTTTGTAGAAATGAGAGAGGTCATTATCGGTTCGACTAAGCCGTTAACTACCTCTTTTGTAATAGTAACACGCTGTTTTTTTAGCTCGGCAACTTTATACATACTATCAAGCAAAAGATGCTCAAGTATTGAACGAAGTCCTCTTGCTCCCGTCTTTTTAGCTAGAGCTTTTTCGGCAATAGTTTCTAAGGCTGAATCATCAATTACAAGCTCAGCATCATCAAGCTCAAATTGTTTCTGATATTGCTTTACTATGGCGTTCTTAGGCTTAGTTAAAATTGTAATTAAAGCTTCTTTGTCTAACTCATCTAAAGTAGTAACAATAGGTAATCTACCGATAAATTCAGGAATTAAACCGAATTTAGTTAAATCCTCAATCTCTAGGGATTTAAGAATCTCACTATTATTTTTCTCTTTATCTATATTTACGTTAGCTGCAAAGCCTATAGAACTATGATTAGTTCTTGAGGTTATAATGCTATCAATCCCCATAAAAGCACCACCACAAATAAATAAGATATTTGAAGTATCTAACTGTACGAAATCTTGTTGTGGGTGTTTCCTACCGCCTTGAGGAGGCACGGAAGCAACTGTTCCTTCCATAATTTTAAGTAATGCCTGCTGTACTCCTTCACCCGATACATCCCGTGTAATAGAAGGATTCTCCGATTTACGGGCAATTTTATCAACCTCGTCAATATAAATTATACCTTTTTGTGCTTTTGCTATATTAAACTCAGATGCTATCAATAAACGTAGTAATATATTCTCAACATCTTCACCGACATACCCGGCTTCCGTTAAAGAAGTAGCATCCGCCATAGTAAAAGGTACGTCTAAAATTTTAGCAAGCGTTTGAGCAAGTACAGTTTTGCCTGAACCGGTAGGACCGATCAGTAAGATATTCGACTTATTAAGCTCAACGTCATTATTGCCGGATTGTACATATTCAAGCCTCTTATAATGGTTATAAACCGCTACTGCTAAAATCTTTTTCGCTTGATCTTGCCCAACTACATAATCATTTAGAATGCCACATATTTTTTGCGGCGTTGGAATTGAAGAAGTAATTTGCTTTAAAGCAACTTTATTTTCTTCTTTCATAATATCTGTACATAAATCTATACATTCATCACAAATAAATACTGCAGGACCTGCTATCAGTTTTTTTACTTCATGTTGTTTTTTACTACAAAACGAACAAATCAATGCTTTTTTATCAGCTTCTACTACCATTAACTTTCTTTTTTATGTTTATTTTAACAATTCTTACTATAGTACTCTTGCGTATATATAATAATCTTTATGCTCATTTGCAACTATTTCGTATTTTTTAAGAATTCCTTCCCTAGCAAAACCGCATCTCTCAAGAAGATTAATTGAACGAAAATTATCAGTAATTACTGTTGCTTGTACTCTTATAATACCAATATAATCAGCAAATTTTAAAATATTCTTTATAGATTTTAACATCATACCTTGACCCCAAAAATTAGGATCTAGATCATAACTTATTTCTGCTCTATGATGCTCTAGATTTATTATATTAAAACCGGCAGTACCTATTAATTTATTATCGTCTTTAATGGCAATTCCCCAATAAAAACTTCTATGATTTTTATATAAACTAGACCAATAACGTATTTCCTCTCCGGCTTCTTCTACGTCTTTAGGCCTATTGCTATCAGTTATATAAATAGCCATTTCCGGCTTACTCATATAATTAAAATAATCTTGTGCATCCTCCGCGACTAACTCTCGTAAAACTATATCGTTTAAATCAAGCACAGGAAAAGGGGCATATAAATGTCCTCTATTTATCATATATACTAACTATTTTTCTGTATAATATAAATATTGCATATTCATATTATACAGAAGATTTGTAAATAATGAGTATACAAGGTGAACAACGGTTTCCACCTTGTATACAAATTTACTTCATATTATTTTATTATTAATTTTATTTATGAGTATATATCTATAATTATACATACTGAATCGGGTCTTGTACATTATTCTTTTTAAAAGCATCAAGTCGTACAATGCATGATAGACATTGACCACAAGATAAACCGTCTTCTGTTGGATCATAACATGATATTGTTTTACTATAATCTACTCCAAGCTCAAGCCCTTTTTTAATTATTTGCTCTTTGGTCATATTTATTAAAGGAGCATGGATAGTAATTTTTTCTCCATTTACTCCTACCCTAGTTGCTAAATTTGCCATTGTTTCAAAAGATTTTATATATTCAGGACGACAATCAGGATAGTTAGTATAATCATTAGTGTGTACCCCAATAAAAATATCTCTAGCTCCTATAACCTCAGCAACTCCTAGTGCGTAGCTTAAAAATATTGTATTACGTGCCGGTACATAAGTAACCGGTATGTCACTTGGTAATTGATCTGTGTTTTTAAATTTTGGTACATCTATATTATCATCAGTCAATGCAGAACCGATAAATGACTGCAAATCAATATTAATAACCCTATGTTGTTTTACATTATAATCTTTAATTAATCCTTGGATTTTTTGGACTTCCAGACTATTGCGTCTATGATAATTAAAACTTAGAGCATAAATTTCATAATCCGTTTTGCTAACTATCTCAAGAACCGTAGTAGAATCAGGTCCACCGCTTAATAAAATCACTGCTTTTTTTTTCATTGTTTTACCGATAAAGTTAATTTTTGAGATACTAAAGCATTTAAACTAATTTTTGCTCTAAGTGCTTCAAGTACTAAAGCTCGATGCACACGTTTATCTACTCTAACATTAAACTGTCCGCTATACTCTTTCCTAGACGGAGCTAAGGGGATAGATTGATTATGACTTATATAACTTTCTTTCATTAAAGTCCAAGCTTGTTGTAATTCTTGCAATGCTTTTTCAGGCGAATTACCAAAAGCTGATACATTCGGTAGCTCTTCAAACCTTGCTAGCCAATCTCCATCCGTATCTTTAAAAAGTTCTATAGTAAACCCATCAAATGTATCATTTGTTTTCATCTTCATTTCCTTTTGCAAAGTTTAAAAATGGTCGAACTTGATATTCTTTTTCCATATTTCCAAAAGTGTGAATAGATAACCTATTTCCTTTGGGCAAGTACCAAATCTGATGGCTACCTTTTTGCCTATCTTTAACCCAACCGCACTTAGTCATTAAAGTATGAATCAGAGAAACTGAATCCTTTAGGATTTTGTTTAGCTTTCTTTATAAGTTTTATATACTGATTCATGTTGTAACTATATATAGTTATAATATATAAGTCAAATAATATATGTTAATACAATAAATATTCTTGACTAACTCCTTCTGATAATCTAAATTTATGTTGTTAATTTATGGCGGGTGTAGCTCAGTTGGTTAGAGCATCAGGTTGTGGTTCTGAGGGTCACGGGTTCGAATCCCGTCACTCGCCCCATATTTTGGAATTGTTGTGTGGTTACCAAATCATCATTGCGAAGAAAATTACAAAGTAATTGACGAAGCAATCCAGTAAAAAATGCTAAAGTTAGTACTTTTTTGTTATTTTTCTGGATTGCCACGTCGCTTCGCTCCTTGCAATGACGATTTGACATCCATGCAACAACGCCTACAGTCGCTCGCAATGACATTTTTTTCTTATGGATATCAAACTTTTATATAGACTAGCTAAATATCTAAGGTTCTATAAAAAAGATTTGATCATCGTTATGATCTCTTTACTTAGCGTATCAGCTTCATTATTACTAATCGGTAGTGTTTTTAGAAATTTAGTTGATAAAGGCTTGAGCAAAGACCATATTTTATCGGTTGATAAATCTATATTATATATTTGTTTATTAATTATCATCTTAAGTATTGCTAGTTTTTTTCGTTCATATTTTATCAATAATGTTGCTGAAAAGACAGTTAATCAAATAAGAAAAGAAGCTTATAGTAATTTAATTAATTATGAAATTGAGGAGTTTGAAGAACTAAAAATCGGCGATATAATTTCACGCCTAACAAATGATATAGATCAAATATCTACTCTCATCGTTAATTTCTTATCTTTTTTTATTCGCAATTCGGTGATGCTAATTGGCAGCATTACATTAATGTTTTTTGAAAGCTTTAAACTCGCTTCTATAGTAATTATTACCATTCCTATCTTATTAATTCCTTTAATTAAATTCGGCAAGCATGTTAAGGTTTTATCTAAAAAAGCTCTAGAATCTAAGTCACTTTTAGCATCGGATATTGATGAAACTTTTAATAATATTAGAGCTATTTATGCTTTTAACCATCAAATAAACAAAATTGCCGATTTTGACACTAAATTACAAAACTATTTAATATACTGCAAAACCCGTTTAAAAATTCGTGCTTTATTCTTTGCGATTTCAATAGCCGTTATATTTCTTGCGATTACTTTAGTCGTTTGGATCGGAGCTTCAGATATAGTGAAAGGTCATTTATCTGCGGGACAAATTATCTCGTTTATTTATTATGCGATTATCGCCGGAGTTAGCTGTGGCGGTATTTTTGAACTACTAAGCGAAATGCATTTACCTGTTACAGCCCTTGAGAGAATAATTACAATTATAGATAAGACACCTATAGCACATAATAATTATTTAGAATTAAATAATTCCGATCCAATCTCGATAGAATTCAAAAATGTTGATTTTACCTATCATTCAAGACCTAATTTAAGGATTATTAATAATATGTCTTTGAAGATAAATGCCAATAAGTTTCTTGGTATTGTAGGTAGATCAGGTGCAGGAAAAAGTACTGTGATGCAGTTACTGCTGCGTTTTTACCGGCAAGAAAACGGCACTATCCTTATTAACAATCAAGATATAACTCTTTTAAATCCTGCTGAAATTCGTAAATTAATTGCCTATGTTCCTCAAGAGGCTAGCATTTTTTCCGGCACTATAAAATCAAATATTATATTTGGTAATAATGAAGCAAGCGACGACGAAATAAATGAGATAATAAAAATTACAGGAATAGAAGAATTTGCTGCTAAACTTCATGACGGTATAAATGCTAAAATCGGTGAAAGAGGGGTTAGATTATCAGGAGGACAGAAACAAAGAATAGCTATTGCTAGAGCATTACTACGCATGCCGCAAATTTTGCTTCTTGATGAGGCAATGAGTGCTTTAGATACGATGAGCGAACAGAAATTACTAGAGTCTATAAAAAAAATAATGAGAGGGAACATTATTATATCAATTGCCCATCGCATTAGTAGTATAGAATCAGCTGATTATATTTTAGTCATAGATAAAGGAGGAGTAGTCGCTGAAGGATCACATAATGATTTATCTCAAAACTCAGAAATTTATCGAAATATTTGCAGAGAGCAGTTAACAATATAAAGGGGTATGTCATTCCTGCGAAAGCAGGAATCCAGTCAACCTTAATGTCATACCACGACTTGAGCGTGGTATCTTAGGGCATAATCTGTGACACAAGCTCCCGTGGTCAAGCCACGGTATGAGACTGAACGCTTTTTACTAGATTCCCGCTTTCGCGGGAATGACAATAAAGTATATAATTGATATATTTATTACAATAAAAGTTCCTTAGTATAAAAAATTTAAATGTTTAATATAATTTAGCTTGAAAGCTGCCGTAGCTTTGTTATAATCGTAATTACAAAACAAAAAAGGTTTACAAAATGAAAAATTTATTAAAGATTTTATTAATTCTAACTTTCGCGAGCTCAGTATTTGCTTCATCAATGCAAATGCCTGCCCCAACTTCAGTTACAACAACCCAAATACAAGCTATGAGTACTGACGATCAACAAGCTTGGGTTGCTAGTTTAACAGCAGATCAGTATAATATGTTAAGTCCTGATGTTCAAAAGTGGGTAATGGAGAATACTACCGATACTCAAAAACAAGCTTTAGGAATTAATCAGTAATATTTTAATTAATTTTTAAAATTGATAAGGGACTGGGAACAAAATAATTTTAATTGACAATTAAAAAGAATTTTTAGCGAAAATTAATAAGAGTTTTGAAGGAATAGTTAATCTTATTTTAAAAAAGCCTTATAATTTGCAGTAAAAATAAATTTAATTAGCTTTAAAATTTATTTTGTTAATAGTCCCATATGTTAGAAATCATTATTATTAACATATATTACTAAAAGTTTCTGCTTACACTTCCTTTCAGTCTTCCTGTTATCGTGTCATGTATATACTCCTGATAAATAAAAATTGCTAGACGAGCATAAGTATTCATTTATTCTTTCTTTAGTAAAACATACACTAATTATTGTAAGCTATAAGAATATAGAAAGCTAATTTGTTGTGTGGCTTTGCTGCCATTCCTGCGTCCTTATTTATGTCATTCCTGCAAAAATGTTGTTGCGTGGATCGGTTTTTCCATCATTGCGAGAAAATGTACAATAGTAAATTGATGAAGCAATCTTGGGAAGAATTCCTGAGATTGCCATGCTCACTAACGTTCGCTCGCAATGACGACTTGGTATCTATGCAACAATGCCTCGCAGGGATGACATCGCGCAAGGCTTGCGGCTTCAATAATACTTTGCTAAAATAACCTCAAACTAACAATTAATTATGAAATTAATTATTACCGTAATCATCATGGAAATACTCGCTGGAGCGGAAATAGATTTATTCATTCCAAGTCTTCCTGAAATACAAGATACATTCAACCTTTCAACTTTTATGACAGAGTTACTACTTGGTGTTAATCTAACTGCTTATTGTATTACTTCGCTTATAGTCGGTAATTTAGGAGATAGGTACGGACGCAGACCGATTATTATACTCGGTTTACTGATTTTTAATCTTGGTATTTTATTTTGTGTATTTGCAAATAATTATGCAGCGATATTATTTGGAAGATTTTTGCAAGGATGCGGGATATCATCGGTTGCAGTACTAGTATATATTGTTCTTGCCGATATTTATTCGGTACAAGAACAGCAAAGATTCATGGGCATTTTAAACGGCACTATTGCCCTTTCTATGGCAATAGCACCAGTTATAGGTAGCTATGTCAATTTATTTTGGGGGCTGGGCGTGGCAATTTTGTTTTGTTGCTTATAGTAGGTTTGATCAGCCTAATTCTTGGTATATTATTTATTCCAAAAAGAGAAGTTAATAAAAAAATACGTACTTCTTTAAAAGAATATATACCTATCTTCAAATCGCCACAAGCTATATATTATATACTTACAATGATATTTCTTGCACAAGGATATTGGATATTTATTGGGATTGCTCCTATTTTATATATGCAAGATTTAGGTGTAACTTTAGAATATTTCGGATTTTATCAAGGAGCAATGGCAGCTCTATTCTCAATTATGAGCTTTTCAAGCGGTTATTGCTTTAAAAAATTCGGTATTAAAAATTGCTTCTATTTTGGAGTTATATTTATAATACTATTCCTACTAGGCAATAGCATATTAGTTGTATATAATATTAATAATCCTTTAACCATAACAATAGTTACTTTATTATTATCTCTTGGCGTGATATATCCGATTAACATATTATGGCCATTGCTTTTAGAAGCTATTCCGGACGGTAAAGCTCGTATGACGGCTATTTTCACTGTGGCTAGATTGATTTTAACGGCATTTGGGCTGCAATTAGTAGGATTTTTATATAACGGTACTTTTACTCCTCTTGGCATGACTATATCCAGTGTTACACTATTTGGGTTAGTAACATTACCTAAATTATTTAAGTATGCTAAAGTCTTTGAGATTTCTAGTAACGTATAGATGTCTTTATGTCATCAATTGTGTCGTCATTGCGAGGCAACACTTTAAGTGTTGACGAAACAATCTCAGGAATTTGTTATTATTTCATAAGATTGCTACGCAGCCTACGGCTGTTCACAATGACAAAAAAGCTAATTCACACAGGAATAACCTAGAAACGGATGTAAGAAAAAATAAACAAATGATCAATAACAATTTTATCTTCAAGATAGCTTTCAGATATTTTAGAGCTAAGAAAAACGAAAAGTTTGTTTCTATTATTTCTGCCTTTTCTTTAGTGGGCGTCATGATCGGCGTTGCAGCATTGATAGTAGTCATGTCCGTTATGAACGGTTTTCATATAGAGCTTACTAAAAATATTATCGGCTTAAATGGGGATATAGTGATAAATCGGCAAGGTGGTAGTATTGATAACTATGAAGAGATTAAAGCCAAACTCCTAAAACAAGATTATATAAAACATGTAACATGCATTGCTCACGGTCAAGCTTTGGCTCTTGGTAAAAGTAATAATAGCGGTGTGCTTGTTAAAGGTATGAAATTAAAGGATCTAAGTGTAAGAAATGAAATTTTTAAAAATGTAAATTTTGGTAGTTTTGATAATTTTCACGGCAAAAACGTAATAGCACTCGGAGAACAATTAGCAAGCAATTTAGGCGTAACCGTTGGGGATAAGATTAGATTAATTTCACCGAATTCAGTTTCTACCACCTTTGGCAGTATGCCAAGATCAAAAGAATTTAAAGTTATAGCAATTTTCAATAGCGGTATGTATGATTATGATTTGACAACGATATTAATGCCGCTTACCGCAGCACAAAATTTCTTATCTCTCGGCAACGATATTAATTTAATCGAAATTAATAGTCTAGATCCCGATAAAGCTCTCACATATTCACATAAAATACAATCACTCTTAGGTCCAACCCTATATGTATTTAATTGGCAAACCTTAAATTCACAATTTTTAAGTGCTCTTGCTGTTGAGCGTACGGCTATGTTTACTATTCTATCTTTAATTATTACGGTTGCCGCATTTAATATTATTTCAAGCTTATTTATGCTTGTTAAAGATAAAACTTCAGATATTGCAATTCTTAGAACTATGGGAGCAAGCACTAAGCAAATAATGCTTATTTTTATCTATAACGGAATGTTTATAGGATTACTTGGCACAACACTAGGTGTAATCCTTGGTGTTACCTTTTCTTATAATATTCAAACTATCAAGAATTATTTGGAGCGTATAACCGGTACTAAAATTTTCGAGGCAGCTATTTATTTTCTTTATAGTTTACCTTCAAAAGTAAGAGCTGAGGATATTATTTTAATTACCTCTTTATCTATAATATTGTGTTTTCTTGCGACAATTTATCCTTCTTATAGAGCCTCAAAATTAAATCCCGTGGATGCCCTAAGATATGAATAATACAGTCCTCATTTTAAAAAATATCTCAAAACATTACAGCCAAGGCAAAACTATTGTTAGAGTACTAGATGATCTTAATCTAACGGTTAATGAAGGTGAATTAATCGCTATAATAGGTTCTTCAGGTAGCGGCAAATCAACTTTACTACATATTGCCGGCTTGCTTGATAAACCTACAAAAGGTCAAGTCATCATACCAAATAGCAAGTATCAAAAATATCATCTAATTCGTCTTCATTATTTAGGTTTTATCTATCAACAACATCACTTACTTAAAGATTTTACCGCTCTTGAAAATGTTATTATGCCAAGGCTTATTAGTGGTCTTAATCAAAAAGAAGCAATAGAAGATGCAACAAAGATATTAGATGATTTAGGGCTTGGGAAAAAACTCTATAATATGCCTGGAGAATTATCGGGAGGAGAACAACAACGGGTCGCTATAGCTCGGAGCTTAATTAATAAGCCGAAAATTATTTTAGCAGATGAACCGACAGGTAATTTAGATCCCAAAACTACAAATGAAGTATTTAATTTATTTTTAAAAGTAGCAAAAGAACAAAATACCGCAATTATTATGGTAACACATAACCATGAATTAGCACATAAAATGGATAAATTATATAAGCTAAAACACAGATTATTAAATATAGCTTGATTTAAAGCTCAAAAATTCTAATAATTATATGTAGATTCTGTGAAGATTTCTAAAAAGATTTAATTTTGGCTCTTTTGTGCTGCAAATTATAAGATTTTTTTGAAATATGAATAACTATTCCTTCAAAAACCTTATAATTTTTGCTCAAAAATATCTTAAAATAGCAAATCAATTAGAAATTTTCACAGAACCCAATATTCTTTTAATAAAGGTTAGTAATGGCTGGGCCTATTATATTTACTCTGTTACTTGGAGATGAAGATCGGATATTAGAGAAAATAAACAAGCAGGAAACTCAAAATAAACTGCCTATTATCCGGCTAGAAGTTAATAAAGCATCACATATACCCGATAAAGAACGTATTTTTTCGGAGATCTTACAAGAATCCCACAAAAAGGGCAAAACACCGATTTTTAATATTCAACTTAATAACAATAATATACAACCCATTTTTAAGGTACAAGATTTAATTAATTTACAAAATTTAAATATAAAAACTACTATTACTTTTGATCAATATAATTCATTACCCCAAAATTCTGAACTAGAAGCTTATTGGAAGCAAATTATGAAAAAAGTTGATCATGTTTTTTTTACAAATGAAGCAGATCAAAATTTATCTATAGCCGATGGTATAGTACCAAAAGATAAAGCCACTACAATTACGGATATAAGTTTAGTAACATCTGTTTTTAACAATCTTGTATCTGATCGTAACATTGATCAATTACTTTCCGGTACAATACCTGATAAAGAAAAGCTAGATAAAATAATAAAAAACGCTAAAAATCAAGGCGGTAGAGTGATTATAGAAACTTGGCCTCTTTCTGCAGACGAAGCAACAAATCTTATCACTGCTAAATTCGGTATTACCTCTGAAGATCAAATTTACGGATTGAAACTCGAAATTAATGAAATCTTAAAAGATGCAAATAATGCTGCTGAAAACTTAAAAAAATATGTATCACAAATATCTAAGCAATTTCAAAAAGATTTAGGTAAAACTGATGTAAATCCTATTGACTTTAATTTTATTAATACAAAGAAAGTTATGAATGATAGACCTAAGGATATACAAGTAGAACAAACAATATCATATGAACCTCCAAAAGCAAACCAACCACAACCGCAAGGTTTTTTTAAAAGAATTTTTAACTATTTTAAAGATATAATAACTAGTTTTAAAGAAGCAATATTCGGCAAAAAAGAAGAACCTAAAACTCACGAATCAATAACTCCAACTACGGAAGCAAAGCCGACAATAACAGAAGAACCACTAACCACTGTTGCATCTTCTATAAATCCACCGCAACAGCAAGCTCCCGCTAATAATCAAAAACCATGGGAAAAATTAGGAATTCCACAGGAAATGTATAAGGAATCTCTAAAAGCAGAACAACAATTAGCCAAACCAGTAATAGAACCAAAACAGCAGATACCTGAAAAAAAATCATCACTGGTTATAAATACTGAAGATCAAGTTGGTGTTTATAATACAGGAAATATAAAACAACCTACTTATTTATACACTGAAGATGATATAAAAAATATATTGGAAGCAAATATAGATAAGAATATGTTCTCTATATTTCATCATGCCTCTTTAGAAGAGCCGGAAATACTAAAAGATACTCTTCGTGTTACAGTAGAGGATTTAATACTAGATAATAAGCCTGCAATTATACCACTAAATACAGGACATCAACATTGGTTACTCTTAATGGCTAGTAAAGATGATAAAGGTAATATAAACTTTATGTATAATGATCCCTATGGTGAGCCATTGGAATCTCAACCAAAAGTAACAGAATATATTACCGAAATTTATCCCGATGCAAAAATAACAGACCTAAATACCAAGCAACAAGCAAATGTATATGATTGCGGAGTGTTCGTATGCGATAGTGCGATCAAACTCTCTAAAGGGCAAAAAATTCTAACTACTGAAGAATCTAAAGACCAAGGTATAAATTTAAGGCAAGCTCAAGCTAATACATTATTAATACAGCAACAAGCAATAGCGATTGGACAAGAATCACGCAAGACATCATCGACAAATAACAAATTTCACAATCTTATTAACAGCCGAAAAACAAAAGATACTGAAAGGAGTCGTTGATAACAAAAAAACATTAGGCAAAATCTATAATTACTAATATAATTATTTATAGTTAATTTATATTTTAACAAAGAATGACTACCATACTTGTGATCGTTATTATAATAATGATCGCCTTATCTGCTTTATTTGCCGCTACCGAAACTGCTATTACCGCTTCTTCCCCAGGGAAGATTCATAAGCTTAAAATCGCCGGTAATAAGCGTGCTAAAACAATTTTAGAGGTTCTTAAGAAAAAAGAAAAGGTCATAGGAACTTTATTAATAGGTAATAGTTTAATCAATACTGTTTGTACCACTATTGCTACTACTCTCTTTATTAGCTTTCTTGGAGATAATGGACCCATTGTGGCTTCCGGCGTTATGGCTTTTATAATTATTGTTTTTGCCGAAGTAGTACCGAAAGCAATAGCCGTTGCTAAACCTGAACAATTAGCATTAAAAATGGCTTCAACTATCGTAATATTTTTAAAGCTTTTCAAACCTATTAATATTGCTCTTGATTACATTACAAAAATATTTTGCTTCATATTTCGTATTAATTTAAATCTTCAAATATCAGGAACGGAAGAAGTAAGAGGCGTGATTGAGCATTACCATCAAGAAGGCGGAGTTTATAAATCTGATCGTAATATGCTCGGCGGGATATTAGATATACGTAATATGACGGTATCGGAAATTATGACTCACAGAAGTAGTATTATAGCCCTTAATATCGACCTACCTCATGAAGTGATAATTAAAACTTTATTATCGGGTGCTCATACACGTATACCTTTGTGGCAAGATAATAGAGATAATATAATAGGGATTCTCAATCTAAAAGATTTGCTTAAAGCATTATACGAAAATAATAATGATGCAAAAAAAGTTGATATTAATAAACTTCTAACTCCACCTTGGTTTATCCCTGAGAATGCACTTGTAGTAGACCAGCTACATGCATTTAGAGAACGTAATAATCATTTTGCTTGTGTTGTAGATGAGTATGGTACTCTACTAGGTATTATTACTCTTGAAGATGTTATAGAAGAAATCGTAGGACCCATTACTGATGAACATGATAGACTTAATAATGAAATTATTAAGAAGTCTAATACCGAGTTCATTATAAAAGGCACTACGACTATTAGAGATATTAACCGAGAACTTGATTGGAATTTATCGGATGAAGATGCAAACACTATAGCAGGATTAATAATCCATAAAATTGCTAGAATTCCAAATCAAGGGGAAGTAATTGAAATATTTAATTTAAAGGTAATTATTTTAAAGAAAATTGCCAATAAGATTGATAGCGTAAAAATTACCGTATTACCTACTACCGAGGCAACAATAAGCAGTGAGTGAAATCGGTAATTTTTTACTACTAACAACGATGTACTTGTCGGTTATCGGTTTGTCTTTTGTCTTTTATGTCATTCCTGCGAAAGCGGGAATCCATAAAAAATCTCTATTTTATAGACTGGATTGCCGCTTTCGTGGGAATGACAACTACCTCATTACTTGCCCCTTCTACATAGCTGCCTCATGTACTATACTTGCCTTTTTTACCCTAGTCTATGCTTTTATTATCTCTGACTTTTCACTACAAAATGTTTTCTTAAATTCCAGTACTTTAAAACCTTTAATATATAAAATAGCCGGTAGTTGGTCAAGCCACGAAGGCTCAATGTTATTATGGTTTTGTTTATTACAAATCGTTAGTTGCTGTTATATATTTTTACTTGAAGATAACCGTCTTAAATTTTTATCTATTATTATTCTATCAGCCATACAATTATTTTTTAGCAGCTTTATTTACTTTACCTCCAATCCTTTTAACGTGTTTTCTTTCGTTCCTAAAGAAGGGTTAGGCTTAAACCCAATGCTACAAGATATTGCTTTGAGCATCCATCCTCCTCTGCTTTATTTAGGCTATGTTAGCTATGTAGTACCGTTTACTATTGTTTGTGCCTCTATGTCATTCTCATACCCACTTATGTCATTCCCGCGAAAGCGGGAATCCATTAATGACATAAGACTTCTCAAAACATTTTCCAATATCGGTATCTTATTTACTACCATAGGAATTAGCCTTGGTTCTTGGTGGGCATATAGAGAACTCGGCTGGGGCGGATTTTGGTTTTTTGATCCGGTAGAAAATATTTCACTATTTCCTTGGTTATCCGGAATTATGCTCCATCATTCTATAATTGTAACAACAAAAACCAGACGTATGCAAAACTGGACAGTAATTTTATCCATCATTACTTTTTTATTAGTAATATTTAGTGCTTTTTTAGTACGTTCCGGTTTTATTACCTCAATTCACTCTTTTGTATTCTCACCTGAGAGACGAATATACTTGCTTGGGATATTTTTGATTATGGGGATTGGTAGTATTGGGTGGTATACTACCACATCATTGCGAGGAAATGCATTAGCATTGACGAAGCAATCTCAGGAAACTAACCGAGATTGCCACAGCCACTTTCGTGGCTTGGCAATGACGAATTGTGAAAACCCCATACTCCTTGGTAATATATTCCTCCTTCTTAGCCTTATTGTGCTAATAGCTGCCACACTTTATCCGCCAATTTACTCTTTATTCGACGATAAATCTATTATTATTAGTGAAACATTTTTTGTTAATAATTTTATTATATTCGTTATCCCTATTCTTGGTACCATAGGATTATTTACTACCAGAAGCTCTATTAAAAAACATATTATAATTCTCATATTATCTCTAATAATTACTTATTTAATATCATTAAAAGTAACATTTAGTGTTATATCGATTTTAACTATAATCGCATCTATATTTCTTATGCTTCATAATATTCATTATCTTTTGGTTAAAACTAATTATTGTAGAAATAGACTTAAAGCAAGTAACGCTAGTATGATCCTTGGGCATTTTGGTTTTGCACTAATTAGTTTTAGTATTACTATGAATACATTATTACAAAGTGAAATGGATTTTACCGGCAGAGTAGGAACAAGTAAAACATTTAACGAATTTAAAGTAACATTGCAAAATATTAAGTTTGCTCAAGGTAAAAATTATTATAGACAAATCGCTGAATTTTGGCTTGAGGATAATAGCCGTAATATAACTATATTAAAGCCGGAAAATAGACTTTATATAGTTGAAAAGAGTTTATCGCAAGAAAGTGATATATACTCTTACTTATTATATGATCTTTACGCAGTTTTAAGTAATATAGACGACGATATAATCCATGCTAAAATATATTACAAGCCAATGATAAGCTTTATTTGGCTTGGAATTATTCTTACCACGTCCGGTTTTTTTATTGCACTAATCAGAAAAAATTCTAGCTAATTTGCACCATCACATTTAAGGTTTAAAATTTTAATACTATTCGGATGATCAGCACCGAATTGTTCTATCTGATTATTACGGAATTTTTCATACCACAATTTCTTAGGTAAAGTACAACTCTGCAAAATACATATTACTTATTTCATACACATTTTTCATATTTTCTTTATAATTATTCCAATATATATTTTCAGCAGTAGCATAAGCATCTACCGCCTCCTCATTGTGATTAAGTAACACTAGTGCATCCCCTTCAGCAACAAACGTTTTTGCCAAATCTATATCCGGTGATATACTAATCTCTTTGTTAGGTCTAGTTGGATCATTAAGAAAAATTGCTTTAGCTTTTTTATTCTAGAGCTTCGGTAACATCACCTCAATCTAGTTTTGCTCTTGATTTTTGGGTAAAAATTCGTCCCAATACTTGATTTGCCTCTTTTTTACTCGACTTATTCATATCATATACTTATTCTAATAAAGAAAGAGCTGCCTGATGTTTCTTAAGATTATTTAATACATCTAATTTAATGAGATATGAACCGGTAAGAAATAAATCTTGAGGTTTCATCCCGTTTTCGATACAAGCATTTATAGTATCGTCAATTCTTCTTCATGCTTCATAATTTTTACCTTAGATATTAAAAATTTAGCTTTTGCATAATATATAGTTGCTATGTCAGTTTGATCTACTAGATTTTGATTGAACATATCTTCCATCATTTAGATATTTTTTTCTGCTTCTTCTAGATTTCCTAGCTGAATATTGGATATAGCCGAAACGAAAACTACATTACATTTTATGGAATCATATACTTTCACTTCATCAAATACCTGCTTAGCTGTCGTATCTATTCAATTGCTTTTTTAGGATTTGACCAAGTTCTATAATACCACCCTTATGCATCCTAAATATGCAACATAAGCAAATTTTTCTTCATTATTCATTGTCCATAATTTAAATTTACCTTTTTGATCGTTTTTATCACACCAATTTACTAATTTTTTGAGTTATATAAATCGGAAGAATTAGCATATTGTATTAATAAATTTATAACTCTAAAATTTTATATATTGATATATCGTATTTTTCTGCATTTTTTGTCATTAATCCGGTATAGTTTTAGCATTTCTAAAAATATGCCCCTTTACTAAACTTTTAGGTATAGAATTTAAAAGATTAGTAACACTACGTTTAAGATATTCTTTATTTCCTTTATCTCTATTTATTTGTAATATTTTTTCCATCATGCATTTCAAATATCGGATTAACTTCATTAGGTTCAATATTAGAGATCAAAGCAAATTGAGAAAACTGATAAATATCATCATCTAGACTATGCTTATCTTCAGTAATAGAATTTAATAATTCTTTTGAAACACTTTGATTATTAAGCAATGCTATCCCATCTAGTAATCTCTTGGCACTAGGCTTTAATTCATCGCTAACAAGTTTTATATTTAGCTCAATTTTATCCTTAGAGGCTTTTATCTTTTTCTTGTATTTCTCTAAGTTTAAACCTTGTATTTGATTTAATATTTGTGCTCCTTGAACTATGAGAATCGGATAACCTCCAAATGCTTGAGTCACACAATTTATTAATTCCAGATTTTTATTTTCCAATATATTTTTTGCAAGTAATGCAGCTTCCGGCTTAGTGAAAGCGTTTGCTTTGACTATGTTAGATAATAATTCATCGTCTTGGGTACAAAATATAATATTACCTTTATACTCCCAATTAATAAAATCCTCTATTTTCTTATTCTCGCCTATTTTTAAATTCTCAAACACCAATAACCATTTATCTTTACTTACTAAATAAACCATTAAATCTTTCTTCATCACTGCCATATCTTCTGAAATCACCGGTGATTTTACCTCGGTATTAATAGTTTTAGATAATTTGAGTAATTGCGGCTCTATATTTAGATTACAATCAATCAACCAAATTATGTTATAGTTATCTTGATTTGCATAAGCGTACATTCTAGCAAGCTGAGTTTTACCCATACTGCTTACCCCTACTACACTAGATTGCTTATATTTATTAAGATTTTCCTTTAGTTTTTCCAATTGGGATACATGATTTATAAAATAGCTAACCGGTACAACTAAATTGGATATTTGACTGTGAGCAAATATACTTCCGCTTATTAGAAGTATAATAATCACTAATATATATTTTTTTCATAATATTTATTAATTTTAAATTCTTAGCTGTAAAACTTTATATCTTTTCGACTAGAAGTCAATAAAATTTAAGGTTAGTGAAGGTATTGCACGGGGGAAAAGTAGGTGATGTCATTCTCGAATAGGCGGAGGGTTGTTGTATGGCTCGTTTATGTCCTTCCCACGAAAGCGGGACTCCAGTAATTTAAAGATTATACACAATAAGTTTGTAAAATTAAAAGCTCGATTTATCTCGCTTTTTTCTGGATCCCTGCCTCTACGCGGGGATGTAATAGGTTTTGAGCCATGCAACAAGGCATGTAGGCGGGAAGAAAGAACAAACAAAGCCCCCTTTGTTCAAAGAGGGCTTTTTTCTTGAGGAACTTATAAACTTGCTAATCGGGAGTGATTAGAAGTTTACACGGACTTTTAGAGTACCTTGATGTGCAGTATATTTACTTGCAATCTGAGCATCGTAACCGATTCCGTACTCCATCTTAGCATCAGATCTTATGCTTGCACTTAAACCTAAATTATAAGATGTTTTAGTGGTTCTGTCAGGCTGGCTGATACACGGAGTAACTTGTCCGTCTAATACAGACTGAGTTTTAGATAATCTACCGGTTACTTTGTGAACCACAAAAGCGTGAACTTCTGGATATACCGCAAGATCAGTTATGTTCATAGTACTACCGGCTACTTTAGCACCTACTATTAAATCGGTTCTATCGCTAAATTTGCTGTTAACTTGCTTGTTTGCAACTGTTGTACCGGTTTCTTTGTAGTTTTCGTCAGAAGACTTTAAGTAGCTAAGTCCTGCCATTGGAGTTACTAATACACCTTGCATTGCATTGTAATCATAACCGACTGTTAAGTTACCACCGAATGTCATGTTATCGTAATGACCGGCAGCAATTTGCTTGCTCATATTACCGTTAGTATCGAAGACGTAACGCTGACTTTTGTTCTTCACTTGGTTTAAGCTAAATATTGCACTACCTTGAGCAAAGAAGTTCTTAACAAGCTGCTGGGCACCATATAGAGAGAATGAGAAACCGTTAACGTCGGTTTTATCACCTTTCTTATAATCTTGATGTTTTATATCAGTTTTAGTGATACCGATAGCAGCACCGATCATTAAGTTATCGTTAGCTAGTGTATCTAAACCGATTACGACACCGGTGGTTTTAGCTTTATAACCAGCTAAACCACCTTTCTTACTTTGATGTGCATCAGTATAGAAAGGTTTTGCCCATATACCGTAAGCTACATTATCAACAGCCTCATCACCTGCAGCAACCGCAGCCGGTATTGCTCCAGCTTCAGGTCCAGCCATTTCAGCAGTTTCAGGAGTACCTAAATATCTAAGAACACCTAATCTGTTACCAAGTTGAGCTTGGATATCTTTAGCTAAATCTAATTGTACATTAGTTATGGCCGCACTTGTATCGGTAACGATAGCTCCAACAAAGTTAGCAGAATTAGCACTATTTTTAGCTAAAAGAAGATTATTATATGCTGCAGTATTAGTTGCATTTACAAATGTTGTAACGTTCTGACCTACACCCGGTGCACCTCCAAACGGACTATTTGCGATATCATTAGTAACTACGTTTTCTGCATTGTTAGTACGTGTTATTACATAATCTTGGTTAGCAGCACGTATTAAACCGTAATTTACGAAACGATTACTTCCGGTTACAGCAAAGTTGGGACCTCCTAAAGTACCGTTAAATCTAGCACCACCTTGGATTAAAGTATAAGTTTGTGTACCACTGAAATTTGCATTGGCATTATCTTGTACTTTAATGGTTGTAGTTCCTGTGGTTGTTGTTGTATTAACTTGCGCACCTTCCAAGATAACGATGTGACCTATATTACCGTTTGCTAATGTTAAAGTAGTTTCAATAGAAGTATTGTTTCCCCATGTTGAAGTACCACTTGCAAATGTTAAAGTATTTGTAACAAGATCGATTTTACCGTTAATAGCAGTAGTACCGCCGCCTAAAATGATATTAGAATTTAAAATACCTAAGTTATAAGTACCAAAGTCTATGACTTGTGAATAAATATTTCCTTGTAATCCTGCACCACTATCACTACCTGTAAATCTAACAGAAGCTACAGGAGTATCTGAATCACCTATATTACCGACGAATGCATTACCTAAATAAGTTACAGTACCATTATTAGCTTTAGTAGTACCAATCATACTTGTAAAATTAGACAATATACCGTCAGCAAATCTTACATTACCGTTACCGTTAACACTTCCCAGAGTAATTTTACCGTCAAAACCTATTCCGGCTATACCGCCTGTAGTAACAGTTACACCGTCATTAATTGTTGCGTTAGTTGCAATAATATTACCTAAGTTGTTATAGTCTGTAGTAAACGTTACTTGCTTGAACTTTAAAGCGCCAATACCTCTGCCTAAGCCATAAACTGTACCAGGGGTATTAGGAACACCACCGCTAAGTGTGACAGTACCTTGATTATTGTTTAGAGTACTGATACCTGCATATAATGTAGTAGCATTAACGATTATGCCGTTATCGCTTCCAAGACCTAGATCTACGATATTATTTTGATCACCGATTACTTGACCGTCAGCGATGACACTATCAACACCTAAAACAACCACGCTAGGAACATCAAAACCTTTAGCTGTTTTATTACCTACGGTACTTTTAATTGTTAAAGGAATTATGTTGCCTGCATCATTGAATGGAATGCCTCTAGGTAAGAATACAACTGCACCTAAACTTGAATTTTCAAAAGCAATCGTATCAGTCACGGCACCATGATAATTACCTGCATTACCTATCTCATTAATCACTACGTTACCGGGACCAGAAACCGTTATTTGTTTTAAAGCATTAACAGGTGCAGCTTGTTTGTTTAATGTTACGGTAATAGGACCGGTGTTAACGAATTCTACTATACCGGTACCATCGGCAGATGCAACACAGTCTGCAGTATAGTTACCACCGATTTGTAAGGTAGAATTAGCTGCAATTGTAGTGTTACCGTTAAATGTTGCATTACCTAAGAACTTAACAGTAGTACCGTTATCTAATGCTACAGTATTAAACTTATTACCTTGCTGTCCACCGACTGTACCGCTTACTATATTTGTTCCACCGGCATTAAAGACGAAAGAACCTACGTTAGCATCGGTAGTAGTAATATTAGTAGCATATAAATTTACACCTTTACCAACATTTAATACAGTATCAACATTAACCCCTTTAGATCCAAAATTAATTTCTGCAAGTGGATTTGTAGGACTACCTAAATTTGTACCGGCTGCAAGAGTTGTATTATTATTTACAACAGGATTAAATATTATTTTACCTTGACCGGCAGCATTTGTAGTTCTTGTTATTAAATAAGTATCATGAGCGAATTGTACTGCACCGTCATTTCCAATAACTAACTCGTTAATAGCAACATTACCGTTACTTAAAGCTGTTTTACTTGAGCCAATATCAAATTGTCCAAGAGTTTTATTATTAGCTCCAATAGTACCGATTTTACCGTTAATAGTTAAAGTTTGAGCATTTGTTAGGCTACTCGCATCAACAACGCCTGTTTGATCAGTAGCTATAGCTAAATCAAAATCAACTACAATATTATTTTCAGTGCTTGTTAATTTAATAGTACCACCGTTAGCTTGCAAATCAATCGTTCCACCATTAGCACCGATAATATTTGCTCCACCAAGTGTTAATGTTTTTTTAGCATCGTTAGCTAAAGTAATGCGTTGTAACGCAGCAGCACCGCCAGCGTTCCCTATATCGCCGGTAATTGTAGCACTACCGTCTAAGGTAATAGTACCGGCTGCAAGAGCACCGCCGATAAGAGCAGTTTGGTTAACTTTACCGTTTATAACTGTACCGTCAGCAAGTTTAAAGATAGAACCGGCATTTCCTAAACGTAACTCGGCAGCATGTGTTCCTGATAATTGGACAACTCCGGCACCTGATGCTTCAATTGCTGTAATATTATTTGTCACCGCAACATTTGCATCTGCACTAGCACTTTCTAAAGTACCGTTAGCATCAAAGGTTATCACACCTGCAGTGTTACCGGGATTGCTAGCATCACCTGTAAAATTACCGGTAAGGGTTATAGCATTAGGAACTTTAATCTGTGCTGCAAGATTACCGAAATCAGTATTACCAAAGTTTGAGTCTTGGGTTATTGTAACTTTAGAAGCTGCTGTTTTAAAGGCAGTAGTACCGTCTGTACCAACGTCAACTATGTGTCTAAAATTTACTTGCCCAGCTGCATTAGCACTTTGTATAACCATGTCTTTAGCATAAACTTGTCCATCGATTGTTGCTGCCTTACCATTATCTACGCTAACAACAAATCCTGCAGCTCTACCTGCGCCATTATTAGTACCTATTACTGCATTAGCAGGGCCTGCATTAGCTATAAGTTGACCGTCTACTGCAACAGTGTTAAATTCGATAATACCTTTTAGATTACCGCCTAAACTTCCTGTAACGTTAAAGTTGGTAGCAGCAGCATTCTTACTTAATAATACTAATCTACCCGTACCGTCTGTTCCATTAAAATTAATAGTAGTACCACCTGCTTGTAAATTTAAAGTATTAGCATTATTAGCATCAGTATTGAATATGATACCTTGACCGTCACCGATATTAATTGCCTTAACAGTAGCAAAACTTTTATTTGAAACTTGAATAAACCCATTAGTAACATTTAATGTACCGTTAACACCATTACCTATTACAGCATTATCTCCAAGTATAAGAGGAGCTTTTTGAGTTGTAGGATTTGCTAAATTAAATACTAATGTAGAAGCCGGAGCACCGAAGTCTATTCTTCCTACACCTTTAAGATCATTATTGTCAATAGCAGCACCATTATTAAATTGTACAACAACATTTTGAGCATTTTTTGTAGCAGCAGCTTGTGCATTAGTAATACCTTGACCTGTTATAGTAAGAGTTTTATCGGCATTAAGCGTAAGGTTAAAGGAGTTAGCGTTATTAACAGCATTAGTGATGAACCCTAAGGTAGTATCTTCACTCACTGTCACTGCTAAATTGTTTGCAGTATTTAAAAACAAACCGTTAAAACTACCGGCTGGAGTATTTAAATTAATACCATTATTAGCATTAGCAGTAATAACTGCATTTAGAGCAACTCCAACATTTGCAGGAGCGGCAGTTTGGTCAAATCCCGCACCATCAACAGTTGTAGCAGCACCGTTTGTTGTTCTATTCTGCTGTATAGCAGCACCCATAGCTGAACCTGCAACACTGGCTACTATGGTAGCTGTAGAAGCAGTTACCAACCCTGCGGAAATTAATTTTTTTAGAAAATTTGGTTTTTGAGCCATAATTTTTGTCCTATATTTAAGTTAAAATTTAGTACCTAGTATTAAAACAAGCTTATCAAACGTGAGTCAAGATATCCCACATTTGATAAGGAAATAACCTAATATTTTGTTTCAATAATTTCTAAACTACGAGCTGAGCATACTATATATTGTATATAATTACAAGCATCGCTATAGTTTTTTTATAAAGTTTTAATAAATGTTATATTTTTACCACATTGGTGTTATGCCTTATCAGTGTCATCCCGTGGCTTGACCGCGGGATCCAAAAAAATAACTTAATCAGTACACATTTTTGATTTTTTTAGATGGATACCGCTACAAGCTCGCAGTATGACACCAAGCACTGGCTCCCATGGTCAAGTCACGGGATGACGAACTAATTATCCCCCTAATCTTTGTTAAATATTAGCACTTCAGCAGTATTTGCCCATTTTAGCATTTCGTCGTATTTAGTATGCCAAATACGCATAATTTCTTTTTCATATTCTACAATTTGCTCTTCGAATCCTTCAAATTGTTTCACCATTTGACGTGCTTTAGAAAGTATCGTGTCATTAGTAATGTCAAAAACTTTTTGCAAATGACGGTCTTGTTCTTCTTTATAATTTAAATGAGCTGCTCTACCAAGCTCGGCATCTTTATGCATATTTTCACTTCTTATCTGTATTTCAAAATTACGTTTAGAGTGTAAAAGCTGCATTATATTATGAAGAGACTGATAGCCGTTACTTTTTGGTCTATTGATATAATCTTTGGTGTATAACCAATCTAAATGCGGAGAACTCTTAACTATGTCCAAAGCATTATAGCATAGAGCTTTAGATTTAACTATAATCCTACATGCAATTAAGTCTTTCAATGCATCAATCGGCACTTCTTTCCTTTTCATCTTTTTTAAATAAGACGCATATATATCTCATTTTCTATATCTGCTTTATTTAAATCTTCTTTAAGCAGATTAATAATATCACAAATCAAATCCCCTCCTGCTACCTAAAATTCTCTATATCTCTATTCTTAGTAAAGATTACCTATAGCTTATTTATAAAATTAATTCTTTAACTAAAAATTAAAAAACAGATTAATAGTAAAAATAAATTTTTTCAATATAATTGTTTAATTAATTTTAACTTAGATTAATTGGATAAGTTCCTTAATAGCCATTGTACGGCTAAATACCTGCCGTTGTGCAGTTCCGTTGTCATCCCGTGGCTTTATGACCATGGGATCTTACATCACAGACTGTGTCCTAAGATACCGCGGTCGAGCCGCGGTATGACATTAAATGAATAATAGCATTACGCAATAAACAAGTCAGAAAATTTATCTATAGAACTTTCCGAAACACTACATAGAACTTCAGACATTTTGTTAAATTCTCCGGTACATTCAAGTACTATATCTACGCCTGCATCTAAAACGTCTTTGGTCATATCTGCCATACTACCGCTTAAAGCTTTCATATCTATTGCATCGGAAATAATAAGCCCTTTAAAGCCGATATTATTTTTAATATAGTCTATCACTTTTTTTGATAGGGTGGCAGGATTCTCAGGATCAAGAGCTTTATAAATTATATGTGCCGTCATAGCAAGTTTAATATTATCGTGCTTCGCGAGCTCCTTAAATACTTTAAAGTCTGTTTTTGCTAACTCTTCTATATCAACATCGACAATCGGTAATTTTTTATGGCTATCCACCGTAGCTCTACCATGGCCCGGAATATGTTTTATACAAGCCCCGACTTTCTCTTCTTGTAATCCGTCTATAGCAGCTAAACATAAAGGCACGACTACTTCCGGCTCCCCACCGAAACTTCTATCGCCGACTATCTTGTCTGCTCCTTCGTGGAGCAAATCCGCTACCGGTGCAAAATCTAGATTAATGCCTACTTCTCTCAGCTCTTTCGCAATATCACTATAATTTTGTTTACATGCTTGGGGATCAGTAAAAGTTTGAGCAGCCGGAGCGTCATAAAAAGTCGGTGCTATAAGCCTTTGTACCCTACCGCCTTCTTGATCTATAGAGATGATAGTATTTTCCCCTAATACTTCTTTTATATCTGCAATAAGCTTAATAAGGGCTTCTTTAGCCTGCGCACCGTTATCATTCTTTCTAATATTACGACGGAATAAAACTACACCTAAAGGATTATGCTCTTCAAATAATTCTCTTTCGGCATCGGTTAATTCAGGACCAGATATACCTATAATTACTGGCTTTACCATTTGTCTTATTGTCATAATATGTTCTTTGCTTTAAAACGTGATATGACAAGTACTATACGCACGTCATTGAGGAATCGGCAAGAATTTTTTTTATTTGAAGAGACAAATTATGGAAATTGGTAAGTAATATATCGATTCTAGCGGTAGAAAGAGATGTAATATCTTTATTTAAAGATTTTTGGAGTAGATCAATATCATTAGCAGTATAATATTTTCTATTATTTATTTTATAATTAGATAAATCAGGGCTTTTTGTCTCTAGATATCTTAATTGATGTAAAGCAATATTTAAATGCTTAATCACTTCACTAGCAGAATAATATTTTTTTGTTAGCTTATTGTTTGTCATATACTCCGAATACAGATTTTGTTGCATGGCTCGTTTTATGTCATTCCCGCGTAGGCGGGAGTCCCCAAAATAACCTTAATATTGATACACATTATTGACACAATAAACCTAAAAAAACAAGTTTTTTATAGGTTTTACTGGATTCCTGCTTTCGCGGGAATGACATAAAAAGCATTTTCCGAGACATACAACAAACCAACAAATTATAACGAAGTTCATCGAGTAGATTCATTAATTAAAGCTTTTAATTTAGAAGAAGGGACAAAACGTAAATGCTTTTTTGATTCTATAATTACCAGTGCTTTGGTATGAAAATTTATTCCGGGACGTGGATTTTTTTGTTTCACCTCAAAGCTACCAAAATTCTTTAAAGTTAATTTTTGCGCTTTTGCTATTTCTAAAATATTAGAAAAAACCGTATGAACTATTTCCTCGCATAAATGATTTGAAAAACCCAATTTAGAGCTTAACATAGCTGCAATTTTTGCTTTGGTAATAGTCATAAATAATACCGGTTTTTAAGGGTGTATTGTCTGCAGTCATTGCGAGGAAAAACTATAAGTTGCGACGAAGCAATCTCAGAAGTTGATCCACTTTATGAGATTGCCGCGTCGATGCTACGCATCGCCTCGCAATGACGTTAAAAAATTACGAATTTGCTTTTTCTGCATCGTTATTATATGCGTTAATATTTTTATTTAGCTCTTCTAATTTATCCACTAGGTGCTGACGTATTTTTTCTTGCTTCTTGCTTCCTGCTTTTTTATAAGCTTCCATTTTTGCTTTTACAGCATCTATAGATTTTTGCAGTTCTTCACCTTGTTTATCTTTCTGATCTTTCACATTCTTTTTTATCTCTGTAACGCTTTGGGCTATCTGATCATAAGTATTGCTTAAGGTCTGATTAAATTTATCGGCTCCTGTTTGTGCTAGGTTTGTTAAATGGTCTTTTAATTCCTGTAAGTTTTCGGTAATTGTTTTTGTACTGCTTGTAGCTACTTCTGCAGTTTGTACTTCATTTGCTTTTGTTTCATCCTTGGTAGGCAAATCTGCAAAAATACTAGGTGTTAATAATAAAGTAGCGGTAGCACCTAAGGTTATTAAAAATTTTTTCATTATATTCTCCAATTATTTATGTTTATTATTATATTGTTCAACTTTCTTACTTAAATCATCAAGTTTTTTCACAAGCGTCTATCTATATTCTTCCACTTTATCATCTTTAATTTTCTGATAATCCTGTAACTCTTTCGTTAAATTTTTATATTGCGCTTTTATAGTTTCTAAAGAATGGTCTTTACTATCCTTAGCATATGCCTCTAAATCATTAATTTTGATGGATAATTTATCTGCTACTTCATGACATTTTTTATTAAAATCGACAGTAATAATTTTAGCAGAGTCCTTAAGATTTTAATGTAATGCTTCAAGTGCTTCACTTATAGTTCTTATAAAACCTCTTTCTTTATTGAAATAGTTAATAAAAATTAAACTTAAGTATTATATACCGGTATCATAAATAATATAATTATAAAAAGCAATTTTAAAAAGTACATATTGAATATATAGTTATTGTATCAAAAATTTGAGGGTGTTATGACATTAGAACTAGAAAAAAAACTTCCCGATTTATCTTTACACATAGGTCAAGATAACGTAATTAAACTATCGGATTTAAAAGGAAAATTCGTAATATTATATTTTTACCCGAAAGACGATACACCTGGATGTACTATTGAAGCACAAGATTTTAACAAGCTAAAACCGGAATTCGATAAACTTAATACGGTAATTATCGGAGTATCCAAAGATAAGCTTGACTCTCATGATAAATTTAAAGAAAAATATAGTTTAGGATTTGATTTAGCCTCTGATGCAAATTCAAATTTATGCGAACAATTAGGGGTATGGATAGAAAAATCAATGTTCGGTAAAAAATATATGGGTATTGATAGAGCTACGTTTTTACTTGATAAGGAAGGCATAGTTAAGCATATTTGGCGGTCGGTAAATGCTAAAAATCACGCTCAAGAAGTACTTGAGAAATTACGGACTATGCTTTCTTAAAATGTCATACCGTGGCTCATTTTTTTGTCATTGCGAGGAAATTGCATAGCAATTGACGAAGCAATCTCAGGATATTTGACGAGATTGCCACGCAGCCTACGGCTGCTCGCAATGACGTTTCATTGCTTCCATCTATTGTGAAACCAAAACCATTGAGCAGGATTTTGCTTAACCCATTCTCCTAGCATTTGATTAATATTAAGCATAATATTATAGCAATCGGCTTTATTATCACCGGTTTGCTCCAACTTTAATTGCGGATGAACTATTACTTTAAAATAACTGCCTTTAGTTCTAATGATTTGGCAAGGTATAATTGGATATTTATACTGCAAAGCAATTTTAGCGATGGCGCTTGCAGTCATAGCAGGATGCCCTAAAAAAGGCACTTCAATTCCATCGTTCATTTTTTGATCAACAAGCATAACAATAGATTCACTCTCCTTGATAGCCCTGACTAAAGCTCTGCTACCTTCAGGACCTTTCGGTATAAGTCTTAATTTATCACCGGCACGACTTGCATTAACCAACTTGTTAATATATGGGTTATTTGCTTTACGATAAATTACGGCAACTTTCGGATAAAATTTATGAAGAATCTTAATACTAATATCCCAATTGGCAAAGTGACCGCTAAATAATAAAAAAGGTTGTCCTTCAAGTTTTTTAATATTTTCTATGCCGATTATTGCGATTCTACGCTCTAACTCGGCTTCATCCATCTTGCTAACATATGTAAATTCACCGATAAACCTACCAAAATTATCCCAAGTTTGATCTATGATTTTGTCAACATCACACATATAACCGAATACTACTTTAATATTTCGTCTAGCAATTTTATTAACAGCCAATAATATACCGACTTTTCTTGCTATAAAACTACAAATATCCGCCGCTTTATCTACACCGAATATTCCTATTACTTTCAGGAATATAACAACGATAAAATACTCAATTAAATATCTAAGCTTTTTTAAAAATTTTTTCATTTAATAAATCAGGATGGTTTATAGATAATTCTACATCTAGACAGACAATATTATTATTTAAATCATTAAACTTAACATGATCTTTTCTTGTAGTAACTAAGGTAGCATTATGCTCTTTAGCTAATGAATATAAATTTTCTAAATCTGCTTGTAAATAATTATAATGATCAGGAAAAATTTTGTAACCGGTTATATTTAATCCGTAATGTTTTAAAGTCGCAAAGAAACGCTCAGGATTACCGATACCGCTAAAAGCAAAATAATTTTTAGTTTTATCTATATTATTTGAAGGAACTATTTGAGCATTTATTAACTTATTGACATAAGGAGTTAAAATCTTCGGTATTTTATCTTGGTGGCTACTGACTAAAAAAATTAAATCAGCTGCATCAAGGGCTTTATTTGGATATTGTCTTAAAGGACCGGCAGGAATGAGAAAACCGTTGCCGAAAAGCCTTTGGCTATCTACTGAGACTATAGTAAAGTCTTTATGAAAATAAGGATTTTGTAGGAAATCATCAACTATTATTATATCAGGTTTAAGCTCGTTAATTAACGGCAGAATCTCTTTAATATTTTTAGTAGCAATAACTGCTCCGTACTTTGCAAGTATTACCCCCTCATCTCCTACCTCTAATGCTGTATGTCCTTGATGTATGGTAGTTGCACTTTTCAGGTTACTACCATAAGCCTTAGTTACTATTACAAAACTTACATTTCTAGCTTTTAGTAATTTGGCTAGATACATTACTATCTGCGTCTTACCCGTACCTCCTACGCTACAATTACCGACACAAATAACTTTAGCAGGCAACATAATAGGACGTGCTAAACTAGCTCGTAAATAGCCTAAAAATTGATATATCAAGCTTATAGGCAAAAGCAAATAAGCTATAATATTTCGCTTCTGCCAAAATTCAGGATATAAAAGTTTGATCATAGTTTAACATTTATGGTAGTTACAAATAAAGTCAAACGGATTGATTGCTTTATTATCTAACAGAATTTCAAAATGCAAATGTTCACCCGTTGCATTACCAGTGCTTCCTTGTATACCGATAAATTGACCACGCTTAATTTTATTTCCTTCCTTGACTGACATTTCTTTTAAATGAGCATATTTCGTAACAAATTTGCGTCCATGTTTAATCTCAACAAAATTCCCGTAATCAGGTGCTCTAGCGGCTTTTATAACAATTCCGCTTGCTGCCGCATATATCGGTGCTGCTTTTTTAGCTTGTAAATCAATACCGCTATGGAAACATTTCTTTTTTCTTTTCTTTTTATGAGGACTTGTCCTAGTTCCGTAATGGCTAGTAATTTTCGGCTCATATTCCGGCATCATAAGTGGTATTGTACTAATTATTTTATCAAGCTTGGTTAATTCTGAGATATTATTCCTATGAGTTTGTTTTTTTGCAAAATAGCTAGCTTCCGGTTTAGAGAGAAACTTATATTTTGAATGTAGTTTTGTTACAACTGCTTTTATATTAGCTATTTTTATTTCGGCTGCTTTATTAAATTCTGCTGGGTTTTTATTATGTAATTTGTGTAAAAAAATCTTATTTTGTTTAGGGTTATTAATTATTAGACCTAAGTTTTTTGCATATATACATTTGCTATTTTTGTTTGTTAAATCATACTGTACTACTAAATCCGCATGGCTGATTTTATATTTTTGTTTTAATTGAGATGAAGTAGTAGCAAGTAACGTAGTATCACTAGATTTTTTAATACTGCTACAACCTTGAACAAGAAAAACTATAAACAGTAAAAAGATATATTTTTTAAAAGACATTAAAGATAAATGTATGTAAATTTCAAATTAAGAGTGCCACTTAAATATTCTGTTAATTGCTCTAATTCTCCTCTAATATTTGGAGGGTTAATTAACATTAACCCACACTTTACCATATTTTTATCACTATTTAAAAGCTCATATTCAATAATCATAGTTTCTTTAAATCCGATATTTTTGTAATTATGGTAAAAATCACGGACTAAAGATAAATCTTTTATAGGATACCAAATTAAGACAGTATTATTAAGAACTCGTAGCTTAATTTTTTTAAGTGCTTCAAGTAATTTTTGAAACTCATTTTTTACTTCAAAAGGCGGATCAAGAAAAATTAATCCTCTATTCTCTTTAAATGGTAGCAAAGCTTTGATAGCATTATAAGCATCTATATTATGCGTATCATTTGGTAATAATTTTTTTAAACTTAAATAATCGCTTGGATGAAGTTCGCAGGCAATTAAGCGATCATTTGGTCTTAATAATTGCTTAATTATAAAAGGTGAACCTGGGTAGTGACTTTTGCCTGCTATATTTATTATATTTAAAAAAGTTTGTAAGAGCTGAGAAATAGGATCGGTAGCTTGCAGTAATTTATTAATTCCCGTATCGCTTTCTAGAGTTTTAGAAGCCGCCTCCGAGTTTAAATCGTAAAGACCTAGCCCAGTAAAAGCATCTAAAACCGCAAAAGGTTTTTTGAGCTGTTCTAAAATATTAATTAGGACTAAATGTTTGACTATATCGGCAAAATTGCCTGCATGATAAATATGACGATAGTTCATTTTAAATTAATCATAAATTTCACTTCTATGACCAACTCGCACGCATGGCTCTATGTCATTCCCGCTTTCGCGGGAATGACATAGAGCATATACTTTATAAACCATATGTCTTGTTTAAGAATTCCGTTGCTTCTGCTGAAGTAAGTAATTTATCACTTTTATTATTGCTTCTTGCTAAAGCAGTTTCTGCATCTTCTCTATCTTCTTTTAGTGCACGTAAATAATTTTTAATGGCTTCTCGTATTAGTAGATTTAGGCATCTCGTCTAATTTAGCTACAGTAATTATATATTATATCATAGTATAATTTACTGTGCAATCTTTCGTAAAAGCAGTGTAGATTAATACTATAGCCTTTAATTAGACATTCTTTAAGTAAGTTAGTAGCCCATTTTCTGAAAGCGATCCCTCTCTTAGAATTTACCCTATATCCTACTGATATTATCATATCTAAATTATAGTATTCTACTTGGTATGTTTTACCATCAGCGGCAGTATGTACAAAATTTGCACATACTATATAGTTTTCTTTCTTTTAGAATTTTATTAATATGTTTTGTAATAACTGTTCTATCTTTGTCAAAAAGTTTAGCATTGCCTAGAAAAAGTTGTTTTATAGTGTAGTTTAGCTTTCCGATGTCATTCCCGCGAAAGCGGGAATGACATCGAGTTTTTTATTTACTATCATTTAGTTAGCAATGCCTTGCTTTAAACATTTTTTATAAGCGTAAGCCATTCTTCTTCATCAATAATTTTAATATTAAGCTCTTTAGCTTTTTTAAGTTTACTGCCTGCATCAACGCCGGCTACAACTAAATCCGTGTTCGATGATACGCCAACTGCAACTTTAGCCCCAAGCTTCTCAGCCGTTGCTTTAGCTTCTGCTCTAGATATCGTCGGTAAACTACCGGTAAATACGACTATCTTGTCTATTAAACTACTCTGTTCTCTAGTCTCTTTATAATCTTCAATATTTAATATTTCACCAAGTTTTTTGATAAGCTCAATATTTTCTTTAACATTAAAAAAATCAATAATATCTACTAAAATCTTATCACCAATTCCTTCTAAATTGTTTAGTTTTTGATAAATATCAGGCTCATTTGTTCTAAGCAATTCCATTTGAGCTATAAAATTATTATAGCTGCCAAATTCTCTAGCAAGTAATTTAGCATTGTGTTCACCGATATGCCTTATGCCTAATGCATATATAAATCTTGGCAAACTAACGTTTTTTGATTTTTCTATATTTTTAAAAAGATTTTCTACTGATTTTTTACCCCATCCATCCATATTTTCAAGTTTTGCTAAGCTAGAGTCATTTTTTTCTTTTAAAAAGAAAATATCTAAAGGATTACTAATCAATCCCTTATCTATTAAAAACTCAACTTGCTTACGCCCAAGCCCCTCAATATCCATAGCATTTTTCGATACAAAATGACGGATACGCTCATAATTCTGAGCAGGGCAGTTAAGGCCATTATCACAGCGTATAATAATATCTTCAGGCGTATAATGCAATTTAGAATTGCATGACAGACAAAATAAAGGAGTATCAAACGTTTCTGTATCATTAGGACGTTTATCAAAATCAACTCCCATGATTTTAGGAATAACGTCACCAGCACGTTGCAGGAATACATAATCCTTAATTCGCAAATCTTTTCGTGCAATTTCTTGGAAATTATGTAATGTTGCTCTGCTAACAGTGACCCCGCCTATTTCTATGGGTTCAAGTTCGGCTACTGGCGTTAACGTACCAGTTCTACCGACCTGTACAGTAATAGAAAGTAACTTTGTTTGTCCTATTATTGCAGGAAATTTATGAGCGGTAGCAAAGCGTGGATTTCGTGCAATAAAGCCCATTCTATTTTGCAGTGCAAAATCATTTAGCTTATATACTACTCCATCAATTTCATAAGGTAAATTTTCTCTATTTATTTTGAGATATTCGTAAAAGGCAAAAATTTCTTCTTCAGAACTCGCAAGTTTAGATATTTCATTAATGTTAAAGCCGCATTCTTTTAATTTTGTAAGTAATTGATCTTGTGAAGAAGCGAGATTCTGTTCAGTTACCCCTCCTGAATATACAAAATATTTGAGCGGTCTTTTAGCCGTAATAGAAGAATCAAGCTGACGAAGTGATCCGGCAGCAGCATTACGAGGATTGGCAAATTTATCCTTGCCCTGCTCTTCTTGTTCTTTATTTAGATTTAAAAAATCTTGTTTTTCAATATAAATTTCCCCTCGTACTTCTAAAAACTCCGGAACATTATCTATTTTATGAGGAAAATTTTTGATTGTTTTAATATTTGCTGTTATATCTTCACCGACATATCCGTCACCTCTTGTAGCTCCCGTTGTAAGCACCCCGTGTTTATAAACAGCAGAAAAAGACAAACCGTCTATTTTAGGTTCACAAAAGATAGGAGCAAACTCATTAAGGCGTAAGAAAATTTTTATGCGGTCTACAAAATCTCTCACATCTTGCTCATCAAAAGCATTACTGAGAGATAGCATGGGCACTTGATGCGTAACTTTAGCAAATTTATTTGCTATTTTAGCCCCTACTTTTTTGCTAGGACTATTTTCTAAAATTAAATGAGGAAATTTTTGTTCTAACTTGAGATTGGTATTAAATAGCTGATCATACTCGCTATCAGAAACTAAAGGATTATCTTCTATATAATAAGCATGGTTATACGCTGCAATTTTATCAGCGAGTTCTTCTAGTAATTTTTGTGCTTCCTCTTCAGATATTAAATCAATATTTGGCATTAGTAGTTCATACTTTTACAATCAAATCCAATTCCTAAAATTTTTATTTTCTTCAAAATCGCTAATTGCTCGTTTTAGTCTTTCAGCATTTTTAGGACTTTTTAACAAGTATAGTTTCCTCCATAGCATTATGATCTTCAAGCGACATAATAACCACCGGTTTTTGTTTTTGTCTAGTTACAATCACTGAATTGTGATCTGCACAAACTTTTTTCATAACATAACCTACTTAAGTACGTTTACATGTAATAAGGCATGTTTTATAACTAGTCACTTTAAGAATCAAAATCAAAATCTTTACCTAGTTTAATATATGCTCTAATACGGCTCATGAGATTTTGGAAATATGTTAAATTATGCCATGTCATTAGCATAGAGCCAAGTATTTCACCGATTCTAACTAAATGATGTAGATAAGCTTTACTATAGTTTCTACAAGCAGGACATAGGCAATCATGTTCTAGCGGCTTGTTATCATCGGCATATTTGCTATTGCGGATATTTACCGTACCGTATTTCGTAAAAGCCTGACCATTGCGACCTGAGCGTGTCGGGATTACGCAGTCAAACATATCTATACCCCTGCTAACCGCACCTATAATATCAGCAGGCTTACCGACTCCCATTAAATAACGTGGCTTATTTTGCGGCAGAAAATCAGGAGCATAATCAAGTACTTTAAACATAAGCTCCTGCCCCTCACCTACTGCAAGTCCACCTATAGCATAACCCTCAAAATCAAGTTCTACTAGATCCTTAGCCGATTGCTCACGTAATTCTTCGTAAACGCTACCTTGAATAATACCGAATTGTGCATAGCCTTCCCGCTTAACAAAAGTATTACGTGATCTATTCGCCCATCTAGTCGTAAGCTGCATAGAAGTTTTAGCTTCTTCAAAGGTTGCAGGGTAAGGCGTACATTCATCAAAAGCCATAGTGATTGTGCTACCGAGCAGATATTGTATTTCGGTAGAACGCTCAGGAGTTAACATATATTTATCGCCGTTAATATGAGAGCTGAAACTTACTCCCTCTTCGGTGATCTTGCATAACTTCGATAGCGACATTACCTGAAAACCGCCAGAATCGGTTAATATCGGCTTATCCCAATTCATGAATTTATGTAAGCCACCAAGCTGTACTATACGTTCGGCAGTCGGCTGAAGCATTAAGTGGTAAGTATTGCCAAGCAATATATCCGCCCCCGTTTCTGCTACCGATTCAGGTAGCATTGCCTTAACCGTTCCTCTAGTTCCAACTGGCATAAAAGCGGGTGTACGCATCTCACCGTGTGCGGTTACGATAATACCGCTTCTAGCTTTTTTATGCTGATGATGAATATTAAAAGAAAATTTTGACACTGATCATCACTTATTTTTAAAAGCAATATCTTAGCATACTATAGTTTATCCTGGAATATAAAAATTAAGATTAAAAGCAGATATCACCTAAAAGCAGTTGTTTTATGCTGTAATTTAGCCTTCCGATGTCATTCCCGTGTAATGATAATCTTTTCAACTCTAAATAATTATAGTCATTGACTTATTTTAATTACTTTATAGATTACTTTTCTTAAAAATGATAATTAAACTCTGTCATTCATAATATAATTTAATTTATAAGAGTTAAAATATGGAAAATAAAGAAGAAGAAACTTTAACCTTTGAGTGAATAATAGATGAAGAGGAGGAAAAGCGTTTAAAAGCTCACAATGCAAGGAAAGAGCTTAAGTTAATATTAATAACATTTGCTATTATTCTCACTAGTTTTTTAACTTTTTGTTATTTCTTTTTTAAATATATAGAAGAAAAAGCAGCAGGGTATAAATTACAGCAAGAACAAGAAGCAAAAATAAATAATAACACAAAATGAAATTGTTTAAATACAATGTAACCAAAAACTATTAATCTATTTAAAGTTAAAAAATTATTTGTTATTACAATTTTTACACTTTTGCTTTAATTGTAATCAACTATTATTAATATAAATAAAATAACTTTTATGGAAGATATAAACTCTTGGAAAGAAAAGTTTGAAATTTGTGTTTACGCTAAAAAGCTAGTTGATAAACTCGAATATTTAAACACTAAAGTAAAAAATCCTGTTGATATAGAGGAAGTTAAAACAGGTATCTACTACGCTCGTAAATATCATGGTTCACAAATGCGTCAGTCAGGTGATCCGTATTATTCGCACCCGATCGAAGTAGCGATTATGCTTGCAAAGTTTGTAGCAGACGAAGCGCCTAAGCTTTTTACTTCTAATATGATAAATGCTGCTCTACTTCCACTATACTATTGAGGATACAGAACTTACTGAAAAGCTGATCATCGAAATTTTTGGTAAAGAAATAGCAAAACATGTAGAAGGTTTAACTAGAATTAAACCTCACGGACAAATCAGTGTCGAAGAAAGCTTAAACCTATTAATTAAGCAAAAAAGATAGGATACCGCACTTATAAAATTATTTGATCGTATTCATAATGTACAAACATTAGGAGCTAAATCACCTGAAAAAGCGAAGCAGATCATTGTGGAAACATTTAAGAAGTGTCTAGTTGTTGCTATACATTTAGAGTGTTATGAAATTGAAGAAAAGTTTAATGAAATTTGCTATAGGTTTTTATACAAAGATAAATATCATTATTCACTATGAATAACCTGCTTCTTTTTCCAACTTTTGAAAATGATTTAGACCAAACATACAAATTATAAGTAATGGAACCATCACAACAAACAAACCATATTGACCCAAATATTTTGTTAAATATATAATTCCAAACGAAGTGATTATACACATTAAGGCTCTAGACACAGCATATATAATACTACTGTAAAGCGTTTAAAAACCGGAGCCTAAAAAAGATTGAAACAGCAGGAACAGTATCAAATGAACATATTATCAAACCTATTTGAATTAAAAGAAGCTGGAAAGGTGTAGTTGTACTTTTTAAAAGGTATGGTGCAAATAGAATAAATATAAGAGTAAAGCTAATTTTACTCTAAGAATTTTTAAAGGATATATTTTATAACTTAGAAAACATATTTAAAGACATACTAGCTAGGTGGAACATTGAAATAATAAAATTATGATGAACAACCTGAGCTGCACTATATCCAAATGCATTCTTTAAAACTTCACCACAAGTAATATAAGTATAGTAGAAAATATGGGCCAAGCACAACCATTATGAAAAAATATATAGTTGTCTTCTTATTAGGTTTTTGGTAAAAAATCTCATCGTTTTTTAATTCTTTTTTGTCAATATTTGCTTTTTCATATTTTCGTAAAAGTCTAGCACTTGCATCTACAAAATCAGGCGTTTCTCTAAGATGAGCTTTAGCGTAACCTCTCACAACTACAATAATTGCATCTATCCCAACGGCAAGACGCCCATTAAATCCTTGAGTAGTAACTAAAGATACTATAGCTAAAGCTACAGTTGTCCCAATTACTGATGCTACGGCAATAAAAGAAACTACGGGATATTGTATAGGTGGTTTTGTAATTTCAGTTAAATAAAGTTCTGCTACTACTATTTCACCTACAGAAGCTATACCTTGAATTGCACAGCAAATTGTGATTAATACAGCAGCAAAATAACCTACTTGTTCATAAGTAGGAGCATTTGCCATAATTATACAGGATAAAGCCATTAAGGTAGATAATAACAGTAGATTTTCGCCCTAATGTATATCTATCACCTATTCAACCAAAAACATATGCTCCTAGTGGTCTAAATATAAAGGTAGCACAAAAGGTAAAGGCAGAGAGAAGAGCAGCTGCACTCGCATCATATGTAGAAAAGAACAATTCATTGATACTGCTAAATGGACATACAACATTAAATCACAATACTCAAGAAAAGTAGCTGTAGATAAAATTCCCGTGGCTGCTTTTTGGTCGCTTGTTAAACTTCTCTGTTCTTTTTCATAGCCTAGAATAAATTCTTTACAAAAAATTAAATTGTACAGAAATTTATACTGTTTTATATAAAAGTCAATAGAAAATTTCACTTTACACGATAAATAAGCAAAGGAAGTACAACTTAATATATTCCGTGAATTGATAGAAAGAAGCTATAATATATTGCGATGTTTTTTATAGTTGTAATTATATAGATTTAACTGTATTCCCCAGCAAATAGTAACGTTAAAAGCAAGAAACAAGCTAACAATTAGTACTTTAAATTTACTTTATTTTATTAGCATGGATAGATATGTGATAAATAAACTAATTGAGAGAAAAAATAAATAATATACAGTAATAATGGTTCATTTTTAGATTGAAAAGCAAAAATACTATACTATCATTGGTAGTTATAATTAAATATATTTAAAATATGCTTTTTCAATCACTAAATTTATACTCTATCTTAGTTGTAGGTCTTACAGCTACTTTTATCGTGTTTATGCGTCAATTATCTTATTACAAACAGCAAATTATTAATAAGGATTTAAAAATAATACCTGCATATTTTGATAAAAAAATGTTATATAAAATTCTTAATAATAACTGCGATAGATATTCTGCTCTTGAAATGATTAAATCATATTTTAAGTTGAAAACTGCAAGATCGTTATCATATGCAGAACTTGAAAATGATAAGCAATTAAGCGAATTATTTAGAGATTCTTTAAACTATTTTATTGATGATTTTATATCAAAATCCGATACATCAGTTACAGTAAATAAAGTGTTTAGTATACAAGATGAACATAACAATACTCATAAATCATATGCGTTTTTAGAGAAAAATAAAATATCGGACAAAACACATCAAATGCTTATATATTTCAAAGTGCATTATATAATGACCAAAGACGATGAAGAAAGCTTAAACACTTTCATACACTTGGCTAAGATAATTTAGATTTCCCAAAAACAAAATCAGACACTCAAATAACAAATTTAAGAGTGAGCTTAACGAAGTCGTATAAGCGAACCTTACCAAATGCAGTATCAAGAGCTTAATATTGAAACTATATTTTTAAGTAAGACAGAGTTATTTAAAGCTCGGTTTAGAGTTACCTAAACCGAGAGATAAATTACTACTTACCTAAAAGTCGATATGTAACATTTTTTAAGAATTTTCTTTTAATATAAGTACATACTAAAAATGTCAGTACGGTACTTGGAACATAGCGAATTATCGTAGGTAAATATCTTATTAAGGTCTTAGTTGAGACTCAGTCAGTAAACGACGTACTGATGCTCTCTACTAACTCTCTACTTTTTGATCTTAAACAATCTAAAGTACGATATCTATTTTTGTATTTTAAATAACATCTCACAGCTTCAATAACCATAGAAGATATAATTTATTCCGCTTTGCATAAGAAAATAAAATTCCAGACTATCCGAACAATAACAATAATTAGCAATAACTATTAAAACTAAACCTAGAATATTAAAAAAATAGACGAATGGTTTGCCATAAGCTTTCTCTTCTTGCTTAATGCTACTTTTTAATAATTCATATATTAGAGATTTTAACATGGAATTACCTATTTCATAAGAATAGCGAGCAATACACCTACACCAAAAGCGTAAGCGAGATTCCGCAAAGGGTGGTCACGTGTCGACTCACATAAATCCGCTACATTAGCTTTACCTTTATCCATTCCTTTATCTTTATAATGTTCCATAACGGGATGATAAATTACCTAACTGCTCATCTAGAATATCTCCGGATTACCTTTTAAATTACGTAATCTTGACACTAAGCTTTCAATATCTTTTTTGATACCTTCGACATCTGCTTTAGCAGAGTTTGAATTTGATTCTTTCATAATTTACTCCTTTATTAGTTTACATTTTGTTAAGCAAATTATTTTGCCTACAAACCTTATACAATGCTCCTCTTATAAGAACTTTACAATAGCTTAAACAATAAAAAAACCGAATCTAAACTAGATTCGGCTAAATTTAATGATTTTTTATTTTGTATTACTTCTACTTACTACCGAATGAAAAAACAATTTTGTTAATTAATGATTCAATATTAATTGCTGATTGAGTATATTTTATCTCTTCATTAGCCGCTAAATTTTCATCGTCATTACCTGGTACAATTGAAATATATTTACCTCCAAGTAACCCGCTGGTGACTACTTGGGCTTTAGAATCTTTAGGTATTTTAACATCATCATTAATATTTAGATATACACTTGCATCAAAACTATTTGGATCTAAAGTAATTTGCTTTACACTACCGATTTTTATACCTGAAATCATTACGTCGCTTCCAACTGCTATCCCTTCCGCACTTTGGAAATGAGCAGTTACCTGATATCCTTTTGAGCTAGTTATAGAACTACCTGTTTTGTAAGCAAAAATCAAAAATAGTAAAGCAATAATTAATACTACAAAGCCTATAATTGTTTCAATAATGTTCTGTTGCATTGTTTTTTATATTTTATTAATTAATTACGGTTGCCATCTATTATATTTAAGATTTGATGTTTTAGGCAGCTTTTTAACTATTTTATTATTCTTTTGCCATGGAAAAAGCTGAATATTTTTTGGTATCTCATTTACTAAATGATGTAACCAAGCGTGCCAACTTGGCGGAATTTTTGTAGGTTCATTTACATTTTTATAAATAACAAACCTCCTTGGACGCCCTAAATAATCAATATTACAGCTTTCATAATATTGATTCAAAAACTCATCTTCTCCTACTTTTTTGTGAAAAAAAGTAATAAAACACTTATCTATCCACGACATTTTAAAATTTCTATAGCAGTTTCTCTTCCTTGCACTGCAAGTTTATCGGCAGCAATATTACCGCTATTATTTGCATGACCTTTTACCCATTTCCAAATAATAGTATGTTTACTCAATTCTGCGTATAATTTTTGCCATAAATCGGCATTTTTAACAGGTTCATTGTTGCTTTTACACCAATTATTTTTTATCCAATTATGAATCCAAGCGGTAATTCCTTGTTGCAAATATTTACTATCGGTATAAATCTCAACATTACAAGATTTTTTTAAAATCCTCAAGGCTTCAAGTGCTGCCATAATTTCCATACGATTATTAGTCGTATCTAACTCATACCCAAATACTTCTTTGCTAGTATCATTAAATTGAAGCAAAGCTCCCCACCCTCCGGGACCTGGATTACCCGCACATGCACCATCAGTATATATCACTACTTTTGAATCCATAATATGCATTAACTAGGTTTAGAAGAATTACGAAACTTATCTAACATTATAACATTTGGACTTGAAGATGATGAAGTCTGATAACTTTTATTATTACTTATTGCCTCTTCATGTTGAGGATTTTCATGTATATTTAACGACTGACTAAAAGTGAGACTGTAATTATTATTGGAATCAACAAAGCTAATAAGTGCATTAAAAGGTACGTAAATTATTTCTTTAACACCGTCAAAACTTACCGTTAAAGAAAAGCCCGTATCATTTACTATTAAATTTTCAAACTGATATTGCAGTACTATTGTTATCTGTTTCGGATATGCCTGTTTAACTTTTGAAGGTAAAATTACCTCAGGATTATCGGTTCTGTACGATATGTATATTAACTGATCCCAATATAAATTTTCATGCTGAATTTTTGTTAGAATTTTTTTCACAAATTCTAGCATATATTCATGCACAAATTTTTTATATTCAATATTCATACGAGAAAAATAAATAAAAATAGGTCGACGAAGTTTAATTTGAACAGTTTAAGTCATTGCAAGGAAAAACTGTAAGTTTTGACGAAACAATCTCAGAAGTCCTACTTTATGAAATTGCCACATTCTCTACGTTCGCCTGCAATGACAAGATCAACCGTTTTTAGGCAATGCCAATTTTTCAAATTAAACAAGTATAAGTGAGGGTTTTTCTGTTGCCCGGCACACCCTCCAGCCGCGTAGGATTAAGCTGCTAAAGCTAAACGACCTACAGAACGATTATTATCGTTTGCGTTTCTTTGTTTTGACCCATATGGCACAAGCCATCGGCGGAATCATCCCGAGTAAAAGCAATCTTTTTATTAGGCACGTCGATCCTATTTCGCCCCCAAAAAATACTCGATGAACTTCGTATTGTCTACTCTTTAAGAGTTATTACATATTTAAACTTTTCTAAATGACCTAGCGAATAAAGAGAAATTTGAAGGCGACACGGAACGCAGAACCGCAGGGTACACGCAAGTAACCTGAGGATTCAAATACCGGGTCGACGTACAAATTACCTTTAGGAGCAAGTTATTTAGAACGTTTTGGTGGAGGCGTCGGGTACTGCCCCCGAGTCCGCAACCTCTATTCTAAATTACGTTTATTACTATAGCTATATTAGCACCAAATATTATGCCTTAATTTGATTAAAATGTAAAGGTCAAATAAGAATTCTAGATTTATATTAAAAATGGACTTATAATAAATGGTTAGAATTCTAAATTAAAAACTTAATTATGCTACCAAATCTTGGAATTATCGCCGGCAGAGGTTCATTACCTTACTTAATAGCAGGTAATTATACAAAGCAAGGCGGTAATTGCTATATCGCAGCAATTAAAGACGAAGCTGATATAGAGCAAATTAAAGATTTTGAATATAAGATTTTAAAAATCGGTATGGTCGGGGAAGCTATAAAATATTTTAAGGAGCATAAGGTAAAAAATATTATTTTTATCGGTGGAGTTAATAGACCAAATTTTAAAAATTTAGCTGTAGATAAAATAGGCGGTTTATTGCTTTTCAAAATAGTTGGGCAAAAAATTCGAGGAGATGATAGTTTGCTAAAAATAGTAGCGGATTTTTTTGAAAGTTACGGTTTCAAGGTAATTTCAAGTAATGAAATATATAAAAATCAACAAGGTAACTCCAATATTATCACCGATACTAACCCTATAAGTTCAGATAAAAATGATATTGAGCTTGGAATAAAATTATTGAATCATCTAAGTGCATTCGATATCGCACAATCGGTTATAGTTGAAAGTGGCTATATACTTGGTATAGAGGCTGCCGAAGGAACGGATAATTTAATAACGAGATGTGCAGATTTACGTAAAAATCCTCATGGAGGAGTATTAGTAAAAATAGCGAAATTAGGTCAAGATAATAGACTAGATATGCCGACGATCGGCCCTAATACTATAAAGAATCTTGCTAAATATAATTACAAAGGGGTAGCGATTCAAAAAAATAACGTAATTATAGTCGAAGAGGAATTAACTATAAAACTTGCTAATGAACATAAAATTTTTATAACAAAATGTTAGCAATAGGTATTACCGGTAGCTATGCATCGGGTAAAACTTTTATGTTGGATTATTTAGCAGAAAAAGGATATAAAACTTTTTGTGCCGATAGATGCATAAAAGAATTATATCAAGATGTAGTTTTGCAAACTCAGATTTTAAAATTACTACCTGAACTTGAGTCGTTCAATATTAGAAAAATCAGTAATTTAATTTACAATAACGACCTAGCTAGAGAAAAACTACAAAATTTTATTTACCCTTTACTAATAGATAAACTCATTTTATTTAAAAAAGAAAATGCTAATTCCAAATTTGGCTTTGCCGAAATACCGCTGCTTTATGAAGCTAAATTTGAGAAATATTTTGATTTTGTCGTAACAATATACTGCTCTGAAGAAATAAGAATGCAAAGAGCAATAACGAGATCTTCGTTTGATATAGAAATTTATAATAAAATCAAAGAAATTCAACTATCACAAGAGAGCAAAATAGCAAAAGCAGATTTTGCTATAAATAGCGGCGTTGATATGTTAGACTTGGAAAAACAAATAGCGAAACTAATAAAGGATTTGGAATGTCGAGTTTAAGAGAAATAATTTTAGATACCGAGACTACGGGACTTGAACCACGACAAGGTCATCGAATCGTTGAGATCGGTGCTATTGAGATGGTAAATAAGGTATTAACAGGCAGGAATTTTCATTTTTATATTAATCCTGAGCGAGATATGCCGTTTGAGGCTTATAGAATTCATGGCATATCCGGCGAATTTTTAAAAGACAAGCCTCTATTTCATACAATAGCCGATGATTTTTTAGAGTTTATTTCAGATAGCAAACTGATTATTCATAATGCTCCTTTCGATATTAAATTTCTAAATCATGAATTATCATTATTAAAAAGAACCGACATTAAACTCTTGGAACTAGCAAATACTATTGATACTTTAGTAATGGCTAGAAGCATATTTCCAGGCTCAAAATATAATCTTGATGCATTATGTAAAAGATTTAAAGTTGATAATGCAGGTAGGCAGTTTCACGGAGCTTTGAAAGATGCCGCATTACTTGCAGAAGTATATGTAGAGTTAATGGGCGGTAGACAATCCGCTTTTAAAATGGTTGATAAATCTGCCGTAATAAATAATTTAGCAACTAATCAAGTAAATAACAAAACAGAGCAAACTACTATTGTTATTAAACCTACAAAAGAAGAGCTGCAAAAACATAAAGAGTTTCTTAGTAGGATTTTAAAAACTGCTTAGTAAAACGTCATTGCGAGGAGAGGCAAAGCCTCGACGTGGCAATCTCAGGAATTTTATATTATTTCATGAGATTGCCACGCTCCTTTTAGTCGCTCGCAATAACGATTATCAATAATCCCCTTATCTATGAAAACAAATTTTCTTGTATTTATAACCTTTACAATACTTATCTCTTTAGGCTTTTGGCAGCTTAGTCGTTTAAAAGAAAAGAAATTATTTTTAGCTTCAATGCAAGCTAACCTAACCTCACCTGCAATTAATTTAGCAGAAATTCAAGACGGTTTACCTTATCACAAAGTAAAAATTACCGGTCAATTTTTGCCTAATAAAGACATATATTTATACGGTAGAAGGTCAATGTCGAGTGAAAAAGACGGATATTATTTAGTTACTCCTTTTAAAACCATAGAAGATAAAGTTATTTTAGTAGCACGAGGTTGGTTCAGTAATCGCAATAAAAATATTATCACGCAAGCTACAAACGACCGGAAGCACGAGATTATCGGTGTTACCATGCCATCAGAAAAAACTCGTATCTACTTACCTGCTAATGATATAAAAAATAATGTGTGGCTAACGCTAAATTTAAAAGAAATATCCAAAGTGTTAGGCTTAGATCTTGAGAATTTTTATATTATTGCGGAAGGAAAAGATATTAGCAATCTAGATATTTTATTACCTCTTGCAATAAATCATTTAGCAGCAATCAGAAATGACCATTTAGAATACGCCCTAACTTGGTTTGGACTTGCTATTTCTTTAATCGTAATATATGTAATTTATCGGCGTCGTTATATGGCTGTGGATGTCATCCCGCGAGCTTGTAGCGGGATCCAGAAAAATAATTAAAAAGACTGGACCCCGTGGTCAAGCCACGGGGTAACAGTAGAAAATCGATACATAAATGAGTGACTTACAAAGAGAAGCATCCGATCCTAATTACTCCGTTTGGGTATCGGCATCTGCCGGTACCGGTAAAACCAAAATCCTAACCGATCGATTTTTACGTCTGTTAATAACGGGCGTAGAGCCTTCCAATATTTTATGCCTTACTTTTACTAATGCTGCAGCTATAGAGATGCAAGTAAGGATTAATAGCAGACTTAAATATCTTTCTCTTTGCAACACCGAGAAACTAGAAGAAGCACTTTTCTTAATGAGCGGCAATAAGCCATCGCCGCAAGACACAGAAAACGCAAAAACTTTATATGATAAAATACTAAATAGCAATAAGCTTTTAAATATCTATACAATACATGCTTTTTGTCAAAAAATCCTTAACACTTTTCCCTTAGAAGCCGGCATAACACCAGAATTTACAATCCTTGAAGAAACTAAATTACAAGATATCTTCCTAAATATCAGAAACGAAATTTACTTAAGCGATGAACATAATGACTTAATGAAAATTTTACTTAACCGATTTCATGAAATAACTCTGCAAGATATTTTTACCGAGATAATCGAGCAGCAAATTAAATTCAGAAAGTTATTTATAAATAAGCAAATTCCCAAAGAAATATCTAATAAAAGATTAGCGTTAGGGGAATTAAATAATATTTACGATAAGGTAAAAAACTTATTTGCCGAGTATGATGTGGAGATAGCACCGAAAGAAATTTTTTTTACTAAAGATGGGAAAAAACGAAAAAGCCTTTTATCGAAAGAATTAATAAGGAAATATCCTAAATTATTACTAGAGCTAGAAAAAATTACCTCTGAAATTTACCGATTAGATGAGCTGCGTCGCATAGAAGAGCTAGAATATCATACGAACTTACTTACTAAACTTGCGCATATTATTTTAAAAAAATACGATTCATATAAGGAAGAAAATAATTTACTCGATTACGACGATTTAATTTACTACACCGAGAAATTACTAAATAATAAAACTACTCATAAGTGGTTGCTGCATAAGCTTGAAAGCGAGATAAATCATATTCTTGTCGATGAAGCACAAGACACAAGCCTCTCGCAGTGGAATATTATTACTACTTTAATAACAGAGTTTAATGCTGTAGAGAGGCCAAATAATAGTGTTTTCATAGTCGGCGATGATAAACAATCGATCTTCAGTTTTCAAGGGGCTGATCTTCGTAATTTCAACTTAGTAAATGAGCGACTAAAAGCAAATCTTACAAATGCTAATAAGAAATTCAAAAATATCACCCTTGAATATTCTTATAGATCATGTACAGAGATTTTACAATTTACTTATAATGTTTTAAAAAATATAAAATCCAATTACCCGAGTTTATTCCTTGCGAATAATCCTTTAATATCCTCATTTCGTACACATCAAGGCTCTGTAACGGTTTGGCCATTAGTGACGAGTGAAAAACAAGAAGAGCTTTTTTGGGCACTACCTGAAGATTATGAAAATTCTAAATCTGCTGCCGATTTACTCATAGAAAAAATCGTAAATTTTATAAAAGAACAAATAGAAAGCGAAGAAATTTTACCGTCTACTGCAAACAGAATATCTGAAAAGGATTTCATGATATTAGTCAGAAAGCGAGATGAATTTAGTAATAATCTGATCAAAGAACTTAGCAAAGCTAAGCTTAAAGTGGAGGTAAGCGATAGAATGAACCTTAAGGAAAATCTAACTATAATGGATTTAATTTCATTAGCTAAATTTGTGTTACTACCTGATGATGATTTAAATCTTGCCGGTTTACTAAAATCACCGATTATTGGAATAAGCGAGCAGCAATTATACGAACTTCTTGTAAATAAAAGTGAGAATAGCTTATGGGATATACTCTCTTCACATGAGGAGATATATAATAAGTTAGATTCTCTAATTGAAATTTATAAAATATCGATTGTTGAGAACTTCTTTGATTTAGTGGTACATAATCTAAATTTACGAGAGCTTTACGATGATGATAGTGATGATATGATAAATGAACTATTAACATTAAGCAAAAACTATGCAAATGATATAGATAATTCACTGCAAGGATTCGTTGCTTGGTTTGAGAATAACGATATCTATATTAAACGTGATATAGAGCATTCAGACAAAATAAGAGTAATGACCGTCCACGGCTCTAAAGGGCTTGAAACTCCTATTGTTATATTATGCGATTCTACTACTTTACCGATAAGCAGCAATAAATTTATTTGGGATGATAAAGGAGAAATGTTTTTCTCTGTTAATGCTGCCGATACTCCTGAGTTTTTGCAAGAGCTGAAAGAAGCTGAAAAATTAAAAGATTTGCAAGAATATATAAGACTACTCTACGTTGCAATGACAAGAGCTAAAGACAAGCTGATTATATGCGGTTTTAGTAATAAATCTACCACTCCTGAAAATTGCTGGTATGAAATAGCCAAACAAACTTGCGATCAATCTCTCAATTAGTAGCTGCTATATTAAATATAATAGACTATTAAGACGCACATATATTTAAATAGCGTCTTATGTTAAAAATTTTAGAAAGTTTCTTTAAAAATAAAGCAAGAATTAAAATAGAAAGGTTAAACAATTACCATCCCTGCATTATGCTTATGAAAAAGGTCATAAGGAATAATACTTAAATTTTTTTCTTTTAAGGCTTGTTTATACTTTGTTATTTTAGAAATAACAACTACAACAAGAAAAATAAAAATACTTATTAACAGAGGATATAAGATATTTAACTGATCAAACATCATTAAGTTCACAGAATTTAGTTAGATACTACATAATAGTAGTAACATTTATTTGAATTTCAACTTAATATTTTTTATTTCAATTTAACTCCTATATCTTAAATTTAAATCATTTATAGATATTGTCATAAGAAAATTAATAAGATTTTTATTGAAACCGCTACTTCTAAAATAGATAGCATAATAATTTATGCATTATGATAATAATCATGCCTTAATAAATCAGATTTAAGAATACCACAATTATATTCATATGAATCTAAATAAGCTTGTAATTCATGAACATTTTGTTCTATTTTTTCATAATTATATTTATATGAGTTTTGGAATTTTTCAACTAATTTACCTTTATTAACAACTTTTTTATAAGCATCTTCTTTAAAAAACCCATCTTTTTGTTCTTCACTACGAAAGTAATCCTTAAATTCACTATGTTTTTTCGGTAAATTAGAGATAAATTCTGCAAATTTTTCTAATTGAATATTGGTAATTAGAGTAAATACCAAACCTATATTTTCTTTATCTTGGTTAACTCTTGAAACTTCATGCGCTATTGTATCTTTTTGTCCAATTTCAATAACATTATTAGATAAAATAACTAAAGCTTTTTTACTAACCTCTTGCTTTTCAGATGCCTTTAGTTTTATATTCAGTATTGCCTCTTCTAATGCTTCTTTACTAAATAATTTTTTAAATGCAGCAAGCCACGGACCAACAGCTGTACTTTCTAACTTTTTAAAATATTCTTTTAACTTCACAACTAATTTCCTTGTTTATATTTTCTTAGTTTAATTGATAGTACTAGTTGGAAGTAATCAAGTTATAGAGCTAAGAAAAATTAATACTTTTGTAAAAATTATATATAGCGTAAAAATTGAAAAACAGTGTTAAAATACTTAAAATAATTTGACTATTTTAGAAAATTTTAATAAAATCTATTAATAAACTCAAACTATAATACAAAATATGAAAACAGCTTTTATCTTCCCCGGTCAAGGGTTGCAATTGATCGGCATGGGAAAAGATTTTTATGATAATTTTAAACCCGCCAAAGAAACTTTTCAAATCGTTGATGAAGTACTAAACCGAAAACTCACTGATATAATTTTTAATGGACCTTCTGAAGAACTTACCTTAACCACTAACGCACAACCGGCATTAATGGCAGTATCTATGGCAATAATAAATATTATCAAAGCTGAAACCGGTAAAAGTTTGGATAGTCTTTGCGATTATGCTGCCGGTCATTCCCTAGGTGAATATAGTGCTTTATGTAGCACCGAAAGTATTAACCTTGAGACAGCAGCAAAACTACTTCATATACGTAGTACATCTATGCAGGAAGCATGTCCTGAAGGTGAGGGAAGCATGGCGGCCTGTATCAATATTCCGCTTCAAAAACTTGAAGAAATATTAGACGAGATCAACAAAATAAATTTATGCCAAATTGCCAACGATAACATCGAAGGACAAATAGTTATTAGCGGCAAGACCACAGCTATAGATCATGCTATTAGTATAATTAAAGATTTAGGTTATAAAGCGATAAAGCTGAAAGTCAGTGCTCCATTTCATTGTAGCTTAATGAAGCCGGCAGAAGAAAAAATGCGAGTAGCTCTTGATAAAGCTGTAATTAATAAACCTCTGATACCGATAATCCAAAATTATACCGCAAAACCTACTCTAGATCCTACAGAAATCAAACAAAATTTAATGCTTCAGATATGCGGACGAGTTAGATGGCGTGAAACTTTAGAACTATTTCACAAATTAGAAATCGCTCATATAGTAGAAATAGGGGCAGGAAGCGTACTAACAAATATGCTCCGGAAAATTAATTATCCATATAAGTTAAGTAATATAAGTAATTTAGAAGAACTACAGCATTGTTTAGATAACATTAGTCAATAACTGTCTCTAATAACTTCTGATTCATAAAGTTTTTAAATTAACTTAATATTAATTATATACAAATTAGTTTTAGTTTTTTTAAGCAATTGCTAGAATTATTCACTAGTGATTGGCAGAGCTATTTAGACAAGGTAATAGAGGATTTTAAAATTTAGCCTTAACAGATACTAATGATACATTTTTAAAAGAAGAATGTTATATTGCTCTTATCCAAAAAGACATTAAAGAAGGTGAATATACATGGTATGTTGCTCCTTTTAATAAAATAGATCATGCAAGTTTATTACTTACCAATATTCTCATATATTAGAGCTTAATCAAAATACGGTAAAAGCAGTAAAAAATATGCTGCGAAATAACTTCAAAGATATATATAATCCGAAAATTTATATTATTGCTAATTATGAAGAACCTATAATTAAAAACTATACAATAATAGATAAAATAGCCGAAGGTAAAGTTATTACCTTTGCAGATTTAAATATTAAATATGTAGATCACACGGATGAAGAGTTAAAATATATAGGTGATATGGTAAATGATATTAGAAAACTAGACAGCAAGTTAGTAGCAGATATTCCAATATCATCAATTTTATTTTGTAGATTTTCTTATTACTCAGTGTACAATCATTTTTATGGCTGCATATTTTGAAGAATTAAACAATTTGCATCAAAATTTAGATAACCTCAATTTTTCCGTTACAAAAATATATTCCCGAATACCAACCAAAAGACTATAAGAGTTTTGTCAATCTTAAAGCAATAACTTGGAATAGATTTTTAGTTAAATATCAGAAATTATTTGAGAACATTCAGAACATATTATTTAGCATCTGTAGTGATAGTGAGAATTTTGTAACATTGTTAATTTCAGACTCTTATAATCTTAGCTTAAACAAGCGAATCGAAATTATAGAGTACTTAATAGATAAATATAACAATGATACTAAAGCTATTTATTACATAACCCAACAACTTTTTGATATTTGTGATGATAACACGGAGATTAAAACTCTTGAAGCCAAGGCTAAACAGTTTTACAAATATATTGAATATTTCCGTAGTTGGGATGATTTACCTAGTTATTGGTATATGGACTTTAAAGGGCTATCCGGATGTGATAAGGAAGCTTTGATTATGGGCAATTCCGTAAAGCCGGAAAATATATTTAGTTAGCAAAATTATAAAATAATTCTAGAAATTTTGCTTATTAGATGATATAAAGTAAAGCCATAACCGGAGAGATGGCCGAGTGGCCGAAGGCGGCGGTTTGCTAAACCGTTATATGGGTCATACCGTATCGAGGGTTCGAATCCCTCTCTCTCCGCCAGTCTGGACAGTTAGCCAATTCTTGTAGTTGATCGAATGGAAAAGCCAAGGAGTAATCAAGATTTTCGCATTTCAAATTTAGGTTCGTAAGTACACATTATCGCCTTATTGCCTTGATTTAACAAAGATTTTAGCTCTTAATACAAACCTACTCATATGTTCTATGCTATTCATATGTTAGTTTATGCTAGACTTTTCTCTAATATTTTCTGTTACTTATACGTTATTTTCTACAAATTTCACCAATTTTAGTCATTTTTTTTCTAAAAATATGTACACTATACAAACTAGGGGCTATTCCTCGTAAAATAAGGGATTGGAGGACTTTTTGTAAAAATTTTTTTTAATAGAATTAATTGTTTATACCAAAATTTTTCAGTTTTTGTGTATAAAAATTGCACCTATTACCAGAATTGAGTGAGGACTTAAATAAAGCTCAAGGGTTGGGTCGGAAATATAAAGATTTAAAAATTTCAACGTTTCTTCTTTATGACTACAGTCTGTGCTACCATTATTACACATGGTACATCCTAATTTTACTTTATCATTTGCTACTAAATCTTTTAATTGTGTTACTTCCTCTAAGGTAGCCAATTTTATATCACTTACCATCTATTACTTCATTAAATATATTATTTACGCCTTACGAAACTATCCTTCTTATATCATTTATATCTTCATTAGTACGCCAAGAAACATAAGGTAAACTACTATCGTATTTGTGACACAAACCCCAACACCAACCTTGTACTCCTTCTGTATTTCCAAGTGTTGATTTATATAATTCATATCATTTATAAATAATTTTTGTTCTTTCATTTTTTACTTAATTCTTGTAGTGCTATCTAAGTATAAGATTTCCGGCATATATTTATGTTTCAGCCAAATCTTAAGGCTACCGATAATATAAAGGTTATTTTTAGCTCTGCTAATATCGACGTTTAAAACGTTTGGCTTTTGCGTCATTATATTAGTGCACCTTTATCAAGAGGATGCTGAGCTTCTAGTAGTATTATTACCGTATCGTTTTCTGTGCCTTGAAATGCATGAATAGTGGCGATATTTTTATATCCAAATGCTTGAATTGTTTTCTCATATCCTTGAATCGTCATATATTTCATTCACTTTTCTACGAATAGATTCGCTGTAATCTTTATACATTGTAATAATGTAAATTTGTTTGAGCACATCATCCCCATTTTTCTCTTTTAATACTTGGTTTTAATAACTCTAGTCATTTTTGAAATTCGGCTTCCGATTCATATTTATAACGTTGAACCTTATTATCTTTTATATCTATCCATTTTGAAGTACCTAAAATCGTTCTAATATCAGAGTTACAGTCAGAGGTAGCAAAAATCATTTTGTCACCGTAAGCTATTTTGTTACATATTTTAAACATCAGATTTTGGCATCTTCTATGCACTCATAAAAGGAAACTAACCGTAACATCATCTATTTTTGTTTGATATAAAGAATTATGGTCAGCTAGGTTTTGCAATGAAACTTCCGAAGGTGACCACTCAGGATATGAAACCTTAAAATGTTCACATAATTTGTTCATTAAATCTTGCTTTAATATAGAAATAGGATCTGTTTGCAGCGGATCACCGACTACTACGACTTTTTTCGATTTTGTAAATAGCACTAGCTGCGTATTGTGGCGGTATCTGCCCTGCTTCATCAATAAATAACCAAGGAATTTCATTATGTTCGGATGTTGCCAACATTTTATCGAATGAGTAAAAAGTTGTAGACACAACAGGTATGACCATACAGAAATTTTGCCAAGTAATTTTGTAAGTTAAAAATTTTCTTGCCAATTTTTCCAAAATAAATCTTCTTCAAAATCCTTAATATTGCAATATTTATCTTTGAAACTTACGATAGCCAAGCTTATATCGTCGTTAAGCTGTTTTATTTCTTCTACAGAAGCTTCAATTTGCTTAATTGCAGCTTTAATATTCTTAATATCAGTTTTTATCCGGTCAATTTCTTCTGAAGATTTATTTTTTAGCTTAATTAAATCCCGTTTTTGCTCATAGCAAGAATTGTATTTTGCGGTTTTAAACAATGCATGAATTTTTTCAAAAAAAACCAAATTTAATAATTTTATTTCACAATCAATTTCAAGTATTTTAGAGCTTTTATAATCAAGCTCTAATTCTAACTCATTTTACTCTTCTTTTTTGCTACATATATCACTCCTAAATCCTCTTCCTTAATTAACTCTCTTTTCTTTTTATTAAATTCAATAACTGATGCAATATTTTCATAAATTTCATGAATTTCACTGTATAAATTGTTAAAACCAGCACACGCTTCTTTCCATTCATTATTAATTTCATCTATAGAATTACAATATTCAGGTTTAAAATGTGCAGGGGCTTTATCTGTACATTTATATTATTAACTAGCAGATTAAGATATTACAGCATTGTATGTTTTTCATCATTCTTATCATCGTTTTCTTCTTCATCTTTATATTTCCAAAACTTATTTGAAAATCTCTTTTTATTTCCATGATTAACGAGCACCGCAGCAAATATACCCCTATCTTTCTCTTTGTCCTCTTTCAATAAAAGTTATTTAAAATAACTTAAATCTTTATGATATAGCTTATCTATTTTACTATATAACGATATTTCTTTAGATATATTTTCAACGGCATTGTTATTAGATGATGCAACAACCATACCGTAAGTTTGTAATTCCGATTTTAAAGAATTAACATGATAATCAAAATTTGGTATATGTAAGGAAGATTTTTTATTTTGAAACCCCTCCTTAGGATCTTCTAAAGTTGTTAAATATGAAGCACGATCTACATAGATATTTGCTATAAGATCAAAAAGTATAGTGGTTTTCCTGTACCAGGTGGACCATTAACAGCAAAAAGCTTTCCTGAAAAGAGGGTAATACCAAATTAATCGCAACAGCTTGCAGTACCGCAAGAGAGTGACTCGGCGATGAACACCAACGCGTCGGTTGCATCATAAATCGAGATAACAGTTCTTGTAGACTTTCTTTATGCTTTAAAACATCTATGGAATCCGGCTTATCTTCTTTACCGAGACATTTGGCAATTGCTGATTCCAAGTCAAATTTTTCTATATTACTTCGTACAAAATCTAATGGTCTTAGAAAAAAACTATTAAACATTTCTAAGGAAGGAGCGGCAAAATTATAAATTACCGGTTTATCTTTTTTCTTTTTATGCGAGGTAACTCTTCTTAAGCATATTTCAGAGCGGCTAAATAAATATTTTTTGTCAATTTCTAACTTCTGCACTACAAGATCAATCATAAGATTAATCATTTTTAAATCTAGAGTTTTAACTCAAGAATCTGGCTTTTTATCCTTAAAATATATCTCTCACTTTCTGAAAATACTTCCTCTATTAGGCTGTTATTATTATCTACAAAATTTGGTAAATCTTTTAATTCTTTTTCTTGGAACTCATCTCTCATGATTCTACCGAGAGCATAAGCAGCAGTAGAGATAACCATCAATCCTTCAATATATTTACCGTTTTCATCTATAGTTAAACCAGCAATAGGTGTTGTCGGTTGCTCTTGCTTATCTTGATGGTTATTATAATCATTTAAGAACTCTTGATCTAATTTAGTTATAGTTTGGCTTTTCTTTAAAAGATCAAGTGCAGCTTCCGACCATTTTAAATAACCGAGATAAATATGCCAATGAACTGCTACTTCGTTTTTCTCAAGATCAATACCGATTTTTGTTTTATCCATAAACTAAGCATCTTTTAAGAACAAAGTGTTTCTTTCTTATCCAGTTTGCAACTAAAACTGCCTTTTTTATCGGTATGTTCTCTAATAATGTCAAAATATCTATTTAAATTTTCGTTTTTATTAGGAGTTAGTACTTCAATAATCTTCCATACACCGAGGATAGATTTGATTTGTTCATCAGATTGATTGTACATCAACAGAAGTGTACACTTAAAATAGAAATATCCTAAGTATGAAACTAGAAGAAGTAAACAACTTTTTAATGTTACTATTTATAGCATATAAAGATGTGTATAATTAACACAATTATCACCAACTTATTAATGATTTAATAAAATTTAGTATTTTATAAATTCATTTAATATATTTCCTTAACCCAAATAGGATATAATAAAAAATAATAAGGAAATTATTAAATATATAGTGTCTAGCATTTGGTCTTATTGGAATCCTATAAACTGGTCACCAAGCATACAATTAGCTACCTTAAGTTATATATTGTCTTGTTTAATTGATGGGAATGATGCATATCCATGAAGATGCACAAATAATAAATAATGACCAGGAATGGCTTAAAAGCAATCAAACTTATACCTTTTATAATACCCAATTTCTATCTTCTCCGTTATATGGAACTTGCAAAAGAGATACCTATATGCCTAAAAAGATTAAAAATATTTCATCAATTTGATGATGAGAATTATATACCCAAGCGTTAGCCTCTCATAAGCTCATAAATAACTTTTCTAATTTATTGAAGCATTTTAAACTAACTCCTCTTATAGATTCTACTGATTTTAATCCTAACTATTTTATGGTATGGAGTTAGGCAAAAAATTTAGGGAATATTCCTAAATATTTTGGTCACAAGCTAAAGCGTGTTTGTAATAATATAGAAGAAGCAGAAAATGATTGGGAGAGTTATGAACCGGAGGCATTCTCTAATTTTTCTACCTTTCATGAGTTTATAAATACAATAACACATTGTAATGATGCATTATTAGGTTGTAGAGATATTAGATCAGATATATATTACAATGAACTATAATTAATGCAGATAAATACAACTTTCTTCTTTAGCAAATAAAGCAATGAATGCCTATATAGTCAAATGCACATTTAAACCGCTTCAACGCACATAGCCATACCCATACCGCCACCGATACATAAAGTAACTAAGCCTTTTTTAGCTTTAGCTCTGCGTAAGCTGTGTATCAGAGTAATAAGTACACGTCCGCCGCTTGCCCCGATCGGATTACCGATGGCTATGGCTCCACCGTTAACATTAACCTTCTCCATATCCCATTTCATTTCACGGTTTACATAAATACTTTGAGCGGCAAACGCCTCATTAACCTCGATAACTTCCAAATCATTAACGCTCCAACCTGCTTTACTTAAAGCTTTTTTGGATGCAGGAACAGGGGCAGTACCCATAATACTGCGATCAACACCGGCTGAAGCATAAGAAACAATACGAGCTAGCGGCGTTAAATTATGCTTTTTCAAAGCTTCTTCGGAAACTACCATAAGACATGCTGCACCGTCATTAATAGAGGAAGCATTACCCGCTGTAACTACACCGTTTTTATCAAAAGCAGGACGTAATTTACTCAGAATTTCAAGGCTGATATCAGGTCTTACTGTTTCATCATGATCAAACAAACTAGTAGTTTTTTTAATCGTTACTTCGATAGGTAAGATTTCATCTTTAAAAACTCTTGCTAGCTGTGCTTTAGCTGCTTTCTTGTTAGAGCTTAAGGCAAACTCGTCCTGCTGTTGTCTGCTAATATTAAACTGTTTTGAGATATTTTCGGCTGTAATACCCATAAATACTCCTGAAAATACATCGGTTAATCCGTCATACTGCATTAGATCAACCATTTTAATATCGCTGAATTTAGCTCCTGCTCTGATATAGCTACCGTGCATACCGAGCGACATATTCTCCTGCCCACCTGCTATCACTATTTCATTATCACCCGTCATAATTGAATTTGCTGCAAGTACTACGCTTTTAAGACCTGAGCCGCATACTTTATTAATCGTATAGCCCGGCACTTCTTTCGGTATTCCCGCATAAATCAGAGTTTGCCTCACCGGATTCTGCCCGCTACCGCCGGTTATTACCTGTCCAAGGATTACCTCACCTACTAAAGCTGGATCGATTTTGCTGTTTTGCAGTATATCCTTTATTAAATGAGCAGCAAGCATAAGGTGCAGCCGTTGTACTAAGGCTACCTATAAACGAGCCGAAAGCAGTCCTTTTCGCATAAGTTATATAAACCGGTTTTGTCATAATGTGTACTCCTTAAACAATTTATCTAGTTTATCATTTATTAAATAACTAATATGTCCGCCTGCTACATCTATAAGCTTAGAGTTGTTTAATAATTTTTGCAAAGGTAAAATGGAAAATTTAGGTACTATTTGATCATCTTCTGCTGCTACTATATATATACAGGACAATGAATTAAACTCGGATCAATAATAAAATTATTCGATTTTCCATTTAAGATTTATAAACATATTTTCATCTAATATATTTTGTATAATTTGATTATAAACCTCCTGAGATATACTATTACCTGACATAAGCCAATTCTCTATTCTCAATGCTAATTCTTGCTCCTTATCGGAAGTTATAGAGAAAAATTTTTTTAATTTAGCATTGAAATAATCAGGGAATAAAAGAAAAAATAAAATTTGAATATGAATTTTAGGAATTATCGGTAAATTGTCTATGCCACTATCTAGTTTTAAATATCGATGCAACATTCTTATATAGAAAAAATGAGAAAAATCCCACGAGCAGGTAAGTAAAGTCAGAGTTTTGATAAATTTAGGCATAAGTACGTTTGTCGCAAGGTTACCGCCGATACAATGACCTATTAAATTAATGTCTTTAATTTTCAAATTCTCTATTACTTCGATTATTTTATGCACATAGTCGTCTAGTCAATATTTAGGTTCCTCAATCTCTAGCCAATCTATTAAATAAACTTCACCGTAGCTTCTCAAATTTTCAATAAAACTTTTGTCACGAGCTAAAAAAAATATTTCCAGTGAGTTGAAGATAGAGAGGATGATTAGGAAAGTTTTGATGTCATCCTGACTTCCCCTTTGTCATTCTCACGAAAGCAGGCATCCATTTTTAATTTATTTTTACTGAAACCTCTGGACAAACCACGGGATAACGCCGAGTAATACAACACCCTATAATGCTCTGTTTGCATTACTATTTTACCTGATTTTAAATATTAATTACCTAAATTATGTGTCTTTGTATAATTATTATAAAGGTCACAATATTCCTGTAGTTTATTACTATCTAGCATTGAGAGTATCTAGTAATTCTTGACAAAAGGCTAAATATATTGTATAAGTTCAGCACCTTCAGAAGGTAATAACAAGTATATAGGCTCTAAAGTTTTAGGGGAAATATCTTTTCATAAAATCTTGAAGTGCTTAAGTTTTTTTTTTGTCCTTAGGGCTTTATAATGCTAAGTACCTCATCACGATCGTTTAAAAACAAATTCAGAGCGGCATTTTGGCCTGTGCATAATTACGAACTCGGAAAGTTTATTCCGATGAGTACCTTAATGTTTTGTATTTTATTTAATCAAAATGTTTTACGCATCTTAAAAGATAGTATTTTAATATCCGAGATTAGTGCAGAAATAGCAGGTTTTGCTAAAGTTTATTGCGTTACGCCTGCCGCTGCTTTATTCGTGATTATTTATGCTAAAATGATTAATTATCTTACTTTTGAAAAGATCTTTTATTATTTAAGTGCATTTTTTATCAGCTTTTTTGTTCTATTCACTTTTGTAATCTATCCTAATATTCATATTTTTCATGTACATCCCGATAATCTAGCTGACTGGATGGAACGTTATCCTCATTTTAAGTGGTACATCTCATTAGTAGGTAATTGGGGTTATATAGTATATTATAGTCTTGCCGAGCTTTGGCCTAATATTTTTTACGTATTATTATTTTGGCAGTTTGCTAATGAACTTACTACTACCGAAGAAGCAAAAAGATTTTATACGCTCTTTTCGCTATTCGGCAACTCTTCTTTAATATTAGTCGGCTTTTTAATGATGAATCTATCATCGGAAGATACTATTATTAAGAAGTTTATGAGTATTTCGGATAGTAAAATCACTTTAGTTCAAGTATCCACGACAATTGTGGCAATTGTTGCTATTATTTGTTGTTGGTTAGTTAGATTTATTAGCAAGAACGTTTTTACTAATCCGTTATTTTATGCTAAAGCAAAAAGCGGTCGCTCAACTTCAGAACGTATGGGGCTAATTAAAAGCTTTAAATATATTGCGAAATCAAAATATTTATGGCTACTTTTAATTTGTTCGGCAGCTTTCGGATTTGCTATTAACTTAGTCGAAGCCGTATGGAAAGCAAAAATTAAGGAATTATATCCGACTGTAAATACCTATGCTGAATTTAACAGTCTGTATATACTTTGGACAGGCGTGGCAATAATGGTTATGACCATCATCGGTAATAACATTATGCGTATGCACAACTGGTTTGTAGCAGCAGTTATTTCACCGGTTATAATAATGGTGACCGGCATTTTGTTCTTTGTACTTATCGTATTTGACCAACAAATTTTATCATTATTTGATGGAGCAATTTTAATGTCACCTCTTGCTCTTGCCGTTTCAATCGGTGGTATTCAAAATATTTTAGCTAAAGGTACTAAATATTCTATATGGGATACTTCAAGAGAAATGTTATATATCCCTCTTGATGAGGAGCTTAAAACTAAAGGCAAAGCTGCGGTTGACGTGATAAGTGCAAAAGTCGGCAAATCCTCTAGCGGTCTTGTGCAATCTATTATTTTTACTTTAGTTCCAACCGCTACTTTTACCTTAATCTCACCAATTCTAATGGTGGTATTTACTTTCGTATGCTTAGCGTGGATTTATGCAGTAAGAAAAATATATTTTGAATATCAAAAAATAGCATAAAATAAATTATTGTCATCCCACGACTTGACCAAGGGATCTAAGAATACAAGTCTGTGACCAAGATACCGTCGTCAAGCCACGGTATGACACCGAAAGCGTTTTGTGATCCACGCGGGTAATGCCCTTTTTAGCTAGGAACCTTACAGCATAAAACTATCGATGTTACTATGAATCAATCTCTCCTAAAGCTTTAGTCTCTATATTATCTAAGAAAATCTCAAAATCCTTTAAGATATCGTCTTTACTTTGAGAAGAAGGCGGTTTAAATGAAGTTAGGGTAATTTTTTCACTCTTTATAAAATTATGAGGCTGAGGTTAATCCTTAAGTTTAATAGTAACAACTTCACCTGCTAGAGAGTTCGGATATCTGTTCTTATTAATTGAATCTGGATATTTATTTATAGGGCAATAATTTATATTTAACAAGCAGGATGGTTAATTGTCATAAACTTTTCTATCATTCTAGTAACGGAACGTTCTAGCTCAATATCTAATTTTGAATCATCAGAAAAGTTAAACCATTTAAGTTCATTTGATTCGTTATGTTTTATAAAATTATCATTATTTACTGTTTTTAGTAAAAATCGTACATCATAGTGATAATGAGCAGGCTCCTTATGAGTTCGCGGAATATAATGGGTGTCTATATCAAAAATCTCCTTATTGATCGTTTTGATTTCATTAATTCCGGATTCTTCTATAGCTTCTTTAACCGCTACATTTAATATATTACTATCTCCATCACAATGAACGCCTGGTTGAAGCCACTTATCAAGCTTTGTATGGTGCATCAATAAAAATTTAGTTTTATCATTATTAAGTAAAAAAGCCGCAGCAGTGAAATGTCCTATTTGTAAATCTCAGCTAAAAGGGTTTTCATATTCATTTAAAAATTCAAGCATTTTTGTTTTTGTAACAATTTCTTCAGGATATGTACTACTGTAATTTTGTAGTTTAATATGTAATTCATTCATAATGATAATTTTTTATGTATAGGGCTTTGATATTTAACTCCAATTTCTCTGCTAAGTCAAATGAAATTATATTGTCCATGTTTCATGGTAATTATCATTGACAATTAGTTAATGTTTAGTTATATATCGCATAACTAAAATTTAATATTAACTCATTAGGTTTATTTTTATGCTTAACAAAATAGTCGAATTATTTAGAAGTGATGATACCACCCCCTTGGTATGGTAAGCTTGCAGTAGTAAGAGCATGTGCTGTTGGAATTTATGTGATAGCAGGTGATTTACTTAAATCTCCGGCTTTTCTTCTCAAATGTGGTGCCGATATAGTAGCAACAATGGGAGCAATGCTAGCATATGAGCATTATACAGACGCAACTTCGCAAGAAAGTCCGATGATAGGAAATGAAGCACAAGCTGCAATATAATAATAAAATATTTTTAACGAATTTAGAGGACACACCGACTCTAAATTCGTATTCATTGACCATTCAAACCGTTTTTTAGTCTAATTTTGACTTGTTTTAAAGAACGAGGAGTTGCGTCCGTAACTTCAATTTCAATATTTTCTGAAATATCTATTCTAGTACCGATAGCCGGAACACTACTGACTCTAGTCAATACTAATCCACCTATCGTATCAAACTCATCATAATCATTGTGTAGCTTTTCTCCTATTATGTCTTCTAGCACTTCTACTTCAACACGTGCATTTGAAATAATTGTTGAGTTATTAATAACCTTGAAATTATCGCTATCTAATTGCTGATCATGCTCATCATCTATTCGTCCTACTATTTCTTCTATAAGATCTTCAATAGTAACTAAACCGTCAGTACCGCCATACTCATCAACAACTATTGCAATATGTGTTCTCTCACGACGCATTTTTGCTAGCAAATCTAATAATTTCATAGAAGGAGCTGCAATTATATGCTTACGTATAAGCTTTTTTAAACGACCGTTTTGCTTTGTAGCCAATGCTTTAAATAAATCCTTGATATGCATGAACCCTACTACATTATCCAAAGTACCGTCATATATAAGAGTTCGTGTATGTGGGACTTCTAACTTAATAGACTCACTTAATTCTTCTAGATTCGTAGTTAATTTTATTGCCGCAATATCGGAACGCGGTACCATTATATCTTCAATAGTTTTATCTTCTAGCTCCAATAAATTAGCTAAAATATTACGCTCGTCTAAAGTCATTTTTTGGCTATTAATTTTAAGGCGTTTTATGACACCAAAAAAATTATCGGGCGTTTTTGTTTTTCTAAAAAAATTTTTTATCGGAGAGAATAATTTTCGTACAGTAAAAATTAACTTATTATTTTGATTTTTTTTACTAGAATCTTCTTTTTTTGAAGATTTTAACATAAATTTTTTTATTTAGTTAATAAGGGGGGAAAATACCGAAATATGATAATATTTCAATTTCTAGATTTTCCATAATATTTGCTTCTGTGTCATTTTGATGATCAAAACCAATTAAGTGTAAAATACTATGTATTAAAAGATGAATAAAATGATTCTCAAAAGTTTTGTGCTGCTCGCACGATTCATTATATATTACCTCATAACAAAATGCTATATCACCTAAATGCATATAATCAGAGTCACCTAAAAATTCAAGTTTAGAATATAAATCCTGCCAATTTAATTCGTTGCTTGGAAAAGAAAGAACGTTAGTAGCTTTTTCTATATTACGAAATTGTTTGTTTAAGATCAATATTTCTGCAGCATTTGTTAGTAAAATTGATAATTCAAATTGTTTTATTTTACTAAAATTATCAAACCGCAATAAAATATTTTGAGTTATTTTTTTGATTAAACTCTTATTTATCTGCTTATGCTCACGCCATTTGTTGTAGTGTCTTACAATTTCTACGTTTATCATTGTACCAAATATTGAATAAATAGTCGTTATAGACTTAGCTGTAACTTAAGAGCATATTTTAAAAGCTGTATATCTTCATTAGAGATAACGTTAATTTTAGATTTTAATCTTAATTTGCTTACTGTCATTATTCGATCAGTCATGGCTTTACCTTTTTTTGCTACCTATCATTACGTAGGCTTCACAAGGATAGCATTGATCGATGTTATTAGTTAAAGGTATTACTTGCACACGATTTAATGAAGCATTTGAGTCATTATTGCCAGTCTTACCTTAGCGACTTCCCACCTAACAAAGGATTAAAGTCGACCACCATACCTCAGCTCTTTTCATAAAAATCGCGTTCTATTAACCCTTCTACCCACTCATTGGCCTTCTCCTCAGCTTTTGTATCTTGAGCCATGGCTTTGTAAGCGGCTCCAAGCTTCCCATTAATTACATAAGGTTTTACACAAGTTGCTCAATAAATTTGCTAATTTTCACCTATTACAGAATAAAGCCTATAATAAACCGCTTCATCTATAGTAATTGTCAATTTCTTCTGCATAAAATACTCGTATACACGTGTGTTACACGTATGATATCATATATATAAATTAATCAACATAAGGATTATTTACTTTAGTAAACAAAGATAATAGCTATGAAAACTGACCACACAGGCAATAAGCATGATATTTTAAGACACCAGTTTTTGTTGGTAATTCTCTTTTAATTTTTGAAAATCCTCATCGGCATGGTATGAAGAACGGGTTAGCGGGCTTGCCGAAACCATCAAGAATCCTTTTGTTTTTGCTAGGCGCTCTAGATATTTAAACTCTTCCGGCGTAACATATTTTGCGACCTCAGCATGATTTTTGGTAGGCTGCAGATACTGCCCGATAGTTAGGAAATCAACCTTTGCTTCTCTTAAATCATCTATAACCTGTACTACTTCATTTATTTCTTCCCCAAGTCCTACCATCATACCGGATTTTGTAAAAATTTCAGGAGATAATTTTTTAATATTATGAAGTAAGCTTAAAGAATTATAATATCTAGCCCCCGGTCTAATCGTTTTGTATAAAGACGGTACTGTTTCGACATTATGGTTAAAAACGTCAGGTTTTGCGTTTGCTATTATTTCAGCTGCTCCTTCTTTTCTTAAAAAATCGGGTGTTAGAATCTCAATAGTAGTATTTGGCGATGATTTTCGGATTTCGCTAATACACTCCGCAAAATGTGATGCTCCGCCATCCTCAAGATCATCACGATCGACGGAAGTAATTACTACATGCTTAAGATTTAGCTTTTGTACAGCCTCCGCTAACCTTTGCGGTTCATACGGATCAAGTAAATCCGGTCTACCCGTTTTAACGTTACAAAACCTACAAGCTCTAGTACAAACCGAACCTAAAATCATCACAGTTGTATGTTTTTTTGACCAGCACTCACCAATATTAGGACAAGCAGCTTCCTCGCACACAGTATTTAATCTCAGATTCTTGATTAAATCTTTTGTATTATAGTACTCTGTAGAATTAGGAGCTTTTACTTTTATCCAATCAGGTCGTTTATTTAAATTAGCCATAAAACGGAAATAACTCAATTAATTTTGTCACTTCATTTAATACTTTCTGCTCAAGAGCGCTATTATCTTCATTATTTTTTAAGCCGTCTAAAATATCTGCTACCATATGACCGACTAATACAAAATCCTTTTCTTTAAAGCCTCTAGTAGTACATGCGGGAGTACCAAGGCGAATACCTGAAGTGATAAAAGGCGAAGTTTCATCAAACGGGATAGCATTCTTATTACACGTAATCCCTGCTCTATCCAAAGAATTTGCGGCAAGCTTACCAGTGATTCCGTCTTTACGCAAATCCACTAAAACAATATGATTATCGGTACCACCTGTTAATATATCATATCCTCTTTCTTGCAAGCTACTTGCTAAAGCTTTAGCGTTACTTATTACCTGCTGAATATAACTTTTATATTCAGGCTGCAAATTTTCTAAAAAAGCTACGGCTTTTGCAGCTATTATATGCATTAACGGACCACCTTGTAGTCCTGGAAATAATGCAGAATTTATTTTGTGACCTATCTCTTCATCGTTAGATAAAATTAAACCGCCTCTTGGACCTCTAAGTGTTTTATGAGTAGTAGAGGTAACAGCGTGAGCATAAGGAATAGGGCTTTGATGCTCACCTGTGGCAACAAGTCCTGCAATATGAGCAATATCTGCCATAAAGTAAGCTCCTACTTTATCCACGATTTCTCTAAATTTTGCAAAATCAATATTACGAGGATAAGCAGAAAAACCGGCTATAAGTAATTTTGGTTTATGCAAATCCGCTAAGCGTTCAATCTCATCATAATCGATTAAATAAGTCTCTTTATTTACGCTATAAGAAACGGCGTTAAACCATTTACCAGACATATTAGGAGCTGCACCGTGAGTTAGATGCCCGCCGCTATCTAAGGACATACCAAGAACCGTATCACCCGGCTGTAATAAAGCAAGATATACAGCCTGATTTGCTTGTGATCCTGAATGAGGTTGGACATTTGCATATTTGCAGTTAAAGAGTTTTTTTACTCGTTCTATAGCTAAATTTTCAGCTTTATCTACTTCCTCGCAACCGTTATAGAATCGCTTACTTGGGTATCCTTCGGCATATTTGTTAGTCAGAAGCGCCCCTTGAGCTTCAAGCACAGCAGGACTTACGAAATTTTCTGATGCAATAAGCTCGATTACTCTACTTTGACGTAGCTTTTCATGCTTTATTATTTCATTAATCTCTTTATCCGTTTCGTGTAAATTATTATTAAAAATATTCATTCATCCTCATATTTTTTTGGTTTTGTTGTGTGGATATCTAATCATCATTGCAAGGAAAAATTGAAAATTTTGACGAAGCAATCTCATACCAAAATCCTGAGATTGCCACGCAGCCTACGGCTGCTCGCAATGACGGTTATTTATAAAATTAATCGCAATCTCAAGCCCCCGTCCATCTATTGAATGAGCAAGAGACGTTAATTTATGTCCGCTATGCTCTATATGCAGCTTAGATAAATAGTTTGAAGCATTATACATCTCGCTAACACCGACCACCTCATCTAATTCCCCATGAATCAAGCATATAGGAGTAAGCTTATTATTAACTTCCATAGGTGGAATTAATGCACCCGAAAAACCTATAGTACAGCAAAACGGCTCTTTTTGAACTAGCGTTAAATATAATCCTATCATCGTACCTTGAGAAAAGCCAATAATGATAGTATCTTTATTGGTTAGATTTAACTCGTCCTGCTTTTGCTTTATTATATCTTCAACCTTAGAAATATTATTTGCAATTAGCTTTGCCATAATATGCGGGCTGCGGTCTTGCAAACTAAACCATTGTCTACCATAAGGCATCATATCATAAGCCTCAATACCATGCGGGGAAATAAAATGACAATTGGGTAAATAATTTTTGATATAAGGCACAAGTCCTATTAAATCATGTCCGTCCGAGCCGACACCGTGCAGTAATACTACTAGCTTCTTCGGCGGCTGCTCTTTACTTTCTACTTCGGGGTATTCTAAATATTTGCTCATGTTTTTATATGTTTATGTACTTAAAATATTAAGGTTGAGTAGTAGTGAAGGTCAATTTCAAAAAGAGCAAGGAGTCTGCAAGGCGAGGAGCGGAACGTATACTGAATACGTGAACACCGCAGCACTTACTAGACGAATACGCCAATTTTTGAAATTCACCGAGTATATGCTTTCAACATCTTCTCAAGTTCTCCACTTTGATATAACTCTCTAGCAATATCACACCCGCCGACTAATTCTCCGTTAATGTATAATTGTGGGAATGTCGGCCAGTCGCTAAATTTTTTTAAATCTTCACGTAATTCAGCATCAAAAAGTACATTAATATCACGAAATTCTACACCTAATTTATTCAAAATAGCTACTACGGTTCCTGAAAACCCGCATGCAGGCGACTTTTTAATACCTTTCATGAACAATACTACTTTATTATTTTTTATCTCATTTTCTATAAATTTAAAATTTTTATTTTCTAGCATTTTAAGACTCAATAATTTATCTTCTAAAATACACTTTCTATAGCAATATATGCAAGCACAAATAGTGAATAAAATTTTTGAGATTTTTAGCAAGAATAATCCAAATCCGAAAACCGAATTAATATATAAGAATGATTTTACCTTATTAGTAGCGGTAATATTATCTGCTCAAGCCACCGATATATCAGTAAATTTAGCAACTAAATCTTTATTTAAAACTTATGATACACCAGAAAAAATTTTAGCACTCGGCGAAGAAGGACTTAAAAAATATATAAAATCTATAGGACTATTTAACAGCAAAGCAAAAAATATTATCGCATTATGTAAAATATTGATAAGCAATTATCAAGCTGCAGTACCGAATGATTTTAAGGCATTAATTAAACTACCGGGCGTTGGCAGAAAAACTGCTAATGTTGTACTAAATTGCTTATTCGGCATGCCTACCATGGCAGTTGATACGCATGTCTTTAGAGTAGCCAACAGAATCGGGCTTGCTAAAGGCGGTACTCCTGAAATAGTAGAAAAAGAGCTACTGCAGATTATCGATAAAAAATGGCTAAAGCATGCCCATCACTGGCTAATTCTGCACGGCAGATATATATGCAAAGCTAGCAAACCCGATTGCGACATCTGCCCTATTAAAGAGTATTGCGATTATTATTTTAACCTTAAATAATGAGTTATAGTAAATCTTATAAATTACCAATTATTTCTGAATAATATTTATGTTCTATAGAATTAGGTTTAGGATCAAGTGTTGCTAATGTTTCTAAATGACAAGTAACGAACGGTGCACCTTTTACCTTGCCCCCTGCATAGATACGGATGTTTGCAAAACCAAGCGCATTCTCCTTCCATTTGTGCACTAGTTAATTCATGTAATATATTACCGTTTTTATCATAAAGACTAAATAAAGTTTAGTCATTATCCTCAATAAGTTTTATAGGGGTTTGTTTATTATCTAAATTTTCTTGCTGATGTCCTATATATATTTTATCTAAAACTCCTTTTTTCTCATATTCTTTAAGAATTATTTGTGTCATTTCTTTTACCGGTACAGTAATCATATATTCTTTTTTATTAGAATAAATATCTTTGGCACAGGCGACAATAAAACTATGAAGTTTAACTACAAGATTTTTATGTTTTATAATAAAAGGTTTTTCTTGATATATTGGAAGTCTTGCTATACCAGAATGCGAAATAAAGCTTGCATTTTGAGAAGTCAGCATGGTTATAAACATCTCTATAGATGAAATATCACGCGAATCATATTTTATTGGAAACAAAGGCTACATAATACATAGGTTAAGCCTTGATCATGATAATCTAAGCTAGCGGAAAAGGCATACTGCCCCTTAAAACTTTTTATCACCAGATCATTACCTTGATAAGAACTTTGCAAGCTACTCTGCTTACCCAAAAAATCTTGCCAAGCAGACATATTCGCTCCGTTGACTTTTACCATATAAAAATGTAAATCATCTTCCTGTTTATAATGATGAATTTCTGAATTTACTTTTTGTATTTGTGTCTCTTGTAACTTTTTAAAAATACCCTGTAAATCAGAATATTTTATCTATTTTACTGAAATTATACTTAGAACCAAGCCGTAAAGCTCACCCATATTGCATTTCGATTCCATCCGGGGTTTTATCTTCTTTACATACAGCTTTTATAAATTGACTTAACTGTTTTTCATCTTTAGTAAAATTATTTTTTTAAATCTCTCTAAGAATTTTTTTAATAAATCCTCTTTTCTACGATCTGTCATATTAACATCAATATGATTAGTAATATTTATGCCTGTTTTTAATCTTAAATTCAAAATATCTTCCATATATCTATAGAAGGTATAAATTTCTATAGTTTGGGGCTTAACAGATGAATTATCATTTAATTGCAAAATAAAATCATTTACTTCTTTCCAATGTTCATCAGTTGATATATCAAGAGCGATAATTTTACCCTTTACTATATAAGAATTTTGAAGAAAATTAAAAATCTCTTGTAAGCTTATTCTCTCTAAATTTGTACAATCTAAGACACCGTCTTTCATAAAAGATAGTGCTTCTTTCAATTTATCATTGATTTTTCTTTCATTTTATAAATCTTTTAAATATTAATTCTTAAAGCAATACTAAAAATTAATATTTTATCAACAAAATATCTTATGTGATTATAAAGATACGGCTAAGTGATGTGTACAAATACTTTAAATTTTAATATATTTTCAAGTTGACAATTTTTTGCTTACTTCATAATATCTAGGCTCAATTTGATAAAGGTAACATTTATGCGTTCAGCACTTATAACTTCTATATTAGTAGCTGTAGCTTTCTTAACAAGTGCTTGTAATACAATGCAAGGTGCAGGTCAAGATATGCAGGCAGCCGGTAAAAAACTTAAAGATTCGGCAGAAAGCAATAAGCCTCAAAAAGGTTGCGGCTGTCCTCACAGCTCAGCTAACTAGATATACTGTTTTTTATAATGGGTCGCCTGCCGATTCTTCATTTACTCGGAGTATATATCGCAGACGACTTTTTATTTTTCTGCCTTATCGATTCCTGCTTTGAGCTTTTCTATTTCTTCTTTTGAAAGTTTAGTATATTTAACTATTATTTCTAGAGACTCTTTATCAATTAGCATTTCTTTTGCTATTTCAATATTTCTTCTAGCTTCGCCTTCAGCTCTTCCTTCTTCTTTCATCTTTTTAAAAGCACTAGTTTCAATTCTAAGCAACTCTAAACGATTTTCATATTCCTCTCTTTCTGCATCATTTAAATTTATTACCTCAAACACGGTTAATGCTTTTTTCAATACATCATTATCCAATTCTTTCGGTAAATTATCTTTATTTAATAAATCATTACGTGTTAAAATGCTAGCCATATATCTAAAGCATTTTTAACTTTTTAACTTTCTTGACGACATCAGATAACTCTTCCTTAGGATGCTTAGCAAATTTATTAATCTCTATAGTATGTAACTCTATATCTTTAAAATATACTAAACCACTTTTTATTTCCTTTAACTGAAAGGAATTATGATATTTATCTGTATCTGTAATACTGGTAAAGTTAAGTATGTGTATCCCTATTGTTTTATTTAATGCCACATAATCTGATCCCTCTTTCAGTTGCTCCGTATACATTTTCGCCCAGTAATACAAAGCTCTTTTATCGTAATCCACTTCATCGGTTACTTGGATTGCGATTTATACCTTTTACTGCTTTTACTTTTGGCTTTTATATCAAGTATAGATAGTTTATCGGCTTTACAATTCTTTGGATTATACGGATTAAGTAATGTTACTTCTACAATCTGATCTTTCTCACTTACTATCGAATAAATAAGGGATATCAATAAATCTTTATTCTCTTCTACTCCGAAGATTTTTTTAAATGCTAAATCTACTCTCGGATTAACTTTTGACATATTAATGTTACTGAATGTGATTTTCTCTTTATTTTAGCATATTCTGAGGTAAATATTCTACTATAAATTTATATTAAATCTTGTGCTTATTCACCAATCTATATATCTCTTTTTTACTATAAACATCTTTGAATTTGTCATAAACAAGTTCGGTAGTAGTTTTGCTACTTAAGTTTTTACTTAAGCAAAGTTCTATAAATTTTTCTAAATTTTTGTGTTGGTTTTGTTCCTGTATATTGCCTGAAATCAACAATACTATCTCACCTTTTAAAATATTATTTTGATAGAACTCTATTATTTCATCTATATCCCCTGTTTTTATTTCTTGATACAGTTTAGTTAACTCACGAGCTACACATATTTCTCGGTTTCCTAGTATTTCCTTAGCTACCGATAAAGTATTTATCAAACGAGGAGCCGTTTCAAAAAAAATCAAAGTAGCCTTAAGATTTACTAGTTCAGAAAAAATCTTTTTCTTACTTTCTATAGTTTTAGGTAAAAACCCGTGAAATAAAAATCGATCAGTAGGAAGAGCCGATAAAGTTAGAGCAGTAACCGGTGCAGATACTCCCGGTACTACGTCTATATGACAATTAAGATTGCGTATACCTCTAACTAACTTATAGCCGGGATCGGAAATTAAAGGAGTCCCTGCATCAGAAATTAAGCTTATTATATTGCCTGATTTTATTAAACTTATGATATTTTCTCTATCTTTCTCGTCACTATGATCATTATAAATTTGTAATTTTGTATGAATATTATGTTTTGCTAGCAATTTTTGTGATATTCTAGTATCCTCGCATAAGATAACATCCGAATTTTTTAAAGTCGATATAGCACGAAGCGTTATATCTTCAAAATTACCGATCGGTGTTGAAACAATATATAATCCTGGTTTGGAAAGATATCTAATCATAGTTTTTTAATTTTAAGTAACATTATGGCTAGTATAAAACATAAACTACGAATCGTTCTATCATTTTTTTGCTTGATATATTTAACGTCCTGTCAAACTCCTAAAGAAGAACCTATAAGTTTTCCTAAAAAAGAACAAACAGAAATTGAGATTGCAATTTTAATGCCAAATCAGGGTCCTGATAGTATTGTCGGGAAACAATATAAAGATTTAATTAAAATGGGACTTAACGACGGAATCAAATCTTACATACATGTTACTTCTTACGATGGTTCAGACGAAAAAAACGTTTTAGCCGCTATGGATAAAATAGTAGCACGTAAAACTAAAATTATTTTAGGTCCTCTATATTCTAACTTTACCTCTCTAATAGCCGAAAAAGCAAAGGCAAATGATATTATTATAATAACTATGTCAAATAATCCGGCTCTTGCAGAAGATAAATTATTTGTATTCGGTCATGCACCTTTAAAACAACTGATACGTATCATTAATTATTACGCAAGTAACAACCATAAAGATTTTATGGCATTATTACCTAAAGGGAAGCATTCGCAAACTATTAGTCAAGTAATACAAAATATATTGATTCAGAACAATGCATCATTATCAAGCACTGAATTTTATGAGGATAATCCTGAATCTATAGCAAAAGCCGCAAGAAATATTTCAGACAATACCGATATTATAAATGAACGTAGCGACACGACAAAACCGGTTATTTATCTATCAGACGATCCAAAAAATTTAAACCTACTCGCTGATAGTATTCGTAAATATAATTTAGATAAAAAGGCTATTTTAATCGGTGATCATCGTATTGATATCGATTACCCTGAAAATATCGATATTAGCTTTACCGGCTCTTTAAATTTACTCAATAGCAACGTTCCGGATAGGGCAAAAGACTTAGGTATTAACCATATAGGCTTCATGCATCTTCTATCTTATGATTTAGGCCGTATGACTGCAAACTATATAGGCAATGAATTTGCATCTGAAAGGTTTTTAAATAGAATGAACAGTAGACAACCTTATATAGGTTTATCCGGTAATATTTATTTCATCGATGGAGTAGCTCAGAGACGATATGATATTATTAGGAAAAAGAATGGGATATATTCTACTGTTTCAGAAAATTAGGGCGTTGTTGTATCTTGGTCACTCAGTGACCTGACTATGTGTTGTACGCATGTTCAGGATATCATTCCCGTGGAAGCGGGAATGAACATTGAGTAGGTTTTTCAAGCCATGCAACAAGGCGGGTCAAGCCACAGGATGACAAAGGGACACTAAAGATTAATTATTTATTTTTATCATTATCACTACCGTCGTCTTTCATGCCGTCTTTAAACGCTTTAAGACCTTTAGCAAGATCGGACATGACTTGCGGTAATTTGCCGGCACCGAATAATACAAAAATAATTAATAAAACTATTAATAAATGGCTAAAGCTCATTCCCATGATATTTTTTTTGCTGTATAAGTTAAAATTTAATTATATAAGATATTATAGCTCTAATCTAGGATAAAATAATTAAAGAAATGTTTACTAAAAAACAATTTTCAGAATTTTTTGCTACTTTTTTTTATATCGGGAAAATAAAATACTGCCCAGGCACTTTTGGATCGATTGCCGCTTTCCCTCTAACTTATTTCTTAATATATTTTATTGTTAATAACAAAATAATCATTCCTTTCTTAAGTCTTACTCTCGGTGAAGCTCAACTTGTCAGTATATTTATTATAAGCTTTAGCCTATGTTTGATACTCTTAATACTCGGCACTTATTTTACTAAAATATATTTAAATTATACAAATTCAGAAGACCCTAAAGAAGTGGTCATTGATGAAGTAGTAGGGCAAATACTAACTATTGTTTTAGTATTTTTTTCTGCTTTATTTGCTAATGAATCGTATTTAATTAAATATTTTAGTCCGCTAACAATAAATATTATATTACTTTTCGTATTACCTTTTTGTCTATTCCGATTTTTTGATATAGTAAAGCCCTGGCCTATTAATTGGTTGGACAAAAATATTAAGGGCAGTATCGGCGTTATGCTGGATGATTTGCTAGCCGCAATATTTGCTGCGGTAACTCAATACGCAATTATATTTGTGTTAATAGATATTCGACAATAGATTTGCTATAAAAAAAGATCATTGACTAATTTCTAATATAATAATATGATACGATAAATATTTATAAATTTTTAAAGAGATAGTTTTCATGTTCGCAGTTATAAAAGCAGGTGGAAAACAATATAAAGTAGACAGAAATAGTATTATTAAAGTCGAAAAAATTGATGGAGAACTTGGCTCTAAAATTCAGTTTGATCAAATTTTAATGATTGGCGAATACTCAAAGCCTTCTTTTATTGGGACTCCAATAGTTAAAGGGGCTGTCGTTACGGCTGAAATTACTAACCAACTTAAAGATAATAAAATTATAGTCTTTAAGAAAAAGCGTAGAAAAAATTATCGTCGTAAAGCCGGTCATCGTCAAGAATTGACGGAATTAAAAATATTAGATATTACCAAACAATAATAATAACTTAAAAGGAATTATAAAATGGCAACCAAAAAAGCCGGTGGTAGTTCTAGAAACGGAAGAGACTCGGCCGGTCGAAGGCTGGGAGTTAAAAAAGCCGATGGACAATATGTAATACCCGGTAATATTATAGTTAGACAACGCGGTACAAAAATTCATCCTGGAATGAATGTAGGGCTTGGCAAAGATCATACAATATTTGCTTTGATAGAAGGTAGAGTAGAATTTTTAACTAAGCGAAATCATAAAATCGTGAATGTTAAAGAAATTGCCAGTACTTAAGTATTGCGGTTTGATCTACTAGTGTTACGTGGAACGAAAAATGCTTTTTATGGCATTGTTACGTTGATTGGTAAAATCCACTGTGTCACCCTGTGGCTTGACTAAAGGGTCCATAAACATAATTTAAAGTACTAATATTATTAGTATTTTAAGCTGGATCCCGCGATCAAGTCGCGAGATGACAATTGAAAACCGTTCCACACAATAATGTCTGTAAGTGCGCTAGATGACGACAGGTGGAAATTAATTATATAACATAATATTCTATTAGGCTTTCTTTACTTATGGCCTTAATAATTCAAAAGTTCGGTGGCACTTCCGTTGCAAATATTGATAGAATAAAAAAAATTGTTCCTATCATAAAAACCGAAATAGCTAAAAATAACCAAGTAATTGTAGTAGTTTCGGCTATGGCAGGTGTTACTAATCAACTTGTCACATTGTGTAATGAAGTATCAAGCCTTAATAACATTTCTCAATTTGCAGAATATGATGTAGCACTTTCTAGCGGTGAAATAGTCACTGCTTCATTACTAGCGCTCGCTCTTCAAGAAGAAGACATAAAGGCGCGATCATTTCTAGCTTGGCAATTACCGATGCTCACCGATAATAATCATAGTAAAGCTTTAGTAGAATCAATTACTACAGATTTACTAGAAAAATATTTACAGTTAAATACCATCCCTATAATAGCTGGTTTTCAAGGAATTAACAAATCCAATAGGTTAACTACTTTGGGCAGAGGAGGATCTGATACTACGGCCGCCTTAATCGCTGCAGCTATGAAAGCCGATAGATGTGATATTTATACCGATGTAGAGGGAATATTTACTGCTGATCCAAGAATTATTCCAAATGCCAAGAAGATAAAAGAAATAGATTTTTTAGAAATGTTAGAACTAGCATCAAGTGGAGCAAAAGTACTACACCCTAGAGCCGGAGAGTTAGTAATGCGGTATAAAATAGATATGCGTGTTCTGTCAACATTTTCACAGGATACAGAAGGTACGTTAATCACTTCAAAGGATAAAAATATGGAGAATGGGATTATTAACAGCATTACTTCTAATAAAAATTTATTAAAAATATCTGTAAAGAGCATGTCTTTAAGTTTTTTGCAAGTTGCAAATATGATTACACAAAATAATAATCATATTGAGTTTATGCAAGAGATAAAAAATAATGAAGAATATAGTTTTATTACAAATTTAACCGATAAAAATAATTTACAAGCTTTACTGACTAATTTAAAAGATGATAAGCAGATACAAGATTTTACTTTTGATACCGACATTGCTACAATCTCTCTTATTGGTTATGGGATTAAAAATGATTGTAAATTACTTGAAACGATATTATCAAAGTTAACGAACGATAATATAAATGTTCACATGATACAATTATCAGCAGTTAAAATTACCTTATTCATAAATGATCAAGATGCAGAAAAAACAATTTTTAATTTATATAATCTTTTTAAAATATCTTAGATTCTGCATCTGAAATTTAATTTATAGAAAAAGAAGTGGAACAGACATGGCTCATACTACAGAAAAATTTTATAATTTGTGACAAAAAAAGTTAAAATAGATTAATTTAAATTTCATATATAAGACCTAAATACTTAATTCAATAGCTTAAATTTATTATTTTCATTATAATTATCTTCTATTTACTATTTATTAGTTATATATTAATAAATAAGTCCAAAAGACTATCTATGAAGTTATTTGAACTCTCAATTTTTAGGAGTAAATTTTACAGGAAAAAATAATGAGCGAAGATATAAGGTCAAAAGAACGATTTAATCGGATTAACGATATATCAGAAACAAATAAAGATGATCCAGAAGAAATTAGAAATAATTTTAAAAAATTTGTACTGAATATATTAGACACAGACAATATAACCCCGTATAAGTTAAGTGAAAAAACAGGTACTCATGAAACAGCGTGGAAAAATTTTCTAGATGGTCGTACAAAAATGCCTGATATGGGAGCAATTGTTGCTCTTGCAGATTATAAAAATGTTCCACTAGATGAAGTAATAGGCAGAGATATAAATAAAGAAAAAAAGATAACGGTAGAAATAAAACAAACTCCGGAAATATCGGCATCTATAGCTAAACTACCAAAAGATATACTGCAAGAAGCCATGTTGATAGGAGAAAAAACTAGAGAGGTTATTCATAAACCAACAAATAAAAAGACAAAATCTTTTGCTGCACAAGTTAAAAGCTCTAATAAACCGAAAGGAAGGTCTATCTAAATAAAAATATGTTTTTCAATATTGAGCCTAATATAAAACTTAAAACCTTACTTGATATTCTAAAATGGAAAATAACTTCAAAACGACCAAAATGGCCGACAACACTGCCGTTTACTTCCACTGATATCCCACCACAAAAATAACTAGCAGTAAAAATACACAGCTAAATCTCGATCACTTCAGACAAGATGAATTTAAGGAGAGTCTGCACAGTGTACATTAGTACGTGACTACAGACGAGTTCCACGAAATTCATTAGTATCAAGCGATCGAGATGACGCTGTACGAGTAGCCTACGTAGGACATGTAACCTTTTGAATTCAAATAGACGGTTTCAATATCTTAACCGATCCGGTATGGTCAGAGCGGGTTAGTCCTTTTACTTTTACAGTACCAACGAGAGTGGTAAAACCCGGTATTAATTTTACCGATTTACCTAAAATAGATGTTATATTAATAAGCCATAATCACTCTGACCATTTAGACATCAGAACAATTAAAGATTTATGGGTACAAGATAAGCCTAAGATTATTACACCGCTAATGAATGACGTAATAATCACAAAACATATTACCGATGCAGAAATTGTTATCTTAGGGTGGGGAGAGTCATATAAAGAACAAGAAATACAGCTAAATTCAAAAAGTTTCTAAGAAGATGAAATTAAAGGCGATGTAGAATTTTATTTAGAACCGACACAGCATTGTCGGCTAGAGGAATATTTGATAAAAATAAAGCATTATAGGGAACTTTGATCATTAAAACTAAGATAGGAAATATTTGTTTTATAGGTGATGCGGGTTATAACGATAATCTTTTTAAAGAGATCGGGACAAAACATAATATTTTAATAAGCCTTATTCCGATAGGGGCTTATGAACCAAGATGGTTTATGAAACCGGTGCATATGCATCCTGCAGAAGCCGTATTTACTCATTTGGACTTAGGCGCTAAATATTTTCTATAATTAGCTGATGAAGCATTTAATGTCGCTCCTTTGGAACTCCGACAAACTATGAAAAAACATAATATTGATGAAAATAAGTTGATTACCCCTGAAATAGGTGAATTTTTCCTATTTGATAAAAATGATTTATAGTTTATGCACTTAAATTAGATGTGTTTTGTCTACCCATACTATATGTTTTACTGGATCCCGTGAATAAATCACGGAATGACAGAGAGGAATAATAAGCCACACCAACCACCCCTGAACGACACAAAATTCAGTTTATAATGGAGATAAAAGCATATTTATTACTGAATAAAAATTGCCAATTTCTGATTTATCACGAGAAGAGAAAATAGAGCTTACTAAATGGTTGTGCTTGGGGCATTGCATTAGTCCATAATATTCTACCACTTTTTGCTTCTACTATTCCTATAGACATAAATATATTATCTACATTACTTACTGAACAACCTAAAGCACTCATTAAAAAATCACATGTACGAGCTCCATTAGTCTTTATCATTTGCACATAATGAAGTAATACAAATATATCAGCTCCTGTTTTTTCTCCTAACATTATAACAGGTTCACCTATATTTTGAGTCATTGAGAAAGCTTTTCCTTCAGGCCATAATAAAGGCGTATAAGTATTATTATAGGAGCTACGGAAACGAGATACTAAATCATATCAAGCTTTTGTGTTCTAATATCTTTGTTGTACAATAGCTTAACTCTTAAACTATTCTTCTGCATTGCTAAAGAAATTTCTTGCTTCAACAATTCTTCCAAATGATCTTCATAGTTATATTTACGTTCTTTGCAATGACCAATATCTAACGTATATACTTCCGTTTGCATCGGTAAAACTAATATTTCCTTGTATACATAAGATAATAAAAATTATAGATTTATGAAAAATTTTATGCATAACATTTAAAGTTATCGTCAAGATTTATTTTTTACCTATTACGGTTAAATAATATGGTCATAGAATAAGCAAGTACGGCAAACATGCAAAGATATAAAATCGGGAATAGGTTAAAATCAAATGATTTTATTACCTTTGCACAAATATAATTAGCAGTACCGGACATTAACATTGAGCCGATATTATGTCCTAAACTTATAACACGATAGCGTTCTTTAACTACAAAAGACTTAATAACTATACTATGAGCAAGAGAATTAAAAGGTGCAACTGATGCAGCTAACATTAAACTAGCTGCAAGCCCTAAATTAGTCATTTGATATTTTACTGCTATCACAAAAAATACACTTGCTGTAATAGTACATATAAATGCGATTTTTAATACTGAATTAGCTCCTAAGCGATCGGCAATAAAACCGGCAATCGGCATGCAAACAGCAAAACATATTACTATTAAGACTGAAAAAGCACTCATAATAATACCGACTGAAGGTAATACGATCGGTAAATATTGCTTCATAAAGATGATCGCAATTTGATATGTTGCTCCAAAACCTCCGGCTAAAAATATTAACCGTGCAATATTTTTCCATTGCTTTTTAATTATAGAGCTAAGTTTTTCAATAGAATCTTGGCTATAGTGTGCTTTTTTAAACTCCGGTGTTTCATCAAATTTCCGGCGATAATAAAGAGTTATTAATGCAAGTGGTAAACTTAGTAAAAACGGAATACGCCAACTCCACTCCGGAAAAATATGAGAATTAAAGAAATTAGTTGCACCGATTCCGCATAATAAACCCATTACTCCTGTACATCTAGTGATTGCCGAGGCAGTGAATCGGTATTTTGCTCCTAAATGTTCAATAACATAAATCGCTGCACCGTCATATTCCCCTCCAATAAAAATACCTTGCATGAAGCGACATAAAATTAAAATTATTGTACTCCAAACTCCTATCGAGGAATAATCGGGCAATAAACCTATTATTAAGGTAGGGAGTACAATACCGATAATCGTAAAACTTAAGGCTTTTTTTCGACCGTATATATCCCCTATACGTCCAAAAATATAAGCACCCATAGGCTTTGATAAATATGCTGCTGCATAAACGGCAAAAACATTTACAAGCTTTGTTAATAGATCAGTACTGGCTGAAAAGAATTTATCAGCGATAATTGCCGCTGAAAAACCATATAAACTATAGTCGTAATATTCAATAATAGTGCCTAAAAAAGCACCGAGAACTTTATTGCGTGATTTTGTTTGTTTCATTTTAAAGGTATACTGTGAGTAAACGAAAAGTAGGTAGACGACGAAGTTTAATTTGGAAAAGAACAAGGCGTCTTGAAGCTGATAACCGCAGTGTACAACTAGTACGTGAGGATTATCAGCAAAAGACAACGTAGCCAATTTTTCAAATTAAACGAGTATACATGACCGCTTTGGCCGTTACTTAAAATCCTTCAAAGACCTTTATGTAAAGGTGGACTTCATATATCTAAACTGAATTAGTATTAGACAGGGACGATGTCCTAAAAGTTAGTGGTAGTCCTAGGTTAATATTAAGCTCACGAACCAAGCAGCTAAGAGCTAATATATCACTTTCCCATTTTACGTGCAAGGTTTTCTAGGTAACCTGCTATAGTAGTTAAGGTTTCTGCGAATTTTTCTTCGTCGGGATGATTGTTTTGAAGACCATTTTTATTAAGTTTTTCTGTTAGACTAGCTATTTCAGCTTGTGCATTAAGTGATGCCATAACTAATAATAGCTCAAAAGAGGCTGTGGGACTACCAAGTTTAATTTCCGCTATTTTATCATTCAATTTATTCGCTAAAGATAGTAATTCTTCCTCATCTCCATTATTACAATATAATTGAAAACTCTTGTTATTTAATGTTACCGTAACAATTGACATAGTTATTTTTGCTGTTTTTTTATTTCTTCAAGTTCATTAATATAAATGTTAATTTGATCTAGCATTATTATATAATTATCTTTTAATGCTTTATTTTCGTTTTGTAATTTTTGAACTTCATTTTGATTATTTACAAGCATACTCAACAAATCATCGAGTTTATGTTCTACTTCTTCCATTAATTTCTTTAGACTGCTTACATAACTTGCTTCTAAAGGTAATTTGTACGTCGATCCTGTACTTGCATCCTCACGTACGTCTATGTACGCTGCGGTGCCGCGTTCCGTGTCTCCTTCAAATGCCTCTTTATTAGCTTCATTCTGTAAGCAGTCTAATATTTCATTATCCATTTTCGTTTAAGCGTTAATTATGAATGGATGACTTACAATAATAATTGATAACATTATAATAGATATAAGTACTAATTGTTTTTTACGTTTATAATTTATCACCGTAGCTCTTTTATTATTTAATAATTTTTCGGTTTCGTTCTGTTTAGTAGCTTCTATCTGCTCTGCATTTCTATCTTTTACATTAAGATAATCCAAGTATAATTTTAAGTAACCTCTTACGTATACTTCTCCCGGTAAAACATCAAAATCACCCTCTTCTAAAGCTACTAAATATTTTTTTCTAATTTTTAAATCACTAGATACCTGATTTAAAGTTTTACCTGAATCTAACCTAATTTGCTTAAGCATTGACGACATAATTTACTCAAGTTTTTGTAAGAATATTTCAAATTTCTTGTTTGCTAAAATAATTATATTTAAGTCTATAGTTTCTTGAGCTTTAATTTCTTTAATAAAATCAAGCAAATTTCTAACTAAGTTATTATTATAATTATCAATCCATAAATCTAAATCAATAGTTGTTTTAGATTTATTAATTATTTTTATTAATAATCTACGTTGTTTGTCATATAAATCATCTTTTAGCGATTGAATACCTAAGCGACGCCAAAATGAATCGTTCAATTGCCTATCACAAGCTTTACGTAACCAATCAAGACTAAACATATCACTTATAACAAAATAAGCTTTTGCTATCTCTTTATTATTCCCTGAAGTCTGTTTTGTTACATATATAATGTCAAATACTGAAATTAAATTGTCAAATGTAGCGATAGTAGCAGCCAATGATTCCTCTACCCCGCTAGTGGTATAATAATTTAATTTTTCTTCAAATCTTATTTTAGTTTCTCCGACTAATAAAGTATCTACCGTTTTTCTTAAGTTTTGTGCAGGAACTCTAAACTCTTCTATAGTTTCACTAATATTAATAGGATGTTTTAAATTTTTAATAAACCACGAAATACCTCGACGCATTAATTTCGTTATTTCGGTAAACATGTCGATTTTTACATTGTAATCAATATTAGTAGGTAGCTTACTTATCGTTTCCCATATATCATCAAGATCAAAAATTTCACAAATAATGGTATATGACCTTATTATATCACAAAGAGGAGCCCCAATCTCACGCTTTACAATACTAATAAGCGGTCCTCCAAGCTGATTCATTATTTTATTTATAGTAACAGTTTTAATAATCTCATGTTTAAGTGGATGAGATAAAATTTCATTACGAAACTTTTTTTGCATCATTTCAGGAAAATAATCTATAAGATATGCATCAAAATATTTATCATGGGAAAAAGTAGAATTAATTAACTCATGATAAGCAGATCTCTTACTATATGATAGCAATATGCAAAGCTCAGGACGAGTTAATACTTCACCGCTAATAGCTCTGCTATTCAATTCTTCTGCACTAGGCAAGAATTCATTTTCCCGCTCTAATACTTTTTCTTCTTCTAAAATATCTATAAATTGACTAAGTATATTAACAGTTAAAGTAGGAGATAGTTGCATAATTGTTATTGCTTCGGTTTGCTTATAATTATCAAGTAATACTAACTCTTCAACTTGCTTTGTCATATCGTTTAGAAGTTTATTACGTTCTTCTAAAGTAATTTTTCCTGAGGTTATCGCACTACTTAAAGCAATCTTGATATTTACCTCATGATCGGAGCAATCAACACCTGCTGAATTATCAATAAAGTCAGCATTTATGCGCCCACCTTTTTTAGCATATTCAACTCTACCTCTCTGTGATACCCCAACATTACCGCCTTCTGCTATAACTTTTGCTCTAATTTCTTCACCGTTACATCTAAGGTTATCATTTGCTTTATCACCGATTTCTAAATTATTTTCTGTTTTAGCTTTGATATAAGTGCCTATTCCACCATTCCACAATAAATCAACATCTGCTTTTAAAATAGCTTTAATTAATTCTTCCGGTGATAATTCATTATCATTTATATCAAGTAATTTTTTAATTTCCGGCGATAATTTTATTAATTTACTACTGCGTTCAAATACTTTGCCTCCTTTAGAAATAAGCTGAGAATCATAATCAGACCAATTAGACCCCTTTAAATTAAATAAACGCAAACGCTCATTAAAACTTGATACAGGATCAGGAGTAGGATCAATAAATATATGTTTATGATTAAAGGCAGCAACTAACTTAATAGTCTCTGATCTGAGCATACCGTTACCGAACACATCTCCCGACATATCTCCTATACCTACGACGGTAATAGGGTCTTTTTGGACATCTAACCCTAAAGTTTTAAAGTGGTTAGTTACGGAAATCCAAGCTCCTTTGGAAGTAATAGCAATTTTTTTATGATCGTAACCTGCAGAACCACCGGAAGCAAAAGCATCATCAAGCCAGTAATTATATTCTCTTGCCACACTATTAGCATAATCCGAAAATGAGGCTGTACCTTTATCGGCAGCAACCACTAAATAAGGATCTTCTTTATCATAAATAATAACATCTTTTGGATGTACTACTTTACCGTCAATGATATTATCAGTTATGTCTAATAAACCTCTAAGGAAATTCTTATAGCATTCTACTACTTTTTCCATATATTCATCACGAGTAAGCCCTTCCTCAGTAAAATTAACATAAAATCCGCCTTTAGAACCGACAGGGACAATAACAGAATTCTTAGTCATTTGTGCTTTCATAAGCCCAAGGACCTCAAGCCTATAATCTTCTGCTCTATCCGACCATCTAAGCCCTCCGCGTGATACGGGACCGCCTCTTAAATGAACAGCTTCAAAATTTCTAGAATAAACAAATACTTCGGCAAACGGAACAGGTTTAGGTAAATCCGGTACTTTTGCAGAATCAAACTTAAATGAAAAAATATGTTTATGTGGTTGATAGTAATTTGTTCTAGTAATAGCATTAACTATACCAAGCATATTACGTAGTACTTTATCTTCACTACTCATCTCAACGGTTACTAAGTAATTATTTAGTTTATCTTTAATTACGTCACAATTATTATCCGAATGTTTAGGATTAAATTTTATATCAAATAGATTTACCAACATTTTTGTATATTCGGGATGTTTAAGTAACGTTAACTGTACATAGCCTTTACCGTAACTAAATCCCGTTTGATGTAAATATCTTGTTAAAGCTTTGACGAGTTTAACTTGCTTCCAATTAAAACCGGCAAGCACTATTAATTTACTTAAAGAATCATTAGCAAGTATCCCAAGTGCCATTTTGTCTAAAGCTTCTTCAACATTTATTTTTAATTCGGTAATATTATCCTTTACAGGTACAATAGAAGTTAAGATAAAATTATATATCCAGCTTTCTTTGATTTCGAGAGCCTCCTTAATTGCAAAAGTTTGTTCATCAATTGCTTTAAAACCTAAATTTTCTATTGGCGGCAATATGTTAGAAAGTGCAAGTTTTACTTTTGGACTATATATTTTTAAGTAAAATTCCGTTTCATTTACAGAAACTAGATTAAACATACATTTTTGTGACTTACTTGCTTCCGTTAGATATTCAATATCTACTAAAGCTATTTCCGGAGAAAATTTTTGCCGATAATCTGCCGAAAAAACATTATCAAAAAGCTTTAAATTAATACCTGCTTGATACTCGCCGAATTTTTTAGAAAACTTAAAATAAAAATCTTCACTCCAACATGTAGAGATACGATCTAAATCTTGCTGTATTATTTCTGCTTCAAAATTTATTTTATGTTCCCCTTGTGCTTCAAGCGTTACAAAAAGATAAGAAAAATTACCGGCTACTTCGGTGATATAGTTGGATAAAATTTTACTACCGAATTTTTCTGCTAAATAACAATCTATCATATTATGGATTTCAGCCGTTAAACGTTCTCGTGGCAGAAAAATTATGATATTAAGAAAAGAACTAGACCAATCATATTGAATAAATAATTTAAGCTTCTTACTCATCATACTTGAGAGCATATGTAAACACATACAATATAAATCGCCTTGATCAATTTGTATTAAAGCTTCTCTCGGTAACGACTCCATTAAAATTCTTAACTTATCGGCATTATAACCAGATAATGCAAAACCGGCTTTCTCAATTACAAAATTAAATTTTTGTCGTAGGATTGGAATATTACTTATTGAATGGTAATACATATTTGAATTATATATACCGAAAATTATACTTCCCGAAATATATTCACCCGAAGAGTCAAAATTTTTCACTAAGATATAGTCGATTAAATTATCTGAATGGATAAGCGATGCACTATTTATTTTACCGAGTATTATTAATTGATTTTGATATAAAGGATTAGCAGAACATTTTATAATATCATCAATCTCGTCTTTTACTTCTTGCCATATTTTTGCTGCTCCTATTTCATTGCTTAATTTTAAAGATTTTACTTCAAAATCAAGAGTCCCTAATAAAACCAAATTATCGTTTTGTAACCAATTTAAGAATTCTTTAGCCTCTTTAAAATTTAATTTATAATTATCAATTATATTTTTAGATAAATCTTGTAATTTTGTGCGTAATTGCGGTAAATGGCTATAGCTTTGCTCTAACTTTTCTAATCTTTCATTTATAGCCTCGGTTAAAAATGTAGTAGTTTTATCGTCAAAATTTCCTAAAATGGTTAAATGTAGTATTGATTCTGATTTTTCATCCGACACAGAATTTTCTAATATTGTTTCTAATTCTCCTTTACTATTTCGGACACAGTTTATTACCGGATGGAGTAAAAACTTAGTTTGTAAATTCATGTTTTTAAGCAGACATATGATAAAATCAACAATATGCGGCTTATTATCAAGTAATATCAAGACATTTATTGCCGGATCATTTTCGATAACTGCCTTTGTTATTGCTATTTTTCTTGCTCTTGCTATCCTTTGCTTAAAAAACTTAAAAGCTTCATCTGCAAAATTTTGGAATAATTTTGCTCTATTCTCAAAATCATAATCTATCGGAATATAATTTAAAAACTTTTGAACAAAATCTATATATATGGAACTTGACTCACGTTCCTTGCTAAGTTCTAGAATTTTAGTTTTATAATTCGGGATTTGACAATTTAAACGGCTAAAGTTTAAAGAGGTTGTTTTTGGGGTCATGATTTTCTTAAATAATAATATGATTATTTCTGTTGTTATTATATTATATAAAATAACTTAAGCAAGAGGCATAGAAAATAAGTGGAAACGATATTTGCACAAAGCTCTGCATTCGGTAAAGCAGGCGTAGCAGTTTTTAGGATTTCTGGTCCTAAAAGTTTAGAAGTTTTACAGCTACTTACCGGTAGAAAGGACTTTAAATCGAGATTAATGTATTATCAACAAATTACAGTCCCTGAAACTAAGGAGCTAATCGATAATGTTATGGTTGTTTATTTTAAGTCACCTGGTAGCTTTACCGGGGAAGACGTAGTCGAAATTCACACGCATGGCAGTAAAGCTATATCTATAATGCTGACAAATGCATTATTAAATATAGCTGGTATTCGTTTGGCAGAAGCAGGAGAGTTTACCAAAAGAGCTTTTTTAAATAACAAACTTGATTTAACAGCAGCAGAGGGGATAGCCGATTTAATTAATGCCGAAACTATAATGCAGCATAAGCAAGCAATTAGACAAGCAAGCGGCAAACTTGAAGCATTATATAATAATTGGCGTAGTCAGCTTTTACAAATTCTCTCTCTACTTGAAGCTTATATAGATTTCCCGGATGAAGATATACCTGATACCGTCCTTAATGAAGTTACTAATACTCATACAATTCTTGTAAATACAATATCGGAATATCTTAATGATAACAGAAAAGGAGAATTACTACGAAGTGGTCTTAAGCTTGCAATTATCGGTCCGCCAAACGTTGGTAAGTCTAGCTTACTCAACTTCTTAATGCAGAGAGATATAGCGATTGTCTCAAATATTGCAGGAACTACTAGAGATATAATTGAGGGACATTTAGACATTGGCGGCTATCCTATTATTTTACAGGATACAGCAGGTATAAGAGAAGAAAGTAGTGACATTATCGAGCAGGAAGGTATAAAACGAGCTATAAATTCAGCTAAAACAGCAGATATTAAAATTATAATGTTTGATGCCGAAAAATTAGACTCCTCTATAAATGAAGATATTATTAATTTAATTGATGAAAATACTATCACAATAATTAATAAAATCGATTTAATCGAAGCTAGTAAAATCTTTTCTATTGAAAATAAATATAAATGCTTAAGAGTTTCAGTAAAAAATAATATTGCTCTTTCAAGTATATTAAAAAATATTGAAAATATTGCCGAAAATATTGCAGGATTTACCGAAACTCCTTATATAACAAATCAGCGTCATCGTAACTATTTACAACAAGCTCTCTCACATTTAACGGCTTTTAGCTTAGATAATGATTTAGTTCTAGCAACTGAAGATATTAGAATGACAGCACGCTGCATCGGTGCAATTACGGGTGTTATCAACGTAGAAGAAATACTAGGCGAGATCTTTAAAAATTTCTGCATAGGTAAGTAATATTGTATAGCTCGTTCTATGTCATCCCCGCAAGGTATTATTGCATGGACACCAAATCATCATTGCGAGCGACTGTAAGGAGCGTGGCAACCTTATGAAACAGTAGATTTCTTGCATAACCTCCTTCTAAAGATAATGTGTACTTCAATCCGGTACTCACACATCCGTTTCCTGTAAATTCCTCTTTATAAGATAGGTTATGCAAGAAGTCTAGTACAAAATGATTGCCACGTCGAGGCTTTGTCTCTCCTCGAAATGACGAAAAAACGAAACATTACAGCATAACAATCATCTTTCTCAAATCTTTCCATATATTAATTTATTTTAACTTTATCTTGACAAAAACATTAACATACTTTAGAAACCACGTTTCATTAATTAAAGGAGTAACATTATGGCATCTATATTAAATATAAATTTTAAATGCGTTATGCCTATATTTAGCAATGAAATAGTAAGCCGTTTACCGGGTAATGTAAACCACATAATTCATAAATTAAGCAGTACTATATTTTCATCAGTATATAGTACTATTGAAGGAGCTTTTAAAAAAGGTTATATAGTGGATAATACACAGTGTAATTGGAAAAACATTGCACAATCTTTCAATGAGTCCCCAAATGATTTTTCAATACTACACCAAGAGTGCAACAATGGTTTAAATATTCCAATAAATAATATTTTTATCGATGCTGAAAATAATCCTCATATACTTTTACAACAAGCCGTAACACCTCATCAAAACGGTACGGCTAGTATTCTTAGTCAACTTTATAAAGTAATAAATGATTATATATTCTCTCAAGGCAATATTACCGAAACTAGCGGAGCTGATTTCTTAGGTTTAAATGAATGCACTAAAGAAGAAGCTATGAGTGCTTTACAAAACTATAACGCTTATAAAGAAACTTTAATCCCTCGTGAATCGTTTATAAATACTCTTGAAAATACTCTAAATCACTTAGGTCTCTCTTTAGATAATGTCTCTCCTACAGAAATAGGTAAAAATATTTTAGATCAACTCGGTAAAGCTTACACTGACCCTACTACTACAGAAAGACCTAACAATGATACAAATGACGGTGGATATAGCAGCGGTGCTTATATAGCTGGAATAGCATTAGGAACATTAGCTGTAGGTACGATCTTAGGGTATTGCATTAAATATGGATGGGATTGGTATAAGGGAAGAAATATAAAAAATGAAAATTTAGATTTAGTAATGAAGAATAAAGAATTAGCATTTGTAGAACTACTATATGAAAATTTTAAGAAGAATGCAGTTATATTCGATGAAGTTATAAAAATAAATAATTTACATGATATTATAAAAATAGCAAAATCTATTAAGGAATATGAATTCTCAATACTACCACTAACTAATTTAAATAATGAAATTGTAAAATTAAATTCCCCATCCGCTATAGCAATAAACTTAGATTTTTCAAGCGGAATATTGCATGAAATATGTAAGAGTCTTGGCGGTGATGATAGTTTTCAGACTATCAGCAACTTTGCACGCTTAATAACAATTATACGAACAGCAAATCCCAAGTCTGAAGAATATAAAGAAAGCATTATAGAAATATTTGAGATATTTAATCCTTGTTACGCAGAGATTGACGATCAAAAGTGCGAAATGCCGTTATTAGCCGATGTATCATCACCATATAACTCCTTAGGTATAGAAGCATAGAACGTTGTTAGTACCATAACAAACCATCATTGACTTTTTGAAAGTTATATATAAAATGATGCTGAGAGTAGCAAAGTGCTATTTCGGGGTGTCGAACCCTCTGCCAAAAGTGAGAACATTTCTTACAAAACTGATGCACTCCTCGACTTCACGGTCGGGGTTATAATAGTTATGTCCAAGGTTTAAAGCTTAAGCTTAGAACCTAAAGGTTATTATGGCTATCGTTGATGGTTTTCTTACTCCCCCGACCACCAAGAGTTTATTGCTCTTCGGTGGTTGAAACTTAAGCAGTTTAAGTTTAATTAATTGGGAACAAATATGTCTGACCACAATATTAAAACCATCTCAAGACTCATCATAGAATTTATTTTAAATGAAAATAAAAAAATCTAAGAGCCGAGATAGCAGATTTACTAGAAAGACCTATAACAAAAAGTGATATCGAAAGAATAGAACAACGCTTAACAGAATGAGAAAAATATTTAGTAATGATTTATAACCTTGAAAATATCATCATCTCATTTTATTAACTACCTACTATAAAAATAAGCACTAAGATCATTATTAACCATTATGGTAAATAGTGCAAAAATAGCAAAAGACGGTAAGGTTTCTATACCAGTTTCATCATATTAATGTAGAGAGGTAGATGCTTTAAAAGGAGGAAGAACATACATAATCACACCCGCCAATATTAGTATGATTATTCCTAGAATAATACCTACTATATTAAATGCATTTATAAAAGTAATATTAACCTCCTTAATTAATTCGTGAGCAAATGAAGGTGGTAGTTGTTGAGCAATAATTATTCCTTCACCGATTGAGTCATGAGCTATTTCTGCAATTGATACAGAAACACCGTGAGGCATTACTAGATTGTTACTATATATATAAAGACGTAATACTCACAATAACAGCTAGACCTAATTCATATGCTGTTTCTTGTAATGCTGCTGCACCTCCAGATCTCTCTGCCTGTACTGCATTCATCATAACTGTTACGGTGTAGAGAGGCATAGACTACTTCCTATACCAAGCAATCCAAGATATATAATATAGTATTCTATAATAAATCTCTATAGTCTAATATACTAGGTAAAATCAATGATATAGTAGTAAAGATAAGCCTACTAAACATTATTACACGTGCGATAAATTGTGTAAATAAATATAGCATAACTAAAGATGCAATTAAAGCAAAAACTGCTGCAGGCAACATATAAAGACCTGCATACAAAGGACTTAACCCTTTGATAAACTGTAACCATAAGGACATAAGATACATTATGGATCCTAAGACACACGTAATCAGCAAATAAACTATTACTCCTATACTAAAATTGCTAATTAAGAATAAATGCATATCCACTAACGGATCATCACTTTTAAGTTGGCATAACGTAAGGTAAATATTATTAGTAACACAATGCCAATTAATAGCATTCAGCCGGATGCTAGATTCATAATACCGTATTTAGCCAACATCTTAATGCCTTGAACTAAAGCTGCCATCCCAAAAAACGATTGAAATACTCCTATCCAATCCCATGGGTTCATTACTAGGATTAGATGATTTAGGAATCCAAACTATACCAAAAGCAATAATTACTAATGCAATAGGTGCATTTTTATTAAAAAATGCAAATTGCCAACTTAAAAGCTCAACCAATACTCCTTCCTAGTACTGGTCCTATAGCTGCTCCTACGGTTGCCATTATTCCCCACACGGATATTGCGATCATACGTTCATGTGTATTATAAAGTGGAAGGCATCATCACTGATCCTCCTAACCCAAGTAAAGCACGACATAATACTAATCCCCATGAGCTATCAAATACATAAACTAACATTGAAGCGATGGAAAAAACTAAAAGCCCCCAAAGTAATAATCTTTTAGACCAAATCTATCTCCTAATGCACCTGCGGTAATGAGAAGACCTGATAATACTAATGCATATGCATTGATTATCCATAATTGATGGTTTTAAATCAAGGATTATAGTAGGCATAACAGCATACAAGACTGTAGAATCCATCGATACCAAAAGTAAGCAAATGCTTAAAATAATTAAAATATGCCATCTAAATTTATAAGATATAGATGATGAATTATCTTTAGCGATATATTCAGTTTGCAGAAATTGTGGTACCATATGTGATAAGTTATTTAATAAGGGTTTTACTAAATCTATCTTTTTCGAGAACTATGGGACTGTTAACAAGTAATTTAATTAGCTTTAAAATTTCTTTTGTTAATAGTCCTAGGTTAATTCAGTTGGTAACATAGTAAGCAAGTCCAAATCAATTAACCATAACACAAGTAAATTTAACATCTAAGCATCACCTAGTATGGAAGTCAAGATTTAATCTTACAAGCACAATAACATAAATAAAATTTGATTTTTCTTTCTCAAGCTTATATTTTAATTGGTAAGTTTATAATATGGAAATTTATGTCAAATACAGATAAGGAAAGAGCCATTGCCGCAGCACTCGCACAAATTGAAAAAAGCTACGGTAAAGGTTCGGTAATGAAACTAGGTCAGCGTCCGCATGTTGATATAGAGGCCGTATCGACCGGCTCACTTGGGCTAGATATAGCTCTTGGAATCGGCGGTGTTCCCAAAGGTAGAATCATCGAAATTTTTGGTCCTGAAAGCTCAGGTAAAACCACTCTAACATTGCATTTAATTGCAGAAGCTCAAAAAAAGGGTGGTACATGTGCTTTTATTGATGCCGAGCATGCATTAGACCCTGCTTATGCTAAAAAATTAGGCGTAAATATTGATGAGCTTATTATTTCACAGCCCGATACAGGTGAACAAGCCCTAGAAATTGCCGATACGTTAATTCGCTCCAGCGGTATTGATATGATAATAATAGATAGTGTTGCGGCTTTAGTACCGAAATCAGAGATTGAGGGCGAAATGGGTGATGCTCAAATGGCTTCTCAAGCAAGGTTAATGAGCCAGGCTTTGCGTAAACTTACTGCATCAATTAATCGCACCAATTGTATTACTGTTTTCATCAATCAAATCAGAATGAAAATAGGTGTGATGTTCGGTAGTCCTGAAACTACGACAGGCGGTAATGCCTTAAAATTCTATGCTTCTGTTAGGATCGATATAAGAAGAATCGGCTCCATTAAAGACAAAGAAGAAGTAATAGGCAGCCAAACCAAAGTAAAAGTAGTCAAAAACAAAGTATCTCCTCCATTTAAAACTGCAGATTTTGATATAATGTACGGTTCAGGTATTTCAAAAGAAGGCGAGATAATCGACCTTGGAGTTAAGCTTGATATTGTTGAGAAATCCGGCTCTTGGTTTTCCTACAAGAACGTACGCATAGGTCAAGGGCGTGAAAACGTCAAACAATATTTAAAAGAACATCCACAAATTGCCAACGAAATTGAGAAAATAATACGTGAAAAATCGTCAAAAATTACTAATATAAATCTTGATCAAACGGAGGAAGAAAATGATTGATTTAACAGGTAAAACTTCCTTAATTACGGGAGCTTCAGGAGGCATAGGCGGAGCTATAGCGAGGTTACTGCACAAACTCGGAAGCCATGTAATTATTAGCGGTAGTAATGAGGACAAATTAAAATCCCTTGGAAAGGTTGTAAAAGATAATTATACGATAGAAGTATGTAATCTTGCCGATAAGGAAGAATGTAGCAATTTAATATCTAAAGCATCAAAGTTAGATATTTTAGTATGTAATGCCGGTATTACTAGCGATACGCTAGCAATTAGAATGAAAGATGAAGATTTTGACAAAGTTATTGATATTAATTTAAAAGCAAATTTTATTTTAAATCGTGAAGCAATAAAAAAAATGATACAAAACAGGTATGGACGTATTATTAACATCTCTTCAATAGTAGGAATTTCAGGTAACCCCGGGCAGGCTAATTATTGTGCTTCTAAAGCAGGTTTAATAGGTATGACCAAATCACTCTCTTACGAAGTTGCAACCAGAGGCATTACGGTTAACACAGTAGCTCCAGGATTTATTAAATCAGATATGACCGATAAACTAAGTGAAAAACAAAGAGAAGCTATAGTACAAAAAATTCCGCTAGGCACTTACGGTATGCCGGAAGACGTGGCAAACGCAGTTGCATTTTTAGCAAGCGATCAGGCATCATATATTACCGGTCAAACTATACATGTAAACGGCGGTATGTTAATGGTATAAAAATTAATAAGATTATTTTGTGCTAGCATAAAATAATTTTTTGTGCTAGAAGTTCTTTTAAAGATAAAATGCGATGAATATTTTAAATAAATATTCATACAGTTAAAATAAAGTCTAATAGCTGAATAACCCCTATTATACAGCATATAAAATTAAATGATTTATGGAGTTCAAAATTATGAGTACAACGGATAAGATCGAACAGAAAGTTATTGAAATGGTTGCTGAAAAGCTAAATAAAGATAAATCGATAATAACTACGGATTCAAGATTTGTAGAAGATTTGAAAGCTGATAGCCTTGATACCGTAGAGTTAATGATGGCAATAGAAGTTGAATACGGTATTGATATCCCTGATGATGAAGCCACTAAAATTAAAACCGTATCCGATGTTATACAATATATCAAAGAACGCCAATCTTAATCCGCATAAAAATCCCTAATAGATAATTAAAAATGTCGAATCAAAGAGTAAATAAAAGAGTAGTTATTACCGGACTTGGACTTGTTACTCCTGTTGGGCTTAATGTTAACTCATCTTGGAAAAATATTGTAGATGGAGTAAGCGGTATAAAAACTATTACAGAATTTGACACTTCTAAACTTGCGTGTAAAATTGCCGGACTTATAGATAACTCTGAGAAAGATGGATTTAAACTTGAAAATTTCACACAAGCAGATGACATTAATAGACTAAGTAAAATGGATAAATTTATCCATTACGGAGTAGCAGCCGCAACCGAAGCAGTTGAAGATAGCGGCTGGTTACCCGACGATGAAAAATCTCGTGATAGAACCGGCTTGATATTAGGTTCAGGAATCGGCGGGCTTAAAATGATCGAAGATACCTCTATCAAACTCTATCAAGAAAATAACGGCAAAGTTAGTCCTTTCTTTATCCCCGCTTCATTAATTAATCTTTTATCCGGTCTTGTTTCTATAAAATACGGTTTTAGCGGTCCAACCCAAACGGCAGTAACAGCTTGCGCTACAGGGGCACATGCTATAGGCGATGCTATGCGTATGATAAAGCACGGCTATGCCGATGTTATGATCGCAGGCGGTGCGGAAGCTCCAGTTACACCTGTCGGAGTTGCAGGTTTCGTTGCTGCTAGAGCATTATGTACTAAATATAACGATAATCCTAAAAAAGCCTCAAGACCTTGGGATAAAGACCGCAGCGGCTTTGTTATGGGTGAAGGAGCAGGCGTTGTAGTCTTAGAAGAATATGAGCATGCCTTAAATCGAGGGGCTAAAGTTTACGGTGAAGTTATAGGATACGGCTCTACAGGTGACGCCTATCATATGACAGCTCCACATCCTGAAGGTAGAGGAGCTTATAGAGCGATGAGAGACGCAATGCTAGATGCAACTATCACGCCCGATATGATTGATTATATTAATGCACACGGTACTTCTACTACACTTGGTGATGGAATAGAATTAGCAGCCGTACAAAAATTATTTTTAGAAGCGAATCCCAAAGTTTTAATGTCTTCTACTAAATCATCAATAGGACATTTGCTTGGTGCGGCAGGAAGTGTTGAGTTTATCTTTTCAGCTCTTGCAATTAGAGACCAGATTGCACCGCCAACCTTAAACTTAGATACCCCTATGGATGAGGTGAATATAGATTTAGTTGCACTGAAAGCTAAGAAAACTAAGATAGATTACGTGCTTTCCAACTCGTTCGGATTCGGTGGTACTAATGCTAGTTTAGTGATTAAGAGTATACTCGTTTAATTTGGCACAAAGTCCTATAAGCACTGTACTCACGTATTAAGTATACGTTCCGCTCCTCGTCTTATGGACTCCTTGTGCTTTTCCAAATTAAACTTTGTTTACCAACCTTTAACTTAATGTCATTCCTGCGAAAGCAGGAATCCAGTAAAACATATAAAAACTTATTTTTATATGTTTATTCTATCAAATATGTAATTTTGTACCAATATTAAGGTTATTTTTCTAGATTCCTGCTTTTGCAGGAATGACATAAAAACTAGCCAATAATCAACTATGACCCCAATTTATTACATTAAAGACGGTAACTTAAGTTTTGCGGATAAAGTAATTTTATCTGATTTAGAGCTTTATTTGTACACAGGCGATAAGATTTGTCTTATAGGACGTAACGGCTGCGGGAAATCAAGCTTAATGAAAGTCATATCAGGTGATTATGAGTTAGATAACGGTGCATTATTTCAAGATCCTTTAGTTACAACCGGTTATTTAAGACAAGATATTTCTATAAAAACTCATCTAACTGTTTATGATTTTGTCTTACAACAAACAGATAGTACAAAAGAAATAGATAAATACCAAATCGATATAATTCTAGAAAAATTACAAATCAACGGAACAGATAATTTATCCACCTATTCAGGCGGTCAACTGAGAAGAGCAAGCCTTGCTAAAGCTTTAATATTAGAGCCGGAAATATTACTACTTGATGAACCAACTAACCATCTAGATATTGCAACAATCGAATGGTTAGAAGCATTTGTTAAATCTTATAACGGTGCTATTATTTGCGTTAGTCATGATAGAACATTCCTCTCAAATGTTACTAATAAAATTTGGTGGCTTGATAGAGGAATTTTACGTAAATCCGATAAAGGATTTAAATTTTTTGATGAATGGCAAACAATTATCATAGACCAAGAAGAAGCCGCTCTTCGGAAATTAAATAAAAAATTATCTCAAGAAAATGAATGGTTAAATGCCGGTGTTACTGCTAGACGTAAACGAAATCAAAAGAGACTTGCGGATTTGAAAGCTTTAAGAGCAATAACACAAGAACAGACTGCAAAACTAGCTAGTTCAACACAAAGAGTTAGGGCAGAGCTTGCCGAAAATATAGCTAAAAGTAAATTCATTATTGAAGCAGATAATATTACTTTTAGTTATAAAAATACTAAAATTATTGATAATTTTAGCTTTCGTGTAAAAAACGGCGAGAAAATTGGTATAATCGGTGCAAATGGCTCAGGCAAATCTACCTTTATCAAACTACTAACAAAACAGCTTACCCCTGAAAGCGGCAAAATTATATATGGCGGTAATTTAGATATTTCATATTTTGATCAACATAGAGAAAAACTAGAGCCTAATCATACATTACAACAAACTTTATGTCCTACAGGCGGTGATCAAGTATTTTTGCCACACGGTAAAACCATGCATGTTGCCGGTTATTTAAAACAATTCATGTTTAATCCTAAACTACTTAATGCAAAAACCGCTATTTTATCAGGCGGTGAAGCTAATAGATTATTACTTGCAAAAATTCTAATTAACCCTGGCAATCTGTTAATTTTAGATGAACCGACTAATGACCTCGATATGGATAGTCTGGAAATTTTACTAGATATACTTACAGATTATTCAGGTACTTTAATAGTCGTGAGCCATGATCGTGACTTTTTAGATAGGTTAGTTACTAGAACTTTAGTTTTCGCTCAAGGTAAAATTCATGATTTAACAGGAGGTTATGAAGATTATAAGCAGTATTTTACTACCTCTCCTATAGCCAAAAAAGCTTTAAAACCACTACCACTAACTGCTCAAAAAGAACCTCTAAATAAAAAGCTATCTTATAAATATCAGCGTTTGCTTGAAACATTGCCCAACTATATTGCAAAGCTAGAAATATCCATCAAACACTTAGAAAAAGAACTTGAAGACGTTAATCTATATTTAGATAATCCTCAAAAATATAACCGCATTACTAGCCAATTAATTAATGATCAAAACAAACTAGACGAGTTATTAAATCAATGGCTAGAAATACAAGATTAATTTTTATTAAAATTTTCTTGACTTAATTATTAACTTTTGTTAACGTTTCTTAGCGTTAATATTAAAGATGATGAGCATGTCTGATATAACAGCTACATTAAAATATAAATTCGATAATTTAAAAGAGCATCTTAACAATTCTTATTCTCGCTCTCAAATAGAAATAATTCTAGGAGAATTGAGTAGTTTACAAAGCGAAGCAGCTTCATATGGCTTGAATTTTGACATATCCAATCTAAAAGAGACTGCTGAAACTAAGCTCAAGCACTATGAAGTAGAACAATCTATTGAGAAAGCTAGGGTTCAAGAAGAAGAATTTCTAAAATCACAAAGAGCAATAAAACTTGCCGAAGAAGAAAAAGACATCGCACAAAGAGTTGCTGCACTTAATAATTTGCATAATGAATTTATAAAAAATATTACTAAAGATACTAAAAGAATTGAAGAAAGTAATAAGCGTTTAGATAAGATAATAAATAAACTAGAAAAGGAAAACATTATTGATCATGAAGAGTTAAATCGTGAAATATTAACTCATGAAGAAATATTTTTAAACTAAATCAAGCGTATAAAGTATTACATAAAAACCATAAAAAAATAACTGCAGAACACAAACAAGCACATACAGAATTAAATGAATTAAATAAAACAATAACGAATTTATCACAACAATTACAAGAAAAAGGCTTAGCACCAAAAAAAGTTAACGAATTAAAAGGAGAATTAGAATTTCACCAAGAAATGTTAAAAATACATAAGGCATATGTAGAGAAGATTGAAAATAGTAAAAAAATATTAGATCAAGAAATTATTAAACATGAAAAAGAACACAACATAAATAAAGATAAAATAAAGAAATTAGGAAGTGATATTAAAGAGCGTTATAAAAAAGAACCAGAAAAATATTTAGATGCATATGAAAAATATTTAGTTCTAAAACATCAGCATAAAGCAATTAAGACAGACGGCGTTGTAAAAGATATAGAGTATCATAATAAAGTACTAAATAAAATTAACGTGGATAAAACTAAATCTTTAGCTAATAAAATCAGAGAACAAACACAAGTAAAAGATACTAATACTGGGAGTTTATCTCCTACTCGTACTCCTAATATTAAAGTTACAAATAATAAAACGAGAGGAATTTAACTAAATTAGTAATTATTATGTCTAAATTTAAAAATTTAACTCCTGAACAAAGAAAAGCAGCTTTAGAAGCTGCAAAAGTACAATTTGAAGAACAACAGCAAAAACATAACGCAATATTTAAAGAAGCTATGCAAGCGAGTAGTCAAGTCCATCAATATAATCAAGATTTAGGTAATTGTGTGGATAATGCTTCCAAAGATATCAAACTTGCCGGTAAAGCTTCTAAAGGCGTATGTGAAATAATATAACATTCTAAAAGCTGTAACTATATAGTTGCAGCTTTTGTATCATTTTGAATTAAGCTCGAAAGACCTATTGCCTGTATTTTTTCTGACAATTTAAAGCTAATCTCACCTGGAAATATTACATTAATTTGATCAAGTTTTAAATCTTCTAAAGATATTTGCATTGATTTTGTAATGCTCGGTGTATTTGTATATTTAATTTCAAACCCCAAACGTTTTCCATTTTTAAAAATTAAAAGATCTATTTCCGCTCCATTATGAGATGACCAAAAATAACATTCTTCGGGTTCGGCTTTATAATATCTAACAATTTGTTCTAAGGCAAATCCTTCCCATGATGCACCTATTTTAGGATGAGTGCTTAAAGCTTCATAATTATTTAAGCCTAATAAAGCGTGATATATTCCACTATCTCTAAAAAAGATTTTTGGAGTCTTAACTTGTCTTTTTTTAAGGTTTTCATACCAAGGCTGCAAAATACGGATCATAAAAGTGCCCTCTAAAATATCTAAATAATGCTTTGCGGTATGATATGAGATAGATAAAGAATTTCCAAGTTCTGAAGCATTCAATATATTAGCGTGATAATGGCAAAGCATTAACCAAAACCTACGTACCTGCATAGACGGAATTGTAAAACCTAAATTTGGTATATCTCTTTCTAAAAATGTTTTAATGTAATTCTGACGCCATAAAGCACTTAACTCTTCATCATCTGCAAGATATGATAAAGGAAATCCGCCGCGTATCCATAATTGCTGAGTACCTGACACTTCAGATAAGCTAAACGGTGTCATTTCAATATAACCTATTCTACCTGCTAGTGTTTCAGAACCTTGTTTAATTAAGTCTCTTGATGCACTGCCTAGTACTAAAAATTTAATATCAGTTGTATCAACAAGAACTCTTAAAATAGGGAATAGATTCGGTTTATACTGAATTTCATCAATAATAACAAATCCTTTTAGATCAGACAAAGCAAGCATCGGTTCATTTAATCTTGCTAAATCTAAAGGATTTTCAAGATCAAAAATATTGATTTTAGGAATATTATAAGCTTCTACGAATTGTTTAGAAAGTGTAGTTTTTCCGCACTGCCTTGGTCCTAACAAGGCACAAACTTTATGAGTTTTAAAATGTTTTACTATTGATGAAAGGAATTGTTTTCTAAGCATTTAAATTAGTACTATGAAAATTAGAAACATAACGTCTAATGCTCAGTATAGAAAGAAAAAACGACAAAGTCAAAACGCTTTGTCTCGTGCTGCAACTATAATCGCATGTATTTTTTTAAGCGTCCGGTCAAAGTCATCGTTAGTAACTACATAATCATACTCATTAGCATGTGATATTTCGTTTTGTGCCGACTGCATACGTAATTTTATTGCTTCTTCATTATCGGTCGCTCTATTTCTTAAGCGTTGTTCCAATACTTCAATATTAGGAGGCAATACAAATATAGCAACAACATTAGTAGCATTTTTCTTAATACTCCGTGCTCCTTGCCAATCAATATCAAACAAAACATCCAAGCCTTGATTTAATAACATTTCGACATATTCTTTAGGCGTACCGTAATAATTATCGTATATTTTAGCATATTCAAGGAATTTATTCTGCTTAACTAATTCTTCAAACTCTAGACCGGTCTTAAAGTAATAGTTTATGCCCTCTACTTCTCCTAAACGTGGTTTTCTTGTAGTTGCCGAAATAGATAAACGCAAATTATTATCTATTTTCAATAATGCTTTAGCTAAACTCGACTTACCTGTACCTGAAGGGGAAGATAAAATTATAATCAGTCCTTTAGAGTTCCTCGAAAGTTCTACTTCTAGAGGTAATTTAGACATCGCTGCGGTGCTACGTTCCATGTCTCCTTTAAATCCCTCTCTATAAGCGCATTTCTGAAGAACTCTTTTATTTTTTGTTGTCATATTTTATGTTTTATTTCGTAGGTACAGCATATTTCAGAAAGATTTAGACAAGATGAATTTAAATGCAAGCCTGCGAAAGCAGTAGGTAAACTACGTGCGTGAGTACAGGCGAGTCATGCAAAATTCGCTTGTATCAAGCTTTATGAATTATTCTGTACTTTTCTTTTTATTACCTCATCCATAGTACAATTAAAATATTTTGCTATTTTTAAAATAGTATCTATTTCAGGGTTGAATTCACGACTAGCTTCCGCTCTCATAATTCTGCTAACAGTAGTATAAGGGATATTAGTGACTTCGGCAAGATATTTACGATCTATCTTTTCTTGTTTTAATTTTTCTTCTAAAAATTCTTTTACTTTAGTAGCAAGTGCCATATTAATAACCTCTGAATAAATAAAGGATAGATATATACAAAGTGTGTCGAGTATTACCAGCCTTGTTACATGGATCGAAAAGCCTACTCAATGTCATGCCCACGGAGGCAAAAATCTAGTAAAACCATATAAAAACAAGTTTTTATATGGTTATTTTATCAAATATATAACTTCGTAGCAATATTGAAGTTATTTTGCTGAATCCCCACCTACACGGGAAAGCTTTGTTGCTAGTATTTTTTATTGTTGTTTGGCCCCCCGTGGTCAAGCCACGGGGTGACACATAGGGGATTGTACCGATCCATGCAACAATGCCTACGCGGTAATGACATAGAATACAAAAAAAACAGAAATTACTCCTTAGGCAATAATACTTGTACAAATTCCGTTTTAGATAGATCAGCTGCTACGTTTACCATAACATCATGTTCTGTCACTTTAGACACATAGCCCACTAAAATACCTGCAGGATAAATATTACCGTGTCCAGAGGTTACTATCTCCTCATCTTGCTGTACTAAATGATTGTTAGGCAAGTATAAAATTTTACTATTATTATTATTACCTGCTAAAATACCTTGTTCTCTTGAAGAATTAGCTTTAATAGGTATTCTAGAATTAACATCGCTAATTAACATTACTTTCGCATAATTATTACTCACTTCTATTACTTTTCCTACTAATTTTCCTGCATTAACAACGATTTGATCAGGTTCAATGCCTTGCTTTTTACCTGCAGAAATCAAAGCAGTTCTAGAAAAGGGATTAAAGGAAACACTCAGTAATTTCGTAGTAATATATTCAAATTCTTCTTCCTCAGCAATCGTTAACAAATCTTTTAATGCAATGTTTTCGGCTCTTACCAATTCTACTTCACTTTGTAAATGTTGTAATCTTGCTATCTCAAGTTTAAGTTCTATATTTTTTCGTTCTAAATCTTGAAAATAAACAAATTTTTGTGTTATTGAATTTATATATTCAAATATATCTTCATACACTGCTAAACCGATTGATACTATACTACCGGTTACTTCAAGTGATATACTAGATATTTTTTTAGGTGTAGCAAAAAATAAATATACAGACACTCCAAGCCCAAATATAACAAAAAAACGCTTAAGAGTATTTGATATTATTCTTATTAATTCTAATGAATTTGAAGAATTTTTTACTCTATTTGCAAGTATTGCCATTTTTAATCCTGTTTAAATAGTACATGTTTTAGCTTTGTAAAATCTTCAAGTACTTTTCCTGTTCCAAGTGCCACACAAGAGAGGGCATCATCTGCAACTATTACTGGCAATTTAGTGGCTTCACTAAGAACAAAATCAAGATTTCGTAATAATGAGCCGCCGCCTGTTAAAACAATTCCCTTATCAACTATATCTGAAGATAATTCAGGAGGTGTTGCTTCTAGTGCTACTTTTACCGCTTCAACAATTTGACTTACCGGTTCAATTAGACTATCAGCAATTTGTCTTTCGTTCAATATCATTTCTTTAGGAATACCGTAAATTAAATCACGTCCTTTAATTTCCATCTTTCTCGGCTCAGCGTTTTCATCTACATAAGCCGTACCTATTGCTTGCTTTATCTTTTCGGCAGTAGCCTCACCTATCAATAGGTTATAGTGCCTTCTTATATATGAGATAATAGCTTCATCCATCTTATCACCGCCGACTCTTACCGACCTTGCATATACTATACCCCCTAGTGACAAAACTGCAACTTCGGTAGTGCCTCCTCCAATATCAACAATCATCGAACCGGTTGCTTCCGTTACGGGTAGCCCTGCCCCGATCGCTGCCGCCATAGGTTCTTCAATTAAATAGACATCCCTACCCCCTGCACTTTCTGCTGCTTCTTGGATAGCACGACGCTCAACCGGCGTAGAACCGGAAGGCACACAAATAACAATTGTCGGCCCAAAAAAAGAGCGACGATTATGTACCATTCTAATAAAATACTTTATCATTTCCTCTGCACCCTTAAAATCGGCAATAACACCATCTTTTAAAGGTCTTTTTGCTTCAATATCCGTAGGAGTACGCCCAAGCATCATTTTTGCTTCATGACCATAAGCATAAGGCACAAAAGCACCGTCTTTTTTTATTAACGCAATAACAGAAGGTTCCCTTAGAACAATTCCACAATTTTTTTGATAGACAATAGTATTTGCCGTACCAAGATCTATAGCCATACCGGAAGAAAACCCTTCCAAAAATTTCATTATCATTTTATTTTTTCTCTCTAAATTCTAAAAACACTTCTATAGAACTAACAAAATAAACAGTCCCATAGTAAGTAAATAAAAATTTAATATAGACGAAGTTTAATTTGGAAAAGAGCAAGAAGCCTCGGAATTTTTGACCGCAGCGTAGAATACTAAGTGAGGATCAACAATGAGAAGCGACAATGCCAATTTTTCAAATTAAACTTCGTCTATATTAAATTTCTTTATAATGTAACATAATAAAGTTACTAATAAAAAATATTAGCATACTAGGTAATAAAATAGCAGCAATTAAAGACAAATTATTATAAGTAAGTATTTTTAATAATATTTCTGATAACGAATATGCTATAAAACCTGAAAATAAACCTAATAGCAATATTTTTTCTTGGGAATTATCACGCTGTTTAAGACTAATAAAACAACTTGCTAAAATTACGGTTGCCATCATCATTATAGGCTTAAATAATTGCTTGTAATAATAAATTTGATAATTAATAGCCGGTAAACCTGAATTTAATAATTCATTAATTAATTTAGGTAAAGCCCAAATAGAAACCATTTCAGGACGAATAAATTTATTTACTAAACTATTAATTGATAAATTTGTCTGCATAGTGAAATTATTGTAAGCCTTAGTTTCTTCTTTTGTGAAAACCTTAACTCTATTTAAATGTAACATTTTATTTTCAATAATACCGTATAATGCATCAATTCTCTTTAAAAAAGAATTATTATGATCAACAAATAAAATTGTAATATTATTTAATTTTTTCTCGGCAACATTAATAAATTGTGTTTGGATAATTTGAGTTTCATCATTTAAAGATTCAAAAAATAATAAGCCTGATTTAGATATTATACCCTCACTCAAGGCTTTTTTAGTTAGTTTTGCTTCTAATAACTCATATTTTTGTAAGCCTATAGTACTGATAGGATTCAATATAGTCGTAAAAACTATACCTAACATTAAAGTTACAATACATGGAATAACAAGCACTTGCCAAATATGAATACCGCTAGATAACATAGCCGTTAATTCATTATTTTTTGTTAGATTTCTAAGAAAAAATAACATAGCGGTAAAACTAATTAATGAAGATACTTGACCTAGTAAATAAGGAATCTTATATAAGATAAGTCTCCAAAAAAAACTAAAAGGAACATAAATATTTTTGAATTTTTGTAAAAGATCAAAAACATTTGAGATAATTAATAGCCCGATTAAAAGAAATAATATAATAAAGAAACACTTAGAATATAATTTAGTAAGATACCAAGAAAGTGTTTTTAGATTGATCATTATAAATTCAGTGCTAATGCGAATTTAAATAAGAATTTGTGTGGTGGGGCTGGTAGGACTTGAACCTACGACCACACCGTTATGAGCGGCGTGCTCTAACCAACTGAGCTACAGCCCCTTTTCATTTGAAATTTATATAATTATTATGCAGTTAAGTCTAGTAAAATTTTTATATTTTTGAGGTATCGCCTAAAAAACAAGGCAATATGATTCAGTGTTTTCATCATTGTAAGGAATTACAAAGTAATTGACAAAGCAATCTCAGGAGTTTGTTTTTATTTCATGAGATTGCCACACAGCCTATGGCTTGCAATGACGGTTTGGTATCCACGCATCAACGCTTTCGCAATAATAACATCAAGTTATAAATAAAAAAAAGGGCGAGTAGTAAACTCGACCTTTTAGGATACTATAATTAGTACATAATTTTAGTGGTGTACAACTGTTACAGCTCTACGATTATAGGCAAAAGCTTCTTCAGTATTACCCATCATAGCAGGTCTATCTTTACCATAAGAGATTGTATTTAATCTGTTATGATCGATTCCTTTATGAGCTAAGAATTTTTTCGCTGCTGCTGCTCTTCTTTCACCTAAACCTAAGTTATATTCTTTGGTACCTCTTTCATCGCAATGTCCTTCAACAGTAACTTTTACTTCAGGATGCTTTGATAACCAGCAAGCTTGTCTCTCTAGTTCTTCTTTAGCCTTTGGTGATAAATCAGAGCTATCAAAAGCAAACCATACTGCATTTCCTGCATGCTTCTCGAAATCTTTCATTAATGAAGTTTCTTCACTTTGGTTCATATTACCGTCAAATTGCGGTGCTCTTTTTGTTGTATTACACCCTGCAAGCACACATAATGCAAGAAAAGCTAATGTAATTTTTGTTTTCATAATTAAACTCCTTGAGATTATAATTTATTAATATTGAATTCATTTTAGCTAGTCATAAAACTAAACTAACCAAAAGCTATGTGAGTTAGTATATATCATTATTTTATTAGTTTAAAGGCTAAAATATTATAAAATGCAATTACTCATGTATAAATGTGGTAAAAATATCATTTAATACAAGTATATACTTTGGATAAATAGATAGATGCAGTTTAATGAGGAAAAGAGGAATCGATTTTGAAGCTTATAACCGCAGCGTATATATAATATGTGAGAATTATAAGCAAATAAGTAGTGTTGCCAATTTTTCAAATAGACATCTTCAGAAACTCGCTTATAGAGAGGAATTTGAAGGAGACACGGCACGCAGAACTGCAGCGTACATAGAGGTACGTGAGGATTCGAGTACAGGATCAACGTACAAATTACCTCTAGTAGGAGAGTTTCCGAAGATGTCTAATAAAACGAGTATATTCACCATCTAATGAATGCACTGCCCCAAGTAAGACCTGCACCGATAGCTGAAAATAGTAGAATATCACCTTTTTTTATTTTGCCTGATGCTTTGAGAGTACTCAAAGCAAGCGGAATAGAAGCAGCAGAGCAGTTAGCATGTTTGTCTACGGTTTTCACTACTTTATGCTCTTCTATATTTAATAGTTCAGCGAGTTTATTTATAATACGGATATTTGCTTGATGAGGTATAAAATAATCAATATCGCTTACACTGAATTGATTAGCATGCAGTAAATCTTTTATAGATTGTTGCATTTTTTCTATTGCATGACGAAATAATTTTTGCCCCTGCATAACTATTTTGCCACTAATACCGTTCATACTTACACCACCGTTTGTGTATAATATTTCATCATAATCAGCACCGCTTGAGAAGATATTACTATCTATTAAACCGGAATCATCACTACTACGCTGTAATATTACGCTACCGGCCCCATCACCGAATAAAACGCAAGTAGTCCTATCATTCCAATCTAATAACGACGTCATTTTCTCGGCTCCTATAAGCAAAATAGTTTTATATTTATCTGATGAGATAAGAGAATTTGCTACTTGTAAACCATAAACAAAGCCGGCACATACTGCTTGTAAATCAAAAGACGGTATATTAGTTAAACCAAGATAACCTTGAAGCTTAGAGGCAACCGAAGGGAAGCTATTATCGGGAGTAGTAGTACATGTAATAATTAAATCAATATCATTTACCGATATCCCTGCATCTGCTATAGCTTTTTCAGCTGATTTTAAAGCAAGATGGGAAGTATATTCTGTATCACCTGCTATATGACGCTGCGTAATACCTGTTCTTGTTCTAATCCATTCATCGTTAGTATCTACGAATTTTGCAAGCTCATCATTACTAACTATTTTTGAAGGAAGATACCCGCCGCAACCAATAATTTTACAGGTCATAAATCTTTTAGGCTACTTCTTCTTCAGTTTTAATTTTCTTTGTTACTACTAGACGATTATTATAAGTACCGTCGACTAAAGAAACGTGATGCGGAAGCTTATATTCACCGGTTTGCGAATCAACTATTACGTTAACTTTGCCAAGTGCTAAGTGCGAACGTCTCATATTACGTCTTGATTTTGATGTTTTTTTCTTTGGAACTGCCATTATTAGCCTCTCTAAATATAAATTAAAAAGTATTTGTCAAATTAGTGAAGCAGTATATTATAATCTTGTAATAAAATCTAGATAAAATTAAACTTATGAAAATTTTTATAACATACATTTTTAGTATATTAGCCTTTTTTTCCTTAAGCGGCTGCAAAACTATCGAAAATAGAGGGCAATCTATAGATGATTCGGCACTTGTAAAATTAGAGTCTAAAAAACTAAATAAAACAGAAGTCGTAGAGTTAATAGGTACGCCTACTATAGTACCGGAATATTCCCAAAATACCTGGTATTATGTTGAAAGAGTTATGTCTCAAAGAGCTTGGCTCAATCCAAAAATTGCAAAGCAGAAGATAGTAAAAATTACGTTTGATGCTAATAATTTTATGCAGGAAGTAGTAGTAATAGATGATTCTCATAGACAAGATATAGAAATAGTCCATGAATATACTAGGACATATGGAACAGAACTTAACGGACTACAAAAATTTGTTAAAAATTTAGGTAGATTCAATAAAACCATTGACGGAAATAAAAACAAAAGCAAAAATAAGAAAAAGAGATAAGTACCTTAATCATCATTGCAAGATGGCTTATCTGTGTAGATACCTAATCGTCATTGCGAGCCATAGGCTGCGTGGCAATCTCATGAAATAACAACAAACTCCTGAGATTGCTTCGTCAATTACTTACGTAATTTCCTCGCAATGACGATTTGATACTCATGCAGGCGTAACACCAACATCCATAAAACAAAAAACTATCTAATATGATTTCGATATTTAGTAAATTAAAACAAAGTTTATCTAAAACTTCTAATAAAATATCGGAAGGTATCGACAAAATATTTTACAAGAAAAAATTAGATGCAGAAACTCTAGAAGCGCTAGAAGAGCTACTTATCTCAAGTGATATGAGTGTTTTGGTAGTAACTAATATTATTGAAGAATTTAAAAAGGTAAAATTTGACAAAGAAATAGATAGTGATACAGTAAAAGAAGCCCTTGCTAAATTAATAGAGCAGCAGCTATCAAAATCAGAAATTCCTTTTACTTTAAGCGAAAATAAATTAAACGTAATTTTAGTTTGCGGTGTTAACGGAGCAGGTAAAACCACGACTATAGGTAAGCTTGCTGCAATGTACTCGGCACAAGGTAAAAAAGTAGCAGTTGCAGCCTGCGATACTTTTAGAGCAGCTGCCGTAAATCAGCTAAGTACTTGGGCAGATAGAGCAAATGCACTACTTATTACCGGTGCAGAATCGGCTGACCCCGCAAGTGTTGCTTATCGCGGGATGGAAGAATCGATAAAACAAAATATCGATATACTTTTTATCGATACAGCAGGTAGGCTTCATAATAAGAAAAATTTGATGGATGAACTGTCTAAGATTGTAAAAGTTATAAAAAAACTAGACGAGAATGCCCCCACTCATAGCGTTTTAGTCATTGATGCTATTACCGGACAAAATACCTATAACCAAGTAGAGCATTTTAATGATGCTACTAATTTGACGGGGCTTATCGTGACTAAACTAGACGGCAGTGCTAAAGCGGGCGTAATTGTCGGAGTAGTACAAAAATTTAATTTACCCTTATACTTTATCGGTATAGGTGAGAAGATAGAGGACTTAAAAATATTCAACCAACATGATTTTGCTAGAAGTATAGTGGGGTTGTGAGGTTTTGCTACGTCATTGCCCGCACGAATATTGAGTCGTCATTGCGAGTCGCCGTAGGCTGCACGGTAATCTCATGAAGTAATAATAAACTCCTGAGATTGCTTCGTCAATTACTTACGTAATTTCCTTGCAATTACGATCTAATTAAAAATAAAATCATAAAATGACTCAAAAAAATACCTTATTGCTCATAGACGGATACGGATTTGTTTTTAGAGCCTATTATGCACAACAGCCTTTAACTTCACCAAAAGGCGAACCTGTCGGTGCTCTTTACGGTTTTACTTCAATGCTGCTAAAATTACTGAGCGACTTTAAGCCTAAACATGTCGCTGTAGTATTTGACAGCGGCGGGCAAAATTTTCGCCATCAGATTTATCCCGACTATAAAGCTAACCGCCCTCCACCCCCTGAAGATTTAATTGTACAATTACCTTTAGTTCGTGATGTTGCAAGTAACTTAAATTTGCCTATTCTAGAGAAGAACGGTTATGAAGCCGATGACATTATCGCAACCTTTGCTACTAAAACTGCTGCACTTGGCGAACATGTAGTCATTATCTCTTCCGATAAAGATTTATTACAGCTAATGACTGAAAACATCAAGATATATGATCCGTTAAAAGGGAAATATATTACGGAGGATGATGTGGTTAAAAAATTTGGCACTACTTCTGATAAATTACGTGAAGTAATGGCTTTAATCGGCGATAGATCGGATAATATTCCGGGTGTACCATCTATTGGACCAAAAACTGCAAGTAGTCTTATAACACAATTTGGTTCTGTAGAAAATATATTTAACTCTTTAGACCAAGTCTCAAGCGTAAAACAACGTGAAACTTTACAAAATTCAAGAGAAACGGCGTTAATTTCATGGCAGTTAATAGGGCTTAATTCTAATGTTGATTTAGATTTTCAGCTAAATAATTTAGAATGGTCACCTCCAAATAGCGATAAATTAACAGGATTTTTACAGGAATACGGTTTTAGATCTTTATATAAAAGAGTAGAAAATTTATTGGATATTAAAATTAACGACTACAAAGAGATAGCAGATAATAAAGTAACGGAAATAAAAGAAATTAATAATGCTAATGAGTTAGCAGACTTTGCTAAAGAAGCCACGAAAATAGGAATATTCGGGATATATTTATTACAGCATAAAGGAGCTAATCTTGCTTTTATTTTATCACTGCAAAACCAAAGCTATATTATTAAAATTTCAAACACTTCTCATGATCTATTTTCTTATAATACTAAAACTAATAACAACTGGTTTTCGGATATAATCTTCAATTTACTAACCGATAAATCCATAAAAAAAATTACTTACTCTCTTAAACCTCTACTTAAATTTTATGCAAACCAATCTCATGACATTACGGCTATAGAAGATTTAGAATTAATGCAGTATGCGTTATCTGCCGGTTTATCACAGAAAAATTTATTTAAAGAAGTTTTGAAAGAAACTTGTATAGAAAATATAATTATCGAATCAGCAAAAATAGTAATAAACTTTATCACACTTTATAAGCAAACTATATGGGAACTTAAAGACAACAAAACCTTTAGACTTTATAGCAACATTGATTTACCTATTTGTTTTATTTTAGATAAAATGGAGAAAGTGGGTATTACAGTAGATGCTAATTACCTCAAACAATTATCCGCTGAATTTGGAACAGAAATTCTAAAACTTGAAGAAGAAATTTTTGCTCTTAGCGGAACTAAATTTAATATTGGTTCGCCAAAACAATTAGGCGAAATCTTATTCGAAAAAATGCAATTACCTTTCGGTAAAGCTTCAGCTAAAGCAAGCTCTTACTCAACGGGAGCGGAAATACTAGAAAAACTTAGTGAGCATGGATATAATATTGCAGATTTGTTATTAAGATGGAGGCAACTAACAAAATTAAAGAATACCTACACCGATAGTTTGCCGAAACAGATAGATAATATAACACATAGAGTACATACGACATTTTTACAAACTTCTACCACTACAGGAAGACTTAGCTCACAGGAACCTAATCTACAAAATGTACCTATTCGCTCTAGTGAGGGGAATCAAATCAGACAAGCTTTTATTGCTGAAGAAGGTTATAAATTAATATCTGCCGATTATTCTCAAATTGAGCTTAGAATATTAAGCCATATCGCAAATATAGATGCACTAAAACAAGCATTTATCAATAAAGACGATATCCATACTCAAACTGCTTGTCAGATCTTTAACTTACAAAAACACGAACTAACTAGCGAACATAGGCGTAAAGCAAAAGCTATAAATTTTGGTATCATTTACGGTATAAGTGCTTTTGGGCTTGCTAAGCAATTAAACGTTACTAACGGCGAAGCATCCGCATATATCAAGAAATATTTTGCTGAATATAAAGGAGTACAAGAATATATGGAGCAAACAAAAGCTTTTGCAAGTAGCAACGGCTATGTCACAAATTGCTTTGGCAGAAAATGTTTTGTACCTCTAATTCATGATAAAAAGCTTAAACAATTCGCAGAACGTGCGGCTATTAATGCTCCGATTCAAGGAACTAATGCCGATATAATTAAAATTGCTATGATCAATTTAGATCAAGAAATAGAAAAACGTAAACTTAACACAAGATTAGTACTGCAAATTCATGATGAATTACTATTTGAAGCACCGATTGATGAAGTAGAAATTATAACACCTATTATTAAAAAAATCATGGAAAATTCTACTAATATGGATGTACCGATTATAACCGAAATTAGAGCAGGTAATAACTGGATGGAAATTCATTGAAGGTGTATCATTCCTAGCTAAAGGCGGCGTTATTGCATGACTTGCTGTCATTCCTGCAAAAGCAGGAATCCAGAAAAATAACTTCAACATATAATACAGAATACATATTTGATAAAATAAGCATATAAAAATATATTAATATAACAGTTGAAGAATTTTAAAAGGAGCGTAATGTATGAAAAATTTTATATTTACGTCTGAGTCAGTTTCTGAAGGGCATCCGGACAAAATTGCCGATCAAATTTCAGATACGGTACTTGATGAGATTCTAAAACAAGACCCTGACGGTCGTGTGGCCTGTGAAACATTTGTAACCACCGGTCTAGTTCTAGTGAGCGGCCTAGTACCTATGTGGATATTGAGCAAATAGTACGTAGCAAGATACAAGAAATCGGCTATAATAATCCAAATTATGGATTTGACGGTAGCTGTTGTGTCGTAATTTCAGCTATCATTAACAATCACCCGATATAGCTATGGGTGTTGACAATGCACATGACGATGACATAGGTGCAGGAGACCAAGGTATGGTTTTCGGTTATGCCTGTAATGAAAGGGATAGTTTCATGCCCGCACCGATTTACTACGCTCATTTATTAATGACAAGGCAAGTATATTTACGTAAACAAAATATCTTGTCTTGGCTTAGACCCGATGCACAATCTCAAGTCACGTTACGATATGAAAATAACAAACCAATTGCCATTGATACAGTAGTTTTATCAACTCAGCATCATCCGGAAATACAACAAAAAGACCTTATTGAAGCAGTAATGGAAGAAATTATTAAACAGGCATTACCAAGAAATTTACTGCATAAAGACACTAAATACCTAATTAATCCGACGGGTCGGTTTTTATAGGCGGTCCCGTTGCAGATTGCGGTTTAACCTGTAGGGAATTTATCGTGGACAGCTGTGGAGGAATGGCAAGACACGGCGGCGGTTGCTTTTCTGGAAAAGATCCAACAAAAATAGATAGATCGGCTGCTTACATGGCACGCTATATTGCTAAGAATATAGTAGGAGCAGGACTTACCGATCGCTGTGAAATACAAATATCCTACAATAGGCGTAGCTGCTCCCGTATCTGTTTATGCTGAAACTTGCGGTACTAGCACATTAAGCAACGAACAAATTACTAAGCTCATAACACAGCATTTTGATATGCGTCCAGGAAGAATTATTAAACATCTTAAGCTTCGCACTCCATGTTATCAAAAAACGGCTTCTTACGGTCATTTCGGCCGAGAAGACGCAAATTTTACATGGGAACAATTAGATAAAGTAGATATATTGAGGTGAGTAATTATTGACATTAGTTGAAAATATGGTTGAGAATGTAAATAATGATAGAAAGTTCGGTAACTTAGAAAATTATGATAATCAACTTACAAATACTGCTCTAAACAAGAATAACCAAAATAAGCTGAAAGAACATTATGACAATATCACTCAAGCCTTAAATAGAGTATGAAGCAAAAGCAACTCAGTACTGCGAAATGCTTGACGATGCCCGTACCTATGATAAATCCACAAAAGATTATAATTTAGGCTCAGTTCATTTTATAACGGCTAAGCGTATAAAGCTTTAAATCCTGACGAAAATACAGGTAAAAAATTAGACCATTTTATGGATGGCTTAGATGAGATTTATAAGCAATCCTTTTTACGTAAATTAACTAGCTCAACTGAATTACCACCAGCAGAACAGTTAAAAAAATTTTTAGAAAAAACTACAGATGAAATATATGATAAACTGCAAAAAACTGGAGAAGCATATTTATCATATTCTAATGCTCCTACTAATACAGGATTACATACAAATGTTATAAAATATTCTCTAAAGACAACGGAAAAAATTATCGTATATATATAATGCCGGTGCTGGGGTAAGAGCAGATAATTCAAAACTAAATCAAACACCAAAAGATCAATTAATACAGGAGTATTAGAAGATAAAAAATAAGAAGTTAAAACCGATAATACATTCAATAAAAATTCAGAACCTAAAAAACACACTATCAAAAATAAATTTTATAAGTATTTAAGTAAATTAACGAGAAAATTGGGATTAAAATCCATAAGTAATTATTTTAAAGAATTAATTAAAGACCCAAATCTTGAGCAAAATATCCATTTAGAAAAAGAAGCAAAGTTAATACCAGACAAACATCGACTAACAAAATATATGGAACTTAGCGATAATAAAAATAATAATGCAGTATTTAGCGGTAAAAAAACATCAAAGAATATTACTCAATTATAGATTCATTTTACTGTCAATTCAGGTATTGCCTATAAAAAGTTGACTCAAGGTTTCGATGTCATTCCTGCGAGACATTGGCTTTGTTGCATGGCTCGGTTTTTTCGTCATTGCGAGGAAAATTACGAAGTAATTGTACGTCCGCAATCTCAAGTTTGTTATTATTTCATGAGATTGCCACGCAGCCTATGGCTGCTCACAATGATGACCCGATATCCACACAACAATGCCTTGCGGGAATGACAGTGGAAAACCGAACCACTCAACAAATACGCTATTTACTATATCCTTTTAAAATCTCAAAATCTTGCCCTTGGAGCAAGAATTTTTCAGGTAATGTAATTTTTGCTACAAAATTCTTTACATCTGCGCTTTGTAAATAGATTGTAGCTTTAGCATTACTCTGATCTTCATTATTTATACGAGCTGCAAGCAAGGTTACTATCTGCCGTAATTCTTCATGATTTTGTGGATAAAACTGTAGTTCAAATTGTTTATTATTAATTGCATCCTCAATTGATGAAAAGCTTTTTGCCGTTAGTTTTATTCCTCCCTCATCTTTAACTATGTCACAATTAACAACTACCAAACTTTTAACATCAAGTAAATGTACATAATCTTTTAAAACTTCCTCACTAAAAATACTAAGTTCAAAGATATTCTCAGGATCGGAAAGCACGAGCGTCACAAACCTACCTCTTGCCGACATACGAGAATCCTTTTTTTGTATTACACCGGCAAGATTTACTCGGTTAGTACCATCAGGTAAGTTATTATGCAAATCCGCAGTATTTAAAATATTTAAACGACTAAATATTTCTTGATATTCCGTAAGAGGATGATTAGAGATAAATAAACCCATAGCCTCAAATTCATAAAAGGCTAAAGTATTTTTATCGGCATAATCGCTTGATACTAAAATAGTTGGACTTAAACTAGAAACTTTAATTAAGCTAAATTGATTAGATTTCTGCTCTTCGTGATATGCAGTTGAATAAGAAAGCAATTTTGGAATGCTTGACAATAATTGCAATCGATTATCATGCAGCTCATCAAAACAGCCTGACTTGATTAAATTTTCCAATAATTTACTGTTAATAGATTTTGGGGGTAATCTTTCAATAAAATCAGTAATTGATTTAAACGCCCCTCTTGCTTTTCGCTCATCCGTTACTAACTTACCGAAATTCGGCGTAACTCCCTTAATAGCACCTAAGGCGAAGATTATTGCACCCGTGATGTCATACCGTGGCTTGACCACGGTATCTTTTGAAATTTCCTGGATACCACGATCAAGTGGCGGTATGACAGGCTTTACGCTATGCGGGATGACAGTGTCCGAAAACTGTACACTAAAATACCCTTCAGAAATATTAATATTAGGTGCAATAATTTTTATGCCGTTATCTTTTGCTTCTTGTAAAAATAAATTAATTTTATCGTGATTATTCAATTCAAGATTTAAGCATGCTACTAAAAATTCAGCAGGATAATTAGCTTTAAGATATGCAGTTTGGTATGAAATAACACCGTAAGACGCAGCATGTGCCTTATTAAAACCGTATCCGGCAAATTTAGCCACGGTCGCAAAAATGGATTTAGCTTGAGATTCCGAAATATTATTAGCAATTGCTCCTTTAACAAAAATTTCTTCCTGCTCCTCCATTTCTTTTTTTATCTTCTTACCCATTGCTCTCCGAAGTAAATCGGCAGCTCCTAGCGTATAACCTGCAAGAACCTGAGCAATTCTTTGTACCTGCTCCTGATATATCACCACTCCGTAAGTTTCTTCTAAGATTGGTTTCAATAGCTCATGTAAATAATCAGGCTGTTGTAATTTATGCTTACAAGCTATATAGGTAGGAATATTTTCCATAGGACCAGGACGGTATAACGCACCAAGAGCTATCAAATCATGTATAGAATCAGGTTTAAGGCGTCTAAGTGCATCTTTCATCCCGATACTTTCAAATTGGAAAACGCCGACTCCTTTACCTTTACACAACATTTGATAAGTCTTATTATCATCAAACGTCATATTGTTAAAATCTACTTCTATCCCTTGCTCTTTAAGCAGTTTCTTACAATCGGTAATAACCGTTAGGGTTTGTAGCCCTAAAAAATCAAATTTAATTAAACCGGCAATCTCGGAATATTTCATAGAATAACCGACTACCAGCATATCGGAGTTAGAATCTTTATATACCGGTACTATATCGACTAAATCAGTACCTGCTATTACGATTCCTGCAGCATGAGTTGAGGAATGCCTATGCAGCCCCTCAAGAATTAACGAAGTATCAATCACTAACTTAATTAACTCCGCTTCACCGTCTAAATTATACAGCCCATTACCTTTAGCGGCATTTGCAAGCTCCGGAACTTCACGCATTGCCTGTTCTAAGCTAACTGGATTAACTGCACTAAAAGGGACAAGCTCCGTTAGATAATCAGCGAATTTATAAGGTAAGCTAAGCACACGAGCGACATCCTTAATTACAGCCTTTGCCTGCATCTTACCGAAAGTTATAATCTGTCCTACTCTATTATTACCGTATTTGGAACGTACATAATTAATTACTTCCTCACGCCTTTCCTGACAAAAATCAATATCAAAATCAGGCATTGAAATACGTTCAGGATTTAAAAATCTTTCAAATAATAAGCCAAATTTAATCGGATCGAGATCAGTAATAAGCAAGCTCCAAGCAACAACCGAGCCTGCTCCCGATCCTCTACCCGGTCCGACTAAAATACCCTCTTTTTTACTCCATTTAATAAAATCCGATACAATCAAAAAATAACCGGCAAAATTCATATTACAGATAATATCCAGCTCATAATTAAGACGAGCAAAATATTCGGTTTTCAATGCTTCTTGATTCTCTAACGCAATATTTTCAGATTTAAACTTTGCAGCAAGCCTTGCAAGCAACCCTTCTTTTGCATCTTTTTTAATTAAATCCGTTTCACTAATATCTTTGGTGGCAAAATTAGGCAGCATCGGCGGGTTTGCATGTGCGGCAAAATAACAACGCTCTCTTAAATTCACGGTATTTTGGATGGCACTAGGTAAATCGGAAAAAAGCTCTATCATCTCATGCGGTGATCTAAAATAACAATTTTCGCTAACTGTTTTTCGATCCAGATATTCTTTAGTAACACCGGCTGATATACATAACAATACATCATGTGCATCATGCATGCTTTTCTCACTAAACAAAACTTTATTAGTAGCAACAAGCGGAATAGCAAGCTCGGCAGCAATTCTAATATAACTATCCTCAATAAACTGTTCTTCCGGTAGCTCATGTCTCATAATCTCAAAGTAAAAACGATCTCCTAAAATTTCCTGTAATTTACGTGCAAACAGCATCGCTTGCTCCTCGTTGCGAGCTAGCAAGCATTTTCCGACAATACCGTCGGTATAACAGCATAATCCTATTAATCCTTCTTGATATTCGATTAAATCTTCAAAATCAATATGATCGCATATCTTACGATCATTTTTAGTAAAAGTAAGGCTTGATAGTTTGAGTAAATTTTTATAACCAGTTTCATCTTTAGCTATAAGCAAAATTTGAGCAAAAATATCTATATCGTATTTTATATTTAGAATAACTCCGTGTATCGGCTGCAGTCCTTTTTTTACTGCACATAATGCAAACTCTAATGAGCCGAATAAATTTCCCTTATCTGCCAAACAAATAGCAGGCATTTTATTCGATGAAGCAAGTTCTACTACCTTCTCAATAGTTAATGCACTTTCTAGAAAAGAATAAGAGCTTTGAGTTCTTAAATGAATAAATTCAGGTCGCATTTTAAATTAATGTTAAAGTTTATTGTCTTACTGTATGACTCCTTATGTCATTCCCGCGTAGGCGGGAATCCAGGGTAAAGCGAGATAAATATTCCCGCCTACGCGGGAATAACATCGAAAACCTTAACGACAAGACTAAATTTTACTTCCGACTGCATAATATCTAAAACCGATTTTTTTCATTGCTTCATTATCTAGTATATTTCTAAGATCAATGATTATCGGCGATTTTACTAAATCATAAATTTCTTGCCAATTAAGTTCTTTAAATTCTGACCATTCAGTTGCAATAACTATAATATCTACTGATTTACAAGCGTCAACTGCTGAATCTAAATATAGCAAATTTTTATGTTCCAAATTCTTTTTAGCATTTTCAAGACCGATAGGATCAAATGCTTTAACATATACATCTTTATTTAATAAGATCTTTACAATTGCGATGGCAGGGCTTGCTCTTACATCATCTGTTCCTGCTTTATATGTTAAGCCTAAAATTGCTATATTTTTACCTTTTAAATCTCCATCTAACAAAGTAGCTATTTTATCTACCATATTACTTGGACGCTGCTTATTACTTTTAATTACTGCCTTAAGAATCCTACAATCTATATGATGATTTTCTACAAGATTATTTAATGCTAGAATATCTTTTGGAAAGCACGAACCGCCAAAACCAGGTCCTGCATTTAAAAAATTTTGACCGATTCTTTGGTCAAGTCCTACACCTTTAGATAAATCTTTAATATTACCGCCGATTTTTTCACATAAATCAGCCATCTCATTAATAAAAGCAATTTTGGTAGCTAAGAAACTATTTGAAGCATATTTAATAAGTTCGCTCGTCACTAAATCGGTAACCACAAACTTTGCACCTTGTAAAGGTGCATAAATTTTTCGCAATATTTCCTCTGATTCTTTATTATTTACACCGATAACTATACGATCAGGATATAAAAAATCTTCTACCGCACTACCCTCTCTTAAAAACTCAGGATTAGAAGCAACATTAAATGAAAAGCCTCTTGATTTTAAATAAGCTATAATATTACTGCAACTACCCGGCGGAACAGTAGATTTTATGACTATTAAACAATCTTTATTTATATGCTCGAAAACTTTATCAATAGCATCATAAACATATTGTAAATCCGCTCCTCCCAACCCTTTTGAAGGTGTACCGACCGTAATAAATATTGCATCAGCATTTTGAAGTTCATTATTATAAATATTTGTAAATTTTAACCTATCAGATTCTAAAGCTTGCTTAAGATACTCATCAAGTTTAGCTTCATAAATCGGTAATATTTGCTTATTTAATTTGGATATTTTAACCTCATCATTATCAAGACAAGTAACATTATGACCTAAATAGCCCATAATAATACCTGAGACTAATCCCACATATCCGCTACCGATAAATGTAATATTCATAATTTTTTGTGATTTTTATATTAAATTTTAAAATTATACGTTATATTCCAAGTGTATACCTCAAATAAATGAAGAGTAGTATAGACGAAGCTCAATTTCAAAAAGTACAAGGAGTCCACAAGACGAGGAACAGAGCGTATACTTAATACGTGAGACCGGAGTACTTGTAGGATGATGTAGCCAATTTTTGCAGTTCTACCCGAGTATATAAAGCTTTTATCATATTTCAATAGATTTACAAGCTCAAATGAATTTTATTAAAAAAACCTTTATTAGTATTTTTATAATTCTGATTTCATTATCTTTGGCTATAACTCTAACTGTTTATAGTGCAAATAAAGGACACTTAAATAAACCTTTGAAAAAAATAATTGAATTTTATTTAAGTAAAAATGATATAAAAGCTGTACTACATAATTTAGAATTTAAAGAAAACCGATTATCCATAGATAAAATTTCCTTAAGTCTTATAGATAATGCTAGAGGAGAAATTAACGATTTTAATCTTTTCTTTAATTTCAAAAATTTCTTCTCTAATTCGTTAATAGAGGCTAATTTTAATATCGATAAAATTTCCGTAATTTCAAATAACGATGAAGAGATTATAAATACTTCAACGACCGGTGATTATTCGTTAAATATAATTAAAAAAAATTCCCTAACCGACATACGACTAACTTCAATAAAAAGTGATATCCTAACTGATGAGCAAGGAGCAGACTTACCTCTAGGAAATGCTTTATGCTCATATAAAACCACCTATTCTAAAGATAATCCAAAGACTGTTAATTGCAAACTCACCTTTGGGAACAAAGCTTTTTTATCACTAAGCGGTATAATAACCAATAAAAATATCGATGCAAGTGCAGCTGCCGCAAATATGCCTTTAATAATTTATCAAACAGTCGAAAAAATCATTCCTAATAATCCTATAATCTCATATTTACGAGAACATATAAAACAAGGTTACATCCAAAACGGAGAATTAAATATTAAATTAGATAAAAAATTTTTAAAAAAAAATATTTTAGTAGAAGATAATTTAAAAGCAAATTTACATATCTCGAATTTTGAATATAAATATCATACAGATTTACCACCTTTGACTAAAGTTGATACTAATATAATCATTTCAGGACCGGAAATAAAATTTCTAATTAATGAAGCATATAGCGGTCAAAGTGTCGTTTCAGACGGTATTATGACTTTCAAATGGGAAGGACTGGATAAATCACAATTTGTTTTTAATGCTACTGCTAAAGGTGAAATTAATGACTTAATTGCCTTTGTTCCAAATGATGCATATCAAAATATTAAAGCTCAAAATATTGATCTTAAAAAAATCAAAGGAACGGCAAATTCAATAATAGAGCTAATAATTCCTATTAGCCCCAATATCCCTAATAGCTATAATGTTTTGTCAACATTAACAAATATCTCTTTTAACACCTTAGACAATAATATCCTATTACAAAACGGTGAAGCCAAAGGTATTTTTAAAGATAATAAACTAAATATTAGCGGTAAAGGTAACATTAATAATTATGCAAGCAGCTTTACTTATGATCATGATATATCGGATAAAAATAATGAGTGTTTACTTAAAATAAAAAGCAATATTGCGGCAAATAATCAAAGATTTGGAGTATTTAAATTAATTTCAGGCAGCACCGTTTTAAATTTTGAGTATAAAAAACAGCATAATAAGGAGAGTTTTATTACCGTGAATTCTAATCTTAATAATTTAGAATTTTATATAGATAAAGTATCTATTCATAAAAAATTATATAAAAAAGCCAATTTATATTTATATACTAAATTAAATGATAAAAATTTCGATAGAAATATTGTATTTAACCTTTCAGGGCAGGATAATCTAAAAATTAACGGTAATGCCTTAATTAAGAAAAATATTTATAATATTAATCTAGCCTCTGTTAAACATAATCATACGGATTTAAAAGGAAACATAATTATAGATAACCATAATCTTAATACGACACTTTATGGCAACAGATTAGATTTATCAAATGCTAATATGATGCAGTTTTTAGAAAAAGCGGGAGATTCTACACGTAATATTAATTTAAAAACTAATATATCAAAAATACTTTTAAAGAATAATATAATTCTAGGTAATCTTGATTTAGCAATTAAATGTGATAAAGTGCGGTGTTTCTCCGGCTTTCTAAATGCTAATATTGATAATAAAAAAGTTAAGATGTCGCTTACTGCTAAGGAAACTTTTGAACAATGGTTCATTGAATCCGATAATGCCGGAGCATTACTTAAGGGACTTGGAATGTATACCACTATGCAAAACGGTCAAATTAACATCAACTTAAATACAAAAAGATATGAAGTAAAAAAAGGTGAAATAGTGCCAATATTAGACGGCAAATTTTCTATAAAACATTTTACAGTAGTCGATACTCCTTTTTTAACACGGCTTGTTTCCTTTGTTTCGTTGCCGGGTTTTCTTAGTTCAATAACTAATAATAAAAATATTTTATTTGAAGATATGATCGGTAAATTTAATTATAGAGGAAATATAATTACAATTTTTGATACGGAAGCACATGGACCGTTCTTTGATTTTACTATGACAGGTAATATTGATACCAAGCAGCAATTAATTATGGTTAAAGGAAATGTTATTCCTTCCTTTTTCTTAATCAGCACTATTGTAACTAAAATACCGGTAGTCGGTAAAATCTTTTCCAAAGTCGCTCCTTACTACCTAAAAATGAAATATTAAGTAACTATTTAAAGCTATTAGATTTCATGTACAAAATTTTTAATCATTCCTTTATGTCATTCCTGCGAGGCATTATTGCGTGTGTACCTAATCGTCATTGCGAGCGACTGAAAGCGTTGTTGCATGGCTCAAAAAACGTGTTCGGTGTCATACCATGGCTTGACCACGGTATCCAGAAAACAACTAAAAATACTAACAATATTAGTATTTTTAACTGGGGCCTGCTACAAACTTGCGGGATGACAGAAGTGGAAGCAAGCCATGCAACAAAGCCACAACTGCAAGGAGCGTGGTGGCAATCCAGAAATAATAATAGAATATTCTGTAAATCAGAATTTTTTACTGGATTGCTTCGTCGCAACTTACAGTTTTTCCTCACAATGACGTTGAAGATCAATTCATGCAAGAATGACATAAATAACCATACATATTTAATCGGTATTTTACTTTTAGGCTTAATTTCCGGTCTTACGTTCAATTTAATTTTTTTTACAGTTCCATATCAATTATCCGAAGCAAAATACACCACTGATATAATAGGTTCGATATCACTAGCTGCCTTTCCGTATTGCTTAAAGGTCATATGGTCACCTTTTATAGATAAATACTCTATACCTTTTTTATGTTCTAAATTCGGTCACAGGCGTGGCTGGGCATTGGTATCACAAATATTTTTAATCCTAGCGATGACGGGGTTCTTAAACATAAGCCCTTGTAATAACTTATATATTACTGCAATTATCTTATTTATTATTTCATCCTGCAGTTCTACACAAGATATTGTACTTGATGCATATAGAATTGAGAGACCTACATCTAAAGAAGAGCTTTCAATGGCTTTTACCTTTAGTAGCATAGGGTTTCGTTTAGGTATGTTACTTGGCAGCGTCGGTACTTTATATTCATCAATTATTTTCGGCTGGAATACAGTATATAAATCGGCTCTATTCATTACTCTAATTGGACCTATAGTAATTTTATGTATCAAAGAACCACAATCACAAGCAATACACCATACAACTACTCATTTAATAGGATTACAACAATATTTTGAAGTTATTAAAAAAAGTATTATCTCCTTAAAAAATGAACAGCAATATTTACTGCTAATTATATTGTTTATCTTTTTATATAAGGCTGCGGATTCTATACCTATGGCTATGAGTTCGCCTTTATTGCTCGATTTAAGTTTTACTACTCATGAAATTGCCGTTATTTACAAAGCGTACGGGTTACTAATCATGATCGTCGGAGGAGCTTTAAGCGGCGTTTTAGCTGCAAAAATGGGTATATTTCATAGTGTCTTAATTGGTGGAGTGATTCAATTATTGTCACCTCTTATGTTTATGATTCTTGCTACTATCGGCTATGATATACAGACATTTATAATAACTGTTACAGTACAAAATTTTTGTGCAGGCTTTGCAGGAACTATTATCTCTATCTATTTTGCTAGCCTTTGCAATAGTGAATTTGTTGCCACACAATATTCTATTATTGCATCTTTTAGCTCGCTTAGCCGTATTATTCTAGCTAGCCTTGGCGGTATTTGTGCAAAATATCTTACTTGGCCTGTATTCTTTTTAGGTAATACTCTGTTTAGCATGTTATTTATCCCGATATTTTATAAAATATATAGAAAGAAACTAGGCTTTGTGAATATTTCTAAAAACATATGACAATTATTAAAAAAAGTTTATAATATTGATATATATATTTCTGCGAAATGAAGAGTCAGAATTTTTATGAAACTATATAGTTTTCAAGAACATTTATTAGAATTAAAAATAAGGCTTCTTAGAATATTTACTGCTTTTATAATTATATTTGCTATTTGCTATTATTTTAGCGACAATATTTATAGTGTTTTATTAAAACCGCTTGCTAAGCTAAGCGGTGATACGGTACGAAATATAATTTATACAGGGCTTACAGAAGCATTTTTTACCTATATTAAACTTGCAGCTTTTACTGCTTTTACTATTATTATACCTATAATTGCTTTGGAGTGTTATTTATTTATCAGTCCCGGGTTACACCGCCATGAAAAAAAAATTATCGCTTTTATTCTTTTTATGTCGCCTATTTTATTTTGGTGCGGTAGTATTTTTGTTTTTTACTTTGTAATGCCGAAAGCTTGGAATTTTTTTCTTAGTTTTGAAAAACGTGATATGATCCTACCGATAGTTTTGGAAGCAAGAATTAGCGAGTATCTAAATTTAGTTATTCATTTAATTATTGCTTTTGGAGTCGCCTTTCAACTGCCAGTTGTGATAATGATATTAAATATACTAAAAATAGTTAAGGTACAAACACTTAAGCAAAAAAGATGCATTGCCGTGGTAATTAACTTTATTATTGCAGGAATATTAACGCCTCCTGACATTTTAAGCCAGTTTGCTCTTGCAATACCGCTACTTTTATTATATGAAACTTCAATAATTATATGTAATTTTATAGAAAAACTGAGGACACTAAATGTTAAATATCAAATGGATTAGAGAAAATAAAGAATTGTTCGATGAAAAGCTTAGCCAAAGATTTATTGAACCTATGTCTAGTAAAATTGCTATGCTCGACGGAGAGAAAAGAAAAATTACGAGTTTAATTCAAGAATTGCAGCATGCACGTAAGGTAAAATCAAAGATTTTAGGTAATATGGCCTCTAAAAGCGGCGAAGAATTTGAAGGGTTACAAAGAGATGTCAAACATATAAATGAGAAGTTGGAAGCACTTGAACATGATCTAAATAATAATAACGAATTAAATGAACTATTAAATATGTTTCCTAATATTCCGGACGAAGAAGTACCTTACGGAATGGATAAAAGTATGAATAAATTAGTTCGTACTTACGGAGAGACAAATCCAAATGCTTTGAATAAACAGCATTTTGAACTAGGTATAAAATTAAATTTAATGGATTTTGAACAAACTGCTAAAATTTCTGGAACTAGATTTGTAACGTTAAAAGGTGATTTAGCAAAGCTAGAACGTGCTTTAATTAATTTTATGATTGATGTTCATACTAAAGAGTGGGATTTCTTTGAGATATCACCTCCGGTATTAGTTCGAGATAATGCTATGTATAATGCAGGACAACTACCTAAATTTGCCGAAGAGTCTTTTGCAACAACCAATGGCTACAGACTAATTCCAACCGCAGAAGTATCTTTAGTAAATATGGTCGCCGATACTATTATACCAAGAGAAAAATTACCGATACGTTATGTTGCTTACACCCCGTGCTTTAGATCAGAAGCAGGTAGTAGCGGTAGAGATACAAGAGGTATGATTAGATTACATCAGTTCGGTAAAGTTGAGCTAGTATCTATTACTACCCCTGAAGAATCAACAAATGAGCATGAATATATAACTAATGCATCAGAGACTATTTTACAAAAACTGAATCTTCCTTATCGTGTTATGTTACTTTGCACCGGAGATATGGGATTTGCGGCAAAAAAAACCTATGATATAGAAGTATGGCTTCCGGGACAAAAGCAATATCGCGAAATTGCTAGCTGTTCTAATTGTGGAGATTTTCAAGCACGTAGAATGAAAGCAAGATATAAAGAATTCGGCAGTAACGAAACTACCTTAGTTCATACTTTAAATGCTTCAGGATTACCTATCGGAAGAACTATGGTTGCAATACTTGAAAATTATCAGAATGAAGATGGATCAATAACTATACCGGATGTCTTGATAAATTACATGGGAGGATTACAAAAAATCATTGCCTATAGTGAATAATTGTTTATTAAATATAAAATATAAAGTTTCTAGTTGTTGTTAAAGTGGCTTTGTTGCATGGCTCTTATGTCATTCCCGCTTTCGCGGGAATGACATCGAGTAGAGACCTACGGCTGCTCGCAATGACACCTCTAGCATCCACGCAGGCAAAGTTCATTAGTATATACTCCTGTGAAATGAAGAGTTATTATACGAAGTTCAACTTGGAAAAGAGCAAGGAGTCTGTAAGCCGAGGGGCAGAGTGTATACTTAATACGTGAGCATCCGAGGACTTACAAAGACGATGTAGCCAATTTTTCAAATTTAAATTCAGGTTATTTGTGTTTAGTGGTTTACGAAAATTTGACAAAGATATATATAATTATAATGCTCCTAATTTTATACCTATAGCATGTCATTATAATGAAAATACTTTACTTACCAAAGACGGTAAATTACTACAAATTATCAAAATACACGGCATTACCTCAGAGAAAATAAGCGATAACATACAAAATTTACGTGAAATGGTTAGAGTTTCTATAAAAAAGAATATAACCGATTATGATTTTGCTTTTTGGCTACATACAATACGAGAAAAACAAAACTTAGACGATTCAACTCCTTACAAAAAATTATTACCGGCAAATATTCATACCTTATGGCAAAGAAAAAACCATTGGAATGATAAATTCGTTAATACTTTATATATATCTATAGTACATGATTCTGCTAAAGTTAACATCACAAATTTTAACTCTTTAATAAATTCTTTATCTAATAAATTAATTACTGATTTTGAAAATAACTACTTAGATTCAGCTTTTCAAAAATTAGACAATATCACTAATAATATTTTAAATGATTTAAACGAATTCGGTGCTGAAAAACTCGGTATAATATTTGAAAATGATAATGTTTTTTCTAATCCTTTATTTTTATATAATCGCATAGCTAACCTTAATAATAATGATTGTTTGGTACCTATAATAGATTTATCCGATGCAATAGGTAGAAGTATTTATACAATTAGCAGCGATAAAATGGTAGTTACGGATCATGAGAAAAATAATAAATTCGTTTCTTTACTATCTATAAAAGAATATCATGAAACTCCTTCTAATACACTGGATAAATTTTTACAGTTACCGATTGAATTAATAATAACTGAAATATTTTACTTTGTTAGCAAAAAACAAGTAATATCCAAATTGCGTGGTCAAGATTATATTCTAAAAATTACTAACGACTCAACTTTACTTAATCACAAAGGGATTAATAAGCTTAAGGCAGCTAATTTAGATTTTCAATTTTGTAATCAGCAAATTTCAATTGCCGTTATAGAAGAAGATGAAAATAAACTAGATGCAGCCGTAGCTAAAGCATCAACCGAACTTTTTAAACTTGGTATTATTCATGTAAAAGAAGATATTAATATTGAGCCAATATTTTGGTCGCAATTACCTGCTAACTTTGCCTTTATACGTAGAATGTCGCCATTATCCGTAGAGCATATTGCTTCTCTTACCGCTCTTCATAATACTACACTCGGTAATCAATATAATCCTTGGGGTAAGGCTATAACTTTACTGCGAACCGAGAAAGGTACTCCATATTTCATGAATTTTCATGATAAAACGAATAAAGGTAATACTTGCATCTTTGGTACGGGGAAAACCGGCAAAACCGTATTATTGAACTTTTTAATATCAGAATCGACTAAATACGATCCAACAATAATTTATATCTCTAATAATAATGATTCTAAAATTTTTATCGAGGCAATAGAAGGCAAATGGTTAGAACCGGACAAACAAATTATCAATCCATTTTTAGTAGATGATACAGAAAAATCACAAGCATTTATTTTAGAATTTTTAAAATTAATCAGTGGTCATTATATTTCACCTCTTAGCGACATAGAGATATCCTTTCTAGAGAAATTAAAAAATAAAATTTTATCAATTGAAAAAGAAAAACGTATTTTTTCCGATATTTTAAAATTAGAAGATTTTAAGGAGGAAGGAGGAATACAAATACTTGATAAACTTAAAGTTTTTACCGAAGAACAATTATATTCCGGATTATTTGACGGATCGTCTCTTAACATTGAAGAAGGGAAAGTTATAGGGTTTAATTTATATAAACTTTCTGATGAGCCGTTTTCTAAACAATTTTACCCGACAGAGAGAAAATTTTTAGAACAATTTAATAATAATTTAAAGAAACACCAAAGTATTAGTGCAGCAGTAATTTATGCTTTTACTTATCATTTAAGTCTAGTTGGCACAAAACCTAAAATATTTGCTGCCGATAATTTTGATCAACTTTACAGACCTGAGATTTATTATGATAATATAAATTTAATCTATAATAATTTGTCTCAAAATAACGGTATTTTCGTCAGTAATTTCAATTTTATTTATCTTAAGTCATATCCAAAATATACTATAAAACCTTGGCTTGATTTAATTAATACTAAAATTATTCTACCGTCTGACGTTAAAATAGAAGATTTAGATAAAATTTTAGGTTTAAGCAAGCCGGAAATACGAAAATTATCACAGCTAATACTTTCTACAAGAATGTTCTTAATTAGTAAGGATAATGAATCGATAGCTTCTGAATTAAGTATTGCTGCTTTAATAGGAGTTGTCCGTATTTTATCAAGCAGACAGGAGGAAATGGATATTTATAAAAAAATACTTGAACAACACCAAGGTCCTCCGGATAATTGGGTTAATTACCTATATAATGAGTTAAATACGGACTAATATTGCACTCTGTCATCCCGTGATTTATTATGGGATCCAAAAAAAATTAAAAAGGACTGGATCCCGCTACAAGCTCGTGGGATGACAATAATTTATTATGAACTATAAAAACAACGAGCATAAAGAATACTCAAAGTGTTAAAAAAATATTTACTATTTTTCTTATTTTCATTTTTCTCATTTAATGTATATGCATCTATTTGGGATGATATAGTCACGTGTCTTAGCGATCCATGTAATTGCGGTCAAAGTGAGAGAACGGAAATTTGGAATAAGGATGGAGGCATCAATGCAAAGCCAAGAGGACCTTTTAAACCAGACACATTATGTCCTCCTTGGAATAAAAGCGACGGTCGCAATAATGATACTTGTTTATTAAAATTTGATTACCCAGGTATATTTATCGGTTTTTTACTCAATAGATGTGCAGAAGAAGCTCCTGATAGTAGTTACTTTACTCCAAAAATTCGTATTAGAATTCAAAGCTGTAATGCCATAGCTTGTTGGCACCAAAACTCTACTTTAAATTGGGATGGAGAATGTGTAGTATGGCCTACAGGTTACGGTATACCTCTAACTAGAGTCTGTGCTAGAGTTGCCGTACCGGATATGCCTCCACCTCCCGGGATAAATGCCCCACCTTCCCCTGCAGATCCAGGTTATACCGATGGAGTACATCTCAATAAAGTCGGTTATACAGAAACTGATAATAAGATAATCGGTATAGACGGAAAAATAATTACTTTAAAACCTCCTAAACTTTGTGCTTATAGCGATCCTGGACTTGTTAACCTTGTTTCAGATTCCGGTGTACATCTTGATCCGATGGACTGGAATCCTAACCGTCAACCTCTTCATCACACTAACGAACTTAGCCCTATTGCAAAAGTATTAAAATTTTTAGTTGAAACGATAAAAGGAGTAAGTTTACCAAGTTTATTAGGGCAGCTTCTTGGTATGATAGATCAAAATTCAGAATTTATAAAAGTACTTCAATCAATACTTAATGCAATAGGAGAGATTTTTAATTTTTTTCCTACTTTAATAATAAAAATTATTGAAGCACTTGGGTCATTAAACGGTTCTGTAGATAGCTATTCTTTTGGTTGTGTACAATTACCTTTAGGGCCTTTTCCACCACCATATTGTCCAAATTTAGATTATATTACCACTAATGCGAGTGCTCATAATGTATGTAGCATAAAAGATGCAAGCGGCCAGTTTGACCAATCTTCTACTAATCCGGCTTGTGTAGTGCCATCTAATATTAATGTTAAAAACAATATTGTTAATAATACCATACGTGTTAGCTTTAGCAATCTTGTTCCGCTTTGCACGAGTTCTCGCTCTGACCTCAAAACTTGTGTAGAACCACGTAATATAGATTTTTCTTCAGCAAAAATTACTCATACTAATACGGCTTTTAAAGATTTAATTAAATCGTGTAAGAATACTTCAGGCAACACTCCATGTATTAATACAGAAATTGCTACGCCATGTAGTGTTACGGCTAACGGTTGTAATGAAGGGTTTAGAATAGTATATTCGCAGAAAATTGGAAATGTAGAAACACCCAGCGATTACTACATAAGCGATATACCGGACTGTCCAAGTTCTAATTCCACTACCTGTCAAAAAGTGTGGGGAGTTAATATCGGCGAATTTAAGGATGTAAGCGTAAAATTTCCTAAGGTACAAAAGCAAGATACAACTAGCTTAATGCCTATAAAGACAGATGTCATCTTAAAAGACAACAAAGGTAAAGATAGAAAGCTTTATGTCTCTATTAGTAATACCGAAGACGATAAGCAAAATCCTAATAATATTTGCTTATTTGAGTCCGGTAATTTAATAGATTGTGTACCGCGAGTAAATCATTCTTACAGCTTAGCTGCTTATGAATGTGCAAAGCAATATGCCGGAATTACCTGTACTAATAATAGCAATCCCAACGATGCTTATTATAAACCACAATTCATTGCGTCAGTACAAGTAAGAGAAGGCGACAATATCATAGATGAAACAAGCACTCTTGTAACGCCGTTAGCATACGCCGGACCTCCACCTCCCAACCCCACTGACACAGAAAGCATAGTAATGCTTGCCGGTTATAAGTATAGTTCTTCCGTTGCGTTTATACCTAAAGATCCAAAGGAAGATCAATATATTGCTATGCCGTTTTCAGGAGAGAATGCTCTCAATCAGTTGACTATTCACGGTAAATATAAAGACGATAAAGCACCTTATGATAGTAATGGAAATCCTGACTCAAGTGCGGTATATTTAAAATATTTAGAATATATAAACGGTAAATATATCCAAGGTGGAACGCATGCCTGCTTGATGCCGAAAAATTTCCAACATTGTACCCCTATGCTGCGTCCTACTTTACCTGATGGATCACCTATGCCCGGTTACAATCATGACTCAACAAATTGTGTACTTGCTAAACTCCACAACAACGATACTATAAATTGTAAAGATTTTAAAAAAAAATATAACGTTAAATATCCAAATCTTAGCTTATGTAAAAAAGATATAGATCTAAAGCGCTGTACTCTAGAAGAAACAGTGTCAGGTCCAGGAAGAGGTATTACAATTTATACTTGCAATATAAATAAGATTCCGAGTAAATGCTATACCAATAACGATAAGGCTAATACTCCAATATGTGTTTTAAGTAGGAATTATACAGATAGAATCGAGCCGAAACCTAACATAGGACCAATATTAGTACCGGTAGATCCTTCAAAATATTATACAGTGACATATACAAAAGGAGATAACAATACTCCTCCTGAGCCGACATATAACGCTGAGACTGAGGATGTAAGAGATAAAACTTGGCAAGAGCTAAATCTTTGTGTTCCTATATTAGTACCTACTTGTGCTAAAATTCCTAGCACAGAGAAAGCTCCTTCCGGTAACAATCACGGTAATGCAGAATGGCCTGAAAGCGATATAGGAGAACTTGCAAAAGGAAAATGCCCGACGAATTGGAGACCTATTGATCCTAATAAACCTTTAGAACGCCATTGTTTATCATATTTTGATAGAAAGGTTGTCGAGTTTGAACCTTTAGGCCACAATGTCGGCTGTAGAAAATTTAAAGGATTCCCCATAAAAGTTGATTATAACGACTTTCCATCAGACCAATTACTTGAGACCCCTTATAATCCGGCAACTAAAATAGGTGACTATATCTTCAACAAAAAACCGGTACCACATGGGAGCATTATGGCATTTCCAAAGGATGGAGCACTTATAGCTGCAACAAATGAACCGGACAATACAATATTGCATACTGTAGAATTCAAATTAACTTTAGATGCAATAATGGACGATATTGAGTATTTTGCAGTAAAAGATTTATGGTATAATGATTGCACATTAATATATGTCAACGGCACAAAGTTACTTAGCTTCCCTACTAACATTGATTCTCTAGATGAAAAAAGGTACTGTAACAATGGAAATGACCAAGATCAAACATTACAAGCTAAAAATTTACCGATTGATATAAAGCGTTATTTAAAACCAGGAGAAAATACTATAAGATTCCAGCTAAGAGTTATGTTTGAGGGAGGACTATATTTCCACATGCAATATAAAATGAAGAGATAAATAAATGAGTTGGATTATTTTTTATACGGTAATCGCTACTTTACTGATTCTCGATTTGGGAATAATACAAAAAAAAAATACCATAATGAGCTTTAAAGAAAGCGTACTTTTTAGTTTTTTCTATATTGTAATAGCTTGTTTATTCGGTATCTATGTTTACTATAATACGGGGGCAGATCATGCTCGTGAATATTATACTTGCTTTCTCATTGAGAAAGCTATGTCACTTGATAATATTTTTGTTATCTCTATTATTTTCCAATTTTTTAAAATTCCCTGGCAATATCAACATCGTGTTTTATTTTTTGGTATAATAGGCGTAATAATATTCAGAGCCGTAATGATTTACGGCGGTATTATTCTTATAAATAAATTTGCCTGGTTATTATATATTTTTGCCGTAATACTTATTGCTACAGGTATAAAAACTTTCTATGTATCACATAAAACTTTTGATATACAGAATTCTTATATTTACAAGTCAATAATAAAAAATCTAAATATTACCCCTAACCTTGAAGGGGATACATTTGTTGTTAAACGTAATAACAAACTATATTGCACCCCCCTTTTTATATCTCTAGTACTGATAGAAGCAATAGATTTAGTCTTTGCTATAGATAGTATACCGGCAATATTCGCAATTACTAATGATGTTTATATAATTTATACTTCAAATATTTTTGCTATTTTAGGCCTTAGAGCGTTATTCTTTTGTTTAGCAGAAATTGTAGAACGTTTCAGTTATATAAAATATTCTCTGGCTTTAATTTTAATATTTATCAGCTTTAAAATATTTATTCATCATTATATAGCGATTCCGGAATATGTTGCGTTCACTGTGAATATTACTTTATTACTATTTGGTATAATTGCTTCCATAATTAGGAAAAATATGATTGACCATTAATAAAGGGGGTATATAATATTTTTTTATTTTTTAAGCAATTATAATGACTCAATTACTAAAATTATTTTTTATTACTATCATCATTTTTAATAACATTGCTTTCGCAAAAGAAACAGGGTTCTATATAGGAGTAGAAGGCGGAATAATTGAACCGGTCGTTAGTAAATTCCGACATAAACACTCAAATACCGAAATAATTTTAAAAAAATCAAGTATGTATAGTGGAAAAATAGGCTATATAATATATCCACAGATAGCTATTGAATTCTCAGCAACTTATCAACCTAAATATAGTCTGCATTACGTATTACCTCAGCAAAATTTAAGTAATGGTCTCACTATTCCTAAAACCCCAGGTAATACTACCGTATTATCAAATATATATATGCTAAATCTTATTTATGATTTAGAAAAAATCAAAACTTTCACACCTTTTGTAATACTTGGAGGTGGAATAGCACAAGTAAAAGTTAAGCCTACCTCTTCTAGGTGGAGTGTTATAAATAGCGATTATTTTAAAGTAAGAAAAACTCATAAAAATTGTGTTGCTTGGCAAGCAGGTCTTGGAATTTCACAAGATGTAACTTCAAATTTAAGTATTGATGCAACTGCAAAATTACAAACAGCATATAGAGTAAGAATTAATTATGATACGCTTGATATGAAAACGGGGCAATTCGTGCCAACAAATCCTATCAAAAAAACTATAGCCGTTGGAGAATTTGGCATAGGATTTACTTATAGATTGCCATTTTAATAATTCTGTGAAATATTTATATGAAAGCTACAATGTCATCATCCCGTGGGATGACACGAATAATTCAACTATATAAGGGAAAAATATGTCTCCAAAAGCTACTAACTCTTCTTCTACCCCTAACGGTCATGATAAGATGGCACAAAAAACACATTCCGCACAATCCGTTGTTAACGGTGCGGTTTCAGATCATAACACTTATGATGAAATACCTTATGAAAGCTACCCATATGCTCTTACAAATCCTTATCACTTAAGTACACTTGCAACTCTTTTCGGTGTAAATGCTCCTGAAGTCGAGAATGCAAAAATATTAGAGCTTGGTTGTGCAGCAGGCGGTAATTTAATACCACATGCAGTTCTTTATCCAAAAGCTTATTTTGTTGGGGTTGATTTGTCTAAGGTACAAATTGACGAAGCAAATAAAAATGTTAAAGCGCTAGGATTAAAAAATATAGAGTTCCATCATTGTTCGATAACTGATATTAACGATTCTTTCGGTAAGTTTGATTATATAATTTGCCATGGTGTAATTTCTTGGGTACCAAAAACCGTTAGAGATAAAATTTTTGAAGTTTGTAATAAAAATCTTAGTCCAAACGGAATAGCATATATTAGCTATAATACCCTCCCTGGCTGGAATATGGTCCGTACTATTAGAGATATGATGATGTATCATTCTAGCTCATTTGCAAATGTACGGGATAGAATAGCTCAATCTAGATTGTTACTAGAATTTGTTAAGGATAGCTTAGAAAACTCTAAAACTCCTTATGCAGAAGCATTAAAAACCGAAGCAGGGCTACTTGCTAAACAAACCGATCATTATTTACGTCATGATCATCTAGAAGAAGAAAATGCTCAATTCTACTTCCATGAATTTATGAATGAAGCAAGAAAGCACAATTTACAATATTTAGCCGATTGTAATCTTTCGACTATGTATCTCGGTAATATGCCGCCGAAAGTAGTAGAGCAGTTAAAAGCGGTAAACGATATAGTTAGAACCGAACAATATATGGATTTCATTACGAATCGTCGTTTTAGAACCACTTTACTATGTCATAGTAATGTGAAAATTAATAGAAATATTAACAATGATGATATAACGAAATTTAATATAATCTTTAATATAGTGCCTGAAAAACCACTCAAAGAAGTAGATCTTAATAATGCTTCCGAAAATTTAAAATTCTTCTTAAACGGCAATCAAGACTCTAACTTAACAACTAGTTCGCCTTATATGAAAGCTATTTTATACACTTTCAGCGAAAATCTAAATAACCCGTTAAGCTTTGAGCAAATAACCACTGAAGCTAATAAAAAGCTACATAATACTAAATTAAACGAAATCAAAGCTGAGCTTTTAAATAATGCAATGAAGCTAGTACTACAAGGTTATATTAGTATTACAAATCAGAAGCATCGAAATAACCCTGAGCTTGATAAGCCTAAAACAACAAAAATGGTGATACATCAAGCAACCCATACACCTTCTATGTGGGTTACAAATTTAAAACATGAACCGATCGGCGTTAATTTCTTTGAGAAGTTTGCACTTAGATATATGGATGGTAAACATGATAAAAAAGCAATCATTGAGGCTGTACTTGGTCATGTAGAAAAAGGCGAGCTAACTTTAAGTAAAGAAGGTCAAAAAGTAGAAAACAAGGAAGAAATACGCAAAGAACTAGAAAGCTTATTTATTCCGATGATCAAGAAATTTTCTTCTAATGCTTTGTTGGTGTAGCCAATTTGCACTCTGTCATACCGTGGTCTTGCCACGGTATCCATGATACTAAACAAAAATTATTTATTGATTCTCCTACGCCAATGGCGTATAATTATTATGAGTAAAAAACTGATTTCAGTTGTTGAGCTTCCAGAGTTTCAAAAATTCGCTAAGAATAATTTAAATGAAAAAGAATGCTTTAAAATAATACATTACATTGCTGCTAATCCTGACCAAGGTGATATAATAAAAGGCACTGGAGGTATAAGAAGAAAGTTATGATTTACTTTAAGTAGTAATAATAAAGGTAAAAGTGGCAGTATAAGAATAATTTATTTTTACTACAATGAAAATATGTCGGTATTTTTAATAACCGGTTTTATAAAAAGTAAGATGGAAAATATTACTCATAATAGTTGTAATGAATTAAAAAAACTAACTGAAGAATTGGAAAATTATATGTCGGACACAGCAAAAATAAATAATAAAAATACTAATCAAACCGACAAAAGTATATTAATTGGCATGCAAGAGGCTGTTTTATACACTAAAGGAAAATTAAAAGCAAATAAACATGATATAAAATTATCTAATATAGACGTGCATGAAGCAAGAGATAAGTTAAAATTAACACAACAACAATTTGCTACAACATTTGGAGTGAGTGTTGCAACTTTAAGAAACTGGGAACAAGGCAGAAGATTACCTACCGGAGCTGCAAAATTACTTCTTAAGATTATTGAGAAAGAACCTAATATTGTAAAACGAGTTTTACGAGGATAAAATAGAGATAAGACACAACCTATATAAACACCATGCCTATATTTTTTTATTTATTTGCAACATTAATAACTCTCAGTAGCGTATGCGTTGTCTTAAGCAAAAATTCCGTATATTCGGTATTATGGTTAATTTTTGCATTTATCAACGGTGCAGGGCTTATGATTTTGCTTGGAGCAGAATTTTTAGCTATGATGCTGATAGTGATTTATGTTGGAGCTATAGCAGTATTATTCTTATTTGTGATAATGATGCTAGATATGCATTTTAATAAGACAATAACGCAGCTAAAAGCAAATCTAGCTTTAAGTATTTTAATAGCTTTGATTATGTTTGCCGATTTAGTAATAATTATTTTACTTGGTACTAAAAATATTAATTTCAACTCCAATGTATCGTTTACCATAACAAATAATATCTCAAATACTAAAGCAATAGGAGGCGTACTCTACACAGACTTTATGCTACCGTTTCAAATGGCGGGCCTTATATTATTTGTCGCTATGATTGCATGTATTACGTTAACACTAAAGAAGCGTGAGGGAGTAAAACGTCAAGATATATCAAAACAACTACGTCACAATAAAGAAAATACCGTATTAATGACAAAGCCTATTCTAAATAAAGGTGTTGAGAATATTAAATATGAATGAATATATTTCGCTTAATCATTATTTAATCTTAAGCAGCTTAGTTTTTACTATCGGAATGTTTGGATTATTTATGCATCGCAAAAATATTATCAATATATTAATGTCTATTGAGTTAATGCTGCTTGCAGTTAACATAAATTTTGTTGCATTTTCCGTATATATGCAAGAATTATCGGGACAAATTTTTAGTATTATAATCTTAACCGTAGCAGCTGCCGAAACCTCAATCGGGCTTGCAATATTACTAATATATTTCCGTAATAAAGGCTCCATTGAAATTACCGACATTAATCAGATGTGGGGATAATGATGTATCAAAATATTTGCATAATGATCATCATGTTACCGCTTGCATCTAGCATAATAAACGGGTTATTCGTAAGGGTAATAGACAAAAAATTAGCGCAAGTAATTGCAACCGGCTTTTTATCTTTATCTGCCTTATTCTCATTAATAATATTTTGCGATGCAGGCTTAGATGGGAATATAATCCATATTAAATTATTATCATGGATTGAGGTTGGAAATTTTAAAGTAAATTGGTCGATTTATATCGATCAGCTAACTAGCATAATGTTTATAACCGTAACATGGGTGTCAAGCATCGTGCATATCTACTCGCTTGGCTATATGGCCGAAGATAAGGGGATTATACGCTTCTTGTCTTTTCTTTCTTTATTCACTTTTTTTATGTTAATGCTAGTATCTAGCGATAATTTCTTACAGTTATTTTTCGGTTGGGAGGGCGTCGGCATTTGCTCATATTTACTAATAGGTTTTTGGTATTCAAAAGAATCAGCTAATAAAGCAGCGATTAAAGCTTTTATAATAAATAGAGCCAGCGATTTTGCTTTTATCTTAGGCATAATGACGATTATTGTTTATTGTGGCTCAGCAAATTACAAAGATGTATTGTCATCTGCAGAATTATTATCTAATATAAAAATATTTTTACATTTTTCCATTCTAGACATTATTTGTTTATTATTATTCATCGGTTGTATGGGTAAATCTGCACAGATCGGTTTACATGTATGGCTTCCTGATGCGATGGAAGGACCGACTCCGGTATCTGCACTTATTCATGCAGCAACCATGGTAACGGCAGGAGTATTCTTAGTAGCACGCTGCTCGTATTTATTTGAATATAGCCCTTTAATTCTACAATTTATTACGATTATCGGCGGTGTTACTTGTCTTTTTGCTGCAAGCATTGCTATTATGCACAGCGATATCAAGAAGATTATTGCTTACTCAACTTGCAGTCAGCTTGGTTATATGTTCATGGCGTGCGGAGTATCTGCCTATAATAGCGGAATATTTCACTTAGTAACTCATGCCTTTTTTAAGGCCTTATTATTCTTATCAGCCGGCAGCGTAATACATGCCGTTCACGAGCAGGATATTTTTAAAATGGGTGATTTAAGAAATAAAATGCCGGTAACTTATGGCAACTTCTTAATCGGCTCACTTGCACTAATAGGGATTTATCCTTTGGCAGGATTTTACTCTAAAGACTCGATTTTAGAAGCGGCTTATAGTAGCGGCTCGTTTATGTTTATTTTTGGAATAGCAGCAGCAATACTTACCGCTATTTATTCAATGAAGATTATTATGTTGGTATTTCATGGCAAAACTAAGCTAGAAAAAGATGTTTTTGAGCATGCTCACGAACCGGCTAAAGTAATGAATAATCCACTTATATTACTTGTCGCCGGGAGCTTTTTTAGCGGTATGATCGGCTATTATTTACTTGCTATGGACAAACCAAACGGTTATTTCCATGCAAGCCTATTTAATTTACATATTTATAAATTACTAATTAGCCACCCGCCTTTATATATTAAGCTACTACCTATGGCAGTCGGTATAGTGGGGATTGTTACTGGGATTTACTTATATAAGTCAAGTACTGTTATGTCATTCCCGCAAACGCGGAAATCCAGTAAAAATATTAAAAACGCCTGGATCCTGCGGTCAAGCCGCGGGATGACACCCCTTGTATTAATTTCCAACATATTACGCAATAAATATTACTTCGATGAAATATATAATTGCTTAATTGTGAAACCTATTAACTGTTTAGCTTCTTTATTTTATCTTGGCGATCAGCAAATAATCGATCGTTTTGGACCAAACGGTTTTTCACGAGTCGTTAATTACTTTAGCGTTCTTACCGGCAAAATACAAACAGGATATGTTTCTAATTATGCTTTGTATATAGTATCATTTATTGTTGTAACAATTAGTTATTTTGTTTGGAAAAACATAATGTACTGATGTTATTTGCGTTAAAAACTAAAACCGTCATTGCGAGCGAACGTAAAGAGCGTGGCAATCTCATGAAATAATAACAAATTCCTGAGATTGCTTTGTCAATTACTTCGTAATTTGCTTCGCCATGACGGACAAAAACTCATAAAATCTTAAAGAATGTTAGAATTACCTATTATATCTATCAGTATTTTTCTGCCGCTAATAAGCGTGCTATATATTTTGCTGTTTATTAGTCAAAGTAAAAAAGCAGATAAACCGATATATGTAATGTATGTTGCAGTGCTTAGTTCTGTTTTAACATTCATCTCAACTATCTATATTTTAATAGAGTTTGACTGCTCAAACCCCGCTTATCAATTTGTTGAACGCTACGCTTGGCTTGATAAGATCGGGCTTGAATTCCATGTAGGCGTTGACGGTATATCAATATTTTTTGTGGTTCTAACTTCTTTTCTTACTCTTATTTGTATAATTGGAAGCTTATTTACCGTTAAAAAATATATTAAAGAATACTTGGTATGTTTTTTATTAATGGAATCTTTTTGTATAGGGGCATTTACCTCGGTAAATTTACTATTATTTTATCTGTTTTTTGAAGCAATATTAGTGCCGATGTATATTATTATCGGCGTATGGGGTGGCAAGAATAGAATATATGCGGCTCTTAAATTCTTCTTATACACGTTCTTTGGTTCTGTATTTTTCCTACTTTCATTAATTTATATTTATAGCAAAATACATAGCTTTGATTTAACCTATATCTTTCAGCTTACCGATAATATTCCATTATTTGCTCAGCAAATTTTATGGTGGGCTATCTTTATTGCTTTTGCCGTTAAAATCCCTATTATTCCTTTTCATACTTGGCTACCCGATACACACGTACAAGCTCCAACCAGCGGCTCGGTTATTCTTGCCGGTATTTTGCTAAAACTCGGCGGTTACGGTTTTTTAAGAGTATTACTACCTCTATGTCCGAGTGTATCACAAGAATTTGCAATTTATGTACTTTACCTTAGCGTTATTGCTATAATATATGCATCACTCGTTGCGCTTGCTCAAAAAGATATGAAGAAGATGATAGCATATTCATCTATTGCACATATGGGATATGTTACGATAGGTATTTTTAGCTTTACTAAAGCTGGAGTTAGCGGAGCAATATTTCAGATGCTTAGCCACGGTGTGATTTCTTCATGTCTATTCTTAATAGTCGGTACTTTGTACGAAAGATTACATACAAAAGAAATAGCTAAATATGGTGGTGTAGCAAGTAAAATGCCGGTGCTTGCCGCATTTTTTATGATTGCAATGCTCGGCTCTGTCGGGTTACCCGGAACTAGTGGATTTATTGGAGAATTTTTAAGCCTGCTTGGGATTTATAAGGTGAATGTAGTAGCAACCTTTATAGCAGCTCTCGGTATAATCTTCGGGGCGGTTTATATGCTGAAATTATACAAAGAAGTAATGCTCGGTGAAATTACCAATAAAGAAATTATGCATTTCAGAGATTTATATAAATACGAAATAATCTCAATAGCTCCTTTAATATTATTAATTATTTACTTTGGTCTAATGCCGAGTTCTATTTTAAATGTATTTAGCTTATCGGTGGAAAATTTGCTGGTAAAATTTTAATTGCTTACAAAAAATATAAATGCTACTCTAATTATAAAACTTAAAAGTGAGATTTAAAATAGCAAAAGAAACTAAAAAAATAAACCATGAGTTAAATAACGCAACTAAAAAACTAGGTCAAGAAGCTAATAAGGTAACAGGCATAGATATAAGTCATGTGGTAAATCCTGATGCATCAGATCATAAAGAAGCTTGAAGAGATGCTCGTGAGAAATTTGGAATTGGTCATAATAATCAACAATATAATACAGAATTAACGGACTACATCAGAAGAGCATCATGAAAATTAAATTTATTAAAAAGCAACAGATGTCATACCGTGGCTTGACCACGATATCTAGTAACATTATTAGTATTTTGAATTGCTTTTATATGGAATACCGTGGTCAAGCTACGGTATGACAAGGACATGCTATCACTTCATCAATTACAATTTAAAAACTTATTTGATCTCAATATTACTTTTCTTCCTTCTTCTATAACATATATAAAAGGAGCTAACGGTTGTGGGAAAAGCTCGTTGCTAAGAATGATAGCAGGAATTATGCAACCGAGTAGCGGTAATATCTACTATAGAAACTTTAATATTAACAATATCGCTAAACTTTACTGCACTCATATCGGTCATAATTTAGGTCTAAAATCAGAAATGACTGTTTTTGAGAATCTAAAATTTTGGTCAGAAATTTATAATTCCACTGCAACCCTATATGCTGCTATTCATTACTTCAAATTACACGACTTATTAGATAAAAAATGCTATAGTTTGTCTAGCGGAATGCAGAAAATCGTAGCCATAGCAAGGCTTATTGCTTGCCAATCTGACTTATGGCTACTTGATGAAGTTGAAACTAATTTAAGCAAAGAAAATAGGGCTTTACTCAATAATCTAATTGTCCTGAAAGCAAATAGCGGCGGTATTGTTCTTCTATCCTCTCATCTAGAAAGCTCTATAAAATCTGCACAGATATTACGGCTTGATTAATTATTATTGTTTTGCGTATTTTTATAAATCTCCCAATGTACAATAAAAAATATAAGGCTAACTATAATCCAAATTGAACAATTAATTATTATACTTACAGCATGTGTTTTAGTAACTTTATATATTATTCTTATAACTAATTCTCTTGTCTTCTAGCTCTTTTGGAGGCTTTTAATTGTATAAATCCTTATCATATGATTTTAGCTTTAAATATTGCTCATTAGTACTATATATTTTATGAGTTTCTCTTATTCCAGTAGGAATATAGTTTTTTAGTTTTTATAATTAAGAGAATAAAAGTCAAAAACAAGAAAAGCAATACTTAAATTACAAAGGTTTATGCAATCTCGAATGCAAGGTTCGAATTTTCATGATATATTTTTTTAATTTAACTTTTTTGAAATGAACCTATTAACAAAATCACAATAGCATAATATACGTATATATTCCGAATAAATGAAGAGTAATTAAACGAGTATATTACCTATACTCGTAATCTTTGTGTAGTTTACTAGCGAGTGCCTGTTCCCATCTATCGCCATTTTGCAGTAATCTTTCCTTATCGTAAATAAGTGCGGTATGAGTTAGACTTGCAAACTCAAAATTAGGACCTTCAACTATTGCATCTACAGGGCAAGCTTCCTGACATAATCCGCAATAAATACATTTTGTCATATCTATATCATAACGAGTAGTACGCCTGCTGCCGTCTTCTCGTTCGTCCGCTTCAATTACTATCGCTTGTGCCGGACAAATCGCCTCACAGAGTTTGCACGCAATGCAGCGTTCTTCACCGTTTTCATAGCGACGCAGGGCATGTTCACCCTTAAATCTTGGACTAATAGGGCTTTTTTCATAAGGATAATTTATGGTAACTTTGGGCTTAAAGAAATACTTTAAAGTCAAAGCCATCCCCCTTACTATCTCATATAGAAAAAACGATTTTAAATAGTTTATCATAAAAATTATATATTAAAGATCGATGTATTTCTGCGGGGCATCACCCGCATGGATACCGAGTTGTCATTGCGAGCAGCCGTAGGCTGCGTGGCAATCTCGTCAAATATCCTGAGATTGCTTCGTCAATTACTTAGTAATTTCCTCGCAATGACGGGTAAACCGATCAAGCAACAATGACAATAACACCTAAATACTCGGTAAATTATCTGTATAAACAAGCACACTTGATACTAACACTACCCAAAATAAAGTTAGAGGTAAAAATACTTTCCAGCCAAGTCGCATTAATTGATCATAGCGATATCTTGGTAAGGTCGCTCTAATCCATAAAAAACAAAACAATAAGAATCCGACCTTAAATACAAACCAAAAAAACCCCGGAATACAATCTAACCACAATATATTAAAGGGCGGCAAGTAACCTCCTAAAAAGAAAGTCGTAGTCATTGCACTAACTAATATCATATTAGCATATTCACCTAGAAAAAATAAAGCAAATCCCATAGAGGAATATTCAACATTATAGCCAGCAACTAACTCCGATTCTGCTTCAGGTAAATCAAAAGGTAATCTATTTGTTTCGGCAAGCACTGAGATAAAAAACACGACACCCATAGGTAGTAGCATTAAATCAATCCACCACGGTATTGTTCTTTGTGCTTCAATGATCTCACTTAAATTGAGAGTACCGGTAGTAAGTAGCACGGTAATAATAACCAGCCCCATCGACACTTCATAAGAAATCATTTGGGCAGAGGAACGTATAGCTCCTAAAAAAGCATATTTTGAGTTACTAGCCCAGCCAGCAATAATAATGCCGTAAACACTTAAAGAAGAAATAGCAAGAATATATAAAACACCTACATTAATATCTGCCAGAACTACACCCTTTGCAAAGGGTATCACTGCCCAGCCGCTTAAACTTAATATAAAAGTTATCATCGGTGCTAAAATAAATAATATTTTATCGGCATTGGTTGGAATGATCGGCTCTTTGAATAAGAGCTTAACCGCATCGGCAATAGGCTGAAGTAATCCAAACGGACCGACAACGTTAGGTCCTCGTCGAAGCTGCATTAATCCAATAACACGACGCTCTGCATATGTTAAATACGCAACGCACAATATTAAAGGGATAGTAATTGCAACTACCTTTAGAGCGATGATAATTAACGGAAAAATATATTCAAAAAAGAGTTCTAGCATGATTGTACTCTTATTATATCATTCCCGCAAAAGTGAAAATCCAGAAAATAATTTACAAAAAAAGAGCTGGATTCCTGCTTTTGCAGGAATGACATACGGGGTGAGAATAGCATATTTTTCATCATGCCGCCTCCTTGTCTCTTGCTTCCTTAGCCTCAACGCACTTAGCCATAGTGACCGAATTTTTACTAATCACGTCAGTCATATAATAATTAATAGGTTCTGCAGTTATAGGCTCTTTTGATAACTTATCTTTAGAGCTAAACTTACTAAATTTATTTTCTATAATTCTATCAATACTAGCAAATACCTTATATTCTTTAGCAAGTCTTACTCTTACTTCTTGCAAATTATCCATTCCGATATCTATTTTTAGATAACCGGCAAGCTCTTTAATAATTGCTATATCTTCTTTAGCTACCCCTACAGGCGATACTGCTTTTTCTGCTATTTGCGGTCTACCTTCTAAATTTACGTAAATTCCACTCTGCTCGGTATAAGCAGCCGCAGGTAAAATTACATCAGCACTGCTAGCACCTGCGTCCCCGTGATGTCCTTGATATATTATAAAGGTCGATTTCAGCTTATTAAATGGGATGGCGTCCGTTCCAAGTAAATAAGCGAGTTCCAACTCTTCGAGCTTAATAGAAGTATTAAAACCAATATCAAGACCGCCAACTATAGAAGCGTGATTATGCAATATATTAAAACCTTTCCAATCATCACGCATAATATTATATTCAGTCACTATCTTATGAATAAGCGACAATATAGCATATCCGTCATCTCTTGCATATACACCGTCACCTACTATAATCATCAGATATTTTGCTGCTTTTAAGACTTTCGTAAACTCATGAGTACCAATAGCTAGCCCCTCAATAATCTTAATATCACTTCCTAAATCCTGAATTTTATAGGTTTGGTTATGCCCCCCACCTATTCTTGCTACTTTTAGTGAGTCGGCACGTACTCGCATACCTATTCTACTATTTAATACTGGAGCTATTTGCCTTGGATTTGCTCCGATTAGCAAACATAAATCAGCCTTTTCTATCCCTGCAATAGTAGTATTAAATAAATAATTGCCTCGCTGCATGGTATCTAGTTTATAGTCAAACTGATTAACGCTGTAATTATTAGAGCCAAGCTTTTGCAATAATGTTTTTAACATAAACATTGATTCGACAGAAGAGAGAGAACCAGCAATAGCAGCAATCTTTTCTGGTTTTACGGATTTTATTTTATCCGCTACTGTCTTTAAAGCTTCACTCCAGCTAGCTTCTACTAACTTACCGTTTTTTCTGATATAAGGACGATCCAAGCGCTGATATTTTAAACCATCATAACTAAAACGATTCTTATCCGAAAGCCACTCTTCATTTATTTCTTCATTAACACGAGGTAATATCCTCATTACCTCATCGCCTCTACTATCAATACGAATATTAGAGCCTTCGGCATCATGCACTCCAATGCTAGCGGTATGTTTTAGTTCCCATTTACGAGCTTTAAAAGCATAAGGCTTAGAGTTCAAAGCACCGACGGGACAAATATCGATCATATTACCGGAAATTTCGGAATCTAAAGTTTGCTCTAAATATGAAGTTACTTCAATGTGTTCTCCACGGTGAATAGCTCCCATTTCCTCTATTCCCGCTATATCGCTTGCAAATCTAATACATCTTGTGCATTGTATGCATCTAGTCATCGCTGTTTTAATCAACGGTCCCATATATTTATCTTTAATAGATCTCTTATTTTCGTGGAATCTATTAGTACCTTTGCCGTATCTGAAAGCCTGATCCTGTAAATTACACTCTCCACCCTGATCACAAATAGGACAATCTAAAGGATGGTTAATCAGTAAAAACTCCATCACCCCTTCACGTGCTTTTTTTACCATCGGCGTATCGGTATGAATAACCATACCGTTACTTACCGGCATAGCACAAGAAGCTATAGGCTTTGGTGATTTTTCCATTTCAACCAAGCACATACGGCAATTACCAGCAATTTTTAGACGCTCATGATAACAAAAATGAGGGATTTCTTTTCCTGCTTGTGTACAGGCTTGATAAACGGTGCTACCTTCTGATACTTCTATTTCAGAACCGTCTACGTTCAGCTTTATCATTTTTATTTTATCCAATAAGTCATAGGGTTTGGGTATGCTTTGTCTTCTATCATATATTTAAAACCGATGGCAACACGAAGTATATACCAAACAGCGAGTATAACGTATAGTACTACTCCAATCATGATAAACGTAAATATAAAACATACAATCCACCCAAGAACCCCAAGGCAAAAAGTACGAAATAAAAACACGTAATGACTAATTGCAAAGTTATCGCCTTTATCTTTGTTAAGATATGCAAAAAATACCCCGATTAATGGCAATATCGGAGCTACGATCCCGCATAAATATAATATATATACCACAATTAAATTTTTCTTACCGCTCTCGGTATATTCTTTAAGATGCTTGTCCATATTTTTACCTCTTTATGTCGTTCCCATGTGGCGTTGTTGCATGGCTATCTGAATTGTCATTGCGAGCAGCCGTAGACTGCGTGGCAATCTCATAAAATAATAACAAACTCCCAATATTACGCACGTACAATTGCTACGCAATTTCCTCGCAATGACGATACCAGCAAACTACCCCTTTAAACTCTCTACCACAAAATGCATAATACTGCCGTGCTTTATATAATTTATCTCATTATCCGTAAATATTTGCAATATTAAATCGATTGTTCTTATTGCACCGGTTTGTTTTTTTATCACGCATTTAACAGGATGATAAGAGCTTATATTCTTGCTTAAGCCTGTAATGTCAATAGTTTCTGAACCGTCTAACTTTAAATCTAATCTTGTATTATTGCCGGTAAAAGTTAGCGGTAAAATACCCATACCTACTAAATTTGAGCGATGTATTCGCTCAAAGCTCTCGGCAATCACTGCCTTTACACCAAGCAAACCAGGTCCTTTTGCTGCCCAGTCTCTAGATGAGCCGCTGCCATATTCTTTACCTGCAAAAATCACTACCGATACATCATGAGCTTTGTAGTCCATAGCTGCATCGTAGATAGTTTGCTGCGTGCCGTTTAACTGGTTTATGGTAAACCCGCCTTCTATACCTTCACACATCTCATTTTTTATACGAATATTAGCAAATGTGCCACGCATCATTACTTCATGATTTCCTCTACGTGATCCGTAAGAGTTGAAATCTAGAGGCTCTATATGATGGTCCGTTAAATATTTAGCAGCAGGGCTGGTTTTACTAATACTACCTGCCGGCGAAATATGATCGGTAGTAATAGAATCACCGAGAATTGCTAGAATTTTTGCAGATTTTATATCGTGTATATTATTCTTGCTGCCTATATCCTTAAAATAAGGCGGATGATTAATATAGGTACTATTCTTATTCCAGTTATAAGTAGCACTATTAGTAACCTGTAAATCTTTCCACTCTGTCGTTCCGCTAAATATATCAGAATATTTTTCTATAAACATAGAGGAATTAATTGAATTTGCAATAACTTCATCTATCTCTTCTTTGCTTGGCCAAAGATCTTTTAAATAAATATTTTCTCCTATGGGCATATTTGTTAGATCTATATTAAGAGTACCGCTAAGTGCATATGCTACGACTAAAATAGGCGAGCCGAGATAGCTTGCTTTAGTAAGCGGATTAATTCGCCCTTCAAAATTCCTATTACCAGATAAAACAGAAGCAACAACTAACCCGTTTTTGTTAATAGTTTCCTCTATTTCTGGATTTAGAGGTCCGGAATTACCGATGCAAGTAGTGCAGCCGTAACCTACTAGATTAAACCCTAATTCATCTAAATATTTATCAAGACCACTAAGCTTCAAATATTCCGTTACGACTTTTGAACCAGGAGCAAGAGAAGTTTTAACCCAAGGTTTTACCTTTAACCCGTGTTCTAGTGCTTTTTTAGCAAGAAGTGCTGCACCAATCATAACCGCAGGATTAGAAGTATTAGTACAGCTAGTAATTGCTGCAATTACCACATCGCCGTTACCAATTTCGTAATTCTGATTTGCTACGGCATATTTTTTATCAATGTCTTTATTTTCTAAAGCAAAATTCGGTAATTCATATTTAAAATTACTTGCTACATCATTTAAGTTTACTCGATCTTGCGGACGTTTTGGACCGGCAAGTGAACTATGTACCATAGATAAATCTAGCTCTAAAACCTCAGTATATTCTACCGCATGTTCAAAATCATACCAAAGATTCTGCTCGGTTGCGTATTGCTCTACTAATCTGATTTGCGTTTTTTCTCTACCTGTTAGCTCTAGATATTTTATAGTTTCTTGATCAATCGGGAAAAAGCCGCAAGTAGCACCGTATTCAGGCGACATATTAGAAATAGTAGCACGATCGGCAATCATTAGGTTTTTAAGACCCTCACCGAAAAACTCGACAAATTTACCTACTACTTTCTTTTTCCGCAACATCTCGGTAATGGTTAAAACTAAATCGGTTGCGGTAGCTATACCTGTTAATTTTCCTGTTAGTTTTACCCCAATTACCTCCGGCAGAATCATAGTAAGAGGTTGACCTAGCATGGCAGCTTCTGCCTCTATTCCGCCGACTCCCCAACCAAGCACCGATAAACCGTTTACCATAGTTGTATGGCTATCCGTTCCAACTAAACTATCAGGATAAAGGGTGCCGTCTTTATGCCACACGACTTTTGCTAAATATTCTAAATTTACCTGATGACAAATACCCGTACCCGGCGGCACTACTTTAAAATTATTAAATGCTTGCTGCCCCCATTTAAGAAATGCATAACGCTCTATATTACGTTTCATTTCCATTTGAACATTTTTATTGAATGAATCCTTAGCTGCATAAGAATCAACGCTTACGGAATGGTCTATTACCAAATCAACAGGAATAAGCGGGTTAATTTTTAATGGATCACCTCCTATTTTCTGCATCGCATCACGCATAGCCGCCAAATCTACAATAGCAGGCACACCAGTAAAGTCCTGCATCAAAACTCTTGCCGGCATAAAATCTATTTCCGCATCAGATTTTTTAGTTTTTAGCCATTCTTTAAATAAAAGTAAGCTTTGCTTTGAACCATTAGAACGTAATACATTCTCAAATAATACTCTTAAACTATATGGAAGCTTTTTTAAGGGAAGATCTACATCGCTTGCCGCTTTATTTATATCGTAAATTTTGTATGAAGTATTATCAACTGATAACTCTTGTATATATTCTGAATTATGTACTTCTGACATTTGTTTCTCACTTGATTATGTGGAATAAACATCGTCATTGCGAGCAGCCGTAGAACTGCTTGGCAATCTCAGGAAGTTTGACAAGATTGCCGCATCACTTCTCGCTCCTCGCAATGACGGAAAAAAGCCTTGCCATGACATTAAAATAACCTTATCCCAAAACGTAGATTTTTCAAACAAATTAATGTTGATCTGATAAAGTTTTTTGAAGATCGAGAAGCTTAGTTGCTATTTCCGCTTCACTTAAATTCGTAACGTTAATAGCCGTTTCCGTAGCTATATTAATATAATTTGCCGTTACTTCGGTTACACCGCCGGAAATAAGATAAGTGTTTTCGGATTTATGCATATCATCTATATAAACCTGCACTAAACCGGCTTTTAAACTAACAATCATCGGAACGTGACTCGGCAGCACTCCAAACATACCCTCCTCACCCGACATTGTTACTATTTTTGCTTGCTTTTCCAATGCAATACTTAAGGGAGTAATTATTTTGACTAGAATTGTTGCGTTCATAGAATAATATAGTAAAATTACTACGTCATTCCCGCCTACGCGGGAATGACATCAACGTCACTTCAACGTTTGCGCCTTCTCTATAGCCTCGTCTATAGTTCCGACCATATAAAAAGCAGCTTCCGGTAAATCATCGTATTTACCCTCTACAAGTCCTTTAAAGCCTGCGATAGTATCGGCTAGATTAACAAATTTGCCTGCAGCTCCGGTAAATACTTCAGCGACATGGAAAGGCTGCGATAAGAAACGCTGTATTTTTCTAGCACGTGCCACGGTTAGTTTATCTTCTTCGGATAGCTCATCCATACCTAAAATAGTGATAATATCCTGCAACGATTTATAAGTTTGTAAAACCTGCTGCACTTGTCTTGCTACACTATAATGTTCTTCACCAACAATCATCGGATCAAGTACCTGCGAATTACTATCTAACGGATCAACTGCCGGATAAATCCCAAACTCAGCTATCTGACGGCTAAGTACCGTTGTAGCATCTAAATGTGCAAAAGAAGTAGCAGGAGCAGGATCAGTTAAATCATCCGCCGGTACATATATAGCCTGCACGGAAGTTATTGAGCCATGCTTAGTAGAGGTAATACGCTCTTGTAGTGCGCCCATATCGGTTGCAAGAGTAGGCTGATACCCTACCGCTGACGGAATCCTACCGAGTAACGCCGATACTTCAGAACCTGCTTGAGTAAAACGGAAAATATTATCTACAAAAAACAAAACATCTTGCCCTTCATTCATATCTCTAAAACTCTCGGCAATGGTCAGACCGCTTAACGCAACTCTTGCCCTTGCTCCCGGCGGCTCGTTCATTTGTCCATAAACTAAAGCTACTTTTGACTTTTCAGGCTCTGCAAGGTTAATAACACCCGAGTCAATCATTTCATGGTAAAGATCATTACCTTCTCTAGTTCTCTCACCAACTCCTGCAAATACCGTATAACCGCCGTGTGCTTTAGCTACGTTATTAATAAGCTCCATTATAAGCACGGTTTTACCGACTCCTGCACCACCGAATAGTCCTATTTTACCGCCTTTAGTATAAGGAGCAAGTAAATCAATAACTTTAATACCGGTGACTAATATATTACGCTCGGTTGACTGATTGGTAAAATCAGGAGCAGGCTTATATATAGAAGAAATATTTGAGCTTTTAATGTCTCCTTTACCGTCAATCGGCTCACCTACAACATTCATAATACGCCCAAGCGTCTCAGTACCTACAGGAATACGAATAGGACTGCCTGTATCTATTACTTCTACGCCCCGCACTAACCCTTCCATAGAATCCATAGCAATACAACGCACTGTATCATCACCTATATGTTGTGCTACTTCCAGGACTATCCTTTGTTTATCGTTATAGCACTCTAGAGCATTTAAAATTTCCGGTAACTCACCGTTATTCGTAAATTTTACATCCACCACCGCTGAAATAATCTGAGTAATTTTTCCAATATTTTTTGTCATGATTTTTTCTTTTGTTAAAAAATATAATACAAATAAAATGAAGAACAGATAGACGCAGTTTAATGTGGAAAAGAGCAAGGCGTTTCATATTTTTTGACAGCGTATATACTAGCACGTGAGGATCAAAAAATATGAAACAACGACGCCAATTTTGCAAATTAAACGAGTATATCTAAACCGCTTCTGAACCGGCTATAATCTCTATTAATTCCGTAGTAATAATAGCCTGTCTTGATCTATTTAGCTTTAAAACTAACTTGCTTATTAAATCATTAGCATTATTTGTTGCATTTTCCATAGCAGTCATTCTAGCTCCCTCCTCACTTGCTCTACTTTGTAGTAAAGCATAATTTATTTGGGAATTCACATATAAATTAATGAGATTAGAAATGAGATTTTCTCCCTCATATTCATAATTATAGTCAATTGATTTGGACTCGCCTACTATGTCACTCGTCGCTTTCCTATTATTTATAGGCTTCGCTCCTCGTTCCTTGTATCCGAATCCGACTAAATTAACTATAGGATTATCTATCATAGAATCATCCTGATATTTTGCTACTGGTAAAATCTGTTGTCTAGTCATAATTTGAGTCATTGCGTTCTTAAATTTATTAAAATATATAACACAATTACTAACTTCTAGATTTTCTACTGCCGACATAATTTTTTGTTTTACTTGTAGCATCAGATTTTCATCATGAATTTTGGGTAACTCAAAATAACTATCAATATAATTTACATATTGCCTTTTTAGTGCTTCGTAACCTTTTTTTCCAATAATGATAAGTTTTATTTGTTCGCCTTTATTTTCTAACTCTTTAATATCATTCTTAACTTGCTGAATTATACTGTAATTAAACGTTCCGCATAAACCACGCTGTGATGTCATAACTATCAATAAATTTGCTTTATTCGGCACGGTATTAAAAAATTTCTGCTCTTCTATAGATAACTCATACATATCAATTGATAATATAGCAGACATCATTTTACTAACAGCCTCAATATAAAAATTTGAATTGGCTATTTGACTCTTTATTTTTGCCATTTTAGAAGCTGATACTAGTTGCATTGCTTTAGTAATCTTTTGTGTAGATTTAACGCTTTTAATTCTAGTTCTTAACTGCTTTAAATTTGACATATTTATTTAGTATTTTTATGTCATTGCGAGGAACGAAGCTTTGTTGCAATCTCGTCAAATCTCCTGAGATTGCCACGCTCCTTTCAGTCACTCGCAATGACGATTTAGTATCCACACAAAAACAACATCATCTTATTTAACAAATTCCTTAACGAAGTTTTCTAAAAATGCTTTCAGTTTCTGCTCGGTTTCTTCGGTTATACATTGCTCGTTTTTTATTGATTCCAAAATATCTTTTTTATTTAACCTTATCTCCGTAAGCATTTTATCTTCAAATTCTTTTACTTTCTGAAGCGGGACATCATTTAAATATTTCTTAGTGCCGACATAAAGACTTACTATTTGTTCTTCTACCGGAAAAGGATGATATTGAGCTTGTTTTAATATCTCAACTAATCTTTTACCGTGATCGATTTGTGCTTTAGTGGCAGGGTCTAAATCTGATCCAAATTGCGAGAAAGACTCAAGCTCTCTAAATTGAGCAAGCTCTAGCTTTACCGAACCTGCTACCTGCTTCATAGCCTTTATTTGTGCTGCAGAACCAACACGGCTTACCGAAATACCAACATTAACGGCAGGTCTTACGCCTTTATAAAATAGCTCACTTTCTAAGAAAATTTGACCGTCGGTAATCGAAATAACATTTGTTGGGATATATGCGGATACATCACCTGCCTGCGTTTCGATTATAGGAAGAGCAGTAAGTGAACCGCTGCCTTTTTCCTCTGACATTTTAGCAGCACGCTCAAGCAACCTTGAATGCAGGTAGAACACGTCGCCGGGATAGGCTTCTCGCCCGGGAGGTCTTCTAAGTAATAATGAGATTTGTCTATATGCAACGGCATGCTTACTTAAATCATCATAAATAATAAGTGCGTGCATGCCGTTATCACGAAAATATTCGCCCATACTACAGGCAGAATAAGGGGCAATGAATTGAAGAGCTGCAGCTTCCGAAGCAGTAGCCGAAACAATGAGTGTATAGTCCATGGCTCCGGCATCTTCTAGTTTTTTTACTATTTGTGCAACACTTGATCTTTTCTGCCCAATAGCTACATAAATACAATAAATTTTATCACTTTCATTAGTAAGTGAATGAGCTTGTTTTTGATTAATAATAGTATCAACGGCTATAGCTGTTTTTCCAGTTTGCCTATCACCGATTATTAACTCTCTTTGTCCTCTACCTATTGGGATTAACGAATCTATAGCCTTTATTCCGGTTTGTACGGGTTCACTCACGCTCGTTCTTTCTATTATCCCCGGAGCCTTCATCTCGATATGTCTGTACTCTTTACTTGCAATATCGCCTTTGCCGTCAATAGGATTACCTAGAGCATCAACAACACGACCAAGCAAAGCTTTTCCTACCGGTACTTCTAAAACTTCTTTAGTTCTTTTGACATTATCACCTTGCTGTACTTGGTGATCATCCCCCATAATTACAGCACCGACACTATCGTTTTCCAAGTTTAAAACAAGGCCCTTAACACCAGATTTAAATTCTACTACTTCACCGGATTTTACATTAGCAAGACCGTAAATTTGGGCTATACCGTCACCGACGGTTATTACCTGCCCTACTTCCTCAAGCTCACTTAAGCAATTAATATTAGCTATTTCCTTTTGTAATATTTCAGCTACTTCAATAGGCTTTAGTTTCATGTGGTTTATGTCTCCTAATTTTCTTGTCATTGCGAACGAGCATTGCCCGTGTGGATACCGAGTCGTCATTGCGAGCAGCCGTAGGCCTCGTGGCAATCTCATAAAATATCCTGAGATTGCTTTGTCAATTACTGCGTAATTTCCTCGCAATGACTATATAAATATCTATACAGCAATATTAACTGTTTTTAAAGCTTTCGTTATTTTCTCTAAACTACCTTTTATTGAGTAATCTTGCAACATACTATCATATTTAATTACAATACCGCCAATAATAGTATTATCTATATCAAATAATATTTCTGTTTTTTGATTTAATTCTTTTTCTATACGAGATTTAATCCACTCCTGCTCTTTAGGTTGTAACTTATTTGCAGAAATAACCTGAACTATCTTTATGTTTTTACTTTCATATAGTAAAGTATTATAAGCATCTACTATATTAGATAAAATAGCAGTACGCGAATTTTTTACCAATAACAATAAAAAATTTTGTACTATTGTGCTAATTTTGATATTTTTTGCTAATGAATTAACGGCGTTAATTTTGTCGTTCTTATTTACTATAGGAGAAAATAGGAACTCTCTAATATCAAAATTATCGGTAATTATACGGTTTATATAAGTAATTTCTTCAAAGATCTTATCTTGTATATTATCAACCATAGCGTTATTAAATAACGCTACTGCATAATTCTTGATTAAATTACCTTTGTTCATTTTCTTAATTTATATCTCCGAAGTAAAATGAAACGTATATACGAAGATCAACTTCAACAAGAGCAAGGAGTCTATAAGGCGAGGAGCGGAGCATATACTTAATACGTGAGCACCACAGCTCTTATAAGACGACGTAGCCAATTTTTGAAGTTCATCGAGTATTATATATGTATTGCCCTATCATAAGCAGAGAATACTGATTCATGCATCATTTCCGATAAAGTCGGATGCGGGAAGATAGTGTTAATTAAATCCAACTCCGTTCCTTCTAAATTTTTTGACACCACATATCCTTGTATTAATTCCGTAACTTCCGAACCTATCATATGAGCTCCAAGCAACTCACCCGTCTTAGCATCAAATATAGTTTTAATTAAGCCATCGCTATCACCGCTTACTAAAGCCTTACCGTTAGCTATAAAAGGAAATCTGCCTATTTTAAGTTCATAACCTAAGGTTGTTGCTGCTTCTTCAGTCAAACCGACGCTTGCTATTTGCGGCGAAGAATAAGTGCAACCAGGAATATTATGTTTATTAATAGTATGCGGTTTTAAGCCCGCTATGCTTTCCGCTGCAATAATACCTTCATGGCTTGCTTTATGAGCTAAACAAGGCACTCCTGCTACATCGCCTATAGCATAAATTCCTGATACCGCAGTTTGCATTAACCCGTTAGTAGTTATATAGCCGTTTTCTACTTTAATTTTTGTTTTCTCAAGACCTAAATTTTCCGTATTAGCTGTAATACCTACTGCCATAAGTAAAATTTCAGCTTGTAATTTTTGTGTTTTATCTGCTAACTCTAACTCAACTTCTATCTTATCTTTTGATTTTGTTTGCTTAATTAACTTAGCATTTGTAATAATTTTTATACCTTTCTTCTCAAAGTTCTTATGAGCGATTCCGCTAATTTCCATATCTTCAGCAGGCAATATTCTATTATGTGCCTCAATTACGGTAACATCCACACCAATACTATTATAAAACGAAGCGAATTCTATACCGATTGCACCTGAGCCGACAATAATCATAGATTTCGGCACATGCTGCGGTATCATAGCTTCTTTAGAAGTCCAAATTTGTTTACCGTCAGGCTTAAAGCCTTTTAAAACCCTAGATCTTGCGCCGGTAGCTATAATAATATTTCCTGCTTTTACTGTAGGTTTATCATTTATATTTATTACCTTATTTCCTGCAAGACTTGCTACTCCATCTATCACGGTCACTTTGTTTTTTTTCAGTAGTAATTTAACACCGCCTGCAAGCTTATTTGAAATCTCTCTTGAGCGTTCGACTATTTTCTTAATGTTGATTTCAGCACCTTTAGCATCAATTCCATAATCTTTAGCATGTTTTATATATTCAAAAACCTCAGCAGATTTAAGCAGGGATTTAGTCGGTATACACCCCCAATTAAGACATACCCCACCCAAATGCTCTTTTTCTATTAATACAACTTTTTTCTTTAATTGTGCTGCTCTAATTGCTGCAACATACCCACCTGGACCACCGCCTATAACGGCTACATCATATTGTTCCATTTTATTTTTATTTTGTTAGTTTGTTTGTTATGAACATTAACGTCATTGCGAGGAGATGCACAGCATCGACGCAGCAATCTCAGGAATCATACACTATCTCCTGAGATTGCTACGCTCCTTTCAGTCGCTTGCAATGACGAAAATGGAAATGACACTAGAGTATACTACTCTTCAGCATCCATTTATTCTTTTCATGCACCTTAATTCGTCCAATAATCATATCGGCTGTACCCTCATCGCCCTCTGCTTGTGCTACTTTGAGTCCCTTATATAATGTATCTCTAATAATATCTTGATCTTTTGTTAGACTTTTAAGCATTTCATTTGCCGTTGCGTTTAGATTTGCCTCATCTATAGATGCAAGTTTTATTAAATCTGATAATGCGGGAACTTTAGCATTTAAACTTCTTATTCTTTCAGCAAGCTCATCTAAGCTTTCAGCTAAATCTTCATACTGCCCCTCAAATAATAAATGTAGACTTCTAAACTCTGCTCCTTCTACATTCCAATGATAATTTTGTGTTTTAAAATATAAAGCATAGCTATCTGCTAAAATTTGTTCTAAAGCTTTTACTACTTGCATAATACCCTTAAATTTCTATGAACTTTTTGACTTTATAACATTTCTTTAGATACTTCAAGCGATATTGAAATTTATATAATTTCACCTAATTGCAATGATTATATATTAATTATTAATTTTTGTTAATAATTTCTTGACTATCAAATAAGTACTGCTGATTATGCCCTTCAATTTTAAAAATCCAAAGGAATAGCAAAATGATACATCAATTAACTTCATTTTGAACCACTGTGGCAAGAATTACTACAACAGTAAGAGCAACAATTGGAGATCAAGAATATAATATGCTTCAAATAGGATATAACGGAGAAAATTATTATATAGATCCTACTACAAAAAATTTAATTGTATCGAATTGTCCTAAAAACAATATGGCAACGATGGAGTATAGCAAAGGAATTGAATTATTAAATAACGATATCATGCACCTAATATTTAGAGGGTTTTTCAAAATAAAGAAAGCGTTAACTCACTATAGACGAGGCTATTATTACTGCAGTTAATGATAATGGAGACAATATACGAGATTATATATTAAAAAAAACAAGGTGATAATACTTTTATGTATGAGGAAGCATTGATGAAAATATGTCAAGAAAATTTTCGTTATTATTTTGATCCACAAAATTATACTAAAATTTAAAACCCTACTATTGAGTATATACTTAATACTGCAGCAACTAATAACCCTATTACTATAGGTTATAGTAAAGGATGCAAAATATTTGAGGTACTTAAAGGAAATAATTTGAATGGAATTGCTTCAGAAATAAAGGATTTAATATCTAACCCGATATCTAGCACTACTCAAGGTACTAACACAATAGAAAACTTATCAGAACTCATAACAAAAGACTTATCTGAAATAGCAGCTAATCCGATTAATAACACAATAACAAGCTCTACTGCCGAAATTTCTGAATCAATCTTTTCCGATAACACCGAAAGTGAGACTGAAACGGGAATAAATTTAATTAATAACACCGTAGCAAACCTTACTAATACTGCTTTCAATACAACTTACAACTTTCAAGAAAATATGTTTGATGAGAGTGATAACGATAATTCCTTAGTTGCTCAATATATAAGCATTGGCACAGCTGTAGTTGCCTCCATAGCTGTTATAATAGGTGTAGGGGTAACTTGGTATGTTAGAAATAAAAACGCAACAAAAGCTAAATTAAAACAATATATTGATGAAATTGAAGCTGAAAAACTTGCTGCTGAAATTAATGAAGATGTTACTACTGAAAATAACACTCTACTTGATAATGATCATGCTGTGGTAGATATGACCGGAGTCTCCTATGAAGAAGAAGGTACTTTAGTATAGATAACCTAGAGTATTGCTTTTTAATCAACAACCAATAGCAAATTCACTGTTGGTTGTTCCTCGAAAATAAAAATTGAGATTTATTTCAATTCTTGATTTATCAATTCTTTTAGCTTTTCTTTCGCTGCTTCTTTAGAACGTTGCCCTGCATAAGAATAATAATTTTTATTATCTTCAATGAAATGTACAAAGAAAACTGTTCTGTCATTTTTTTGTAGCCAACCTATAAACCATCCAATTTTACGATCCTTTAACTTTACAGTTCTATCTTGGCTAAGTTTATTACCACTACCTGTTTTACCGTAACGCTTCCAACAATCTACAAAATCTTCAATAAACAAAATATTTTTAGTCATTTCTTGGGCTTGAACACTTACAGGCAATTTATTCTCTGCTAGTTTCTGAAGAAAAGCTAATTGTTCTTACGGTGAAATTTCTAAAGCACTAGAAAGCCATACATTAGTTAAACCGTTATTCTTGCCTTTATCTCCTCCTGAAATATCACGATTACCATAATCACATTATGTTACATAATCACGAAATTTTTCAATACCTAATTCTTTAGTAATAATCTGAGAATACCAAACACAGCTATTCTTCATCCAATCTTTAGGTGTTTGGGATTGTTTCCAAACTTCAAGATAGTCAGCATATCCTGCTTTAACAGGTCATTTTGGATGAGTTTCATAAATTAAAAACCCATCATCATAACCCATTAAACTTATAGCAATTTTAAATGTTGAGCATGGAGCATAACGAGACTCACAATTACCTTCTTGTTTTATAATTTTCATTAACTAAAAAACAATCCGCTTGAGTTATAAAAGTTATAGTAAGTGATATTAGGGCAGTGAGATATAAAATAATTTTTTTCATAGGTTAAAATAAAAATAGGTGGTTTTGTTGTATGATACCGATGTCATGCCCGCGGAAGCGGGAATCCAGGAAAAAAGCAGCAATACAGCAAATTTTAAAAATTAAAAGTTCGATTTATCGTGCACCCTGGATTCCCGCTTCCGCGGGCATGACATAGAGAACATGGAATGACATCGGCTTAAACTAATTATACAGTTTAGTAAATTTCCTGCGATTGATCTTCCTTACTCGGTACATAATCAAAAATATCATTATTATCTTGATTATCAATCATACATTCATTCTCAAGCATCTGAACATTATTTACTTTAAATGCTTCTATAACAGTACCGCTTGGTGTAATTTTACCAGTTGCTCTATCTACGGCGATTAGCTTAATTGAATCTGGAACTTTGAAAGGCAGCGATGGCTTATCCTTATAAGCATTACTCATAAAATCAATAAAAATCGGTAATACTACGTTTGAGCCTGTTGCTCTTTTTCCAAGCTCTTGCGGTGTATCATAACCCACATAACTGCCGACTACTATTGTGGGTGTAAAACCTACAAACCATGTATCTTTACTATTGTTACTAGTACCGGTTTTTCCGCCGATAATTTTCCCTAACTTCTTCGCAGCATAACCGGTACCTCTATCTATTGCTCCGGTTAAAAACGAAGTAATTTGATAATCACTAGCTTCATCCGTAACTCTATAGATATATTCTTTCGGTATTTCTAATATTGCGGTATCTAAATTACTATCCGAAACATTACAAGCAAGACATTCTCTATCATCTCGCCTATAAATAATTTTACCGTTACGATCTTTAATTAATTCTACAAAATGAGGCTCCACTTTTTTACCGCCGTTAGCAATAATTGCATAAGCATTAGTCATTCTGCTAAGTGTGGTTTCAATTGACCCAAGTACCATAGAGTAAACTTTTTTTGGTTCATTATTAATACCGAAACGCTTAATTATATCAACGATTTTTGTAAGTCCTACGGCAGTTGCAACTCTTACGGTTATAAGATTACGAGATTTTTCAAGACCAGTACGCATAGTGATTTCACCTAAAAACTTACCCTCATAATTTTTAGGACGCCAACTAGGCATCCCTGGACCTTGCGAAATCTCAATAGGTCCATCATTAAAAATCTGATTCGGCTTAACACCGTTTTCAAGAGCTGCTAAATAAACAAAGGTTTTACTCAAAGAACCGGGTTGACGCAGTGCCTGAGTTACTCTATCAAATTTACTTGTGGAAAAATCATAACCGCCAACGCTTGCAAGTACCTGTCCGGTATTTGGGTTCATAACCATAATAGCACCGTTTACTTCAGGAATCTGACGAAGAGCATACCCCTCTTTTATAGCCTCAACCACTATCACATCACCTTTTTTAAGCAAGGTCTTAACTGATTTAAGATTACTTCTTGCCCATTTCATTTCAGCAATAGGCATCTTAGATTTGCTGCCGTCTATAAGTCCAATCTCTACATGATTATCGGCTACATCTAGAACTACAGCTAATTTATACTCTAAAAGCGATGGAGGAGTCGGTAGTTTTTTTAGCTCTCCTTGCCAATTATCAAGAGAAATATTAGCTATAGGCTTTCTAAAACCACGCCTTCTATCAAACTCCCTTAGACCTTTTCTTAGAGAGTTTTCAGCTAATTGCTGCATCTTTGCATCTAAAGAAGTAATGATAGTAAGACCTCCGGTATAAAATTCTTCCTGACTATTTAACATCCTAATTACTTCTTCTCTGACCTGTGCAGCATAATAATCTGCCGTAACAGTTTCTTCCTTAGCTCGTTTACGTAAAACTATCGGGCTATCCATAGCTTCTTTCGCAGCATCTCTTGTTATATAACCATCTTCAAACATACGTGCTATTACGTAATCACGACGAGCTTTTACTCTAGCATAGTTTCTCTCAGGATTAAGTTCGGAAGGGGCTTTAGGCAGTGCCGCAATAAAAGCTGATTCTGCAATAGTAAGTTCCTCTACGGATTTATTAAAATAATTTTGTGCAGCTACCGCAACACCGTATGCACCACGACCAAAAAATGTTTGATTAAGATATAATTCTAAAATTTGATCCTTAGTAAATACTCTTGAAATCATATAAGCAAGAATCGCTTCTTTAATCTTACGTTCAAGAGAAACTTCGTTAGTTAGCAGAAAATTTTTAACCACTTGCTGAGTAATGGTAGACGCTCCTTCCATACGCCTATTATGTAAATAATTAGATATGTTTAAAAATGCCGCTCTAACTATTCCAAACAAATCAACGCCGGGATGGTTATAGAAATTCTTATCCTCAGCTGCAATAAAACTTTCTATTAGCGAACTCGGTACGCTATTAATCGGTACAAACACACGACGTTCAAAAGCGTACTCCTCCATTAATTTGCCGTCACGGGAATAAATACGCGTTACCGACGGCGGATAATAACGTGCAAGCTGTGAGTAATCAGGCAAATCACGTGAATAGTGGTATATTATATAAGCAGTAATCCCGCAACCTACTAAAATAAGGAAGACAAAAATTTTTAAACAAAAAAGAAGAGATTTATACATGACTTATATTTCGCCGGTTAAACTATTAAGTGAAGCCTTAGTAATTTTTACATCAATGATTTTACCAAGTAAAGATTTATTAGGGTTTTGGATATATACGGACTGCATGTATGGAGTTTTACCTATTATCTGGTCGTCGAATTTACCATTGCGATCAAATAGAACTTTCATAGTACTACCAACACAACTTGTATTAAAAGCTAGTTGCTGAGCCATGAGTTCTTGTTGTAATATAGTTAATCTCTCTGATTTTATATGTTCAGGTATTTGGTCGGTTCTAGTTGCACCAGGTGTGCCGGGACGTGGGCTATATTTAAACGAATAACACTGACCGTATTTTACTCTACGGACCAAATCTAATGTATCTTCAAAATCTTCATCTGTTTCACCGGGAAACCCGACAATAAAATCAGAGGATAACACTATATCAGGCCTTGCTTCTCTTAAGCGATTAATTATATCAAAATAATATTCCCGATCATGTTTGCGGTTCATGGCTTTTAATATTTTATTTGAACCTGACTGCACCGGTAGATGTAGAAACGGCATTAATTTAGGTTCGGTGCCGTACAGCTTTATTAGATCATTATTCATATCTATCGGGTGTGAGGTGGTATAACGTAATCTCTCTAAATTGGGAATTTGTGCTAGATGTTTGAGTAAATCGGCTAGACTAAATATTTTATCTGCAGGACCTTTACCGTGATATGCATTGACATTTTGTCCAAGTAACATAATTTCTTTAGCACCGCTACTAACTACTTTTAGTGCTTCTCTGTAAACCTGCTCTACATTTCTTGAAAATTCAGCACCTCTAGTATAAGGTACTACGCAGAAAGTACAAAATTTATCGCACCCTTCCTGTACCGATATAAAGGCAATTGTTCCTTGCGGATATAATTGCTCAGGTAGCTGATCAAATTTTGCTTCTTCAACAAAATCCAGATCGATTAAGTGTTTTTCATGTCTAACGACTTTTGAGATTAATTCCGGTAGGTTATAATAAGATTGCGGACCGACAACAATATCAACATAAGGAGTTCTTGTAAAAATCTCCTCCCCTTCCGCCTGTGCAACACAACCGGCTACAACTATTATTGCAGAACTTAAACCTTGTTTTGTTCTGGTATCTTGTAGTTTCTTAATACGACCGAGTTCAGAATAAGTTTTCTCAGCTGCTTTCTCTCTGATATGACAAGTATTTAGAATAATAACATCTGCTGCTTCAATATTTTCAGTAGGTTCATAGCCAAAGGGATAAAGTAAATCCTGCATCTTAACGGAATCATAAACATTCATCTGACATCCGTAGGTCTTAATATAAAGCTTCTTACTCATAATTTTATATATATCTTTAAACTAAAAGCCTAGTATACGAAGATCAAATTCAAAAAGAGCGAGGAAGTGCACAAGGCAAGATGAGCTGCGTATAACGTAATACGCGAGAACCGAAGCTCTTGTAGAACGACTCAGCCAATTTTTGCAGTTCATCGAATATACTAAAGTTTTATATTATACTATATTTATATCAATCTTTAAACTAAAACCTTAATGGGCATTGCTCAATAACTATAGATATCTTTAAAAGCCCCGTCATTGCGAGGAAAAACTGCAAGTTTTGACGAAGCAATCCAGTTAAAAATGCTAATATTTAGATTTTTATTATTTTTGCTAGATTGCTACGCTCCTTGCAGTCGCTTGCAATGACGACTCGGTATCCAGGCAGGTAATGCTGAGTTAGTAATGACACTCAATCCTTACGGATTAATTCTTGCTGTACAGATTCTTGCGGTGATTTCTTTTAATTTTTCTATTCTTTCAATAAGACAAAGCAGCTGTTCTTTAGTAATTTTATAGTTTTTATCATATCTTGCATCAACATAAGCTTTTTCAAGAAGCTCAAAACACTTTTTTTGTTCTTCGGTTAATTGAAGAAATACACTCCATAATTCATTGTCATAATTTCCTGCCATGCTACCTAGTTCTTATAAATTATGTAATTGAGGTTTGTAGTTTGAGGAAACTAATAAAATAGTACTGTAAAGACTTTCCGTAGCTTGATGAAGGGCAAAGGCTGATAAAAAGCATACTACAAATCGCTTAAATAAGTAGTTGCCCCTTTTAAAAAACCTTTACCTCTACCAATCGCTCCAAGATAAATCTTTAGCCTCGCTAAGTATAAATTCACCGCTATCATATATAAAGAATACCTTCTTTTTTTATATCGGTATAAAAATAACGTCCTTTTTCTAACTGCCTACTTATTTCCTCTATTGACTCTAGAATTATCGATATTCTTGAATAATACGGAATAATTTGCTTAGGGTTTATTATTCCTGTGTTTTCTAATCTTATATATTTATATTATCTTTTAATCTTAAAGCAGTGTATCCTTTATATTTACCTTTTTTCAGAATTATCAAAATATCAGTATCGCTATGATAGCCGTAAGGTAGATCATGTACCCAATCGCCTCTAGCAAAAGAGCTGTACAAGATAATCATAGCGATTTTTCCTGTGCAATATCTAAAATCTGCTGCACTATAAAATTAAGCCTTGCTCTAATTTTAAGAGAACGTTCGGGCAAGGTGGTTTTCATTTAAATATCTATACTTTATATTTTTCTGCTTTTAGCTTTTTTATTTCTTCTATTGTAAGCTTAATATATTGTGCTATTTTCTCTATAGGCTCATTCTCTATTAGCATTTCTTTTGCAGTTTCAATTTTCTCTTTTTCTATGCCCTTCTCCATCCCGGCATTAAACTTTTCTTCAAACTTGTCTATTGCTTGTTATATAGCCATTTCAGCTCTAAAATAATCATCATGCTCTTGTTCTGTCCATTTATATTGCTCTAAACTTGCATATGCCGATAACACAATTTCATTTTTAATCTCTTTTGGCGGTTCTTGTGCTTGCGAAGCATATTTTAATAAATGCAACCATTCATCGGTATCATCTTTAAGATCATTTTTTTAAACTTCCCTAGTTCAATAAATACATAAGTTAATGAAAACAAATATTATTTATGGGTATTGCTTTCTTTTATATGATGATAGCTAATATACGGCAATTCATCAGGCAAAGCTTTTGCTCCTATGAGAGAAATTATTACTACCGGTAATAAATCCTTATGTTTCATACCCTTCTTAATTTGACTAACGTAGGTATAACAACCGTAAAACTGCGTTCTATTAAGATAATCTTTCTCCATTTTACGCTGCATCTCGATTATATACCATCTACCGGTTTCATCTTTAACTTTTATATCGAACAAACTTCTTTGCCCTTCAAGAAATACAGGTAACTGTTCAGTAGTTATATAGCTTAAATCTATGATTCTATCTCCTTGCGATAACCTAAGAAGAGAGGTCAATAAATTTATTAATTTTACTTTATCGCTAAATAGTTTTTTAAATGCGACATCATTTGTACTGTCTAAATATCTTTGGATAAATAATTATATCTTTGGTAAATCTTTATTAGCAAATTAACTTCAGGCAGTACATTACTTTTACAATTTATTATCGGTACTAGGCTTCTTGTATCACCTATCTTATAAAGAGGCACTTGAAGGAAACACGGAACACAGCACTGCAGCGTACATAAAAGTACGTGAGGATGCGAGTAACGGATTGACGTACAAATTACCTTTAGAAGGAGGTAAGAAGCCTATTAATACCTATCATTATCATCATACACTCCCCAAATTACTTTCTTGGAAATCCAACCTGTGTAATCCTTACATGTAATTTGGCAGAATTGTTCTTTACATTTTTTCAAACTACAACGAACTTTTGGCATTAATTTTGCTATAACTCGGCTTTTATGGTCTGCGGATTTGGTAAGTTCTATTTCCTTATCAGAAGTAATAACTACTGATCTTTTACCTGATAAAACGCTTGAATGTATCCAACCACCTTCGCCGTTAATGTCACGTACTTGTCGCCATTGCTTGTACTCTGCAGTTATTTCTACCGGTTCACCTTTTTGAACAAAAACCCATTCTACGGCAGATTTAGTAGTTGGTCCGCTCCTTGCATTTACTTCATTAGATTTTATTGAAACAAATCTCGGAATAGGCAATTTTTTATTATCGGCATTAATTGTTGTTGATAATATTACAATAATTAAAGTAATAAGAATTTTAATCATTATCTTCCGCTTCAGATAAAGCATCCTCTTTTTTTGCTATTATATAATTACCAAGCCTAAATTGTACTTTTATTCTATTAATTTCCTGCTCACTAATACCTATATTTTTTAGGACTGTTCCACCTATTTGTAATCCAGTCTCATAACTTTCTGGAATAATAGTTGTGGCACCTAAATCATAAAACTCTCTAGCATTTTTTAAATTTTTTAACTTAACGACAACCGGTATATCCTGATAATTACCACTAATTGTTTTAAGCGATTTCTTGATAGTTACTTGATTATTCATAGTAAGTATTATAGCGAATGCTCTTTCCGTACCTAATGCCTTTAGAGTATCGGCTTGCGATACATCACCTTTAAAAACCGGCAAACCGTTTGATAGCTCTTCTTTTACTCTATCATCATCTAAATCAAGTATTACGTAACTTATACCTTCCGCTTCCAAAACTCTTGCTACCATTTTACCGGTATTACCGAGTCCGGCAATAATAATATGGTTTGTTAAATCTCTTGCCCCAAGCTCAATCATTTGAGTCGGAGTTTTACCAAGTCCTTTATCAACTTTCTCAGCAATCTTTTGCCCTAAAGCTGCGAGTAATGGAGTAAGTGCCATAGTAAAAGTAACTACGAGTAATAATATATCGGCAGTACTTTCTTCTAATACTCCACTATCTTTACCTAAACTGAATAATATAAAACCAAACTCTCCACCTTGCGATAATAATAAGCCTGAATAAAAAGCAACTCCTTTATTAAAACCGAATAAAATACAAAAAGCCGTTATGATTAAGGTTTTTATACCTATTAAAGCAATAGATAAAGTAAGAATATGAGATATTTTTTCATACATTTCTAGGGCATCGATATTCATACCCACGGTCATGAAAAACAATCCTAAAAATAAACTTTTGAAAGGATAAATACTTTCCTCTGCCTGCAATCTAAATTCAGTTTCTGCAACTAATACTCCGGCAACAAACGCTCCTAGAGCTAAAGATAAACCAAATGTTTCGGTAGCCCAAGCAGCAGAAAGTACTATTAACAAAGTCATCGAAATAGGTAACTCGCTTGCATTATTACTTTCTGATGAAATGAATGAAAATACAGGACGAAGAAAAACACGACCGACAATAAATATTGTAAGTAAGGCTGTTACGGCTTTTAAGAGTGCAATACCAAGAGCCGCTGCAAGCGAGGCTTTATTGTTACCGGCAAGTAACGGAACTATCACAAGCAATGGCACTACGGCCAAATCTTGTAGTAACAGAATAGCTAAAGAAACTCTTCCTATTTGCGTTGATTGACTACGATTTTCCTCAATAACCTGCATAACAAGTGCTGTAGATGAAAGGGCCAGGCCACCGCCGGTAATAATAGCCGCACTACTATTGCCGTCTATAAGCACCATTGCACCGGCAATTACTATAGCGGTTGTTAACACTTGCAAACTACCGAGACCAAATACATATCGTCTCATAGCTTTTAATCGCTCGAAGGATAACTCAAGTCCTATCGCAAATAATAGAAATACTACACCAAGTTCACCTAGTAACTTAGTTTGGTCATATGTTACGATTTTTAAACCGTGATCACCTATTGCAGCTCCGGCAATTAAGTAACCAAGTACCGGACTTAATCTAAGACGCTTAAGTATAGCCACGATAAAAACCGCAGTACCGAGTAAAATTATAACGTTAATAAGAATATGATCGTTCATCTTTTCCAAATTTCTTCTAACTTAAAATGCTCCCGTACTTCAGGATAAAAAATATTAATTAAAATAGTACCGGCATCTATGAGTACCCATTCTGATTTACCAAGCCCCTCAATATTACTATTTATACCAGCATTATTTTTTAATTCTAAAGCTACATATTCAGCAATTGCTCCAACATTTTTAGTCGAACGACCGCTAGCAAATATAATATAATCGGCTAATTTATGTTTTCCTGTTAAATCAATTACCTCAATATCTTCTGCTTTTTTCTCACTTAAACATTCTAAGATAAATAATTTTAATTCTTCAGTTTCTTTTTTCATAATAATTAATAGAATGACATAATAATATTAATTATTATATGCATAAGAGTCGATTTTATCAATGAATGTTTAAAATTCTATAATAAAAATTCATATAAAGCTTTACTTTAAGCAAAAAAACTTTAATTAATACTTAAATTAATATTGATAAAATAATGGCAATAGCTGTAGAAGAGTTAGAAAAAATACTTAAAGAATCATTTCCAAACAGTACAATGAAAATTACTGATTTAGTAGGAGATCAAGACCATTATGCCTTAGAAATATCAGATGTTCAATTTAATGGACTTTCTTTAATTAATCAACATAAATTAGTAAAAAACGCCCTGTCTGAAATATTAAATAAAAAACTACATGCAATTACCATAAAAACTATCGCAGTTCCCAAAAAATAATTACAGATATTAATATGATAATCCTTGTATAAATTCAACTTATTATTTAATTTTATGCAAACAGCTGATTATATAGTAATCCGCTATTCGGTGTGTAATTAAGAATAAGGATTTTAAAATCCTTATTCTTAATTGATGCGGGTTTTTAGAAGTTTACTTTAAATCTTAGCGTACCGAACTGGGCATGGTATTTTTTAGCTAAGTTCAGACTGTAATGCACTCCGTACCCAATTCTACCCTTCTTAATTACTGCACCTACCCCTAAATCATATAGCATTTTAGTAGGTTTAGGTGCCAGTACCGGTAGAGGCTCATTAAGACCGTTAAGATCTGCAACGATTGCCGGTGTTTTACCTTTGAAATCGTAATTAATAAAGGCATGAATTTGCAGTCTAATTATGCATTCATCCTTATAGTAGGTTGTCTTAATTTCACCGCCGAGTATACCCTTGTTATATTGACGTTTCTGAATAGTTAGGTTTTGGAAAGAAGTACCGTATTCCTGATAACCGAAATCTTTAATCTTAGTAAGCCTGATTCCTGCCATCGGTGCAAATGAAGTTTCTTTCCATAGATAATTATAACCCCCAACTACTTGACCGCTATAAAAAGTTGAATTATATTTACCGTGTGCTGTTTCATAACCGCCTATAATATTACGTAGTTCATTAGTTTTAATATCACTTCGTGCATAGATGGTTACGCCTTCTATAAATAGGTTATTTATAAAGCTATATAAACCGTATATAGAGCCCATATTAGTTCTGACCTTAGTAGTATTGCCGGCTTTAGCATTTTACGTAACTTCGTATCGACTCTAATAAGCAGCACCCAGAACTATATTATCGTTTATAACGGTATCAATCCCGATTGAGCCACCGGTAGATTTAGCTTTATAAAGTCCGTTAAAGGCTTTTTGTACTGCCTTACCGTAATATAGGCTAGCCCATACCCCGTAAATGGAATTATTAGCTTTACTTTCCCGCCTCCGACAGCTACACCTCTCTTACGTGATGTAGCATCTTCTGCTGTAGGATTCGTAGCATTGTTATTTTCATCTTCAAGAGCCTTAATTCTCTCCCTTACTTTTTGATTAGCGATACTAGTATTATCTTGTGCAGCATTAAAGCCGTCATTCGCTTTAGCACGACTTATTCCGCTACCTGAGCTTCCACCGCTACTTGTACCTGCAGAATTATCTCGGCTACTACCTATAGCAGACATATCGCTACCGGAACTACTTCCCATGCCGTTACTATTATTAGCGGGAGAAACACCTGTTGCTTTAGAATTACAGCTATTACCGTATGGACTACTTCCGCTGTTGGTTACACCGCCTTTAGTTGTACCTCCCAAACTAGAACTGCTCCCTTGTGCTGAAGAGTTACCGCTATTAGCAGGAGCAATACCGGTTGCAGCAGGACTATTATAACTTGAGCCACCGGCACCACTCTAACCACTAGCAGCCGTTGATGGACTGTATACATCCGAACCGAAAACTGAACTATTGTAGCTTGAGCCACCTGTTGACGGACTGTTATAACCCGTAGTACCTCCAAAGCTACCGCCTCCTCCAGTTGATAACTGGTTAGCGCCTACGTTTGAGGTTGGAGTCGTTACGACCGAAGCATTCGGACCGTAAGGATTGCCTCCGACATTAGCAGGACCGTTAGGACCAAATTCGCCTGTGCCTGTAACCGGAGTAGTCGGAGTATTATATCCCACCGGATTGCTAGGTGTTACGTCGTAGCTGCCCGGAGTGGTAGGCAGAACATATATATTGTTAACTACACTACCGCTAGTTGGTAGCGGCTGTAGAGGGTTAAAACCTCCAACACTCGAACCGACGGAAGGACCCCATTGGGGTAATAAGCGGAGTAGTTATTCTATGTATTTCATTTGAAGGTCTTTGTAATTATAGGTAATAGATGTTCAACGACTTCTCATCTTTGCCCTACAAGGGTATTTACTATAACATTACCAACAGTAGTATTTATTAAAATTTTGATGATATTATCTATTGTTACATCTCCTGTTGGTTCTATCGTTAAAAGTACAAAGGAATTACCTGTAATTTGCCATCTGACAAAACCACCTTCATTAGCGGTTACATTAAACGGTAAGCTTACAGCATTACCAACTATGATATTACCTCCTGCCGTGGTGATGATAGGATAAGCACTACCTTGCCCAATAGCAAACGGATTATTTTGTGCAGTTAAAAATACTTTAATTGAAGAAACATTTGATAAATCAAAGGTACTACCGCTTGCGAGTACTATATTACCACTATTAGCGTTGCCTGTTTGCCCTACATTTATAGTATCATAGAAGACATTTATAATAAGCTCACCGGTAGGAGGTAGCAGAGCCTGTATAAGTAACTTTATTATTACCAAGATCGAAAGTTATATTACTTCCTGAGATATTGCCCCCGACATTTACGCTAGTATTATCACAGGTAAACATCATTGTTGCTTGATCGGCAACTTATAGTATTTGCTCCTAAATCTGATGCAATAATAAAAGCGGTTTTCTTCGGTGCAAAAGTAATAGTATTAGTGCCTGTTACCGCTTTTTGTAACCATACATCATCATCGCATTTATGACTACCGCCATTAATCGGTGCTTGTACAAGTGCAGCATTAGTGTATTCCGCTGAAGAGTTGCTGCTGCTCCCTTTGAAGTTCTCTGAAACGATTTTTGTTTTGTAATGAAATTTTGTTGTTGCTCTTGGCACTTTAACACCGCCGACCGTGGCTGACGGAATGTCTAAACTTCTACTGTTATAACCGGTAAATACCGCTGATTTACCAGCACCAATAGTAATATCTTTAGCATAGGTATCCCCTTTTACCGTGCCTTTATTACTACTGAACTAGTTTAAGGTTTAAATTCTCACCACCTAAATCATCGGTCAAACCATTATTAGCGTTAAATATTGCCGTACCTTGATTATTAGTCTTGGTTGTTATACTCGAGTAAAAATCTTCGCTATCGATTGTGATTTTACTGTCTACACCGTTGAACTGAACAGTTTTAAGGTGAGTCTTTGAACCTACCGAACCACTACCGCTAGCTCCAGTTGTTAAATCATTTGATATTGCAACAGTATGGATTTTATTACCTGTGGTCGTAATTGATTCATTTATTATACTTGTATTATTAAGACTTAAAGTTGCAGACTGAGCAGTAGTAAATGAAATCGAGCCTGTTTTCACGGTACCTTGAATTGTAACATCACCCCCGTCTATTTGAACTATATCGACCATTCCTTTAGCCACCTATACTACCGGAATAAGTAATAGCAGTAAATTCATCAAAAATCACCATGCTCTATCCTCAGGCTTTAAAAGCAAAAGGAGAAAAGCTTGATCCTTCAGAAATATCTAAACTATTCGTTGTTTCCTTAAATTTTATGTCGCCAACATTTATTAATATTATATATCCTACATTAATACCTCCTGTACAATTTAATACATCACCGCTAATAGTTATATCACCCACTTTTGAAGTACTGCTACCTATAGCTCCACTAACGCTGCTTGGACCGGTAAACATTAAATCCACAACTTTACCACCTGTGATGTTAATACCACTGATTAAATTAGTTGCTTGAGTAAACACTTATTACCCGTGCCGGTTCCTTGGATTTCAGCAATTGACATATTACCGCCGGCGTTAATCGTAACGGTGCTGTTGTCAACACCCGCTTTTCACATTGCAAGGTTCGTAATTGTATTCGTTGAGTTTCCATTACCGTCAACTGTACCTATAGTACCGTTAGTACCTCCGGTACTTGTTATATTACCGGTAATAGCTGATGTTATATTATGTGCTATATCACTAGCAAATATTGCTACGGTACCGACATTATTTTGGAAATTCATATTACCGTCAATCTTTACAACCCCAAACTCGCTATTAATAGGACCGGAAGGAGTGGAGAAAAAAATTTGATCCAAACTTTGATCCTATAGCAACTTTTGCGACGGATACGTCGATATTTGGGGTATTAAGAGCAGTTATTACCAGTGTTCCGTGCCCTGTAAGTTGTACTTTACTCACCGGATTTGCTTTTGTTCCGATAGCATACTTATTAGCCATACCATCTATTGTTAACTTGGTATTAGCATTTCTTGCATTTATCTCAACTACACCGGTATTTGGAACAACTGGCTCTATATTACCTGTTAACTCTATAGTACTGTTTTTGCCGCTAGCTACGGTAGTCATTAACTTTAAAACAGATGCGGGATTCACGAATGTAACACCTGGTGCATCTAATGGAAAATCACAGTTTAATGCATCAAGGGCATAAACGGTTGGTCCAGCATTAACCTCACTGATATTAATTTTGGCAATCTTAGCCGAGGTAAGTGATGCATCGGCAAAAACCCCGCCAGCAGCAATATTAAGCACTGCAGTATTAATCATATCAAGTCCATTTGTACCTAACGTAGCATTATTACCAACAACGCCGACATTACCACTAACATTTATAACAGCAAAGGGGTTTGCCTTTGTGCCAAGAGTTTCATTACCCAAATTACCCTGCAAAGTTAACACATTGTTATTAGGTATAGTACTAGAAGTACTACTTAAATTGACGCTACCGCTTCCACCGGCAAACCCATCGACACTATTCATAAAGGTAACTTGTTGATTTTTACTAGTAGTTAAACCAAATACGGATTTAGTATTATTCAAATTAATATCACTTCCTAGCGTTAAAGCCTTGTTAGATACATCTAAATGCCGCGACTGCATTTCCCTGCCCGATATTAATTGTGTTTACCATACCTATACTTGAATCAGTAGCCATTAAAGTAGTACCGGTAGTATAAACGTTTAATGTTCCTGTGTTCCCGTTTTTGATTTGGCTGTTAAGTAAATAACCTGCAGGATTTGCTCCCGAAAACTCTAAAACATCGCCATTGGTAAAATCCACGTTACCGCTTTTTGTAAGCGAGTCTTGTAAATTCGCCACAGCATTGTTACTAAGTGTTAAAGAAGTAGCGGATACACTTTTTTGCAAGATAACCGTTTTATTACCTGCTGCATTAACAGTAATTGCTCCAATATTATTTATGACTCCGGTAACGTTACCGCCTCCTAAAAATACTACATTACTGTTAGTTGCTGCACTACTTGTCACTGCTGCTAAAGTACCGGTATCATTAACGTTAACCGTACCTGCAGACCCTTTAAAATCAGTCTGTCCTGTAATAACTGTTGTGTTAATAGTTCCGGCCCCGCAAAAAGTTGCATTACCGGTAATATTGCCTGTATATGTTCCTGTTCCGACAGTAACATTACCCGTAGTATTTGTTGTAAGTTGGCCTGCTCCGACCGCAGCATTACGCGTACCTACTCCTAAAACATTAACAATGCCGTTAACACCTCCGCTACTTGTTACTACCGCTAAATTACCGCCCGCAGCAAGGTTTATTGTACCGGCATTATTGCCTTGAACATTTTAATATATTAACCGGATTTATAGCTCCTACATTACCGATAACCGTACTATTACCGACAAAATTTAATATATTCACACCTCCTCCTAATTTATTATCTATATTACCACCGGTAGTCCCACCAACATTCTTACCATCAACGATTGTTACTTGTGCGGCCGTACCGTTAAAATCTATATCAGAAATTACATCTTGCTAAAATCGTACTAACGAGTTCTGCGTAAATTGTACTAATCCGCCCGCGCCAGTATCCAATCCACACCATACAGCGTGTCTACTCCTATATTAATAGGCTGATACTGGTTCCCTATCTGAATAGTTTGGGCAAAGATGGTTCCTGTAATTATAGCTGGAGTGTGATTTAGAGGAGCTCCTATCCCAATCGGTTAAAAATTTGTTAAGCCTTATTGTCCCTCCTGTTCCATTACCGCTAACTGCATTAAGTGCAATTGCTCGGCTACCGGAAGCCACTTGTACTCTTAATTGACCATCTACATCATTTGCTAGAACTAGGTTGAAGCTAGCCACAAATTCTGCAGCATTTGGCGATTCATTAACGTCATAAGTAGCATTTTGGCCGCCGAACTTGATACTATGTCTATAGGTTGTATATCCATAACTTCATTAACGTAAAGACCTGCGGCTGGTGAAGTATCAGTAGCAAAATTAAGTAACTTATTATTTGCAATATTAAAAGTTTTTGCCTTAATCCAACTTGGATGTTTAAATTGAAAGTCAGTGTCAATCTGTAATGTAAGATCTGCCTGGCCTTGAACAGAAGTTACTATACTACCTGGACCTGAGATAAAGGCGATTCTATTATCACCAGTAGGAGGAAAAAGTAGATGTAGCCTGAAAAATCAAAGTACTAGCTAAATCGTTAAAATTAAAGCTGTTAAAATAGTAAGTATTCCCTGGTGCTTCTCCTGGTCCTGGAGCAACAGGAGGAACCACTGCAAGTACTTGTGCATTTGTAACTGGCGTACCTGTTAAAGTGATGTTTATAGCGTTAGGGACATCTACAACACGCCCGACATTTTCTTTAGTAAGATCAACAGGTATAACCGGTCCAAAATATGTTATTTGGCACAGTCATTGTTGCATTATTAAAGGTATCTAAATATATAGCAGAAATTGCTGGCACATCTACAGTAAAATTATTTACTTCGCCAAGGGTTACAAATGAACCTGGTACATATGCTCCTCCGCCAAAAGCACTACCATCAGCTACTGAGCCACCCCCTACTGTTACGATTCGGTTAGCAGTACCAAGGGCACTAACTAGTGCTAGCAAGCATCAATGCCGCAATTGATGTAAACATGCCTTTTTTTTATTAAATTTTTTATTATGATTTTGTTATATAAATAATATATTACTTTTAATTGAAAAACATTAATTAATACTAAAAATATCTATAAAAATACTTATAAATAAGGTATTTTCTATATAGAAAAGTAACTTATGATTACTTTTTCTTATTTAAAATAAATTAAACTTTATGTACTTTTTATAGAAATTTGGTAAATCGTATATAAAACTTAAGAAATACAAGGGTAAAACCTATCTATTTTAGCTTCTTAGTGAAAACCGCAAAACTTTATTAATTTTTGTACCTCTTATGTCATTCCTGCGAAAGCAGGAATCCAGTAATCTTTAATGTCATCCCGCAACTTGATTGCGGGATCTCAGGACACAGTCTGTTATACAAGATCGGGGTCAAGTCACAGTATAACAGCAAAAAAGACTGGATTCCCGCTTCCACGGGTATGAACATAAGGGCCATACAACAAAGCCGCAGGACTAATACAATGACGCTTAGAACCTAACAAAACCACTTTTTCTAGGTAAAATCTATAAACTTTTACATAAACAAATTGATTTGCTACGAATAATAGAGTATATAGTATAGATATAATTAATTATCGGGGCGTAGCGCAGCCTGGTAGCGCATCTGGTTTGGGACCAGAGGGTCGGGAGTTCGAATCTCTCCGCCCCGACCATAAAAACATAAATTATAATGTCAAAAGACGACCTCATTCAGTTTACAGGTACAGTACTTGAACTTTTACCTAATGCTACTTTCAGAGTAAAACTTGAGAATGATCATGTAATTATTGCTCATACTTCCGGTAGGATGCGTAAAAATCGTATCAGAATATTACTAGGAGATAAAGTGATGGTAGAAATGACTCCTTATGATTTAACTAAGGGGCGTGTGGTTCATCGTCACTAGTCTTTATAAGTATGAAGCAGAACAGAAAAAACCTACCGATTATATTAGCATCAAGCTCTCCTGCAAGAATTGAGTTACTAAACAGAATCAAAATTATCCCTTCACAAATTATTCCAGCAGATATAGACGAAACACCTAATTTGCGTGAATTACCCGCTCCCTTAGCCATAAGACTTGCTTACGAAAAAGCTATAAAAATTGCATCTCAAATAGAGGAATCAGCTATAATTATAGCTGCCGATACCGTAGCGGCAGTAGGTAGAAGAATATTGCCGAAAGCTACTACTTATGAAGAAGTCAAGAATTGTATTAAGATGTTATCCGGACGTCGTCACCGTGTCTATACCGGTTTATGTATTATCAAAAAAGAGAATGATCAGCTTACAGTGAGACAAAAAATAGTTCAGACTATTGTTAAGTTCAAAAAATTAAGTGATGAAGAGATTAATTTTTATTGTTCTTTGGATGAGGGAATAGATAAAGCCGGCGGATGTAAAATTTCCGGTTATGCAGAAGCTTTTATCTCATTTATTTCCGGCTCATATTCAAATGTTATGGGATTACCTTTATTTGAAACAGTAAATGCTCTAACTTCTTTAGGTTTTAGATGTTCAAGTATCATGCCTGCAAAAATGAATTATTGTCATTCCGCGACTTGATCGCGGAATCTAGTTAAAAATACTAAAATTATTAATATAATAATTTGTTTTTCTAGACCCCGTTGTCAAGCCACGGAGCGGCATTAAATGTTTTTGGATTCCTGCGATCCACGCACATAAATTACCTAGCTACTTAATTCCCAGGCTCATCCAAATGACTTCTCTCATAATTTTCATGACGCTCTTGAGCTTCAATACATAATGCAGCAATAGGTCGTGCTTCTAATCTTTTTATACCTATTGGGTCGCCTGTTTCTTCACAGTAACCATATTCCCCATTTTTAATACGTGATAATGCTTCTTCTATTTTACTCATTAATTTACAATATCTATTTCTACTACGAAGCTCAAAAGCTCTTTCTGTTTCATGAGTAGCACAATCGTTAAGATCGGATTCTTTTAAATTTGCTTCCTTTAAATGATTTAAAGTCTCTTGAGATTCCTTTAATAAATCCTCTTTCCATATTAAAAGTTTTTGTCTAAAATATTCTAGGTGATTAGGACACATATATTCTTCATCTTGAGAAGGTTTATATCCCATAGGTAATTTAGGTGTTTCTAGCATATTAATATCTCAATATTAACTTTAACATATTATGTTTATAAGGTTTTTAAAAGTGTTTCTAGCATATTAATATCTCAATATTAACTTTAATATATTATGTTTATAAGGTTTTTAAAAGTGTTTCTAGCATATTAATATCTCAATATTAACTTTAATATATTATGTTTATAAGGTTTTTAAAAGTGTTTCTAGCATATTAATATCTCAATATTAACTTTAACATATTATGTTTATAAGGTTTTTAAAAGTGTTTCTAGCATATTAATATCTCAATATTAACTTTAACATATTATGTTTATAAGGTTTTTAAAAGTGTTTCTAGCATATTAATATCTCAATATTAACTTTAACATATTATGTTTATAAGGTTTTTAAAAGTGTTTCTAGCATATTAATATCTCAATATTAACTTTAATATATTATGTTTATAAGGTTTTTAAAAAAATATATAACTTAAAATTAATGCAAGAAGATTATGAATATTAATATATTTTATTTTTTAATTGGATATGCGGTAGTATATACAGCTTCTAAATGCTTTATACTGGTTTTAGTATAGTTTTGTGTAGTAGATAGACTTTTATGACCTAATAGTTCTTGAAGAGAGCGTAAATCTGCACCATGCTCAAGCAAATGTGAAGCAAAACTATGTCTAAATGAATGAGCAGTTAAATGCTGCGGTAAACCATAAAAATGCTTTAATTTAATTAATTCACGATTAAATACCGGTGGTTGCAATTTCTTACCCCGCTTTCCTCTAAATATGGGTTCATTATCACCTAACTTATACGGCAATATTTCTAAATATTGGGTAATTAAATTTTTAGCAATCGGTAACCACGGAATTATTCTTTCTTTACTACCTTTACCTATTATTCTTATAAATTCTAGATTTTGTAGATGAAGTTTCGTAATTGATAATGCTTCCGATATACGTAGACCTGAAGCATATATAAGGACAAGTAGGGCTTTATTTCTAAGTTCTACCCACTTAACATTCCCGTATTCTTCAATATGTTCAAGTGATATTACTACATCATCTTCCGATAAAGCTTTTGGTAACAATTTAGTCTTTTTAGGAGATTTTATAGAAAAAATTATATGACTATTTAATTGTGTTGTTTTCTCTAAAAACCTATAAAAATTTTTTACTGCAGATAAACCACGTGAAATTGAAGAAGCGGTAAAATTATCACAGTTACGTTTTGCAAGCCAACTTCGGATTAATCTGATATCTGCGGTTTTAATATGATTTATCGTTACAAGCTCTGAATTATAATAATTCATAAACTCAAGAAAATGCTTAAGGTCATTATTATAAGAAATTACTGTATGATTAGAGTAATTTCTTTGCAAAACGAGGTATTTTTGCCACTTATTTATTAACGCTTGAATTGATGTATCTAACATTTATAAAAACTTAACTATTTTTAATATTATTCTTAATGCTAACAATTATTAACTCATAATTTTATAAATGTGAGCATGAATTGAGGATTTATACATATACGTAACCTATAAAACACAAAAAATTTTTTAGGATAATGAATAATGTGAAATAATACACAATTTTAGATTTAATGAAATCCTATATGAATCCAGAATTTTATATGAGTTCTATGAAAAATATCCCTAGTGTAGATCTAGCATCTATCACAAATACAATGCAAAGAGCAATGTTTAAAATCTATTTATATCTTTTAGCTACTGGATTCCTGCTTTCGCAAGAATGACATAGTGGGAATCTCCTCTCAGTTGCTCGCCTTTCTGTTTAACCAATTTTGTAAATAAGATTCTGCTAGCTCCTGATCTTCTATAATAATTACATTTTCAGCATTACGTTTATCGGCAGCAGCCGTGAAATTAAACGAACCGGTTATTACTTTCTTTTTATCAATAATTATAACTTTATTATGAGCGATTCCTGGTACTTTATCTATATATACATCAATTTTTGCTCGTTGTAATTCATGTAATTTAGAAAATTTTTGCTTTAAATTACTACGATCAAGCAATATTCTAACCTTTACTCCTCGCGCTTGTGCATTAATAAGTGCAGTAGTAATTAACGCATCGCTCATACCGTATGCCTGCATATAAATAGATTCTTCAGCTTTATCTATCTGATTGGCTATAAACTTAGTACAACCGGCAGGCGGAGTAAAACATGTACTAACTTTACTTCTTGAAAGCTCTGAAATATTGTAATGCTTTATTTGCAGAGCAGATAAAGCTAATGATTTTTGACTTATTAGATTAGTAAAATAATCCGGATTCTGTCCATAAATACCTAAAGCAATTCCCAAAATAAAGGCAATAGATATTTCTATAAATTTATTATTTTTTCTCTTCATGACTTATTTATATTTTAGGCATTGCATAGATCGGCTTTTCCGTCATTGCGAGGAAAATTACAAAGTAATTGACGAAGCAAAATCTCATGAGATTGCCATGCAGCCTATGGCTGCTCACAATGACGATTTAGTATCCCCACAAACAACACCTACTTCCTTACGTAACTTCCTGGAGCTTCTTCAATAACCTCTAGATTCTGATAATCTAAAGAATCTACTAGCTTATTATCATTATTTTTTATAAGCCAATAATTCCACCATGAGCCTTTATATTCCGTAGCTTTCATAAGCCACTCATGACTACTTAAACTTAAGTCGTCATTAAACCGATAATTATATTTAGCACTAGCGGGAGGGTTAACTACAACTGCTACATGCCCTGAATCCGTGAGACAAAAAATCTTATGTCCGTTTAATAATACGAAAAAAGAGTTACAATTAACTTTTCCAAGATCTATTTTTGTTCAGAGTACCTCTAAATTATTAGACTCTTTTAGCAAGTTATTGCAATATGTATTTTGTAAATATTCCTCATACATTTTTGCCAGCAAATTAGTAGAATCCGCATTCCAATATAGCAAATCAAAAGGCATCGGTTTTTTACCAAGTAAGTAATTATCGACAAAAAACGTCTAAATTAAATCATTAGCCCTACGTGAGGAAAATATGAAACAACAACGCCAATTTTTCAAATTAAACGAGTATACCTTATATCTTTAAACGATTCCACATACTATTAACCTTGTCGATAACTTCCTGACTCATTTCTATTTTTTTACCCCATTTTCTATTTGTCTCAGGGTATATTTTATCGGTTGCATCTATTCCCATTTTACTACCAAGGCCTGACTCAGGAGATGCAAAATCCAAATAATCTATCGGGGAATTATCTATAAAGCTCGTATCACGCCTTGGGTCGCTTCTTGTTGCTATTGCCCAAATTACTTCTTGCCAATTACGAACATCAATATCGTCATCTACAACTATAATAAACTTACTATACATAAAGTGCCGTAAGTAAGACCAAATCCCAAGCATTATTCTTTTAGCATGACCGGGATAGGATTTTTTAATCGATACTACCGCAACTCTATATGAACAACCTTCAGGTGGAAGCCAAAAATCGACTATTTCCGGAAATTGTTGCTGTAATATAGGAATAAAAATTTCATTTAATGCTTCACCTAAGATTGATGGCTCATCAGGCGGTTCTCCTGTATAGGTACTTAAATATACTGGATTTTTCTTCATCGTTATTGCGGTAACCGTAAATACAGGAAATTCCTCAACATCATTATAATATCCGGTGTGATCCCCAAAAGGACCTTCAGGCAAATACTCCTCTAAACTTACATAGCCTTCCAGAACTATTTCACTATGTGCAGGTACTTTGAGGTCAATAGTTTTGCATTGTACCCACTCTACTTTTTTATTACCGAGTAAACCAGCAAAATTATACTCCGAGATATTCTCAGGTATCGGCATAACTGCTGCCAAAGTGACCGCTGGATTTGCCCCGATAACGATAGCAGTAGGCAAAGGTTCTTTTTTTGCTTCTTTCCAACGTTTATGATGCTCTGCTCCCCCCCGTAACTTTAACCAACGCATCAATAGCTTATTTTCTGAAATAACCTGCATTCTATATATGCCAAGGTTGTAATTATCGATTTTATCTTTTGTTGGACCTTTAGTAAATACTATACCCCAAGTAATTAAAGGCGAAATATCATCCGGCCAACATCTTTGGATCGGCAATATATTAATATTCGGTTTGTCAATGACGATTTCATGACAAGCTGCTTTTGATACGGTTTTAGGAGACATAGCAAATATACGCTTAGCAAGAGATAACATTGACAATGTTTCTTTAAAAGATGCGGGTGGTTGCGGCTGTTTAAGGAATGCTAGTAAAACGCCAAATTCTCTTAATTCTTTGGGTGACTTAAGTTTAAGCCCCATACAAATACGATTTATACTAGCATAAAGATTAGTTAGAACAGGTATGTCGGACTTAATGCCGTCGACTTTTATAACATTTTCAAAAAGTAATGCAGGTCCGCCTTGTGCTAATACTCTTCTACTAATTTCAGTAATTTCTAAGTCAGTTTTAACCTCAAGAGCAATACGCTTTAACTCACCGTTTTTTTCTAAAAATTTTAAAAACTCCGGTAAATCTTTAAAGCTCATAGTTTTTTTTGTTTATAATGTGCGGCTTATTTTATCGTCATTGCGAGCAGCCATAGGCTGCGTGGCAATCTCATTAAATATCCTGAGATTGCTGCGTCAATTACTTCGTAATTTCCTCGCAATGACGATACGGTATGACCTGATGGATTTCGCTACTTACTAAAATTAGCTTTTACCTGCATATCATTCTGAATAATTGTGTAGTTAATTAGCTCATCAATTACAGAATTTTTAATATTATATATTATATTTTTTTCTGAATTGACATGAATATTTTTAGCTGTTAATTCATCGATACTGCTAGATTTAATATGTGCAAAATATACTTCATCACCTACTTGAAATACAGGCGTATTACTTCCTATTTTAGTATTAAAAATTGATAATAATATTTCAGGAGTTAGTGTTAGATCATTTTCCATTTCGGATCTAATATAGCTTTTTTTGCTTATTTTTATTCCGGTAGCTTTAAGCTCTTTTATGTTCTCTTGATCTGAATTATATTCCTTTGCTAAATCCTTGATAATTTTTAAGTTTACATCTGCAATATTCCGCTTTATCCAAGCTTTATTTACCTGCTCTTTAATAGCATCAAATTCAGGTATTTTTGCCGGCTGAATAGATTTTAATTCTACCAATATAAGATAGCTTTTATCCTCTGTTTCTATAGGATAAGATAATTCACCTTCCGAAAGCTCAAAAATACTATCGGCACTTTCAGCAATTATTTTATCTTCAATAAGCTCTGCATAACTGATATAGTTAACGTTTTGTATCGGTAGCTTATATTTTTCGGCAATTTCAACTAAGCTAGAACCGGCTGCCGTCTCATCTTCCAGCTTTTTAGCAAACTCCATATTAAGTATGTCGATTTTTTGAGCCTTTAATAAATCATGTAATTGTTTTTGTACCGCTTCAAAACTTTGATCACCGAATTCATCTTTATTTTCATTATAAAATTCTAACAACTCATCTTGAGTAACTGAGACTTTTAAATCCTTAATATTAGCTTTAATATAAGAAAAGCTGCGTTTCTCAGGTACCTCAAACACGGTTTTATTATCTTGGTAAAAATCCTTCAATTGCTGACCGGTAGGAGTAGGGATTTGTAAATCTTTCGGTTTATTTTGTAAATCTATTTGTATTAATTCTACTTCTCTTTTTTCAGCCATATAATCTACTATATTGTCAGTCATAGCTTTAGGAACATAGAAACTTTCTATAAAAGTACCAACAAAAATATTTTTTAGAGCTTTTTCTTTGAAGTTTAATAAATATTTTTCTTCATCCATATAAGAATTTCTAAAATAAGTTTTAAAAATTTTTATATTGAAAACACCTTGCTCATTTTTAAAAACCGGTGATTCTTTAACTAAAATTTTAACTGTATCATCACTTAGATCTAAGTCATAATAACTCACTAAATAATCTAAGACATTATCGTAAACAAGCCTTTTTAGGATCCGGTTATCAATATTTAACTGTGCTATTTCTTCATCCGTTAAACTTGTTCCCGTTTGCTTACTTATAGCATTAATTTCTAAAGATTTTGCTCTCAAAAAATCTTCCTGGGAGATATTTTTCACATGAGAAAAAGTAACAATATCGCCGCTTCTTCTTCCATTTAATACATCTTTAATACCAAAGCCGACAAAAGCAAAAGCTATCATTGCGAATAAAACCCGCATTATAAAACTATCGGCAGTTTTTCTAATATTATTTAACATAATTTTTTATTTAAGTTTTTATCTTCATTGCAAGGAAATTACGAAGTAAGTGACGAAGCAATCTCAGGATATTTGACGAGATTGCCACGTTGCATCGCTCCTCGCAATGACGCTTCTCAAAACTACATTATAAAGTAAAAAAGCCTATATAGTCAAACTATATAGGCTTTTTTTATGATTATAGAACGGTTAATTAAAAATTAACACGAACTTTTACACTACCTTGCTGAGCGAAATACTTACTTCCGATATTGGTATCGTAGTTAATCCTGTATTCCATCATTTTATGCTTAGCAGTAACACCGACACCGACATCAAAACTTGTTTTGCTTTGCTTAAAGCTGTTGGTTGGAAGAGGAGCAGTCATACCTTGTAATCTTGCATCAATCGCCGAAACTTTATTCTTGAATGCATAATCGACCATTGCGTAAAGCTCAGGTGTTAGCACTATTTCATTGACATTGATATTACTTGATACTTTAGCACCGAGTAAACCGTCGAAAGTATTATAGTTCTTGCCTTTAACGGTAAGATTTTGGTAAGTAGTACCGGTTTCCTTATAGCCCTTATCTTTGATAGTCGAATATCTAAGCCCAGCTAGCGGTGTTAAGTTAATGTTCTCAGGCATCATATAGGTATAACCAGCCATTAACTGACCTGTATAGCTTTCGGATTTATACTTACCGTTTGCAGTTTGATAACCGACACTCTCTAGTGTCGTTGCAATAACACGTCTTGATTTGCTTCTTATCTTATTATCTGAGTAAGATGCTATAGCTTCAACGAAGAGCTTTTCATAAGGTACATTATATAAACCGTATAAAGAATAGATATTGCTCTCTACCTTATTCTTATCGCCAGTTTTATTATTTTTTAGCTTAATGTCAGTATCAGCTCTTGTATATGCAAGTCCGAGTGCTAGATCATCGCTAACGAAGCCATCAAAACCTATAGTGCCACCAGTTGTATCAGACTTATAACCACTTACACTGTTACACATCTTCTGCGTTGCATTACCGATAAACGGGCTTATCCACGCACCAAACTTAGCATCCATTTCTTCATCACCAGAAGAAACAGGACCTTTATTCCCTGATTGTACTTTATCCATTCTAGCATTTAGAGCAGTTATATTACTTGATATATTACTCGCTACAACTTGATTATTAACGGCAGCTATAGTGTCGCTAGGTTTTACAACATCTTGCATGAGATGAGTTGTAGCATCTGCTTCCTGTAGCGGTGTCATTAGACCAAAGTTATTGAAAGCTTGACGTGCATCTGAACCATTAGGAGCATCCTCCATTAACTCAAGCGATTTCTTTATATTTGCAGCATTTGGGATATTTGCAAGCGGTCCACCCGGTGCAAAATCTTTATCTATAACATCTGCAGCTATATCCTCTGCAAATAACGTTAAAGTCGATGCATCAAAAGTAAAGTCAACAAAACGGTTGTCATTATTAATAGTTATTTTAACATTCTCTTTAGAAGTAGGCTTTAAACCACCTGCTGTTTCTGCAGATATTACCGTATATTTTGTATCTGGGCTTATATTATTCATGTCGAAATTAGTAGCAGTAACAACAAGTGCTAAAGTTGAAACCCCTGATAAATCAAGAGTACTACCTGATTTAATTAAGATATTACCACCTGACTTAGCTGCTCCGTCAAAAGTAGTATTTAAGGTTAGCGTATCGGTAAAGCTACCGGTGCCAGTATATGTTACTTGATTTGCACCTAAAGTAAGTGTAGTACCGCCACCTGTTATATTACTATTAAAGGCTAGGCTATTGCCGAAATTAATAGTAGCACTGTTAGCTACAAAGCTGGTAGCCGTTACATTTTTAGCAAAACTAGTGATAGAACCTTTGGCTAAAGTAACCGCACCTGTATTAGTGAATGTATTGGCAAAACTTGTAGTACCGCCAAGTGTCGCCGTACCTTTTGCGTTAACACTGCTTGCAAAACTTGTAGCACCTGCCGTTGTGATATCACCAACCGAATTAGCCGCAGTCCCTACAACACCACTAACACTACCGCCATTCATGAAGTTTAGCTTCAGAGCCTGACCACCGGTTTTATTTATGCTGCCTGTTAAGTTAAAGTGTGCAGGTAATGTTAAAGTATTTGTGCCTGCACCTTGGATTTCGCCGATTTTAACTTTACCGCCTTTGGCAATAGTTACATTTCCTGCACCTACTTTTAACATAGCAATCCCGTTTACTCTATTAAGATTACTTGCACCTAAAACTATTAACGTACCGTTATTAGTACCGCCGGTATTTTGGACTGCTCCCGCAACATTTACATTGTTATTTAATGTTACCGTACCGTTTTTTGCATTAAAATCTAAGAAACCGCCAATATTACCGGTTTGAGTTAATTGAACAGCATCATTAAATAAAACTACATTTGCCGTAGTAGCTCCAAGTTCTAATTGACCTGTAATATCAAGCACTATATTTGTTGTATTAAAAGTGGTACCTGCCGTGCTACAATCTCCCGCTCCTTTGAACAATATAGTTTGTAACTTATGAGCTCCACCAAACGTCTTGCCTCCGGCTATCGTTAATTTTTTTCCTGCAGTTACAGAATTTAATATTACTATACCCTCATCGTCATTATCAGGGTCTATATTCGCACCTAGTGTGATCGTACGGTCGTTTCCTGAACTATTTTGTAATACTAATTGAGCATCCGCATGTGCAAATTGAATATTTCCTGCCGGTATATTTAAATTACCATTATTTGCATCAATCGTATAAGTAGCATCGTTTATTTGTATAGCACCAGCATTAAATGCTGTACTACTAGTAAAATCTGCATTATTGTTAATAAGCACGTTCTGTATACCTTCTAAATTTACATCGTCAGTTATTGTAACGGCATTATAAATAAGTAAAGTGTTAAATTTATTACCGCCTCCATCACCGATATTTCTAGCGGTACCTGCTACATTACTCCCAATATTCAGGCCATTAACCCCACCATTAAAGACTACCGTACCTTCATCAGCACCGGGAGCTACTAAATCAGCTGCTAATAATATATTATTTACTCCGACTCCGGTTAAGTTAGAAAGTACTAAAACAGAATCTCGAGCTCTAAAATTAATATTTTGAGCATTTAATATAGTAACATCACCAACACTTGCATCAATTGTAAAAAGATTACCAGCTCCAATATTGATTTCTGCAACTGTTCCTATACTTAAATCATATGCCGTAAGTAACTTTGTATTAACATTTAATATAGCATTATTGCCGTTTGCTATAGCTCCTTTAAAATAATAAGGGATTGCTTTACCACCACCATCAAGAGGTCCGTTAAACTCTAAAGTACTCCTGGCTCCAAAATCTATATTATTCGCAGCTAGGCTTCCTCCAGCTTGTAATGTTATTCCTGCTCCTACATTCACTGTTGCTAATGAATTTGTATTACCTATATTCCCAGTTACTGTACTATTACCGGTAAACGTTACTATACCATTATTTGCATTACCGGTATTATCTATTGCTCCGGTCACCACTACAGGATTCGTAAATGTCACTGCTGACGCATTATCCGTTAAGTTTATTGTATTTGCTTTTACCACTCCACCTTGTACTTGTAGCAAACCTGCTCCTACATTCACTGTTGCTAATGAATTTGTATTACCTATATTCCCAGTTACTGTACTATTACCGGTAAACGTTACTATACCATTATTTGCATTACCGGTATTATCTATTGCTCCGGTCACCACTACAGGATTCGTAAATGTCACTGCTGACGCAGCATCTGTCAACTTAGTCGTAGTAGCTTTAATAACCGCTCCCCCTAACGTGGCTGTACCTGCTCCTACACTTATCGTGGCTAATGAATTTGTATTACCTATATTCCCAGTTACTTGACTTAATGCACCATTTAAATTTAAGACACCTACATTATCACCGCCTGTGGTGTTATCAATCGCACCTGTTAATACTGCATTTGCATCTGTAAGGGTTAATACCGACGCAGCATTCGTTAATTTAGTCGTAGTAGCTTTAATAACCGCTCCCCCTAACGTGGCTGTACCTGCCCCTACACTTATCGTGGCTAATGCATTTGTATTACCTATATTCCCAGTTACTTGACTTAATGCACCATTTAAATTTAAGACACCTACATTATCACCGCCTGTGGTGTTATCAATCGCACCTGTTAATACTGCATTTGCATTTGTAAGGGTTAATACCGACGCAGCATTCGTTAATTTAGTCGTAGTAGCTTTAATAACCGCTCCCCCTAACGTGGCTGTACCTGCCCCTACACTTATCGTGGCTAATGAATTTGTATTACCTATATTCCCAGTTACTGTACTATTACCGGTAAACGTTACTATACCATTATTTGCATTACCGGTATTATCTATTGCTCCGGTCACCACTACAGGATTCGTAAATGTCACTGCTGACGCAGCATCTGTCAACTTAGTCGTAGTAGCTTTAATAACCGCTCCCCCTAACGTGGCTGTACCTGCCCCTACACTTATCGTGGCTAATGCATTTGTATTACCTATATTCCCAGTTACTTGACTTAATGCACCATTTAAATTTAAGACACCTACATTATCACCGCCTGTGGTGTTATCAATCGCACCTGTTAATACTGCATTTGCATTTGTAAGGGTTAATACCGACGCAGCATCTGTCAACTTAGTCGTAGTAGCTTTAATAACCGCTCCCCCTAACGTGGCTGTACCTGCCCCTACACTTATCGTGGCTAATGCATTTGTATTACCTATATTCCCAGTTACTTGACTTAATGCACCATTTAAATTTAAGACACCTACATTATCACCGCCTGTGGTGTTATCAATCGCACCTGTTAATACTGCATTTGCATTTGTAAGGGTTAATACCGACGCAGCATTCGTTAATTTAGTCGTAGTAGCTTTAATAACCGCTCCCCCTAACGTGGCTGTACCTGCCCCTACACTTATCGTGGCTAATGAATTTGTATTACCTATATTCCCAGTTACTTGACTTAATGCACCATTTAAATTTAAGACACCTACATTATCACCGCCTGTGGTGTTATCAATCGCACCTGTTAATACTGCATTTGCATTTGTAAGGGTTAATACCGACGCAGCATTCGTTAATTTAGTCGTAGTAGCTTTAATAACCGCTCCCCCTAACGTGGCTGTACCTGCTCCTACACTTATCGTGGCTAATGAATTTGTATTACCTATATTCCCAGTTACTTGACTTAATGCACCATTTAAATTTAAGACACCTACATTATCACCGCCTGTGGTGTTATCAATCGCACCTGTTAATACTGCATTTGCATCTGTAAGGGTTAATACCGACGCAGCATTCGTTAATTTAGTCGTAGTAGCTTTAATAACCGCTCCCCCTAACGTGGCTGTACCTGCCCCTACACTTATCGTGGCTAATGCATTTGTATTACCTATATTCCCAGTTACTTGACTTAATGCACCATTTAAATTTAAGACACCTACATTATCACCGCCTGTGGTGTTATCAATCGCACCTGTTAATACTGCATTTGCATTTGTAAGGGTTAATACCGACGCAGCATTCGTTAATTTAGTCGTAGTAGCTTTAATAACCGCTCCCCCTAACGTGGCTGTACCTGCTCCTACACTTATCGTGGCTAATGCATTTGTATTACCTATATTCCCAGTTACTGTACTATTACCGGTAAACGTTACTATACCATTATTTGCATTACCGGTATTATCTATTGCTCCGGTCACCACTACAGGATTCGTAAATTTCACTGCTGACGCAGCATCTGTCAACTTAGTCGTAGTAGCTTTAATAACCGCTCCCCCTAACGTGGCTGTACCTGCCCCTACACTTATCGTGGCTAATGCATTTGTATTACCTATATTCCCAGTTACTTGACTTAATGCACCATTTAAATTTAAGACACCTACATTATCACCGCCTGTGGTGTTATCAATCGCACCTGTTAATACTGCATTTGCATTTGTAAGGGTTAATACCGACGCAGCATCTGTCAACTTAGTCGTAGTAGCTTTAATAACCGCTCCCCCTAACGTGGCTGTACCTGCCCCTACACTTATCGTGGCTAATGCATTTGTATTACCTATATTCCCAGTTACTTGACTTAATGCACCATTTAAATTTAAGACACCTACATTATCACCGCCTGTGGTGTTATCAATCGCACCTGTTAATACTGCATTTGCATTTGTAAGGGTTAATACCGACGCAGCATTCGTTAATTTAGTCGTAGTAGCTTTAATAACCGCTCCCCCTAACGTGGCTGTACCTGCCCCTACACTTATCGTGGCTAATGAATTTGTATTACCTATATTCCCAGTTACTTGACTTAATGCACCATTTAAATTTAAGACACCTACATTATCACCGCCTGTGGTGTTATCAATCGCACCTGTTAATACTGCATTTGCATTTGTAAGGGTTAATACCGACGCAGCATTCGTTAATTTAGTCGTAGTAGCTTTAATAACCGCTCCCCCTAACGTGGCTGTACCTGCCCCTACACTTATCGTGGCTAATGAATTTGTATTACCTATATTCCCAGTTACTGTACTATTACCGGTAAACGTTACTATACCATTATTTGCATTACCGGTATTATCTATTGCTCCGGTCACCACTACAGGATTCGTAAATGTCACTGCTGACGCATTATCCGTTAAGTTTATTGTATTTGCTTTTACCACTCCACCTTGTACTTGTAGCAAACCTGCTCCTACATTCACTGTTGCTAATGAATTTGTATTACCTATATTCCCAGTTACTGTACTATTACCGGTAAACGTTACTATACCATTATTTGCATTACCGGTATTATCTATTGCTCCGGTCACCACTACAGGATTCGTAAATGTCACTGCTGACGCAGCATCTGTCAACTTAGTCGTAGTAGCTTTAATAACCGCTCCCCCTAACGTGGCTGTACCTGCTCCTACACTTATCGTGGCTAATGAATTTGTATTACCTATATTCCCAGTTACTTGACTTAATGCACCATTTAAATTTAAGACACCTACATTATCACCGCCTGTGGTGTTATCAATCGCACCTGTTAATACTGCATTTGCATTTGTAAGGGTTAATACCGACGCAGCATTCGTTAATTTAGTCGTAGTAGCTTTAATAACCGCTCCCCCTAACGTGGCTGTACCTGCCCCTACACTTATCGTGGCTAATGCATTTGTATTACCTATTGTTCCGTTAATGGCAGCATCTGTCTTGACAGTTATTATACCTCCTCCATCTATATTTCCTGCAAGTGTTATCTTTGCCGGAGCTGTAGATTGTATAATTAGTGCAGCATTCGCTCCCCCTAAAGCTATATTTCCTAAACCTGTATAATTATTGGCAGGCGCATCAAAACCATGATTTGCAGCAACAGCATTATTACCATTTAAAGTTAAGCTTTTGCCAGCAGTAATAGTAACAGGCAACAAGTTACCTCTCGTTATAATCGAACCAACGACGGTATTTTGAGTAATATTTAGACCTACGGGAGTAGTACCCGCAACATTTATAGCCGTAATAATACGATCGGCTTCATCTGCAGTGACAGTATAATCACCACCGTAAGTAAATGCCCAATTGTTTTGAGGACCGCCAGTAGGATCACCATTAGCTACCCCTGCAGCCGTTATCCCATTCCAATTATTATTGCCAACATTATTACTAAATGCTGCATTATTAGTAGCAATAACACCTGTAGGAACACCGAGTGCCCCGCTACTACTCAGCATTATCGCTGCGGTTGAGGTGGTGAATAAAGCGGCTTTAAGACCTTGTTGTATTGCTTTTTGAAATAATTTTGGAGAAATATTCGCCATATGTAAACCTTAATAAAAATTAAATCACTTCAAAAGTGTTATAACGCAACTTTTTTAGTATGTCTATTATAATTAATAACATAGATGATATTTTTATGTATAGATTATATGTCATTCCGTAGCGGTGTTGGCCTTGTTGCATGGCTCGAGAAATCTGCTTGGTGTCATCCCGTGGACAAACCATGGGATGACAGGGAGGGAATCGCTCCACGCGGGCAATGCCCGCTCGCAATGACTATTTAGTATCCATATTCTCCTAACACCTTAATAACATCATCATATATATAATATTCAGAAGCATTAGTTTTGAGCAATAATTCTGTAGCCGGGACACAATGATTACTCTTCACCATAACCAGCGGTGTTAGACCTGATTTATATACGCAGTGTGTTCAATTAAAAACTGTATTAATTCTTCACCGCAATTAGCTTTTATAGCATGATGCAGAGCTATACGTCCTAATTGGTCTTTGTACTGGGCATCAACACCTTTACTATATAAATAAAGTTTCTACTAACTCTAAATCACCGGCATATATTGCTTTTTGTAAAAGCTTTTGTCCTAAAACTTTATCAAATGCGAATGTCAATGATAAATATATTTATGTCATTCCTGCGAAAGCAGGAATCCAAGAAAAAATTATAGATACAGCAAATTTTTGAAATTTAAAGCTCGCTTTATGCTGGATTTCTGCTTTTGCAGGAATGACATAAGAGCCATGCAACAACGCCTACGGCTGCGTAGCACATGACGAAAAAATACCCTACCTCTCAGGCAATAATATCTCTCTTTTACCTGTATGATTCGGTGGTGAGACTATTCCCTCTTTCTCCATCTTCTCAACTAAGTTGGCAGCTTTGTTATAGCCAATTCTAAGCGACCTTTGGATATAGCTAATGGAAGATTTGCGTTCGTCACGCACTATCTGCACAGCTTTTTTGTAAAGCACGTCATCAGAGGTGCCGTCACCGATATCAATGCTACTATCGTCTTCTTCAGGTTGCTCGATAACGGCAGAGATATATTCAGGCGTACCTCTCTCTTTCAAATATTCCGTAATTTGCTCAATTTCGGCTTCATTAACAAACGGTCCGTGTACCCTACTTATCTTGGAAGTACTCCCCATAAATAACATATCACCCATACCGAGTAACTGCTCGGAGCCTTGCTCTCCTAAAATCGTTCGGCTATCGATTTTAGAGGTAACTTTAAAACTAATACGACTTGGAAAATTGGCTTTAATGACACCAGTAATAACGTCTACAGAAGGTCTTTGCGTTGCCATAATAATATGGATGCCTGCCGCTCTTGCCATCTGAGCAAGCCTTTGAATCAGCATTTCAATATCCTTACCAGCAACTAACATTAAATCAGCCATCTCATCAACAATAACCACTATGTAAGGCAGTTTTTCCATGTTCATTGTAACGGTTTCGTAAATAGGCTTACCTGTTTCAGGGTCAAAACCAGTTTGAATCGAACGCTCAATTACCCTATTCTCTTTAACCGCTTCTAAGATTTTTGCATTATAACCTGCGATATTCTTAACACCGATATTGCTCATCATTCTATAACGGTTTTCCATTTCCTTAACTGCCCATTTAAGAGCAACTACCGCTTTAGAAGGCTCGGTTACCACAGGAGTTAGCAAATGCGGTATTCCATCATAAGCCGATAATTCAAGCATTTTCGGATCAATCATGATAAAGCGACATTCTTCGGGAGTATAGCGGTATAAGAGCGACACAATCATCACATTAATACCGACGGATTTACCCGAGCCGGTGGTTCCTGCTACTAATAAATGAGGCATTTTAGCAAGATCGGCAATCAGCGGCTTACCTGCTAAATCTTTACCCAAGACTAACGGCAATAAAGTTGATTTGTCTTGGTATTCTGGGGTCTCTATAAGTTCTTTTAAGCAAAAGAATTCACGCTGCTTATTAGGAAGCTCAATACCAAGTACATTTTTGCCGGGTATGACTGCTATCCTTGTTGATAAAGCAGATAGTGAGCGTGCTATATCGTCAGATAATCCTACTACTCTTGATGTTTTCGTACCTGCTGCCGGCTCAAATTCATATTGAGTTACCACCGGTCCTTGATTGATATTAATTATCTGCCCTTTAACTCCAAAATCATTCAGCACGGTTAATAACTCTTCAGCCTTTTGTTTAAGCTCTGAGGACGAAGCTCCTTTTACATGATGTTTTTCAGGATCACGTAATAACGAAATAGGCGGCAATTCTGCTATTGCGCTTTGAGATATTTTAGGGCTAACAGGTTTGCTAAAGAATTTTATAGGATTTGCAGGTACGGATCTCGCTTCTTCAGGAAATTTTACTTTTTCACTTACAGGCTTTTGGTAAGAAGAAGTTATATTTATCTTATCATTGTTTTTAGTAGGGAATAATCTTATCGACGACAATCGTGAAAATACATTATGTAAAAAAGATTGTATCCGATAGATTAAAAATTTCCCTAGCTTAATAATAAAATTACTTAAAGAAGTAAATTTAATTTCAAATAAAACAACTAATATAATAAAGGTAAAAAATATTAATAATAAGTATAGTTGATTTGTAAATCGCTCAAAAAAATTAGAAGCTATTATTCCGATAGCTCCACCTGCATTTGCCGGTATGAATTCTAGCTTAATCTTAGATAATAATGTGCTACTGCTAACGAGAGCAAGCAACATTACAAACATACGGATAAATGAGCCGCGATATCTTCCATACCAACAATTTCTCCCCCAAACAAAGCAAGCAAGCGGTATGATAAAAGCAGCCAACCCAAAAAATTGATATAAACAATCCGATAAATAAGAGCCAAAAATTCCTACTAAATTACTATGGTACTCTGTTGTGACCGAGTTAAACGACGGATCGTCTATATTATATGACGTGAGAACAGTAATAATCCCAAGCCCGATTATCCCTAAGATAACCGCTTGTACCTTATTGTTTGAAAGAATTTTATTTATGTAATATAGCATAGTTTTAAATATTAAGCTAAATTATGAGTTTTATATCTTTTTCTATAATACTCTATAGGCTTTTCAATAAAGAAATAATTATTACTGTTATAAAAGTAACCAACGTATTAAGAAATGTCCCATTATCAGCCCAATATACAGGTAATATATTATACAAGACAATTAAATGACAACAATATATTGGGTAGAGAGTAAAGCAATTAATTTGTCTAACTTATTATCTTTGGTTAAGTCAAATATTTTTCCTAAAGATAGAGCAAATAAACAATAAAAAAGTAATTTTTTTAGTTGAGGCTCTATTGGGATAAACGGAAAAGTAATAATTATTAATATAATATATAAATAGAGTAATTGACTAAGCCAAGACTTTTTTTCGTTTATTTCTTGACTAGTATAAATATAAAATGCTTGACTACCAATTAAGAAAACTGCAAGTTCAGAAGGAAAGAATCTATAAGACCAAGAATCTCCTATAAATCCATTAAACTGAAGAATAATTCTAGTAATTAAAGATATACAAATTATGGATAAAATATAGATATTTTTCTTTTTTAGAATCCAAGGTGCCATTAAATAAAAAGAAATTTCTAGCCCAATTGACCAACCAGGAGGTATCAACAAAAATTGATAAAGAGGAGGCGTGGAGTCAATAAAGTATTTTGTAAAATGTACTGTATTATTATTAATTCCAATAAACATTGTTACATCTTGCAACAACATTGTTAGGTTTACAAAAATTAAAAAAACCAGCCGGAAATGAAAGATTACACAATTGCTTAAAAAAGAAAATTTTTGCTGCAAGAAGAAAGTAACTAAAATACAAAAGATATAAGTAGGATAAAGCCTTAAATATCTACGTTTCCAAAATTTTATTTTGCTTGTATAATTGCTCTGAATCATAGCCATATAAAAGCCGGAAATCATGAAAAAAGATTGTACTGCAATTGTTGTACCTATAAATTTAAGCAATGGATGAGAAGTTGAATGTGCAGCCACAACAGAAAGAGCAAATAATAACCTCACTACACCCATTATGTTAAATAATAATTATATTAGCAATTATATAATATCCAAAACCTACATCAAGTAACATAGCAGCACTTCTCACAATAATAGGATAAGTTATTTACATAAAAAGAGCCATTTTGTATTATGAAAATATATTTTTTTGAGGGAAAGGTAACCAAAATTCATGACCATAAAAATCCACACGGGAAAAGATTTCATAAAGATGCGGGCAGCAGGAAAATTAGCTGCAGAGACGCTCGATTTTATTACTGATCACGTAAAACCGAATGTCACCACTAATAGTTTAAATGGCCTTTGTCATAATTTTATTACTTCTCATAATGCCATTCCTGCACCGTTAAATTACAAAGGCTTTCCGAAATCGATTTGTACTTCTATAAATCATGTGGTTTGTCACGGCATTCCAAACGATAAACCGTTAAAAAACGGTGATATAGTAAATATTGATGTTACGGTAATTTTAGACGGTTGGTACGGTGATACTAGCCGTATGTATTATGTCGGTGACGTAGCAATTAAGCCCAAGCGTCTTATTCAAGTAACTTATGATGCAATGATGAAAGGGATTGAAGTAGTTAGACCCGGTGCTAAACTCGGTGATATCGGACATGCTATTCAAAGCTATGCCGAGAAACATAATTATTCTGTGGTTAGAGATTATACGGGTCACGGTATCGGAAGAGTTTTTCATGACGAACCGTCAATATTAAATTACGGTCGCAGCGGCACGGGTCTAACGTTAGAAGAAGGGATGTTTTTCACCGTTGAACCTATGATAAATGCCGGTAATTATGACACTATATTAAGTAAACTAGATGGATGGACAGTTACTACACGTGATAAATCATTATCGGCTCAATTTGAGCATACTATAGGCGTGACTAAAGACGGTTTTGAAATATTTACGTTATCACCTAAAAAACTTGATTATCCTCCATACTAAACTGTAGGGTAAAAATTGATTTTGTTGTATGGCTATCTATGTCATTCCCGCGGGACATTGTTGCGTGGATCAAAAAACGCACTCAGTGTCATCCCGTGGCTTGACCACGGGATCCAAAAAGCATTTAAAAAGACTAGATCCCGCAATCAAGTTAGCTAGGATGACATTAAAGATTACTGGATTCCCGCTTTTAGCTAGGAATGATATCAGCAACATTTTACTTTATTTATAATTTGAATAAACATAAAGAATGTTAGAAAATAATTTGTTAGAATTTAGTAATGATGAAATAATAGATACGCCTCATTATATAGGTCACCGTAAAAGAGTAAAAGAACGCTTCGTTGCCGCTGGAGCAGAACATTTTTCTGATTACGAATTACTTGAAGTAATGTTATTTTCGGCTATCCCTCGTAAAGACATAAAACCTCTTGCTAAAAAATTACTTGATCATTTTGATATTACGGATTTAATTAACCTTGATAAGGAAAGGCTACTTAGTATTAAAGGCACCAATGAAAATTTATATATCAATTTTGCTCTACGTGAGCTGATACATTAGAGTATTGAAACAAAAAATAATAAATAAAAATATTAATGCTTCTTGGAGTTCTTGGATTGATTATTTAAAAGTTAATATGGGCAATATGCGACTCGAGCAATTTCGTATATTATTTTTGAATAAGAAAAATATTTTAATTGCTGATGAGGTTTTAAGTCAAGGAACTATAGACCAAGCTGCGGTATATCCACGTGAGATAATTAAACGAGCTTTATTTAACGAAGCAAGCAGCCTTATACTTGTGCATCATCATCCAAGCGGTAGCCCTGAACCTTCAAAAGCCAACATTCATATGACAAATAAGATAGTAGAGACATGCCAAACCGTAAATATTATAGTTTTAAATCTAATATGTTCCTATGAATATAAATAGCTACAGCACATTATTTATTTTTTCTTTTATATCCACCGCTATATTAACATATATATTAACTAAATATCTTCCTACTATCGGTTTAGTTGATATACCAAGTAACCGTCGTTCTCATGATAAGATAACACCGCGCGGCGGCGGTCTTGCTATTGTAGTTGTTGTAATGATTGCTTTGAGCGGGTTTGAATATATAACGAGCAATAACTTTGTTAATTCAATAAAAATATTACCGTTATTATTGGCAATTGCTGCGATTTCCTTTTTAGATGACTTAAAAGCTGTACCTATTCTAATTCGTTTAATAGTCCACTTAATTTGTGCAGCTTTTGCTATTTTTCTTTTTTCGCAGCTAAACTCTGTACATATACTAATATATTCTATTTTAGTTATAGCTTTAAGCGGTTTTATTAATATATATAATTTTATGGACGGTATAGACGGTATGAGTTGTGTTGAATCTATCCATCTATCTAGTACTATGCTTATATTATGTTTTTTACAATTTCCGACTATTAATAATCCATATTTTATAGCTAGTGTAAATGTTATTATTCTTGGTTGTTCTTGTGGTTTTTTAATATTTAATTGGCACCCGGCAAAAATATTTTTAGGAGACGTGGGAAGTATTAGTCTTGGATTCTTAACGGGTCTTTGTTTGCTCCTGCTGGCTCTTACAAGCACTAATTTATTTATAGCTTGTGCTATTGCTAGCTTATATTACATCACTGATGCAGTGCTAACCATATTAATTCGGCTACTCAATAAAGAAAAAATTTGGCAGCCTCATTTAAAACATTTTTTTCAAAAAGCAGTACAAAAAGGCAAATCTCATAAACAAGTAGTATCGATTATAGCAGTTTGTAATATATTTTTAATGATCATATCGGTTACATCTTTACATTTTCCCGTAATATCTATAATGCTTGCTTTAGCCGTCATAACTTTAACAGTGCAGAGTTTATTAAAATGAAACTAATTAAAGAGGATATCGATAAAATAGTTAGGCGTATATTTGCTAAACAACATCCATTGCTGCCTGAAATCATGATTAACTGGAATAAAATAGTCGGGTTTAACTTCAGCACTAAAGCATTACCTTTAAAAATCACCACCTATACTTATAAAAAACAAAAGATTAATACACTGTTTATACAAGCTGAAGATAATGCTACTGCAGCAGAATTACCTTATTATCAAGATATTATTCTAGAACGTATTAAAATTTATTTAGGCTTTGCAGCAATACATCAAATAAACGTAACGTTTTATAAAGGCAAAAAGAGTCTTTAGATTAAGAGTTTGTTGGCATGAATATCAATGCCATCTCTACTATAACTCCGCAAGCTTGTAGGTGTTGTTGCCTGGCTCAGTTTATGTCATTCCCGCAGAAGCGGGAATCTAGTAAAACATCAAAAAACAAGTTTTTTTAGTTTACCAAATTTAGTTTACCAAATATGTATATCAATATTGAAGTTATTTTGCTGGATTCCCACTTCCGCGGGAATGACATCGTATGCGCTAACCATACAACCACTCTGCAGCCGTAGGATCTAGGAAAAATAATAAAAATACTGTAAATCAGAATTTTTTACTGGATTGCTTCGTCAATTACTTCGTAATTTTCCTCGCAATGACAAAAAAACTGAATCATGCGATAATACCTTGCAGTCGCTTAGCTCATGACGTCTCAGTATCCACGTAGGCAATACCAAGACATACAAAAAAAAGGAGTCTTTAATAAAAACTCCTTTTTCGTGTTAATAGCTTGTAAAAAGATTTCAGACTAATTACATATCAAATCTTAATCCTGCCATTAAGTTATGACCTTTATAACGGGTTCCACCAAATTTAACTTTATCCCCGTCAATAGTTTTGGTGGTATTTTTTGTTTTACCGTAATCTCTCCAGCTATAAACTAGTTCAGCTTTTACACCTTGTGTAACTTCAAATGAAGTTCCTAAAGATAACTGATAAGCAAAGTTAGTTTTGTTTTTAGTAGTACCGTTGAAAGTGCCAGTTACACCACCTTTAATATCTTTAGAGTTAATTTTTTCCTTTACAAAAGCAGCACCAACACCTGCACCTGCAAATACTTTAAACATGCTTAAATCGACGAAATCAACATAACCGTTAAGTAATACACTTACAATAGTAGGTTTATTTTTTACTGAGAAAGAATTACCGTCTGGATAAGTTTTTGATTTCTTTAAATGACTACTTGCTACCGTTCCAATTGTTAAATCGGTTCTTAGATTATCCATGATATAGTAACCCGCACCGATCTCACCTGTAAATCCTGTATTAGACTTTATATTATTTAACTTAAAATCTGCTCCTTTAGGTTTTGTTTTGTTAAACATCACACCACCAGCATTAAGTTTTAAATACCATTGATTTTCCACAGATGATGACATCGATGAATTAGTAGATGAATCTACAGAAGAATTCATATCGCAATCAGCAAATGAAAGACCAGAAGTTAAAAGTGCTGTGCTTGCAGCTGCTATTAAAAGTAATTTTTTCATATTGTTAAATTTTTCCTTTAAATTTTATTAGTTGTTAGTAAAAACGATATTAGATAATAATTTTACAATTGTTACCTAAATTCGATAAAAAATAGCTTTAAGTGACATTTCTGAGTTGTCATCTAATATCACTCCGTGGCTTAACCACCGCCGGAATCCAGTCTTTTTTTTTATTTCTAGATACCGTGGTTAAGCCACGGTATGATGTTAGGTTACCTAAAACTATTAATATATTCTTGTTAATTATATATCAAATCTTATACCAGCTGTTAAGTTATGGCTTTGATAATGCATACCACCGGTTGGTACACTTGTTCCTTGGTAAATTACATTCTTACTTTTTGTTCTACCATCATCTATCCAGCTATAAGCTAGTTCTACTTTAACACTGTCGGCAATTTGTGCAGAAGTACCTAAAGTTAGCTTGTAAGAAATATTAGTTCTGTTTTTAGTGTTAGATGAAAGACCGGTTATCCCATTATATGTAATTTTTTCTTTAACTAATGCAGGACCAACACCGGCACCAGCAAAAACATCGAACATATCAAAATTAGTTAAATCTACATAACCGTTAATAAGTAAACGTGTAATAGTAGGTTTATGGCTTACTGAAACATTAGTACGGGTAAAAGGTGCATTAGTCGCAGCTCCGGATTTCTTTAACTTACCACCGATTATAGTACCTAAAGTTAAATCGGCTCTAAAGTTTTCGGAAATATAATAACCGATACCTAAAGCAACTGGAACAGTTGTATTAGATTTTAATTTAACACCGGTTGCCTTATCTTTTTCTTCATTAAACATTGCTGCACCGGTATCTATTCTTAAATACCACTCATGATCCATGCCCTCAGCAAATGATACGCTAGAAGACAAAATTGTTGCACTTGTAGCAGCTATTAAAAGTAACTTTTTCATGATTAGCACCTCAAATTAAATAATTAAACATTATCTTAATGGCATATATAACATATTATATTTTTTAGTTCTATATTTAATCGGCAATTAGATTCACATAATAAAACTTTTATTAAGTTTTGTGACAAAATAAACACATATAGTTAATTCATGTTATTTTAGGTTCTGTGAAGATTTCTAATTGATTTGTTATTTTGAGATATTTTGAAGGAATAGGATTAACTATTCCTTCAAAAATCTTATAATTTTCGCTTCAAAATATCTCAAAATAACAAATCAATTAGAAATCTTCACAGAACCTATGTATTTATTAAACTTATCTTTCTCATCTTTAAATTTATCGGCATCAGGCAAAGCAGTTTTTTTTTTGGTAATATTTTTCCATCCTTTATTTTCTATAAAATCTTTTGCACGTTCTACCCATTCTATTAACCCCGGTGATTCAGGTTTAATAGCACCTATAGGACAATCAGGAACACAAACGCCGCAATCTATACATTCATCGGGATTAATGACTAACATAAAATCATCTTCCCTTTCACCTTCATAAAAACAATCTACAGGACATACTTCAACACAATCGGTATATTTACATTTTACGCATTCATCGGTTACAACATAAGTCATTTTATTATCTGTTTTTGATTTTGTCGATTAATATAGCAGTTCTTAAAAGTAATACTAATAGAAAATATAATATAAAACTAATAAACATGATAATTAAAGGCTTTAGCATTGAAGAGTGAATAGTTGGACTCCCTAGCCTTAAAACACTAGCAGGCTGATGCAAACTATACCAAATATTTACCGAGAATTTTACTATCGGTATGTTAATCAATCCGATAAGAGCAATAATAGAAGAAGGATTTTGTGCCTTTCTTATATTATCCGCACTATTCACCATAATAATATAGCTTAAATATAATAAAAATAATATAAGCATGGAGGTAAGTCTTGCATCCCAAACCCACCATGTCCCCCATATAGGTTTTCCCCATAAAGAACCTGTTACTAAACTAATCAAAGTAAAAGTAGCCCCAACGTAACTAGAAGCTACGGCTAGCAAATAGCTAATAGTAGTTTTCCATACTAAACAGCTAAAACTGCATACTGCCATGAACACATAAACACCAAGAGCCATCCAAGAGGCAGGGACATGAACATACATAATGCGTACAAAATCACCTTGCTGATAATCTACCGGCGAAACTATGAGGGCTAAATAAAGACCTATAGTCATCATTACGCAAGTAGATATAGCTAATATAGGTATTATAACCTTTGATAATTTATTAAAATAATAGGGGGTTAATAGTTTTAGCATGTTTTCTTACTTCTTTATGTCATTCTGTGGTTAGAAATAACAGTTCTTATCCTCTTAAAAAACTCTTTCATTAATAGCCCCGAACCTTCGGCAAGAATTCCGCTATATATTTCCGGTCTATGAAAACAAGCACTACTGTTAAAATATCGCAAATTACTTTCGATTGCTCCGTGCTTGGAATCAGAAGCCCCATAAAATAAACGTTTTAACCTGCTATGAGCTATAGCTGCCGCACACATAGCACAAGGTTCTAAAGTAACGTAAATATCATAATCATTTAAATTTTTAGAAGATATAAGATTACATGCTTCATTAATAGCAATAATTTCAGCATGATAAAGAGCGTTATTTTTTTCTTCCGTATTGTTATGGGTACTAGCAATAATTTTCTGATTTAACCTATCTACAACTACCGCTCCGACCGGGACTTCATTTTTATCAAAAGCAATCTTTGCTTGTTTTAAAGCTTGCTCCATGAAAAAATTATTAAAATTAGCTTCTTTATCTAACAATATATTCACGGTACTTTACGTGTTCTTCGATTCCAAAAGGATCTTGGTGGATAATTATTTCAGCCTCCGGAAATTCCTGCAATATTTCAAAAGCAATCTCATCGCTAATTTTATGAGCATTATAAAGCGACATATTGCCGTCCATTTCCAGATGGCACTGGATAAAAGCTTTTTGACCGGCATATCTAGTTTTCATTTCGTGCATACCTTTTGCCCCTAAATGGTTATTCACTATCGAGATAATTTTTTGTCTGTCTTGTTCGGGTAATTCATGATCTACTAAATTTTTAAATGCCTTTTTAAATAAAGAATAAGAAGAGTGAAATATATATAACGAAATAACTACACCAAATAATGGGTCAACAAACCAAAAATAATCACTTAAATTTATAGAGATAATTACTATAACATTAGTGAGTAAGTCCGTGAAATAATGAAGCTTATCGGCTTTTACTATTTCCGATCCTGTTTTTTTAATTACATAAGTTTGGTAAAACACTAAAATAATTGTTAAGAATATACATACATACATTACAGTAGTAACGTCGCTAATATTCTCCGGTTTTGTTTTTTCAAATAAAGATTTAACCGAAGAAAAGCCTACAAAAAAAGCTGAAGCAAAGAAAAATATCGATTGAGAAAAAATTGTTAAATCCTGCAGTTTTTCATACCCGAATCGATGATGATGATCTGGCGGTTGCAGGGCAAATCTTAAAGCTATTAGATTAATAAAGGAGGAAGTTATATCAAGCATTGAATCCATTAAAGAAGCAAGGATTGATTGCGAATCGGTAACAACCCAAGCATATAATTTTATACTTAAAATAATTAATGCCGTAGTAACCGATAAATAAGATGCCGATTTTATTAACCGATTACGGCTATTAGTATCCATGACAAATCTTTCCAATTTATTTATTTGTAGTTTAACAAAGAAAATATAAAATTCAATTATAATGAGGTGCTGTGAACAAAATTAAAAATAATATTTTAAAATACAAATAATTTAAATTTTGTTTACAGAATCTAGTTTTAGCTTTACAAAATTCTAAAAACCATATACTTATTAATTATATATTATATTTAGAGAGAATTATATGAAACTATTATCTAAAATTATGATTATAGCTCTTGCAACTGCTATGTTACAAGCCTGTAACGGTCCGGGCGGTATGAATAAACAAGGTACAGGAACACTTCTTGGCGGTGCTGGCGGCGCATTACTTGGTTCTCAATTCGGTAAGGGCAAAGGACAGCTTGTTGGAGTAGGTGTAGGTGCATTACTTGGAGCAGTTCTTGGTGGACAAATCGGTGCAGGTATGGATGAACAGGATAGAAGACTTGCAGAGCTTACCTCACAGAGAGCTTTAGAAACAGCTCCTAGTGGTAGTAACGTAGAATGGCGTAATCCGGATAACGGCAATTACGGTTACGTAACACCTAATAAAACTTATAGAAATAGCACTGGTCAATATTGCCGTGAGTACACTCAAACAGTTGTAATAGGCGGAAAACAACAAAAAGCATACGGTAATGCATGCCGCCAACCTGACGGACAATGGCAAGTTGTGAATTGATAGACAAAACGTCATTGCGAGGAAAATTACGAAGTAATTGCCGAAGCAATCTCAGGAATTTTATTATTTCATGAGATTGCCACGCAGCTTATGGCTGCTCGCAATGACGTTATAACAAAAGGAGCAACCTATGACTTTCATAATAACAAGTACGACATTTAAACATAATGATCGCATTCCTGATAAATTTACTTGTAAAGGACAAAATGTTTCACCGCATCTAGAGTGGAGTAATGCTCCTTCAGGTACTAAATCTTTTGCACTTATAATGGATGATCCGGATGCACCGGTAGAAATAGCACCGCCACACGGTATATGGGATCATTGGGTAATATATAATATTTCTGCTTCTATTACTAAGCTTTCAGAAGGACAAATAGATAGTAGTATTAAAATTTAAAATAATAGCTGGCAAGAAAAAAAATACGGCGGTCCTTGTCCACCTGCCGGCAAACCTCATCGTTATTTTTTTAAACTATATGCCCTAAATGATTATCTTGAGCTTGATGAGAATGCTAGCAAGCCAGATTTAGTATTAGCCCTGCAAAAACATTTACTTAGCCGAGGCAGCACTAATCGGCATTTATTCTATTTAATGAATGCTATTTATTGCCCACTGTGTCGTCCCGTGGCTTAACCACGGGATCTAGAAAAATAACTTAAAACATTAATAACTTTAGTATTTATTACTGGATCCCGTGGTCAAGCTACGGGATGACAGAAGTGAACTGACACATGCAAAAACCTATAATCGAGTTTCGTAACGTATCTAAAAAATTCGGTAATAAATTGCCGATAAATAACGTTAGTTTCACTGTCAAAAAAAATAATATCACTACTTTAATCGGACCTAACGGTGCAGGTAAAACTACCATAGTACGCTTAATGCTTGGACTTGAAAAACCTACAAGCGGCGAGATTATAATTGATCCCAAACTAAAAATTGGATATGTACCGCAGAAGTTCGGATTAACCCCTGATTTACCTATTACAGTAAAAAATTTTTTAGAGTTGTTAGCACCGAGTAATTTTAATAACAATATTAAAGAGATTAACTCATTTATTGATTTGGAACATATAAAAGATCAAGAAATTTCTAAGCTCTCAGGAGGGCAGTTTCAAAAGGTAGTTCTTACATGTTCAATAGTTAATAATCCCGACTTAATTATTTTAGATGAACCGTTACAGTCTTTAGACGTAACAAGCCAACAAGAATTTTATCAACTTATTAATTTGATTCGTAAAAAGCTCAATATTACGGTTTTTATGATTTCTCATGATTTATTTACTGTAATAAAAAACTCCGATCAAGTGATATGCTTAAACGGTCACATATGTTGCAGCGGAATACCAAATGCAATAACTCCTAACTCTGAATTCTCAAATGCACTTTCTGCTCTAGGCTTCTATACTCACCACCATGACCATAAGCATTAGAATTCTTGCATAACTTATTTGTCTCCAAAAGGATCTCTCCTTATTAGCTATGTTATGCAAGAATTCTATTATACTTGAATTGTATTCCACGCTCACCTAAGCTTGTTCTGTAGCACCACCTATAACTCTACTGTTAATGCATTGTGATCCGTATTATCGAACTGAGTTAAATCATTTTCATTTGTATTACCTGATTCTTGTTGGCCTGTTATCACATTAAACAATTCTTTCGTAATGAGCCTGACCTTAGATAAGCTTTTTACCTTATAACTATTTTCAATAAAGAGTTTCTGCTGACTTGGTTCCATTGCAAGTAATTCTTTCACACTAACACCGGCGTCAGTCAAACTTTTTATATTATCGTCATTTTCAACAAAGAATTCTTGTTTATTGTTTTCTATATTCGAAATTTGTGCAAAAGTAAAACCTATGTTAAGCAACGATATTTCCTCTTCTGTTAAATCTCGGTTAATTTGCTTACTTATTATAATTTGTTGTAGTAATTTACTATCAGTTTTTAGCTCTTCAATAGTAGAATATTGATTAACCTGGTTATTAGCATTTTTTCCTAAGTTTAATTCTATTGTTGGTACTTCTCTTGTAATAGGATAAACATTTGTTGCATCGCCATATATAAATCTTGCTCCATTGGTTTTGGATGAAGTATAGTGTTTATATCAAGTTTAGGAGTTTGTCCGCCACATCCTACATATAAATTTAATGCTTGTTTTTGTAATGCTTCTCTCAATTTATTTATTATAGGTACAAATAATAATTTATCTTCTTTCCCTAAATGCTCAAATGAATCTAGTACCATACATAGAAGTGGCTTTTTCATTCTTTTTTCCCTCTCCAGCAAGCCAAGCATATGACTGAGCTCTTATATTTCCTTTATCATCCGTAATTATATAAAAACCGGCATTTGCTTTACTCATACCGTCTAAAATACATCTTTCGGAATTATGTCCTATAGATTGGCAAGAATTACTAAATTTACCAAGCATAAAACCTTTCATATCATCGGCAGGTAATTTAGGAAAATTATACTTTTTGCCTGTTACCTCCATATCAAAATTAATATCAGGCATATAATATTCTTTTATAAAGTTCAATGCTTTTTGAAAGCTATTATTATCTAGTTTTCCTTTTAAAGAAAAATTAGTTAAATTTTTTGCATGTAATTTATTTTCTTCTGATAATTCTTCTGCGTTGTACTTATAAGATTCTTTAATTACTATTTCAGTTACTTGATTTACTAATTCTTTAAATCATTTTTAGTTATCTGCTGAAAATCATTTAATTTATTTTCTTTAAGAATTTTTTGAAATTTTTCAGTTTTTTCCAGTAAGTGTGCATTTTGGTTTATTCCAGCTTTTTTTAAAGTCATGGGATTACTTTTAGCATTTTCTTCTAAGGTTGTTATGGCCTTTTCTAAATTAATTTTTTCTTTTGGATCACTAGCTTTCGCTAGTTTTTTGTTTAATTGTTCCAAGCGTTGCTTTGGCTCTTGTTTATCTATCCATTCTTCGGTAGTTAATAAATTATAAATTTTTTCAATACTATTAAATGTAACTTTCATTAATTTCTTCTTTTATAATTATTCTACAAAAAACCATAAAACATGGTAATAACCACAAAATATGATAATTTTTAGAAAATAGCAAGGATTAGATTAATTTTTCTTAACGAAATCAAGGGATGAGTGTTAAGGATAATTTAGAAATACATCAAATAGCAAATTATATAGAGTAACTTACTATTTATATTAGATCACACCAAATATTGCTTTAAATATCTACCGGTATGGCTTTCCTCACAGGCAGCGATGTCGGCAGGGGTGCCACATACAACTATCTTACCGCCTTTGTCGCCACCTTCAGGACCGACGTCAATAATATAATCTGCAGTTTTTATAACATCTAAATTATGCTCGATAACTAAAACGGTATTGCCCATATCAACAAGTTTATGTAACACTTTTAACAATTTATTAATATCGTCGATATGTAATCCCGTAGTCGGTTCATCAAGTATATAAAGCGTTTTACCGGTTGAACGTCTTGATAATTCTTTAGCAAGCTTAACGCGTTGTGCTTCACCACCTGAAAGAGTAGTAGCAGACTGACCGATTTTAATATAGCCTAGACCCACTTCATTTAAGGTAATTAATTTTTCATAGATTAACGGTATTTTTTCAAAAAACTGCATCGCATCTTCTACAGTCATCATCAAAATATCGGCAATAGATTTACCTTTATATTTTATTTCAAGCGTTTCTCTATTATATCTGTGACCGTTACAAATATCACACTTTACATATACGTCAGGTAGGAAATGCATCTCTATTTTTATTAGCCCATCACCTTGGCATGCTTCACATCTACCACCTTTAACGTTAAACGAAAACCTGCCTACTTTATACCCTCTAGCTTTTGATTCAGGTAACTCCACAAACCAATCCCTAATATGGGTAAAGGCACCTGTATAAGTCGCAGGGTTTGAACGAGGAGTTCTACCTATCGGAGATTGATTAATATCGATAATTTTATCAATATATTCAAGTCCTTTTAACTCTCTATATTTGCCGGGAAATACTTTGCTAGTTGGCTCTAAATGCTTTAGAGCCGCTTTATATAGAGTATGAATCATCAAGCTTGATTTACCGCTTCCCGATACTCCCGTTATAGCAGTAAAAGTACCAAGCGGAATTTTGATATCAACATTATCTAAATTGTTGGAAACCGCCCCAAGTAATTCAATTGCTCTATTATCATGCCCTACTCTTGTTTCAGACGGCACTTTGATTGTTTGACGACCACTTAGATACCTACCTGTGATACTTTCTTCACAATTCTTTATTTCTTCAGCATTTCCTTCCGCAATAACACGACCGCCGTGAATACCGGCTCCCGGTCCTATATCAATAATATGGTCTGCTTCATATATTGTTTCTTCATCATGCTCGACTACCAAAACGGTATTACCCAAATCTCTAAGCCTTTTTAGTGTCTCAATTAATCTTGTATTATCTCGTTGATGAAGACCAATAGACGGCTCATCAAGTACATATAAAACACCGCTCAGTCCTGAACCTATTTGAGATGCAAGACGAATACGCTGACTTTCCCCCCCCGATAAAGTACCTGCTTCTCGTGATAACGTTAGATAATCAAGCCCGACATTCATAAGAAATTTTAATCTCTCGGTAATTTCTTTGAGTATACGCTCAGCAATAAATAATTGCTTTTTATTTAATTTTTCTTCTAAGTGACTAAACCATTTTTGCAAGGCTGCAATACTCATACCTGCTACTTCGCCTATATGAAAATTTGCTATTTTAACGCATAATGCTTCGTCTTTTAATCTAAACCCTGAACAAGCAGTACATTTATGCTCTGACTTAAATTTAGCTAGTTCTTCTTTAATTAAAACCGATTCTATAGTACGGTCCTTTTCTTGCAAACTTGGTATTATACCGGCAAAAGGTTGTTTTATTATTTGCGTTTTAGAACCATCGTGAAATTCAAACTTTATTGCCTCTTCTCCTGAACCTTCAAATAAAATATCCTTAACATTTTGTGATAAACTTACAAAAGGTACTTCAATAGAAAATTTATAATGATCGGCAAGAGCCTTTAATGTCTCTAGGATAAATTTAGAAGCTGTACTACCCCAAGGCACTATTGCACCGTCTTTAATAGCAATTCTTTGATCCGGCACTATTAAATCTCTATCAAAGAAAAACTCCTTACCTATCCCTTCACATTTAGGACATGCTCCAAAAGGACTATTAAAAGAAAAGATTCGAGGCTCTATTTCAGTAAGCTGAAAACCCGATACCGGACAAGAATATTGCTCGGAAAAAGTAATACGCTGATTTTTTTCAAACTCGCTCTTAACTGCCGGCGGTAATTCTACAATTTCCAAATAAGTAATACCCTCGGCAAGATTTAACGAACTCTCTAAGCTATCTGCAAGTCTATTACCTAAACTTTCGTCTAGAACTATTCTATCAACGATCACTTCTATATTATGCTTCTTATTTTTATCAAGTTTCGGTAAATCATCAATTTCGCAAACTTCCCCGTTAACTATTAATTTCTGAAAGCCTTGCTTTTTCAAATTCATAATTTCACGCTTGAACTCACCCTTATGTCCTCTAACAATAGGAGCGAGTAAATATATTTTCGTACCCTTAGGTAGTTCGTTAATTATATCTACCATCTCGGAAATTGTTTGGCTATGTATCGGAAGACCGGTTGCCGGAGAGTAAGGAATACCCACCCTTGCATATAATAACCTAAGATAATCGTAAATTTCCGTTATAGTTCCAACCGTAGAACGTGGATTTTTGGAAGTAGTTTTTTGGTCAATTGCAATAGCAGGCGATAATCCAGAAATAGATTCTACATTAGGTTTATTTTGTAAATGTAAGAATTGCCTTGCATATGAAGATAAACTTTCAACATATCGCCTTTGACCTTCTGCATAAATAGTATCAAACGCTAAAGAAGACTTGCCTGAACCGCTAAGACCGGTGATAACAACAAATTTATTCCTTGGAATATTAACATTTATATTTTTTAGATTATGCTCTTTAGCACCGCGTACCTTAATGTATTCTTGGTTCATAATCACTTCACTACAAAATTTTTGAGATATTTTTTAAAAAACCTGTAGTATTATAGGCTCTTTTATTTTATTATTGCAATAGTAATATTTTACAGTAGGTAGTAATGGCAGGTAGTTTAAATAAAGTAATATTAATAGGTAATGTAGGGCGTGATCCGGAAATAAGAACTACGGGCGAAGGAAAAAAAATCATTAATCTTTCCTTAGCAACAACCGAAACTTGGAAAGATCGCATTACCAGCGAACGAAAAGAACGCACTGAATGGCATAGAGTAGTGATATTTAGTGAAGGGTTAGTATCTGTTGTAGAACGCTATGTCACAAAAGGTAGCAAATTATATATTGAAGGTTCATTGCAAACCCGTAAGTGGAATGATAATTCAGGTCAAGAAAAATATACCACGGAAGTTGTGTTACAAAACTTTAATTCACAATTAATATTATTAGATAGTAAAAACTCTAATAATCATAATCAAGATTCAGGGCATAGCGAATATAAACATCCTGAAACTAAAAATCATTCCTTTGACCATAGCGACTTAGACGACGAAATACCGTTTTAATCAAAATTGTTATGAAAAATTTTATTTGGGCAATAATATTTTTAATACCAATATTTCTTTCAGGGTGTTCTACTACTCATGATGTAGCTAGAAGGGTAAAGCATTCGCAAGATATAGCAACTCAAAATAACTTTCAGATGGGGCTAGTAAACGGTGGTGATTTTACTCTTACGACTTATCAGCGTATTACCGACCGTAACCTACCTTTTGTATTCTATATTGAGGGAGATGGACATCTTGCGGATGGATCTGCTAATTCCGACAACCCTACTCCCGTTAATCCGATGCTCTTAAAGCTTGCTACAATGGATAAAAGACCGAATATTGTTTATATAGCAAGACCTTGCCAATATACTCCTTTAGATATGAACCCAAAATGCATTAGCGATTATTGGTTAGATAAAAGAATGGGGCAGGAAATTGTAGATTCAATTAACAATGTCATAAATATTATCAATAACGGACAAAAATTTAGCTTAGTCGGCTTCTCCGGTGGCGGCGGGCTTACAATATTAATTGCCGCTCAAAATAGTAATGTTAAAGATATTATAACGATTGCCGGTAATTTAGATACTAAAAAGTTTGATAAATATCATAATTATCGTGGTTACTTAGTTAAATCCTTAAACCCGATAAATTATGCAAAACAGGTTAATAATATCCCTCAATTACATCTCTCCGGCATGGATGACAAAAGAGTCCCGCCTTTCATAGCAGCACTTTACGTAAAAGCAAGTAACTCACCGTGTGTAAAAAAGCAAACTTTTCCTAATATTTCTCATACAAAAGGTTGGGATCAAGTTTGGTCTAATATATTAGAGATTCCTCTGATTTGTAATTAGGCATTAGGAAATATTATTAATTTATATTCAAGCACTTATCATGGCTTTTGCCCTTAATGTTATGCCGGCTGTACCAAATTGTTTTAGACATTTTCCAATCTTTAAACGCTTTACTTCCGTAACATTTACATATGCTGTATCAACTGCTTGTATGTATGTTATTAGCTCTTTTGGTTTTCCTCATTTAATAAAAACCTTTAGAAACTGGGAAGTATTAATTATTATGATTCCAACAAGTATTGGATTTGGTATATTTCATTTTGAAAAATTGGAGAAAGAAAGTGGAAATTATCCGACAAAATCTTTTGCTCCTTCTCCGGTGATGTCTGCTTAATTGATAAATATTTATAGCAGGTTTTCTATAATATCTCTTAGTTTAAGCGTATTATTAGAGAATTACAGGAAATAATCAAAAGTTTTAATAATTAGTAATAATTATAATCTATAATATTGCCGACGTTTCACTAAGCCTTGCAGCTTAAGACTGCCTTTAGCACACATCTATTGCAATAACTCGTTAGCAGCATTTGCATATTCCCCTCGGTTTAGCTTTTGCTGCAATGTTGATGCTTGAAATGCCCTAGCCCCACAGTTGAAAATAAACAAGATTAAGGCGGCTTGTTGGTTTTCGGTTAATGGCACACCCTAGTAGACGATTATCGATACATTTACCAGCTTCGAGTAATTATTATTTATCTTTCTACAGATCCTCGCTTGCTTTTTTGCGATATATTCTTGGGAGTAGTAATAAGAAATGAGGAAGGGGAGATTTATGTTTGTTAATAGTAGCCCTTATGCGTTCTAGTGTTTGTTTAGTATTTTTATTAGCATGTGTTATAGCATCCATATAAAATACCTACTTCTTTCGGTTCTTTTTTGAAAACTTCTTTATTTCCTATGTTAGCCAAAGCTTTAAAACTATGTTTTATAACTTGTCCAATATTTTTAAAAACATGCGAATTATCTTTTTTAGCTGTTTCTTTGCACCATATATCTAGATTCTCTAATTCTTTTTTGAGTTCTTGAGAAATTGCTTTTTTGTTTTCAGGATTTTCATTCCATTTTTCATAAGAATTAATAATCTTTTCTAATTTTTCTTTAAACTCTTTTTCGTTATTACTCGGTTTTAAATTAAGCATTACACCAGAATGGTCTGATGTAGTTCTGTGAGGATATTAATAATCATTTCTTCTTTTAATCCATTATTAGCTCCATTAAGCAAATTTTCATATTTATGTCTACATATGGAACGATACTTGTGATATCATGATTATTAAATATTAGTTAACACAAAAGAAATTAAAGCTTTAATTAATAAACTTGAGAAATATTTTTAATATTTCGTTTTATAAGGTGATACATTTACTATTTAGAAGAAAGAGAAAAGCTGCTTAGTTTAGAGACTTGGTGAAAGACAATTAATATTCAGTTAAACGGTCAAAAGCTTGATTTTATGCTGAATCTGCGGTTTGATACGTTTGTAGAAATACCGAGAAATGCAGAATGGCGCACCCTAAAGGATTCGAACCTCTGACCCACAGATTAGAAATCTGTTGCTCTATCCAGCTGAGCTAAGGGTGCTAAACATTCATGGTAAACATTATATCAGTTTAAGCAAAGTTTTTCAAGGATTCTTTTTTTATATAATAAGCAAATATGATAAAAAATATTCATGAATAAATTCTACAATTACAATTCTTCTTCACATCAGGCTTTACTTAGTTTTAAAGTAAAGCCTAATTCTAAACAAAATCTAATTAGCAATTTTGTAATTATTAATAATATCCCATATCTAAAATTATCTATAAAAGCAATACCGGAACAAGGTAAAGCGAATGCAGAAATCATAAATTATTTAGCAAAAGAATGGAAATTATCACGTAGTAATATCGAAATTATTAAAGGTCATACTCATAGCTTAAAAACGATATTGATAAAAAATATTAATGAATACTATTTAAATTTGATTATTAATTCCTATATTAAATAAGGTGCAGTTGTTGCTAGACTTCCAATGTCATTCCCGCATAGGCGGGAATCCAGTTTATATTTATTATTTTCTAGATTCCTGTTTTCGCAGGAATGACATAAGCAGTCATATGACGAAAAAATAATTTATTAACTGGAATAATTATGATACAAGAAAAAAAGAAATTTGATGCCGAGGTTGGCAAGATTTTAAATTTAATGATTCACTCTCTTTATAGTAATAAAGAGATTTTTATGAGGGAGTTAATTTCCAATGCTTCGGATGCTTGTGATAAATTACGTTATTTATCTCAAAGTAATAGTGAATTAGTAGCCGGCGATAGCAATTTTAAAATTACGGTTAAAGTCGATAAAGATAACGGACAAATCATTATCCGTGATAACGGCATCGGCATGAATAAAGACGATTTAATTGAAAATCTCGGTACTATTGCAAGATCGGGTACGGCAAATTTTCTTAAAAGCCTATCCGGTGATTCTAAAAAAGACAATATGCTAATCGGTCAATTTGGTGTTGGATTTTATTCAAGCTTTATGGTAGCCGATAAAGTGACTGTAACCTCAAGAAAAGCTGGGGAAGATAAAGTCCATATTTGGGAATCAGACGGGCTTGGTGAATATACTGTCTCAGATTCAGATAAAGAGTTCACAAGAGGCACGGAAATCGTTTTACATATCAAAAAGGAAGAAGATACATTCCTTGATCATTTTAGATTAAAACACATCGTTAAAAGCTATTCCGATCACATAGCAGTACCAATATATTTCTTTGATGAAGCTGGTAATAATGAAATCCAGCTTAATTCAGCTTCTGCATTATGGACAAGACCGAAATCGGAAATTACGGAAGAACAATATAAAGAATTCTACAAAAGTCTATCTTATGCCATTGATGACCCTTGGATAACTATGCATAATAAAAACGAGGGAGCTATAGAATTTACTAACCTACTTTTCATTCCATCAAGCAAAACATTTGATTTATTCCACCCTGATCGCAAAAGGCGAGTAAAATTATATATAAAAAGAGTATTTATATCTGATGAGAATATAGATTTAATCCCGTCATATTTAAGATTTTTACGAGGCGTGGTTGATTCAGAAGATTTACCACTAAATATTAGCCGTGAATCACTGCAGCATAATAGCGTGCTTGAGAAAATCAAAAATGCTATTACAAAAAGAGTGCTTGGCGAGCTTAGAAAAAAGAAAGAGGAATCACCTGAAGAATATAATAAGTTTTGGGCTAATTTCGGCGGTGCTTTAAAAGAGGGTTTATGTGAGGCTACTACCAACCATGAAAAATTATTAGAGGTATGCATATTCAGAAGTGCCTTGCATAATAAAATGATCAGCCTTGACGAATATATAGCGAATTTTAAAGAAGGGCAGAGTACTATATATTATTTAAGCGGTGATAACCCCGATAAATTACTTTCAAGCCCACAAATCGAAGGGTTGTTAAGTAAAAAAATCGATGTATTACTTTTTACCGATACAGTGGATGATTTTTGGGTAAATGTTAATAGCAAATATAAAGAACATGCTATTAAATCAGCGACAAGAAGCGATATCGATGTAGAGCAAACTACTTCACAATCTGAGGAGAAAAATACAGATAGTAAAAAATCCGATGATGAATATAAATTGCTAACAGATTATTTTAAAGAGACACTGGGGGAGTTGGTAAAAGAAGTTAAGATCTCTAAAAAACTTACTTCAAGTCCTGCTTGTCTTGCCGTTAGCGACGCTGCTATGGATATTCGTATGGAGAGATTTTTGATTGAACAGAAACAAATAGCTAATGCCTCAGCTAAAAATCTAGAGTTAAACCCTAAAAATAAAATCATAGAGAAAATCTTTAACGACTTAAAAGCAAATAATAAAAATAATGAAGAATTGGTTAATCTAATATTTGATCAAGCCTGTATTTTAGAGGGTGAACCGGTTGCTGATACAGGTGCATTTTCAAAGAGATTAAACGATATTGTACAAAAAGCCATATTATAACTTTAAACTTTTTTAATTTTAATGTAGAATAGCTGCAAACGTGAGTTTGGAAGTATTGTTCTGTTCGATGTCATTCCCGCGTAGGCGGGAATCTAGAAAGAACATTCAAAATATCTGATTATAGAATTTTATAATTAATAAAATGGATTCCCGCCTACGTGGGAATGACATCGAGAAAATGTCTTATTACGATATTATATTTAGCAAACATATAGATAAGATCAAAAGCGAAGGAAGATATCGAGAATTTAAGGCCTTAAAAAGACAAGCCGATAATTTTCCTTTTGCAGAACACGCTAATAAACAAATAGTTATGTGGTGCATTAATGACTATTTGGGTATGAGTAAACATGCAAAAGTAATGCACGCTTCTATAGATGCCTTGCTAAAATACGGTGTTGGATCAGGTGGAACTCGTAATATTGGCGGTAATAATATTGCCATTCTTGAGCTTGAAAAAGAACTTGCAAATTTACACAAAAAGCAAGCAGCTTTAGTTTTTACATCCGGTTTTGTTGCAAATGATACAACGCTTGCAAGTCTTGCTAAAATCATGCCGGATATAGTATTTTTCTCCGATGAGCTAAATCATGCATCAATAATTGCAGGGATTACAAGTTCAAGAGCCGAGAAATATATATATAGACATTTAGATGTTAAGCATCTAGAAGAGCTTTTACAATCAGTCGATATTAATAGACCGAAAATTGTTGTTTTTGAATCGGCTTACTCTATGGACGGTTTTTTCTCACCTATCAAAGATATAATCAACTTAGCCAAAAAATATAATGCTTTAACCTTTATCGATGAAGTTCATACGGTCGGTTTATACGGTAAACAGGGTGGCGGTATTGCCGAGCTTCTTAATTGTAGTGATCAAATCGATATTATTCAAGGGACACTTGCCAAAGCATATGGTACTATCGGCGGTTATATCACTAGCAACCATAATTTAGTTGACGCTATAAGACTAACCGCTCCAGGGTTTATTTTCACTACTTCATTGCCGCCGGTAATTTCTACCGCTGCAACGCATAGTATTAGACATCTTAAAGAATCGCATGAAGAACGAATAAAACATCAAGAAGTAGTTACAAAACTTAAAAATTCTTTTGAACGTTTTAATATACCGTATTTGAAAAATGAAAGTCATATAGTGCCGATAATTATTGGTGATCCGATTAAAACGGCGAAAGCCTCAAATATGCTCCTTAATGAATACGGTATTTACGTTCAACATATCAATTTTCCAACCGTGCCGAGAGGTACGGAACGCCTCCGCATCATCCCAACCCCTGCCCATACCGACAAAATGATCAATGATTTATCTGTAGCTTTAGTGCAGATATTTGCCGAACTTGATATAGAATTATCTTCTGCTAAAGAACTGAACGAAAAAGTACGCTTAAATAGTAATTGACTAAGCAGTCTAATAAAAAATCCTCTTAATGTCATTCCTGCGTGGCATTGTTGCGTGGATTGGTTTTCCGTCATTGCGAGAAGAATTACGTAGTAATTCGACGAAGCAATTCAGTAAAAAATTCTGTAAATCAGATTTTTTTTAATTATTTTTTTGGATTACCACGTCGCTTCGTGCCTAGCAATGACGATTTGGCTTCCACGTAACAACACTTTCAGTTATTTAGCTCATAACGATATCTATCTTTGGTTAACAATGCCACAAATCTTATACCCAATTTATTTACTTGCTTTTGCTCCTAAATCATCTAGTTTATTGCAATATACTCTAAAAAAGTAGGATATAACCCTTTAAATTCTTTTTAAAAAATAAAGGGTTACCCCATAAATACCTTATCTTTATATAATTTAAAAAATAGTTGTATTTTTATACCACTATAATATTAATTTTTTATTTCTAAATAATTAATTTGTTTACTTTGAAGAATTTATAATTTGTTTTTGCTGCAAAATTTCAATACAAGGCTATAATTATTGAGCTTTTAAAGTTAACTCAGATAAAAAACAAACGAGCAATAACAAAAAAGCAAAAAGTACTTCTACAAAATCGACTACGGCTAGTCGCTTAGCTCATGACAATATCCATCTTTAATTTAGCAATGTCTAAATTTTAACTTAATATAATTACCGAATATGTCTTTTTTTGACTGCAAAACTGCAATTATTAAACTCTTAAAACTCATGCCGGCAAAGAGTTTACTGCTTCTAAAATAGCAACCTAGCTAGTTGATACTTATCCTGAAGAAGCAAAGAAAAAAGCGAAAGCAAGCAATGATAAACGATTACTTAATGCTAAAAGCAAAGTAAGAAAGAGAAAAATTATTATCATGATTTATAGCAATGAAAGCTATTGAACGCTATACAAAAAATAAAACCGAACATTAAGATAATAAAAAAAGGGCTTTTGACTAAATATTGTTATGTTAATAATACTAATAGAGTGGTTAATTATAATGAGGTATATTATAATAAAAAACTTGACCGTAAAAATGCAGTTATTGAGTTCCTTAAAGCTCATCCAGGGAAAGAATTTAGTAATGCTCAAATAGCCTACATGGATTGCTTAATACTTATCCTGATGAAACAAAACGAAAAGTACAAACAAGCAACGGCAAACGATTACTTAGCACTAAGAATAAAGTAGCAGAAAAAAATTATCATAATGAGTTATAGACATAAATTAAGGTTATTACTTACTATATCAAACATCGAACCGAACATTAATACAATAAAAAAGGGAAATCGGGCTAAATATTGTTATATTAATAATCGCGATAAGATATTTGATATATCCAAAATTATTAAAGCCCTTGAAAATTATAAGAAGCAGGAGCTTACTGCTATGGAAATGGCTCAATTGCTGTTAAGTGCTAACGCGAAATAGTTAGTGATTGCAAAAATAGACGACTATATGCCAGCAAAGGTGAGTTCTGCGAAACTCACAGTTAGCAATGCCTAATCCTAATGGGATTTTACAAAAACTATTGCATATTGCAGCTCTTTAGTTTATTTTGATTAGCAAACTATATACAGAATTAATGGATTATTAAAATGGGAATTACCGTATTAAAACACGAAGGATTGGATTTTCATGCAAGAATTTCTACTCCTTTAAGTGAGATAGATGACGATATTCAAAAAGAATTACTTAATTTAACCAAAAAAGTTAAAATAGCAGGTTTTAGAGCCGGTAAAGTACCGGTTTCAATTGTTAAGAAAAAATACGGTACTTCCGTCAGGAATGATATAATAGAAAGAAGAATTAACCATTCAGTAAATCACGTTATTAAAGAGCATAATCTAAATATAATCGGTAGACCCAAAATTGAAGAATTACAAAACGAATCCGATAAAGCTTTAGAATTTACCGTAAAAATAGAGCTATTACCTAAAATTACTATTCCGGATTTAAAAAAAATCTCACTAGATCGTCCAAAATTAGAAGTAAACTCTAAAGATGTTGAAGAACAACTAGAAAAACTTGCTGCATTAACAAAAAATTATACTAAAGAAAGTAAAGCAAAAATAAAAGACGGAGATCAGGTTACGATTGATGCAATCGGGTACATCAAGGAGAAAACTTTTGAGGACGGTAAATTAAATGATTTTAAGGTAATAATAGGTAGTAATGCACTTATTCCCGGTTTTGAGGAACAATTAATAGGTTCTAAAACAGGTAGTAAAGTAGATGTTAATGTTACTTTTCCTGAAAATTACCATGCTAAAGATTTAGCAGGTAAGGATGCTCGTTTTGTAGTACAAATTAAAGCAGTACATACTGCAGAACCTACCGTTATCGATGACGAATTTGCTAAAAAATTCCAAAGTAATAGCCTTGAAGAATTGCGTACACATTTTACTAAACAAATAGAAAATGAGTCGGAAGAAGCTATTAATACTATAATGAAAATGAACTTATTTGATAAGTTAGAAAAATTGTTAGATTTTGATGTACCGGAATCTTTATTAGAGCAAGAAAAAAATATTCTAAAGTCCGGAACCGATAAAAGTGAACAAGATGAATCATTATTGAAAGATAAATCCTCTAAAGAAATAACAGCATATTATAATAAATTAGCCCTACGCCGTGTGCGAATAGGCTTATTACTTGCTGAATATGCAAAATCTAAAAATTTGCAATTAGAGCCTGATGATTTAAGAAAAGTTATTATGCAACAAGCACGTAATTTTCCTGGGCAGGAAAATATGATATTTGATTTTTATAAAAATAATCCTAGAGCAATTGAAGGACTTAAAGGTCCTGCCTTAGAAGATAAAGCTGTACAATATATATTTAATCACGAAATAAAGCTTAAAGAAAAGAAATATACTAAGGAAGAGCTAGAGAAATATCTAGAAGCAGAAGAGCAACGTATTACTTTAATTTAAAGCTTATTCATTGTCATTGCAAGCGAACGTTAGTAAACACGTGGCAATTTCAGGAATCCTCGTAATGACAATCCTCAGTATCCACGCAGGCAATACCTAGTAGTATTACTCCTGATTTTTTATAGTCTCTAAAGCAAGTTTAACTATTTTATTTACTCCAGCATTAGTGCAGGTAGAGATAGGAAAAACTTCTTTATTAGTAACTTTCTGCAGCTTATTTATTTTTTCCTGTATTTCCTCATCTGTGAGAACATCGCATTTATTAAGACATATGGTTTCGATTTTATTTTTTAGATAATCGGAATATGATTCAAGCTCAAGACGTACCGTATTATAATCTGCAACTACATCATTACTAGAGCCATCTATTAAATGTATTAATACATTACATCTTTCTATATGCTTTAAGAATTTATCGCCAAGTCCGTGACCTTGATGAGCCCCCTCAATTAAACCAGGAATATCTGCTATGACAAACTCTTCGTCATCAACATATACCACTCCAAGATTTGGCACTAAAGTAGTAAAGGGATAATCGGCAATTTTAGGCTTGGCTGCCGTTACAACGGATAAAAAAGTAGATTTACCGGCATTTGGAAGCCCCACAAGCCCAACATCAGAGAGAAGTTTTAAACTTAAATGAATCCACATTTCTTCGGCAATTTCTCCTTCCGTACGCTTTCTTGGAGCTTGATTAACCGACGATTTGAAATGGCTGTTACCAAGACCACCACTTCCTCCTTTAATTATTTCAAAGCTTTGATCATCCACAGTGAAATCATAAAATAATATATTGCCGTCCTCGGAAAAGATTTGAGTACCAATCGGAACATCAAGCACTAATGATTTTCCTGATTTACCGCTTCTATTTGAATCTTTACCGTTTTCGCCGTTTTCTGCGGTAAAATGCTGTTTATATCGATAATTTACTAGCGTATTAAGATGGTGATTACTCCTGAAAATAACACTACCGCCACGTCCACCATCACCACCGTCCGGTCCGCCTCTGTCAATAAATTTCTCACGATGGAAACTAACACAACCATTGCCGCCGTTCCCACCTTTTATATATATTTTAACTTCATCAATAAAATGCATATGATTTATATTTTCAACGTCATTGCGAGGCACGAAGCGACGTGGCAATCTTCATCAAATCTCTTGAGATTGCTATGCTCCTTGCAGTCGCTCGCAATGACGAAAATGTTTACCTCTCCCGAATACCCTTATACTCTCTATGTACATAACCGGTGTAAAGCTGTCTAGGTCTGCTGATTTTTTGTTCAGGGTCTTCGTGCATTTCTTTCCATTGTGCCATCCAGCCTACGGTTCTTGCTATTGCAAAAAGTACCGTGAACATTTGCGACGGTATACCCATAGCTTTATAGATAATACCCGAATAAAAATCAACATTTGGATATAATTTTCTCTCAATAAAATATTCATCTTTAAGCGCGATAGCTTCAAGTTCTATTGCTATTTGTAAGAGCGGATTGTTGTCTAGCTGCCCGAGTTCCTTTAATACTTCTTTGCACGTTTCTTTAAGTACTACGGCACGCGGGTCATAGTTTTTATATACACGATGACCAAAACCCATTAATCTAAATGGATCATTTTTATCCTTAGCTTTAGCTATATATTTAGGAATATACTCAGAACTACCGATTTCTTTAAGCATATTTATTACCGCTTCATTAGCCCCGCCGTGAGCAGGTCCCCAAAGTGAGGCAATACCCGTGCTAATACAAGCAAAAGGGTTAGCTCCGGATGAGCCGGCAATTCGGACTGTTGAAGTAGAAGCATTCTGCTCATGATCGGCATGTAGGATAAATATCTTATTAAGAGCATTTTTTATTATTGGATTTACTGTATATTGCGTACAAGGCGTTGCAAACATCATATGCAGAAAATTTTCGGTAAAATCTAACGAATTATCAGGATAAATAAACGGTTGTCCTATAGAATATTTATAAGACATTGCAGCGATGGTAGGTATCTTAGCAATCATTCTAATAGCGGTAAGTTCGTAATCTGCTTCCTTAAAATTCAATAAATCAGGATAAAATGCCGAAAGAGAACCGACAGCCGCAAGCATAATAGCCATAGGATGAGAAGAGCTACAAAAGGTCTGAAATAAATAGTGTAATCTTTCATTCACTAATGAATGATGAGCAACCTGTTTAGTGAAATTATTATACTGCTCGCCACTTGGTAGTTCCCCATAAATCAGTAAATATGCCACTTCTAAAAAATCACTTTTCTCAGCTAAGTCTTTAATATCATATCCTCGATGCCGCAAGATTCCTTTATCACCGTCTATATAGGTGATAGTAGACTGACAAGAAGCAGTAGACATAAAACCCGGGTCGTAAGTAAAGCAATCGGCTTCCGCAGATACCCTACTTATATCGATTACATCCTCACCGATACTTGCTTTAAGTATAGGTAATTTAAATATTTTTCCTCTGATTTTTAATTCAGCAAATTCTGAATCATTATTATTTTCATTGGTCATATGGATATACCTTATTTTTATACATCAGTAAGTATAACCCTAATTTAATGAAATTAGAAATGAATTATGATTTATTAGGATTTAAAAATTTTCTTTGATATCTTGCTCAACTTGCAAGGTTAATGAAAATTTAAAACGCACATGCTGCTACTTTCAACTGCAAGCCTAAAGCGTGTAATAGATAATATTCTCTATATATATGTTCCCTATTTATATGAGCTTCTTTAGAGATTTTTTCTATACCTCCTCTTGCTATAATGGCTTCTTTTAAAACAGCCATTATAGCTCATTATTATGATCCACGAAATATTGCTCTAACGCTTCATTAATATACCCTACTAATATTTCCTCATGTTGTAATTTTCCTTTAAATAATCTGTAAACTTTCCATATAACACCCTCAATTTCGTTTATAAACTTCTTCTATTATTTCTAAGGCTTTTTTAATATCTTTGCCTTGAGTATCTTTATTACCTGCATTTAATAGCAGAATATCTGTGAAGCTGTTAGTACTAGATTAATATACAAGTTATGCAAGAAGTCTATTATTGACTAAATACTCCTTAATCTTGAGTAAATCATACCAAGAGGTGCGTTTTTGCATAGGTTGGCGGAGTAAATAGGCAGGGTGGAAGATTGCCGTAGTTTGAATAGGAGCGGATAGATATTTATTGTTATAAAAATAATATTCTTGTCTAATTTTAGTAATACCCGAATTTTTTCCAAGTAAGCTAGTTGCAGCCGTGCTACCGACTAGAATAATTAGCTGCGGGTTAATAAGAGCAATATGCTTCTCAACAAAAGGTCTACAAATATCGACTTCTTCGAACGTCGGCTGTCTATTAGCAGGAGGACGCCAAAATACCGTATTAGTAATATAAGCGTTATTTTTTCGTGAAATTCCGATAGCATGTAGCATATTATCAAGTAAATTGCCACTTTCGCCGTAAAAAGGTATTCCTTTCAAATCTTCGGTACTTCCCGGGGCTTCGCCTATTAACATAATTTTAGCTTCCAAATTACCGTCACCGAAAACCGTATTAGTAGCAAATTTCTTAAGTTCACAACCATTAAAATTTAGTAGAGATTCTTTTAGTTCTTCGATATTATTAGCTTTATCGGCAAGAGATCTTGCTAGGGTTATATTATCATGAACTTTATCATTCATATTGAATGCAGTTTCTTTTGTAGACATAAGTTTTACTTGTGGCTTTTCAGTTAGTTCATTACGTACCTTTAATTGCGGTGGATGTTCATGGCAATAATATTCAACACCGATTGCACTTAACCATTTAAGCGTATTATTCATTATCTTAAAATAAAATATGTTAAAATATTCCGTACCACACGAACTAAATGGCATAAGGCTTGATAAAGCTCTATCATCGCTTCTTGAAAATGTTTCAAGGAATCAAATCCAAAAAGCTATTAAAGATTCGCAAGTACTAGTTAATGATGTAATTATTTCTGATCCTGATGTTTTGGTCAAGGAGAATGATATTATATTATTTTCTTTTAAAGAACCTGAAGAGCTAAAAATTGCAGCAGCAAATGTAACACTTGATATAATATATGAAGACGATGATTTGATAGTAATTAACAAAGCTGCAGGTATGACGGTACACCCAGGAGCAGGGCATCATGACGATACGCTTGTTAATGCTTTATTACATCATACAAAAAACTTATCGGATATCGGCTCATCAGAAAGACCCGGGATAGTACATCGTTTAGATAAAGACACTACGGGCTTGATGGTAGTTGCTAAAAATAATAAAGCACATATGCTACTTGCAAATCAGATAGCACAAAGGCAGGTAATACGGAAATATAAAGTGTTAGTGTGGGGAGTAATAAATCCGCTAGAAGGAGTCATTAAGAATAATATAGGTCGCAGCCGAAGCGATCGCCAAAAAATGACCATATTAAAATATGGCGGCAAAGAAGCCGTTACACATTATAAGACTCTAGAATTATTTTATAAAGGTAGTATTAGTATGGTGGAGTGCAAGCTTAGTACGGGTAGAACTCACCAAATTAGAGTACAGCTAAGCCATTTAAAGCATTCGGTAGTCGGCGACCAAACTTACGGCAATAACGACCGAAAAATTGCTTATTCTCCCCCTGAACTAAAAGCAAAATTAATTGATTTTAAACGTCAAGCCCTGCATTCTTGGTATTTAAGTTTTACTCATCCGACTAGTAATGAGATTATGGAATTTTCTTGTGAGTTGCCAAGGGATATGGAAGAGATAATTAGTTTATAATTGACAAAATATTAATCCTTAATATTATATTAAAAATTAATATTTATTTATAAAATGAAAAAAGCTAATGCTAAATTATAAGAAGCCTTATATTCTATGGGAGAGGGTATTTTAAACCTTAAAAACAAAAAGCGAGCTTAGAAAAGATTTTTACTTTTCTGCAAAATTTAAGTACCGCCACGGACAAAATTATTTCCTTAGATATATCAAATTATAGAGATTGGCCAGAAGTAAAAGATTTTATTTTAAAATTAGGTAATAATTTATCTTTTAAACCGCAATCTATGAAAATTGCTAGCTCTTCCCAATATAGTACAGAACATGAAATTAAAATTTCTGAATTCGTCAATGAACTTCTTTCTCTAAGATTAAAAACAGGCATAGATATTAATAATAGTACGTATATTGATGATGCAAATTATAGGAAAGAACTTTTATTAAAAAAATTTTTAGAAGAATTTAAAAAAAATGATTTTAATGAGCAAGAAGAACAATTAAATAAATTTATAAAAGTTGCATGCAAAGAAGCAAAAGCACCTGATAATATAGACATGCAATATATACAAGCTCTGCGGATTTTCTCTGAATTTGATTTCAGTAAAATAGATGAAAAATATTCTAATTTATAACATCTTTTTACAAAGCTATATAAAGCACAAGAAGTAAAATCAGAAATTTATCATTATGAAGTAGAAGATGATTTACATTTTTATATGGTAAAAGTTAATGGAGTAAATGTAACTACTTGGCAAAATTTCTCAAAGAAACAGGGGGAGTTTATAAATCAGTCCGGGAAAAAGAATATAGAAAAGCTTTTATGGGCCTAGATGCTTTTGACTCTAGCATAGAATATCATGACCAAGATTTAACAGATGTATATGTAGTTTTTACCTATAATAAAGCATGGGAACAGAAAAGTAGTATTGATATACCATCGGTAGAAATGATTATAACTATGGCAACTTCCAGAACGGAAATTTTATTTAAAGCTCCAATATATGACTATAATAATACTAAAAAACATTCTAGTCTTTCGCTTAAACTTCATAATTTTATTGCTAAATGTGCAGAGACTATTTATCCTAACAAAAAAGAATATATGATTACTGTTCCAACAAAAAATATAACTCATATTATTATTAAAGAATATGAGAAAAAATAAATTTTAGGTGGGAAGAAAGCTCCCATAAAATTTACTGAAGCAGGATATGGTGCTTTTTCTGACTTGATTTTGTATGGGAAAAATGGTGAAGTACTAAATAAACTAACTGCTGACCAGATAAAAGGAGAGTTCGCTTGGTTTTGTACTAGTCCTTATTTATTAAAAATCAACACGAACAAGAACCTTTAATCACTTGTGATTTAGAAACATTAGCAAATCTTAGCTTTAAAAATAGCTATATAGATATTATTCAGAAATAATTGGTGATATAATAACATAAAACGGTTTATGAAAATAATTAAAATACCTAAAACCAAAAATTATCTTAAAATAGATATTATAACTCTAGCACCCGAATATTATAAGAATAAATTTGGTAATAATATATTTCATGAATTTACTGAACTTAAAAAACGAGCACCGCTAGGTAGTGTAGATGAGATTTTAGCAATGAAAAATTTTGGCAGAAAATAAAACTTTCCATGCAATGTTCTATAAAGCAAATTCTTAGTGACGCTACAGATAAATTAAATAAAATAGGTATTAGTTCGCCGCAATTAGAAGCACGAATTTTACTACAGCATGTTATAAATAAACCTATTGAGTATTTACTTATTAATCTTGATGAACAGTTAAATGAAGCCAAGATAGAAGCTTTTGAAAAACTGTTAGCGAGAAGATTAAAGCATGAACCGATAGTATATATTACAGGTGTTAAAGAATTTTACTCACGTGAATTTATTGTTAATAAACATGTATTAATTCCAAGAAGCGATACTGAAGTTTTGGTGGATGTTGTATTTCAATGTCATTCCCGCGAAAGCGGGAATCCAGACAAAAAACAACCGGATCCCTGCTTTCGCGGGAATGACATAAGCGAAAACTGCAATGACAAATTCTTAAATATCCTAGAACTTGGCACAGGTAGTGGCTGCATTGCTATCAGTCTATTATGTGAGTTACCGAATGCTAATGTAATTGCAACCGATATAAGTCTTGATGCTATAGACATTATCAAAAGTAATGCGGCAAAATATGAGGTAACGGATCGCATTCAGATTATTCACAGTAATTGGTTTGAGAATATTGAAACTCAGAAATTTGATTTTATCGTTAGCAACCCGCCATATATAGCTCACAGCGAAAAATCAGAGATGGCAATTGAAACAATCAATTATGAACCGTCTATTGCTTTATTTGCTGAAAAAGACGGACTGCAAGCTTACTTTCTCATCGCCGAAAATGCCAAACAATTCTTAAAACCAAACGGTAAGATTATATTAGAAATAGGATTTAAACAGGAAGAAGCGGTAACCCAAATTTTCTTAGATCATGGTTATAATATTGAAAGCGTTTATAAGGATCTACAAGGTCACAGTAGGGTAATATTATTGTCTCCTATTAATCTCAATCGGTCATATGCAAGACGTATCGGTAAAAGCTTATCAGGAGTACAAAAGAATTTATTAGATAACAAACTACCAAAATATTTATTTTCTCAAGAAAAGCTTGTAAATGAAAAACGTAAAGTATTTCTTGAGATAGGCTTTGGTATGGGTGAGCATTTCATTAATCAAGCTAAAATGAATCCTAATGCACTTTTTATTGGGATAGAGGTATATTTAAACGGAGTTGCAAATGTTTTAAAGCTTGCAGGCGAACAAAATATCACGAATTTTTTATTATTCCCTAATAATTTGGATTTAATATTAAATGAGATACCAAGTAATAGCCTTGATGGAATTTATATTTTATTTCCCGATCCATGGATAAAAAATAAGCAAAAAAAGAAACGTATTTTCAATAAAGAACGACTTAAGCTTTTACAAGATAAGCTAAAAGACAATGGTAATTTAGTATTTGCTTCCGATATCGAAAATTATTTTTATGAAGCAATAGAGTTAATACAACAGAACAGTAATTTTGAAATTATAAATAAAAACGATTATTTAAAACCGCACGATAACTATGTAATTACCAAATATCATCAAAAAGCTATTAAGGCGAATAGAACGCCAAAATTTATGATTTTGCGGCACGTTTTAGGCGATCATTAATTGCAGCCCCTATATTCACTTGAGGTATAGGGCTAACTGCTATACCTCTTACATCATGAGATGCAGCATAATCGTCAAGTATTCTTAAATAAGCATAAAGATTTGCAGCGGCTTCTATAAAGTCACCTTTTACACTTAAGTTTAATGAAAATCTTCCTGTAAGATTGCTATTGCTAAAATTTAATCCGATTTCTTTATCCTCTAAATTTATAGCATTTAGCCTAACCGGTACTTTTGGTGAATAGTGTTTTGCAAGCATTCCCGAAGCTTTTATAGTACTTGTCTCTGATGCTTTTAAAACTTCTATCCCTAGTATTTCTCCTAAAATTTCAGCAGTTATAAACCCTTCTCTAAGAATAGTAGGAGTAACAGTTGTTGTATCAACGATCGTTGACTCTAGCCCATATTTAGATTGATAGATTTCAGGTGCTAAAATAAAAATTTCCTGATTATCCTTAAAATGTTTTGTGACATGCTCAGCGTTAGTCGGACTAATATAGTTTGAAGGGTTAGCACTTGGGGCAGCTATAGGTATGCCTGATTGTTTGATAAGCTCTAACGCTACAGGATAAGATGGTATCCGCAGTGCTATGGTATTTAGTCCTGCTGTTACGCTAGGGGCAATATTTGCATTCTCTTTTAAAGGGACAACTATAGATAATGGTCCAGACCAAAATTTTTCTGCTATTTTTGTAGCTAAAGCGTCAAACTCCCCTATTTCCTTTGCTTGCTCTATGGAGGAGACATGCACGATAAGCGGATTGATAGCAGGGCGCTCTTTGAACTGAAAAATCTTTAAACACGCCTCATTATTTGTGGCATCCGCACCAATCCCATAGACTGTTTCAGTCGGAAAAACGACCACTTTACCTGATTTTATAAATTGAACTGCTTTGTTTATCATAAGCGGTTAAACTTAGCTACTTTATCAAATAATTCACAAATATTCTGTAATAACGACAAACGATTTTGAGCGATCTTTGGATCAGAGTCATTAACGAGTACATTATCAAAAAAGCTAGTAATGGGAGTTAATAGAGACGATAATAAATTTAAGGCTTTCTTATAATCTTTATCAGCTATACTATCTATAATTTGCGGAGAAATTTTTTGGATTACTTCAAATAATTCTTTTTCAGGTTGTGTACTAAAGAGACTCACATCAACTAAGCCGGTAATTTTCTGATCACCAATTATATTGCTAGCTCGTTTGTAAGCATTTAATAATTGCTTGCCTGCGTCTTCTATTAAAAATTCTTTTAACTCATCAAGCTTAAAGTTTGTATCTACTAAATTTAAGTCAAGAACTGCATTAATTAACGCAACATCATAGTCATTTTTAAAGTAAAATTTTGCTCTTTCTTCAAAAAAAGATATTATTAAATTCTTATTTTCGTTAGATGAATCTTTATATAAGTTTATAGAAAAATTAATTAAATCATTAAAATTTAGCTCTAATTTATTTTCAAGTATTATTCTTATTATACCAAGAGCTTGACGTCTTAAGGCATATGGATCACCTGAGCCTGTTGGTGTTTCCCCTGCTATCATCAAACCTACTAAACTATCTAGCTTATCGGCTAAAGCAAGTAAAGCCGCATTTCCACTTGGTACATTGTCGCTCAAACCTTGCGGTTTATAATGGTCTTTAATTGCAGCGGCTATTTCTGCATTTAGCCCTTCATGTTTTGCATAATAATAACCCATAATCCCCTGTAAATCAGGAAATTCCCTGACCATCTCAGAAACAAGATCACTTTTGCACAGTCTAGCTGCTGTAATCAAATCCTTATTATTTGGAGCTATATAATTACAAATATCGGTTATGCGTTCAATTTTTTCTCTTAAATTACCAAGCTTTGCATGAAATGTTACAGCTTCTAATTGGCCTAATCTTGATTCTAAAGTTTTAGCTATATCCTGCTTACAAAAATATAAAGCATCCGAAAGACGTGCCGATAGAACTTTCTCGTTACCTTGAATAACTAGTTCAGCATTTGTAAATCTGCCATTACTGACAAAGAGAAAATACGGTGTGAAATTTCCTGTTTTATCAAATAAACAAAAATATTTCTGATGCGTACGCATCGAAGAAATAAGTACTTCTTTAGGTAACTCTAAAAATTTTTGCGGTATTTTTCCAAGCAGCACAACAGGAAATTCGCTAAGCCCTACTACTTCTTCTACTAAACGATTATCTTCTTTTATAATTAACTCATGAGAATTTGCTAGTTCCAGTAAACCGGTTTTAATTATTGCCTCTCGCTTTGCTCTTTCTAAAATAACATGATTTTCTAAAAGCTTATTTCTATAATCTTCAAAATCTGTTACTTCTAATTTTTTATTATCAGTAAGACGATGCCCATACGTAATATTATTAGCGGTTAAATGCCCAAATTGCATCGGTAATATTTCGCCGTCAAATATACATAAAATATTGCGCAGAGGTCTAATCCATTTTATTTTGTAATCACCCCAAAACATCGATTTTGCCCAGCTATATTTATTAATAGCCTCTATAATAATCTCCGGCAAAATCTCTTTTATTTCTCTTTCTTCTGTTTTTTTGACAAAGAAATAATATAGCTGATTACTAATTAATTTAGTAGGAAGCTCTAATTTACTAACATTATGAGCTTTACAAAAACCGTTAATAGCGGCTTCTGGAGCTTCTATGCTTGGTCCTTTAATTTCTTCCTCTTTTGGCAAAGTTATCTTTGGCAAATGGGTAGCATGCAGCGTTATCCTGCGAGGTCCCGCGAATACTTGTACTTTTGCAAATATTTCGTTTTCTTCAAAAATTTTTGTGAATATATTTAAATAACCCTCTTCAGCATTTTTTTGCATAAAAGCCGGAATTTCTTCGCTAAATAGTTCTAATAATAACTCGCTCACTTGTTCATCTCCAACCATTTTGTACAACAAATTCTAGCTAAATGACGCACTCTTACAACATAAGAAGCACGCTCAGTGACGCTTATTACTCCAAGTGCATTTAGTTGATTAAATGCATGACTTGCCTTAAGGCATTCATCATAAGCCGGCATAGGTAAATTAGCTTTGATTAATCTCTCACACTGGTCTTCGCTATCCTTGAAATGTCGCAGTAACATTTCACTATCGGCAAGCTCTAAATTATATTTTGAAAATTGCCATTCAGCTTCGAAATCCACTTCACCGTATTTTAAAGCTTTTTCGCCTACTTGCCCGTTCCAATCAAGCTCTCTTACTTCATCAACACCTTGAATATATAAAGCAAGCCTCTCGAGTCCATAAGTGATTTCACCGGCAACGGGACGGCATTCAATACCACCGATTTGCTGCATATAAGTAAATTGCGATACTTCCATACCGTTACACCATACTTCCCAGCCAAGCCCGGCAGCACCTAAGGTTGGCGACTCCCAATCATCTTCAACAAATCTGATATCATGAATTTTTAAATCTATGCCTAAACATTCTAAACTTTTAAGATATAACTCTTGAATATTACCCGGAGACGGCTTTAAGATAACTTGAAACTGATAATAATGCTGCATTCTATTAGGATGCATACCATACCTGCTATCTCCTGGTCTTCTTGATGGCTGAACATATGCAACAGACCAAGGTTTAGTACCAAGGCAGCGAAGTACAGTTGCAGGGTGAAACGTACCGGCTCCAACATGGGCATCGTAAGGTTGCAATATTGCACAGCCATAATCCTGCCAATAATTTTGTAATGTCAGAATAATTTGCTGAAATGATAGTTTTTTCATAGGATATTATTATTGGGAAAGAAAATTTTGATCAGTTAAAAGGATCAAATATTTTTATATTAAACATATTATAATGTTTAATATTTCTAGTAACTAGTATCATATTACTTTGTTTTGCCTGTGCAGCTATTAAAGCATCGATTACATTCGTACTATCAATACTCATTAATTCACCCCACTCCTCACATATTTCTTTGTCAATATTAAGAATTCTTTCATTATAATCTATTATTATTCTTTCTAACCATTTTTCTAATTTCAAACTTGCTATTTTATCTTTCTTGGCTAATTTTGATATTCCCTTTCTTATTTCGCCGATAGTAATACAACTTAAGTATAACTGGCTAGAATGAATAATTGAAAACCATGCTGCTACTTGAGAATTGGATTTTTTCTTTTGAATTTCAGATACAACATTAGTATCTAATAAATATTTCATAATTCAAAATCTCTAGCATATCCTTTTGCTCTCTGAAGATCCAAATTATCTGTCTTAGGTATGCTCAATAAATATTCTTTGAAATCAGGTTTTTGTTTAGTAAGTTGTTTATAGTCTTTTATACTAATAATTACAACTGCTTCTTTACCCCTTTTTGTAATACATTGAGGAGTACCATGCATTGCAATATCAATAATATTACTTAACTTATTCTTTGCTTCGTGTAACTGCCATTTATTCATATAAAATCCTCATATAGCTAGATTGTCTAGATTATTATAATATAAAGATGCAAAAAAATAAAATATTTTTTTATTAATTTGAGGTCTTAATAATACTCCTTGCCGATCTCGATTTTAGGACGATTGTTTGCTACTCGCCAATCGTTAGTATCACGGAAAGAATAAACACAGCCGCAAAATTCTTGTTTATAAAATTTCTCTTCTTTTGCAATTTCGTACATTCTGCTAGCACCACCATCTTTACGCCAATTATAAGTCCAATAGGTCACCCCTTCATAATGAGATGCCGCCCTAGTTCCTGATTCATTAATTTGGTTCATATCTTTCCATCTAGAAATACCAAGCGAGCTAGTTATAACTTTAAAACCGTTCTCATAAGCATATAAAGCCGTACGCTCGAAACGCATATCAAAACACATTGTACAGCGTATACCTCTCTCAGGCTCAAGCTCCATCCCTTTAGCACGCCTAAACCAATTTTGTGGATCATAATCTGCATCGATAAATTCTATATTATGTTTCTCGGCAAATTTAATATTTTCGTTTTTACGAAGCTCATATTCTTTTTTAGGATGAATATTAGGATTATAGAAAAAAAGCATAAACTTAATGCCGGTATCGATCATTTTTTCCATTAAAGGGCCAACACAAGGAGCACAACAACAATGGAGTAAAACCTTGCTTTCACCGTTTGGTATTTCAAAAACTTCGCTCATATTAATTTACTAGATTCTTTTTATAGGTTTCTTTATAGAATTTTAGAATTATAGAAGATAACAAGGCAAGTGCAATTAAATAATATACAATAGCATAATTGTCTCCAGTAACTTTCGTTAACATCATTGCTAACATTGGAGCAGTACCGCCAAATATAGCAGCTGCAAGGTTATATGAAAGTGCAACACCGGTAAATCTTATGCTAGTCGGAAATATCTCTACTAAAACCATTGGAATAGGCCCCATATAGATGCTAATAACTCCAGCAAATATTACTTGAGATATTTTATAGCTAAAGTAAAATTCATCGACCCTAAGACTACAAAAATAGGATAGACTGATAAAATTAACAAGATAATCCCCCATATTAGTACAGGACGTCGCCCCACCTTATCCGAAACATACGCAGATATAGGAAATACTATCATCATTACGATTAATATTATACTACTAACAATTGTGCTTTGCTGATTAGTATAACCGAGTGTTTGCATAAAATTACCAATAAAAACCGTAGAAATATCAAAAGGAGCAGTTACGGTAATATACAGACCAAGTGCGATAATTAGTTCTTTTGGATATTTTGTTAATGTTTCTCGTAAAGGAAAACGTGCTAAACGCCTTGTTCCCTTAGCTTTTTTATAAATAGGACTTTCTGCTAGGTTCTTTCTAATATATAAACCTACGGAGCTAATAAATAAACCGGCAATAAAAGGTATCCTCCAACCCCATTCAAATAGCATATCGGCAGGCATAAAATAAGAAAAACCGGCTGCTGTACCAAGTCCAAACAGCATACCGCCGCACATACTAACAAATGAACTACTCCCCGCAAGTCCTCGCTGCTCGAACGAAGCATGTTCTACAATATACGAAATACAACCGCTAAATTCCCCTCCTAAAGAAAAACCTTGTATGAGTCTGATAATAGTTAAAATAATAGGAGCGGCAATTCCAATAGTTTTATAACTTGGTAAGAGCCCTATCCCGGCGTCGGTATTGCCATAGCTATAATACCCATCACCAAAGCAGTACGTCTACCGAATCTATCACCTATATTACCGAAAATAATACCGCCGAGCGGTCGTACTACAAAGCCTGCAGCAAATACCGCAAAAGTTAACGTCTCTTGCATTTCTGGATCCGGAAAAAATGCTGCCCTATAATATAAGCAAATTGCGCATATAATGCATAATCCCATTCTAAAGCGTTGCCGATCATGCCGGATATTACTACTTTTCTCATGAAGTTATTTTATTGATTTAAAAAAAGATAATAAGAGTAATATTTTATATTCTCAAGTAAAAATAGCTTTATTTCATGCGAATAGCTTTGCTTGCGTTGATACCGTAGTCGTCATTGCGAAGAGCGTAGAGATGTGGCAATCTAGAAAAATAATTAAAAAAATTCTGATTTACAGAATTTTTACTGGATTGCTTCGTCGAATTACTGCGTAATTCTTCTCGCAATGACTATACCCTATCTATGTTTTTCATTAACCACTTTCTTAGTTAATTTAACATTGATTTGAGAAGGAGAAACTTTAATATTTTGTTTGATGTTTTTTGTTTTTTCTTGAGATAGAAGACTTTCTTTATCATTTTGTAATGTTTTCATAAACTTATCTATATTGCTTTGTTCTAGTTTTATTGCATTATCATTATTCAAAATTAATTCTCCAATTTTTTCACCAAGTTCAGGTGCATATCTGACGGCAAAAATTGATGCCGGTACAACTATGATAGAAAAAGCCGCTCCTGCAGTCGCAACACTGATTGCTCCGACTAATAAAGCACAAACAGCACCGGCGATTTTTCCAGTTGCTTGTTTAAATATATTACTTTTTTGTGTAAATACTAAAGACATCTCTAATATTTTATTAAATTCTTTCTTTATATAGATGGTTGCTTCATCAATATTATTATATTTCTTCATTGCATACATTACAGAAGCCTTAAATAATTTTTTGTGAGACTCCGCATAATTTATTATTTTATCAAAATTCTTCTCTTTTAAAAGAGTTTTAAATATATTTTTAATTTTTTCTTTTTCGGTACTATTTATTTCATCTCCAAAATAAACTTCTACAAGATTTTCTGCTATTATATCTTGTGATTGCTCTAAAATATTATTCTTATTTTGCTCATTTTCGTCTTCAGAAGTAATCATTATTGCAAATAACTCTAATGCTACGGAAAAATTATCATCGTTAATAACCCGCATACCTAAATAATTTTTGAGTCTAGAAATACATTTATTAATATATTTTTCAGCCTCTGGTTTAGAATTAAGCCTTAGCGTATAATCTATAGCAAGCATATTTGCAATAGTAGAGCAAGTAGATTTCATAAGATTATTGACAAAATTATTAATAATATCTTTTTTAAATAAATTAGTATTTACGTTATTAAGTACTATTGCATTATTCATTGTGGTAATTTATTTTGAGGCTAATTCTCTGATATATAATATCAATTTAGCATAAATAAGATTAGGAGCATGATTTACTGAAAGTTTATATATATTCTTAGGTGTTAATACTTCTTCATTACGTACTCGTACAAAAGATATAAGAGTATTAGGAGGCATATAAGAATAAATTTCAGAGAATATTTTTAGAAAAGTCAAAAAATCTGCACATGCATATTTTATATTTATGCTATAATTATTTACATAAATCGATTCACCTTCTCCTTCAATCGCCTGAACATTATTTTTAAAAAATACTGAATTTATAAATACATCTATAGGTTCTACTAAATCATATTTATTGCTTAAGCTTTTTATTTTAGGAATTAGTTCTTGATAATTTAAGTAACTCACACTACTTGGCACGCTTAAATCTACATATTTTTTGTACGATTCTAATATTTCTTCTTTAGAGTTAATGACAGAATAAAGCTTTAAAACTTCCTCTGTTAAATTTTCTTGTAAAACTTGTTTATCAAGAATAGATTTACTGTATTCTTGCTGGAAAATTTTTATTATCCAAATAGTTAAGGAAATAAAGAAGAAATATATAATAAATTGAAAAAATATAAGATTCTTTAAATACATAATATATTTTTCAAACATTATTTTTACCTTGGGTTATTAGTGCTGTTGCATGGTTTATGTCATTCCCGCCTACGTGGGAATGACATGGAATATTACGTTTTATTATCAACTATATTAACCGATAAAGGAATTACTACCTTACCGAATATATCAAGTATTTTATCCTTATATATAACATAATCTATCTGCAAATTAGATAATTTATTTTTTACGTTTGTCATATGATCATCTAGCATCTTTAGAGATTCATATACCGATAGATTATTAGTATGATATTTAAGTATTAACTTGATTATTAATTGTCTCTTAGAAACTAACAAAATATTATCTATATTTGTTAATTCCCATTTAATTTCTTCTAATTTAAAAGCCGGATTTAAAGTAATTATTAGCCTTTTAAGTAAATCAAACGGCAGTGGTACCGGTGCTTCTAGTAATTTTTCTATTACATATAAATCAGCTAGGCTAGTAGTATTTTTAATATAAGGATATTTATATTTGATCTCATCATATTCTTGATTTGTTGCATAATATTTTTCATTAATAGAGTTTATGTCTTTGTAATTTTGTTTTGTATTATATTTGATAATACCAACCACTAATATTAATATTATAAGTAATGCACTATATAATTTAAATGTCAGATCCTTTATAGTAACTAGTTTTTTTATTGATTTTAAATTATTATTATAAGCGGGAAAACTCTTATATTCTAGAAACAGTCTACTAATATTCGTATCTATAAATCTTTCTTTTTCTAGAGTTTGCTTATTTAGTATATTATCAACCGGTATAAAGATTACAGGACGTTCTTCAAAGTTTGTTGATTCTAATAAAGATTTTAACTCTTCATCTACTATAAGAATTATACAGGCTCTTTGGTCAAGATTACTTATATAGTTTTTAAATAATATCAAACAATCATTAATTTCTTGTTCTATAATACCTTGAACATAGCCGATTGTTTTATCAAATGGATACTCAAGATTTCTAATTGTTATTATATTATTTTTATGTTTGATAATAAATTTTATACCGCTAGCTTGTGATGCATATACACAAATTTGAAAATAATCGTTATATTTATCATTTTCTATATTCTGCACTATTTTATTTATAATAACTTTTAGCTCTAACGTTAAAAAGTAAATTCCTTTTAAATCAAGAGATCTTTTATCTATAATGCATGAAATTATATCACTTAAAGGTGTTTCAAATGGACACGACATAATTAAAGTCGACCAAATTTCACTTGGGGTAGTAGTAATTTCGTAAACACAATGTGCTATAATGTCTTCTTTATTAAAATAACCTTCAATAAATTGTTCAATAGGATCAAGTTTAACTATTGACTGTAATATAGGTATTTGATCGTGCCGTGTTTTACATTCACTGCCGTCAAGTAAAAAATAAATATCGCTTTTTGGAAATTTACTAAAAAAGTTTTTATAAGGATTTAAGTCTATCTGTTCCCGAGTAGGGATAAATAATTTATCTAATAATTTATTATCGAGAAAAGTACTAAGAAATACACCTTTATTACCTAGTAACACCACAATCTTTTTTCTTTTGAAAGAAAATATTTTTAATTTTGTAGCAAATTGAACAAAATGTAATTTGATCGAATCAAAAATATTTTTCATAAATAAATTTATTTTAATCATAATTCAGTGTATTTTACTATACTGGACGTCATTTCTGCGTGGATACCCGAACCGTCATTGCGAACGACTAAAAGGAGCGTGGCAATCTCAGGACTTTGGCACGAGATTGCGTACGTACAATTACTACGTAATTTTCCTCGCCATGACGAACAATGATCCTCTCCGGAATGACATAACATTAAATAATATATCTTACCATGACTAAATTTACCACTGAAGAAGTTAGAAGTAAATTTATAACTTACTTTAAAGCAAATAATCATACACATGTACCGGCCAGCTCGTTAATTCCACACAATGACCCTAGCTTAATGTTTGTTAATTCCGGAATGGTACAATTTAAAAATGTTTTTACCGGACAAGGAAAAAGACCTTATAACAAAGCGGTAACTAGTCAAAAGTCTCTTAGAGCCGGCGGCAAGCATAATGACCTTGAGAATGTCGGTTATACGGCAAGACATCATACCTTTTTTGAAATGCTAGGTAATTTTTCATTCGGTGACTATTTTAAAGAACAAGCCATATATTACGCTTGGAATTTATTGACTAAAGAATTTGAACTCCCAAAAGACAAGCTTTATGCAACAATTTATCATACTGATGACGAAGCAGCTGCTTATTGGAAAAAAATAGCAGGTTTTGGGGATGATCGCATCATAAAGATCAAAACAAACGATAATTTTTGGTCAATGGGTGATACTGGCCCTTGCGGTCCTTGTTCCGAAATTTTTTACGACCACGGTGAACAAATATATGGCGGACTTCCTGGTACTAAAGATGAAGACGGTGATAGATTTATCGAGATTTGGAATATGGTATTTATGCAATATGAACAAATCGATAAAGATACTAGCATAGAATTATCGCAAAAATCTATCGATACCGGTATGGGTCTTGAGCGTATGACGGCAGTATTACAGCATGTTAACAACAATTATGATATAGATTTATTTCAGGAAATAATTAATTTTACCGAAAATATAGTAAAAGTGAAAGCAGAGGGAGAAGCTAAATTTTCTTACCGAGTTATTGCCGACCACTTACGAGCAAGTAGCTTTTTAATAGCTGACGGCGTTATTCCTTCAAATGAGGGGCGTGGTTACGTACTTCGCCGCATTATGCGAAGATCCATGAGGCATGCTCATATGCTTGGGTCAAAAGAACCTTTAATGTATAAATTACTGCCAAAACTTGTTGATTTAATGGGGAATGTTTATCCTGAACTTAAAAGAGCAGAAAGCTTTATAAGCAGTATCTTAGAACAAGAAGAAATTAGATTTAAAGCCACATTAGAACGTGGTCTCAAACTTCTTACCGAAGAAACAGAAACGCTAACAAAAGGTAATGAATTATCAGGAGAAGTAGCATTTAAACTATACGATACTTACGGATTTCCGCTTGATTTAACCGAAGATATTCTAAAAAACCGTGATATTGCCGTTGATCACAAAGGGTTTGAAGAACAAATGCTTATGCAAAAAGAACGTGCTAGAAAATCTTGGCTTGGCTCCGGTGAATCAAAAACCAATCAGTTGTGGTTTGATATCAAAGAGCAACATGGTAGCACGGAGTTTTTAGGATATACACTTAATGAAGCAAAATGTAAAATAATTGCATTAATCAAAAATAATAATTTAGTTAATGATATAAAAGAAATAGATACACAATTCCTACTAATCAGCAACCAAACTCCTTTCTACGGTGAATCAGGCGGTCAAATAGGTGACATCGGAACGATATTTGCAAAAGATTCTGAAGTAGAAGTAATAGATACTTTAAAATATTTAGGTTCTATTATAGTCCACAAATGTATTTTGAAAAAGGGGCAGATTAACGTAGGCGAGAATGCTAATTTTAGTATAGACATAAGATATAGGCAAAATTTAAGAATTCATCATTCGGCAACGCATATATTACATGCAGTACTGCATGAGGTACTTGGGAAACATGTTACTCAAAAAGGTTCGTTAGTCGCTCCGACTTATTTACGCTTTGATATTAGCCATTCTAAAGCTGTGACTAATGAAGAAATCACTTTAATCGAAGATAAGGTAAATGAGATTATTAGAGATAATCATGAAGTAACTACTACATTAATGGCAACTGAAGATGCAATTAAACAAGGAGCTATGGCACTGTTTGGCGAGAAATACGACTCTGAAGTAAGAGTAGTTAAGATGGGTGAGACTTCTTTAGAATTATGCGGCGGTACGCATGTCAGACGTACCGGTGACATCGGTTGCTTTAAAATCACAAGCGAAAGTGCTATAGCAGCAGGTGTTCGTAGAATTGAAGCAGTTTGCGGTGAATTCGTAATTACATTAATGAGAGAAAAGGATAGTTTACTTAAATCGATAGAAAGCAGTTTCAAAACTAATAAAAATGAACTTATTACTAAGGTTAATAATATCTTAGAGCGTAACAAGGAAGTTGAGAAAGAGTTAGAAAAAACTCTTTTAGCTAGTTTAGATTTAAGTATAGAGCAAATTGAAAAGCAAGCTGCACAAATAACAGGAATAAAACTATTATATAAAAAAGTAGGAAATATAGACAATAAAATATTACGTCAAGCTGCCGAAAATTTAACAAAAAAAGTAGAAGATTTGATAATGGTATATATTGCCGAGGGAATTGGTAAATTATCTATTACGGTTGCGGTGAGTAAAGCTATAACAGACAAATACAATGCAGATATAATTGCAAAAAAACTTTCTTTATTCTTAGGTGGCAGCGGCGGAGGTGGACAAGCAAGCCTTGCTCAAGCCGGTGGAAATGATATAGGTAAGCTAACTAACATCCATGAAAAATTATACAGTTTATTGACAGTGTCGTAGTGTACTAATTTAGGATGTCATTACGAGTGTGCTTTGTAGATGGATACCCGGTTGTCATTGTGAGCAACCATAGTACTTGCGTGGCAATCTCGTCAAATATCCTGAGATTACTTCGTAATTTCCTCGCAATGACAAGGTGGTATCCACATAACAATGCCTATGCAGGGAGGCATTGTAATGACAAAATTTATGGTTGTTAATACGCTGCTTTCACAAAATAAAGACCGGAGGCGGGAGCAGTAGGACCAGCGGCTTTTCTATCTTTGGCTTCTAAAACATCTTTAATTTGTTCTGCCTGCCAAATATTTTTACCAACAAGTACTAAACTGCCAACAATATTACGTACCATATGATGCAAAAATGACGGGGCTGAAAGATATAATTTTATTTCTTCGTCTTCTTTAATAATATTAAGTTCAGTTAAAGTTTTAATCGGTGATTTTGATTGACATGAGCTAGCCCTAAATGAAGTAAAATCATGTTTGCCTAATAGATAGGCGGCAGCTTGTTGCATAGCCGGAACATCTAAAGGTGAACTAATCCACCATGCTCTATTTAAATCAATTACCGATGGATAAGGTCTATTAATAATTCTATATATATAATAACGAGAGGTAGCCGAAAACCTAGCATGAAAATTATTGGGGGCTAATTCACAATTCCATACTCCTACGGCATACGGTCTTGCAAAATAGTTGATAGCTGTAATAATTTTGTGAGGTTCTAAATATTTTGAAAGATCAAAATGTGCTACTTGACCTACAGCATGAACACCGGCATCTGTCCTTCCTGACCCAAACAATATCACCTGTTCACCGGAAAATTTATAAATCGCTTCTTCTAATATCTGCTGTACCGACATTACTCCTGCTTGTCTTTGCCAACCTGCAAGATCCGTACCTAAATATTCAATGGTAATTTTATATCGATACATAATAGCCCACTGTTATCCCGTGGCTTGACCACGGGATCTTGTATCACAGCCCGTGTCCTGAGATCCCAAATCACGGGATGACAGTATAAGTATTATCATGCTTCTAGTAAATCCGATGGATTACCATCACCACGCTTTCCTCCGCTTCTAAAGCTATTAAGTTTTTTGGATCTAATAGGATGTTGTAACTTTCTTAAAGCTTTTGACTCGATTTGTCTTATACGTTCTCTAGTTACTTTAAATTGCTGCCCTACTTCTTCTAATGTATGGTCAGTATTCATACCTATACCGAAACGCATTCTAAGCACTCTTTCTTCACGAGGCGTAAGGGTGGCAAGTACTCTAGTGGTAACTTCTCGTAAATTTGACTGAATTGCCGCATCAATCGGTGCTACTGCATTCTTATCTTCGATAAAATCGCCTAATTGACCGCCGTCACTATCATCACCTACGGGATTCTCAAGACTTATAGGTTCTTTAGCTATTTTCATGACTTTACGCACTTTATCAAGCGGCATTGAAAGACGGTTAGCGATTTCCGTTGCTGTTGGTTCGTATCCGAGTTCATTAAGCATTTGTCTTGAAGTACGTAATATCTTATTAATTGTTTCAATCATATGCACAGGAATACGTATAGTCCTTGCTTGATCGGCAATAGCTCTTGTTATAGCTTGTCTAATCCACCACGTAGCATAGGTAGAGAATTTATAACCACGGCGATATTCAAATTTATCCACTGCTTTCATAAGTCCTATATTACCTTCTTGAATTAAATCTAAAAACTGCAATCCTCTATTAGCGTATTTTTTAGCAATAGATATAACTAAACGTAAATTCGCTTCTATCATATCTTTTTTTGCTTGTAGCGTTTGTCTCTCGCTTTTTTGTATAGTATTCACTAGTTTTTTAAAATCATTAACTAAAAGACCGGTTTTAGATTCTATAACCGATAATTCAGCAATCATTTGATCTATATAATCCGATTCTTTAGTCATTAACTCTTTCCAAGCGACTTTTTTATTTTTCAGCATTTTTTCTTTCCATGCTGCATTGATAACCGATCCTATATATTCATCAAGGAAATTTTGGCGAGTTACTCCATATTTTTCAGCAAGTTTTAAAAAAGCTGTTTCTTTATTAATTAAATCACGATTTATTCCATACATCTTACCTAAAATTTCTTCCGTTCTTTTAGAATTAAAATGTATTTCCGAAACTTCATTTATTAATAATTCCAAATTATTATATTTTTTGCTATTTTGTAAAACCTTCGGCTCAAAAGATTTCTCATAACATTTTTTAGCTTCAATGAGGAGCTCTTCGCAGATAAAAGCAATCTTTTTCATACGCTCTATAATATTAGGTAATATCTGCGTTTCTACTCTAGACATAGATAAGTGATTATCCTCATGCTCTTCTCCTTCGGTCTCACTACTATGTTCTTCATCATTTTCGGGTGTTTCGTCATGTAACATGTTAGCTTCTAAATCTATCAGATCACGTAGTAACATTTTTTCATTAACTAAATCTTCATACCATACTATAAAACAACGCATAGCAATAGGGCTTCTACATAAGGAAGCAGTCATTGTTTTATGTCCTTCCTCAATCCTTTTTGCTATTTCTACTTCATGTTCACGAGTTAAAAGATCGACTCCCCCCATATCCTTAAGATATAATCTTACAGGATCATCGGTAGTACCTATATTTTCTTCTTCTACCTCATCCTCAGGTTCATTATCAACATTGGTAGATAGCTTAAATTCTTCATCCATTCCGATATCAAACTTAATTTCATCATCTTCATTAGAGTCTAAAATATCTACTCCTGCATCGGAAAATTTTAATATAGCTTCCTCTAATTGTCTTATTGAAGGATTTTTATTAAGAGGAAGAGCGTTGTTTATATCATCATAAGTGACCGGTATCTTTTTAGATTTAGCTTTTTTAAGTAAACTATCTATTTTATCTAGATCATTGTCTATATTGCTATTGCTCATTAAATACCTATATGCTTTTTTCTTTTAAAAGAAGTTTGAAATAATTAAGTTATCGTGTGATTAATAAAAGATTCGTTTAAAACTTGCAGTTCATTTGCAATCTTCAGAATTTCTTTTTTATATAGTAAAACTTTTTCAAAGTCGTGATTGTCAGTACTGTTTATGGTAATAGCGTATTCTTGTTGTAAATTTATTAGATAATATTTCTTATGTAGCCACTGCCATAATAAATCCAGTCTGATATTATTTTTATTACATGAGATATCTAAAAACAAATTATCCGTTTTTGATAATAATAAAAAAATATCAAAAAAGCTAGTTTTTTCCACAATTGCAGTAATTTCACTTGCTTCTACGTTATTATCTATAATCTCGTTTAAATACCAATTACGGAATTCTTCAAGCGATTTATTATTAAAATTTAAATTTAAGATGAAATCTCTAATATCTTTTTCTTCAAGTATTATAGGAAATTTAACCAACAAAGCACAAAAAGCGTGTTCTAGTATTTCAAGCTCCGAATAGCCGTGACTTGAAATTATAGGAGCCAAATTTGAGTTTTTAGTTGTAGCTTTCTTCTGCGTTGTAACTAAATTTTGCCATATTTGATCTTTAAAAAACCTGTAATAACTTACTTTTAAATCACTATCCGATATTTTGCTGCAATAATTTTTTAAATTTTTCTCTAAATTAGCTTTTTCTTCCGCAGTTTTAAAACTCTTGCCGCTATACTCAATATGCCAAATCATTTCTGATAAGCTTATTCTTTTATCTATAAGCTTTGCAAAAAAATCAGCACCGTTTTTATTTACTGCATCGTCGGGATCAAGTCCGCTTGGTAACCTAATAAAAGAAATTTTCTTTTCACTATTAATAAGCGGTAATGCTAAGTTAATAGTTCTTATACTAGCTTTTATGCCTGCATTATCTCCGTCAAGACATAATATAATTTCATCGCCAGCACGCCATAATTTATGTAAGTGATTCTCAGTAACGCTAGTACCGAGACTCGCAACCGTTTCACTAAAACCTGCTTGATGTAGTGCTATAACATCAAAATAACCTTCTACTAAAATCGAATGATTTTTTTTATAGCTACTGCTTATCGCTTTATGCTCACCGTATAGAGTTTCACTTTTTTGAAATACTGTAGTTTCAGGTGAATTTAAGTATTTAGGCAGCCCCTCCCCTAGTACTCTACCGCCAAAGCCTACAATTTTATTGTAAATATTTCTAATTGGAATAGTAATACGGTTAGAAAATAAATTATATATTTCACCGTTTTCTCGCTTGCCGATTAGCCCTGCTTTACCAAGTTTTATAATATCTATATTTTTATCGTGAAAAAATTTTTCAAATTTATTATTCTTCGGGGCAAAACCTATTGAAAACTCTTTTACTGTTTCTTCGGTAATACCCCTTTCGTGTAGATAATGTAATATTTCAGGTGTTAATTGTGTCCTGAAAAACTTATTGGCGAGTTCTAAAATATTTAGAATTTCATCGGATTCTTCATAAAATTCTTTCTGTCTTGCAGTTAATTTCGGTATCTCTATACCGTAATCGATTGCAAGCTTTATAGCAGACTCATTATAAGATAAACCGCTAATATTAGAAGTAAATTTTATAACGTCACCGGCTGCTTTACAACCAAAACAATAGAAAAATCTCTTACTATTACTAACCGTAAAAGATGGGGTCTTTTCTTGATGGAAGGGACATAAACCTACATAGTTACCGGATTTTCTAGTTAAAGCTACTTTTTGCCGCACTACATCCGATATGTTAATACGGTTTCTTAAGAACTCATAAAATTCTGGTGCAACTCTCATTATATTACAATATGTAGGAAAGAATAGCTGTAGAAAGACAATAAGAAAGCGGTATAGACAAATTATCGTTAATTCTTAAATCTTTTGAATAAAATTCAGCTACTGTAGCCCCTATGCAGCTTATAATAATACTAATAAAACTTGTATTATATCCTAAATAGAAATACACTAATATACTGATAAAAATTGCAGAAACTAAAAAGGTAATAGAACCGGCTATAGATTTACCGTTACCTAAGCTATTTCCTATTTTAACGCCGACAAGAGCCGCTAAACAATCTGAAATAATTAAAATCAACCACGAACAAATCACTAAATTTTTAGGGAAAAGAAGAGCAGTTAAGAAAAAACCGATCATCATAAAGCTAACGCCGCTTAAAGCAAAAGAACCGTTATTTTCTTCAAGCCTTATAACTTTTGAAAAAAATCTAGTTATAAATTCGCTAATTTTTACATTATTATGACGTGATACATCTAAATATAATGTAATAGCCGTTATTATAAATAATAATAACGTAATAACGGTTCTTGGAATAAATAAATAAAGCAGCGGAAATATTATAGCCAATAGGTGGAAAATTTTACGCTTTTTCTCAAAGTCAAAATCTTTATTTTCCATAAGATTACTAATTTGTTGCTATTGTTATATGAGAAATAATGCCAACATCATTGCAAACAGTATTCGATGTCATTCCTGCTTTCGCAGGCATGACATAACAGAATCCGCTTAGACAAGGACCACTTGCAATGACAATATTTAGGCAATGCCAAATAATTAAAAAGGCTTATTTGACAAATTTCACTATTACAAATATACTTGCTGAAATCTATATTATTGAAAATAGTATACTAAAATTACTAAATCTATACAATATAATTATGAATACAAAATTTCCTATCACCGCTAAAGGTTTTGAAAAATTAGAACACGAGCTTAAACATTTAAAACATGTAGAACGTAAAAAAATTAGTGCAGATATAGCAGAAGCACGAGAACACGGCGATTTATCCGAGAATGCGGAATATGAAGCGGCACGTGAGAAACAAGCATTTATAGAAGGGCGTATTAAAGAGCTTGAAGATATGACGGCAAGAGCAGAAATTATTGATATTGGTAAATTATCGGGAGATAACATAAAATTCGGGGCTACGGTTACTTTGATCGACGACGATACTGAAGAAGAAGTAACATATATTATTGTAGGAGAATATGAAGCCGATATAACTAGAAAAAGAGTTTCAATCGCTTCTCCTATAGCAAAAGCTTTGATTGGAAAATCGGTAGGTGATTTTGTAGAAGTTACAACACCGAAAGGATCTAAATCATACGAAGTAGTTACCGTTGAATATAAAGAACTAGAACTTTAATTTGATTTTTTTGTCACTATAAACGTTAACCGTATGGCTTGTTATGTCATTCCCGCCTACTCAGGAACGACATCGAGTAGGTTTTTCGATCCATGTAACAACCCCTGCTCCTTGCAATGACGATTTGGGTATCAACAACGCAGGTATGACATTATTAATTACTTCTTCTTAAACATCTCGAGCATTCTTTTTGTTACTATAAATCCGCCGAAGATATTTATAGAAGCAAGCAGCGTTGCAAAATACCCTAGTAGACCGGGAAACCCAAAAGCAGAGCTACTTGCAGCAATCATAGAACTAAGAACTATAATACCTGAAATAGCGTTAGTAATAGACATAAGCGGAGTATGGAGTGCAGGCGTTACTTTCCACACAACATAATAGCCCACAAAAGAAGCTAATACAAAAATAGTTATAGCAAATACTAGCGGATCTATAGTACTTGTGTTTGTTTGCCAACTAGTATCTATTACCAAATCTTTTAATTTATCTGATAATTCTTGGGTATTATGGGCAATTTCAGCAGCCTGTTTAGCCATCGTCGGTAATTGATTCATATATTTAATTTCTCACTCACAATTTTTCCGTCTTTAGTAATCAACATCTCACGTACTAACGCATCATCCATATTAAACTTACCGTCTTGCAATGCATAGGTTAGAAAATTATACAAATTCTTAGCATATAATTTTGAGCTGTCGGTAGCAATTTTAGTAGCAAGGTTTGATAAACCTATTATGGTAACTCCGTGCTTAGTAACGATCTTATCCGGTTCTGAATCTTCCACGTTCCCGCCTGTACTAGTCGCTATATCAACAATCACTGAGCCGCGCTTCATAGATTCTAGCATTTTTTCCGTAACAAGCAGAGGTGCTTTTTTTCCTGGAATTTGTGCAGTAGTAATCACTATATCATATCCTTTAATAATTTTTGCTAAAAACTCTTCTTGTTTAGCTTTATAATCTTCCGAACTCTCGTAAGCATAGCCTGATTTATCTTGTAAATCCTCCTGTAATTCCGGTGAAACAAACTTAGCTCCTAAGCTTTCTACCTGCTCTTTGGTAGCAGCTCTTACATCATATCCTGCAACAATGCTACCAAGCCTTTTTGCCGTTGCAATAGCTTGAAGACCGGCAACACCGATACCAAGCACTAAAGTTTTACACGGTGAAATTGTCCCTGCTGCCGTCATCATCATAGGAAAAGCCCTTGTATAATGATAGCTTGCTTCAATTACCGCTCTATAGCCTACTAAGTTACTTTGAGAAGATAAAGCGTCCATATTTTGAGCTTTAGTAATTCTCGGCACAAACTCCATAGCAAAAGTCGTAAGGTTTTTTTTAGCTGCCGCTTTTATATATTCATGATTTAAATAAGGCGATAATAATCCTACAATAACTGCTCCTTTTTTTGCAAACTCAAGCTCACTATATTTATCCGTAACGGATGAAGGTTGCACCTTTAATATAATATCAGCATCAGAAATAATTTCGAGTGGTACCGAAGATATTTTAGCACCTAGAGCAACATATTCTTCATCAAGAAAACCAGCATAAAGCCCTATATCTTTTTCTACCATAACCGTATAGCCTTTTTTGACTAGCAATCCTGCTACTTCAGGAGTTATTACGGCTCGTGTTTCATGCTTGGCTTTTTCTTTTAAAGCAACGATTTTCATAAATACTAATTATATTTTGCATTAACTGAATACATAAGGTATTTTAAACATAATTTAAAATATAAAACAACGAAAATGAAAAAAATATTTTTTCTAATCATTATTTATCTTTTTGTGAATTCAAGCTTAGCATTTGGGGCAGATGATAAAACAGCTATTTCGGAGCTAAAAACTTATCTACGTAAGATAAAATCGGTTGCGATAGATTTTACTCAAGAAGATTCGTACGGTAAAATAGTTAAAGGAAAATTACTGATCCATAAACCTTATAATTTTAGATGTAATTATTATCCTCCTTTCCCTTTAGTTATAATAGGTACTAAAAATTTCGTATCGATGTATGATTATGATATGGAGCAAGTAAGCCGTATTAATAGAAGCGAAAATACATTTAATTTTTTATTAGAAGATAATGAGCATTTGGACAAGGATTTTGTTTTTGAAGCGGTAATTAACGCAAGAAATATTTCTAAAATTACTATCTATCATACTCTAACGGAAAAACGTAGCGAAATTACTTTTAATAAAGCTACTCAACAAATTGAAGCATTAAAAATATTTGAAGATAATAATATAGTCACTATTACTTTTGATAAAATAGCTAAAGTACAAAAATTTTCCGATGATTTGTTTAAAATAAAAAACCCTGAAATATTCGGTCCTCCTAAAAGATTAACAAAATCGGAAATAGAAAAAAAATATATTGTTTCTTAAAAATAAACAGGTTATGTTAATTATGCTAGTAGTGGGCATTGTACCTGTTTAGTCGGTCAGGTCTGAAAGGAAGCAGCCAGAGTGGGATTCGATGGGTCATTACTAGCATTATTCTAATTTTGATGTCATTAAGGCGGCTCGTTTTATGTCATTCCCGCGAAAGCAGGAATTCTCAGTAAAACATATACAAAATAAATTTTTTATAAAGTCTTATAACTATCGTGCTAGATATAAATTCATCAAATCAATATATTCCTTTTGCAAGGAAATATCGTCCTAGTAACTTTGCCGAGCTTCAGGGGCAAGAGGTATTAGTCAAAGTTTTAAGCTATACTATTTTAAACGATAGGCTCGCCGGAGGCTATCTTTTAACAGGTATTAGAGGAGTCGGTAAAACTACTTCCGCCCGAATTATTGCTAAAGCCGTCAACTGTTCTGCTTTAATTACCGAAAATACGACTATTAAAACATGCGAGCAATGTACGAATTGCATCAGCTTTAATAATCATAATCACCCTGATATAATCGAAATTGATGCGGCAAGTAAAACTAGCGTAGATGACATACGTAGAATTATAGAATCCGCCGAATATAAGCCCCTACAAGGTAAGCATAAAATCTTCATTATTGATGAGGTGCATATGCTCTCTAAAGGGGCATTTAATGCACTTCTTAAGACACTGGAAGAACCACCACCTCATATAATATTTATCTTTGCAACGACGGAAGTACAAAAGATACCTGCAACTATTATCTCAAGATGTCAACGTTATGATTTAAGGCGGTTGAGTTTTGAAGAGATTTTTAAGCTACTTGAATATATAACTAAGCAAGAAAATTTAAAAACCGATATAGAAGCACTAAGAATTATAGCTTACAAATCGGAAGGGTCGGCACGTGATGCAGTCTCTATTTTAGATCAAGCAGCTAGTATGTCGGTAAAATCTGACAATATAATTAGTCCTCAAGTAATTAATCAAATGCTTGGGCTTGTCGATAGTTCGGTTATAATAGAATTTGTCGAATATATTATCCACAGAGAGACGGAAAAAGCTATAAATTTAATAAATAAACTTTACGGTTCTTCGGTTAATCTTGAGATTTTTATAGAATCGGCATCAGATTTTATTGCTTATCTTAATAAAGTAAAAATGTTACCTAATTATAGTTTGCCTATATATGAATCATTTAATGATAGAACTAAAAACATATTAGATAAAACCAGCTTGCCGCACTTATCAATCTTATGGCAAATATATAATAAGGGAGTAGCGGAAATAAAAATTTCCTATAACCAACTAACAGAAACGGAAATGTTAGTTATAAAATCTATATATTCGACGTCGCTACCCTTGCTTACAGATTTTGACGGTAATAATCAAAATTTAAATCAATCAATTAATCCGGAAATAAAAAAAAATTTTGAAATTGTAGATTTTCTTGAATATTTATATAAAAATAATGAGATAGATATATATTATTTCCTGCTCAATCATACGGAACTTAAAAATCTCAGTAATAATAGATTAGAGTTCGTAAGTCTTGAAGTTACAAGCAAAATAAAAAGACAAATAGACGATTTGTTAGCTGCTTTTACTAATGAAAAGTTTGAGATAATAATAATAAAAGAGCAGAACAAGCAAACCTTAAAGAATCAGTTAATTGGTAAGATTGAAGCAAGTAACGATTTTGGTTTAATTAAAAAACATTTCCCAAATATAACAATTTCGGATATTTTACTTAAAAGCTAAAAATATATAGGATAGAATTATGGTAAATTTTAATCAGTTTTTAAAGCAAGCCCAATCAATGCAAAAGAAAATGCAAGAAGCTCAAGAGCAAATGGCAAATGCAAGATATACCGGTAAAGCCGGCGGCGGGCTTGTTGAGGTTATTGCAACCGGTAAAGGCGAAGTCGAAAAGATTTCAATTGATGAATCTTTATTAAAAGCAGAAGAAAAAGAAATGCTTGAGGATTTAATTAAAGTTGCCTTTAATAATGCTCAACAAAAATGTGATGAAGATTCTCAAAATTCTTTATCAGGAGCTTTAAACGGTATGAGATTACCACCAGGCTTTAAAATGCCGTTTTAACACGGCTCTTATGTCATTCTTGCAAAGAGATCGTGTTGAGTGGATACAAGTCGTCATTGCACGCGAACGTTAGTGAGCGTGGCAATCTCAGGAATTCTTCCCATTGCTTCGTCAATTTACTATTGTAAATTTCCTCGCAATGACGGAAAAACTGCTCCACGCAACAACGTCTTTAGTCGCTTAGCTCATGACGATTTGGTATCCATATTTATTCACAACATATCATCACAATAAGATGTATTATCCCCAACATCTCGTTAAGCTCTGTTTGCACTATCTCAGACAAAACTTTAAGTTTCTCTTTTAATATTTGATATTCTTCATTGTTGTCATCATTATATATTTCTTTATATTTCAATAGCGTTTTATCCCTATTTTATCCTTAAGAGAAGGGGTAATCATATCGTTTAGTTTATCTAACTTTTGCTCTAATTTTTCTTTTTGCTCTTCTGTTAGCTCTTTTTTACCGGTTTCTAAAAAATTTTTCAAATTACAAGCATCTTGTAGATAAAGTTTAACAACATCAATATTATAATCTTATTATTGACAAGTTCTTTGATCTTCTTAATGTCTTCATTGTAAATAGCATTAAACAAATTGATTTCGTCATATTTAGATTTATACACAAAACCCCTTTTATTTAAAAAAGGCATGTTAGCACTTTTTGATATAAAGGCCAAGAAATAATTAACAATTTAACTATTTCTTAATAAAAAGGAAATTTGTAAAAAATAGACATCTTTCCAAAGCAGTTTATAGAGAGGAATTTAAAGGATACACGGAAGCACTTGCCGCTGCAGCATATATAGACATACGTGAAGATTAGGGATTAGGATCGACGTACAAATTGCCTTTAGAAGCAAGTTATGCAAGAAGTTTAATAATGCAAGATCAATAAATCCTTATCAATCCTGAAACCTTTGAAACGCTCAAGTAGCGACATACCAAGAAGCGAAATATCAAGGTCACCAAGACCTACATGTCCTTTGATGTTCTTAAATTCCTTACCGATTACTACACTATTTAAGGTTATAGGGGCGGCTTTATTTTCGCCGTTAGCTGTTAGATAAGTTCTAGTATATTTTAATTTAGTTAAGTCAAAGCCTAATTTTTGAGCATCTTCTTTAGTTAAAGCTATATCACTTGCCCCTGTATCTACCATAAATTTTATTTTAACGTTATTTACAAAAGCATTGATATAAAAATGCCCGTCTCTGCTACGGGCTATAATAATTTCTCCGACTTCAGTAGACCATTTATATGATGGAATTAAAGCAGACATTACTCTATGATAAGCGTAGTTCAGCTCAAACCTAAAAGCATAACCGGTTATTATAACTAAGAAAATTACTGCCCACATTGCTAATTGCAAACAAAATCTGCGTATTTCATTTTGGCTAATAGTACTGTAAATTATACTAAATAATATTAATAATGACGCACAAAAACTCCCTATATTTTGTGGTGCTTTAAAAAATTTTGGATAATGTTGATTGATATATTTGTATAATAAACCGGTTACAATTACGGTGCTACAAATGATAAAAATAAGTTTTATGAGTTTTTTATTCATATAATATACTACAAGTAAATAAAGAATAGGTATACGCAGTTCTATCTGAGTATATAAATTTTAATCTATATAATCAAACCAAAGTCCCAGCCCATTTTTAAGTAGAAAACTACCTTCTTGGTTCACTAGAATAATAATTCCAAGTTCTTCTGACGGTATAAAGCCAATAAAAGAATTAATACCGTTAATTATATAGCCTGAGTGAAAAATTAAATCCTTATTTGAGCATCCTTTTACTTTAAGAATACGCCATCCAAGAGCATAATATGACTCAATCATTTTTTGATCAATAGGCCAAATCGGTTACCATTTAAATCCAAAAACATCTTTGTTTGATTTTACTATTTTACACATACGATCTAAAGTACTTTTAGCAATAAGATTCGGTTTATAACCAAAACTAAGTGTGAATATTTCAATCATTCCATCTATCGATGCAAAAATACCGAAAGATGCAGGTACCGTCTTTGGGTAATCAGGCGGAAACGGCAGCAATGTTATTACCTCCTGTCCGTCTATTATTGCTTTAGAATGCGGATAAGCAAGTTGTACATTCGGCCCTAGCGGTAATATTTGTATATTTTGCGTTTTAAGCGTTGTACGCAAATTATCTATTGCAGCATTTAAACTTGATTTTTTACAATTTAAAGGTTCTTCAAGTAAACTAAAATATGTTACTATACTTATAGCATTGCCCGGGTTTACAACTAGCTTGTTGTTTTTTTAGCAACGTTGCTCAATTTCAATATTTCCTGAGAATTGATAACCTGTTGTATGGCTTAAAATATTATTAAGACTAATAGCATTTTTAGGTATGGTAATTTGAATTTTTCATCAAAATCTCAACTTTCTTGATCTACCATTAATGCAATTGCCGTTGCTGAAACAGCTTTTGAAACCGATGCTAAAGGAAATAAAGTTTTATCCATAAATAACTCCACTATTACCTTTCTGATTTCCAAAAGTTGTTTTATAAATAACTTCACCTTTGTATAAAATTGCAATTGCTCCTCCTTGTAATTCAAGTTTTTTAGTTTTTGCGGTCATTATACTCATGTCTATGCCAAAACTGTACGATGTGATAATAGTAACATTATACTAAAAAATGGATAAGCTTTTTATTCATATGGCAATATTATTTATTGATTCTATGTCATTCCTGCGAAAGCAGGAATCCAGCTTTCTAAACAAATTATATACTAATTAACCGCTATTGCCTTTTCTTTATCTTTTAATCTAATAGTAGCAAGCTCTAATAAATATTTGTCATCTAAAGCTTCAATAATTTGCTCATATAATTCAGCTGGAATTAGATAAGCAGTCGGTTTATTATGATTTAATAAGGCAACAGACTCACCACTTGCCTTATCCAATAATGCAGTAGGGCTTTTTTTAAATTCTGATATACTAACTGCTAGATTTGCATAAATATGTTCCATTATTGACTCCAAGTAAACGAAGAAAGTTATACGAAGATCAACTTGGAAAAGAGCAAGGAGTCTACAAGACTAGGAGCGGAGCGTATCCTTAATACGTGGCTACCTGCGAACTTATTTAGACGACGTAGCCAGTTTTTTAAGTTCATTGAGGATACCTATAATTAATACTAATTATAGGCTATCATTTTATCTTTATCAAGAAAATCACCTTAAATCGCCGATATTCTCTAAAAACAACCTAGCTCGATGCGATGCCGGTTTATTAAAAAAATCCTCAGCAGGCTGATTTGCTAAAATCTGTCCTTGATCCATAAAAATAACACGATCCGCTATTAATTTTGCAAACTTCAAATGGTGCGTGACCACTACCATGCTCATTTGATCTTTTAATAAATTTATATTCTCTATAACATCTTTAATATTTTCAGGATCGAGTGCCGAAGTCGGTTCGTCGAATAACAAAATTTTCGGCTTCATCATTAAAGCCCTTGCTATTGCGGTGCGTTGCTTTTGCCCTCCTGATAGGCTTGCCGGATATGAGTCAAATTTTTGCGTTATCTTAAATTTTGCAAGCAATTCCTTTGCCATAGAAATTGCCTGTTCTTTTGGCAAATTTAAAACATTTACCGGCGTATAGATTAGGTTTTCTCCTACCGTTAAATGCGGGAATAGATTAAAATTTTGAAAAACCATACCAACTTTTAAAAGAAGCTTTCTTCTATTTTTAAGCAGTAGCTTCTTCCCGTCTACCAAAAAAGTACCACTACTTGGTTCTTCTAAATTATTTAAAATTCTAAGCAGAGTAGTTTTACCGCTTCCCGAAGGACCGATTATTACAGTAGTTTCCTTAGTAGTAAAACTTAAATCAATATTCTTAATTGCGTAATTCTTGCCATAACGCTTACAAACTTTTTCTAAAATAATCATAAACTAGACCGTAAATTTATAACCGTCATAAAGCGGCTTAACGTTATTTGGAAGCATTTTCGTAATCTCATGATAATCTATCGTGTGTCTCATATTGGTTAATAATACCTGCTCAGGTTTATATTTTTCACGCCATTCTAGAACTTTATCAAGCCCTGCATGATTCGGATTTGATTTATAATCCATACAATCTAATATCCATATTTTTATATCTTTTAAAAATTTATCTGATTCAGGAGGAAAATCGATTAAATCGGGCGAATAAACGAAATCACCTATACGTAAGCCCAAGCTATCTATAGGACCGTGATGCTGTCTAAAAAATTGTATTTCGATAGTATTAATCTTAATTTTATCAAAAAAACTAACAGATTGAGTTGTGAACAGTCGCCCAAGCTTAAATAACTTATTGTTAAATAGATAATCAAATTTTGTATGGAGCTTTGCCGTACTATCGTGATCTGTATAGATTTCAAATGGCTTGCCTTGCATAAAAGTAAATACTCGTAAATCATCGATGCCGTTAACGTGATCGGAATGATAATGTGTTAATATAGCACAATCGAGCTTATTTATCTTTTCTCGTAATAGTTGATTTCTAATATCAAAACCGAAATCAACTAATATTTGACTATTTTCATCGTTAATATATATTGCTGATCTAGTCCTTTTATTGTACTTTGAAGGAGATGTGCAAGTACTACAATCGCACCCGATCACCGGTACGCCTATAGATGCTCCACACCCAAGTATTGTTACTTGTAACATAAATATTTAAAATAATGTTTGAAGTTTTTTATAATTTTTGCGGCTTAAATCAAGAAATATTCTTATTTTTGAATAAAATTACTAATATCGGCTTTATACCTTATTTTTTTAAAATAATTTCGTTTTGTTTTAATATCGCTAATTTCGCTTTAATATATATTTTATACTGTATATATTTTTATATTCAATTAAAGAAAACCAAAAATGATAAGAAGCGGCAAAATAAATTCTGGCACAATTATAATAAGTTAGTTGAAATCGGTATAATATACGGGGTATTCGGTTTAATTTTTACCGCTCTTAAATTTTCAGTTAATTTCCCTCGCCCTTATTGCAGTCTTCCTGTAGATAGTTTCATGACCATAATAAATACTGCAAACGAAAGATGCTTTTCAAGCTTTCCAAGCAGCCACGCAGCTCTTAGCGTGTTAGTAACGTATTTTGCTTGGAATTATATAAAATTACCATTAAAAATCTTAATGATTTGTGTTATTGTGCTCGTGTCTTTATCTCGCATAAGCCTTGCTATGCATTACCCAAGTGATATAATCTACGGCATTATTATTGCATTTATAACAATACTGATAGGTAAGTTCATTTATCGCATCTTTGCAAATCATATAATAAGAAAGATCGGGGATTTTCTATTAATGAGGCAGTAATTAAGAAAAAACATATAAAAAACTTGTTTTTTTATCTTGAAAGTTTTTAATATGCACGCTACAATGTAGCTACATTATTGAAAGAAGATTTTTATGTCTGCTGATTCTATTGTGCGAGCCCGTATTAATGAAGACGTGAAAGAAGAAGCAGCTTTAGTGCTTGCTGCTATGGGACTTACTTTATCTGATGCTGTTCGTATGCTGTTATTTCGTGTTGCTCGTGAAAAAGCATTGCCGTTTGAACCACTTATCCCAAATGATGAAACAATTAAAGCTATGAAAGCTGCAAGAAGCGGCAAATTAGTTCATGTTGGTAATATCAATAATTTGTTATCTGATTTAAATGAGAACGATTAAACGTACTGCACTGTTTAAACGTAGAATAAATTTGGATGATATTTTACTGAAAGCAGTTAGATACTTGGTTGCTGATATAACATGACCTATACATATGAGAGATCATGCCCTTATAGGTACTTGGAAAGATTGTAGAGATTGTCATATTAAACCGGATTTAGTATTAATTTATAGAAGACACATTGGAGTTAATACAATTAGGTTCACACAGTACACTTGGTTTTTAATTATTTTGAAATGAACCGGGAACGAGTTCCCCTAAAAACCATCTAACCATCCATAGTACTGGACAGTTTTTGAAAAGCGTTTGATGTCGCTCCTAGCTAAAAACGAGAATGACATCAAAAAACCAAACAAACATTATGCTACTATACCGAAAATACTTTATAAAAAATATCTTACCGCTGCTTATAGTCGTTACTTTTTCAGTGACTAGTATAGTATGGATAACGCAAATATTAAAACTTTTATATTTATTTGATAAAGGTATAAAAGTTATGGACTTCTTCAGTTTAATAGTTTTAGTACTTCCTACTTTATTATTTATTCTGTTACCGGTAATAACGGTTATTACCGTGATCTATATCTATAATAATTTAAAAGTCGAGCGACAATTAATTATATTACAAGCTTCAGGAGTTAATAATGTACAGCTAGCACTGCCTGCTTTATATGTCGCATTAATAGTTATGCTACTTGCTTATTATATATCTTCTAACATCCTGCCGTTATCTCATATAAACTTAAAATCACGTTTAAACTTTATAAAGAATAATTATATCTCAAGTATGATTGAAGAGAAAACTTTTAATAAAGTAACGAAAGATATCACTGTTTTTATAGATAAAAAATCAGCAGGAAATATTATGAACGGCGTAATAATATTTGATAATCGCAATGCTGATAACCCATCAGTAGTATTTGCGGGTTCAGGTACTCTTAATATATATGATAATAGCCCGATTTTTGAACTTAATAAAGGCATAAGACAAGAATATGACGTAAACGGTAATTTAACTCAGTTAACTTTCGATTCTTTAATGATAAAACTGCAAAATGATAATCCTTTAGTATCACAAAGAACTAAACATAATAAAGAAGCAAACGAATATTATATAAGCGAATTACTTGCCCCTCCTCATGATTTAGCTATTACTAAAAAAATTAAATTAATTGCTGAAGCACATCAAAGAATAATTTGGCCTTTATACAATTTTGTATTACCTTTTGTAGCACTTGCAGTTTTTTTGAGATATCCTTATAGCAAAAAAACAACTTTTATGCCGGTATTATTTTCTGCCTTAACAGTATTGCTAGTTACTTCAATTCATTTTATATTACAAAATTTTGCTTCAAAAAATCTAGATTTTATTTTTGCTTGTTATTTCAATTTGGTTATTGCTTTAACGATCGGATTATATTTATTTGTACGTAAAAGAATATAAATTTATTAGACTACTTTATTCCAAGCTCCACGAGGATTTTGAGTAAAACAATCTATTTTGTTTTCCTGTTCGGTAAATTTATTTATTTTAACTGTTAATTCTTTTAAATTTTCGGGTAAATCAGTTATTATAATTATCCTTTTGAAAACTCTTATATACTCTTTTGCTTGTAAAATTTTTCCTATATCTGTAGGCGAAATAATAACAAGCACACTAGCATTATTAGGATTTTGTAATTCATCGGTAATATAAATCGGCTGTTTTTCAGGCTGCGGATCAAGTTTACTACCGTGAGGTATAAATTGCTTACGTGAATAAGTCCAAAGATTTTTATTGAGCATTTCTTGTTGATCTGCATCTGCAGTTAATATCACGCTTTTAAGATCAGAGTGATAGCATTTTTCTATCAGAAGCAATATCGATTTTAGAAGCAATTCATCGCTTGTTTGATAAATACTAAATTGCTGCATAAAAATTTTATGTTATTTTTTATGAGAAAATTTAAGTGGTACGGATGAAGGGACTTGAACCCCCACGCCTCACGGCACAAGAACCTAAATCTTGCATGTCTACCAGTTCCATCACATCCGCGTATGGTAATGCCATTCCTGTAAAAGGGTGGCCTTGTTGCATGGATTCTATGTCATTCCTGCCTCTGCGGGAATGACATCAAAGTATTTCCATCAAAAAGTTATAATACACATCATATAATTTTTGTAAATCGCTAATTTTTGTGTATTCGTTTATTTTATGTGCCGTTTCGGATAATAAACCAAACTCTACTAACGGACAATAATTTTTGACGAATCTTGCATCCGATGTACCGCCGCTTGTAGAGAATTCAGGCTTTATTTTAAGCGTATGCTCTACTACTTTAGCAAATTTTTTTATTTTATCGCTAGGGTTCTGAATAAAACTTTCAGCAGAACTACTATATTCTAACTTATAATCTACTTTATATTCTTTACAATGCTGTTTAATAATTTCTTCTACCTGTTTTGCTAAAGTTTCTGCACTATGTAAATTATTAAAACGTATATTGAAAGACGCTTCCGTACTTGCCGGAATTACGTTTGAAGTATTATTACTGACCTCGATATTCGTTACTTCAATATTTGAACGTTGAAAAAATTCAGTACCTTCATCAAGTTTTATATTTGTTAACTCATTCAATATTATTATTAAGCAAGGCAATGGGTTATTTGCTTTATGAGGATAAGCTACATGCCCGCTTAAGCCTTCTATATTTAATTTAAAGTTAACACTTCCTCTTCTGCCAATCTTAATTGCATCGCCTATTTCTTTTTCACAAGTAGGTTCACCGACAATAGCAAAATTTATCTTATATCCTTGATCATAAATATATTGCAGCATTTCTTTAGTACCATGCTTTGCTTTTCCCTCTTCATCACTAGTAAGTAAGAAACTAATGGAACCTTTAAAATCGGTATTATTTTTTATAAAATCTAAACTGGCAGCTAGAAAGCACGCTATAGCCCCTTTCATATCCACCGCACCTCTGCCATATATCTTACCATCTTGCTGGATAACTTTAAATGGACTCGCATTATGCCAAAGCTCATGATTGCCTGCCAACACTACATCTACATGACCAACAAAGCAAATATTAGGCTCATTGCTACCGAAAACAGCATAAAGATTAGTGACTTGCTCACTTTTAGAATCACCGAATATTTTTATTTCGGTCTTAAAGCCGTGCTGTTTAAGCAAATCATTAATATACTCAATAGCCCCATCGCTCTTAGGAGTTACAGACTTAAAACTAATCAAATCTTTTAAGTAGTTAATGTACATCAATTATTGCCAAAGAGAATTTAATGTGGTTTTTAGTTTGTTTTCAAATTGTTTTATATAAGTTTTTAAGGTTGTCAATCTTACTTTGATTATTATCAAGCTCTGTTACCATTTTTTGCTGTTCTTCAAGAGGCGGGATAGGAATTTGTAAATCCTCTAAATCTTTCAAATAAACGTGAGGTTGATCTGATCCAGCTTGCTTTTGGTATATTATATTTTGCTGAGATTTTAAAATATAATATAGATATTTAGTTAACAATAGTTTTTCATTAATTGAATAGATTACGTTACAATCTGAAGTCCACATTGGTGAATTATGATACCAAATATATCCAGCATATGCTCCCGATGAAGAAATAGTGATTATGTTACCGTTAAAATTATATTGATTATGTGAATAAGGACTAACCCGACCAGATGCTATTACTGGAATATCCCCCTTAATTGCAGTATTAATGTTAATCATTTTACCTTTTTTACCTACTATTAATGTTGTATACTCCTTATGCTCAAGAGATAAAATATTACTTTTTAATTTATTGATAACGATATCGCCAAATTTAACAATTTCCCATTGTTTATTTATTTCAAAATAAGGATGCCAATTATCTATTATCTGTTTTGCCCCCTCTATTATCTTTTGATAGCTATTCAATTCTTCAATAATTTTCTGTTGTTTTTTCTAGAGACAGAAGAGGAATATAAAATTGAGTTTTATATGTTCTCTATTTAAACCAGGCTGAGCACCTTTATTATAAGCTAAGTTCTTATTAATTTGATTTAATCGCTATATTTAAACAATAAAATAAATAAGATTGATGTATAATATTCGGTTTCCCTCTAAAAATATAAACATGTTCATTAACCATTACTCCTATTTGCGGTAAAATTTTATCATATACAAAACACACTTTACCCGTGAATGCTCCGTCTTTACACATTAAAATATCATTGTTTTTCACCAATCCTTTTTAGCTATTTGATAAAAATCGAGATCTATAAAAGGAATTTTAGATAAATTTAATTTTCCATCCTCGCCTGTTTAAATCATTTATACCGACAATTTTTCTTTTTTTATTGTCTAGACGTAACGCCGATATTCTTAACCTCATAAAACCAATATTCTTTTTGATTATTCGGTTTATGTGCATCGATAAAATAAAGTATTGACGTTTTTACTCCTGTATAAGGTAAAAAAGTACCTTGCGGTAGAGAGATAACGAGTTGCAGCTTTGCTTTTGATAGTAAAAGTTGACGAACAGCAGAGGTGTCTTTTCTGAATAAGAACCCTTCAGGTACTACCAATGCCATTCTACCACCCTCTTTTAAATTTTGCAGGCAATGCAAAACACAAGCAGCATCACCGTTATTTTTTGTAATGCCGTTATTAAAAAGAGAAGTTATATGATTTTCTGTTGTAATTTTGCCGTTTTTGCTAGTTTTTTTAGTGATAGCTTGAGAAAAAATGGCAATTAGTAACAATTACATCAAACTTTAACTGCTGATCAGTTAAGGGTTTAACATCATTAGGGTTCTCAAGACTATTTATTTGCTGAATTCTGTCTGTCACCATGCAAAATCATATTCATCTTAGCGATTCTAGCGGTTTTGGTTAACTCTCGCCCATATAATGTATTAAATCTTAATTTTTCTAAATCTTCATCGGTATTAATTATATTATTTTCTTTGATATAATTAAAAGCTTCAGTTAAGAACCCACCGGTACCGAAAAAGGATCATAAATTGTTTCTTTAAATTTAGGATCAACTTTCCGTTGATGTAGTTTTTTCTAAGAAATACTCGAATACGTCGCCTTTTATATCTGTATCTATCGTAGATAAAATAAGAGGATCAATTGCATCGATAATGTGGCGGAGAGTAATGTAATTGCCTAGAGAAATAGGCGTAAAAACATCACCACCGTATTTATTCTTAATTTGTTCTATAACATAGCTATTAATGTAACCGATAATATCATCGTTTGATTGTGCTTTGATATTATTCCACAGGATTTTTCGTTGTTTTCACTTAATAATTTTAAGAATAATATATTTGCAAATTCGCTAAATCTTTCTATTTCTGCTCGGAGCCCTTCATTTCTTAAAAGATTATTCAAGTTTTCAAATATCTATATTAATTCTTCACGTGATACTTTAATTTCTTTCGGTATAGTCCAAACTTCATTACTGCTTGCTTCTAAAAAAGCAGATAATAATTCTTTTTCATGTAGTAATTCCCTTACTTCATCACCGTTTAATATAAGCTCTTTATTATTAGCAACAAAAACGAGTTTTGCAGTAAGCTCCAGCTCCATTCATTGCGAACACTATAGGTACATCAAGCAATTTTGCATATTCCGTTGCTTGATCTAAAGCTTGCATTAAATCCACTCCTGCTTTTTTGCTTCTATTATTGCAATAGGTTTATCATTATTACTTTCATATAAGATATGATCCGGTCTTTTTCCGTTTAATCTTGTCTGTTCTGTTTTTGATTTTGGTTTTTGGAAATAAACATTCTTTTTAGTATCATTATCTATATGCCATCCCTTATTTACAAGGTTATTGCTGATAATCCATTCGGTTTGCTGTTCTGCTAACATAAGAATTGCTTAGATATTTTTTTGTAATTAATAATTGTATCTTCTTACACTTAATTATACAAGCTTATAAAAGTACAAAAAACAACTTTTTATAGAGTTAGTTAATGACGGTCTCATGACTTTCTTCTTTTTATTAATAGGTTTAGAGATGAAATTTCACCTAGTAGAAGGTGAACATAAAAATAAAAAAACTAATATTACCTGCAGCGGCAGCCCTTGGAGGTGTGGTAATTCCTGTCTTAATATACATGTTTTTTAATTACGATAAACCGGGATTAATAAAAGGATGGGCTATTCCTATCGCAACTGATACTGCTTTTGTCCTTGGTATTTTATCTTTTTTCAGCCGACATATATCTTTAGAATTACGAGCTTTTATTATAGGTTTCTCATTAATTGACGATGCTTTTGCGTTAATTATACTAGCTTTGTTTTATGCTAAAACAATCAATACTCTGGCATTATTAATTTCTTCTATAATTATATTCATCTTGTTTATATTGAATTATCGACAAGTTAAACAATTATTTTATTATATAATTATAGGTTTATTATTATGGATTAGTATGGTGGAGTCAGGTATTCACGATACCTTATGCAGAGCCATTATAGCACTTTTTATACCTGTTAATATAAAAGGAGAATTTAACACTTCTTTTAAAAAACTTGAAAACTTAATTCGTCCTTTTGTAAATTACTTTATTTTACCGCTTTTTGTATTTATGAATTCCGGTATCCTTTTAGAATATTTTGCATTTAAAGGCATTTGTTCCAACTCAATACTTGCTTTAATTTATGGGATAATATTTGGTTTATCTGTAGGTAAGCAATTAGGTATTATGCTATTTTCATATCCATTTGTAAAATTTAAACTCTGTAATGTACCAAGTGATACTTCATGGTTAAAATTTTATTCTATAGCTATACTTGGAGGGATTGGATTTACCCTAAGTTTATTTATAGGTAGTATTTTACGTTTGAGAGCAGCTGCCCTTCAAACTCTATGAGAGCTGCAGTAATAATAGGCTCTTTAATTTCTGCATTATTTGACGTAGCCGTTCTAAAATATTGTACTGGAAAAGAGTAAAGAAGCAAATTAAACGAGTATACTCATTAAATAACGATGATAGGATTTTAATAACACATCATATTTTTGTTTGGAAAAAACAGGATATGGTACTATATAGATATTATTAGAAGAAGGAATCGCTTTTTCAAGCTTATTTAGCATAAAAGGCATATTATAATTATGCTCTACTAAAATTATTGAAGTAAGATTGTAAGTTACAATAAAATCAACCACTTTCTTAATATTATCTTCTTCAGACATTATTTTATTCGGAGCAAATATTACCTGCTGTTCTATAACATTACGTTCCTTTAACAAAATTTTTAATTGCTCTGTAGATTCTATACCAGTAATAAATAATATAGGTGCATAACCTGCCTTAAGCCAAGCAATACCGGTTTCAATTTTATGTCCTCCTCCTACAAATACTATTATTGCATTAGTGGTATTACTATTAAGCTTATAAGAATTTATTAAATATAAATAATAACCAAAACCACCGACCCAAAGAGCAAAAATTGTGAGTAGAAATTTTTTGATCATTTAAATATTTTATTAAATTCAGTTTGAATAATTTTATCAAATTCAGACATTTCAACATGAATCCCTAACTGATTTAAAGATGTTACTAAAGAATTTTCAAGTCCACAAGGAATAATCCCACTAAACTTACTTAAATCTGTTGAAATATTTATAGCTACACCGTGATATGTAACCCATTTTCTTACTCTAACACCTATTGCAGCAATTTTAGCAAATTCATCTTTCCTTACTTTTACCCAAATTCCTACTTTATCTTTAATAAGATATGCTTTAATTCCAAAATAATTTAAGCTATTTATAATCCATTCTTCAAGCATTTTTATATATAGCTTTAAATCTTTGTGTCGATTTGGTGAATCTAAATTAAGAATTGGATAAATAACACGCTGACCCGGTCCATGAAAAGTAAATTTACCGCCACGTCCTGTGTAAATTACCGGAATATCACCGTAATTTAATAATTCTTCTTGTTTATAATTAGTACCGGCTGTATATACTTCCGAATGTTCAACTAAATAAATAATTTCCGGCTCATGATCACTAATTACTTTGTTAACGTAATCTTCCATTAATTTCAAAATAACTTGATAATCCGCAAAATCCGGTATAGTTATAAATCTTATCATATTAATTCAGATTTATATTTCAATATTAATGCATCTAAAATTGCTATGGTTTCAGCATCCAAATCGCCAGAAAAATTACTAGGACGAAAATGCATTTGAAACGAAATTATAATATCTTTCATTTTAGAGTCTAAAATGTCGGTAACTTCAAGTTTATAACCGTATGTAATAAATTTTTGCTGAATTGCTGCAATATCGGTTATGTCGACTTGCGGCAATAGATTATTAAACACCTGTTCATCATACCAAGCTCCAATATCGTTATCATATAATAGTTTCCAAGGAAATAGCGGGCCAGGGTCCTGTTTTCTACCTGGAGCAATATCAGAATGCCCAACTACTCTAGTAGGTCTAATATCATATCTAGCAATAATCTGTTTACACAAACTTATAACACTATTAATTTGCCTTTCCGAATAGGGTAACCAAACTATATCATTGTTTTTTGCATTTACTTCAAAAGCAGGATTTACGATTTCAATACCGATTGATGTATCATTAATACGCTCATGACCTTGCCAGTAACTTACTCCAGCATGCCATGCTCTATCATGCTCTTCTACTAATTGAAATATATGTTCAGGATTTTCATTGTTTATTAAATAATGGCTACTTAACTTTTCACCGGTTAGAAAATCTAAAGACTGCTTAAAATCACATTGTGTATAATGTAGCACTAGGAATTTAATACGTTTATCAAATCCCACAGCTCTATAAGATGTTTTATCGATTACTATCATATATAAAAATTTTAAAGGATGTCACTATTGTATGTAAGTGTGTTATTATTTCATGAGATTGCCACGCAGCCTACGGCTGCTCGCAATGACGATTTGGTATCTATATAAAGATAGTCCCAGTATGACAAGAAAAATTTTGATGGTGCCGGATATCGGATTTGAACTGATGACCTACCGCTTACAAGGCGGTTGCTCTACCACTGAGCTAATCCGGCATATTAATATGATTATAGAGAAGAGATATGTGCTGTCATACCCGTGGCTTGACCACAATATCTAGAAAAATAACTTGTAATAGTCAAATTTACTAAATCCCGCAATCAAATAGCGGGAGATGACAGGGGCTGAATTGATCCACACAGTCAATGCCTGCTCGCAATGATGAAAATACACTATAAACTAAGCTTCTTTAGCTTCCTTTTTACTTAGTCTAGCTTTGCGGTTTTTTGCTTTCACTTCCATTTCCTTTTTAACTTTCTCAGGAAGAATAACACCCGCTTGCTCAATAAATTTTGCGACTCGCTCAGTTGGTTTAGCACCGGTGCCAAGCCAATATTCTATACGATCTTTTTTTAAAACAACACGCTCACTATTATCTGAAGCAAGCATTGGATCATAAGTTCCGACTTTTTCTAAAAAGTCACCGTCACGAGGTGCTGTTGCGTTAGCTACTACTACACGGTAAAAAGGACGCTTTTTAGCACCGCCTCTAGCTAAACGAATTTTTACTGCCATATTATATTACTTACAATTATTTTATTTTTTCTTCTTTAAAAAGAACATGTTTTCTAACTACTTTATCATACTTACGAAAAGAAAGCTTCTCGGTTTGGGTCTTCGGATTACGTTTCTTTACCCAAAAAACACCTGTGCCGGCAGTACTTACTAGCCTTACCAAAACATTTTTATTTTTCTTTGCCATTAGCTGACACCTTAAATCAAGATATTATTTTATTATTCTAAGAAAAGCAGAATAAAACGAAATTGAAAAATAGTCAAGTAAAAACTAGGCATTGCAAAATAAAGAGAGATACGTCATTGCGAACGACTAAAAGGAGCGTGGCAATCTAGTTTTAATTTCCGGAGATTGCCGCACTCCTTGCAGTCGTTCGCAATGACACCAATTTTTCAAATTAAACGAGTTACTGTCCAAATAAGCGTTCGATATCCTTAAGCTTCAACTCAATATAAGTAGGTCTGCCATGATTACATTGACCTGAAAGCAGCGTATTTTCCATTTGACGCAGTAAGGCATTCATTTCATCTGCCGATAATTTTCGTCCTGCTCTAATAGAGTAATGACAGGCATAAGTTTCCGTTACATGCTCGATTAACTCTGTCAAAGCTATATTCTTGCTAAAATCCGATAAATGATCGGCGAGATCCTGAATTAACTTTTGTACGTTTAAATCTCTAAGGATATTTGGAATTTCAGTTACTATAATAGATTTTTCGCCAAATTTTTCTAGAGTTAAACCAAGTTTATATAGTTTTTCTCTATGGTAATATAAACAATCTGCTTTTTTTTCATTTGGCAGTTCTACTATCTCAGGGATAAGCAAACGCTGTTTGATTAACTCTTCCGTTTTAAGGTAATCTTTTATTTTTTCATACCCTAAACGTTTGTGTGCTGCATGTTGGTCGGTAATCACTATACTATCTTCGGTTTGTGAAATAATATAAGTCGTATGAAGTTGTGCTTTAGCTGCCCCAAGTTTATATTGTTTACGGGTTTGCTGTTCATGTTCTATACGATTTTCTACTTCTTGTTCTATTTTAGCATGTGATAATGTATCGATTAATTTTTGACAAACATGATTTTGAGGAACTGTATTAAGTGTAGAATGAGTAGTAGGTCTATAATCTGCCGATTTACTATTAACGTTTATAACTTTACTTACTGGCGATTGTTTGTTAACTAAAGGATTTTTAAATAACTCAAGAGCATCAGAGGCGATAGTAGTAGAAGTAACATGGCTTTTATTTGTTAAAGCATTTTTAATTGCTTCTATTAATAAGTTTCGCACATAATTCGGGTCATGAAACCTAACCTCTGCTTTTGCCGGATGTACGTTAACGTCAACAAGTTGCGGATTGATTTGTAAGAATATAGCACATATCGGATAACGATCACGAGCTAAATAATCTTGATATGCTACCCTTAAAGCTACCTGTAATAATTTATCTTTTACTGGTCTATTATTAATAAATAAAAACTGATCTTCACTTGAAGCTCTATTATATGTCGGGCTACTAGTATAGCCGCAAATAGAGAAATCAGGTGTTTTGAAGTCTATATAAGCGGCGTTTTTTATAAAATCATCACCTATTACATCAATTATACGCTGTTTTAGGTTAGTTTCAGCATCTTTATTTTGTCCCTTTAGTTTTAATAAATTCTTGCCGTCATGTGTTAAACTAAAAGAAATTTTAGGATGTGCTAGAGCAATTTTCTTAACCACACCTACAGTTGCTGCAAGCTCTGTTTTATCGGCTCTAAGAAATTTTAAACGTGCAGGTGTTGCAAAAAATAAATCACGTATCTCTATTTTAGTACCTTCATTATGAACAGAAATAGTAACTTGTTTTTCATTGCCGCCGATTAACTTAATCTGAAATGCTTTGTCGGCATCTCGTTTTTTAGAAGTAATTAGCATTTTGCTAATAGCAGCAATAGACGGCAGTGCTTCACCCCTAAAACCAAAAGTATTAATATTTAGAAAATCGCTTTCATCAAACTTAGAAGTTGTATGACGTTCAACAGCAATTTCTAATTCCTTATCAGTCATACCGATACCGTCATCGGAAATAATTATTAGATTTTTACCGGCACGTTCTAAAATAATATCTATTTTAGTACTACTTGCATCAACAGCATTTTCAACTAATTCCTTTACTACCGATGCGGGCCTTTCTATAACCTCACCGGCAGCAATTCGGTTGATAGTACTTTCTGACAGAAATTTTATAGTCATTTTGTTACTAGTTTAAATTTCTTACTACAATATGGGCAGATAACTTCTTTTTTTTTTTATCTATCTCTAAATAAACTTTCGGATGGTCATATGGAGGTTCTTTGCCCTGGCAAGATACAGATGCATCAACGCTATTAACAATTTCCATAGATTTATACATTATTTCTTTAAGTGTAATCTAATATAAGTTACTTTTAAATAAAAGACAAATATTACTTGATTAAATATGTCATCCCGTGACTTGATCAGCTTTGTTGCATGGTTCTAATTTTCTTGTCATTGCGAGGAAATTACGTAAGTAATTGACAAAGCAATCTAGTGCCAAAGTTCTGAGATTGCCACACAGCCTATGGCTCTGCTTGCAATGACGATTTAGCTTGCTGGTACAAGCCACGGTATGACAGTACATTAGTAAATAATGCAGGTATTCAGCATGTTGCTCCTATCGATGAATTTCCTGAAGATAAATGGGAGCAAATTTTGCGTATAGATTTAATAGCATCTTTCTATACTAAAAAATACGCAATACAGATTATGAAAAAACGGCTTCAGGCGAATTGTTAATATCGCTTCCGCTCATGCATATGTCGCATCACCTTTCAAGTCGGCATATGTAGCAGTAAAGTACGGTATCCTTGGACTTACCAAAACCGTTGCTTTAGAAGTGGCTGAGAATAATATTACAGTTAATGCTATCTGTCCCGGTTACGTCAACACACCATTAGTAAGGAATCAAATAGCAGATACTGCTAAAGCTAGACATATCAGTGAAAAATCAGCGTTAAGGGATGTAATCCTTAAATCTCAAGCTACGAAAAAATTTGTAGAAGCTGATGAAATAGCAAACTTAGTAATATTCTTATGTGATAAAAAAGCATCATCAATAACAGGTAGTGGACTCTTGATATATGGCGGCTGGATGGCACAGTAGTTTTTAATTCTTAATATTTGTTATTTATTGAGAAATAACTAACAATAAAAACTTCTTGCAAAAATTTAATTTACTCCTTTACATTTAAAATAAACCACAATTTATTCAAGGAGGAATTTATGCCAGAAAAAAACATCTACATTTTCAAACTGAAGAAACTGACTTAAATAGAGTAAAATGCCAAATTAATTCATTTTAAAGATGAACTGGACAGCCCCATAGATGGGCAATTAGTTATAGGAGAAGTTGAAGAAGTAAAAGAAAAAGAATTTTCTAGACCCGTAGAAGTTGAGGTAAAGCGTAATTTGGGTAAGTTTAAAAAAGCTCTAGCCTATCTTGGAATTATTAAAAATACGAAAAAAGTAGTAAGCAAAGAAGAGAAAATTATAGGCACCCATGAATTAGGCAATTTTACTAATGATAAGAATTCTATAGAGAACTTTTTAAACAACCTAGATTTCCATGAAGAAAAACTTTACGCATATGATCTTAGTGGTACAAAAGTTGGAGAAGTAGGTGATTTTGGTAAAGATGGTAAATTCTTAGATTTAGAAGGTAAAGCTTTACAAAATCAAAATCAGTTTATACAAAAAGGTAGCGGAGTTTACCATTTAAGTATTGCTACAAACGTAAAATATTTTGATAAAGATTTGAAGTATTAAGACTTCAAAAGGTGTTACGAATATTAACACAAAGCCCGTAAAAAGTGCTCTTAAAGGTAGCAGAGAAGCTGCAAAAATAGGAAAAAAACTACGAAAACAACAAGAAGAACAGAAATTTGCAGGAATTAAAAAGCCAAAAGGAGCTAAACTTACAAAAGTAGGAATTCCGGTACCACTAGAGGATAACTAGGTTATAAGTGCTTGACCATTATAACGTGTATATTATAATAATAATGACCAAATTAATCATGTACGTTATAATAGTCATAATAAATTATTACTATTATTTAGCCTTTTGCATGTCTAATGCTTGTATTTGAGCTTGTGTCTCAAAGTCATTTGGCTCTAATTCTAATGCTTTATTGTATGATTCAAGAGATAAATCGTATTTTTCAAGCTTTCTTAATATTTCTGCTTTATTGTTATAAGCATAAGGATGACTTGGATCTACTTCGATTGCCTTATTATAAGCTTCTAAAGCTAAATCGTATTTTCCCAACTGAATTAATACCGCTCCTTTATTAAGATAAGCCTGAAAATGATTAGGGTTTAGTGCAATTGCTTTGTTATAAACTTCAAGGGCCAACTCATATTTTTCAGGAAATCTAAGTCCCAGTATTCTTAGTCTAAATCCATATCCAATATATGCATCATTCGGATTTTGTTTTATAGCTTTATCACATTTTGCTAATTCTTTTTCAAAATCATTTGCAACTGATTCAGGTTGTTTATTAAACAAGAACTTATAACCACAAAAACATATTACTATCACCACAAGAATTAAAATACCGACAATTAAATATTATAAATTACACTTTATAAATTATGTAACTTGTCTATAATAACTAATTAGTAATTAAGTTATTTAAAGCTCGATGAATAATAGGTCTAAGTTCATTTTTTTATCTGCTATTTCAGGTAATGTACTCGAATATTATGACTTTACGGTATATTCAGTTTTTTCGCTGATTATTGGACAAGTTTTTTTTCCAGGCGAATCAGAATTCATTAGAATTCTTCTAAGCCTTGGAGTATTTGCGGTTGGCTTTCTGACAAGACCGATAGGAGGCATATTATTCGGTTATATCGGTGATAGATACGGTAGACGTATCGCTTTGATAATCTCGATGCTAGGTATGACTATTCCGACCTTTATTATGGGTTTCATACCCTCATATGCAAGTATTGGGATTTATGCCCCTATAACTCTAGTTATAATGCGACTTATTCAAGGTTTATGTATTAGCGGTGAAGGAACGGGAGCGGCTATTTTTATCCTTGAACATCGTCAAAATTTAAGACCGGGTTTTACGGCAGGTTTAGTACATGGTTCAAATATCGCCGGTACCTTAATTGCAACACTTATCGGTATTATAATAGAACGTTATTTCTCTCATATAGATTTTGCTTGGCGTTTTGCTTTTCTGCTTGGCGGGTTTATGGGTCTTGCAGGATTTTACTTGCGATTGCGCGTATCGGAAACACCGATTTTTAAAATGCTTGAGAAAAAGAAACAAGTTCTTAAAGCACCTTTTTCCAATGTAATTAGAACTGCTTGGAGATCGATGTTTTTAACTATGTGTATAGGTGCTATCGCTAGCAGCGTTATGTATTTAGTAAAAACATATATAAATGTTTTCTATTATAATGTAATGCATCTTAGTAATACTATTGCTTTATCATATTTAGCGTATAGTTCGTTTATTGCGATGATAGCGATGCCGCTTGCCGGCGGTACTGCCGATATTATCGGAAAATTTAAAATGGCAATGCTTGTTGGTGTTGCTATCTTGATATTGATTTTACCGACCATGTTACTTATGTCGACAGAAGAGATGTGGCAACAAATTATAGCTCTTACAATGCTTGGTATGCTTGCAGGAAGCATAGCAGGTACAGCTTATATACTCGTTATATCCTTGTTTACGGCAGAACAAAGGTTTACCGGTGTTGCTTTCAGCTACAATTTTGCAATAGCGATATTCGGTGGAACTTCACCTATTATTTCTCGTTGGCTTGTAGAGCGCACAGGCTTATTTTATGCTCCGGCTTTTTATATTATGATCATTGCTGCCGTATTTTTAGTGATTATGTATATGATGAGGAAAGTAATTAAATCGTTGCTTAATAATTATGAACATAGAAAATAAAGAAATAACAAGTAGTTGGTTTACTAATTTACGTGATTTATTGTGCAAAGAATTTGAAAAAATCGAAGAAGAATATGCACAAACCAAAGGTTTAAAACCGGCTAAGTTTGTACGCTCAAGCTGGCAACGTAACGGCGGCGGTGGCGGTGTCATGTCTCTCATGAAAGGAGCAGTATTTGAAAAAGTCGGGGTTAATATATCTACCGTATTTGGTAAAATTTCTCCCGAATTCCGCAACGAAATTCCAGGAGCAGAGCTAGACGGGAAATTCTTTGCAACAGGCATTTCATTAGTCGCACATCTTAAATCGCCGCTAATTCCCGCTATGCATTTTAATACTCGTTATATAGAAACTTCTAAAAGTTGGTTTGGCGGCGGTAGCGATTTAACACCTTTTTATCCGGAACAAAACGAAACTGTAAAGTTTCATACAGCTTTTAAAGAAGCGTGCGATAAGTATGATTCTAGCTATTATCCTAAATTCAAAAAGCAATGTGATGAATATTTTTATCTAAAGCATCGAAAAGAGCCGAGAGGAGTAGGCGGAATATTCTATGATTACTTAAATAATGGTAATTTTGAACAGGATTTTGCCTTTACACAGGACGTAGGTAAGACTTTGTTGTCGGTATATCCTGAAATCGTTAGAAGTAAGTTATTTTTACCTTGGACAGCTGAGCAGAAAGAATACCAGCTTATAAGGCGAGGTAGATATGTAGAATTTAATTTGCTATATGACCGCGGTACTAAATTCGGCTTAATGACCGATGGAAATGTCGAAGCAATATTAATGTCATTGCCACCTGAAGTAAAGTTTAATTGACTTTTTTAAAATCATAACCGGAATGGCAAAATGCTATTTCGGTGTGTTGAAACTTCTGTCAAAAGTGAGAGTATTTTCCACAAAACCAATTTTTTTTAAGGATATAGCGAATGCCAACCCATTTACGATATGAGATATATTATTTAAAAATTAAAAAATGTCACCTAATTCAATGCATTTCACTATAACAAAATTTTTTACTTTGTAAGTTTAGGCAGTAAATAATGTTCTGTTGAGATTACTTTTTTACCAGTTTTATTTTCCAAGGCTGTTTTAGCGTTTTTAGCTATACTTCCTCCTATTTTACCTGCAACCTTATTTTTTTCCATTCCTGTTACATTATTGGTTTCTACTACCTGAGACGAAGTAGATAATTCAGCAAGAGCAGTAAAAATTAATTCTGCTTCATTCATGTGATCACGTAAATTTTGATTTGTTAAGCCCTTAATATTTTTGTGTTCTTTAAGTTATACCAGCCCATTCTTGATGAATAATATTAGTTAATATAGCAAATTCATTCTCTTTTGTTACTTCATGGTTTTTCCACAGTAATCAGTTAATTTATTTCGTGTTTCCTGCCCCATCATACGTTGTTGAATCCATTTCTCGCTACGACCGTGTCGTTTCCAATTATCCCTTGCTCTATCAATTGACTTTTCCGGATCAGAAATTTCTTGAATCCTCTCATAACCGACTTGCAAGCCATTGTTTAAATGGTTCTGCCTTTGGAGACGGAATAGATTGTATAATACGAAGTAATGACTCTGTATTTGCACAGTCTGTTATATATTTTTTTCCATCTGTGGCAGTTAATTTCAGTCCGTGACAGTTTGTCATGACCTCACTTTTTTCTTCGTTTAACCTTTGTTTTAGTTTTCTTCAATAAGCTCCAGGGTCACTACTATCAGTCAATGCTCCTACTACGTCGACTACTGAAAACCACCAAAGGAAGTTAGGCATAAGCTTTAACTGAAATAGTAAAACACTATTTCGGGGTTGTAGCAATCTCTACCAAAAGTCAGCTATAATAGGAATGTCCAGAGCTTAAAAGCAATGCTTTAGTTTAATTAATCGGGAGTAACTACATATCCAACAAAACTAACAAGAGCCTACCTGAACTCGTAGCAGAATTTACTTCAAAAGAAAATATTGACGAAACACAATCTTAGAGTTTGTTATTATTTCTTGCTCGCAATGACGATATATCTTTAACAATCCCTTTTCAAATAACAAAGAGTATACTAGTCAAATGGTTTCACTATAACCATAATCACTGCAACAATCATGCAAATAGTCGGAATCTCATTAACTATGCGATAAAATTTTTCTGAATGGACATTCTTACCATTTGCAAAATCTTTTCGCCATCTTGCAAGTAAACCGTGAAATATCACTAAAACTAATACTGCAAACATTTTAATGTGAAACCAAGTATCAAGAGCAACAAACCCGTAAATATGAGCATTTATTAAACCAAAAATAAATGTGCTAATCATTGCTGGATTCATAATGAATCTGAGTAATTTTAGCTCCATTACTTGTAAAGTACTATCTAGCTCACTACCTATTTTAGCTTTGATATGATAAACATATATTCTAGGTAAATAAAGAAGCCCTGCCATCCAACACATAGCAGATATCAGATGGACTGACTTAAACCATAGATAGTAACTTGCCATTCTTTTCCTTATTAACTTGTTAATTTACACAAACATTTAGTAAATTCGTTTGGACATATTCTTGTACTAGAGCTACTCATAACTAAATTAGTATCAACCTTATTAATAAATCGTAGCAATATATTTGTCAAACTATTAATAAAAATTTTATTTGTTCCAAGTGTCGGAATTCGGGTATATTGAATTTCATATTTATCTGCGATTAATTTATATTCAATATCAAGCTCTACTAGTGTTTCAACATGCTCGGATACAAAGGATATAGGTACGATAATTATGTCTTTTTTTAACTTTCCTGCTAGCTCTATTTCGTCTTCCGTATTAGGTTTTAACCACTCTATAGGTCCTACTCTACTTTGATAAGTTATCTTATAATCTAGATCTTTTATATTTAATTCTTTAACTATTGCTTGTACTGTTTCTTTTATCTGAAAACCATAAGGATCACCTGCTTTTATTATTTTTTCGGGTAACCCGTGAGCAGAAAATAATATACGAAAATTTTTATCATATAGTTTTTCTTTAATTAATGAAACATGAGCTTTTATAAAATCTTTTTCTAGAGGATAACAGCAAATTGTTTTAATTGGAATATCAATATCAAGGTTTTGTAAAAAATTTTTAACCGATGATCCTGTCGTAGTACTTGAAAATTGAGAATATAGAGGCAATAATATTATTTCGCTTGGATTATATTTTTTTATTTGACCTATTACTTCTTTAGCAAACGGTGCTGAATATCTCATATTTATAAAAATAGCGAAATCTTCTTTTATAAGTTGCTTTAGCTTTTCAGTTAGTGCTAATTTCTGCTCCTCTGTTTCCTGCAGTAAAGAAGATTTACCACCAATTAAAGAATAAATTTTTTGAGATTTTTTCTCTCTAGTAATAGAAATTATTTTAGCGATAATATAACGCAAAGGATTTGGTAGATTAATTATAGCTTTGTCATAGAATAGATTAAATAGAAAAGGCTTAACTGATTTAAGGTTTTTTGGACCGCCTAAATTAAAAAGTACTATTGCTATTCTTTTCTTCATATAACCTAACATATTCTGTCAAAAATTCTACATTTTCCGTAGGTGTTTCAGGCAAAATACCATGTCCTAAATTAAAGATAAAATTCTTTCCTTTCATTGCCTGAAGAATTTTATAAGTTTTTTCTTTAATAATTTCTTTATTAGTTAATAATACAACCGGATCTAAATTACCTTGTACTATTACTTTATCACTCCACTCTTTCATTTTTTCAAGAGGAACCATTTGATCTACGGCTAAAACATCTATCGGTACTTCTTTTATAAATTTTTCGTACAATAATCCTGCTCCTTTAGGAAAAGCAATTATAGGAGTTTTTGGAAAAACTTCTTTTACTTTTAGTATAATCTTTTTTGTCGGCTCTATTACAAATTCGGTAAATTCCTCTTCTGCAAGTACTCCTGACCATGAATCAAAAAGCTTTAAAACATCTGCTCCAGATTTTGCTTGATTTATAAGATGATCAGCTGTTTTTTCCGTAATAAAATTTAATAATTCTTCAGCAAGTATTTTATTTTCATATATGAATTTTTTGCTCGTTTTAAAATCCTGTTTTCCTTTTCCTTCTAACATGTAACTCATCACTGTCCAAGGACTACCTGCAAATCCTATTAAAGAAATGGGGGATGGTAATTCTTTTTTTACTTTTTTTATTATTTCATAAACCTTTTCTAATTTATAATTCGGATTGATTTGCAGATATTTAAAATCTTCTTGTGATTTGAATTGCTTTAATATAGGCCCTATATTTTCTTTAAAATCCACTTCCCATCCAAGAGCATGAGGTAAAACTAATATATCGGAAAAAATAATAGCTGCATCAAATCCATAACGTTTTATCGGTTGTAAGGTTACTTCTGTTGCTTTGCTAACATCATAACAAAAATCTAGAAAATTTTTTGTTGTTTCTCTTACTTTTTTATATTCCGGCAAATATCTACCTGCTTGACGCATAAACCAAATAGGTACTTTATTATTATTTCCTTTTAATGGATTTATAATTTGCTTCATGCTATTACTAAAAGTATTAAAATAATAAATATATTATTTGTTGTTTATATAAATAGAATTATGTAGATTAAATGTTTTAAACAGAGTTATCAACAAAATTTTCATTAAAATTTTCTTAAAAATATAGGTATTTTTAATTATTATTCACATAAGTTTGTAATGAATTTATACAAGTGGATAATTAAGTGTAAAATTCATTTATAGCTTAGAAAAGACTATTTTTTCAAAGAAAAATGATATTTATTCACAATTTTATCCACAAACTATTTATTTAAAAGAAAATACACTAGATTTACTTGATTTAATAAGGATTTGAGGAATTTTTTAATAGGTTTTAATAGGAAAAATAATAAGTTATTAAAAAATTTATCCACAATTACATATGTAAAGTATGACAAAGCTAATTATTCACTTAGTTTCAGACTCTTCCGTGCAAACTGCAAAATATGCAGCAAATTCTGCCCTTGCACAATTTACTTCCGTAAAACCAAAATTATATCATTGGCCAATGATTAGAAATTTGGAATTGCTAAATGAAGTATTAAGTAAAATAGAATATAAACATGGGATAGTATTATACACGATTGCCGATCAAGAACTCCGAAAAACTTTAACGAAATTTTGCTATGAATTAAAAATTCCATGTATTTCTGTAATAGGTAAAATTATTAAAGAAATGTCTGTTTTTTCAGGTATTGAAATAGAAAAAGAACAGAATTACAATTATAAATTTGATAAAACTTATTTTGATACACTTAATGCCATAGATTATGCTATAAGACATGATGACGGACAAATGCTTAATGAATTATCAGAGGCTGATATAATATTAATAGGTCCTTCTAGAACTTCTAAGACACCGACTTCCGTATTTCTAGCGTATAACGGTTTAAAAGCTGCCAATATTCCTTATGTTTATAATTGCCCCTTTCCTGATTTTATAGAAAAAGATATAGATCAATTGGTAGTAGGACTCGTTATTAATCCAAATAGGTTAATTGAGATAAGAGAAGCTAGATTAAATCTATTACAAATTAACGAAAATAAAAGCTATACGGATTTTAATATAGTACAAAAAGAGTGCCTAGAAGTCAGAAAAATTTGTGATCAAAGAAATTGGCCGGTAATTGATGTGTCGACTAGATCAATAGAGGAAACAGCAGCTTTAATAATGCGAATATATTATAATAGAAAAAATAAATATAATAAATAAAAAGATTTTCATTATTTACAAGTAGAAGCCTGTACTTTATAATTTTATTTATAAATATAGGTGTTGTCCTTATGAATCCGAAAGCAACACTATGTCATTCCTAGCTAAAAGCGACTTTGTTGTATAGATTGAAAAACCTACTCAATGTCATCCCCGCGTGTAGGCGGGGATGACATAAACGAGTCATGCAATAAGGCTGTTAAAAGCGGAAATGACATAAAAGCCATATGGACAATGCTACAAAAACATAGAGGAATTTATGGCAAATAACGTAATGGATAGCTCTTTTAAAAAGGAAGTATTAGAATCGGATTTACCTGTACTGGTTGATTTTTGGGCAGAATGGTGCGGACCGTGTAAAATGTTAACACCGATAATAGATGAAATCAGTAAAGAATTACAAGGCAAAGTAAAAGTACTTAAAATGAATATTGATGAAAATCCTAACACTCCTTCAGAATACGGTATTCGTAGTATTCCAACAATAATGTTATTTAAAAATGGTGAACAAAAAGATAATAAAATAGGTTTGCAACAAAAAAATTCTCTTTTAGATTGGATTAATAAATCTATTTAATATTTATTTATGTCACTTAGCCATCCAAAAGTATTTATAGAGATAACTAATGGTTATGTTGAAGGTATTGATACTCATAAAAGAGCTCAAGGTTTAAAGCATTTCTTCTTGAAAAAAGGAGTCTCTCTTTCTCCAAATATACCTATATTAAACAATATTAATTTTTCTTGTTATGAGGGAGAAAAAATAGCTTTTATAGGGAGTAACGGTTCGGGAAAAAGTTCGTTTCTAAAGTTAATCGCCGGAATATATCCGTTAAAATCCGGTACAGTCAAAGTTCATGGAGATATTGCGGCAATTATAGATATGGGAGTTGGTTTTGAGTCTGAGCAAACTGGTCGTGAAAATATAAAAATGTTAATGCTATATAATAATATGCTGGATAAATATAGCAAAAAAATTGAAAAAGAAATTATAGATTTTTCAGAACTTGGTAGTAAAATTGATTTACCGATAAAAATTTATAGCTCCGGTATGTTATCACGTCTTGCTTTTTCTGTATCGATATTTCAAAATCCGCAGATTCTATTACTTGATGAAGTTTTTGCGGCAGGCGATAGCTATTTTATAGAAAAATCTCTTAGTTTAATGAAGAATAAATTTAAAAATACTCCTATTTCAATAATAGTAAGCCATCAAGAAGAAATTATAAAAGATAATTGCGATAGATGTATTTTATTAAAAGACGGCAATATTATAGGTGATGGTACACCATCGGAAATGTTTAAAATCTATAACCAACAACAAGGAAATTCATAAATGATAAAGTATTTTTTTTCTAAAAAATACTGGCGGGCAATAGCATTACTAGTTAAAGCTTCTATAATTAGGCAAAATAAAGATTCTTTTTTAGGTTCTTTATGGAGTTTAATTCAGCCTTTTATTCACATAATGGTAATTTCATATTTTTTCGGTTTTTTATTAAGACAGCCGAGAGAATTTATGGTAATGAACTTAGTCGGCGGTATTCCTTTGTGGAGTTTTATAGTAAGCAGCTTAACGATTTGTTCAAGTTCTTTAGTTACACGTGATCAAATAATAAAAAAAGTTAGAATTTCTAAGACTTTTTTTCCTGTTGCGGATAGTTTAGGGCAATTATATACTTTAATTTGCTCATTTTCGGCAATGTATTTTGCTTTTATTTTATTATTTCCAGAAAAATTTTCTTGGCAAATAATATTTATGCCGATATTAATTTTGCCCTTAATAATATGTGTGATTAGTGGTTCTATCGCAGTAGCATTTTTAACGCCGTATATTCGAGATATTCCGCAAATGTTGAGTGTTATTCTTGGAGTTATTTATTGGAGTATACCGATAGTTTATCCATATTCGCTAATTCCGGAGTCTAAAAAGATATATTTTGAATTTAATCCGTTCTTTTTAGTTATAAGACCCGTACAAGCGTTGGTGATTGACGGAACATTACCGGATATGATGCTGATAGTTAAGTCTATTATAGTTGCATTTATTACTGTTTGTATCAGTTATTTAATTTATAGACAATTTTCTAAAAGAGTTATTTATTATTTATGAAACTTGGTTTTAATCTAGATTTTAATGAATTAGATTTAACCGGACTTAAAAAATTAGATCAAATATTTTTAGATTATCTCTTTAAAGCTGATAGATCTTTGCATAAAGATTTAATGTTATTTAGATCGACTCCTATCTCCATTATTCCAAAAGATTATTCCGAATTTTTGCTAAAAATTTCCCCTCATTTAGACGATTTTTTAGCAGAGTTATTTTGTATTTCAAAAGAAATAACGATATCAAGGTTAAAACATAAAGATTTTGATATTATTTATGAATGTAAAAGAAAATTTGTTCAACGTGTTGCCGTAAAAAAATATCCACTGGAAAAAATAAAAGATATTGATTTTGAAGATGTGTATTTAAAACTAACTGATTTAATAGGTGCGAATTTTACTTCTAGAGAATTTGCCAAACAAATAATTATATGGCAACAGGCAGAAGAAAGTTTTGCAGAAGAATTAGACATAGCAGCTAGGTATGCTGCGTATAGGGTTTATTTGTGTGAGAATATCAAGCCACAGGATAACATCCTATTCAACCTCCCACAAAAACTAGATAAAGAAAATCTAATAGACGATAAAAAAATATTAAAATATCAAAAAAATGAGAGAGTAGATTTTGACTATACAGATTCTTTTTTAAATCTAGATGAAGCTTTAAACCATTCTCATTATTGTATTTATTGCCATAAGCAAGATAAGGATAGCTGTTCTAAGGGATTACTGCAACCTCAGAATCGTCATTGCGAGGAGCAAAGCGACGTGGCAATCTCAGGAGATTTGACGAGATTGCCACGCTCCTTGCAGTTGCTTGCAATGACGGATTTAAAACAAGGTTGCCCGTTAAAACAAAAAATTTCTGAAATGAACTATGTTAAGGCACAAGGTTTTAACCTAAGTGCTCTTGCTATTATCGTTATTGATAATCCGATGGTTGCAGCAACAGGTCATAGAATTTGTAATGATTGCTCAAAAGCTTGTATTTACCAAAAGCAAGATTCGGTAAATATCCCATTAATAGAATCAAATATTTTAGAAGAAACACTTAAATTACCTTACGGCTTAGAGATATATTTACTGCTTACTCGTTGGAATCCACTTAATATTTATGCACCGCTTCCGAAAGAACCTACTAATTATAATATTTTAGTTACCGGTCTTGGTCCTGCAGGTTTTAGTCTTAGCTATTATTTATTACGGTCAGGTCATAATGTTGTGGCTATTGACGGTTTAAGAATTAATCTACTGCCTTTTGACGTTCATAAGCCTATAAAATTTTGGCATGAATATAAAAATTTGTTATCGGAAAGAATGCCAAAAGGATTTGGAGGGGTAGCGGAATATGGGATTACTGTTCGGTGGGATAAAAACAATCTCGATATATTGCGGCTAATATTAGAGAGAAATAATAATTTCAAATATTATGACGGAGTAGCTTTAGATTTTAATATAACGAAAGAACAAGCTTTCGATTTGGGTTTTGATTATATAGCTTTTTGCATTGGAGCAGGTCAGCCGAAAGTTTTGGATATAGAAAATTTTGAAGCTAAGGGCGTAAAAACGGCTTCTGATTTCTTAATGACTTTGCAAAACGGAGGGGCATTTTTGAAAAATTCTAGTACTAATATGGTAATTAGGATGCCGATTGCGGTAATAGGCGGCGGTCTTACTTCCTTAGACGCAGCAACGGAAAGTTTATATTACTATAAAAAACAAGTAGAGGAATTTGCCGAAGATTATATAGAAAAAGATTTAACAGAGGAAGATAAAGAAATAGCTGAAGAATTTATTGCTCATGCAAAATTGTTTAAAGAAGCTAAGAATAATGAAGAATTAAGAAAGGTTTTTAATAAGCTTGGGGGTGCTACTGTCTACTATCGTGGAAGATTGCAAGATTCGCCGGCATATAAATTAAATCACGAGGAGCTAATATATGCATTAGCACTCGGTGTTGATTTTAAGGAAAATATGCAACCTTTAAGGATTAATGTTGATAAATACGGTCATGTGGAATCTGTGGAGTTTGAGAATCGAAACCGTCATTGCGAGCAGTCAAAGACTGCGTGGCAATCTCAGGAGTTTGGCTTAACAAAATTGCCGCGTCAATGCTACGCATTTCCTCGCAATGACATCAAAACCAAAACCGTGATTATGGCAATCGGTATAGAAAATAACACTCAATTCGATGAGGATAAATATAGCTATTTCGGTGATTGTAATCCTAAATATTCGGGTAGTGTAGTGAAGGCTCTTGCTAGTACCAAAGAAGGGTACGACGCTATTAACAAAAAGCTTATAAATAATAATCCTAGCTTTAAAGGTAGTTATAAAGATTTTTGTACGCAGCTTGATTATTTGCTGACTTCTAGGGTTAATAAAATAAATATTTTAGATGATAAAACTTGTGAGTTGATAATTCATTCGCCGCTTGCTGCTAAAAATTTTAAGTTCGGACAGTTTTTTCGCTTACAAAATTATTCTGAAGATGCTGCTAAGTTAATAGAGCCTGTAGCCTTAAGCCCTATCGATATTGATGTAGAAAAAGGCTTAATTAGCTTTATAGTTTTTGAAGTCGGTAAATCTACTAGCTTATGTAAAACATTATCCGAAAATGAGAAAGTAGTTTTAATGGGACCGACAGGTTCGCCGCTAGAAATACCTCAAAATAAAAAAATAGTTATTGTTGATTTCGAAGTCGGTAATATAGGCTTATTAAAAGTTCTAAAAGAAAATAATAATGAAGTTATATTTGTTACCTATCCTGATATAAAAATCCGTAAATTAGTTTCAGTGGATATAGTAATAATTAATGCTTCTCCTGAAATAATAGAAGAATTGCAAAGTCTAAAAAATGAAATATTCAGTGAAAATACAAAAATAATAGTTAGCGTTAATTCATCGATGCAATGTATGATGAAAGGAATTTGCGGACAATGTATTCAAAAAGTTAAAGGAGAGCAGAAATATATTTTTGCATGTAGCCAGCAAAATCAAAATGCAGAAATAGTTGATTTTAAGAGCTTGAAAACTCGTTTACGCCAAAACTCTTTGCAAGAAAAAATGAGAAAATTAGTGGCTAATTCATCCATAATTTAATATAATAGCTTCAATTAACTCTTCTAGTTGTTCAGGTGATAATTCACCAATTTTTTTGAATTTTATCACTTCTTATAGCACTAATTTCATCAACCATAATATGAGATTCTAAATTAAAACCATTTAGCTCTGTAGGAGTCAATAACAGGTGAAAAGTTGTGGGGCATCTATTAAATCTGTTGTGAAGGCAAACTGTTATACTGGGATGATTTTTATATAAATTAGATTGAACAACAACAGCGGGGCGAGGTTTACCATAATCTCCAGATATTACACCAAGCAACAATATATCTTTTTTTAATTTCTATTATTTCCATTCATCTAACCAACTTTCTTCATTGTGTTTTAACCATAAGTTGGCATCAGGATATTGTAACACAAAGTGTTACATATCGCTAGTTAAATAAATTTACTTCTCAAAACGACAAAATGCTCTACTACTATCTTGATTAAGAAAATCGATAATTTGTATTACTATAGAATTATTGTTATATTTCTCAGCAACTTGTTTTATACGCTCAGCAAAATTACCTTCACCTGAGAAGATTTCTTCGATAGCTTTTAAAGCACTTAAAGACTTTACTTTATCAAACCCTTTTCTATTCATACCGATTAGATTTAAGCCCTCAAGCACCGCACGTTTGCTACTTACAAGCCCAAACGGTATTACATCTGCTCCGACCGGCGATAGCCCGCCAATCATCGAATATTCACCGATTCTAGCATATTGATGTACGGCAGACAGTCCGCCGATTATTGCATAATCACCTACCCCAATATGACCTGCTAGGCTTACATAATTAGCAAATACTACATTATTGCCGATTTTACAATCATGACCTATATGGACGCCGACCATAAATAAATTATTATTTCCTACTCTTGTCATCATTCCGCCGCCTTGGCTTCCTGCTTGTACCGTAACATATTCTCTAATAGTATTATTAGAGCCAATTATTGTGCTTGATCGCTCATTAGCATATTTTAAGATTTGTGGAGGTTGACCTATTGATGCAAAAGGATAGATTACGGTATTTTCGCCGATTTCGGTAATCCCTTCAATTACTACATGGGATTTTAGCTCGACATTGTCATGAAGCACAACTTCAGGACCTATAATACAATACGGTCCGATTTTTACGTTTTTACCAAGCTTTGCACCTTCTGCAATTACAGCTGTAGTATGGATATTAGAATTTGACACTATGTCCCTATGTTTTATCTTTAATCATTGCGGTAAACTTACTTTCTGCAGCTATTTCACCTTCGACCGTAACCGTACTTGAAAATTTCCATACGTTAGCTCTTTGCTGATCAATAACAGCGTGGATATGCATAGTATCCCCCGGCTGAACAATTCTACGAAATTTTGCATTTTCGATAGTCATTAAAAACACTTCTTTATTCTTAGTAGAACCTAAAGATTTAGCAACTAATATAGCAGCTAATTGTGCCATAGCCTCAACCATTAGAACACCGGGCATAACAGGTCTTGCCGGAAAATGTCCTGTAAATTGCGGTTCGTTAACAGTAACGTTTTTAATACCTGTTATTGATTTGTTAGGATCGATTTTAAGTACTCTATCTACTAATAAAAATGGATAGCGATGAGGTATCCAATCCATGATTTCGGTAATATCTATGATCATTTATTTAGATCTCTTCTTTAATGTAAATTTTCCGTCATTGCGAGGAAATTATGAAATAATTGACGAAGCAACCTAGTAAAAAGTACTAAAATCAGCACTTTTTGCTAATTTTTTTGGATTGTCACCGTATCCTATGGCTGCTCACAATGACGACTCAGGTAAACAACAAAGCTCTTTTCAATAGCAAGCTACTTTTTTAATTTGCTATTAGAGGTCTTTAGTAATTGTTTCATAATAATAGATTGTCTATGCCAATCCATAATAGGAATTGCAGGGCTGCCGCCGACAATTTTACCTGCTTCTATATTTTGTGCTACACCGCCTTGTGCCGCTACCTGTGCCCCGTCGCCTATATTTAGATGTCCGGCGATTCCTACTTGCCCTCCAAGAGCACAATATTTACCGATCGTGCTACTTCCTGCTATACCTGTCTGTGCTACGATAATAGAGCCTTTACCTATTTTGACGCCATGCCCTATTTGTACTAAATTATCTATGCGGCATAAATCTTTTATAATTGTATCTTGAAGTGATCCTCTATCAATAGTAGTGTTTGCACCAATTTCAACATTATTGCCGATTTTAACTATTCCTATATGAAATATTTTGTGATGTACGCCTTTTTCGGTAGAAAATCCAAACCCGTCCTGTCCAATTTTTGCACCTGCAAGTATTACGACGTCGTCGCCTATAATTGCATAATTTATTGAAACATGTTGTTCTATTCTAGCGTTTCTGCCGATATTTACTCCTCTACCTATAAAACTTCCAGCTTCTATAATACTATTATCACCTATAATAACATCGTCTTCAATAACTACATTGTGACCTATATAACAATTTTTTCCGATAGTCGCCGAATCTGCAACAATAGCGGATTTCATTATTTTAGTAGGGTATGATTTAATAGGAGCATAAAAAAAATCTATTAATTTGCTGTAAGCAAAATATGAGTTCTGGGCGTGTAATAAAACAGTATTTGGATTTGCTTCTCCCGTAAAATTTTTCGGCACTATACAAGCAGCAGCTTTGGTAGTTTTTAAAAATTCGGAGTATTTAGGATTGCTTAAAAAGCTAATATCATTTGGTGATGCTTCCTGCAGAATTTTAATATCATGAATAGCTATATCTTCAATCTTAGGAGGTGCTATAATATCGTGTAAAAAATCTATAATTGCTGTTAGTTTTCGTGGCCCTAGATTTTTATAAAAATTACTACTTACCATATAACTTTAAGCAAATTAATCATTAGCGACAGTATATAAGTGATAGTTTTATTATGCAACAAAATTTACAGGTGGAATAAAAGGTATTGCTAATTAAAGAATGATGTCGTCATTGCGAGCAGCCGTAGGCTGTGTGGCAGTCTCATGAAATAATAACAAACTCCTGAGATTGCTTCGTCAATTGCTATGCAAATTCCTCGCAATGACGGAAAAACCGATCCACGCAACAACGTCTACTTGATTGTAAGATCTAGGAAAAAAATAGATAAAAAGTCACAAATATTAATTTACGTTTTATTAAGAAGAATTAAATTAATGTATTGTAGCTATTTTAGTACAAATCTTATCAATTTTTACAAAAATATTAATAATGATCTAATGTCTTTTAATAAAGCCTAAATTATATTAACTAAATCAAGGTATTGAAAATGTTAGAAATAAAGAACTTAGCCTTTGCAGGTGGTGGAGTAAAAGTCATCGCGTATGCAGGGGCTCTAAATGCATTAAAAGACAAAGAGTGTTTAAAAAAATATCCAGAAAGTAGTTGGAGCTTCCGGTGGTGCAATAGCTGCTTTCTCCATAGCACTAGGATATCAACCGGAAGAAATTGAGGATATACTTAAGAAAATTGATTTTAATAAATTTTCAGATCATACTAGTAAATAGGACCAAGTGTATAATCTTGTATTCTACGGAGGGTTAAATTCTGAGAAATATCTAGAAGAATTTTTAAGGCAATATTAAAAAACAAGGGATTTGACCCCGATATTACTTTTAAACAGCTACATGACAGTCAAAAAACAAATATAGATTTATACGTAGTGTGTACTAATCTCAGTACTCAATTTCCGGAAATTCTATCTTATGAAAATGCTCCTGATGAGAAAGTCGTAAAATTCGTATACGCTTCAGGGGCTTTTCCTATATATTTTCAGCCTGTACAAAAAACTGTTCAAGGAGTAGTTTCAACATATGTGGATGGTGGAGTTACGAATAATTACCTGGTTGAGGTGTTTGATGATAAAATTGCAGCACGAAGCCTCCCTCAAACAGATAATAAAAATTATAAAACTCTTGGGTTTAAAACAATCAATAAAGAAATATTAGAAGCTTATCAGAATGGTACAGAACCTAAACCGTCTGTGGATACTACTACTGTTGTGGATCAACTATATGCATTAGCTGAAGTTCTCACAAGCTTTGACTTGATAAGTTGTTTTCAGAATCATGATAGAACAGTTTTTATTGATGATCATAATATATCAGCTTTAAGTTTTGATATCACAGCTGAACAAAAAGAAGCATTAATAAATTCAGGTTATTCTGCAACTTATGATTATGTGATGAGAATAGAGAATATAATGCTTGCAGGACTAGGAGTAAACGATTAATGATAGCCTTGTATTATAACAACGCGAGTGGATAACCCGCTATTCGCTTTAATCTTGTTTTACAGATAGCATAAAAGGTATTACAAAATAAAATTGATATCGTCATTGCAAACGACTGTAAGCTTTGTTGCATGGCTCGAAAAACCCACTCGATGTCATTTCCGCGAAAGCGGGAATGACATAAAACGAGTCATGCGAGCAATACCAATTTTTGAAATCAATAATCATCAAGTATACTCAAATGCTTTCAAGAATTGAATTTTATTTTGAGGGGTGAGGATGCGAATTCTTGATAAAATGAAAGAGCAATTTTTGAAAGCAGAAGAGTATAGACGATTTGCTCCACTAAGCGACAGTATATTAAGTAATACTTTTTTGTATAACAAAATTTATAAGCATCATAAAAATTAAAGATGAAGGCAAAATTGTCCCTTTTTATTAATTCTATGTAGCGCTACTTTTTCCAGACAACTCAACATCTATCCCCCATTTTTCATTTTCTAAGTGGGAGATAATACAACATATTGCTTAATTTGGTAAGCATGATAAATGTAAAAAAGGGGGGTTAGAATCCGATTGAATTTCCGGTTGTATATACTCCTGCAATGGCAAATGGGAATAATTCATAAAATTATTCATCGTTATTATAATAGATTCAGGATTATTATTTTGTTCTTGTAAATAAGATGCTAATAGTTCCTTATTTACTTTCACTTTTTTATAGAATTTTGTAGCATATGCAATTTTAAAAAAATTATCTAAACTATTGTTATAAAAAAGTTTTATTTAGAAATGAAGCTAAATTTTTTAATAAGTTTTGTTGTTTTTCTTGCAATAATTCCCTTACCTCGGCAAATGTTTTGTCCGTATCTGCGTAGCTTGCAGCCATATTCCCATTATTATCAGCACGAATAATCATCTCAGGTGGCAGCAGCTTAATAAACTCTAGAGAAACTGCTATTATGCCTTTTTTGGATGCAAGCATTAACAATGTCCTTCCGAATTTATCAATAGAGTTAATATTTTCCTCAAACATTCTTGGAATAAGCTCTATACAAACATTATCTAAATCACGTCACATAGCCTTTGTTAATGCAGGCTGACCACGTATATTCTCGATCGTATTAATATAGCCTCGTCAGACATCTTGGGAATAAGTTTTAAACAACCTTCTTCTAAACCTGCATCAGCAGCTAAAATTAAGGCTGTATTACCATCCTCATCGGATTGATTAAATAAATTAGTATTTTTTATTTTATCAATTAATTTTTCAACTTCTTTTTTATCTTCATCTTTTGCGTGTATTACACACGTTAATTTTTCTAGTAAAGATATTTAGTTGATTATATAATATTTCATCTGATTCTTCAGGTGTTGATTCTTTATGTATTCCAAAAATTTTTTTATACGTATAAACATAATTTATCCTTATTAACCTAAAGTTAATTAAAATTACAAAAATAAGTTTACAGATGCAATAGAAATTTAATTGAAGACATAAAATAACGTAACGGGATTTAAAGTAAGGAATAGTGGTGGCCACGGTTGGAATTGAACCAACGACACAAGGATTTTCAGTCCTTTGCTCTACCGACTGAGCTACGTGGCCGTATATACTCGATGAACTTGAAAATTTGGCTTCGTCGTTTTTGTAAGTCCTCGGATACTCACGTATTAGTATACGCTCCGCTCTTCGGCTTACAGACTCCTTGATCTTTTCCAAGTTGATCTTCGTCTATACTATTCTTTCATTTATTAGGGTATAAGGCAATATAACTTAAGCTTATAATAGATTAATCGGCTTTTGTCTATTCTTAATTAGTAATATTAGACAAAAATACTTAATTATGATATCATGAGTGTTTATTTTTATAACGGTTTTTATGATCAAAATCGGCAATATTGAGCTTTCTTCAAATATTATACTAGCTCCAATGTCGGGTGTTACGGATTTGGAATTTAGAAGATTAGTGAAAAGATTTGGTGCAGGGCTTGTAGTTTCTGAAATGGTAGCAAGTAGAGCAATGATTGTGGAATCTAGGCAGTCACTAAAAAAAAGTGCCATTATGCGTGATGATGCAACAAGTGCTTGCGTACAGCTAGCAGGCTGTGAGCCGAATGTGATAGCAGAAGCTGCTAAAATGAATGAGGGTATGGGGGCAAAAATTATTGATCTTAATTTTGGCTGTCCGGCGAAAAAAGTAGTAGGCGGTTATTCAGGCTCGGCTCTAATGAGGGATGAGCAGCTGGCAGCTAAAATTTTTGAAGCTACCGTTGAAGCGGTTAAGCTGCCGGTAACCGTTAAAATGCGTATGGGTTGGGATGATAATACGAAAAACGCTCCGACTTTAGCCAAAATTGCTGAAAGCTCAGGTGTTCAGATGATTACCGTTCACGGTAGAACTAGATGCCAGTTTTATTCCGGTAATGCCGATTGGGATTTTATACGATCAGTTAAAGAATCGGTAAAGATTCCGGTTATTGCTAATGGTGATATTACTAATTTTGCTAAGGCAAAAGAAGCCCTACAAAAATCCGGTGCAGACGGTATTATGGTCGGTAGAGGAGCATATGGCAAACCTTGGCTTATTTCACAAATTGATCATTATCTTAAAACAGGTGAAGAAAAATCTGCTCCCTCTATAGCAGAGCAGCTAGATATCGTAACCGAGCATTATGAGGCAATACTTGATTATTATGGTGAATCTGTGGGCGTACCTATTGCACGTAAGCATATTGGCTGGTATAGTAGCGGTTTACCGAATTCAGCAGAGTTTAGAGGTGCTGTTAATTTAATGAACGATCCTCTAGCTGTAAAAGAGAAAATTGCGGAATTTTATACGAGCGTTATGGAGATGAATAAATTAAAAGAATTTTAAGTTTTATTTTTGTAATATTGTTTTTTAGTTTAAGCTATGCAAGTGAAAAAGCAGTAATTATAACTGATTATAAACCGGTATTTTTGCCTGTAATTGCTGAAAATAAAAAAATAAGAATTGCTATTCGTTCTTATTTAAATAATGAAAAATCATATTTCGTTTTAGTAGATCCGAATTCTTTTAAAACTGAAATAGCCCTACAAGAGCTGGTAATTTTACCTACGAATAAAATAGAAAAAGAAAATCTTCTAAAAAAATTAAGTAAAACTCCGTATATTAAAGTTTTAAATAAATATAGCTCTACACCTTATATACAACAAAATTACGGTGCTACGAGTAGCATGTATAAAGTAAAAGGACAGTTCTTGACAATTGACATGTGTCCTTCTTCCAAAAGCTTTGAAGAAGATTTTTTTAAAAAGCTCGTAGAATTATCGATCAAACTAAATAAACCTATTCCGATTGCTATATGTGTTTCAGGATTATGGATTAATAAGCATATAGAAGAATTCTTATGGTTATTAAAACAACAAGAAAACGGTTATTTACAAATAACATGGGTTAATCATTCATTTAGTCATCCTTATTTTAAAGATAAACCTCTTGAAGATAATTTCCTTCTTTCCAATAAAGATGATTTTGAAAATGAAGTATTAGAAGTAGGGAAAATATTAGTAAGTTATAATATTGCTCCGTCACCTTTCTTTCGTTTTCCTGGATTAGTTTCCGATCAAACATTAATAGAAAAATTAAAAGATTTGGGACTTATTCCGCTTGGGAGTAATGCATGGCTTGCTAAAGGCGAAAAAGTTCAAAATGGTTCTTTTATATTGGTACACGGTAATAGTAACGAAAAAGCCGGAATAGATTTAATTATGCCGATGTTACCGGAATTAAAATTACTTCCTATTGAAAAGGCGTTTTTATTACATGATAATTGATTAGTTAGATATTAATAATACGGTAAGCTCATAGTTGTTCTTATATCACATGAAGAATATGAGAAAATTAATCAGCTTGAAGATATGTATTGGGCAATGCAAGCAAAAAATGCGAGTAAAAGTGGTTTTTTATTAGAGGAAGAGAGTAAGGATTTTTTAAATAAGATATTAAATATCTTTCTTATAGGAAAAAGAAATGATGGAGAAGTTTATAAATTAGTTAAAAGAAAAATTAAATAGTTCATAATTATAACTTAACTTTTCTAGTAGGGCTTTTATCTCTTTGAATATCAAGTTTTGTATCGAATAGCGGAGAATCTTGTAAAAAATCAATAAGGGAAGATTCTTGTGAATTTTCTTTATGATTTGTTATTATACTACATAAACGTTTATTATTATCTAATACTTCTAGATTTACTTCGATTAAAGGCGGAGTAAGTAAATGCTTAATAATTTCAGACCATTCTATTAAAATTAAATTGCCGTTTAATGCCTCTTCAAATCCAAGTTCATAAATTTCTTCAGGTGATTTAAGACGATACAGGTCATAGTGATATATAGTGAAGTTAGATTCTTTATACGTTTGCAGTAAGTTGAAAGTAGGGCTTATAATGCTTGTATTTTCACCGCAAAAATATTTAATAATTTCACGACAAAAAAATGTTTTACCTGCTCCAAGGTCACCGTTAAGTAAAACTATATCATTTGGTTTTAAGCTTTGTGCTAGAAGTTTTGCAAGCTTCTTTGTCTTTTCTTCGCTATTTAGTGTATGCATTTTTTAACTTGATAAATCATTTGTAAATATTGATTCTGAAAAGTGTTGGAACCTATATTCTGCACATTCCAGTTTTCGCTATTTAATATTATTATTTTAGCGTTTAATTTGTCGTATAATCGTGAATTTTGTTCATTACTTAAAACAAGACATTTGTTATTAGACTCTTTAATTAAATCTTCTAGCTTGCTTATATATCGGAGGCTTTTTTGACTTTCGCTATATAATTTTGCAGTTTTAATATTAGTATTAAGAAAAAAATACTTGCTACTGTCACTTAATAAAATTACGTCTTTTATCGTTGCAAGCTCATTATTTTTAATCTCTTGTAGCTTATTTAATTCTTTAAGTGCTGTTGAAAGGTTATTATTAATATCTTCTTGTAGCTCAGGAAATTTTTCACTAAATATTTGTGCAAATTCCTGTAGTAAAATCACAGCATTATTAAGATCAAGCCAAATATGCCAATTATCTTTTATAGTGGTTAAAGATTTAATATCACTGATTTTTATAATGTTTTTGCTATGATTATCAATTAATTTCTCGGCAAAACCGTCAAATTGTTCATTAATATAAATTGCTATATCAGAATTTTTGACTTTTACTAAATCACTAGGTTTTAAATTATAATGATGTGGACAGTCACTACTAATAGCTAAGCTCTCGATATCCGCTTTATCCTTAACAAGCATCGAAACAATACTGCCGATTGGCGTAATACTTACAACTATCTTAGGCTTAGCATAGCTAGTAAGGCTGAGGAATGTAAGGAATAGTAATGCTAGGTATGTCATCTCTGTGAAGGTTTGCTTGCATTGATACCAAATCGTCATTGCTAGCGACTGAAAGGAGCATGGCAATCTCAGGATTTTGGCACGAGATTGCTTCGTCAAAATTTTCAATTTTTCCTCGCAATGACGGTTTGACGTACTAGCTCTCATAATTTCGCCAACAACTCTAATTTACTAGGTTTAAAATCCTGCTCTATCCAAAAATTTTTTAGATATTCTAGTTTTGCTCCTATCTTTTTTTTTTCTATATTCATATTTAACAAATCATTACCGTTTACTTGGAATTTAGGACGTAATAACGCATCATATTTAAGAATAAATTCTTTTACTTGTGAATGATTTAATTTACCGATTATTCTAGCTGCTAATAAATATTCCTTATAATTCTTTTTTTCAAACCAAATTTTTTTCATGTTAAATTTAGCGTCATTCAGAAAGTTCGTTATTGATAATATTTGCATTGCTTCATGTTTTGAGAATTTCCAATCTAGAAAGACCTTTAAATTTAAATCTTTTTGACAATATAATAAGAGTGCATATCGAGTAACTAATTCTAATTTAAAATCATTTGCCTGCTCAAAAAATTTTATTTCATAATTTTGGATAGAGAATATTAGTTCTAATATTCCTATTTCAAACATAGCTTTTAAAATTTGTGCTGCTCTTTTTGAAACAATAATTTTATCCATTTCACTTTTAATTCGCTCTCGTGATAAAGTTTTTAAGCCGTCTTTTAAAGCTTTACATGCTTTAAAGCTGCCATCATCAAGCTGATTCGCATAATAGCTAGAAAACCGAAAAAAGCGTAGAATTCGCAAATAATCTTCTTTAATTCTATCTAGAGCTTCCCCTATAAATACAACCTTTTCCTGCTGCAAATCCTTAAACCCTTCAAAATAATCATATATCTCGTTCTTAAAGGGACAATAGCTTAAAGCATTAATAGTAAAATCTCGTCTTGCGGCATCTTCGGCAAAATCGTTGGTGAATATTACTTTGGCATGTCTGCCGTTACATTCAATATCTTTCCTAAGAGTCGTGATCTCAAATTTTTCATTATTTAAAGTAGCCGTAATCGTGCCGAATTTTAAACCGGTCGGAATAGTTTTTATTTTAGCTCCAGATAAAATATTTGTTACTTCACTAGGTGTCAAATTAGTAGCTATATCTATATCGCGGCTACCTTTCTCAAGTCGATCTCTTGGATAACTTGCTTCTAAAGGTAATTTGTACGTCGATCCGGTACTCGAATCCTCACGTACGTTTATGTACATTGCGATTCTGCGTTCCGTGTCTCCTTCAAATTCCTCTTTATTAGTTTTGTTATGCAAGAGATCTAGTAACGCATCACGTACACAGCCGCCTATAAGTCTTGCTTGTCCTTTTTCATTTAAGAGACTCAAGATTTTTCTATATCCTTTTGAGGGGATTTTTAGTATTTTGTGTGTAACTTGCATTATTCGATTTTACCTAAAGTATTGGATAGTTTTTAAAAAGACTTTGATGTCATCCTAGCTAAAAACTGGACCTTGTTATATGGCTCGTTTATGTCATTCCCACTTGGCATTGTTATGTGGATACTGAGTCGTCATTGCGAGGAAAAACTGTAAGTTTTGACAAAGCAATCCAGTAAAAAATGCTAGTTTTAACATTTTTTTATTATTTTTCTGGATTGCCACGCTCCTTACAGTCGCTTGCAATAACGACTTAGTATCCACATAACAATGCCAAGTGGGAATGACATAGAACAAGAACAGTCCGGTACTAAGATTTTACGTACATTCCTTTTTATTGCAAAAGATAAGTATAATAGGGCTTTTTTTAAAATCTTTATTAATCGTTATTAAGCTCCCGCGGCATTTAGATTTATAATTGAGATTAATATGAATTTCAGCTTTCTCACAATGATTATCTTTATTAATGACAATTTTTTGTCCGTAGTTGGTTAAAAAATATTATTCTCTAAAGGTAACACCATACTATCTTTTTGTCCAAACCAATTAGCCCAGTAAGTTCTATTGAAAGCAGGTATTTTATCAGCATGTATTAGTTTATTTTCTCTATCTTTAACGCCTACCGCCATATGATTTGCATCAAATATTAATTTCGGCTTTGGGGAGTAGGACATAAATATAAAAGATATTGCCATGATTGCAAGACCAAGCAAACGCCAAGCAGTTTTCCATATACAAAGCCAAAAAAGCCGAATAAAAAAGAGTAATATGCTGAAATTGGTAATATAACCGAAATACTATACAGCAGCCGGTAAACTATTAAAATAGGCGGCTGATTTTATTATTATATCAATAAAGAATCCCATAAGCTTTAGGATATAGTTATCAAACTCGATCATGGTAAAAGGCAGAGCTAACAAAGCAAGAGGCATAAGAAAAAATGACGTTATCGGAACGACAATGAGGTTAGTTGGTACTGAGTAAGTAGCAAATATAAAGAATTGATTAATTACTACAGGTGCCGTTATGATGCTTGCTAAGAAGCTTGAATAAATATTTGAGGCTGTATAAAATTTTACTGCTCCAAAAATGCCTTTCTTTTCTCCAAGTAACCATGAATTCTTTAAGTAAAATTCATAACCGGCAACAAGCGATAATACGGCGATAAAAGATAATTGGAAACTTGGATGAAAAATATATTCGGGATTTAACGATAATATTATTATAAAAGCCGCAATTGCAAGTGAATGAAGGGGAAAGCAAGAGCGTCCGATAAATATAATACCGTAAATAAAAATTGCAGGAGTAATAAAAGTTCTAGTCGTTGCTATTTGCATACCGCTTAGTTCTAAATAACCAAAGCTTCCTATTAGCGAACAATAAGCAGAGATTAATTTTATATTGAAATTATATGCCAAATAATTTGAAAGATTTAATAAAAACCTTGTAGTAAGGAAAATAATCATCACAACTAAAGATAGATGTAATCCTGAAACACAAAGCACGTGTGATATACCGTTTTGCCTCATATCCTGCATTATTTGCCTGTTTAAACCTTTTGTCTTGCCAAGTAATATTGCAGCTGCAAAATTCCCTTTATCTTTTCTATTAAATTATTATAAATATAGGAACGCACTCTATAAATAAAACTATCAAAATTTGTTTCATTACGTTCTATAATTTGCGGCTCAGACATCGCATAGCCGTTTGCTCCAATATCCGATAGATAAGCGTAAAAACCAAAATCATAACCCCCGGGTAGTATACTATTTTGCGGCTTATAGAGCTTAGCAAGCAAAGTAATTCGGTTATTTACCCTAATTTCTTGTATATATTTTTTCGGTATACTAATTTTTAACTTTTTGTAAGTTACGATTAATTTTTTCTATCTTTATGTTACTTAATACTACTTATCCTCCTATAATAGTCGGTTTTATCGATTCTATTTTACCGCTAATTTTAGTGATGATAGCTTTATAAAGCATTTCGCTATGTAAATTTGTTACATGATATTTAGAGATGAATATGCCAAAAATAAAAGCAATAATCATTCAGTAAGTAAATTGTAAAAATATATTAGAATTTCTAGTAAAGGTTAATATTAAACAAACACAAAAAATGAAAAATTTGTTGTAAATGAAAGCTCAAAATCAAGCGAAATACCGTAAATAAAAATAACAAAATACCAAATATTTAAATTATTATACTCTGTTTCCAAAGTTATTTTAAAGTATCGCAGTGTTTCCTATCAAAAGTTAAAAATACAGTATACGTTATATCTGTTATATTTTCAATCATTAGAACAAAATTCTCTTGTAATTATAAGTTAAGATAAATTAACAAATATATTGCTTTTTATTAACTTATTTATTATAATGTCCTACGTTATGTACATGAAATTTTAATTTAAATTGAGATATTTGTAATGAATAAGTTAACAGAACAACATTTACTAAAAAAATCAAGATTTTTAAAATATTCTCTGCTTGCCTCTATTGCAGTAGGAGCTGCAATACCTTTTGAGGGTATGGCGATGAGTAAAGAAGCATTTCGTATCGATCTCAGTCATAAATTGTTGAATCACGTGTCACAATTAAACAGACACAAAGATACGACAAATACCCCGCAGCAGATAGGAACAGTAATTGTACCGGAACCAGAAATAAACACATATACTCCATCTGAAATAAGAGAAATGAAAATATCTAACAAACCTAAGGCATCTAATCCATTAAAAGATGTTCCTATAGAGGATCATTATAAAGTGGTAGCACGTAGTAAGTCTGATGTCGGGAAAGCAAGAAAAGTACGACCAATTACTAGGTGCAAAACATTTGCAGGCATTGAAAAAACACAACAAAGTCAAAATACTTATACTCCTGAATCGACAGAACAAATGCCTCAAAAACCAGAGATTATAATAACAGCGTCTTCGCCTACTGTTAGCCCAGCTTCAAATAGTTTTATCACTGCACCTAATACACCAAATACTACCCTGACATCACCTGAACATTATACTACGGCACCTGGTACTCCATCATCAACACCGGTGACTCCGTATCAGCCTACTTCAGATTCTAAACCAAATGATAGTTTAGGAGCTAATACACCACCAAACATAAACACAAACTCAAAGGCAGCACGAAGATTATCGTTTAGCAGTAGCAGCCCGCAACAACAGGCAGTACAATCTAGCTCACAGGTTAAATCAGAAGTTCCTCCGAAAAAAGGCAGTACTGAAATTGTAGCAGGAATGGTAAGTAATATATCACGAGTTAATGAGATGATAGGAATCAAGTTAGCTGAAGTAACACAGGCTATTAAAGATACCACAGGTAAAAAAGATAAAGAACGATTGCAGAAGTTGTATAGGCAGCTAACTTCAACACAAAAAACAACAGAAGTACTCAAGTCAAGAGCTGAAGAGATAGAAACAAAAATCAAAATAGGTAAAAATAAAGATAAAATAAAGAAACTTGAAAAAGAGTTAACAAGTAAAAACAATAAAGCAGATAGATTATTTCAGAAAATAGAAAAAATAGATATTCCAGCAAATAAAGTTTCAATAAAATCGCAGGAAACAGTTCCGGTTACAACGGCGTCAACCGAAGTTAGTGCGTTTCAAGCACAGCAAGCAAGAATTAATGAAGCTCGGCAAGGTATATTTAATAAAAATAAATCAAGCGGAGGTAATGCAAGAAAAAGTAATGCTGGAACAAAAAGAGAAAAGAAAAAACAAGAAGCACAAAAGCAGTTATCAGAAATAAAGAAACAAGAAAAAACTATAAAAACGGCATCAGATAAAGCTAAAGAAGTAGCTGCTAGTGCGAAAGAAGAAACAAGTAGAACTGCATTACGAGCCATGCAAGATAAAATGAATGGTGATTCTGAACAATTAAATAAGATAGAGGAAAATCTAAAGTTATTAACTCCTGTTGTTAGTTCTACCGGTCCTACTTATAAGCAGTCGCCACAAGCAAAGCCAACTATACCATTAAGTCATAGGGTTCAGAGAATTTTAGGTGAACAACTAGAGGATGAAGAGGGGTACTTAGTGCCAATAAAAGTTCAGCAGCAACCTTATACAGTAATGTTGCCGAATCAAGAAATAGAGGATCCTATTCCAAGTCATTCAAAAGATAGTTATGAGGCTAAGGTTTCACAATACATTAATTATTTGAATAGCATACAGCCAAATCAGTCAAATCAAGCTCAAATAGATAGTGTAATAGATAGTTTAGCAACAGAAATGAGAAAGTTTAGTGCGGATCAATTTAGTCAAAAATTAGGTGAGATTGCACATCTTGCCAGTATAAAGGCATATGAAGGTTTGTTCGAGAAATTATATGAAATTCAGCAAGCTAGAATTCCAGAAACTCAAAAAGTATATGAGCAAGCGGAAATATCTCAGTCTTATGCAGAGTATGAAGAGAATTCAAGAAAAAGCAGTACTCCAGTATTATCACGCTCGTCTTCAGCTAAAAGTGTAATATCATCAAATTTTGAAGAAAAATCAGCATTGTTACAAACCACAACTACAGATGAAAGCTTGAGATCTGACAACAATTGGAAAAATTCTGCACCATATTCTTCAAGCCCAAAGCTTAATAAAAGAGGATTAGAATATTTAGATTTAGCTGGCGACGCGTTCGTTCAGAATCTAAAACAATCTGATACGTTAACTATAGAAACTCTTGATTTAATAACGCCAACACAAAATACAACTTTTGCTAAAAGTGACTCATCGAGGAAAAATAATGTAAGTGGAAGTATTCCGGAGATACAACAACTGCAATCAGAAAAAATGCGTACAGAAACTTTAGGTGTACAGGATGATCTAGGGCTAGATTTACATTATGCACCTCAAGAAACTTTAACTGAAGAAAGTACCTATTTAGTTTCTAGTAAGAAAAAACCAGGTAATATAATAAAGAGAGCTGTATCAAAAGTAGAGTCAATTTTGCACACAAATTATTCAGAGAACAGAAAAAGGAAAAGAGATGGAGAAACCTCAAAGCAAAGAACAGTAGATCAAGAGGGAGAATTTGGTCACGCTTGGGGAAATGAGAATCATAAGGAGTCTAGTTTAAGTGTAGTTAGTGGATTCACAAAAAAGGCAACTCAGCTTATAAGCCTTTTAGATGCAAAGAGAACCGCAATACTGCAAACAACCAGTCCTTCACAAAGAAAATCACTTAGTTTAGTTTTACAGGAAATAGAAAATGATTACCGAGAAGCAATTAAAATCTCTCAAGAATTACAGCAAGTATTAATACGCAAACCGGAAGATATAAAAGCTTATAATGCAAAAGCAGAAAAAAAATTGGATGCTATTAAAAGCAGAGCAGATAAACACTTTGATAATATAGAAACAGATGTAGATATTGGATTTAATCCAAATGGGGGAAATAGTCATTCTATGCCGACTGCTAATATGGATAGCTTACCAAAAAATTTAGCTGTAACCCCACCTATAAATGTAGGGTCACTATATAACTCTCCGCAAGCTCAACAATTTCGAGAAGATCATAAAAATATTATAATAAATGATAGATCACAAGGTAGACTAAATTTGGTTGATAGTACTATTAAAAAAGGTACACAGCCATTATCTAATTTATCTACTATATATGAGTCGGTTAGTGATGAGAATTTAGCATCAGAAACAATATATAAGACAGAGCAACCTAAGCCATCTATAAGTTACACGAATACTAGTAAACGAAAATTACCTATACCATTATTCAGAAGTGCCGAGCTTGATAAGAAATTAGAGTATTTAGATTTAGAAGATAAACTATTAGAAGTAGAGGAAGCTAGAATAGTTAAGGAAAAGCAAGCTATTGCAAAATTGAATCAATATCAAGATCCAGAAAACCTAGAATTTAAGCGGTTAGCTATGGAAGCACTAGACTTATCTTTAAAAGAATCACAATTAAAAGGAAAAAGGAAAGCCATAGAAGCAGAATTTTCTTTAAATGAAAAGTCTTCAAGCACAGATGTATCAATATTACGTTCCTATTCAATTGATGACATAAGCAGTGTACTTAGTGGTGCAGAATCAAATCTATCCCGTTCACCTTCGGTTAGTAGCTTAGAGGATTTAAACAATTCTAATGTTATGCAATTAGGGGAATTAGAATCTAAACATGAAAAAATAGCCAATGATTATAATAAAGAAAAGATTTTGTTAGAAGGGAAGATAAAGCATCTAGATACTGAATCTAAACCTAAGGTAACTGAGAGTAAGCCGGTATTTTCATGTTCATCTTCAGTTGATAGCATAAACAGCTTCTCTAATGATGATGATTTGAGTAGTCGTGATGTTGTAACTCCGGTAGATACTCTAAATATAGAAATTAATAAAGATTATGTAGATACCTATATAAGAGTATTAAGCAATAAAATACAAAAAATAGAAGAATTGTCTGGCTCAAGTTCTAGAAGTGAGGAACTTAATCATATTAAAGAAGCAATGGCTTATATAAGTAATCGTATACAGGATGTAGAGGAATTAGATGAAAAAATGCTTTTAGTAATAAATGCACAATTACAAGAACATGATGAGAAAATTTCTTCGTTACTTCGCGAAGAAGCTACAGATATTCTTGCTCAGTTATTGCTACAAGAAATGTTAGTGTCGGATGGTAAATCAGAATCTACCTTACCTGCAGGAGATGAAGAACAAGAAGACACAGAAGTAAGTAGACAATTATCTTCATTACCTGCACTTGCATCAAGTAATGAGAGTGCATTAGCATTAAGTGACGATAGAGAAAAGGAATGTTTAGCATTAGGCGATGGTAGCGAAGATGAAGAAAGTTATGATTCAGGATTTGAAGAGGAAGAAGAAACAATAGGGCAATTATCCGATTCCGATGGGGGTAATCTTAAAATAATGGAAGTTGATACGGTTATTCCTCTTGAACAGGAAGCAAAAAAAGAAATGCAAACGCAAATTTCAGAAAACGCTCCTACTTTAAATCAAGCGAAAGTTGTTAATACTATTGTAAATAATATGATTCGTAACAGATTAGATGTGAATATGTCTAATAATATGGTAGCAGTGGGAGCCGGTGATGAAGAAGAGTCTCATATAAAAAGAGGTTTGTGGATGCGTGGTATGTACGGCACTAATAATCATGGACGCGTTGAGAATATGACCGGTTATAGAGGTACTAACAAAGGTGCTACTATCGGGTTCGATGCTGAAATCGACAATAATATCGTAGGTATAGCTTATAGTAATGTTCATTCAGTATTTAAATTTAAAAATAGTAAAAATAATGATAAAGAACTTATTAATAGTCATGTGGTTTCTATTTACGGACAAAAAGAATTACCGAAGAATTTTGCACTACAAGCTTTAGTATCTGCTTCTAAAAACTTTATTAAAGATAAAACAACTTATTCATATGGTGATACTAAAATTAAAAGTAATGTAAAACATCGTAATCATAGTTATACTGCGGAAGCATTACTGCATTATAATTATCTTTTGCAGGGCAAGCTCGTTATTACCCCGAATATCGGCTTAAGATACGGGAAGTCACGAGACGGGGTATATAATGAAACCGGTGTTAACGTACAAGAAATAGCTCTTACAATGAAAGAGAATAATATATTGTCCGGAATTGTCGGTACTAAAGTCACAGTACCTTTAAAAGATGCTCTAAAATTTAATAATTTAGGTCTAACATTCCAAGGAGCGGTAGAACATAATTTTAAAGAGAAAACCCAAAGAATAAATAGAGTTGTTAAAATATTTGATAATACATTCAAACATAATTATCTAATACCGAAGCAACCGAAAACATCCTATAATTTAGGAACGGGTATTATAGGCAGTATCAAAAATACTACTATTTCGTTTGATTATAATTATTATCTAAATAAACATTATAGAAGTCATCAAGGTAGTGTTAAGCTTAAGGTAAACCTATAATTTTTATACTTGCAATATTTGCAAAGGTGTTATATAAAACTTCTAACTTAATGTCATGCCGTGGTCATAGCCACGGTATGACTAACTATATTGCTTACTTTAAAATTAAGGCCCCTTCGTCTAGCGGTTAGGACACCACCCTTTCACGGTGGGAACACGGGTTCAAGTCCCGTAGGGGTCACCATTCTATATTTTCCTATAATATAAGATCTTAAATAATCAAAACTATAAAGCACCACCCTACCGACTTTGTCCATGGGTTATTTAGTTTACATGCTTATATGAATTCTACGGAAAATGATATTGTAGAGTTTGCTGTAGAAAAAGAAAATAATGAAAAGGTCAAAACCCGAAATGAACAATTAAAAGACTGGAGCCTGAAATAGGTAGATGTTACGCAGTAGCATATGTAAATGAAAAAGTAAAACAAATTGTACTTACCTATCAAGGTACTACATTTGAAAAATTAGATTTGCTCAAAACTAATTCACCGTTTAAAGCTCATTTTAAAAGTATTTTAGGTGGACAGATAGTGGCCAGCAAGCGGCCGCATATGAAGCTACAAAGGAGATTACCAAATATGCTGAAGAGAATAATTATAATTTATCTTTCACAGGTCATTCTTTAGGTGTATGGCTCGCAGAGCTTAGTTTATATTTTGCTCATAGAGATTTTCATTATCCAAAAGCAAAGGCAATCACATTCGATAGCCCGGGTTTAGCTACAGAAAATCTTTAGCCGCATATGTATGTATAGCCATGAAACTACCTTTGACGTAAAAATTTTAAATATAACAACTTATTTATCAGCTCCAAATTTTGTAAATGTCTGTAATCCGCATATTAATAAAGCACTTGATATTTATTACCTTTAGCAAGCAATCTAATATATAAAAATGCTACTGCAACGACATTTGGAAGCTTCTTAGAGGTAATCGATCAGCTTATAAACGGTAATATTGCAACCGGACAATTTTTAGATATTTATAAGCATTTAGAAAATAATGCCGCACAAGGTTGCCCATCAAAAGAGATCATAACCCCTGAGGGAACATTTGAACTTTCTTACAATTATTAACGTAGATTCTGCAGACAAAGTCCTTGAAGCATATAGACAACTTGTTAAAGAATTTACTATTTACGTAATAGATGAAAAGGAAGAAAACATAATAAGATTAGTCCATGAGAGGATTGCTAATTTAAATTCAGCTATATTATTTATTTTTGATAATGTTGAAGATCATAAAGATATAGAGCCTTATCTTAACAGTATAATTAATATACTTAATGATAAGGCACAAGTGATAATTACTACTAAAAATAATAATTTAAGTGATGATATAGAAAATATTATATTAGTAGAGTCTTTTAGTAAAAAAGAAGCGATATTATATTTAAAGAAATCTCTAAAAAATAGATTAAACAAGAAAGATATTGATAAATTAGTAGAAGACTTTGGTAGTAACGATGCTGCATCACCTTATAGGCTATCTAAAGCAGTAGCATATTTAAAAGCAAATAAATTACTTAAAGTAAATGATTACATTAATTACTTTAAAAATAGCAAAGATGATCATATAGAAACCATTTTATTACTACAATTATTAGAAAAATCACCTTTAGCTTGGCAGATATTTTACAATATTCTGCAGATTTAGACCCTGAGTTTATCAGTATAGAGATTTTCGAAGAATTATTTTTAATAGATAAAGAAAAGCTACAAGAACCTATAAAAAGGTTAGAAGCATTATCGATAATGAATCTAACATACCAAAATAGACAAGCCGGCTTACAATTACATAGATTAATGCAATTTATAACAAAGCAATATATAAATAAAATAAAGAACATGCGATAGATGAAAAAGAGATTTATACAAGACTAGCAGAAATCTTAGATGATTTATTTCCAATATTAACAGATGTTCCAAGTGAAGACTGGGAAAATTCTAAAATATTTTATCCCCATGTAGTAAAAATATTAAATGATGATATTGAAATGGATAAATGTAGAAAGGCAAATTTATATCAAAAAATGGGTTATTATAATGAATATATATTATGTAAATTTGAAGAATCGTTAAAATATTATAAGAAAGCTTTAAAAATCGATCAAGAATTAGTTCACCCTTCTTTTATTGCTAGCTCTCTTAATAATATCGGAGTGATTTATGAAAATTAGATAATACATACGAAGCTATAGAGTTCTATAAACAATCTTATTTAATGTACGTCAAACTTTAGGTTTAGGTCACTACAAGGCTAAAAACTTATCTAAAAAAAATTGCACCAGAATTTATAAAAAATAATGAAACTAGGGAGTTTATATTATAAAGAGGCGATTTTGAGGAAGTTACATTAGAAATTAAACAAAAAATACAAAAGAATGTTTTAAAAAAATATATATTAATGTTGCTAAAGATAAGTGGAATAGTAAGTTCTCAATCTGAGGAAATTGGGGGTGCAAGTCTATTTAGGTGATAGATATTTATAGCAAAACAACTAGGAGTTTTATCTAACCTTAAAAATATAGAAATAGCTAAAATGTTATGTTTTGAAGCGATTTGCTTAGGAGCAATTAACAGCTCTAGCAAAAACTTCACTTGTGTAAAAGAATTTGTTAGAGCCTATTCTGAATTAACAAATAAGATAACAAACGTCCTGAATATTTTATTGATGGCTCAATATTACGGATATGTGTTAATGATGAAGCAATTTTAAATAAATTGCTAGCTAGTGGTTAGTGTGGCTATGTAGCTTTACCCTCATCCTGAGGAAAATAAGATTTATCCATTAAATTTTTAGCAATGTTGCTTTCTGAAAGCTTAACTGATTGAAAATATTCGGATACAAGTTTTATCACTTCATCACAAAATTCATCTTGTAGCTCTTTACTTGCGGTTGATTTTTGGTTTTGCATTAACTGTATAGCATCAGATTTTTTATGCTCTAAAAATTCTTCAATTTCTTTAGTTTTTTCTTGAATGATTTTCTTGGTAACTTCATTACTTTCTTCTATCATTTGAGAGCGTAAAGTTTCTAATTTCTTTATTTGTGCTTTTGTGTGTTTAAAGAGCAAAGCAGCATCTTCTTTTAACTTTTCAGCTTGTAGAACTTTTTCTTGGACTTCTAAAATCTTAGCATCTAAAGAATTTAAAATGGCTTTTTTTGCCGGTCTATAAACTAAATATAAAAAAATTATAAAACTAACGGCAAGCCAGAAGCTCTCATCTAGGAAATTCATTATTTTACTTTTATATTTTGTAGTAAATTCATATCTGCTTTAGTGTCAACTATTTTTTCAATAATATTAACGGCAAGCTTTATGATTGCTGCGCTTTTATTAGTTCTAAATTGCTTAGCAGCTAAATTTATATCTTCAATGTTTTGATTTATAGCGTTTTTTAAATCTTGCTCTAGATTCTTTTTTTTAATTAAAAATTCTGATTCTAAAGAGTCTATTTTTTCTTTTTTTAGTCTATCTATTTCAGCATTTGTTTTGTCTACTTCCTCGTTATAATATTTATTTAGCTTTTCTACTTCTATGGTCAATATATCGGCTTGTGTAATATTATCTTGAATATTTGTCTGTCTATTATTAAAAATTTCTTCAGCTTTTGGAGTTATAAATTTATAAACAAAGATATACAATAAGCCGAAAGTAACGATAAGCCAAAAAATTTGTGAATAATAGGTAGCAATATCAAATTGAGGCATCTTATTTAAAAATGAATTTTAAGAAAAAATAAGTAACATAGCAATTACAAAGGAAAAAAGTCCCATTGCTTCAGCAAGACCTGCACCGATCAGAGCAATTCTTTGTAAGTTTTCTGTAGCCGAAGGGTTTCGTGCTATTGAACTAAGTAGAGAGCTAAATATATTACTAACGCCTAAAGCTGCACCGTACATGCCGATAGCCATAAGTCCTGTACCAATAAATTTTAAAGAAACCATGTCCATAAAAAAACTCACTTTTAATTAATCAAAAAACTTTATCTAATTATCTGTATAATAGGCTTTTTGCACAACGAAGCTAATAAAAAGGAATTTGCAGGAAACACGAAGCACAGAACTGCAGAGTACAAAAAAGTACGTGAGGATTCAAGCATCGGATTGACGTACAAATTACCTTTAGAAGCAAGTTGTGCAAAAAGCCTAGTGTAAATTAATAGCATCATTAAGATACATACAAGATAAAATAGTAAAAATATAAGCTTGAAGTATTGCAACAAAAATTTCAAACCCAATTAGTATCACCATAATAGGGATTGGCAGAAATTTCAAGTAAATCATTAATGACACGGTAAAACCGGCTATTACTTTTAATAAAACATGTCCTGCCATCATATTAGCGGCAAGTCGCAATGATAAACTAACCGGTCTTGCTAAATATGTAAATAGTTCAATTACTATCATCAACGGTGCTAACCATAAAGGAGTACCATGCGGTAAAAAAAGGGTTAAAAAACGTAAGCCGTGTTTTACAAAACCGACTATAGTTACTATTAAAAATACTAGAATTGCCAAGGTAAAAGTAACGATAATATGACTAGTAGCAGTAAAGCTATAAGGTGTCATACCAAGTAAATTACAGAATAAAATGAAAATAAATAAACTAAAAACTAACGGAATAAATTTATGTCCTTTTACTCCTATATTCTGATTTAACATATCAGCTACAAGATTATAAACTATTTCAGCACTCACTTGTAATCTAGAAGGTACTAATTTCCGGTTATAAAAAGCTAAGTAAAAATAAGTGAGAGCTAAGATGCTAGCAAGTAACATATAGATACTCGCATTAGTAAAGCTGACGTCAAAACCGAACATTTTGATGTCTATTAATTTTTTGATATCAAATTGTGCTAAAGGGCTATGAGTCATTTCCTTACTTTTTATTATTTACTTTTTTCCTTATAATGTTAAAGCCGGCAATCATTCCTATTATTGTAAATATAATAAGAAATAAAGGTTTAGAATTAAAAATTTTATCCGTAAATATTCCAATTACGACACCTACCATTGTACCTGAAACTAAATCTACAGCGATAGTGAATGGGCTAATTTCTTGCCGAATTTTAGGATTAGAAAACTTAGGAGTTGTTAAGTCTTTAATTCTTGCTTTGATATCTTTTAGTTTTTCCGTATTCATTAGTTTATCTCCGTCATTGCGAGAAGACGCCATAGCCGTCGACGAAGCAATCTCAGGATATTTAACGAGATTGCCGCACAGTCTACGACTGCTTGCAATGACGATCTAAATTACAAGCTCATTTCATTTTTTGCTTTTTCTTTCTGCTCCTCTAAAGCTTTATCAATTGCTGTGGAAATAGTATCTATGCTATAACTTCCTGTTTGTACTCCGTTAACGAAGAAAGAAGGAGTACCTATAAATTGGGGTGCTTTTGCTACAAAATTGGTATTAGCAATTAGTATTGCAGTAATTTTATCATTATTTAAACATTGTTTGTATTCTTCCGGAGAAATACCGCCAAGTTGTCCTATATCAGTTAGTAATTCTCTGTATTTATTGCTATATGCCCACTTATCTTGTTGTATTAATATGATATTATGAAGTTGTGTAAAACTATTTGTATCCCCCTTGCAGCGGGCTAAAATTGCAGCATCTAAATCTTGTTTAGTAGCAATAAATTCACGAACCACATATGCAATTTTGTTAGTATCAATATATTTTTTCTTAAGTTCTGGAAAAATTGTTTGATGATAATAAGCACAATGTGGACAGGTAGGAGAAAAATACTCGACTACTATAACATTTGATTTTTTGTTACCAAGAACCATATCATTATCATCAACTTTAAAAGTGACTTTAACAGGTTTTATTGCAGGATTTTTTTGTTTGTGTGAAGCCGGCGTTGATACTTCATCAGTCTGATTATTATCATTAGCAGGAACTATTGATTCAGCCGTATTTTCAGAATTTACGGCTTCCTGATTCGTTTCTTTATAAGTTTCGTTATTTTGAGTTTCGTGCTCTATTATTTGTTTTTCCTCATGGTTCTTATCTTGTGCTTTTTCTTCTGAACAGCTACTCAAAAATAATAAAAATATTAGTATAGTAAAAATACTTCGCATATTTATTCCTTTAACTTATTAATATTATCTACAATAAGATCGTATCAATTTTATTTCAATAAAAATCTCTACTTTATAATAAAAGAAAAATGTGCTATGCTATGGAAAATAATAGTCTAACATTAAGTTCTTAGGCACTAAAACCACTACGGAGGAATTAATAATGGCAAATACAACACAATCCGAACAAAAATCTGAGTTTAAAATAGGCCAGAGAATTGTCTATCCTGCACATGGAGTTGGTGAAATAACAAATATAGAATATCATACTATTGCAGGTACTGAAATTAAAGTATATGTAATTTCCTTTTCGCAGGATAAAATGACATTAAAAGTGCCTGTTAGTAGAGCTGCGGTTGTTGGTCTTAGAGCGGTTGCAAGCAGAAAAGATTTAGATGTCATATATTCAACTCTTCAAGGTAAACCAAAACAAGGAAATAGAATGTGGAGTAGAAGAGCCCAAGAATATGAAGGCAAAATTAACTCAGGTAATATTGTAGCTATAGCCGAAGTATTACGGGACTTACATAAAAATGTTGATAATGATCGTTCTTACAGTGAAAGAACACTCTACGAATCAGCTTTAAATAGACTTGCAGGCGAGCTTGCTATCCTTGAAAACATCCACCCAACCGAAGCAATTAATAAGTTAGTTGAAGTATTGCGTGAAAAATTAGTAGCATAGTTATACTCGTTCAACTTGAAAAATTGACTGTGTCGTCTTTGTAAATCCTCGGATGCTCACGTGTTAAAAGTATACGCTCTGCTCCTCGGCTTACAGGCTCCTTGCTCTTTTCCAAGTTGAGCTTCGTATAGCTACTCTTCATTTACTCGGATTATATTTTTATGGATTGGCTGTAGTCTACGACTACTCGCAATAACGAAAAAGCTGATCCATGCAACAAAGCAGACTTGATCACGAACATTTTAATTACTCTACTAACAGATAATTCACCCGGAATTTCTCAAGGGATGTATTAACTACATAGTCAACAAATTCTTTTAATAATTTTGGATCTGTTACTTCCTGTCCTTTATCGTCACGAGCAGTTAAAAGTTTTGAATTAATTTTTTCAAGAACGCCTTTCTTAATATCATCAATATTATGCGTACCGTCTAACATTTCTAAAATATATTTTTCATGTATCGGTATACCTACCATATCGTTAAGTCTATTAGTGACGCTAAACACGCTAGTTACATTATTAAAATATGCTTGTTTTGCTTGGTATCTTGCAAATTCGCTAGTTTTAGGTTTTTCGGTGATAGTTGCTATAGCATGAGGTTTTGTCTCAAATATTTTGAGATAACCTTGAAAAATGAATATGATAAAATGCTGTTCTAATGCTGCTAAGAAATCTTGTAATTGATATTTACCAAGCTTTTTAAAAGCTTCTTTTGCTACTTGTTCTAAGCTTATCGGATTGCTAATATTTTCGGCATATACATATAAAATAGCTTTCATGATCGGCGAAGTGGTTGAAATAAAAGGCTCAGGTAAATTTTCGTAATAGAAGCTAACATTTTCCTGTTCGTTAGTTAAATCAACAGCTTTTTCTAGAATTACCGGTCTAATATTAAGGCTAGTAAAAAACTCTTTTAAATTATTAAATTCAATTTTTCTGTTTATAGGTATGTTTTGATGACATAATAATGTCGAGCGGAACTTTCTATTAGTGATAAAATCCATATATTGCTCAGTACGAACAATATCATTAACTGCTTGTAGCTTTTCTGCTGCCTGAGTAGGTAAATTACCGATAAACATTGCAGTAAGCGACGTATCACCTAAGTAATTTAGATGATTTTTTTGAGCTTTTTCTATGAATTGGTGAAAATATATACCTGTATTAATTTCGCCTAAATATTCATGTAATACATATGAGTCCGTATATGTAGATAATAATTTTGTTTCATCTCGTAAGAAATTAGAATAAGGCGTTGTGGAGCTTTCTAATGAGTCATTGATGAACTTTAAAAGTAATTTAGCTTGCTGTAATTTATCATGGCTAGTATTAAATAGCTCTGAATGGAACATAATCATTTCACGTATTGTTCTCTGCATATTCCAGCCCGGGAGCGTATTATAGCTTACAAAAGCTATGCCGTTCGGATTTAGCAGTGTATTACAGACTTTGAGTATTTTATCTTGTACTTCTTCAGGTACCCATGAATATACGCCGTGACAAACTATGTAATCAAACTTACCGTATGACTCATCAAGGTCCAATATAGATAATGCCTTTAGTTCGGCATTTTTTATTTTCAAATCACTGATAATTTTTTTACCTAATTCTATTTGTGTTTTGGATAAGTCAACACCTAGAGATTGTGATTTAGGATATGTTTCAGCAAAGTTAAGCAGATTAACACCGATTCCACAACCGAGTTCAAGTATTTTAGCAGTTTCAAGAGGTGGAGGGTTTAGCCCGAATAGCTTGCCGATAGTTCTTAAATAAGGTGGGGAGGTATAACTGAAAGTAAATGGAGAATAAGGTACTTCATCATAGGATATTTTATTAGCTTGTTTTGTCATAGTATTTACATAAATTAAAAATCAATTTTAAGCAGTTTCAAAAGATTAAGCAATATATTTATATACAAAAAACTTTAAATTTAACTAATGCTCATATAATATGTAAGTGAAGTGCAATTTTATTTTATGAAAAATAATAATAGTTATTTTGGTTTTTTAAGAGGTGCGATAAAAATCAAGAAGGATGAAATTTTTCTTGTGAATCTGATTGGGATAGTGCTTTATTGTATGGATCAGAAAATACTCTTGATGTCATGCCCGCTTTTAGCGGGCGTTGTTATATGGTGTGAGAAAAGTGTTCAATGTCATTCCTGCGGAAGCAGGAATCCAGCATAAAGCGAGATAAATCGAGCTTTTAATTTCAAAAATTTGCTGTATTTAATACTTTTTTTCTGGATTCCTGCTTTCGCAGGAATGACATTATTAAACAAACTATAACTTAATCAATTGTGCTTTAGTTGCAAAATTTTCTATTCCCTCTAGATTGGTAGTGGTAACCCATAGTTGCATGTTTAAGCCGGTCAAAAATTCGATTAAATATTGACGTCTTTTGTCGTCTAAATGCACAAAGACCTCATCTAAAAGTAAAATCGGTGCTATTTTAGTTAGCTTTATAGCATAATTCATTTCAGCAAGGATTATTGCAATTAATATAGCTTTTTGTTCACCGGTAGAACAGAATTTGGCTAAGATATTTTTCTTTTGATGCTTTACTAAAAAGTCACTTTTATGAACTCCAAAACTAGTGCGACCAAGTAGTTTATCTTTGCTTCTTGTTTGATAAAGTTCTGCAGTAATAAAACTAACAATATTTTCTTTGCCGTTTAATATTTTTTGTTCAACAATGCCGTCAATCGATAAATCGGCTTTTGGAAATTCATTTTCAAGGTCATCTATTGCTTGCTGCATAAATTCTAAGGTTTTTAAGCGATTATTAGCAATATGGTTAGAAATATCAGCCATCTTTTCTTCAATAATTTTAAGCCAATTATCATCTCTTATATCTTCTACTAGAATTTTATTTCTCTCATGCATGTAATATTCGTATTTACTAACTAGCTCTGCATGCTTTGGATCAAAATTATAAACTATTCTATCAAGAAATTTTCTTCTATCATTGCTACCGCTTGTAAAGATTCCTTCCATGTGTGGAGTCAGCCATACCATGCTAGTGAATTTACTTAACTCATTATTGGCTATTTTACTTTCGTTATACTCAGTTATCCTTCTATTAGAACTACGTTTAAATTGGGTGGTAAATTCTGCAAGTCCTAGCTTACTTTGCAATAGAGCTTTAACTAGACAATGATCTTCTGAAGTTTTGCATACATTGGCAAGTTTTGCTGATCTCAGCCCTCTTCCTGGATAAAATAGCGATATAGCTTCTAAAATATTAGTTTTACCGCTACCGTTTTCACCTATTAAAATTATTGGTGTATTATCTGTTTTTAGTTCAAGATTTTTAAAATTACGATAATTCTCAAGACTTAAGGAATGTAGGAAGATATTTTTCATTTTATGAAAGAATAATAGTTAAATTATTGATACGTTGCATTTATACCGTCTAGAAATTGCCATAGTAGTTTTGTTCCTTGATATGCTAATGTTTGTTCTTTTGAGCTTAAATTATTAATCAAATTTGCACATTCTTGTGTATGCCATTGATCAACTTTACTATGAACAATGAAAAACTGTAAAGTTCTGTAATCTGAATTTCCATAAAATTTTTGTAATCCTTGAATTTTAGAGTCAGATACTTTAGGAGTCTGACGCTCATAAGCATAAAGTACTCCAAGACCTATAGAAAAAGATTCCTCTGTTAATTTAATAATCTTGAACAAGTTTTTGAGTTGAGTCTAATTTAGGTTCTGAAGTGCGTTGGTTTCTTAAACATCCAAGTCCTTTAGCACAACGTTTCCATAGTTCCAGGTGATTTTCTTCACCTTGTTCTTCTTCTATAAGATTACCAAGTAATATTTGTCTAGCTTGTATATCACTACATTTGGAATGTATTGCACTTAATATAACGTGGGAAAGCTGTAACGTGATGATAATATTCTTTTGTGTAAATTTGTAAAGTAGAATGAGTAAGTTTTCCCATATGCCATAATTGAAAAATGGATGATTTAAGAGGTTATATTGCTCAAGATTTTTATATTAAGCTGTTCTAAAAATTTCATCTTACCTCCTCTTAGTAAATTTATAAATCTGATAATTGTTTGTTTTATCTATTATTACAGAATGCCATTCTGCTAAAAGATTAAGAGGCAAAAAAGTATCTCCATCATAATTTTTATTTATTTTTGTAAGTAAAAATTCATCAATAAGATTTTGTTCTAGGAAAAGAGTTGCTATTTCTGTCCCTCCAACCATAAAAAATTTTTTATCAGTAAAAGGTTTTATTACCTGCCAAAAATCATCTAAGGATTTAATAAAAAATATATTATTATAAGATTGTAATGGTGTATTTCTTGAAAAAACAATACAAATACAATTTTTTAAAATCTTTGTGGGTATAGAGTCAAAGGTTTTGCGTCCCATGACTATAATATTATTTTTTACCGTCTGATAAAAATATTCAAACTCCTTAGTATAAGACCAAGGCATCTGACCTTTATTACCTATCACCCCTTGTGGGTCACATGCCATTATACCGATGATTTTTCTATTTTTCATAAGATATAGTTAATCATATGGTCTGCTACAAAAAATTTTTGATGCTCTATAACATTATGCACTCGTAAATAATCAACTACGTTTTCCATTAAATATTTTGATATTGCTATTATTTCTAAGTCTCTTTCCGATGCTTTGGAATTATAAAAAGCGGAAATATAAGATTTTCGTGAGTGTCCTAACAATATCTCACATCCTAGATTTTTAAATTCTTTAATATATTGTAATATGTAAATTTTGATAAACGGATTTTCCAAAACCAATTCCAGGATCAAGAATGATATTTTTTCTATCAAATCCACATTTTTCTAATTTTGTTATTTCTTGCTCTGTCTATTATATTTAAGCTAGCAAGCGGAGATTTATCAAGACATTTTTGTTTTTGCGGTGGAACGGTTAATGAATGCATAGTAATAATTTTACAATTATAATCGGCAATTAATCGTAATGTATAATCATCTAGATTATTTTTAACCAATTTGATATAGGAAATAGGGTATTTTTTTAAAACACGTTTAATTACTTCAGGAGTAAAACTATCAATACTGACTATAACTTCTTTTTCCTTTATAACTTCCTTAAGCTCTTCAAGAACATTATTGAGCCTTGCATATTCTTCATCTTCATTAATAATTAAAGCAGAAGGACGTGTTGATTGTGATCCAAGCTCAATTATTGTAGCCCCTTCATTATGAAAACTCAATCCTCCATCAGAAAAAGAATCAGGAGTAATGTTTAAAATACCGACAAATTGAGGATTTAAAACAAGAGAGCCTATAACTCCTTGATTTTCAATTAAATGTGCTATTTCTGCAAAGGTTTTATTGTTGTAAAAATTATTGATCGGACATGAATAACGACATTCCAAGCTTAAACCTGCAATTAGATGAATAAGAAACGGTGTGTTTAATAATTCAGGATGCGGTATCTTTAAATCAGATAAATCTATATGGCAATTATTCCAAAGTAGGATATCTAAATCAATAACTCTTGGAGACCATTTATCGTAAGAGCTTGCTCGACCTAGTTGTTTTTCAATCTTTTTAAGCTCAATTAGAAGTTTACTAGGCGTTAAAGTACTTTTGCCCTGCACCACCATATTTAAATATGATTTATCCCAAGCTTTATCTGCATTAGGTTGTAGAATAGCTTGTGTTTCAAAAATAATAGATTGCTTAAGCGATATAAAATTACAACTTTTTAGTGAATTTAGAGCTTTTTTAATATTTAAAAGTTTATTACCTAAATTACTGCCTATAGAAATATAAATCATAGTGTCTCCTTTCCTGAATAAGAAAAAGAAACGCCGCCATGCACTCCTGAAACCGGTGATTTTAATTTAGTAATGGTTACGTTTAGAAAAATCTTTTCTAATTTAGATTCGATAAAATTTTGATAAATAATATCACATATATTTGTGCGGCTAAATACTCGATAAGATTAAAGTGATTTTCTTGAGAAAGTTTTTGTACTAGCCGTACGATTTTTGCATAACAAACAGTATCGTTTATATTATCCGTTACAGTAGCAAGGGGAGGAGTTGAGAGAAAGAGTTTTATGTTAATTTTTACAGGTTGAGCGTGGTGTTTTTCTTGAGTACTGCAGCCAAGATGTACCCAAGTTATTAGTTCCGCAATATTAAGTTTACATGAATAATTTAAGTTGAAAGCTTGATACCTATCATAATATTAATGTTAATTTAGTATAAGCTCTTTATAAAAAGATACAATAGTTAAATTGATATACCGCCACTTTTTTTAAAGCCGACATGAGCTTTTTCAAGTTTTTTAATAAGTCTAGGTGAATATGATTTAATTTCTTGTTCCTTGCCGCCTTCATATTTTTTAGCGAGTTTCATGCCCCCTTTGATCATATTATAGGCGAAGTTCATTAGCTTCGTTTCGCCTGCTATTCTTTTTGGGTTCATAAACATATAAATTTGGTAAACGGCAAAGCTTTTTAATAAACGTTTTAAGTCTATTCTAGCTTGTTTGGTTAAACCTTGTAATTTGTCTTTTGGGTTTGTAAGGTTTTTATTAGCATCTCTAACTATTTTAGAATGCTGATGCATTAAATAATTACTGACTTCGGCAACATTCTTGTTAATGAGCTTCTCATCCATTTTAAGCTTTAAGTTTTTAGTTTTACCTAAATACTTACGGATTAATAAGATAATCCGACTTTGCAGTTGAGTTAAATCCATAGTTTGTTCATTTAAGATAGAAAGCATTCGTTCCACCTCATACTCAAATTCTTCATTTTGGCTTAATTCTTCAAAAATTTCCTCTACCTCTTTACTTTCAAGTACAAGATCGTCACTAATACCCATTAATGCATCTTTTATTTGATCAGCAATTTTTTTGGTATCTTTGGAAAATTGATTATTTGTCATAATCTAATTCATCGTTAAATATAGCTATTTTTTATACTAGCACCACATTTCTGCTTGTCTATTAAAATTGTATTAAGAGATATTAAATTTTTCTCATTGAGGCTAACTCTGAGGAATTATAACAAGCACCTAACATATTGCTAGAATCTTCATTATTATCATAATATGGTCTCAATGAAGAATTAAGGTGTAAATCATCGAACTTAAGTAAAGGTTCTTTAAAGTATGAATCATGTGACCGGCTTGTCGTAATATTCGTATAATTAGTTTCTAGTTTTTCTTCTTTAAATTTTTCTGCTAAATTTTTATATTTTTCAGTTTTTTGTATAAATTTAAGTTGACTACACGGTGAAGAAATTATTGATGTTAACTCTTTAGACAAATCATATAATATTCCATTTTGATTTAGGAGTGTTTGTATCAGTTAAGTTGCATTGTTGTTGTCATTTAGCATTTGAAATAGTACTCTCTACTATTTCCGTATGTTCTTGTTTTTTAAAGTTATCATTTAAACGTTTTACATAAACGGTATTATTGTACATAATTAATCCGTTTCTTAGTTGTTTTTTATTTAATAATCTTAACTCAAAAAATTTCAATTTAGTTAATAAATTAATTAATTTTAACTAAAAATATCACAATTTAGATATTACGATATTTAATATACTGAAAGATGATTTTTATTGCATATATGATAAGAATAAGTTTTATTATAAATAAATATTAATAATTACTTAGGTTATGAGAAATAATAAAAACCAAATGTATATTATAAAAATTTTTATAGCCCTAGCTATGATTACGGGCATAATATTTTTATGTTTATTGTATTCTTCATTAATTCCGTCTAAGCTTAAGATTGGTGCGAAAACTAGTAATATGGACGATTCGCCTAAAATTAAGTTTACTCTTATAGATCAAGAAGGAAAGAAATTTGATAGTACCCATTTGCAAGGTCATTTAAGTTTGCTTTATTTTGGTACTACCTATTCCTTATATGACAATCAAACACTAAAAAGAGTAGAAGATATTATTAAGATTTTGAAGAAAGAGAATATTTTAGTACAAGTAGTTTTTATTACTCTAGATTCTGAGCATGATACAAGTGAAGTATTAAAAAAATATTTAGAAAAAATAGATGATAATTTTATAGGTTTAACAGGGAGAGTCCAAGATATTGAACAATTAGCAGATCAATTTAAGGTCTTCTATACATCCAAAATATTTGATGTAAAAACAAACAAATATGAATTACAACATTCTAATTTTGTGTATTTAATTAGCAGTCAGGGAAAATTTTTAAAGCATTATTGCTTAGGCTTACCGAAAAATGGTTAACAGATAATCTCTAAGCATTTCCTATTTGTGATGAGAAATGTATTTCATCAATGCCTAAGTGTTTTAATGCATTATGCCATTTACTTTCAGGATTATCGGCAAAAATAAATTCTTTATTACAATCCATAACCAGCCATAGATTTGTCTCTAATTCTTCTTCAAGCTGCCCTGGTTTCCATGCTGTATAACCGACAATGAATAAGCTATTTTTAGGTCCTTTACCGAAAGCTATATCTTCTGAAATTTCTAAATTAGAGCTTACTGCTAAATCATTATGGAAATCCAATAACAAATTTTTATTATAATCGCTAGAATGAAGAAAAAACCCTTTTTCATGTTCTACGGGTCCGCCAAGATATATAGGAACCATAACCGGGGTTGTTATTTCGTCATTTTTTATTTTAAAAAACGATTTTAAATCTATATGATTTACTAAGCGGTTAAATATTAATCCTATTGCTCCTTGTTCCGTGTGTGATAACATATAAATTAAGGATTTATGGTAAATGCCTTTTGTAATGACATGCGGTGTAGCAACTAGTGTTTTACCGGATAAGTTATGAAAAATTTTATCGCTCATAAATTAAACTTTAATTATATAATATATAAGATTTAAATCCAATTATTCAATAGAAGTTAACAATAATGATCACATTTTTTGATATTACTATTTTTGCTATTATTACTCTTTTCTCATTTTTCGGCTTATATCAAGGCATAATCGGGTTTGCAACTAGAATACTCGGTTTTATTACTTCTATAATGTTAGGATATTTTTTATATCCATATATTTCTGACCTAATCGGGAAATATATGGATAATGAGGTTATAAGCATAATTATTGCCGGTGTTATATCTTATGTTATTGCTTTAATTTTATGTGTTTTTATAGTTTATAAATTTCTTGCTATAATTTCATTTATGAGAAACGGTTTTATTGACAGATTCTTAGGGTTATTAGCAGGATTTGTCGTAGGTACTACTATCTCGTTAGTACTATTTTTTATAACAATGATCTTTACTTCTGAAAACTATTTTAAAAGTAAATCTTTAAAAGATTTTGTAGTAAGTAGCAAACAGAGCAAATATGGAGGAGTACTGAAAGTTGCCGTTACCACTGATTATTTAGATAAATTAAGTAAAAATATTATAGTTATAATTCCAAACGAGACTTTAAAATCTATTGACATATTTGAAAATAAAGACCTAAATAATTTCAAAAACTCTCTTAAGAAATCGAATGATTCTAACGATGATGAGGATGTATTTTCTCGAGAATTACAAGATGAGCTTTCTAATATAGATGATGAATAGGATGTTATTTTGACGTCATTGCGAGGAAATTACGACATTATTGTGTGGATCGAAAAACGCACTCGGTGTCATCCCGTGGTTTGACCACGGGATGACAACGGAAAACTGATCCACACTGGCAATGCATGCTCGCAATGACGATTACCTACCAAACAAACACCATAACCCCTACCTTTCATTAAACCAGCCTATTTAAATTTCATAAATCACGCCATCGTAAATAATTAATAAATATTAACTAATAGTAAATTTATTTATTAATTATTGTGCGTCGTAAATAAATAGTGTATAATGACCGATAAGTTAAGTGGTGAAATCATTAAAAGCAATAAATTATAGGGGAAATTATAACTAATAAGAACAAAATTTTTTTAATAAACTTTTACTAGCAACCAGTAGTATTGGGCTGCTTGCAAGCATGGGAGGCTTTGCGGCGGATATTATTTCGGCGGGAAATCCATCTTCTAATATAGGTACGATGAATGATTGAAGATATAATCACAACCATTATCTTCCACAAGATAATGACAATATTATTATCGCAGAAAATAACCATATGGTTAATTTTGCCCAAAATATTAATATTAATGATATTAATCTTTATGGTTTTAATGGGGTATTTACTATTATTGAAGGCAATCCAACTACAAGAGTTAGTATTAACAATATAACTAACATTGACAATCTGCAAACTCAAAAGGCAGTTCAAAATGCTTTAGTAGCACCTCTTGCATATGGCGCTAATAATAATGCAAAAGCAAAGCTAAAGCTTATAAGCGGTAATGGAACAGGTTCTGAGCTAACCATTACCGGTAATGATATTAGTGCCGTTGAATCTATTGAGCTTGTATTTAAAGAAAAAGTTGATATGAAACATCGCAACGGCAGTGTAATAGATACAGGGAATTTAGAGTTTATAAGTTTTGGGAAGGTAAGGGTTAATAAAGGTTTTACCGGTAATATTACTATAAATGCTTTAGGAGAAAGCGGTATAGTTTTTCACAATCTCCCTACGGCATTCTGTACAAATATTGTGATTAATATTAATAGGGGCTCACACGGCGAATGATTTAGCCGCCCTATCAATTTTGAGGATGAGTAATGGAGATGGATTGGTTCCTAATGGATATACTTATACTGCAGCAAACCGGTACAGGTGTGAATAATATGTATGTCGCTGGTAAGTCCGGTAACTTAACTACAGGGATTGCAGGCATAAAATTAACCGCTCCTAAGAGATTATCACACGATACTCAAATAGTACCGGGACTACATGCTTCTGTAGAAAATAGCTTTAGCAATAAGCAACCTAAGGTGAAAGCTAGATTTATTTGGGCAGATAATTACTTTGAGCACACTACAAGTAGCAGCACACCGAAAGTTGGCTATAATGTAGGTGCAAGTTTACTTACCGCTCATAAGAATATTGAGCTATTTGCAACGTATAACTGTAATTTACGCAGCAAATATACTAGCCACCAAAGGTTCATAAAGTTAAAGATATTGTTCTAAAAATATCATTCCTGTGCGGGATACCAAATCGTCATTGCGAGCAGCCGTAGGCTGCGTGGCAATCTCATGAAATAATAACAAACTCCTGAGATTGCTTCGTCAAATTACTTTGTAATTTTCCTTGCAATGACGAAAAAACAATATCCACGCAGCAATGCCTCATCGCCTTGTGAATTCCTTGCTCTTTTTGAAGTTAATCTTTGTCTACCATTCTTCATTTCACATCAGTATACTCATAATTCCCTAACCGGTTTTAGTACTAACTTTTTGTTACTAAAGATATTGATTTTAGAAAAGAAATTACTTTTTGGCTTTTTAAAATTACGTTGATAATTTTCACCGGTGATAGCATTATAGCTAGTAATTAAAGAAGGTATAACCTCGTTATAATATATTTTATAAAGGTCATGCATAGTTTCTTTGGTAGTTAAATATCCCCATTTTACGGTTTGTTGCGGTACTCTTGCTAAGGCTTCAATGCAGGCTATCGCTTCTTCAATTTCAGGGTTTTTATTTTTATACACGTCAGCTGCCGGTGATAAATTAGCTTGCATATCTTTAAACATAGCATCAATCATTAATGCCATATATTCATCGGTTTTAAATTTTCTTACAAATATTAGATTATTCCTACTGCTATAATTTAAAAGCCGAAATTTATATATAAAAATCATGAATTTTATAGCATAAACTTTTAAGCCGCTAACTTTATTTGCATTATAAAATTTAAGTTTCGTTTCATAATCTAATTGCTTTTTCATACCTGCTTTAAGGAGCTTACTCAGCAAATTATGACAATGTATTATGTCATTTTTTCTAGCAATTCGTACTTTATCGGTAGCTTTAGTACCGGAAAAATTAGCCGAATGGCGAGTTATTTGCCTGCCTTTATCATCTCTCTTTATATCGGCAAAATGCCCAAGCTCTTGGGCTGCGATAATCTGAAGTCTTGCTGCCGCAGCAAAGCCGTTGCCGTAAGTCGGATGATCTTTATTGTTTTCAGCAAAAGGATTACCGCCGCATGAAACAAAAATAGCTACGTCCTTGCCGTTAGTGCTTTGCATACCGCTATTACCGCCTACTCGTTGCCAGCTAACCATATCCATCATATCGCCGATATTATGTGAGTAGGTAAGAAATACTTCCGTCTTATTAAGAAGAAGCCACCTTATTACGATCGGATGAGCCGACTGAACAAAAATACGTGCTAGCATTTCGGTTACTTCTTTCTTAACCGGCTGTAGCTTTTGTATTTGCTTTTTTAAATTATCGAAAATTGATTTTATTTTTTGATCTGAAGCGGAATTTCTGTATAAATTTTGAAAAAGCTTGGTAGTTTCAGGGATTAAATGCGGGCTTGTTAGCTCTTCTTTACTAACCATTAAGCTTATATTAAGAGCAGGTTCGGTAAACCTTGCAAAATTGCAGCAATCATCGGTATCTATCCGTAATTTACCGGACTTAATTAATTGCATAGCCAAATGCTCATACTCTATTTCCATGTCCTGCTTATAAATAGCAGGAACACGGTCAAGAATGTGATATATGCTAGTCATTTTAAAAATTTAGTGGTTATTTTCTACATTACTTGTTGGTAGTACATCATCATTTTCGTCTATATTTAAAGGTATGAGCTCTAAGTTAAATACAAGCTCAGGTTCATTAGGTACGTGCTTCGGTTTAGGTTCTTCTTCAAATATGAGGTTTACAACAATATCTACCTTAGGGAATACTGAAATTTATCTGACGATTTTAACTTTATTGCATCTAATGGTTTTTGTCTACCATCTTTATTTTTAATACATATGTTAATTGCCTTTCTCCTAAAAAATAAATGAGGATAATCATCGAAAATTTTTGTAATTAGCTCCGCTCCGGCTGTTGCTCGCTAAAATATTTGAGACATACCTTATTACCATATCTAAATATTTTATATGCTAAGAATAAGACAAAACAACCTTGTTCTTCTTCAGTAAATTTATCAGCAAAATATTTTTAATTAAGAAAATCTTCAACTCCTCTTCTGATGCCGGTTGAAGAAATCGCTATTTTTTTTAAAGTGGTTTTGAGTAATCAACCGAAAAGCAAGATATCTTTATACTTCGCAGCTGTCCGCTTTTTGCTTTCTCAGTTATTATTTCAGATTCAGGTACTTGTTTTTCCATTTGCCATAAATCGTACTCTACATTGCCGGGAGTAGTTTTCTTTATATCATCCCATGATGTGCTTAATCCTTCTTTTGTAGTAGTTAAAATTTGATTTAACAACGATTTAGAACTCTTTAATATATCCTCTGCATGATGATACATATAACTAATCAAAGAAATAGTATCTTGAAACGCTAATTTTTCCATAGGATTACTATTCATTTCTTTGATATTATTTGGTATCATAACGAAAAAATTTATTGTGCATTGGCAATTTAGTCGTAAAGAAATTACTGAAATCTTTCTCATTATTTTTTTTGATTTCTACACTCCTTAAATTAGCAAAAAGTAAAGCTAATCTCTGTAGATCTTGTCCTACAGGTACGGGTTATATTAGATTGTTTATTAATCATTTTACAAAATGTAGTAAGTACATCTAATAGCTTTTTTTCTTCCTTAGAGTTAAACATATTATCACCGGCATCATGCAGAACTGCTATTAGAGCAGTGGCAATAGAATTTAAAAAACCGGACGCTGCTATGTCGCCAAGATAACAAACCCATTTTATAAGAGAAGAGGCACTCACACGTTAAATACCCTGCATCATGAACTACTAGGCCTCTACTTACAGCACTAGCAACAATACATACATTGTTGTAAAGCCATATTAAAACATTTATAATATTCTTCTAATTTAGGGTTAATGACTTTCAATTCTTTAATTTGGTTGTTTATATCTGCAGTATACCCAACATTTGCAGATTGTAACATTTTTTTATGTCTGCAATTGCTTGCGCATGTCGAGCTATATCGTGGTCATGTTTAGCTATTATGCTTATTAATGCATTTAATGTTTGACTCACTTCTATTATATCATGCGAATCTTTATTATTAAACGAAGTTAATTGACTACTATCTCTCGATAACATCGGTGAATTATTAGTTTTATTAAGTTCTGGAGTTATTTGACTGAGAATTTCCTGAAATTCTTCCTCATTCTCTGGACAAGATATATATATTTCTTAAGTACAGTACCAGCTTCGCTTAATTTGCCTGCTTTATAAAAAGCTTTTCCTAATAAAACATCAGTATCTTTAGGTTTAGATGTATATAGAGCTGTTTGTCGTAATGAAGCTAATGCCTTAAGGTAAAGGTCTGTTTGTTCCACATTATTATAATACTCTCCCCAACACAAGTAAGTGATGTCTTCATAATAATAGATATTTAGAAAACCTTTATATTGTTTAATTTAAGGTAAATATATTAAGTGCTTCCTTATATTCATTTTTACTTAAAAGTTCTCTTCCTTTAGAGATTAATTGGTTTACGATCTCTTTCATATTCTAATCTATTATTAGTTAATTGTTTAAATCATATTATGGCCGCCGTTGATAGAAATAGTCTCACCTGTGATAAACCGGCATTTTCATCAACTAAAAATGCCACGGCTCTAGCTATTTCTTCCGGCTATCCTAGTCTTTTTTTGGGGATACTATTAACGATTTTAACAAGCACGTCTTCGGGTACTGCTCCTACCATTTCGGTTGCAATATACCCTGGAGCTATACAGTTAATGGTGATATTTTTAGAAGCAGTTTCACGAGCAAGGGCCTTAGTAAAGCTGATAATTCCAGCTTTAGCAGCAGAGTAATTAGTCTGCCCAACCTGCCTTGCTTGAGCATTAATTGAACTGATATTTATTATACGACCGTAATCTTGGTTTCGTCCATTACGCTACTAGACATATTAAAGCAAGAATTGAGATTAACGTTAATCACATCATTCCAATCTTGATGACTCGTTCTATGTAGCATTTTATCTTTGGTAATACCGGCATTATTTACAAGAATACTTACCGATTTTTTAAACTCCTCTTCAATTTCCTGTACTGCTTTTCTACATTCTTCAAAATCCGCAATATTCTAGCGTTTGGTTTTTATACTGTATTTTTCTTCTATTTCTTTAGCAGTGTCATAATTGCGAAAAAATTAGCAACTATCGTAAGACCCTTATTTTTTAATTCTAAAGCGGTAGCTTTACCTATTCCTCTAGTACCGCCTGTTACAATTGTAAGTTCTGACATTATTTCTCCATACTATATTTTGACTTTTATTAAATTTAACCGTTGGGGTTATACTTAGTTTAAGCTATGATACTGATTTAGTTAACGGTTTAACAACTTTCCTATCACTGCGTATTGCGATAGATTCTCTAGGGTGATTTTTTTCATATTCTGCATCTATCTTTTATCCATCTTTTTTTTGTCTGCAATTTTATTAGTTTTAGCAGTTAATGCCATTATAGCAGCAAGTGTTTCTTTTCTACTTTTTGGAATGACTCTTTTATTTTCTTTTTTAGTGCCGTAACAACCTATTGTTGCACCGCTTGCATAAATAATACCTGCTTGCTGAGTAATATGACAGTTTTTAAGTAATTGTTTATCGATGTCTGTTTCTTTTTATACCGGTATATTTTGATACTGCTTGAGATATTTTATTATGTTCATTAAGCCCTTCTCTATCTTTACCGCTGGCACACATTGTGCATATTTCTTCTTTATTAAACTAGTGGTTTTAGTTTCTTGTTTATTTTGTCTTATTTTTGCTGTTAAATTACTTAAGACATCTGATATATTTAGATTAATATTTTCTTTATCAAAAGATATAAAAGGAAGTTTTGTCTCGAAGGATACTCTAAAAGGAATATCTGCTTGTTCAATATTTTTTCTTAATGTTACAGCTTTTTTTAATATTTCTTTTTCCTGATCCGTTAAATTTGCATTGTTAATTGTTTCTGCTGCATTTCCTGTAGGTTTATTTATCCTAAAAAAATGTTCAAATTTGCTTCTCGGTTTAATATGTGCTTTTAATTCATCAATTCCTTTTTCAGTCGGTAAATTTTTTGCTATTTTGTTTAAAGTATCACTCACTCCTGCAAAGTTATTTGTTACTCCTATAAGCCTAAATAAATTAAGAGGAGTATTAGTATTTTTCCCACCGACATTTTCCATAGATTTTTTTGTCTGATCAACAATTGTGGGATCATTGCCAGCTCCTATAGGACCTGAGTTTAATGTATTAGTATGAAGAGTAACGCCATCTTCAAGCCATTCTTGAGCTTGGCGTGCATTTAAGTCGGTAATTTTTGTCTAGAATCTATATCATTTGAAATCGAGGCTAATGTACCTGCATGTTTAGATGTAAGCAATGTTTCAAAATTTTTACCGTCTTTGTCGGTTATTGTCCCAATTTTCTCAAAGGCGTTTTTCATGCCAACAATTTGTCGTAACTGGGTTGGGATAACATGCCTACCGTTTTAAATTGTATCAGTATACTGATCAACAAGCTTCCTCTCGCATTCAGGCATTACATTATACCAGTTTTTACCGTCTCTATTTTGATATTCTTGCTTTTGTTCTTCTGTCAAGTCTTTAAAAGCTACTTCCGCTTCGACTACAATATGCTCTTTTCCCTCATCATTGATGACTTTTGACAAAGTGACTATATTACAATGCTCATCATTGAAATTTTGAAAATCTTTAGCAACATTTAATTTTTTATGAGCATTTTTAATACCACTGTTGCCTAGCAATTCAGCAACACTGTCAATTTCAGCTTGCCTATTTTTTGCGATGTTTTCTTGTGATTTTTCCATATTCAAAGCATTAAAACTATTAATAAATTTTACTGTTTCTTTATTTAATTTCAGCACAAGCTCAGGTTTATTTTTGCCCTTTGCTATGTTTATCGCTCCTCTGATAGCATTTAAATATTGCATTTCAAAAGCTTTAGTGCCTAAAACAATTTTTTCATTGGGATTGTTACGACCGTTACGTATTAATATTGGAGTTTCACCTTTTTTTCAATTTTCACTCTATTTGTTTCTAAAGTAACGCTTATTCCGGGTGTGGTTAAAAATTTTTTTGTATGATTTAATAAAAACTCCTTATCATTATCAAATTGTTTTTTTAATGATGAAAGTATTATAAAATTCTATATGTAGTTGTGCATCTCTTGTTATTTTAATTAAAAATTATTATATAAAAATAGTCTAGTTAAAAATATTTAACTTTATTAATTAAAATATATTATTTATATGAATATTGATAAATTTACTGCACATGCTAAATCAGTGATAGCTAGTAGCCAATCACTTGCTGCTAAAAATGATCATCAGCAAATATTAGCTTTGCATTTATTATCGAGTCTTTTAAGTGAAGAAACAGGTATAATTCAAACCCTTATTAATAATACCGGCGGTAATATAAACTTATTAAAAGATCAAGTTCAGCTAGAACTAAATAAAATCCCAAAAGTTCAGGTTGAGGGAGGGGGACAAGTTTATTCTTCTGCTGAAGCTCTTAAAGTTTTAGAAAAAGCTAGTAGCATTGCTAAAGACAGTGGGGATAGCTTTGTAACCATAGAGCGTATATTTGAAGCATTAACTTATGATAATACTATAGCCGGTAAAATTTTAACGAATAATGGAATTAATAATAAAAAAATAGCAACAGCTATTTTACAGTTTCGTAAAGGCAAAAAGGCAGATACCGAATCGGCAGAAAATAGTTATGATGCTTTAAAGAAATACGGCAGAGACGTAACAGAGCTTGCCGAAAGCGGTAAGCTTGATCCGATCATCGGACGTGATGAAGAAATAAGAAGAACGGTGCAGGTACTATCACGACGTATGAAAAATAATCCTGTATTGATTGGAGAGCCTGGAGTTGGTAAAACTGCTATAATAGAAGGGCTTGCACAACGAATATTTAGTAAGGACGTACCTGAATCGCTTATTAATTGCCGTATTATTGAGCTTGATATGGGAGCTTTAATAGCGGGAGCTAAATATCGAGGCGAATTTGAAGAGCGTCTTAAAGCAGTGCTTAGCGAAATCAAAGAATCAAGCGGTGAAATTATTTTATTTATCGATGAATTGCATCTATTAGTCGGTACGGGAAAAACCGATGGTGTTATGGATGCCTCGAATTTACTAAAGCCGATGCTTGCTCGTGGTGAGCTGCATTGTATCGGTGCTACTACTCTAGATGAATATCGTAAATATATTGAGAAAGATGCGGCACTTGCTCGTCGTTTTCAGCCTGTTTACGTGAGTGAGCCGACGGTTGAGGATACTATATCAATACTTAGAGGAATTAAAGAAAAATATGAGCTGCATCATGCAGTGCGAATTTCCGATAGTGCAATAGTTGCAGCAGCGACGTTATCAAACCGTTATATTACCGATCGTTATTTACCTGATAAAGCTATTGATTTGATTGATGAAGCTTGTAGCCGTATGAAAATAGAGCTATCAAGTAAACCAGAAGAGCTTGATGAGCTGGACCGTCGTATTATTCAGATAAAAATAGAGCTTGCAGCACTTAAAAAAGAAAATGACGAGCATTCTAAAAAGAAAATAGAGCATTTAACTACAGCATTAGAAAAATTAGAGGCTAAATCCTATGATATGGGAGCTAAATGGCAAGCTGAAAAGTCTAAACTACAGCAAACACAAAAGCTCAAAGAAGAACTAGACCGTAGCCGAAACGAGCTTGAACGTGCCGAACGTGATGCTAATCTCGCTAAAGCTAGTGAGCTAAAATACGGAATTATACCTGAGATTATGAAAAAGATTCAGGAAGCCGAAAGTATGGATAATAAAGGGCTGTTAAAAGAAATTGTATCGGAAAGTGATATAGCAAGTATTATCTCTCGTATTACTGGTATTCCAATTGATACGATGCTATCAAGTGAACGTGAGCGTCTGCTTATGATGGAGCAGAAATTACGAGAATCGGTAATAGGCCAGGATAAGGCAATTAAAGGTGTTAGTGATGCGGTAAGAAGATCACGTGCAGGGATTCAAGATATTAACCGCCCGCTTGGTTCGTTCTTATTCTTAGGACCGACCGGAGTCGGTAAAACCGAGCTTACCAAAGCCTTAGCTGGTTTTCTTTTTGATGACCGTAATGCAATACTTCGTATAGATATGTCGGAATATATGGAGAAGCACGCTATTTCTCGTTTGATAGGAGCTCCTCCCGGCTATATCGGATATGATCAAGGCGGAGTGTTAACGGAGGCAGTAAGACGTCGTCCTTATCAGGTAATATTATTTGATGAGGTTGAAAAAGCCCATCCCGACATATTTAATATTATGCTGCAAATACTTGATGAGGGAAGATTAACAGATAGTCAAGGTATAACGGTTGATTTTAAGAATACTATAATAGTTTTAACGTCTAATTTAGGTGCTGAGATACTCGTTAATCAGAAAGAGGACGAAGATACATATAAAGTAAAGGATGAGGTTATGGAATATGTAAAAGCAGTATTTAAACCTGAGTTTTTGAACAGATTAGACGAGATTATATTATTCCATCGCCTAAATCGTAATAATATTCATGATATAGTTAAGATACAGCTTGAAAGTTTAAAGAAAATTTTACTAGCACAAAATATTATTCTTGAATTTGATGAATCTGCATTAAATTATTTAGCCGAAAAAGGTTATGATCCAAGCTTTGGAGCAAGACCATTAAAACGTCTTATCCAGCGGGAAATACAAAATAATTTAGCCAAAATGATTTTAGCAGGCGAAATAAGTAGCGGTAAAACGGTTAAAATAAATGCAAAGGATAAAGAATTGAAGGTAACAATAAGTTGATTAATTTTTTCCGAATAACGCATTATCGCATAATCCACTATTCTTGTTAAAGGCACTGTTTAATAATTATTGATTTTGTCATTGCGAGCTATTAAAAGATTTGTTGCATAGCTCAAAAAACGCGCTTGATGTCATTCCTGCGGAAGCGGGAATGACACAAAACGAGCAATGCAACAAGACCATAACTAATAAGGAGTATGGTCATCTAGAAAAAGTAATAAAAAAATTCTATTAATTAGTATTAATAATATTCAATTTCAGCTAATGTTATACTTTCAGTACCTGATAATTTATAATAATCACTACTAGTAGAGTTAGGAATTTGTAAGTCAAATAATAGTGCTTTTTCTTCTTTATACGGATCAACTAAGTAAGAATTTGTAATATCTGTAACTATTGGCGATAAATAGGTGGTTGTTTCAATAAGCTTATCAATAGCATTCTGTCCGTCTTTTAATATTTTATCGACTAGTTTTTTATCTTTATAAAAAGTATTTACGGCCCCTATTAAGGTTGTTGATATCTCATATATAATAATACCGTTTTTAATTATATTGGTTATATTAGAGTCTAATTTTGCTGTTTTAGAAAAAATTAAAGAAATAACAGTAGGATATTTATTAAATACATTAGGTAGTTCTAAAAAAGCATTTACGGCTGAATAGGCAGCATTGGTTGCTTCTGAAAGACAACTAAATGCTTTGTATATGTTTTCATAATTGCTATTGCTCATAAACTTACCTCTTTTTTATATACGTAATTGCCATGTTTCATGGTAATTATATATCATACTACTAAATTAAGAAGTGTGTCAATATTAAAAAATTATATTTCTTCTTAGAGGATATCAGTAAATAAATTTTAATTACTAATATCCTCTAAACTCCACCTAGCTTTTGGAGAGAAATTCAAAGGAGTAAATAACTTATTATTGTAACGCTCAAGTCCTGCATATGCAATCATTGCAGCATTATCGGTGCATAAGTGGATAGGTGGATAAATAAGCCGATAACCATATGTTTTAGCACAGCTACTTAATATTTTTTGTAAATATTTATTAGCAGCGACACCGCCGGCAATAACTATATTCTTCTTATCAAAATTATTTGTTATTGGTTCATATGCTCTAATAGCATCTTGTACCTTACTACTTAGAATTTCTCCTATAGTAAATTGAAAACTTGCTGCTATATCATTGATTACAGTGTCATTAATTTCCTTTAAATTCATTATTAAAGTACGCACGGCAGTTTTAAGTCCTGAAAAGGACATATTGCAATTACCGCTGTTAATTATAGGTTTTGGAAATTTATATTTATGAGGATCGCCAAGTTTTGCTCTTTTCTCAATTTCAGGTCCTCCGGGAAAAGCTAAGTTTAGCATTTTGGCTACCTTGTCAAAGGCTTCGCCTACGGCATCATCTATAGTAGATCCTAGTATTTTATATTTTCCGAGACCTAAAACTGCTACAAATTGGCAATGTCCGCCTGAAGCTAACAAGAGTAAATAAGGATAAGGAATATTATCGGTTAGTCTTGCGGTTAAAGCATGACCTTCTAAATGATTAATTGCAATAAAGGGTTTTTTTAAAGCACTGCTTAGTGATCTTGCAAACATTGAGCCAACTATAACACCGCCGATTAAACCTGGACCGGAAGTTGCAGCAATTGTACTAATGTCCGTTAATTTAGTGTTGCTTTCTTTTAAAACATTTTTTAATGCTTTATCTAGATGCGATAAGTGAGAACGTGCAGCAATTTCAGGTACTACCCCTCCAAAAACTGCATGTTCTGTATTTTGTGAAATGATTATATTAGATAAGATTTCTCGATTTTCGGTAATTATAGAAACAGCTGTATCATCACAGCTTGATTCTATACCTAAAATTTTTATCATTCAAATTGAAACTAATTAGAGGCGTTGTTAAGTAAAAAATGATAGTTTGCGTCATTGTGAGAAGGTGTTGTCCACGTGGATACCGATGTCATTCCTGTGTAGGCGGGCATGACATAACAGGACCCATGTGAAAACACCAACACCCGCTTGCAATCACGATATCTATCTTTATTTAATAATGCCTAATTAGATACCTTTAAGGTATTTAATTGATTATACAGCTTATAAATAGATTGTTCGGCATCAATAATTTTTTTATTAACTATTTTTAATAGTTTTTCCGAAGATTTTTCTGTTATTTGCGTTGCAGCACTTACTTGCTCCGCTAAATTTTTAAGTGATTCTTGTATTTCTACAAAAGATTTTTTAAATTGTTCTTTGATAGTAATAGATGATTCTTCAAGCTCTTTAATTTTTAAGCATAGATTTTCTAATAAATGATCTATCTTAGTTTGCATTAAAGTCAATTTTTGCTTTTGTTTTTCACTAAGATAGCTTAAAGTTTCTTGCATTTTTGCCTGTATACGTACTTTTGTAGTACGTTCAAGTTCTGAAGCTAAACCGATTTTACTCATTAAAAATATTATCCATTTGTGAACGTCCAAATGATACCATTTTGCACCGTTACGATAATCTGAAGGAAAAGCATGATGGTAATTATGCCAATTTTCACCGAGTAAGAATAATGCCATCCACCAAATATCTCCGGCAGTGCCTTTGTAATATTTTTTACTACCGGCAAAGTGGCATAAAGAATTAACGCAGAAGGTTGCTTGCTGCTGTAGGAATCTACCGAGCCCCATAAATAAAAATCCTGCATATGCCGATTGCATAGTACCACCGACTAAGTAACCGATAAATAAAGGCACGACAATATTCATAAAAGCTGCTATTTGCCAATAATATTTTAGCTGCCATTTTAATAAATTGTTTTTCCCGTGCTTAGCCCAAGTAATGCGATCAATAGACTTATAGCTACCGCTTCCGACTAGCATCCATCCTATATGAGACCACATAAAGCCTAAAAATTTATTATCAAATTTTAAAGGAGTATGCGGATCTTGGTCTTGGTCCGTATATCTATGATGTTTATAATGATTCGATGCCCAAGATAAAGCTGGTCCTTGTAATGTTCCTGCAGACAGCATAATTAAGACAAACTCGGCATATTTATTTATTTTATAGGCATTATGAGACCATAACCTATGCAAACCGATCCCAACGGTAATATTATTAATATAATAACTAGCAATTATAAAAATAACTTCAGTTAGCCCTATTCCATAATCAAACGAATATTTAACTACAAGAGATATAATAAAAATAGGATAAAATATTAAAGCAAATAAAGCGGGCTTATTTAGTTTACTTAACATAAAATTTACAGTTTTTAGTTATAAAATATATAAATCGGCAACGAATAAAATCTTAATTATATTATACATCAATATTAATAGATATTAACATACTTAATGCATAAATACAAAGAAAATTTTGACAATAAAATTCTAGTTATCCTTATTTAGACAATAACCGATAAACGAACGGTTGTAATAATTAAATTGTTTTTCCCTAAGACCTCTCTAATCCTATTTATATGAACATCTATAGAGACGTTCATTAAAGGTCTTTTCACTTTCCCATAAATATTTTATTATTTCTTACGCAAAAATACTTCATTTGGGACCTGAAAAAAAGTTGTAAAATTTAAAACTCAGTAGGACCTAGAGGAATATTCAGTCCGTCTTTGTATACTTTTGCAGTATTTAAATCAATATTTAGATTCTTAAATTTAATAATATTATCTTGTACAACTGACTTGAAACGTCTCAATAAGCTCTTTAAAGTACCTACTATTTGCTCAGATAAGAAGGGCTTATAAAAAAATAGCACGTTATAGTCTATTTCTGTTAGTTATTTATTGTTATTAAAGGATTTTCTTGTAATTCTGCACTAATAATCATGATAACAAGCAGCTGACTAAAAAAATAAGTTAATGCTTTTTCTAGAGTTGAAGCCCTCATTATATTAAATCCTGCTCTCTCTTATATCATTACTTAAAGAAATATTAACACTTTTTTATTTTTTTTCTTCTATAATTAAAACTGCAGGTAATAGCTCATCAAACACTGAATTAATCTTTAGTAAATAAAAAAAATTTTGTAATAATTTTCTAATTTATTAGGATTTATAGCAAACTTTTTATAAAAAGAAACAAAGAAATAATAATTTTTTAAAGATAATACTTGAATTTAATAGTTTTAGTTGCTATTAATACTTTATTTTAAAGTTTGTTGGAGATTCTTATATATCATGAGCTTTTATGAGTCAGTTTTTATTATACGTCAAGACGTATCATTAAACGATATAGATAAAATCGTTGATGATTTTGCTAAAATTATTAAAGATAATAATGGCACTATCATAAAAAAAGAATATTGGGGGTTAAGAACTTTAGCTTACAAAATCGGTAATAACAAAAAAGGACATTATTATTTTTTAGGTCTAGATATTACTGGTAATGTAAAAGAAGAGCTAGAAAGAAAAATGAAGCTTAACGAAAATATCATTAGATTTCTTACAATTCAAGCAGATTCAATTAGTAGTGAACCTTCACCGATATTAAAAAATCAAAGTACAGAGAATGCTCCGGTAATTGACGTAACGATTAATAATTAAATTTGTAAGAATTAAGGTTAAAGAATGTTAAAAAGTAATAATGCTAGTGAAACAGCTGCTCACAAGGTAGGAGATAAAACTGCTAAAAAAGTATTTTTTAGAAGACGTAAAGGATGCCCTCTTTCTGTGCCTAATGCACCTGTTATTGATTATAAAAACCCTGAGCTTTTAATAAAATTTGTCTCTGAAGGCGGTAGAATGTTACCAAGCAGGATCACAAATGTTTGTGCAAAGAAACAAAGAAAGCTAAATAATGCTATTAAAATTGCAAGAATTTTAGCGTTATTACCTTTTGTATTTCAAGCTAAATAAAGGCATAATACATGGAAATTATATTAATAAAACCCGTAAGAAAATTAGGTAAAATTGGCGACATACTCAAAGTAGCAGACGGGTTTGGTCGTAATTATCTTTTACCGCAAAAATTAGCTATTAGAGCTACTGAGCCTAATAAAGAGCTAATAGTTAAACAAAAACACGAATTTGAAGCAAAAGATAAGCAAATAAGAGAAGAAGTAGAAAAAATTAATGCTCTTATTAAAGATCAACAATTAGTTTTTATCCGTCAAACATCAAATGACGGTAAACTTTTCGGTTCGGTTACTAATAAAGAAATAGCCAATAAATTATCTGAAAATATATCTTATAATATTTCTCATTCAAATATTATTCTTGATAAACAAATTAAATCTACCGGAATTTATACAGTTGAAATAAGACTCCATGCAGAGCTTAATGCTATAGTTACGGTTATTGTTGCAAGATCAGAATCAGAAGCACAAGATTATTTACGCGAACAAAAGACTGAAACTTCAGAAGATTTAGCTGAGTCAGCATAAATTTTTTTTATCATCTAATTGTGTAGTTTTTTGTTACCATTGCAAAAGTAGAGCATTGTTGTATGGATTGAGAAACTTGCTCGATGTCATTCCTGCGTAGGTGGGCCCAGCATAAAGCAAGATAAATCGGGCTTTTAATTTCAAGAATTTGCTGTATTTATACTTTTTTTCTGGATTCCTGCTTTCGCAGGAATGACATAAGAGCCATGCAACAACGTCCCGCCTACGCGGAAATGACATACTACTAAGTTTGACCACAATATCCAAACACTTTACAAACAATACTAACATTTTTCAACCATGCTATATGAAAAATTTGAGTATAATATCAATAATCTAATAGGTAATTTTAGCTTATCTAAAATATCGATTGCAGTATCTGGTGGGAGCGATTCGGTAGCACTTCTTTATCTTGCTAATATTTGGGCAGAGAAAAATAATATAGAATTATTTGTTATATCGGTTGATCATAACTTACGGGAACAGTCGAAGCAAGAGACCCATTATATCCAAAATATCAGTAATAGTCTAAGTCGCAAGCATTATAGTTTATCTTTTGACCATCAAAATAATTTTTCCAATTTACAAGAAAGAGCAAGAGAAGGACGCTATGATTTGATGACCAATCTATGTCTAGAACTCGATATATTAGTACTTTTAACTGCTCACCATGAAGATGATTACGTAGAAAATTTTTGTTTAAGATTAGAGCGTAATAGCGGTATATTTGGACTTAGTAGCAGTAATATCAATTGGTATAATAATATACACATCATTAGACCGCTATATAATATTCCAAAAAGTGAATTAGTAGAATATTTAGTCAGTCATAATATAAAATGGTTTGAAGATGAGTCAAATTCATCTGATAAATATAGACGAAATGTTATTAGGCAAAAATTAGCTAAAGGTGCAGATTATATTAGACATTTTTCCAAACCAGTTTATAGAGAGGAATTTAAAGGCAACACGGAACGCAGCACCGCAGCGTACACAAGCGTACGTGAGGATGCGAGTACCGGAATGGCATCTAAATTATCTCTAGAAGCGAAGTGTGGAAAGATGTCTAAAGCCGCAATAATCTCACAACAACTTAAAACCAACAAACGTATAGAAAACGAGTTTAAGCCTGAATTAATATCGGCGATAGCTGAAGCGGTCAAGATTTTTGAATATGGCTTTGCTTTTCTTGATTTAGTTAAATTTGATCAGTTTTCAAATGAGGTGAAAGTACAAATAATTAATTTTTTACTGATAATAATTAGTGGACAATCTAGAGCAGCTCGTTTTTATTCGGTAGAACCTATTTTGAAATTAATTACTCAAGACGTAAACTTTAAGAATACACTTCATGGCTGTATAATTAAGCGCATACAAAACGAGTTACTTATATACAGGGAATTCGGCAAAAAATTGCCTGAGAGTAAAATATTACTAGATAAATCCGTTATTTGGGATAATAGATTTTGTATCACAAAAAATCAAGAAACTCCAAATTGTTTTGTAACTCATCTATCGTTAAAAGATTATAAAATAATAAAGACACAATTAGATTTAGAACCTTTGAAAAATCTATCTTGCAAAAACCACAATGCAGTTTTATTGACCTTACCTATCATTAAAATACTTGAAAAAGTTATAGCAATACCACATATATCATATTATGATAACGACATGTGGAACTTTGAAGTATCTTTTTCTCCAAATTTTGTATCTCGTTTCACCCATTTTTGCTAACACCGGTATTTAAGAGGTTATCTGTAAATAAATTTTAACTATAAAATTTATTTACAGACCTCTCTTATACCAATAAAAATTTTTATTAGGTTTTATATCGATGAATAATCAAGGTAGAAGTATTTTAGCTTGGGCAGTACTTTTTATTTTTGTAATATTACTGTTTAATGTGTTCCAATCTGACGGTTTACTTGGTGGAAGAAATAATATAACTTTCTCGGATTTTTTAACACGAGTTGATGAAAAGACCGTTAATTCGGTAAAAATTCAGGGTAGAGTAATTGAAGGCACTTCAAATGACGGCTCTACTTTTAATACTTATGCTCCTGATTATCCTGATTTAGTAAATCGTCTTACTAGCAATGACGTTAATATTGAAGTAGTGCCTCTTGAAACAAGAATGAATACCTTTTTAGGCTTTTTAATTTCTTGGTTTCCTATGCTTTTATTGATAGGTGTTTGGGTTTTTTTCATGCGTCAAATGCATGGAGGTGGGAAAGCTATGGGGTTTGGAAAATCTAAAGCTAGGTTGCTATCAGATAAAGGACCAAAAATTACCTTTAAAGATGTAGCAGGTATCGATGAAGCAAAAGAAGAATTAACTGAAATAGTAGATTTTTTAAGGGATCCAAGCAAGTTCCAAAAGCTTGGTGGTAAAATACCGAAAGGCTGCTTACTTATAGGTCCTCCCGGAACCGGTAAGACACTTCTTGCTAAAGCAATTGCAGGTGAGGCTAATGTTCCGTTTTTTAGCATATCCGGTTCTGATTTTGTTGAAATGTTTGTAGGTGTCGGTGCAAGCCGTGTGCGTGACATGTTTGAACAGGGTAAACGTAATGCTCCTTGTATTATCTTTATCGATGAAATTGATGCGGTAGGTCGCCATAGAGGTATCGGTATGGGTGGCGGCAATGATGAACGTGAGCAAACCTTAAACCAAATGTTAGTCGAAATGGATGGATTTGAAGCAAACGAGGGAGTTGTGATCATTGCAGCTACAAACCGTCCTGACGTTCTTGATCGTGCATTACTGCGTCCCGGTAGGTTTGATCGTCAAATTGCCGTTGCAAACCCTGATATAAACGGTCGTGAGCAAATTCTAAAAGTACATTTAAAGAAAATTAAATATAATAGTACGGTATTAGCACGAATTATTGCTCGCGGTACTCCGGGCTTTTCCGGTGCTGAACTTGCTAACTTAGTTAATGAAGCTGCTCTTATTGCTGCAAGGCTTGGTAAGAAAGAAGTAGATATGCAAGACATGGAAGAGGCAAAAGATAAGGTGCTGATGGGAGTTGCACGTCGCTCCATTGCAATGTCGGAGAAAGAAAAAAGGTTGACTGCATATCATGAAGGCGGACATGCATTAGTAGGACTTTATTGTCCTGCAGCATCACCTATTCATAAGGCTACGATTATACCGCGTGGTAATGCTCTTGGGATGGTGCAAAGACTTCCTGAAACTGATGAATATTCTCAGAATCGTGAACAGATGGAATCATCTATAGCAGTTTATATGGCAGGAAGAGTAGCGGAGGAAATTATTTTCGGTAGAAATAAAGTGACCTCAGGAGCTTCGTCGGATATAAAAGGTGCAACTAATATTGCCAGAGCGATGGTTACAAAAGCAGGTTTAAGTGATTTAATAGGACCGATATTTCACGGTTCAAGTGGTGACGATATGTATGGTAGACAACCTAATAATGAAACCTCGGAAGCTACTGCAGAGTTAATTGATGCTGAAGTTAAAAGAATTATTACGCAAGGATATGAATTTGCAAAAGATATTTTAACAAAACATATAGATCAACTTCATACCTTAGCAAATGCTTTAATTGAATATGAGACATTGTCCGGTCAGCAAATTAAAAATTTACTTAGTGGTAGAGCTTTAGATTCAGAAGAGGAGAATAAATTTCCTTTTAATGATTCATCTACTATAAAAATAGATAAAGAAAAATCACTTGAGAAAACAAAAACGACTAAAGCTAAAAAAGAAAATTACGCTTCCTAAGTTTAGTAGTATAATTTACGTATAAATTTATAGATTTATTTTGTGGTATCGGTGGTTTTAGAAAAGCCTTGGAAATAAAGCGGCTTGAATGTGTTTTTTCATAGACAAAGATGTACAAGAAGCATATAAAAGAAATTTCGGTGATAAGCCATATGGTGATATTATGGAAATATCAGAAACCAAAATCCCTAAACATGATATTTGATGTGCCGGTTTTCCTTGCCAATCTTTTAGTATTTCAGGTAAGAGGCTTGGTATAGGAGATGTAGACTTTTGTATTAATCAGAATAGTACAATATCACAAACCCTATATATTATTGCTTGAGAATGTTAAAAATATTCTGAATATTAATAATGGCAGCGTAATTGAAACTAAAAAATTAGATGAGATTATAAAATATATATGACTCAATAAAAGAGCAGTTTAATGGATAATGGAATATACTTGATCAACTTCAAAATTGGCGAAGTCGTTCTACAAGTACTGTGGTACTCACGTGTTAAGTATACGCTGCGTTCCTTGTCTTGTGAACTCCTGGCTCTTTTTGAAGTTGATCTTCGTATATGGATTGCTAACTATAAATATCGTCATTGTGAGTAGGCATTGTTGCGTGGACCAGTAAATGCTCTTGATGTCATTCCCGCAGAAGCGGGAATGACATCGGTATCCACGCTGGCAATACCTTGTGAGTAACTGTAAGTAGCATGGCAACCTAGAGACATTAATGTCATCCACGTAACAGGTATGAAAGATTGTGAATTAGCTAATTATTTTGTATAGTTCTAAAAACAAATTTTAAGAGAGTACTTAAAATGGCAGAGTTAAGGTTACCGCCAAATTCAGTAGTAAAAAAAGGTAGAGAGCATAAAGAACAAGAGGAAATGCTTAAACCTAGAAAGATAAAAATTTATAGGTATGATCCTGATCTTGATAAGAATCCTACTATCGATAGTTTTGAGATAGATTTAAGCAAAACCGGACCGATGGTTTTAGATGCTTTAATTAAAATCAAAAACGAAATCGATTCTACTTTAACTTTTAGGCGTTCTTGTCGGGAAGGAATTTGTGGTAGTTGTGCAATGAATATTGACGGTACAAATACTTTAGCATGCATAAAACCAATAGAAGATATATCAGGCGATATCAAAATCTATCCGCTTCCTCATATGAAAGTAGTGAAAGATTTAGTACCTGATATGTCGCATTTTTATGCACAATACGAATCTATAGAACCTTGGCTCAAAACCGATAGCCCTACTCCTTCAAACTCTGAAAGGTTACAGTCGATTAAAGACCGAGAAAAGCTTGACGGTGTATATGAGTGTATATTATGTGCTTGCTGTTCTACTTCTTGTCCTAGCTATTGGTGGAACGGTGATAAATATTTGGGTCCTGCGATTTTACTACAAGCATATAGATGGATTGCCGATTCAAGGGATGATAATACCGGTGAACGTCTTGAAGCTTTAGAAGACCCATTTAAGCTTTACCGTTGTCATACGATTATGAACTGTACTAAGACCTGCCCGAAAGGCTTAAATCCTGCTAAAGCTATCGGTAAAATAAAAAGTTTAATTGCAGAACGTCACGGTGTGTGATTCTTAATTAATTATTTTTAAAAATGATAAAATAATGAAAAAAGCAATTATTTTCTGTTGATTGTAATAATACCATGACACAAGGTGACATGAATTATTGTGTCGCTGCAGAATATAAGAAAGTTGATAAGAAACTAAATCAAATATACCAAGAAATATTAAAACAATATTTCAGACAAACGAGAACAAGTTAATTTACTTAAAAAATCCCCAAATTTATGGATTAAGTACCGAGATGCTGATTGTGAATTTCGAAGTTTTGGGGTTTATAGCGGTTCCGTATATCCAATGATACTGCTTATGTGTCTTACATCTTACAGGAAAAACCGAAGAGCGTATAAAAAAGAATTTGAAGCCATGCTGAAATGTGAAGAAGGGGACTTAAAGTTGTCCATTTATAATCAAGACTCAGAACCTAGGTTTTTTTGTGGACATTGCTAGTTGATTTGCTATTTTGAGGTATTTTGTAACAAAAATTAATAAGATTTTTGCGGAATAGTTAGTCATATTTCAAAAAAATCTTATAATTTGCAGCAACAAATTAGAAATGTCCACAAAACCTAAATTAATTCATAATTTGTAATACTTTAAATAATTCTCCCATTTGTTTCGGTGATATTAGTCTTTCTACCTGTCTTTCTATTATTTGTGCCTGCTCAGACATCTTTCCAAACTCTACTTTTAGAGGTAATTTATACGTCGATCCGATATTCGCATCCTCACGTACTAAAGTGTACGCTGCGGTGCTGCGTTGCGTGTCTCCTTTAAATTCCTCTCTATAAGCGAATTTGGCAAGATGTCTATCATTAAGCTTGTCTTGCAATGTTTGTTTACGTAATAAGATTCCATTTTCTATTAAAAAATCTCGTTGCGATATTGTATCTATTACGTTTATTTTGCTGTTTTTAGCTACCGTCTTTAATGCATAAAAATCCACATGTGCCGATAAATCAGCTTCTCCAAGATTTTCAAGGATGGGGCAATATTTATGGTTTTTAACCGCTTGTAATGTTTGATTATATTGATATCTAGTTCTACCATTCGGAGCTATATCATAGCCGTAATCTATTATTAAGCCACTGCCGCTTAGTCTTTTTAGATGCTGCGCTATAAATTTTATAATTTCTATCGATTTATAAGATTCTTCAAGTACTGCCCCGTCTTTTGCTTCAATATGAGTACACAGCAGATATTCTTGTAATTGCTTATTAACCCTTATTTTATCGTATTTAATTCTTTCATCTACCGGCTGCACTACAAATATTCTTTCATACCATAATTCCTTGACTTTAATATATTGCTTTATCGGTATAGCATCAAAGAATTCGTTAGCTATTATTATAGTAGGTTTTTTTGGTATATCTTCTACAAATGATTGATGACTAATCGGTAAATTAATATCTTGTAAATTAGCCTTTTGATAAGCAATAAAATTTTTATTAATTTCTATTAGTTCAATTGATAAGGCTTTATAAAATTCCGGTACTAATTTTGCAGTACGTAGTAAATCACGCATTAATAGACCTCGACCAGGACCAAGCTCTACTAAACTAAGACTTTTTGGGCAGCCAATTCTTTGCCACTCTCTGATACACCATAAGCCGATAATTTCACCGAATAGCTGTGAAATTTCAGGAGCCGTAACAAAGTCACCTTCATTAGCTAATGATTTTACTTGCTTATAATAGGAAGTAGGATTTAAGTTTAATACCTCCTGCATGAGGACATCGCAAGTAATATAACCGTTTTGATCAATTAATTGTCTTATTTTGGATTCGATTGACATATTAAATAACTTCCTAAAAGTAACATAGGTACAGATAAAATTTGTCCCATAGTTAAGCTATCTAAAATAAACCCGATTTGTATGTCGGGTTCTCTAAATATTTCAATAGTGATTCGGAAAAGACCGTAAAATGTGCAAAATATTCCTGAGTTTAAACCGCACTTTTTAAGAGTTTTGTGCTTAAATGTTGCATATGCTAAGATACTAAATAATACTAAACCTTCAAAAAAAGCTTCATATAATTGACTAGGATGTCTTGGCATCAAATCGCTATTCGGAAAAATCATACCAAAAGAAGCATTTGTAATACGTCCGTATAGTTCGCCGTTAATAAAATTAGCGATCCTACCTAAAAATAATCCGATAGGTACTACAGGGGCTATTATATCCGTGAGACTTAAAAAATTAATTTTATATTTTCGGCAAAACAAATAAGCAGCAATAATCCCCCCTAAAGCTCCGCCATGGAAAGACATCCCGCCTTCATAAGTTTTTAAGATATCTATTGGATTTGAAAAATATCTAGAAGGGTTATATAATAAAACAAACCCTAGTCTGCCTCCGACTATTATGCCTATAACGGCATAAGTAATGAAATCTTCTAGATTTTTTTTGGTAATTTGAGGCTTAAATTTTTCTATAATTTTATTTGCATAGAACCAGCCTAGCAAAATTCCTATTACATATGAAAGAGAATACCAAGAGATAGCAAGTGGACCTATAGAGAAAATAACTGGATTGATATTAGGAAATGTCATAGATAAATAAGTTATTTAATTCATTTAACGTCTGAGTTACAGAAAATTACGTAAGTAATTGACTAGGCAATTCAGTTTTTTATTATTTTTATGGGTTGCTGCAGCTGCTTCGTGGCTTTGCAATGACAGTATCTATATTTGCTTAGCAATACACAATTCTTTTGAGTTAGAATTATTGATAAAAATAAAATTCTTAGTAATAATAAAAAGATTTATATTTATAATAATAATGATAGGTAAAATATGCAATATTTAATGGATCTATATCATACCTCAAGTACTGAGTTAGTATTATTGTTTTTTATGTTAGTATCTCTTATACCGGTGATATTTCTAATTAAAAGATTAATTTTTATTCCGGTAAAAAATTATTTAACTAGACATCATTATGATGATTATGAAAGGATAAAAAAATATCCTATATTTCGTTATTTATTACATGCTTTATTAGCACTTTACTTTGTATGTTGGGGAAAGATTTTTCATCCTACTTCTTTTAAAGCACATGTATTACTGGGAATCAAAGATACTATAGTAATCTTATATACTGGTATATCTGTGACGATGTTATTATTAACGCTTATAGATGCTTTTGCAGATCTGTATCACAATAGAATCAAAGCCGTTACAAAAAATGCACCGCTTAGCTTATATTTTCAAATATTAAAAATTATTGTCATAGTTATTGCAGCAATGGTAACTATTTCATATATATTAAATATTTCGCTTAGTACATTCTTAACAAGCTTAGGTGCAGCCGCAGCTCTTTTAACATTTGTTTTCAAAGATACCGTTTTAGGATTACTTGCAAGCTTGCAACTAACTACTCAAGAAATTATTAATATTGGAGACTGGGTACGTATAGGCGCAATTGAAGGAACAGTTGAAAAAATTACTATTTCCGTAGTAACAATTAGGAATTTTGACCAATCTATTTCCACAGTTCCTACTTACAGCATTTTAAATTCTAACGTAACTAATTATAGAGGAATTAGTGAATCAGGAGCAAGAAGGGTAAAGAGAGTATTTAATATTAATATGGCAACTATTAACTTCTGTGATGCTACTATTTTAAAAGCACTAAAAAAATCTCCTTATATATCAAAGGATGTAATAGATAAAATCACTCTTGATAAAGAAGAGAAAGATTTAACCAACATTAAACTATTCAAATTATATATTCAGGAATATCTAAAAAATAATCCAGCAGTTTATACCGAAGGGTTTACTTTTCTAGTAAGACAGCTTGAACCTACGATTAATGGGTTGCCTATAGAAATATATATCTTTGTTAAAGAAGTAAATTTAGTAGGTTATGAAAATATACAGGACAATATTTCTGAACATTTCATTTCTATACTTCCTGAATTTAAATTAAAAATATTTCAGAATGTAGGAGTGGTATAATATATCCGAAGTAAAATGAAAAGTAGTAAAAATAAAAAAATAAATTAAATTTGTATCCAAGATGGAAGTTGTCTTTCAGCTTGGATATGCACTACTTTTGAAAGCAAAGAAGTATATTATACTACTTGATTATTTGCTCTAAATGCTTTAAAACTTAAAGCTTTAAAAATATTAAAATTTAAGACCTAGGAATGAATAATAATATAATTAATTTAATAGCCGCTATTATACTGTCTTTAAGTATAATTTTCGGTTGGCAGTATTTTGTTGTAAAACCTGAACAAAAAAAACAGCAACAGCAAATAGCAGTGCAGAAAGCAGAAAATTTAAAGAAACAACAGTTAAAAGCTTTAGTCGAACCTGCAACTGGTATTGTTGTGCAAGAAGAAAGTCAAGTACAGCGTATTAAAATAGAATCTGAATCACTTACCGGTTCTATTTCATTAAAAGGACTTAGATTTGATGATTTAATATTAAAGAAATATAAACAAGATTTATCTAAAAATAGTCCTGAAGTGAGATTATTTTCACCGGCTAATACAGAAAATGCATATTTTGCTGAAGTTGGTTTAGTTAGTAATTTATCTAGTGTAAAACTCCCTAACAACGATACTATATGGAATAGTGATAGTGAAATATTAAGTCCTGAAAAACCTGTGCATTTATTTTGGGTTAATGAAGACGGAGTTAAATTTTTAGTTACTATTACTGTCGATGAAAACTATTTATTTACTATAGAGCAAACCATCGTTAATAATAGTGATAAAGAACTTCCTGTGCAATCTTACGGTTTAATAAATCGTAAATATATTGCTGTAGAGAAAGCGGTGAATATATTACATCAAGGACCTATCGGGTGTATAGACGAGAATCTTAAAGAATATTCTTATGATGATATTAAAGATAAGAAAAGTGAAAAATTTGCAGCAAGTAAGGTTGACTGGATAGGAATTACCGATAAATATTGGTTATCTTCCTTGATTCCGGATAAATCAAGTAATTACAGCTCGAATTTTAATTATGCTCTTAAGCAAGGGATTGAAAGATATCAGGTAGATTTTATTTCACCGGTACAAATAATAAAGCCCGGCAAAAATTTTTCAATTAGAAGCAGAATTTTTGCTGGAGCAAAAAAAGTAGACTTGCTTGATAAATATGAAAAGCAATATGATATTAAATTATTTGATAGAGCTATTGATTTCGGTTGGTTCTATATAATTACCAAACCGGTTTTCTACGCCATGAATTTTTTCTATGGCTATGTCGGTAATTTCGGTGTTAGTATATTAATTGTTACGGTTATAATTAAGCTATTAATGTTTACTTTAGCCAATAAGTCTTATCGTTCGATGAAAAAAATGAAAAATTTACAGCCGGAAATTGATAGGATAAAAAATTTATACAGTGATGATAAAGCACGTTTAAATCAAGAAATTATGGCTTTATATAAAAAAGAAAAAGTCAATCCGGTAGCTGGTTGTTTACCTATACTTGTGCAAATTCCGGTATTTTTCTCCATTTATAAAGTATTGTATGTAACTATTGAAATGCGGCAAGCACCGTTTTACGGCTGGATTAAAGACTTATCTGCACCTGACCCTACTACTATTTTTAATTTATTTGGCTTATTACCGTTCGCGCCGCCGTCATTTTTAATGATTGGAGCATGGCCTATTTTAATGGCTATTACTATGTTCTTACAGCAAAAAATGAGTCCTGAACCTGCGGATCCGATGCAAGCTCAAGTAATGAAATTTATGCCGCTAATTTTTTTATTTATGTTTAGTAGTTTTCCTGTTGGACTTTTAATATATTGGTCTTGGAATAATATTCTATCCATCATTCAACAATATTATATTAATAAATTTAATTAATTAATGAGAATAGATAAAAATTTACCTAATTATCTAACTATTGCTCGAATAATGGTAATTCCAGTTATTATACTGGTATTTTATATAAATAACTCACTTGCACGTACACTTGGGGCATTATTATTTGTTTTAGCTAGTATTACGGATTTTTTGGACGGTTATATAGCAAGAAAATATAATTTAGTTACAAGTTTCGGCAAGATGTTTGACCCTATAGCAGATAAGCTACTTGTAGGTTGCGTTATTATCATGCTACTAAAAAAAGATAATGTAGATGAGATACCTTGCTTATTAATTTTAGCACGAGAATTTTTAGTTAGCGGTCTTCGCGAATTTTTAGCTCTAGTAAAGGTTAGTGTGCCTGTATCGAGACTTGCTAAGGTCAAAACGTTTTTACAAATGTTTGCTTTATCGATATTGATACTAGGCTCAAAAGGTTCAGGAATTATTTATTTAGATATAGTAGGGGAAATAATTTTATGGATTGCCGCTTTTTTAACAATCATTACAGGTTATTCTTATTTTAAAGCCTGTAAGAAATATTTTTAAATAGGAAAATTGTATGATACATGTAAAATATATAATTTTAGGGTTTATTATGGTGTCTAGTTTAAATCTTTACGCTGCTAACAATGATATAATTGCCAATAAGAAAGTTGTAAAGGTAGAAGTCAGTAATGCACATTTAAAAACATTAAATGAAGCTTCTACTCTTTTAATTAGTTGTGTAGATTTTAGATTAATAGACGAAACAGATAAATTAATGAAGCAATTAGGATTAGAAGATAATTTTGATAAAGTATCACTGCCCGGTGCATCGCTTGCTCTTATTAACGACAAATATACTTATTGGGGAAAAACAATAGAAGATACTATTGAGATTTTGCAAAAATTACATAACATAAAACAAATTGTTTTTCTTGATCATAGAGAATGTGGAGCTTATAAAATACTTATAGGTCAGGAACAGCTAAATACCAAGGAAAAAGAAACGGCAGCACATGCAGCAATTTTAAACAAGGCCCGTGATATAATAAAAGAAAAATTCCCCCAATTAAAAGTTTATACTTTTTTAATGGGTCTTGATGGTGTAGTAGAGCAGATTTATGAAATACCTAGCTAAAAAGCGGAGTTGTTGTGGATAGGTTTATCCGTCATTGCAAGGACATTGCGTAGCAATTGACTAAGCAATCTCAGGAGAGTTTGTTTATTATTTCATGAGATTGCCGCCACAGCCTACGGCTGCTCGCAATGACGATTTTTGACCCGTACAATAACGGCTAAGAAAAGTAATTTATTTTGTATCTTTGCTCTTATTATCATTAGAATCAACAGTATTATTCTTTTGGTCGTTTTCTACCGTTAGCTTAGAGATAGATAGTTTTTGTTTATATTTTTGTTGCTCTGCTAAAAAATTTTGAGCCTCTTTAGAAAGGCTGTTATATAGTTCACGTTTCTTCTTATTAATCTTGACTATTGCTACTCTATATTTTTGTATTTCCTCCCGTACTTCCGGTTTTATAGTACCGGCGTAAGCAGAAAAATCATCTATAATTTTTTGTGTTGTAACATCGTTAGTTTTTGCTGCATCTTTTTTTGAGCCGTCAGAAGTTGTACTATTGGCAAAGCAGCTTGTACTAAGTAAAATAGCTATTCCAAATATTATTTTTTTTATCATATAAACCTTAAGCCTTATTCTTGATAAGTAGACCATTTTTAAGTCTAATAGTCAATAGACTTCTTTTGGAACTCTACTTCTAGGGGTAATTTGTACGTCAATCCGGTACTCGCATCCTCACGTACTTTTTTATACGCTGCGGTGCTGCGTTCCGTGTTTCCTCCAAATGCCTCCCTATAAGCGAGTTCGAAAAGAAGTCTAATATATAATAGAAATTATATGTATTTTCTATTTGTATGTTATTGTTTGGTGAGTATAAATATACTAATAGTTGGGACAAATATACAATATTATAATAATAACGCTCAAGAGTTTTATAGCAGAACAATCAATGCAGATTTGTCTGATAACTATAAAGCATTTACTAGCTATTTACCTGAACAGGCTCATATTTTAGATGCAGGTTGCGGAGTTGGTCGTGATACAAAATATTTTTTAAGTCAAAGATATCAAGTTACTGCTTTTGACGGTTCAACCGAAATGGTTAAATGAGCTACAAAAGCAACCGGAATAGATGTACTGCACTCCACTTTTCAAGATATTGATTTTAAGGAGTCGTTTGATGGTGTTTGGGCTGAAGCAACTCTCCTTTATGTACCTTATAATGAAACAATCAATGTGTATAAAAATTCATGCTGCATTAAAGCCGGAAAGCATTTTTTATGTTTCTTACGGATACGGTTCAGATATTATACAACGTGATGATCGCGATTTTTACAATATGCATGAAGATACAATAAAACCTTATTTTAACAGGCTTTTTGAAATAGTTAAAATATGGACGGAAAAGAGTAAGAGATTCTCTCCAAGTAAAGAGGCATTATGGTTAAATTTTATTTTTACGGCAATAAGTAAGCATGGTGATAGTCAAATCCCACAGAAAGGCTTTATATTGTCCTTTCCACAAGCAACAAGTTTGCCGATAGTAAATATAAATGATTCTGTAAAGTTAATTTTGGAATTTATCGATAAAGACGGTAAGCTTATAAATTTAAGTAACACTGCTTCAATAGTAACCGGTATTCCCTTATTGGTTCAAAACGGTAAAAATATTGTAGATAATCCAAAGCAAGATGATCCGGCTCATGCTCGTACTGCCTTAGGAGTGTGTAATGACGGCACTATAGTTATAGTTGTAGTCGAACATATTTATAAGCAACATGTCAAAGACCTTAAGCTTGTGCAAGTAAGATCAATATTACGGAAAGAGAAAGAAATAAATGTTGATAAATTAATAATCCCTGAAGCTTTAAAAATTTTAGAAAAACACCTTGTTAATTATACTGTGATAGGATTAACTAAAACAGAACTTGCATATTAATATGTTAACTTGGATATGAATCGGCAATCAATTTAGACGGTGGCGGTTCTTCTACATTATTCATGGGCGGAAAAATTATAAATAATGTAACAGGTGATGAAGATGAAGCTTTAGGCGAACATCGCATGTGTCCCGTATCCGATTAAATAGTATTATACCAAATAATATAAAGTAAATTTTCGCGGGAATGACACACTCAAATTTTAGCTAGAATGATATTTGAGATTTAGAGAACTCTAAGATTTTATATTTTCCTGCTCCATTGCTTTTTTACGCATTTCTAAATATTCTGCTTTAGTCATTATTTTTTTTGGAGCTACATATAATCTAAAAATACTTTTCCGTTTAGATGATCGATTTCATGCTGGATAACTCTTGCTAAAAATCCTTCTGCGATACCTTGAATTTGATTGCCATTTATATCATATGCGTGATAATGAATTTTCTTGAATCTTGCTACCGGTCCTGTAGCATTTTCAACAGAAAAGCATCCCTCGTAATCTTCATGTTTATCAATACCTATCGGTTTATATGAGGGGTTAATCCAAATAGTTTTAGGCATTGTATCCTTAAGGTCAGGATGCCATTTTTTTAACTCTGCATCTTCATGTACTGCAAATATTATTATACATTTTGATATGTCTATTTGCGGTGCAGCAAGTTCTGCACAATTTTCTTCTTGATCATATTTCTTTTCTAAAATAGATATATCACGTAAATCTTCTGAAGATAACGGAAAGTTTAAAGTTTTTGCCTTTATTCTAATAGTTTTATCCTCTGAACTATTTAAGGTTTGAATGTTCAAAGTTACATATTGCGGTCATGAAATATTGTTTTCATTTTTCATATTACTTTTACAACCTGTTATAAAAATTATAGCAGTTAATAATAGAGCTGTTTTTAATTTGGACATATATTTTATTATAATAATTTATAAATAGAAAATTATAGATAGAAACTAAAATCAAGTAAATAAATTGTCATATTTCTTTTACGCATCCTATAGTTAATAATTTTATTTTATTTCTTTTGAGAAAAATCAATAGGTTTGACTTTTCTAACATATTCTAGTATAATATTTATCTTCAAAATAAATAGAAAAATTTAATTTATGAATACTCCCAAAAATGACAATTATCTCTCAGAACTAAGCAAGGTAATTTGGCCTATAGAAAGATATGAAAATAAGAAGTTTCTTCCTATGGCGTTTATGATGTTCTGTATTTTATTAAACTACTCAACGCTTCGTTCAATTAAAGACGGGTTTGTAGTAACGGATATAGGAGCAGAAGCAATAAGTTTCTTAAAAACATATATAGTACTACCTTCTGCCGTAATCGCTATGGTAATTTATGTTAAGCTCTGCGATATTTTAAAGCAAGAAAACGTGTTTTATGTTATTACTTCATTTTTCTTAGGGTATTTTGCATTATTTGCGTTTGTTCTTTACCCTTACCCTGATTTAGTTCATCCTGATCCTGAAACCATAGAATCTTGGAGTGTAGTTTATCCTAATTTCAAATGGTTTATAAGAATAGTTGGGAAATGGAGTTTTGCATCTTTTTATACTATGGCAGAGCTTTGGGGAACAATGATGCTTAGTTTATTATTTTGGCAATTTGCTAACCAAATTACTAAAACCGATGAAGCTAAACGTTTTTACTCAATGTTTGGTTTACTTGCTAATTTAGCATTGCCTGTAACATCCGTAATTATTGGATATTGCTTGCATGAAAAAACTCAAATAGTTGCAGAACATCTAAAATTTATACCTTTATTTGTTATAATGATAACAAGTAGCTTTTTAGTAATATTAACATATAGATGGATGAATAAAAACGTTCTAACCGATCCTAGACTTTATGATCCGGCATTAGTAAAAGAAAAGAAAACTAAAGCTAAAATGTCATTAATAGACAGTTTTAAAATGATCTTTACTTCTAAGTATGTAGGTTATATTGCATTGTTACTTATTGCTTACGGTGTTTCAGTAAATTTAGTTGAAGGTGTTTGGAAATCCAAAGTAAAAGAATTATATCCGACGAAAGAGGCTTACACTATATATATGGGGAAGTTCCAATTTTATCAGGGTTGGGTTGCAATTGCTTTCATGCTTATAGGTAGTAATATTTTAAGAAAAGTATCATGGCTAACTGCAGCTATGATAACTCCATTAATGATGTTAATTACCGGTGCAGCGTTTTTTGCATTTATCTTTTTTGATAGTGTTATTGCTATGCATTTAACAGGTATTCTTGCTTCAGGTCCTTTAGCATTTGCTGTTATGATCGGTATGATTCAAAATGTTTTAAGTAAAGGTGTAAAATATTCTTTATTTGATGCCACTAAAAACATGGCGTATATTCCGCTTGATAAGGATTTACGAGTAAAAGGGCAAGCTGCTGTTGAAGTTATCGGAGGAAGATTTGGTAAATCAGGTGGTGCTATTATTCAATCTACATTCTTTATTTTATTTCCTGCTTTTGGTTTTGTAGAGGCAACTCCTTATTTTGCTTCTATATTCTTTGTAATAGTAATATTATGGATATATGCCGTTAAAGGTTTAAATAAAGAGTATAAAGTTTTGGTAAATAAAACCGAAAAATAGAATTTGTTAAAATTTAATATTATAAAAAAAGCAAATTTAAGAGTCTAGCAGTAAATAAATTTGCATTAATAATTAAAGAGCTTTTTTGCTACAAATTATAAGATTTGTGTGAAATATGAATAACACAAATCTTATAATTTGTAGCAAAAAAGCTCTTTAATTATTAATGCAAATTTATTTACTGCTAGACTCTTAAACTTGCTTTTTTTATAGTCGGAGAGTTTATAATATGATAAATACAAGATCCAAAATTAAAACTCCAAGATCGCCATATGTAAAAAAATATAATAGTTGGCGAGTAAGGATTTTGTATTCTATTATTATAGGTTACGCAACTTTTTATTTTTGTCGTCAGAATTTTAATATAGCAACTCCTGCTATAAGAGAATATTTTGGGGTTACTAAAACACAAATTGGCTGGATATTAACTGCTTCATCTATTATGTATGGAGTTAGTAAAGCGTGTAACGGGTTTATTAGCGATAAAGTTAATGCTCGGATATTTATGGTTTTGGGTCTTTTATTTGTCGGGATCATTACTATGCTAATAGGTTTTTCAGATTCTTTATGGCTTATAGGAATTTTATGGATAGCCAGTAACTGGTTTCAATCTATGGGCTGGCCTCCTGCAACAAAGATGCTTACTCACTGGTTCGCTTCAAAAGAACTTGGAACTAAATGGGCTATGGGTGCAACTTCTAATCAAATAGGTGGTGCTCTTGCTATGATAAGCTGCGGTTATTTAATCGATAAATTTGATTGGAGAGCTGCCTTTTTTGTTCCAGGTGTAGTTGCTTGTGTAGTATCGCTTTTTTTATATAATAGGCTTCGTAATTCTCCAAAAGAAGTAGGTTTATCTACCGTAGAGGAATATAAAGAATATCCGCTTGAAGCTATAGGAGATTATGAGAAGCTATTAACTCCACAATTACTTAAAATGGTCTTTTGTAATAAGCTAATATGGTATGTTTGTTTAGCAAACATGTTTGTTTATATAATACGTTCCGGAGTAATTTATTGGGCTCCAACATTTTTAAAAGATTTACGTAATATAAGTCTTGCAAATGCAGGCTTACAAATCGGTTTATATGAAATGATAGGTATCCCAGGGGCATTAATAGCAGGTGTTTTATCTGATAAACTATTTCAAGGTCGTCGAGGTCCTGTTGCATCCATATGTATGGTATTGCTTAGCTTATTGTTAGTCTTGTTTTGGAAACTTCCTATTCACAGTGAATTATTAAGTATAGTAATTCTTTCTTTAATAGGCTTTTTTGTTTCAGGACCTCAGCTCCTTGTAGGTATAGCAGCTGCTGATTTTAGTACCCGTCAGGCTGTCGGTACGGCTAATGGATTATCAGGGTTATTTGGTTATTTAGGAGCGGCTATTGCGGGAGTCGGCGTAGGATGGATTAGCGATAATTATGGTTGGAATGGGGTATTTATATTTTTCAGTATTTCTGCTCTTTTAGGAGGAGGATTATTTGCTTTAATATGGAATCGTTCAGCTAAAAAATACATTTAATAATTATAATAAATAGGTTACAAAATGACAATACAATATACTTTTTCAATGATTAAGCCTGATGCTATCAAAAGGAATAAAATAGGGCAAGTTAATACTTACTTAGAAAATGCCGGTTTAAAAATAGTGGCTCAGAAAATGAAATTTTTAACTAAATATGAAGCTGCATGTTTTTATGATGAGCATAGAGCAAGACCATTTTTTAATAGCTTAGTTGAATATATTACTTCAGGAGCGGTAGTACTTCAAGTGCTTAAGGGGGAGGATGCTATAACTTTAAACCGCACCGTTATGGGTGCAACTAATCCTGCTGAAGCTGAAGCAGGCACTATTAGAAAAGATTTAGGCGAATCAATTGAGGCTAATAGTATTCATGGTTCAGATAGTGAAAATAGTGCGAAAAGAGAAATCGAATTTTTCTTTAATAAATCTGAAATTATAGAATAATTAATGCTAAAATATGACGTAATAGTTATAGGCGGTGGACATGCAGGCGTAGAAGCAGCCGCTGCTTCTGCACGTCTTGGGGTTCCTACTCTCTTAATTACGTTAAAACCGGAAAATTTAGGCGAAATGTCTTGCAATCCAGCAATCGGTGGCATTGCAAAAGGCACATTAGTTAAAGAAATCGATGCACTTGATGGGTTAATGGGTTATGTTATAGACCAAGCCGGTATACATTATAAAATGCTGAATGAGACTAAAGGACCAGCAGTTTGGGGACCTAGAGCTCAAGCTGATCGCAAGCTTTATAAAAAAGCAATGTATCAAATATTAACAAATTATCCTAATCTAGATATATTATATGGAAAAGTGGAAGATATAGAAATTAAATCTTCTAAAATTGAAGCGGTTATTTTAAATAACGGTAGCAAAATTCTTTGTCAAAAAATTATATTAACTACAGGTACTTTCCTATCAGGTCTTATTCATATTGGACAAAAAAAAATTCCTGCAGGTAGAGTAGATGAAGAGCCTTCGTATGGATTATCAAATACATTAAAACAAATAGGTTTTAAACTGGCTCGTTTAAAAACAGGTACACCGCCTCGCATTGATGGACGTACTATTGATTATAGTAAAACAATTTTACAACCCGGCGATAAAATTCCTCGTCCTTTTTCTGAATTAACAAATATTGTTAATGTTTCTCAGATAAATTGTTTTATCACAAAAACAACCTCAGAAACTCATGATATTATACGTGAGAATCTTGATAAATCCGCAATGTATTCAGGGCAAATAGAAGGAATAGGACCGCGATATTGTCCTTCTATTGAAGATAAAATAGTCAGATTTAGTACAAAATCAGAACATCGTATATTTTTAGAACCTGAAGGGTTAGATGATTATACGGTTTATCCAAACGGTATTTCTACTTCTTTGCCTGAAGATGTGCAACATAAATTAATCAAAACAATACCAGGATTAGAAAATGTAAAGGTTTTACGTCCAGGTTATGCTATAGAATATGATTATGTTGATCCACGTGAAATAAGTGTTACGCTAGAGACAAAAAAAATAGCTGGATTGTATTTGGCCGGGCAAATTAACGGTACTACAGGATATGAGGAAGCCGCAGGGCAAGGTATAATAGCCGGTATAAATGCTGCTTTAGCAGTAAAAGATCAAGCACCGTTTATGTTAACAAGAGCAAACAGTTATATTGGAGTAATGATTGACGATTTAACAACATTTGGTACTATAGAACCTTATCGTATGTTTACTTCTCGCTCAGAATATAGATTATCTTTAAGAGCAGATAACTCTGATTTACGTTTAACGGAATTAGGGATGAACATTGGAGTCGTATCAGAAAAACGTAAAAAAATATTCACAAAAAAATGTGAAGATATAGAAAAAATAAAATCATTATTAAATACCTTGTCTTTAACTACTAGTAAACTTGCTAAAATGGGTATACAGGTTGCACAGGATGGTACATATAAAACAGTATTAGACTTATTTAAAATACCTAATTTTAATGTTGAACAAGCTATTAAAATTTTTCCTATACTTAAAGAAACACAAAATAATAACATTTTGCAATTACTCTATATTGAAGCAAAATATGCTTCATATTTAACTAGACAACACGCAGATATTAATTTATTTCAAAGTGAAGAGGCGCAGTTCATACCTAAAAATATTGACTATTTTAAAATACCAAGTATATCATTAGAGATACAGGAAAAACTTTCTGCCCATAAACCTACTACTATTGGTGTAGCACGTCGAATTCCAGGGATTACACCTGCAGCAATTACGGCTATTATAATTTATTTAAAAACTAAATATAGTGATGGAAGTTCCACGTGAAATAATTGAAAAGTTAGAAATTTTTCAAAAGTTAGTTAAAAAATGGAATAAATCAATCAATCTTGTATCGGATAATACTATACATAATTTTTGGCAACGTCATATATTAGACTCATTACAATTAATACAATATATTGATAATAAAGAAATACATTTAGTTGATATAGGAAGCGGTTCCGGTTTGCCTGGTATAGTATTATCTATAGCGGGGGTAGCGCAAGTAAGTTTAATAGAAGCTGATTTACGTAAATGTATATTTTTAGAAAAAGCATCAAAGATATCAAATAATAACGTACAAATAATCAATCAAAGAATAGAAAAAGTAGAAATAGATTGTAGTATATTAACTTGTAGAGCTTTCTCTAACTTAAATACAATATTTAATTGCATAAAAAATATTTCAGTACGAGAAAAATTTTTGTTATTAAAAGGAAAAAATTATTTAACTGAAATAGTAGAAGCTAAAGAGAGATGGTTATTTGGTTATTTAATACATCAAAGTATTACTTGTGAAGAAGGGAAAATTCTAGAAGTTAGTAATTTAACAAAAATGATATGAAAGTAATTGCTATTGTTAATCAAAAAGGAGGGGTAGCTAAAACTACAACTACTGTAAATTTAGCTACAGCTTTTGCTGCTGTAAATAAAAAAATTTTAGTTATAGATCTTGATCCTCAAGGGAATAGTAGTACCGGTTTTGGAATTAGTCAGCAACAACGCAAAAATACTATATACCAAGTATTAACAAATTTAATAGAATTGCAAGATGCAATAATTTCTACAGATATACCAAATTTAGAAATAATTACTTCAAACACTAATCTATCTGCGGCTGAATTAGACTTAACAAAATTAAAGGACCGAGAATATATTTTAATGAAGCTATTGGCAGAAATAAAAATATTATATGATTATATAATTATTGATTGCCCTCCTTCATTAAATTTATTAACGGTAAACGCTTTAGTTGCAAGCGATGAAGTACTGATTCCAATGCAATGTGATTTTTATTCTTTAGAAGGATTAAGTCATTTGTTAAAAACAATTGAAATTGTAGAGAAAAAATTAAATCCTAAGATAAAGATTGCAGGTATATTATTTACAATGTATGATAAGCGTAATCGTTTAACTGAACAAGTAGAAGATGATGTTAGAAAATGCTTAGGAGAATTAGTATTTAAAACCGTTATTCCAAGAAATATTAAACTATCTGAAGCTCCTTCATATGGAAAACCGGCTATTATATATGATTATAAATGTTCGGGAGCAGTTGCATATATAGAACTTACAAAAGAAATCTTAGAAAGATATGGCGAAAAATAAAGGACTAGGAAGAGGATTATCTTCATTACTTGGAGAAGAAGTTATTTCTATAGAATCAGAAATAGTACAAATAATAAATATTGATAAAATAAGACCAAACGAGAATCAGCCTAGAAAAAACTTTGAATATGATAAAATAAAAGAATTAGCAGATTCTATATTGAATAATGGTTTATTACAGCCTATTATTGTTGATAATAATTTCCAAATTATAGCAGGAGAGCGACGCTGGCGTGCATGTAAATTAGCAAAAGTTTTAGAGATACCGGTAATTATAAAAAATTTAGATGCTAGAGAGAGTATGGAAATAGCATTAATTGAGAACATACAACGAACTGATTTAACAGTGATGGAAGAAGCTCGTGGCTTTAAATATTTAATAGAAAATTTTAATTATACGGTAGAAAAATTAGCTGAAAGGCTTGGTAAAAGTCGTAGTCATATAGCTAATTTATTAAGGCTTAATAATTTGCCGCAGTCTATTCAAGATAAAGTAAATGAAAATATACTAAGTATGGGTCAAGCTCGGTGTTTAATAAATCATGAACATGCAGAAGTAATAGCCGATTATATTATAAATAATGATTTAAATGTACGTCAAACAGAAGAACTAGTAAGACAATGGTATAAAAATGAGTATACAAAATCCCCGAACAATAATAACAAAATAGGAAAGCGTTTTTTAAAGGACAACGCTACGAATAATGATCTAGAATTATTAGTAAAAGCTTTATCAGAAAAATTTGGTATAAAAATAACAATAGAAAATTATCCATTAGGCGGAAAATTAATATTTCATTATAAAGATTTGGAAGAATTAGACTTGATATTGTTAAAATTAAATTAAAATGCATATGGAAAAATTATCAATAAGCTTGAACGAAAAATTATAAGTATAAAAGTATACACAATCCTCAAGCTGCTAAATTAAAGTATATATACAGCATTTTATTTCTTAAAATAAATATCTAAACGAGAAAAACAATGATAGAAATTACAATGTCTAATTTTGAATTATATGATCATAGAGCAATAAATTCATACAATACAGTAGTAATAATAATATAAGGAAATAAGTAATTTATGTCATATCAATATGTTTATGAAATGGTTGGTTTAAGCAAAATTATAAATGGTAAACGAATTTTAAAAGAAACAAATTTATCATTTTTACCAAAAGCTAAAATCGGTATAATAGGTCCAAATGGAGCAGGCAAATCGACTTTATTAAAAATAATGGCAGGTATTGATAGAGAGTTTGAAGGTAAAGCAACAGCTAAAATTGGTATAAAAGTAGGATATTTACCTCAAGAACCGTATCTTGATGCTAGTAAAAATGTTTTTGATAATATCATAGAAGGTCTTCATGAAAAGAAAAAACTTATTGATGAATTTAATTATATAAGTAACAAATTTGCTGCTGAAATCGCTGATGAAGAAATGCAAAAGCTTTTTGATAAACAAGCAGAATTGCAAGAAAAAATAGACAATTGTGATGGATGGAATCTAGAACGTGAAATAGAGATCGCAATGCTTGCTTTACGTTGCCCACCAAAAGAAGCAGATATTACAAAAATTTCCGGTGGAGAAAAAAGAAGAGTGGCTTTATGTAAATTGCTTTTAGAGAAACCTGATATGTTGTTACTTGATGAACCTACAAATCATTTGGATGCAGAATCAGTTTCTTGGCTTGAGGATTATTTAAAGCATTATGAAGGTACTGTAATAGTAATTACCCATGATCGTTATTTTTTAGATAATGTTACAGAATGGATATTAGAAATAGATCGTGGAAATTGTATACCGTGGGCATTAAATTATAGTTCTTGGCTTGAGCAGAAGCAAAAAAAATTAGCTTTAGAAAGTAAAGAAGACGATGATAGAAAAAAACAATTGAATCGTGAACTTGAATGGATTCGTCAAACTCCAAAAGCTAGACAATCAAAAAATAAAGCACGTATTACAGCATATCAAGAGTTATTAAATAAACAACAAGAACAAAAAACTGATCCTACTCAAATAATTATACCTAACGGACCTCGTTTAGGTGATCTTGTTATTGAAGCAGAACATATAGCTAAAAAATTTAATAATAAAATATTATTATCAGATTTTAGTTTTAAAGTTCCACGTGGAGCTATTGTAGGAATTATTGGACCGAATGGAGCAGGTAAGTCTACTTTATTTAATATTATTACAGGTAAAATAATGCCAGATAGTGGTTCTATTAAAATTGGTCAAACGGTAAAATTAGGTTATGTCGATCAATCACGGGATCATTTAGATGATAATAAGACTATATGGGAAGAAATTTCAGAAGGTCTAGATGAATTACAACTTGGTAATAGAATAATTAAAAGTAGAGCTTATTGTGCAGCTTTTAATTTTAGAGGCGGTGATCAACAAAAAAAAGTTGGACAACTTTCAGGTGGAGAACGTAACAGAGTACATTTGGCAAAATTACTAAAAGAAGGAGCAAATGTTATATTATTAGATGAGCCGTCTAATGATTTAGATATTGATACGTTAAGAGCACTTGAAGATGCTATTTTAGATTTTGCAGGTTGTGTATTAGTGATTAGTCATGATAGATGGTTTTTAGATAGAATAACCACTCATATTATATCATATGATAAAGAAAATAATGCTACATGGTTTGAAGGAAATTATCAAGATTATCATGAATATATGCTAAGTACTAACGGGGAAAGTATTTTAAATCCAAAATATAAACATAAGAAATTAATATAAATATGTCTTTAACGCAAATATTATTAATTTTGTTTGTAGGAATATTGGTAACAAAACCGCATGATATTTTTATAATTATTAAAGAATTAAAAAAAATAAAAGCGTATTTAATTAATATTAAGTCATCTATTGTCAAAAATATAGATGAACCGTTAGAAACAGAGCAGGTAAATTTTTATTTAAAAAAAATTATTAACCTAGAAGGTTATTATCATGGTAGTTATGATTTAACGACAATAAAAGAAAAATATTATACACTAATAATTAATAATGACTTAATAGAAAATGAATCAGTGCCTGATATAACAGAGAAACACTAATCCGTGCCTCGCTCAATTGATTAAATCTAAGAATTATGCAAAAAGTAGTAAAACTTAACAATATCAAAATAGGAAATGATTTACCGTTTGTTCTAATTACAGGGCCTTGTCAGATTGAAGGAAAAGATCATGCGTTGTTTATGGCAGAAAAACTTGTTAAATTAACTAGCAAGCTTGAGATTCCATTTATTTATAAATCTTCTTTTGATAAAGCTAATAGAACTTCCGTACATGGGATTAGAGGAGTTGGTATTGAGAAAGGTTTAGAAATTTTATCAAAAGTAAAATCTGAATTCGATTGCCCTATTGTTACTGATGTTCATTCAGAGAGTCAATGTACTGAAACAGCTGAAGTAGCAGATATTTTACAAATTCCGGCATTTTTATGTAGACAAACCGACTTGCTTCAAGCTGCAGCAAAAACAGGTAAAATAGTAAAAGTAAAAAAAGGACAGTTTCTAGCTCCGTGGGATATGAAAAATGTACAAACAAAACTAGAAACTTTTGGAGTAAAGGATATATTATTTACAGAGCGAGGAACATGTTTTGGCTATAATAACTTGGTATCTGATATGCGTAGTCTTGCAATAATGGCAGAGTTAAATATACCTGTAGTTTTTGATGCCACACATTCCGTTCAGCAACCGGGTGGGCTAGGAGGCAGTACCGGCGGAGAAAGAAAATATGTAGAGTTACTTGCAAAGGCAGCAACTTCTGTAGGTATCGCCGGTATGTATATGGAAGTACATCAAGATCCCGATAACGCTCCAAGCGATGGTCCATGTATGCTGAAGTTGGATAATCTAGAGTCTATTCTTATCAAACTAAAAAAATATGATAAAATTACAAAAGAAAAATAACTGCAAATTTTACCTTTCAAAATATATATAAATATCCCCTATTAATTCAATTTTAAAATAGAAGTAATAATTTTTTACAATATAAAAAATAGAACTTTCCTATCGTTAGAATTTCACAAATTCGCCTTTAAATCTTTGTTGTAAATTTACTTATTTAGAATTTTTTTAAATAGTATTAATATTGATTTATTCAGCTTATAGATCATAAATGTTTTTATTTGTATAAATGCAAATAATTTATAGGTATAATTATTTATGGAATCAAATAAAAGCAGTTGGCAGTACATTGCTTGGTAGTCCTAAACAGAAAAATATAAATGATTTTTTGACGGAGTAAATAATAATATAAAATTAAAACCTTATCAAGTAACTGATAATGTAGAATCTAATAAAGGACAAAAAAAATATTATAAAGAAGCATTAGAATGGCTTGATAAACTTACGGGATCGCAAGCTAAGCATATTATTATATCTATAAATGAAATAAAAGCCAATGCTCATTATTATTTAGGTATGATCTATGAAAATAGTAAATCGGAATTAGATTGGTTTAGAGCAATAAGAGAATATATTAGTACTCTGGAAATTGATAAAGATTTTAACTTTCTCTATAACCATGATACAATTCCGTACATTTTTAGCAATATTTGTAAAAAAATAGGTGGATTATTTTAAATTTAGGGAGATTCTATAAGGACGAAAATAAAAGCGAAATAGTAATTAAATTAGCTGCTTTTGAATGTTTAAAGGCTGCAAGTATAGCTAGCCCTCAGGAAGAACAAAAATTATTGTTAAAAGTTCATAAAGTTTATAGTACGGAGATGGAGGAAAATACTGCTTTTATACGCTCAATGCTTGACAAAGGTAAGATGGAAGATCTGAGTATAGTTACTAAAGAGGCTGACAGAACAAAATTTTTAAGTGATACACAGACTATAATAAATGATTTTGTTTCACTGCCGGAGCTGCAAGCCACGGAGTGGCCAGAAGTACAACAAAATCAAAATGAGTAATTGACTAATAATCAACAAGAAGTAAACAAATGCCAATTAATACAGGACATAGGCATTGGGTAAATATGAGATAATGATACAAATAAGATAATATTTACTTATAATGATCCTTTGGGCAGATCGTTAAATGCTCATCCTGACTTAGTAAAACTTATTACCGAGGTTTGCTCTGATGCAGAAATAATGGATTTCAAAACTCAAAAACAAGAAGAAGGAAATACTTAGGACTAAGGAGTTTTGGTATGCGATGATTTAATAAGACAATCTCAAGGCCTGAAAATTCTCTCTACGGAGCAATGTAAAGGACAAGGACTAAATTTAAGAAAATCTCAAGCTGAAACATTAAAATAAAGTTTAATAGCTCTCAACAAGTCCAAGAACAACATGTTTATATTAACATTAGATAGTAATGCTTCAGATAACGAAGAAGATAAAGATAATAACGTTAATAGTAATGAAGTAGAGCGTCCTCCTGATGATAATAATGACGAAGTTGAAGTAGGTGGAGCAACTATGCAACTTAATGATTAACATTAAAAGTTTGACGTTGCGATGTCATTGCTGCTGTTGCAGGAATGACATCGGCATTCTAATAATAATGCCCACTCGCAATACTTGCATTTACACCGAGAAAGAATTACCGCAGCCGCATTTTGCTTTAGCTTGCGGATTACTAACGTTGAAATATGAACTGCCTAGTTCTTCTATAAAATCGAGAGTGCAATCTAGCATAAATTTTTGAGAGATAGGATCAATAATAATTGTAGCATTATGTTTAGTAATGACATAATCATCTTGCTCTATATTATCTTTTGAGACTAGTTCATAATTATACATAAGTCCTGAGCAACCGCCGCTATCAACCGAAACTCGCAGTACTAAATTCTTATCTTTTTCTAGCTTTACTAACTCGCAAACCCGTTCAAAAGCTCTATCCGTAATTGTTATCGTCACTTAAAATTACCTTGTAAAAGTCTCATAAATTATATAGTATATCTTAATATTTTTCAAGTTGGCTTTGTTGTGTGGATACCCAATCGGCATTGCGAGCAGCCGTAGGCTGCGTGGTAATCTCATGAAATAATAACAAACTCCTGAGATTGCTTTGTCAATTGCTATGCAATTTCCTCGCAATGACGAAAAGTTAGAACCACAACAACGTCTTTCAAAATAAAGGATAACGATGCTTGCTTCATACGCTTCTGATCCTCTTAAAAGTAGGGGAAGATTATATAAGGAAATCCCGACCTCTTATAGAAACGAGTTTGAACGTGATCGTGATCGCATTATACATACTAATGCATTTAGGCGTTTGCAATATAAAACTCAAGTTTTTATTAATCACGAGGGAGATCATTACAGAAATAGGCTAACTCATTCTCTAGAGGTTTCGACTGTTGCACGTTCGGTCGCTAGTACTTTAAATTTATCAAATGATTTAGCTGAGACAATAGCACTTGCTCATGATCTTGGGCATACGCCTTTCGGTCATGCGGGAGAGCGGGCTTTAAATGAATGTATGAGAGAGTATAACGGCTTTTCTCATAATGCTCAATCTTTAAAGATACTAACATTACTTGAAAAAAGATATGCGGCTTATAATGGAGTAAATTTAACATGGGAAGTTTTAGAAGGAATAGTAAAACATAACGGTCCTATACTAGGCGAGATAAATGAATATATAGCAGAGTATAATAAGCAAAATGATTTAGAACTGAGTACCTATGCATCGGCAGAGGCTCAAATAGCAGCTCTTGCCGATGATATTAGCTATATTTCGCATGATTTGGAAGATAGTATCGGTGCTAAAATTATCGATTTTAATAGTCTTGCTGAACTTAAATATATTGATCAACATGTTGTTGAACTCAAGTCAAAATTTAAAAATATTAGTTCCTCATGTCTGATTTATGAGGTAGTACGTAAGCTAATACATGAGTTAATTACCGATTTATTATGGCAAACAAAAGAAAATTTAAATAAAGAAAAAATTACTAACATAGATGAAATACGTAACTTAAATTATCAGATAGTGGATTTTACGGAAAAAACTAATAAAAATATTAAGGAAACTAAGAAGTTTCTTCATGAGCGAGTTTATAAAAGTAATAAAATTACGGCCATCAGCCTTAAATGTACTAAAATCGTACAAGGGCTGTTTAAGGTTTATATGGATGATATTAATTTATTGCCGGTTAATTGGAAAATGCTAATAGACTCTAATGAAACATATAGTAAAGCTAGAGTTATTGCTGATTATATAGCAGGGATGACTGACCGTTTTGCCATTCAGGAATATAATCAGCTCTGCTCGACTTCCTACATAACTTGCTTCTAAGGGTAATTTGTGCGTCGCTGCGGTGCTGCGTTCTGTGTCTCCTACAAATTCCTCCTTATTAGCAAGCGTTTGTAAGAATTCTATTCGCTGAATTTTAATAACATTTAATAATTATGAACATATTTAATCAATTGAAACAAGATATAATTGTGGCAAGCAGGCAATTATATAATAATCAAGCAATAGCAAATACTGCTACTATTGATATACCAAAAGATAGTTTTAACGGTGATTTATCAAGTAATGTTGCAATGATTATTGCAGCTAAAGAAAGTCTTGCTCCTCGGGAAGTGGCTTTAAAATTTAAAGAAGTCCTTATAACATTACCTTATATTGCAAGTATAGAAATAGCAGGACCGGGCTTTATTAATTTTACTATAAAAGCTGATAGTTGGCAGGCATCAATAAAGGATATTTTACAGCATGAAGAAAAGTTTTTTGAAATTGATATAGATAAAAGCAGAAATATTAACATCGAGTATGTTTCGGCAAATCCCACCGGTCCAATGCATATAGGGCATGCTAGGGGTGCGGTATATGGTGATGTGCTAGCAAGGATTTTGCAAAAGGTAAGTTATTCCGTTACAAAAGAATATTATGTTAATGATGCAGGCTCACAAATAAATGATTTAGTTAGTACGGTATTATTACGTTATAAAGAAGCTTTAGGTGAGCAAATTACTATCCCTGCCGGGTTATATCCGGGAGAGTATTTAATTCCACTTGGGCAAATTTTAGCGAAAGAATACGGCAATAAATTATTAACGATGAACTATGCTGAAAGGTTCAAAATAATTAAAAGTTTTGCCGTAGAAAAAATGCTTGATTTAAATAGAAAAGATTTAGCAGATTTAGGGATTAAACATGATATATTTTTCTCTGAGCAATCATTGCATGATAAAGGTAAGATAGAGGAAACAGTTAAACTACTGGAGCGTATGGGGCTAATTTATGAAGGTACGTTACCTGCTCCTAAAGGTAAAATTCACGAAGAGTGGGATAATAGAGTTCAAAAATTATTTAAATCTACTAAGTACGGTGATAGTCAAGATCGTCCTATAGAAAAAGCTGATGGAAGTTGGTCTTATTTTGCTTCTGATCTTGCATATGCTAAGGATAAAATAGAGCGGGGAGCGAATCACTTAATTTATGTACTGGGTGCCGATCATAGTGGATATGTTAAAAGAATTGAGGCAATAGTTAAAGCTTTAGGTAAGGAGCAGGTTAAAGTGGACGTTAAAATCTGTCAATTGGTCAATTTCGTTGAAAACGGTGTGCCGGTTAAAATGTCAAAACGTCTTGGGAGCTTTGCTAGTGTGCAAGACGTAAATAATGAGGTGGGGAAAGATATCATAAGATTTATGATGTTGACTAGACAAAATGATAAGCCACTTGATTTTGATTTGGTAAAAGTAAAAGAACAATCAAGAGAAAATCCTATCTTTTATGTACAATATGCACATGTGAGAACGATATCTATTTTATCAAAAGCTAGAGAATTAATGCCTGAATCTTATAATAACTTTGAATCAGGTAAGTATGATTTATCTTTATTATCCTCTGAAGAAGAAATTGAGATTATAAAACTTTTGGTTAGCTGGACAAAAACATTAGAAGCATCTGCAAAATATTTTGAACCGCATCGCATCGCATTTTATTTAATAAATTTAGCCTCAAAATTTCATTCTATGTGGAATTTCGGTAAAGAAAATAGCGAGTATAGATTTGTAATTGAGAGCAATAAAGAATTAACTCTAGCACGCCTTGCTCTTGCAAGTGCCATACAGAAAGTTATAGCTAGCGGTCTCGAAGTGATAGGTGTAGAACCAATGAACAAAATGTAGTTAGGTTTTCATCGTCATTGCAAGGAGGTATTACTCATGTGGATACCGAGTCGTCATTGTGAGCAGCCGTAGGCTGCGTGGCAATCTCATAAAATAATACTCCTGAGAGTGCTTCGTCAAAACTTACAATTTTTCCTCGCAATAATGTTTTTCTATTATCAAATTACTAAATATGATCAATAATATTTTTATTAAAATATTTCTAGTATTTTTAGTATGTATGTCCGCTATTTATTTTGGTTATCAATATTATCAGAATAGCAAGCCGGTAATTACTATTTATCCTGATGAGCTGCCTACGAAAATAAAACCGTCTATAATAGAAAATAACCAAATAGCTGCAGTACATAGTGCAATATATGAAAATCTTGTTGCTAAAGATACAAATATTAAAACCGTAAAATTGCTTCCTGACCCTGAGAAACCTATGAGTATAGATTCTCGCAACCAAAGTCAAAGCGATGAATCTTTTGATGAAATATCTAACCTTATTGCATTAATAGAGCCAAATAATAACTCCAAAAATGAAACGGATTTAAATATAATAAAGCTTGAAAAAGGAAGTAAAGATAAGGTTAGTAATGCTAAAAATTGTAAAAATAATGAAAGTTATAAAGTACAACTAGGTTCGGTAAAATCTGAAGCAGAAGCAATGAAAGAAGGGGAAAGAATAAAAAAGCAATTCCCGAAAATTCTTAAAAATGTTGTTATCACAACCAAAAAAGTTAAATATGACGACGGCAAATTTTTCTATTTAATCTTAGCCGGTGATTATGGTAGTCTTAGTCAAGCTAAAGCGGTTTGTAAGAAATTAGCTTATAATAAGCAGAGTTGTGTGTTGAAGTGATATTTGTATACTCTTATGTCATTCCTGTGAAAGCAGAAATCTATCATAAAGCGAGATAAATCGAGCTTTTAATTTTAAGAATTTGCTGTGTTTATACTTTTTTTCTGGATTCCTGCTTTCGCAGGAATGACATAGAGAACCACGCAACAACGACTATAAATAAAAACTAAATAACTTATGAAAGAAGCTAAAATAGAAAATATTGACTTTGGTAATGCATTATCAGAGCGTTATCTTGCTTATGCGTTATCAACAATTATGTCACGTTCACTTCCTGACGTACGTGACGGACTCAAGCCTGTACATCGTAGGTTATTATACGCAATGCTACAGTTAAGGCTTGAGCCGAATTCCGGCTATAAGAAATGTGCGAGGGTGGTCGGTGACGTAATAGGTAAATACCACCCGCACGGTGATGTGGCAGTGTATGATACCTTGGTACGCCTTGCTCAGCATTTTTCGTTGCGTTATCCTTTAATTGATGGGCAGGGTAATTTCGGCTCTATCGACGGTGATAATGCAGCAGCTATGCGTTATACCGAATCACGTATGACGAACATATGTACGTTATTAATGGAGGACATCGATAAAGATACGGTAGATTTTCGCCCTACTTATGATGGTTCCGATTTAGAACCGGTAATAATGCCGGCAAGTTTTCCGAATTTATTAGCTAATGGTTCTGAAGGGATAGCAGTCGGTATGGCAACCAATATACCGCCGCATAATTTACATGAGCTTTGTGATGCTCTAATACATTTAATTAACTATCCGAAAGCTGAAATTAACGATATAATGAACTTTGTCAAAGGTCCTGATTTTCCGACCGGCGGCATAATTATTGATAAAGCTGAAGTTATTAATGCTGCATATACTACTGGACGTGGTAGTCTTAGAGTGAGAAGCAGATGGGAAAAAGAGGAGCTAAGTTACGGTACATATCAGATAGTCGTAACCGAGATACCTTATCAGGTTCAGAAATCAAAACTTATAGAACAAATAGCAATATTACTAAAGGATAAAAAAATTCCCCTTGTTAGCAATATTAGAGATGAATCAACAGACATTATAAGGTTGGTTATAGAGCCGAGAGATCGGGGATGTGATCCGCAAATAGTTATGGAATCTCTATTCAAGCTAACGAATTTAGAAAGCCGCATTCAGTTAAATATGAATGTGATCGGCAGTAATAACGTGCCGAGAGTAATGAATATTTTAGAGATTTTACAAGAGTTTCTATATCATAGACAAAATATTGTTACTCGCAGATCAACTTATCTTTTAAACAAAATCAAGCATCGTTTAGAAATTCTAAAAGGGCTTAGGATAGCTTATCTAAATCTTGATGAGATAATTAAAATTATTCGTGAAGAAGATGAGCCAAAAGCGATAATAATGGAGCGGTTTAAACTAACCGAAATACAAGTAGAAGCGATATTAAATACCCGTCTTCGCTCGCTTCGCAAGCTTGAAGAGCAGGAAATTATTAATGAGCATAGTAATTTGCAGAAGCAACAAGCTATATTAGAAGAAATTCTAAATAATCCTAAAGAACTATGGAAAATAGTTAAAAAAGAAATCAAAACAGTACAAACGAAATTTGGATTAAATACGGTAATAGGAGCAAGGCGTACAAGCTTTGAGGAAGTAACGTTTACGAATCAAGTAGTTGATATAACGGCTTTCATTACTAAAGAGCCGATTACTATTATCTGCTCAAAAATGGGGTGGGTGCGTTCGTTAAAAGGTCATAACACCGATTTATCGACTATCAAATATAAAGAAGGTGATGCAGAAAAATTTATTTTAGAAGCTTACACGACTGATAAAATATTAATAGTTAGTTCAGAAGGCAGATTTTTTACTTTGCTTGCCGATAATATTTCCAAAGGTAAAGGAACAGGGGAATCTATAAAGCTACTTGTGGATATAGGTAATAACGATATTACGAATATTTTAGTCTATAAACCTGATCAGCTTTTATTACTTGCAAGTAGTGTAGGTAAAGGGTTTTTAGTTAATTCAAATGAAGTAATGGCTCAAACAAAAACAGGAAAGCAAATTATGAATGTACCGGATGGTCATGTATGTATAGCTTGTTTACCTGTAAACGGTGATAGTATTGCTTGTATCGGTGAAAGTCGTAAATTATTGGTATTTAATATAGATGAAATACCTGAAATGAAAAAAGGGCAAGGTGTAACGCTGCAAAAATTTAAGAATGCTAAGCTTCTAGATATTAAAATATTCAATAAAGAAGACGGCTTAAGTTGGAATAACAATGGAAAAGTAAAACTTGAAAAAAACATTGTTGCATTTTTAGGCAAAAGAGGTAGTACCGGTAAATTACCTCCTATGGGCTTCCCAAAAAATAATAGATTTTCATCATATTAATATAGGAGGGAAAAGATTTTCATTGTCCTCTGATGCTGGTTTTCGATGTTCTGAGTTACATATCTTTAGAGAATTATCCTGTTGCATATTAAAAAACTTCAATGCTGCCTCAAAATCCCTGTCTTTTGTATAGACTTTCTGAATATTTAAAGCATGTAATATTGTAAATATTTTTTAAGTTGGCACTAGAAACAAAATTATATGTATCTTTAAATAATAATTTAGAAGCGGTTGCATATCTTGTAACTGCTTTTAATCCATTTACAAAAGGAATATCCTGAGCTTGTAAATTGAGCATAATTCATAGTGTTACTCCTGTTTTAAAATAATAAAAATCATATATCACATGATTACCATATATTGTGATGCAACCACAATATATGGTAATCAGAGAAAATCAATATCTAAAAATAAAAAAAGTAAAATATATAATTTTATTTAATCAAAAGGCAGTATAGAATAAATTTTTCAAGGTTTGGGCTGGTACTTGAAGTACAAAAGCTAAGCATAATTTGACAAGAATTAGAGTACTGTAAGCTAATAGAATGGTTTAAAGATTTAACAGAAGAGACAACAAGATTATTACAACGACGGAACTATAAAGTTTATTGATAGTTCAATTAAAAAAATATAATAATCAAGGCATAAGATTACTCTAAGCCTTAATTATAATAGTGATGGCAATTAATTTGTAAATAATTAAAACTTAAGTTTTGTACCTATAAGACCAACAGTACCTCGTGTTGTTTTACTAGGTGCTTCAGGGTAATATACAGGTTTACCTTTAGCTTGGAAATGAGAAATTTCAGCATATGGTAATAAACCAGGCATGATCTTATATTCAGTAGCGAGGCTTACAGCATCAACGGTGTTTTTATATCTTGAAGTTTTAAGATATTCAAGACTTGTTTTTATAGGTCCTTGTCCATAAGCAATTGCTCCATTGTAATAATAGGTATCACGACCGACTTTATAATATTCCTTAGCGGTTAAGCTTTTACCTAAATTACCATAAGAAGCACCACACGAGAAATTACCATAAGTAAATACAGCTCCAAGATTATATGCTTTTAAATTAGAAAGTTTATAGGTATTAAGCACTTGAATTGTAGTTCCGTCCTTTTTAGCATGAATAAGACGACGAGCAGGTTTACCGTATTCTCCGGTGACAGATAGTTTTAAGTCTGCATCTTCGCTAATTTCATGTTCATAAGTTAAGCCGGCAGAAAAAGCATCCCTAATATTCTGATTAATAGTCATGGTTTCGTTATTCTCTAATTTAACCGTCTTTATTCCGGTTTTAGAAACACTAACTCCTTTTCTGCAGCTTTCAAGCGTTAAATTATTTATATCTCTATTACCGCCTGTATTAGCAGTATCGGGAGTATAAGAAACTCCGGCTTGGAAGCCTTTCATTTTAGGCGTGAAAAAATTCAATCTTCTAGCTCTCTCAGTTTTATCATTGATTTGATCAAAAGAATTAGAGTATGACTCAAGATAAAAGCTAGCATTAGTATCAAAATCCGGTTTTAAACCATTATATCGCATATATTGACCGTCAAGTAGAGCATATCTAGACCATCCTCCGGTACCTGCAGTTACTTGACTACCGGTAATACGCAACTTAGCGCTTGCATCAGCAGGAGAGCCTAGTTCTACTTTACCGTAACTAGTTTCAATAAATATATGTGACCCATTATAACTTGTAGAGGTTTTTGCTCTTGTAGTAGGCTGAAGCACTATTTTAGCACCTGCTATTACATCATTGATAGTTTTAGCAATAGTGGCCGCAAACGCTGCTTCCGTGTAAAACCCTAGCTTTTTCCTGTTATCAGTTACATTTTTATCAAATAAAATTAAGTGATTCTGTTTAATATAACCGTTTTCAAATAAATAGAATCCTTCTAATTTTATTTCAGTATCAGAATTAGAAATAACAGGTGTTGGATTTTCTTCGGCAAGACCAGCCGATGCAAGGCAAATAATACTTGCAGCTAATAATAATTTTTTCACTTTAATAATAGCTCCTAATAAACTTAAATAAAATTTACTAATACAAAGTAAATTTTTAGTATTAATAAATATAAATTAACTATACTAATATAATAATACTTTTCAGAATTGACAATAAAAAACTATTTTAATTTGTAATAATTGAATTTTAAGTATATAATATTGTATTATTATCACTATCATTATTCAAATAGTCTCAGACTTATAGTTTTAAAGAAAAATTTTGTATTGTAAATAATTATGAGCTATAATCATTAGCTTATTAATTAAATCAAGTTATGATTATGGCTATAATGTCAGATAAGTGGGTAAAAGAAGCTGTTATAAATCACAGTATGATAAGGCCCTTTGCAGAAAAGCAGGTAAGAGTGCATAATAAAGAAAAGATTATTTCTTACGGCTTATCTTCTTACGGCTATGATGCTAGAGTATCTAATGAATTTAAAATATTCACCAATATAAATTCTACTACGGTTGATCCAAAAAATTTCAGTGAATATAATTTAGTTGATAGAGAAGTAGATGTGTGTATTATCCCACCTAATAGCTTTGCCCTTGGCAGAACTATAGAATATTTTAAAATACCGCGTGATGTATTAGTTATTTGTGTCGGCAAGTCCACTTATGCAAGATGCGGTATAATAGTAAATGTGACTCCGTTAGAACCGGAGTGGGAAGGACATGTAACTTTAGAGTTTTCTAATACTACTCCATTACCTGCTAAAATATATGCAAATGAAGGAGCTTGTCAGTTTTTATTTTTAAAGAGTGATCAAATTTGTGATACTTCATATGCCGATCGCCAAGGAAAATATATGAAACAAGTAGGCGTAACTTTACCGCTAACATAACTTTTTTATGTAGAAAATTATATTAAATTTTTAATAAGGATTTTTATGAGTACAATAAACACCGATACTAATGAGACAATACCGCATATTTCCGTTAATGCACAATATATAAAAGATTTATCTCTTGAGAACCCTTCTGCCCCGTCTTCTCTTGCGGCTTTGGATCAACGCCCTCAAATTGATTTATCTCTAGATATAAATATTACTAATTTATCGGAAGAAAGTTTCTATGAAGTAGAGTTAAATATCGAGGCAATTGCAAGAAATGAGAAATATAAATTATTTCAGGTAGAATTAAAATATGCTGGAGTATTTAATTTAATTAATATTGATTCTGAACAACATCCGGTTTTATTATCCGTTCATTGTCCGGCAATGATATTTCCATTTGCCAGAAAAATTATAGCTAGCTGTACTCAAGATGCAGGATTCCAGCCTTTAATGATTGATCCTATAGATTTTGGTGCCTTATATCATAAGAAAATGTCAGAGCATCAAAACTAAGAAAATCATTTAATTATTTAATAAATTTCATTTTAAACGCCATGGTTTTTAAACCACAGATAGAGCTTAATAGTAAAAATTTTATCAAGATTAAATATTCTTTACTTATATTATTAATGAATGTATAAAGCACTAGATAAAAAATTATAATTTAGTTAACAATAATTACCTGTAATTAAATTATAGCACAATATAAAAATTGAATTTTATGGAGAAAAATAATGAGAGTTTTGTTAATTGAAGGCGAACCGGAAATGGCTAACTTAATTGAACTAACTTTAGCTTCAGAAGGGATAGTTTGCGATAAAGCTTCAGTTGGTGTAGAAGGTTTAAGACTTGGTAAAGTTGGTGGTTATGATCTAGTAATATTAGACCTTATGTTACCGGATATTAATGGTTTTGAGATATTACTAAGATTGCGTGCTGCAAAAATAAAAACCCCAATCTTAATTTTATCTAGCTTAACGGATACGTATCAAAAGATTACTGGTTTCTCTTCCGGCGCCGATGATTATCTAACCAAGCCGTTTGTAAGAGAGGAATTAATTGCTAGAATTAAAGCTATAGTTAGACGTTCTAAAGGTCATGCAGCATCAGTATTTAGGTTTGATAAGGTTAGCATAAACCTAGATACTAGAAGTGTAGAAGTTGACGGCAAAAAAGTACATTTGACGAACAAAGAATATGCTATTTTAGAGCTATTAATACTCCGAAGAGGAACTATCTTAACTAAAGAAATGTTCTTAAATCACTTATATAGTAGTGTTGATGAACCGGAAATGAAAATTATTGACGTATTTATTTGTAAACTTCGTAAAAAGTTAAGTGATGCTGCCGGCGGTAGAGATTATATCGACACAGTATGGGGACGTGGTTATATGCTAAAAGAATATGATGAGTTACAACAAAAAGAAATTTTAGCACAAGGAGCATAATTAATGCCTTTATCTACTTCTTTACTTGGTAAAAAAAGTACTTATAAAGATAGTTATGATGTGACTTTATTATTTAAAATTCCACGTATAAATAATCGAAACGAACTTGGAATAAATAGTAATAATCTTCCGTTTTACGGTGTAGATGTTTGGAATACATATGAACTATCTTGCCTTAATAAGAACGGTAAGCCATGGGTTGGAGTAGGCACTTTTTATATACCGACGGATTCTGAAAATATAGTAGAATCAAAATCATTTAAATTATATCTAAATTCTTTTAATAACTTTGTTGTTGAATCAGTAAAAGAACTAGAAAGAATTATCTTGCAGGATCTAAGTAATGTTACACACGCTAAAGTGACAGGACGTATATTTCCTATAAATACAAAAGTAGAATTTGGTGTTCCAAGTGGTAAAAATATCGATGATTTAGATATAGTATGCAATAATTACGGTGCACCCGATAATAGTTTAATTGAGTATGAAGATATTTTGGTAGAAGAAGAGATTAATTCTAATTTACTCAAATCAAATTGCCTAGTAACCAGTCAACCGGATTGGGGTACAATCGTTATAAAATATAAAGGAAAAAAGTTAAAATATGATTCTTTTCTGAAATATTTAATATCTTTTAGAAATTGTAATGAGTTTGCAGAGCAGTGTGCTGAGCGTATTTTTACAGATATTAAAAACGCTATAAGTCCTGATTTTCTTTCTATTTATATAGTATATGCTAGGCGTGGAGGAATTGATATTTGTCCCTATCGTTCTACCGATAAAAGTTATACTTTACCTAGCGATAAACGATTTATTAGGCAATAATCACTTTTCTACTCCATAAAAAATCCGTTTATAAGAAAAGTATTGTCAGTGTGGATTGAAAAACGCATCCGTTGTCAAGCCATGGAATGACAACGGAATCTAGCTTAAAATACTATTAATAGTATTTTAGATCTTTTTTGGATCCCGTGGGTCAAGCCACGGGGTGACACAGTGGATTTTACCGGTCCATCCAGCAATGTTCTGACTATACAGAAATGACATAAACGAGCTACGCAATAACGCTGATCAAGGTGGGGTAACAATCAAAAATAATTCACGTAAGCAAGCTTTTCACAGGATAGCAGATAGTATAATTTTATGATTCTTTTGTAGGATTTTGTGGAGGCTTTAGGCTTTCTACTATTTTATTCAGGTCTATTTGACTACAGATCCCCAGTAATACGGGATCACGAGGACGAATAGAATTCATATTCCAATGGCTACGGGTTCTAATAGCATCTATAGTAATTTTAGTAGTACCTATTAATTTAATTATTTGATGGTCTTGGATGTTCGGATAATTAGACAATAACCAATATATAGCATCCGGTTTATCTTGACGTCTTGCTATAGGAGTGTATTTAGCACGTTTTTTTTTCTGATTTTTCATCAATTCATCAGCAGGGCTATATGAAATTTGTAAATTAGCATTAGGATCTTTACTGCAACGCTCAATTTCTTCTAAAGTTAACTGACCGTTTGCAATTGGATTTAAACCTTTTATAGAGTGTGCTACTTCACCGTCAGCCATACCTTTTATTTCAAATTCATGAATACCGCAAAAATCGGCAATTTGTTTAAAAGTTAAAGAAGTATTTTCAATTAACCATATAGCCGTGGCTTTTGGCAGAAGCGGTAATGTTTTTTGTGAATTCATGATAATTGTTTTTTGGCTTAACTTAAGAAATTATAACAAATAGAGTTATTTAAGTCAATCTTCATTTAGAAACTTAACTATCTCCTCAACTACTTTCTTAGCATCGCCGAATAACATAAAAGTATTATCGTGATAAAATAGCGCATTTTTTATACCTGCATATCCGGATGCCATAGAACGTTTAATAAACAAAATCGTACGTGCTTTTTCGACATCGAGTACCGGCATACCGTAAATTGGACTGTTCGGATCATTTTTAGCAGCAGGATTAGTTACGTCATTTGCACCAATCACAAGCACTACGTCAGTGGTAGCGAAATCTCTATTAATTTCTTCAAGCTCAAGTACTTTCTCATAATCTATATTAGCTTCTGCAAGTAAAACATTCATATGCCCCGGCATTCTACCTGCTACCGGATGTACGGCAAAACGTACATTAATATCTGAACGTTCTAATATATCAACCATCTCTTTTATGATATGCTGAGATTGGGCTACTGCCATACCGTAACCGGGAACAATTATCACCGATGATGTATTAAGTAGTAAATGTGCCGCATCTTCAGGGCAGCTTGTTTTTACTATTTTATCGTCGTCTATATCCTTGTTAATTCCAGTAGGTGCAGGCAAAAACGCCCCAAAAATAACCTTAATTAATGAGCGATTCATCGCTTTGCACATTATATAGCTAAGTATAGCTCCGCTACTACCGACTAATGCTCCAGTAATAATAAGTAGGCTATTGCTAAGCGTAAAGCCTATACCTGCTGCCGCAAAACCTGAATAAGAATTTAGCATTGAGACTATAACAGGCATATCTGCACCGCCTACCGGTATTATTAGTAATACTCCGATTAACAGTGATAAAAAGACTATTAGATTAAATAAAAATATATTCTCTGAACGAATAAACGATATTACTAGAATAACCAATATTATTGCCGTTAATAAGCATATATATTGCTGACCGTAGAATTTTAACTGGCTACTTTTCATTAAGCCTTGTAGTTTTAGAAAAGCTATAATCGAACCGCTAAAAGTTAAAGCACCGATAGAGACGCCTACTGATATTTCTATTAATGCATTAATCGGTAAACTGCCTGCTATTCCTATAGAAAAATTTTCAGGAGCAAGTACTGTAGCATAAGCTACAAATACCGCAGCAAGACCGACAAAAGAGTGAAATCCCGCTACTAATTGAGGCATTGCTGTCATGGAGATTTTAAGTGCGATAATCCCGCCTATTACAGCACCTAATAATATGATTGCTATAATGGGTAATTTATGAGTAAAATCCGGTAGGAAAAAAGTAACGATGACTGCTATCGCCATCCCCAAAATACCTATGGTACTGCCTAAACGTGCTTGTTTCTGTGAGGATAAGAATTTGAGTGATAGAATAAAGCAAACAGCTGCAACTAAGTATAATAACTGGATAATTTGTAGGGACATAGGTGAATGTATGTTTATATTATTAGTTATTTAGTGTCATACCGCGGCTTGACCACGGTATCCAAAAAAAATAAAAAAACTGGATCCCGCGATCAAGTCGCGGGATGACAAATACGCTTCAAGAACCATGCAACAAGGCTAAAAAGTAAATCCTATACCTATAGAAACTATTAAAGGATTAAGTTTAACTTTAGAGGTCATGGTTTTATTACCTACTAAATTCGGTTTATACTCAAGTTTAGGATTTAAGAAAAATTGTCTTACGTCAATATTGATTAAAGTATCGTCTTTAGCATAAAAATCTACACCTATTTGTCCTACGGCACCGTGTCCGTTTCTAATTTTAAGACCGGTAGCTTGAGTAAGCATATAAGAACCGTGATAACCTATACCTATATATGGTCTTATTCCACCGTAAGGAGCTATATGAAATTGTCCGGTAACTGTTGCAGGAATAATATAAATAGGTTTGTTTTTTCCTAGTTTAACATTATCAACGCCATAATTATGAGCAACGGCTGCAAGGGATGTATATTTAGTGCGTAAAACATTAAAGCCAAGTGATAATTCAGTAGCTAAATAATTATTAAAGAATATAGTAGTGGACGCATCACCTCCATAACCATTTTTTGCCACTTCGCCTACTGAAACAGGTTGAGGAGAGGTAGGAGTAGGTAATCCTTTTTGCTTAGCACTTGAAACAACACCTCCTAGACGCATCTTGAAAACTAAACTGCCTTCGTTTTCGTAATACGGTGTACTATCATAGTCAGAAGCAGAGTCTACATCATCATACATGCTTTTAGCAAAACTATTAATACTTATGCTGGATACAAACAAAATTATCCCTAATTTTTTCACTATTCTTAACATATAATTATAACCTTTACTTGCTTAAAATTGATTACCGTATTATTATATAAAATTTTTGTTTATATTATTTATACCATTGTCATAAAAGATAGAATTCTTTTATGCTAAAAGTCAAGACATTTAAGTAAAATTATAGAAATTATTGGAGCATATTAATGAATGATGCATTAAAAACATATTTCACTGGTATAGGTTGGTTTTTACTTAGTTTAGTAAGTAGTAGTGCCAATGATGTAATATCTAAATATCTTGGGACTCGTTTACATAGCTTTGAAGTAGCTTTTTTCCGCTTCTTTTTCAGTAGCATAGTTTTACTACCTTTTGTTGTTTATTATGGTAAAAATACTTTAAAAACAAGTCGTCCTTTTGTACATATATTAAGAGGGTTATTATTATTTTTCGGTATGACTTCTTGGACTTACGGTCTTACCATAGCTCCCGTTACTACTGCAACAGTCGTAAGTTTTTCTATTCCTTTATTTACTTTAATACTTGCCATATTTTTTCTGAACGAAAATATTATTTGGCCAAGATGGGTAGTTACCGTAGTAGGATTGATAGGACTTGTTATTACGCTTAAACCGCATGCCGAGGATTTTAACCCAGAAATTTTGTATTTTGTATTAGCCGCTATTTCATTTGCTATGCTTGATATTATTAATAAAAAATTCGTAATAAAAGAATCGATGATTAGCATGCTATTTTATTCGGCAATAGTAACTGCTATAGTGTCGTTACCTGTAGCATTGCAGTATTGGCTAACTCCTAGTAGTTTTGAATTAGCTTTATTGTTTGTACTCGGTAGTAGCGGAAGCTTAATATTATTCTTCCTGCTTAAAGCTTTTTCCATGGTAGATGCAACCGCTACCGCTCCTTATAGATATTTAGAGCTGGTGATTTCGGTAATAGCGGCATATTTCATATTTAACGAATTTCCTGATAAAAGCACACTTCATGGAGCAGTAATAATAATTCCTACCACCTTGTTTATAATATATTCCGAAAAAAAAGCTATGAATAGAAAACATGAATTGCAGTAAACTAGTATTTTCAAGCGGTATCGCTAACATTTTTGAATGGTATGATTATGTATTATTCGGTTATTTTGCACCCATAATAGGAACAAAATTTTTTCCAAATGATGATGCTAATAGTTCTTTACTGCAAGTTTTTTTAGTATTTGCTATAGGTTATTTGGCAAGACCGTTGGGCGGCATATTTTTTGGTGTTATCGGTGATAGATTTGGACGCAAAGTAGCCTTAACTAGTGCGTTATTTTGCATGTCTGCCCCAACCGTATTAATAGGAATATTACCAACTTACCATACTATCGGTATAACTGCGACTATATTAATGATTTGTGTACGAATTCTACAAGGATTATCAATGGGGGGAGTTTTGACCGGCTCTATTTCCTTTGTTATTGAGCATACTAGCCATAAACACCAAGGCTTCACCGGTAGTATTTCAATGTCTAGTATATGCGCTGGTTTATTGCTTGGTTCTTTTGTTTCTTATATCGTTAAGAATATCCTAACAGCTTCACAATTTGATAGTTTTGGCTGGAGAATACCTTTTTTACTTGGTTTTTTTATTCTTTTTGCAGCATTTTATATTAAAAAAAATACACACGAAACACCGAATTTTAAAAATCTAAGAGAGCAGAAAAAGATTTTACAATCACCGTTAAAAAAAGTCATTACCAATTATTGGTTTGATATATTAATCTCGATTTTTATCAATGCTCCCGGTTCGATAATATTCTATCTCACTACAATTTACTTGGTATCGTTTTTAAAAATCAGCCGCAACTTTACTGAAAATGAGGTAAATAGCCTTGCTAGCGTGTGTTACGTGATTATGATAGTCGTAACTTTATTAAGCGGTTATCTATCCGATATTATAGGTCGCAGGAAAATTTTTGTAATTAATCTGATAATAATTATTGTAACAACGCCATTTTTACTTAATAATTTTGAGAATGGGGTCTTCACAAGTGTAATTATCTCACAATTGATACTTGCTATACTTGCTGCTAGCTATATCGGTCCTGAACCGGCATTACAAGCAGAATTGTATCCTACAAATATACGTAACACTGCTCTCTCTATTTCATATAACACTGCTACAAGTATTTTTGGTGGTACTACGCCTCTTGTCTTTGAATATTTAGTACACAAAACAGGGCATGTAACCTCAGCAGTTTATTATGTCATATTAAGCTGTATTTTTGCATTGATTGCCTTATCTTTTTATAAAAATAGAAGTTTAGATAAAATATGAAAAAAATTACAAAACCTGCAAACCTAGTTGAATTTAATAACAAAATTGTAGTCTTTAAACCTAAGAGTTATTACTATGGCGATGTTTGTGAACATAAAATAACTGCAAAGGGATTAGTCTTTGCCAGTATCTCTGAGGATACATCAATCATTCCAGAACTTTTAAAGAAGTAACTAGTGACGAAGCAATTTCAAGGATAGATCTAGACTTATTCGGTACATGTCATAGAGTTACTACGAGTGTAACGGCTGACCTTCTACAATAAGAAGAAAATGGTTGTTTGGCAATGAGGCTTGTTACTGCAGAAGAGATACCCAAATTACACAAGTTAGTACAAGATAATAAAATGATATTAGCATGCCAAACCAAAGAAAAAACACTAAAGATTTTAAGTGATTATTTACAGAAAGAATTTGGGATGCATGCTAATGAAACTATATTAGCATCTTATGATGGGGTACATATAAGTGGAGCGCATGAAGAGATCGAATAAGAGCTTTTTTGTAAAGAGTAAACGAATGTCCAAAATTTTTCTTGATTTAATGACAAATATGTGGCAAAAAGAGTTTGAAATAATCTTGCTACTATAGCTCAGGGGTAGAGCACTTCATTGGTAATGAAGAGGTCGGGGGTTCGATTCCCCCTAGTAGCACCACCACACATCCTAAGCTTTGTGAGTAACCTTTCTTGAAAAATTCATATGCTGATTTTAGTCTAGTTTCTGTCAGATACTATTATAGTATTATGTTTATTTTATAAAGCTAAGTTGCAAATAATATAAAACTAATGTATGATTTACATTTAAAATACGGTAACGATTATTTTATTATATGATAGACATTCTTCTTTTTGTACATATTACTATTGCAATATTGCTAATTATAGTTATTCTGATGCAGCGTAGCGGATCGGATGGGATTAGTAGTATAAGCGGCGGTAATAATATGGGAGTAGTCAGTGCTAAAACAGTCGGTAATTTTCTTACTAAAAGCACTATAATACTTACAACATTATTTTTAATAAATGCAATAGTACTTGCTAACCTTTCCTCAAAAAAGAAATCTGATTTAGTTTCTAAGATTAATGAAATTGAAGAAAATCAAGCAGAAAATAGTTTACCTATAGCTAAATAGTTACAGCTTTATCTTAGTAATATCTCTCATACTTGTCATTGTCTACCTTTGTTGGTGTTGTTGCGTGGATCGGTCAAATCCACTGTGTCACCCCGTTGCTTGACCATGGGGTGACAGATAAAAGTACTGGATTCCTGCTTTTGCGGGAATGACATAACAGGAGTCATGTAACAACACCTATGGATCAATGGCATGACATCAGAGAATTTAGTATAGTTTTCAGAACTCCCAATATATATTATTAGAGTACAGCAATGTTTTTGCACCTAAAATAATTTTAGAAATGGCTATAGAATTTAATATAAAAGAAAAATTTTATATCATTTTATGTACGTTTTTTACAGTATAGTAGGAAACTTAATATAGCAAAAATTTGTTTACCTTAATATTTTTAATTTTTATATTCTTGAATTATCTATAAGAGCAATTTTTTACCCGTTAACTTTTTTATTAACGGATTTAATAGCTGAGTTTTACGATAAAGAAAGAACCAATTTTTGTGTAAAGCTTGCTATTATTTTTAATATAATAGTAGTTTTAATAATAAGTCTCATGGATAAATTGGAAGCTACTAATATCTTTTTTAGTATCAACTTTTGCTTGTTATATAGCTCAACTTGTTGATATTAATATTTATTTATGGATCAGAAATAATTTTAGTACAGCAATTTCTTTATTTATCGATACTTTTATTGTAATTGGGATTATGAGCTTATTTAATATTTTTCCTTTTGACCAATTAGGGCATCTTGTACTTAATAGCTATTCATTGAAACTATTTTTTACTATATTTAGTACTCCAGTATTCTATGCAGGAGTGTTTGGTTAATAAGTTTATTCATTAAGAAAGGATAAGCTCTTAGGAAAAGCTTATCCTTATTTAAATTTTCTATTGGTGGATTTACAAATTGACTTTTAGTTTCATAAGTCCTTGATGGCTTTGATACTTTCTATGCGTATAATAATTATACTCAAGTAGAACATTGATATTTTTTCTACTCATAAGTATATTACTACCGATATTATATCCAAGCTTAGGTTGTTTTAGTGTAATAATTGTTTCTTGTAATGTTTGTCCTTTAAAAGTCGCTTTTGCATTAACTTTTGTATTTTTATTATTGAAGTGATGCTCAATATTACCATACAAACTTGGTGTTAATACTATATTGTTTGTGGTCACTATAGGCTTAAACACTATTTTACCGCCAAGGCTACTTTCAAATAATTGATTTGATTTCTTTTGAATCATGAGATTTTCTATATCTACATTATACTCTTTATAGTTGCTAGCTCTTGAATAATCATATTGAAAACCGATATTAGGAATAAAATGTAAATCGTATTTTGTACGATATTTATAATTTAATAAAGTTTGAAAACTTAAATTATTGTTTTGATATTTTCCAATTATATTATTAATATTTTTAGATCTATTCTTAATATAATTATGACCGTAAGATGTTATAGTCTGCAATGAGAAACCTTTAATTAGTTCTTTTAGACTGTAAATGCTTAAAAGATGACCGTTAACTGCTGTTTTCCCTAGTTTTTTATTATATTTAATGTGGGATGCCAAACGGCTATAAGCTATTCCTATAACATCATGACTATTGATGAATTCAGCATCAGCCCCGATGGTTATGCCGGTTGTACGATTTTGATATTTTGGAATATTCTTCCAAATGCTTTGTTTGTTGATGCCGTATAAGCCGCTAATCCATACCCCTCTGTTTATACTAGTTTCTTCATCACCGGCCCCTATTGCAGCAACCGTTAATCTATCATTTATATTATAGTGAACAGGTTTGTGAAGAGTTGAAGTCGCCTGAACTAATATTGCTACTTTCCCCCTAGTATCATCAGATACCTGTTGTCTCTGTGTCACCTCATCTTGTTCTGTAATTGCTTCAGTTTTGAATGATACATCGATAGCTTCATCTTCGCTTTCTAAAACTATATCTTTTTTTAATTCTTCGCCAGTGGTGCTATTGCTTTCTTCTAATTCTTCTTCATCAGTTGCATACCCTTTATCGTCTTCATCACTAGATCTTAATGCTAGAAGTGATTTTTTGTAATCTGATATATCTTTTTTTAATTCTTCGCCAGTGGTGCTATTGCTTTCTTCTAATTCTTCTTCATCAGTTGCATACCCTTTATCGTCTTCATCACTAGATCTTAATGCTAGAAGTGATTTTTTGTAATCTGATGATTTATCATTTTTGCTATCGTTAGAACTCAATGATCTCGGTGATAAAGCGGTTTTTGAATCAGATTGCTCTGACTTTTTATTGCTATCTTCAGGTTGTGTATAATCCTTTGTTGAGGATTCGTCATTTGTAGCTTCGTTTTCTTGTTGGAATAATCGTAATTTTGTCTGATCTAAACGCCCTACTTTCTTTTCATCGTTACTATTTTCTGATTGAATATCACTACCATATTTTTGTTCTAGTTCAGCAGACTCTACTAGTACTTGTTGAACAAATAGAAACAATTCTTTATCTTTTGCTAACTCTAAAAGTTGAGATTTATAAATATTATGTACTTCTTGCCCTATTTCAGTTCTAGGACCTATAAAATCAGGGTGAGCAGTATTAAATGCCTCTTTTACGGCTTCCTCTGGATATTTTGTCAATTGCTGTATATAAATATTATGTATTTTTTGTCCTATTTCAGTTCTAGAATCTATAAAATCAGAGTCAGCGGAAGTAAACGCCTCCGTTAATTTTTTGCTAAGTATAATATTATCTTCAACATATTTAATAAATTCTTTATCTTTTGTTAATTCCAAAAGTTTAGAAGTATAAATATTATGTATTTTTTGTCCTATTTCAGTTCTAGGACCTATAAAGCGAGGGTGCATAGTGTCGACTGCTTCTTGGATTTGTGCAAAATACTTATTATTTTGATGAGCTTTAGATAAATTTTTTGAATGCTCAAATGCTACTGATTCCACTATAGCTTTTTGCAATAAATCGGCATCGGAGTATTTTGCTTTATATCCTGCTGATTTTTGTCCTGATAAAGTAAATTCTTTATATCTTAAAGCTATATCGGAGCTAAAGTGATAAGTTTTTGGAGTTGTTTTAAAAGTAGATGTATTGAATTTAGTAATCCCTAAACTTTTTAGATAAGCTAATTCCAAATCTTGTGTATTAGGCAGTGGCGGTGGTGGTGGTGGCATGTTTCCGGTATGGATGTGTTGTTTAGCTTTTTCTTGCGAGCACTCTTGAATAGCTTTTAATATTATAGGCATCTTTAATTTATTAGCAAGAATTCTTATTTGTTCATTGCTCATGTCTGTAAATGAAGGCAAAGCTAATCTTAATTGATCTAAATTATTATTACCTGTTAGTTTGAGAGTAGTAGCTTTTAAAAACTCTTGTAATAATGCGGGGTCTTTTTCCTTTACTATAGCAATAAAATCATGTTGAGGTAAATTTGCTGTAATTAATTCTTCAAATTTTATTGTGCTTAAAATAGCTGTTCTTAAATCATCAAGTTTAGCCTGTGCTTGATCAGAATTAATTGTTTTTCTTAAGTTTGTATCTTCTGTTATTAAAAAAGTAGCTTGTTGTGCTATAGTTAATATATTAGGGTTGTTAATTAACTCGTCGACTCTATTGCTAAATATATCTTGATCGAAGTTTTTTGCATTAATATAGGCAAATTCTAATTGTTCAAACGGATTTTGTTTGCCCTGTAACTCTCTAATCAATGCTGATTTATTGAATTCAAGTTTAATAGGTCTCTTTAATTCTTCAGATATTTTACATGACGATAATAAAATACGTTTTACTGCATCATCAGTGTCTTCATTGAAAAGATTTTTAATTATCTCTTCGCTTGTTATTGTTTTCTTACCATTTACGGTTATATCTTTTATATACTGGTCTTGAGCAAGGGTGTTAAAAGCTTCTTTAGCTTTTTCTGCGATTTCAGGGGTTGAAATGCTAAATAAATTTACAAGAGTTTTCTCGTCAGCTCCTTGGTTGGCGTATGATTCTGTTAATATTTGACGTATAACATTTGTAAGATCAGCTTGTCTTTTTATAAGCTGATCTTGTAAATCATTAGCTTTTGTACCTCCTGTCTCAGTTCTATATTCTGCATATAGTTTGGCATAAGCTGTTTCTGGCGTGCTTCTGCCTGTGCTGGTTGCACTAGAAGCTGTAGGTTGAAGTGGTGCTTTTGATTGAACAGTAGTATTGTGAGTAAACTGAATATATAACGAATGTATGTGAGGATATTCTGTTTGTAACTGATTTAAATCAAAATGTTTAGAGTTGCTACTAAAGCCTTGAGAATGTAAGGGCGGTGGTGGCATGCTTCCGTTTAGCGGTAGAGGAGGCGGATTTGGAATATCCCCATTGAGCGGTAGAGGTGGTGGATTCGGAATGCCGCTTTGTGTTTGTTCTAAATTATTTGCATTATTACCTACTGCTAACCCTAAAATTTTATTGGTTTCATTGCTGAGTATGTTACTATCAGATAATATTACTTTAATTACTGAATTTAATGTGTGGTTATTTACTTCTTTGGCTAGTTTAATCATATAGTCTTTAGTTAAACTATCTCTTATTAGCCCTTTATTTTTTAGTTCTATATTTATTTCTTGTACTATTTCTGGTGTTAAAACATAGACGCTGTTTACAATATAGGGTTGCATTCTGTTTTTTAACTCTAATTGCAGAGTTAAAAAGTTTTCTACTGAACGCTTATCTTGACTTGCTGCTAGTTTGATAAGATCTAATCGTGCCTTTTCTTCAAATTGACTATTAGATATATTTCGTGTTGCATAGTCTTGAATTCTTTCAGCAAATTTAGTTTTTTCTTCAGAAGAACTATTTTCTAATAATTCTTGTAAAATAGGTCTATTTTTAACGTCAATATTGGTCTTGAAATCTAATTGTCCCTTATCATTGCTAAATAATACCCTTTGAATAGTATCATCATTAAAATCACTTAAGATAGTCGTTACTGCTTCTTGTTTATAACTACTATCTACTTGAAGAGTTAATGCTGCTATAGGATCTGTTTTAATAAGATTTTTAAATTCTTCAATATTTTCTTCTTGTTGTATTATTCTATTTATAGTGTGTTGAGACTGCGTTAAATTACCCTTACTTGCTTTAGTATTAAAGTGAGTTTTAAAAGTACTTATAGGATCAAAAAAATATCGTTGTTTCTTTTCTCTACCTGTGAAAATCCGTGAAGATGTTCCTGTATCATTTATACTTTGATTTGACATATACCAATGGTCGTTTTTGCTTCCGCTCTTTTTTTGAGAGCGTCCGGTAGATAGTTTAGTAGTATCATTGTTGTTTAGAAACTGCTTTGCTTCTATTCCGGCTCTTATTTGGTTTATATAAGAAGTTGCTTTTACTGGCCCTATATTAAATGCATTCATTAATTCGTCAGTGTTAGGGATAATATTATTATCTATATAGTACGATTTTTTACCAAGCATCATCTGAGTTGCTATTGATGCGATATAATTTGTTGCCTCACCTTTATCAGCAGCAAATTTCTGCTCTAGCTCTTTTTCTGTAGGAATATGGCTATCGGCTATATATTGTCCCTTTGCGTTTTCCATAACTTTAAGTCTTATTGACTTAATATAGCCGTCTCTATTATCATCACGAGATATACCAAACTTCTTTTTTAACTCTTTTTCTGTAGGAATATGGCTATCGGCTATATATTGTCCCTTTGCGTTTTCCATAATTTCAGTTCTTATTGAAGCAACAAAAGATTGTGCATCATCTTTATTCATGTTAAGAGCAGTCCTTACTTCTTGTATTTCAGGGATAATATCATTATCAACATAATGTTTGTATTTAATATCTCTGTTTATTGAGCTGATATATAGTTCGATTACTGCTTTTTTGTCTTTTTCTGCACGACGTACCTTTTGATCGTGTTCTACATTATGGTCTATTTTGCTAGGGTCATAACTTATTCCAAGATTTGTTGCTGCTTCTATATCTGTAGGAACTACACCTTGATTAATATATTCTTGTTTTTTTGTATCAAAATCCTGTTGTTTTATTCTTTCGATGTATAATAAAATTTCAGCTCTTGCTTGTCTTGCTTTATGTCTAGTATTATCTAAAAAACTTGATAAATCTGTTTCCTTATACTTTATTCCTAGATCATTTTGTGCTTGAGTAAAACTAGGAACTAAAGCTGCTTCTTGCCATTTTTTGATTTTTTCATTTAGAGTCAAATCTTTCCAAATATTTTGTTGCTGTGTTGAATTGTGCTTTTCCCATGCCGGGGTTTTATTAACTAAATCTTTAAAGCTTGCCGCTCTAGCACTTGTACTTAAAAAGCTACTAGTCAACAAACATGTTGACATGAAAAAAGTTAAAACATATTTTTTTGAGTGGGAATTTTGTAAATTCATTCAAACCTCGATTAGTTATTATTCAATACAAACGAGGCGGATAATATAATTTTTGTTAACTTATGTGAACTATTAATTACTAATTTTTGTTAACCAATGAATTTTTTAGCCAAAATGTGTTTAATATATCACAAGCTAATGTATACTCCAAATTTTAAACTTTTTTCAAAAGGAGTATGTAATACTAATTTTGAAAGAAATGTACTTCAGTTTTTGGTAAATATAAAATATGCAAATTCAATTGCGCTTATATAACACTCTTAGTCGTACTAAAGAGGTTTTTAATCCTCAAGATCAAGATAACGTAAAAATGTATGTATGTGGACCGACTGTTTATTATAATCCTCATATAGGCAATAGTAGGTCAGGAGTAGTATATGATTTACTTTATCGTATAGTTATAAAAATATTCGGTGAGAAGGCAGTAAAATATGTACGTAACATTACGGATGTTGACGATAAAATTATCGATAGAGCTGCACTACTTGGTGTTACTATTGATGAGTTGACTGATAAAGTTACGAAAGAGTTTCATAAAAATATGGCATATTTAGGTTGTATGCTACCTAGTATTGAGCCGAAAGCTACAAAGCATATTGATGTAATGATCGCAATAATAGAACGCTTAATAGCAAAAGATCACGCATATATTGCTGATAATCATGTTTATTTTGATGTTTTATCAGCGCCAAATTATACGGAATTATCTAACCGAAATTTAGAAGAAATGTTTGAGGGAGTGCATGTAGAAAATAGTAAAACCAAAAAAAATCCACAAGATTTTGTATTATGGAAACCGGCAAAGCAAAATGAATCGGCAAATATGAATTTTGAAAGCCCCTGGGGACTTGGTCGCCCTGGATGGCATATTGAATGTTCAGCCATGAGCTACAAATATTTAGGTGAGAATTTTGATATTCACGGCGGCGGAGCAGATTTAATCTTTCCGCATCATACCAATGAGATTGCTCAAAGTAGATGTGCTTTTCCAAGTTCTACCTATGCTAAATATTGGGTACATAATGGGTTTCTAACGGTTAACGGTGAGAAAATGAGTAAATCTCTTGGTAATTTTATTACTGTAAGGGATTTAATGGATAAACAAATTCAAGGAGAAGTAGTAAGGTTATTTTTATTAAGTAGTCACTATAGGCGTCCTCTTGATTATAATGATAAAGCTATAGAAGATGCTAAGAAAACTTTAGATTATTGGTATAGAGCTATAGAAAATATTAATGTGCAGAAAATAGATTTACCTCATGATTTCATGCAAAGCTTACTTGATGATATGAATACGCCGCTTGCCGTTAAAATCATTAATGACTACGCTAAAGGTGTTTTTATTTCTAAAACTGAAGAAGAAAGGCAGCTTAACGCCTCTGCTATTATTACTTGTGCTAATTTTATTGGTTTAATGAATAAGAGTCCACACGAGTGGTTTAATAGCGGTGTGGATGAACTCTATATAAATGAGCTTGTAAATAAGCGTTTGGAAGCAAAAAAACAAAAAAATTGGTTATTAGCCGATCAAATTCGTAACCAGTTATTAGAGGAAAAAATAATTCTAGAAGATCAACCTGATGGTACTACTATTTGGCGCAAAGAATAAAAGCTTGTAAATTACGCAATATGCGTATATAATTTATGGGCTTGTAAGTCGTCATTGCAAGGAAATTATGTAATAATTGACGAAGCAATCTTACAGGATATTTGATGAGATTGTCACGCAGTCTACGGCTGCTCGCAATGACGATTATCCAAAACTTAAGCAAAAAATTCACACGTAAGATATATGTTAGTTCATTAGAATGGACATCTTACGGAGGTATAAACTAACAATTAGGAGAATTTAAAAATGTCAAAAATACCATCTGTTAACATTAAAGCATTATTAGATGCGGGCGTGCATTTCGGTCACAAGACCTCACGCTGGAATCCTAAAATGGCATCTTATATATATGGTGAACGTGATGATGTTCATATAATCGATTTAAGACAAAGTGTCGCTTTAATGAACGTTGCTTTGAATGCAATATATGAAACTGTAAAAAAAGACGGTAAAATATTATTTGTAAGTACTAAAATACAGGCAAGCGATATTATAGCGGAATATGCCGAAAAATGCGGGCAGTATTACGTAAATCATAGATGGCTTGGTGGTATGCTAACTAACTGGAAAACTATTGCGGGTTCAATAGAAAAGCTAAATAAGTTAGACAAAACCTTAGAAAACGAAGAAGCACTTATGGGTTATACTAAGAAAGAGATACTCGATATGAGCCGTAAGAAAGATAAATTACTTCTATCTCTTGCCGGTATTAGAAATCTTAATTCTAAACCTGATCTTCTAGTAGTTATTGACACTAATAAAGAGCATATCGCAATTAATGAAGCGGTAAAGCTTAATGTTCCTATAGTTGCAGTAGTTGATACTAATTCTAATCCTGATAATGTAGATTATCCGATTCCGGGTAATGATGATTCTATAAGATCAATAAGACTTTATTGTAGTTTATTTGCAGATGCGGCATTACAAGGACTTGAAGAATCAATGAAAGCTTCAGGAGTTGATATGGGTGCTATGCAAGAGCATACAGATAAGGGGTTAACTTCTAAAAATGTTTCTAAATTAAAACAAGCTAAAAAATTCTCTAAAACGAAAAATATTGATGAAGAGACAAATACAGAATTTGAGCAAGTATTAAATGATGCCGATGAAAATAAAAATTCTGATAATGCATAAGTGTTGTTGCATTGATTGGATTTCCCATTGTCATCCCGCGACTTGATCGCGGGATCCAGCTTAAAAATACTAATAATATTAATGTTAGTATTTTAAATTGTTTTTATAGACCCTAGGAGCAAGCCACGGGGTGACACCAGGGGCGTTCTTCGAGCTACAACCCAAGCCAAATATAATAATTAAGGAGAAAGTAAGGTATGAGTGAAATAAATATAAGTGCTGTAGCAGTTAAAGAATTAAGAGAAAAAACCGGTGCAGGTATGATGGATTGCAAAAAAGCATTAATAGAAACCAGCGGTAATTTTGAAGAAGCTATTGATTTTCTTCGTAAGAAAGGTTTAGCTGCTGCTGCAAAGAAAGCCGGACGCATTGCTTCTGAAGGTTTAACGGCTGCAAAAGTTGATGGGCTTACCGGAGTGGTAATTGAAGTAAATTCCGAAACGGATTTTGTTGCTAGAAATGAGCAGTTTCAGGATCTAGTTAAAGATATTGCAAATCTTGCAGTAATTGCAAAAACTATAGACACGCTAAAAACATTTAAAATGCAAAGCGGTAAATCAGTTGAAGAAGAAATTATAGAAAATATCGCTACAATCGGTGAAAATTTAACATTACGTCGTATGGATGTATTAGAGATATCTGAAGGAGCAATCGGTTCGTACGTGCATAATGAAGTTGTACCGAATTTAGGAAAAATTTCCGTATTAGTAGGTCTTGCGTCTAACGCAAAAGATAAAGCAAAACTAGAAGCTTTAGCTAAACAAATTGCTGTTCATGTAGCAGGAAATAACCCGCAAAGTATAGATGATTCAAGCTTGGATCAAGCACTCGTAGAGCGTGAGAGAAAAGTATTTTTTGAAAAATCTAAAGAAGAAGGAAAGCCTGATAATATTATAGCAAAAATGGTAGAAGGTAGAATACGTAAATTCTTCTCGGAAGTTGTATTACTTCAGCAAAATTTCTTATTTGAACCTAAACTTACCGTTGCGGAAGTAATTAAAAATGCTGAAAAAGAACTCGGTGCAGAAATTAAAATTGCCAAATTTATTAGATACGAACTTGGTGAAGGTATAGAACACACAGAAAAAAACTTTGCCGATGAAGTAGCTGCCATTACGCAAGGTTAATGGGCTTGTTTCATAGCTTCAATGTCATTCCCGCGTGGATACCAAATCGTCATTGCAAGCATGCGTTGTTGTGCAGACACAATTCTATCCTGTCATCCCGCGACTTGATCGCGGGATCCAGTAAAAATATAAAAACACCTAATACTAGTTATTTTTATGAATACCGTGGTCAAACCACGGTATGACACCGAATACGTTTTTCTATCCACGCAATAATACCTTCCCGTGGTCAATTGAACTAGGTGACAGTAAAAAACTCGTGAATACTCACTCACACCTTTTCAAAGCAAACAAAGGCGAATTTAGGATAAGTGCTTATTCTAAACTCGTATTTATAATATCTTTCTAACTATAATCAACTATCTATTAATAAATAATTTTCGGTTTTTTACTTTATAATAAAAGATTTATATTGACTTAATCATAGAAAATCTTACATTAATTGTTATTATTAGTTTAAATGAAGAGCATTTTATGTCAAGGACACAAGAGGAATATGCTGCACAAATTTATGCTGCTGAAGAGCATCGTAGGAGACAAGCTAATTATAGTGATAATGATGCCGAATTGCTTGAAGTTATTATAGTATGTGCCGGTTATGTATGTTATAAAGCAGTAGAAGGGGCAGTAAAAGTTACCGTCACAGGAAGTAAAATTATAGAAAACGCCTATAAGATAGGAAGTGGACAAATAGCAGTACTCGGTACTGATGCCGAAAGTAAAATAACTTATATAACAAAGCATCCTTCGTCTCGAGGTAATACGAGTACTCCCACTCAGTCGATGACAACTAATCGTGTAGATCCTTTAGAGCAAACTCCCCCTAATACTCCTACATCTAAAAGAGAAAAGGCTAAAATATACGGAAAAAAACTGGTAGATAGTGCAAAGATTGGAGCTAAAACCCTTTCAAACGCTTATAACGTGACAATTGGTACAATAGAAGTCGTCGGTCCAGGAAGTAATTTTTAATAGCACCGGTAAGGAAAAATTTATATTTTCTGAACCTACTAAGCGTAAAGTTGTTCAAAAAGAATTTAAAACCGAAAACGGTTATAAGTGCGGTATTATGTTGGAAGAGACCATTGAAGCTTCCTTAACATTAAGATTAAATAACAAGCGTATAGTTAAGATTCAAGAATTTAGAAGCATGAGATTGTCTCTGATACTACAGAAGATACAGGAGAAACTTTTGATATTTCGCTAATTCTAATTTTAAAATATTCTGATGGGGCAAACATGCCTAAAGCAGATCCTGCTTTTTTAAAGATACATTACGGTAGAGACGGAAAATTAAATAAGTTATCGTTGCCAAACCCACCTATAATTTTTCATAACCAATGGTATCCGGCCTTAACCGTTTATAAAGGTGAATTATGTTCTTTGCCTATAAGTAGTGGGTATTATAGGTATTTGAATAAGAAAATACTAGAACATAACGGAAGTATAGAAATCAGTCACGTAGATCCTGAATTTACTATAGAGCTTTTAGGAGAATAAGAGTTTTTAGTTAAATTCTATCAAAGAAACTTCGTAATTACTTTTAAATATTCATCTAGGACTTTTTGGTTGTCCTTAATAAATTTTAAAGCATTTTCGCGGTAAGCTGTAAGTTCTAGAGCATTATTAGACCTGAGTAGATATGTTAGTTTAGTTAGTAAATCTTCACCGTTTTTGATTTGGATAGCTGCTTCATTTTGCAGTACGCCTTTAGCGATATCGGTGTTTTTGCTCATATCGGGACCGAATATAATACAATTAGAGAAATATGCTGCTTCTAAAATATTATGTCCGCCTTGTTTAAAAGAACCGCCGATAAAAGAAATTGTAGCTACAGAAAAAAATAGTCCCATTTCGCCGAACCTATCAACTATATAAAGATCATCGCTTAAAACAGGTAAATCATTTTGCGACTTAGCGGTAGCGGATAAATTATGTGACTTACAATTATCGATAATTGATTTAACTCGCTCAGGATGTCTTGGAATTAAGATAATATAGCAGTCTAAAAACTGCTCTTTTAGGTTTTTGATTATAGGCAAAATCACCTCTTCATCTTCGGGGTGAGTGCTGGAAAATAGCACGACTCGCTTATTGTCTAAATGTAAGCTTAATTTTGATAACTCTTCTTGATTAACCGGAAGTTTTTCGTTGGCAAATTTAATATTGCCTAAATTCACTGCATCTGATACGCCAAGTTCATTGAATTTTTGTAAGTCACGTTCGCTTTGTACGATAATTTTACTGCAATTTTTGAGAATAAGCTGAAAAAAGCTTTTTCTTTGTAGCCAAGCTTTAAACGATTTATCGGAAATACGAGCATTAACTAGTAGTAATTTACACTGCTTTGCTCCCTCATTAATAGTACACGGCCATAATTCCGATTCTATAAAAATGCCTAAATCAGGTTGCCAATTTCTTAAAAATTTTCGAGTAAAAATAATATTATCTATCGGTAAAAATTGGTGAACTGCTATTTTAGGTAATTTGGCAGTTAATATTTTAGCGGAGCTGTTAGTCCAAGAAGTTACTAGAAAACGAACGTCAGGGTAGCGTTTACTTATATTATGTATTAATGTTAAAGCTACCATAGACTCGCCAATGCTTGCTGCATTAATCCATATCAGCCTTCGTGCATAACTTGCTTCTAAAGGTAATTTATACGTCGATCCTAACCCTTCATCCTCACGTATTAGTGTATACGCTGTGGTTCGCAGCGAAGTGTCTCCTTTAAATTCCTCTTGATTAGCGGACGTTTGCACGAAGTCTAATGAATAGTCTTGTCTGTGTTTGCCAATAGCAAAACGCTCTTGGATGCGTCTTATATCTTCTTTACCTATTAATAAACGTATAAGCATTATGATAAAATAAACAGGTAATAATATAAAGCTTAAAGCATAATATAATAACATCATTTCTTTAAACTTTCTGTTAAGCTTGCTAATTGTTTTTCAAGGCTTATATGGTTTTGTATTTTATCATTTGTGAGTTCTAAAGGCGAGCCAACTATGATTTTAATGGTACCAAACGGTAGGGGTATTATTAATTTATCCCAACTTTTTAATCTGAAACATCTAGAAGTGGAGCTGACTATAGTAATAAGTTTTGTGTTATATCTATAGGCAATTTCGGTAATACCGCTATTTACTTTATATACCGGTCCTTTAGGACCGTCCGGCGTGACTATTATATTTGCACCTTGAGATAACTTACCTATAATATTACGTAAAGCTCCAATTGGATTTTTATTAGTAGAACCTACTATCACTCTGCAACCGAATTTTCCTACTAGATCGTTTAAAATTTTTCCGTCTAAATGCGGTGATATTAAAGCATAGATATTTCTATGTCCTATAAACATAGACGGACTTAAGGCAAGCATATTATGCCAAAATGCAAAGATTACCCCTTGTTCGTTTAGGAATTTTTCCTTATTGCCGTTATCGTAAAATATAAATTTCTGCTTTGAAGTAAAGTAAACAAAACGCAAATACCAATATAGTAAAATAGTAATGATACTAAGTACGTATTTATTATTTTTTAAAAATTTTTTAAAAACTTTCCGCATTATTTTTTTGTTGGTTTAGGTGGCTTTTTAACTTTTCCGTCATTGCGAGGAAATTACGAAGTAAGTGACGAAGCAATCTCAGGATATTTGACGAGATTGTCACGCAGCCTATGGCTGCTCGCAATGACGATTTGGTATCCATGCAATTAAGCAGGAATGACATCGATTGTTCTCTCAATTCTAATACAAGCTTTTTCTAGCTCTTCCATAGAAGTAGCATAAGAGATTCTAAAATATCCCTCTAAGCCGAAAGCGATACCAGGTACTACGGCAACTTTTGCTTCTTCAAGTAAATATTCGGCAAAATCATTACTATTTGCAATAATTGTTCCTGATTTAGTTTTATGCCCAAATATTTTATCGCATTTAACAAATAAGTAAAACGCCCCTTCGGGCTTATAGCATTCAAAATATTTTACTCTTTTCAAAATTGATAAAGCAAGATCACGCTTTTTTTGACAATTTAAAGCATTAGGCTTTATATAATCTTGAGGACCGTTTAATGCTTCAATAGCAGCCATTTGACTTATTGAACAAGGGTTTGAAGTACTTTGCGACTGAATAATAGTCATTGCTTTAATCAAAGCTTGAGAGCCTGCACCGTAGCCTATACGCCAACCCGTCATAGAATAAGCTTTAGATACTCCGTTTACGGTAAATATTCTCTTTTTTAAATCAGGTGCTATTTGGGCTAATGTATAAAATTTAAAATCATCAAAAGTAATATGCTCGTAAATATCATCGGACATTACGTTTACATGTGAATATTTTCTTAAAACTTTAGCAATATTTTCTAGTTCTTCAAAATTATAGCTTGCACCTGTTGGATTACTAGGTGAGTTAATAATAAGCCACTTAGTTTTATCCGTAATTGAACGTTCTAAAGCTTCTGCACTTAATTTAAAGTTATTTTCAATTCCGCAATTTACAAAAACAGGTGTTCCTGTGCTAAGTGCAACCATATCAGGATATGAAACCCAATAGGGTGCTGGAATAATTACCTCATCCCCTTGGTCTAAAGATGCCATAAACAAATTATATATAACTTGCTTACCGCCGGTGCTTACTATTATTTCATCAAGTTCGTAATTTATATTATTTTCACGTTTGAATTTGTCTTTTATTGCTTGCTTTAAAAGAGGCATACCCTCAACGTTAGTATATTTAGTAAAGCCGTCTTTAATCGCTTTAATCGCTGCTTCCTTAATATTGTCAGGCGTATCAAAATCAGGCTCACCGGCACCGAGTGTGATAATATCAACTCCCGCTTTTTTAAGTTCAAGAGTTTTTTTAACGACTGCAAGGGTCGGCGACGGTTTTATAGAAGTTAGCTTCGTAGAAATAATTGACATAATTTGAGTCCGTATTAAATGAAAGCTATAGTAAAATCGGTAATTTCAAGAAATAAATATTAATTCTTATAATGAAATCTACAATTATATATTATAATTTGTTTAGTATTGACAGAATATATTAGTCTATGTTCGTGGTTAATTCTACGTGACCATAAACCTGATAATATATGTTTTAAAGGTTCGGGCTTACCTATACCTGTAACCGGTGCTTCTTGGATATTTTTTATTAGAAGTTTAATACGTTCATATTTTTTTAATATCGTATTTTTTTCCAATATGCTAAATCCTTCCACTGCTTTTAGTGTCCACTCAATCTCAATCATCTAAATTAACTTTAGCAAACTCGCCTCTTTTTGCTTGTTCGATAGATTTTTTTATTCGATTCGCATTAGCAAGATTAGATTATAAATATAATGTTTCTTTTGTAGATTCATATTCTTCTTCGGTTAAAAGAATAATATTCTTATGATTTTTTCTTTTAATAATATAAGGGACATGATCGTTTTCTACGGTATTTAGTACAGAGCTTAAGTTTTTTCTAAATGAAGTGCCGCTAATTGAGTTCATGAGCTACCTACTGATGTACATATAATAACATGTACATCCTAGCTTCAATACCATTAATTCACAAGTAAAATTATTATTTTATTTAAAAATTTATCAAGATATGCTTTATTATAGTAAGTAATATTAATTTAGTAATTAAACTATGCTCGGTAAAATAAAAGACAAAATCAAACATTATTGCTTAACTATAATAAATGTACCAAATTTTATTAAGAATAAAATTTTAGAATTTAAAAATTATATAAGTGATTGTAAATATAAATTCTCTCATTTAACCGAAACTAATTATCAACTTGGACTCGATCATTTATATAGAGGTAATTTAAATGATGCATTACTTAGGTTTAAACTAGTTGATAAATTTTTTAATCCTAATGATTCTAAAGTATATTCTCAACTCGGATGGGTTTATTTTTTAAAAAATAATTACAGGCAAGCTATAGAATATTTAGAAAAATCTAATGAAAAATATAAACCTATATTTATAAATTTTTTGAAAAATTATAAGGATATTACTGAAATACCTCAAGAAATTTGTGGAAAATATCGTGATTTAACTGCACAATATTATCCTACTATTTTTAATAACGATAACAATATCCATCTTCCGTATAGGTTTGTTAATGAAGCACTTAAGCAGATATCTGATTTACCGGATAATTACTCTATTTTGGAACTTGGAAGTAATATAGGGCTTGTAGGTTATGAAATACAAAAACGTTTTCCGGAACGTTTTACTTTAACCGGTGTAGAAGTGTCTGCTTTAATGAATAAGTTACAAGAAACATATTACCCGAACACTAAAATTTACGATCAAATATATAATATTGCTATCGATGAATTTTTAAAACAAAACTCTAATAAATTTGATATTATTTTTAGTTTTTGCGGATTATCGTTTACTAACAATTTAATAGAATATTTTAATTTAATATACTCATCTCTTAATAAACAAGGGTATTTTGCCCTTTGTTTACCGAATGCGACGAAGACACAATTTTCAGTAAAACGCAAAGAATTTATTTTTAACTTGAATGAAATAAATAATTTTTTACAAAAAAATAATTTTACTATATTAACTTCGGAAGAAATAATACTAGCGGAAAACAATAAATATAGTATTATTGTTTGTAAGAAAACAGCATAAATCAATGAGAATATTAATTATATTATCCATTATTTTATGTTCATTATCGATAAGAGCTGATCTTGAATATGTTGATAATGAAATATATAACTATAATGGTGGAAGCAATGAAAACGGTTGCATAGAAGTTTATGATCCATATGAAAAATTCAACCGTAAAGTGTTTGTATTTAATTCTGTGTTAGATTATATAATATTGCGTCCTTTAGCGATAGGTTATAAGAACATCACGAATGATTACGTAAAAGCACGCGTTAATAGTTTCGTCAATAATGTCGATACACCGCTTACGGCGGTAAATTACGGGCTTCAGTTAAATTACGATAAAACTATGAAAAGCGTTTGGCGGTTTCTCATTAACACGACGCTTGGCATAGGCGGTTTATTTGACGTGGCAGGTAAAGTAGGTTTGCCGTCTGATCGTCAAACTTTCGGTAGTACCCTCGCACATTATGGAGTTGCCCCAGGTCCTTATTTAGTATTGCCGATAATCGGTAGTACTAACGCAAGAGATATGACGGATTCGGTAATTACTAATTATGCTCTTAATCCATTAATGTACTACACTCATAATGATTTTGACTTAGGAGTACTAGCAGTTAGTAAAATAAACGATCGATATGTTGTATTACCGTTTAGTGATTATGTGATGAAGAATTCTACCGATCCTTATGTGGCTATTAGATCAGCATTACATCGTGTTCGTGAAGCATCGGTTCAATATCCTGAAAATTTTAAATGTCCTAAACCCAAGAATTAATGAAATTAAAGAGGATTATATGCAAAAAATTATTACAGGTTTATTTTTATTAGTTATGACGTTTTACGCTTATTCTAATGAAAAAGTGCCTGCCGGTTTGAACAGTTACGTTACTAATTTAGTAAATGAAGCTTCTAGTATATTAAACGATAGTAAGTTATCTGAGCGAGTAAAAATTGCTAAAGCACGTGAGTTAATGTCTCAGAACCTAGATTTTGATTGGATGGCTAAATATACATTAGGCAGAAATGGGATAAAAACTTTATCAGGTGGGCAGGTTCAGGAATTCATCAAAGTTTACTCTAAATATGTTACTAAATCTTATACTGATTTAATAAAAGATTATAAAGGCAAACAGCCTAAAATAGTAGGAGTTCGTCCTTTAAGCTCAACCGATTTTATGGTTGCTATGAATATCATTAGTAATAAAGAGCAAGACCCTATTAAAGTAGAATATCTTGTACGTGAAATGAAAGGAAACGGAAAAGACGTTTTTAAAGTTTCTGATATAATTACGGAAGGTGTAAGTCTTATTGGAGCTCAACAAGACGAGTTTACCGATACTTTAAAAAATCAAGGCTTTAAGGCACTAATACAAAAATTAGAAAGTCGTTCTTAAGCTTATTTCACTGTCATCTTAAATCGTCATTGTGAGGAGGTATTGTTGCGTAGACACCTCGTCGGCATTGCGAGGAAATTGCGTAGCAATTGACGAAGCAATCTCAGGAGTTTGTTATTATTGCATGAGATTGTCACAGTCTACGACTGCTCGCAATGACGATTAGATATCCACGCAACAAAGCCCGCGCTCGCTAATAGCGTTAAACAACATAAATCACTCACATAAAAATCTTAGCAGGCAGTAGTAATAAGTTACTTGCAACGCGTTTAGCTATAGCATTAAATATTAAATATATTGAGCCGCAAATTACCTATTTCAATGATTCCGAAATAAAAGTAGAAATTCAAAAATCGTTTCATAATGAAGATATAATCATAGTACAATCCACATCAAAACCCGTTAATGATCGCTTAATTGAGTTGTTTTTGCTAGTAGATGCAGCAAAAAAAGCGGGAGCACAAATCGAATAATTTTAGTAATGCCTTATTTTGGTTATGCAAGGCAAGATAATATAAATTCTCAAAATATAATTCCTGCTAAGTTAATAGCAGATTTCTTAGAGAAGCTCGGAGTAAACCATGTAATTACTATTGATTTACACTCCGATAAAATGGAGAAATTTTTTAATATTCCTGTTTCTAATCTTGAACCTATAAATTTATATATCCCGTTTTTAAGCACTTATAGCAATTTCGTCATAGTTACACCTGATAAAGGAAGTATCAATCGAGTTCAAAAAATTAGTAATTTACTAAATATAGATTCAGCTTATATAAACAAAGAAAGGGATATAAATAATAATTGCGAGATTGATATCAATAACAAGTAGTGTAGAGGGCAAAAATTGCATATTAATTGATGATATTATAGATAGTGGAGAAACAATCGTAAAAGCAGCGAGATTTTTAAAAGAACATTCGGCTTTATCGGTTAGTGCTTTTATAACTCATGCAGTGCTTTCTGCCGGCCGGTTCTAAAAATTCGCTAATAGACCTCTTGGAGAACGAAGCTAATAAAGAGGAATTTGTAGGAAACACGGAACGCAGCACCGCAGCGTACACTTTAGTACGTGAGGATGCGAGTACTGGATTGACGTACAAATTACCTTTAGAAGCAAGTTATGCAAGAGGTCTATTAGAAATATTTTTATCACGGATACTAGAAACAAGTGACTTATCTACAAAATTTCATATAATACCCGTATTGTCTATCATCGTAAAAAAGTTAATAAATATACTATGAGCTTGTGTACTGTAGAAATAAATCTATCTACAATAAAAAATAATTACCTTTTATTACAAGATGTGTGCAAAACCTCATTAGTCGGTGCTGCCGTTAAAGCTAACGGTTACGGTCTTGGAGCAGTACAAATTTCTAAAGCTTTAATAGAAGAAAATTGTAGGCATTTTTTTGTGGCCTCAAGTGAAGAAGGAGTGAATTTACGCAACGCTTTAGGATTAGATGTTAATATTTTAGTTCTTAACGGCGTTTTTGAACATGATGCTTTAGAGCTGATAGAATATAATTTAACACCTGTCCTAAATAACTTAAAACAAATAGAAATTTGGCAAAAATTTAGTAATTTGAAAAACCGATTATTGCCTTGTTATTTACATTTCAATACGGGGATTAATCGTCTTGGCTTAAGCTCTGATGAGATAGAGCAGCTCATTAATGATCGTGATTTGTTAAAAGGGCTAGATTTACAATATATTATAAGCCATCTAGCTATATCCGAGGAAATAGATAATCCTTATAATCTAGAACAATTAAACAGATTTAAAGCTTATTTACAATATTTCCCAAACGTCAAAGCAAGCCTTGCTAATTCCGGCGGCATATTTTTAGGACAGGATTACCATTTTGATTTAGCAAGACCCGGGGCAGCCTTATATGGTCTTAATCCCTTAACAAAGAATCCCGTAACCTTAAAAGCTCCTATAATTCACTTACAGAATTTGACACTAGATAGCCATATCGGTTATAATATGACTTTTACAACTAAGCGTGATAGTGTCATTGCAACGTTACCGCTTGGTTATGCTGATGGGTTTAGTCGTAATTTTAGCAATCAAGGCGAAGTATTTATTAACAGTCGCAGCGTTCCTATAGTAGGGCGAGTATCGATGGATTTAATAAATATCGATGTTACCGATCTACCACCATCCGAGATTTTTCTAGGGCAGGAAGCAGAAATTATCGGAAATTATTGCACGCCCAATAAAATAGCGAGTATTATAGGTACTATCGGGTATGAGGTATTAACTAACCTTGGTAGTAGATATAAAAGAAAGTATATCGGGTAGATATCTGTATCATACCATGGCTTGACCACGGTATCCAGAAAAAAATTAAAAAAGACTGGATCCCGCGATCAAGTCGCGGGATGACATTAGAGGTTACTGTATTCCTGCTTGCGCAGAAATGACATAGCGTACTTAAATTAAATAGAAAAAATACAAATGTTATTCAATATAGCTAATGCGGTCGGTAAACGTACTGTAAAGTTTGCACAAAGTGTAGGTAGTTTTTCTCTATTTAGCTTTGCTGCCGTTAGCAGTATCATAAGACCGCCTTTATATTTGAGTTTAATCATCAGACAATTATTATTTATCGGGTTTCACTCGCTTCCGGTTGTTGCAATGACGACTTTTTTCTCAGGGGCAGTACTTGCATTACAGAGCTATATCGGTTTTTCCCGTTTCTCAGCTGAAAGCTCTATTGCAACGGTAGTAGTATTGTCGCTGACTAGAGAGCTTGGACCTGTCTTAGCTGGACTAATGGTAGCGGGAAGAGTTGGGGCATCAATCGCCGCCGAAATAGCCACAATGAGAGTAACGGAGCAGGTAGATGCTTTATATACTTTATCTACCGATCCTATTAAATATTTAGTTTTTCCAAGAGTAATAACAGCTATTATTACAATGCCTTGTCTTGTTTTAATCGGGGATATAATTGGTGTTATGGGCGGTTATTTGGTAGGGGTATATAAACTTGATTTTAATAGTGCAGCTTATTTAACCAGTACTTTTCAGTATTTAGAACCGATTGACGTAATTTCCGGTCTTGTTAAAGCAGGAGTTTTTGGGTTTATTATTTCTATAATAAGTTGTTATAGCGGCTATTATTCAGGTAAAGGGGCTAAGGGAGTTGGAAGAGCAACTACCTCGGCAGTAGTGAATTCTTCTATCCTTATCTTAATCAGTAATTATTTAATGACCGAATTATTTTTTAAAGTATAGTATACTTGTTTAATTTGAAAAATTGGTTTTGTTGTTTTATATTTTTTGATCCTCACGTACGTTTATGTACGCTGCGGTCAAAAAATATAAACGCCTAGCTCGTTTCCAAATTAAACGAGTATACAGTTTTTTTGTTTATTTGGAGTATGCATGAGTGTAGAAGAATTTAAAATTAAAATTCGGTCATTATATAAATCATTTGCTAATCATAAGGTGTTAGACGGAATAGATTTGGATGTAAAAAAGGGCAGTTCATTAGTGATTTTAGGTGGTTCCGGTAGTGGCAAATCAGTTCTAATTAAAAATATAGTAGGATTGATTAAACCTGATAAAGGTAAAATTTTTATTGATAATGTAGAAATCCAAGATATCTCAAGTAAACAAAAATTTGAGATTATGGATGGTATAGGTTTTTTATTCCAAGGCGGAGCATTATTTGACTCCTTAAATATACGTGATAATATTACTTTCGAGACTAAAAAATTATCTAAGAAAGAAAAAAACGACCTTGCCGGTGCAAAGCTTAATGCCGTTGGTTTATCTCCTAGAATACTCGAGCTTTACCCTGCCGAATTATCGGGAGGAATGCAAAAAAGAGTAGCCCTTGCTAGGGCTATTTGTAGTACACCGTCGATTTTATTTCTTGATGAACCGACCACAGGGCTTGATCCTATCATGGCAAATGTTATCAACGAATTAATTATAAAAATCCAAGAAGAGTTAGAGGCAACTACGATTACTATAACTCATGATATGATTAGTGCCGCAAAAATAGCTAAAGAAGTAGCGATGATTTATCAAGGAAAAATTACATGGTACGGTAGTAAAGATGACATGCGTAATAGTGATAATCCTTATTTAAAACAATTTATAAATGGATTAACTACTGGGCCTATAGAGGTATAAAATGTTTAAGAACTTATTATGTATAATAATATTTCTAGGTATAAATCTAAATGTTTATGCTATAAATTCTAGCTCTTATACGACAGATGATATCATAAAAATAGTAATTATTCTTGGAATAGTTATTTTAATTTTTAGTCCTGCAAAATTCCGTATAATCGTTATCGGTACTATGTTAGGCTTGTCTTGTGCCTATTTCACGTATAAATACATCGTACCTATCTTTATTTCTTTACTAAATGGCCCATAAAGATAAATATTGCTATTAGTGACGCCCCACATCTCAGCTATTTTCTCTTCTAATAGTATCAATTTAATATTCTACACTTAATCTAAAGCTCTAACTCCCCCGTGATAGCCATCTAATTCAAAATAATTGGGATGTATATTTTTACATGCATCTAAACCTATTATATTAATCATATTAGTATTATTATCAATACCATTTAAAGTAGTACGAATATCTTCCAAGTATTTAGATGATTCAGGCGAATCATTACCTCCAATTATTTGTACTTTTATTAAAGCTTGTTCTATCAATTCATTCTGATTAAAGTTAGTAATTCATTGCTCTAACTGTTGTGAATTAATATTTCTAGCTAATGCTATTTTATTTAATTTTACGGAAAAGACACTACAGGCAATCTCTTCATTTAAATCTTTAGTATAAATTACTAAGTCATCATTTATATCAAAAATTTTATATTCTTGTGAGTTAATTTCAATTTGCATAGTTTATTTACTTTGTTGATTATTTTTGTGTAAAGCAATATTTTTATTGGGAAGAGTATAGCTAGGTGCAGCTATTTTTGTCTTAGTACTTATATTTTTTTAATATCTTATTACTTGTTCAGTTTAATTTTGGTTCATTTTGTGTTTTATTACTACTAAAAATATTTATGAACAAATCTTTTATTTTTTGTATCCAGGATTTTTTAATATTACTATCTTGTTGGTAGGTAGAATGAGTAAGTGCTAATGTTTTATTAATTTCTGAACGTACACTTTCCAACGGATTTAAATTGTTAGATAATAAATAATCAGTTTTAGCTATTAAATTATTTACAATTTTTGTTTGTTCTTGATCCTTTAGATTCAATTCGTGAACTCGAGTACTAATATTTTTAGTTACTACATTTTTTACTAATTTTGGATTAGTTTTTTGAATTTCCTCTGCTACTTTAGTAAGTGGTCTTGATATTTGATTAGATTGCCATGTGTCCATAGAATTAGGATTTTGATTAGATCCTAATAAATATTGCTGAATAATATGTTTTTGTTGGATTTCATTTAAAGAGCGATTAGGTATATTTTTATGTTTAGTGAAATCAAAAGCTTTATAAAGTACAGGAGTATTACTTCCTATACTTAAATGTACTTTTCTAGCAGCGGTTGTTTTATCCTCTCTATCCGGAACAGTTACCTGTTATTGGATCAAATATAATTCCTAATGGGGCGCCCTTGTCTTCTATATCTGCAGATTTTATATTTACGTTAAAGTGGTTAGTTAATTCTTGTGTTACTTTACGAATATTACCATCTGATAGCGAAATTGATACTGCAGATCTATCACGCCCTCCTACTAAATAAGCTTCTAATTGAGTATTAGGAGGAAAGTTGCTTATTACATCATGTGTTAAAGCACCAGCATCAGTAAACCTGTCAACATGGGCTAATGCAGTTTTTTTAGTTAATGGATCATGTAAAATTACAGCAACGCATTGTTGAATGTGATCAGTGCCTATCTTTTCTTTATCAGAAAAACCAACTTTATGCTGTTCTACACGAACAGCTTCATAATCAACTATACCTTGCTGTAATGAGTAAGCATATGCATACTGCGCTATTGAATTTTCTTTACGGTTTTGAGTGTTATAAGCAGCTCCTAAAGCTAATCTTGCCATTAATTCTTTAGCTTGGCTAATGTTCCTTATGGTTGATATGCAGTGACTAATGCTTTGTATGAATTTTCGACATTATAATATTGCTTTGCTTCAAAAGAATTCTCTATGCTATCTTGAAATTGTTGAATGGCATTATCAAACAGTCCTAGCTGTTGATAGCTACGTCCTATCATAGTATTAATATAGGAAAGTAGGAAAGAAAATTACTGTCAGTTTGACCTATAGCAATTTGTTCAGCTTGTTGTAGTTGTTTAAGAGCAACAAGATGATTATCTTTGCTATATAATTTTAATCCTTCATTATACAAAAAGCTGCTTGATTATGATCAATTTGCTCCTTTGTACTTAATGGTTTTGGAGTAAGATTACTAATATATTCAGGAAAACTTGAAGGCAACTCGCCTAATTTTTTAATTAGTCCGGTGATATTACCTTGAACTGGCTTCCCATTAATAAGCATAGATTTATAATAGTTTAATTAATTTATATTTTTATATAAAACTCTGTTATTTAATAAAAATCAAGCATGAGCTAATACTTAGCTACAAAATAATTATCTCTTGACACTAGGGGAGTATTGCGTTATCTTCTTTATCTATTGTATATACTGGATGAACTTCAAAATTGGCTACGTCGTTCTACAAGATCTGCGGTGCTCACGTATTAAGTATACGCTCCGCTCCTTGGCGTGTGAACTCTTAGCTCTTTTTGAAGTTGATCTTCGTATATGACTCTTCATTTACTTGAAGTATATTTTATAAGTTTTAAGGTATTTAGCTTATGTCTCGTAAGTGCGAACTCACAGGTGTGGGTGTTTTATACGGCAACAATGTATCACATTCTCAGCGTAAAACTAGAAGACGTTTTGAACCTAACCTAAGATCGGTTAAGTTTACAAGTGATATAACAGCCGGGGAATATAGATTATCGGTTAATGCTAGATGTATTAGTTCAGTGGAAAAAGCCGGGGGTTTTGATGCATATATTCTAAAAGCCGATGATAATGTTTTATCAAGTAACGCTAGAGCTATTAAGAAAAAAATAATTCAGACTAAAACAGCAAAATCATTATGAAAAGTGGTATACATCCAGAATATAAAAAGTTTTTGATTAAAGTAGGAAGCGATGTTTTTGAAACAATGTCTACTCATCCTACAGGTGAAATTTTAATGGATGTTGATTTTAGAAAGCATCCGGCATGGAATAAAGATTCTGGAAATGTAGTAAATCAATCGAACAAAAGTGTTAGTGATTTCAATAAAAGATTCTCAGGTCTTTCTTTCGGTAGTAAGAAAGAAGCTAGCTAGGCTTTGTTTGTGAATAACAAATCGTCATTGCAAGGAAATTGCATAGCAATTGACGAAGCAATCCAGTAAACGATTTTGATTTATAGAATTTTTTTATTATTTTTTCTGGGTTGCCGTGCAGTCTACGACTACTCGGTATTTACACAAGAATGACACTAACAACAAAATATAACACAGATAAATCGTCAATTCTCAATTATTGCGGGGTGGAGCAGCTCGGTAGCTCGTCAGGCTCATAACCTGAAGGTCGTTGGTTCAAATCCAGCCCCCGCTACCATATTTTTTAATGTCATGCTAGCTCACTTATAGCGTTATTGCAGTCTGCTGATGCCATTCCTATACGAAAGCAAATTATGACTACTCAGAAAATAGTGCCTACAAAATCAACTGATGGCAGTAAGCTTTTTCGTCATCAAGCTAAATTTGTAGCCGGTGCTATGAATATAAATCAAATCCCCAATTTTTCATTACCGGAAATTGCTTTTGTCGGTAAGTCAAATGTCGGCAAATCAAGCCTAATAAACACGATATGTAATAATAAAAATCTTGCTAAAGTTTCTAATACTGCAGGGCGTACTAGGCAAATCAATTTCTTTAACCTTGCAGATAAACTTATTATAGTTGACCTTCCCGGTTATGGTTTTGCTAATGTTCCTATATCAGTCAAAGAGCAGTGGGGAGTGTTAATTAGTTATTATTTACGAAATAGTTATAATTTAAGGTTAGTTAACTTATTGATTGATTCAAGAAGGGGTATAAAAGAAAATGATAAGAAAGTAGCTGATCTATTACTTGCCAATAAAAGAGAATTTCAAATTATTTTCACAAAATCCGATAAAGTTACGGATCATAAAAACCTTCACGATGAAGCACAGAATTTTCTTGCAACTTTAAACTACTCATGTAATGTTATGTATGTAAGCAATAGGAGTAAAGAAGGTGCAAGAGAACTTAAAGCTAGTTTGGCAAAATGCATCAAACTTCAAAAATAAAGAGGTAGATAGTATTTCTTCATTAAATAACATTGCTATAATTAAGAATATAATAAAGTGTAGTAGTGAGTTGAAGAATCAAGCAATAGTTCTAAAATTACCTGCTACTATTATTATTGACGATAAATTATTTACGGCTTTTATTGAATCTGTTAGATTGCTTGAGATGTGCGGTGCTAAAATATATATAGTACATGATCATATTGATTTACGAAGTTCGTCTTTAGTATCACAAATAGATGAAAATTTTAGTCAAAAAATTAGTAAAATAAGCGACTATAGTTCTCTAAATAATCCTATTATTATGGAAATTTTATCCAGTTACGTTAACAAGCTTATAGTAACAAAGTTAAGTAGTATAGGTTGTTATGCAGTTGGTATTTCAGGTAAGGATGCTAATTTACTGCAAGCAAAAAAATCAAAACTATCTTACCGAAAAATTGTAAATCATGATGTTATAAATATTGGTTTTTTAAGCGAGCCTATTATGATTAATCCAGAAATTTTATTAAATTTTGCAGATAATAATATTATACCCGTGATAGCACCGTTTGCGAGCGACGATCAGGAGAAAACGCATTTATTAAATGTTAACTTAACGTTAGCAACAATTGCTTCTGCATTAAGTGCAGAACATTTAATATTGCCATATGAGATATTACAGGTATCCGAGACGTTTCCGTATAATATAAAAATACGAGATATTAACTTGTTGAAATCAATGTTAGATGATAGTAATAATTTCATCGAAGAAGCATTAATTAAGATAGCAGTTAATGCCCTTGAAAACAATAATGGTTACGTACATTTTGTGAATAGTGAAGCACCGAATTCAATATTGTCAACTATGTTTGATATTAATATAAATTAATAGAGGTTTTTTATGGCAGGAGCATTAGCATCCGATCTTTTATTTGTAGGGTTAACTAGACCGCCGATGATATTTGGAGTAAGTATTAAGTTTGCTGCATTAAATATGATAATGACGATGATAGTATTTATTTGGAATAACGGCATTATGATTTTATTCATTGCAGCTGCTTTGCATTTGGTAGCTTATATTATATGTTTTAAAGAACCGAGATTCATAGAGCTTTATTTAAATAAAATGTCAAGAACTAGCCAATGTCCTAATAAATTTTACTACAGAGCAAATTCGTATAATATTTGAGTTTTATGTCATGCCGCGCATTGATCGCAGTATCTTAGGACACAGTCTGTGATACAAGATCCCGTGGTCGTAGCCACGGGATGACAACAAAAAATCTGGATTCCTGCCTACGCGGGAATGACATAAAAAGAGGTATAACTGACAAAATAAATCAAAATAGTTAAATCAGGTGAGGTAATGAAATTATTTAGAACTAGAGCTGCTAAAGAATTAAGGTCTAAACAAGAAAGACCCACTTCGCATTTTATTCCTTATAAATGTCATTGGGATAGTAATACTATTTTAACAAAAGATAATTCTTTATTACAAGTTATTAAAATAAATGGATTTTCTTTTGAAACTGCTGATGATGAAGATCTAGACATTAAAAAGAATATCAGAAATGCCTTACTTAAAAATATGGCTTCGGGAAATATCGTTATGTATTTCCATACTATTAGAAGACGTAAAGCAGTAATATTTGACGATACGGAATTTACTTATGATCCTACCGTAAAAGTCCCTAATGATTTTATTACTTATTTAGGTGCAGAATGGCGTAAGAAACATGCTGGGGCTAGGTCGTTTTTTAATGAATTATATGTTAGTATTTTATATAAGCCTGATACTGGCGGTGTTGCTATAGTTGAGTATTTTCTAAAGAAGCTTAGACAGAAATCTAATAAAACCGCTTGGGAAAACGACATGAAAGAGATGAAAGAAAATCTTCAAGAAATGTCAACTAGAGTGATTAATACATTCAGAAGTTACGGAGCAAGATTACTTGGAGTTTATCAAACGCAGTCAGGTAGTTATTGTGAAATTTTAGAATTCCTTTCATCTTTAATCAATTGTGGCGATTCACCGGGTCCTATAGCATTACCGCTTGGTACTATTGACGAATATTTACCGACTCATCGCTTATTTTTTGATTCTCGTACTATTGAAGCAAGAAGTCCGCTTGGCAAGAAATATGCTGGAATGATCAGTATACTTGAATACGGTCCTAATACTTCGGCAGGAATTTTTGACGGATTCCTGCAAATGCCTTTTGAATTTGTTATGACGCAAAGCTTTGTCTTTGTTAATAGAACAGTAGCGATCGGTAAAATGCAATTACAGCAAAATAGAATGATACAAGCCGGTGATAAAGCTACTTCACAAATTGCTGAGATTAATACGGCCCTTGATATGGCCACTAGCGGTGATATCGCTTTCGGTGAGCATCATTTATCGCTTTTATGTTCCGCAAATAATATTAAAGCTTTGGAAGATATATTGTCAATGGCAGCAGTTGAGCTTTCTAATTCAGGAATTCAGCCGGTTAGAGAAAAAGTTAACATGGAACCTAGCTATTGGGGACAGTTGCCGGGAAATATGGATTATATAGTGCGTAAATCCACTATAAATACTCTTAATATGGCTAGCTTTGCCTCACAACATAATTATCCGCTCGGTAAAATTAGAGATAACCATTGGGGAGAATATGTCACAGTACTTGATACTACTTCAGGTACACCGTTTTATTTTAATTTCCATGTAAGGGATGTTGGACATACTCTCATTATCGGTCCAACCGGTGCCGGTAAAACAGTTCTTATGAATTTCTTATGTGCTGAAGCACAAAAATTCAAACCTCGTATGTTCTTTTTTGATAAAGATCGAGGAGCAGAAATATTTATACGTGCTTTAAAGGGAGTTTATACAGTAATTGATCCGGGTTTAAAATGCAACTTTAACCCTCTACAGCTTGAAGATACTAGTGAGAATAGAACGTTTATTTTAGAGTGGCTTCGTGTGCTTGTAACTTCTAACGGTGAAAGTTTAACTGCACAAGATAATAAAATCTTATCTCAAGCGGTAAGCGGTAATTTTAGATTAGCAAAACAAGATAGAAGGCTTAGTAATGTTATAGCATTTCTTGGTATTGATACACCAAATAGTTTGGCAAGTAGGATTGCAATGTGGGTTGGTAAAGGTTCACACGCTAAGATATTTGACAATGAAATAGATGATATTGATTTACAAAAAGCAAGAGTATTCGGTTTTGATATGACTGAATTACTTAAAGATCCTGTAAGCCTTGCACCGGTATTACTATATATTTTCCATCGTATTAATATCTCTTTAGATGGGCAGAAAACTATGATAGTACTTGATGAAGCATGGGCTTTAATCGATAACCCGGTATTTGCACCTAAGATCAAAGATTGGTTAAAAGTGTTGAGAAAATTAAATACTTTTGTTATATTTGCTACGCAGAGTGTCGAAGATGCTGCAAAAAGTAGAATTAGTGATACGTTGATTCAACAAACAGCTACGCAGATTTTTTTACCTAATTTGAAAGCTACGGATATTTATCGTAGTGCATTTATGTTAAGTCAGCGAGAATATATTTTAATTAAAACTACCGACCCTACTACACGTTATTTTTTAATAAAACAAGGAATAGATGCTGTAGTGGCAAAAGTTAGCTTAGATGGTATGGATAACATAATCAGTGTTTTATCCGGTAGAGTTGAGACTGTAATATTGCTCGATCAAATTAGAGAGAAACACGGCAATGATCCGGATAAATGGTTACCTATATTTTATGCAGCAGTTAAAACATTATAAATGCCTGTCTTTCATCCCACGGCTTGACCGCGGGATCTTGTCTCACAGACTGTATTCTGAGATCCCGTGGACAAGCCACGGGATGACATTTTTACAATGCGAGGCAAGTAACTAGTTATGAAATTATTTCCTCGTAGTATACTTATAACATTAGTATTAAGCTTTGCCCTAAATTTAGGAATAGTTACTAAAACTCATGCTAAAGATACTCTTGATAGCATTGTAGATATTTTGAGTGGCTTAACTTGCGAAACCCAAGGCGTAGGCGATTTGCTGCGTACTGAATTTTCTCATACATGTATTGTTGCTCCGTTCTTTACTTTTGCGGTAATGAATCTTGTCTCTCCCGTTTTATACATGAATACGTTTTTAAAGCTTAAAATAAACGACAGTGATTTATTTAACGATAGTAACTTTGGGAATTTTCCCGGAGGTCAATGTACTCGTGAAAACAGAATTGATCCTAAAAATCCAGAATTACGCTTTGCTTTATGTAATAATGCTAAATTAATTGTATCTCGGGCAACATCTGTTGCAGAATCGGCACTTGCTATTGCTAAAGCCGTCTTAACAGGGAGCGACCCTTGGGATGATATAAAGACAGCGTGGGCAAATAAAAAAAAGGAATATCATGTTCCATATAGTGGTAAGCCCGGTGATGACGGTTTTGCATTTGATTTAGGCTTTCCTGTAATATATTGGAAAGTTATTCAAGATAAAGATAGAATATGCGTATCGACAAAAGGATTTACAGGAGACGTTCCCGTTGGCTGTAAATATATGAAAGAGCCGTTTCCAAAATCCATGTATAATAGCTTTATGGATGTAGCAGATAAGGATTTTATTGAGGATCCAAATAAAACTCCTACCGATCCTTTAGCTTTAGTTTCCTGTAGTGCAGCAGGTGATGGATGTTATCAAAAAGCTTATAATGCTTCAAAAACTGCAGTAGTCATGACTTCTCCTCTTATAGAATGTATGAGGCAAATGATTGCTAGATTACTAATTAGTAAAGATGTTTGTAGTTTTGATAATGTAAGCCAAGTGGTTAATTTGGTTTCAAGGCAAGATAGTGCATTCTTTCAGTTTCAAGTAGGAATGTATAAAATAGTTACGGCTTTTCTAACTTTATATGTTATGTTTTTTGGCTTTAAACTATTACTTGCAGGTGAAGTGCCGCCAAAAAGTGAGTATATAAATTTTATATTGAAAATGATATTCGTAACTTATTTTTCAATAGGAATTAATATAACCCCTGGTAATGGTTCTCCGTATGACCGGTTAGACGGCATGATTCAGTGGGCGTTTCCTTTCTTACTTGACGGTATAAACGGTTTAGCAAGTTGGGTTATGAATGCTGCTCCGTCCGGTTTATGTAAATTTAACAATCTTTCTTATGACGGTACCGTTTCTTATATTGCATTATGGGATGCATTAGATTGTAGGGTAGCTCATTATTTAGGGCTTGATATATTATCTACGTTACTTGTCGAAAATGCTTATCGCAGTCATGATTTTTTAAATTTTGATTTCTTTAGTTTTAGTGCTCCACCATATATTTATTTGCTAATTCCGGCGATAATCTCCGGTAATATGATGTTGGTGTCACTCGCTCTTTCTTATCCATTGCTTGTGATTTCGGTTGCTGCCTTTATGGTTAATGCAACGATTATGTGTATGATATCTATAGTAATACTCGGTATTTTGGCTCCTCTTTTTGTACCTATGTTTTTATTCGCATATACAAGAAATTATTTTGAGAGCTGGGTTAAACTAATGATCTCGTTCTTGCTACAACCTATGGTGGTAGTTACTTTTATGATCACGATGTTTTCGGTATATGATTATGGTTTCTATGGTAAATGTCAATATAAGAGCAAGTTAATTCACAATAGTATAGAAGACAAAATTCAAGGTGGCATTACTTCTAAGAGGGATGTTTTAATATTTTACATTAATAATGATTGGGATGATACGTCACAGTATCCTGATAAAGATGCCGTAGAAAGCTGTCAAAATAGTTTAGGTTATATGTTAAATAACCCTATTACCACGGTATTTAACTTTACAAAAGATAGTGTAAGTGAAATTGTCGATAGTAAACCGGGTAATACCCCTACCGATAAATTTCTTGCTAAATTCCAGTTTTTATCAGGAGTAGTTTTAGGGCCCGGAATGTTTTTCATGTCTCCAAAAGTGCTTTTTGAGAAAATTAAAAATATTTTGCTTGCGTTAGTTATGGCATGTTTTACATTGTATTTGATGTATAATTTTAGTAGTCAGCTAGCTGAATTTGCTGCAGATATGACGGAAGGAGTAGCTCTTAATAATGTTGCTATAAAACCGCAAGCAATATTTAAGGCAGCTATGGCAGTACTTGCTACTGCGGGTGCTGCAACTCAGGGGGGCGATCAGATAGCAAGTAGAGGAGGAGTTGGTGATTTAAAAGCTGGTCAAGGTGGAGGAGTAAGTGATTTAGAGGTAGGGAAAGGCGGACTACCAAATGATAATATTGCTACAAGCGGAGGTATGTCGACGCCGACAGCTTCGTCTTCTGTAGCAACTTCTAGCCCAAAAACTGTAAGTAGTGAAGCAAGATCAGATGTTGTTACTCCTCCTGCTCCTACAGAAGCTGTTTCACCACCGCCTGCTAGTATTAGAACTTCTATTTCTACACCTGCACCACGTGTTGGAAAAATCATAAGAGATAATAATCAAGAAAGTAAAAAAGAGATTGATAATACTCTGCCTTCACAAGAAAAAGTTGACAGCACAAGTAAAGGTACAGGAGTAATTGATTATAGTTTTAACTTAAAGGAACATGATAATCCGACAGGTGTAAAACAGATAAAGGAAAATGCAGAGATTCGAGATAAACGTGTAAAAGATGTTGTTACTCCTCCTGCTCCTACAGAAGCTGTTTCACCACCGCCTGCTAGTATTAGAACTTCTATTTCTACACCTGCACCACGTGTTGGAAAAATCATAAGAGATAATAATCAAGAAAGTAAAAAAGAGATTGATAATACTCTGCCTTCACAAGAAAAAGTTGACAGCACAAGTAAAGGTACAGGAGTAATTGATTATAGTTTTAACTTAAAGGAACATGATAATCCGACAGGTGTAAAACAGATAAAGGAAAATGCAGAGATTCGAGATAAACGTGTAAAAGTAGAAAAAGCATGGAATGAACTAGTAGCAAGCGGAGGAGGAAGAGTAAGAGAACAAGAAGGAGGAGAAATATCAGAACGACGTGCAAATGCTGAAAAGGCATGGGATGAGTTAGTAAAAAGCGGCGTAGTAACAGAAAAAAAAGATAATAGTGCTAATGAAAACTCTTAAAACCTTAAAGATATTTATTATAGTTTGTATAACGTCTGTAAGCTTAGCTAGCTTTGCCGGCTTTGGAGAATCATGTTCTAGTTTACCGACTACTTCAGATGGGTATTTAGAAACGGACACGGCATATGGCTATATAATTCGTAATATTGATATGAAAGATCCGAGAGGTAATTGTAACTCAGTTGCGTCTAGTATAACGTTTTGTTTTAAAAATGTAGAAGGTAGTAGTAGCCCTTGCACCATGTATACTTTAAATGAAGGTGACTCTAAAAAGATTAGTGATTTAAGTACCGATAATAATCCTGATCTTGGAGCAAATCCTGTATTAAAGAATATCGTTTTAACGGTTAAAAAATGGGATAATGATCTATGTTTAGTTATGCCTACGTCAAGGGGACCGATGCCGGTAGCATGTAAATCTTTGAGTGCTACACCGATTCCACCCCCTCCTGAGGATGAGAATTGTAATATAGGAAAAAGTTGCTATACGGGAGCAAATTATAGTCAATCGTTAATTAATTTTTCCGGTCTTGCAGTTCAGTGTTTGAGTGCAACGCTTAATAAAATATTTTTTGCTGGAAAGAGTTGTAGTGCTCAAGATCAAAATTCTAGAATAACTAAGCTTGCTGCTTTTTCTACGTTTCAAGGTTATTTAAAGAGAATTATAGGTGCGGCATTAATTCTTTATACTATGTTTTTTGCTTTTAATATGGCTCTAAATACAGAATATGCAAGTACTGAAAAAATAGCTCTTTTTGTAATAAAATTCTTATTTGTTGCTTATTTTTCTATCGGTCTTGGACCTTTAGATTTTAGTGGCGGTCAGCCGACAAAAGAAAACGGTATGTTAAAATATGGATTACCTCTTTTGACAGGAGCAGCACCGGACTTTGCACAGATGATCTTTAATGCAGCAGGTTCTAGAGGATTATGTCAATTTGATAATTCAAAGTATAAGGACGGTTATAAATTTTACGGTTTATGGGACGCGATTGATTGCCGTATAGGTTATTATCTTGGCTTGGATTTACTTTATAATATAGATAAGAATGGAGTGTTAGGGAATGTAGTCGGCAATGGTCCCCGTGGTAATAATACACCTATACCTAATTTTGATCCTGAAGGCAAAAATGACAGACCGAAGGATTTAAGTAAAGCAGGAGCACTTAGATTTTTTACCGTTATGTTTGGATTCTTTATGGCCGGAAATGTTATTATACTTGCAGCAGGTTTAATATTTTCTGTAATATTTTTATCTATACTTTTATATTTTATTACGCATTATTTAGTTTGCATGATTACTATTTATGTTATGACATATATTTCTCCTATATTCATTCCTATGGCTCTATTTACTCGTACAAAAGCTTATTTTGACGGGTGGCTAAAAGTATGTATTTCATGTGCATTGCAGCCGGCAGTAGTAGCAGGTTTTATAGCTTTATTAATAACTATGTATGATTCCGCAATATTTAAAAATTGTGAATTCCTTAGATATGATTATGAAAAAGGGGATATTAGATTTAGTACTTTTGAGTTAAGGCTTCCTGTTGGCGGGGCAGATCAATGTCAGGAAAGTTTTGGATATAAAATGTTAGAATATTATGCAGGTAAAGGTTGGGAAGAGCATTTATTGATACTTTTTCCAATAAAATCAATTGTTAGAGATGTTGTATCTATTTTAGCAGAACTTTTATGCGTATTAGTATTTTCGGTTATTTTTTATTACTTCTCTAAATCTATAGGGCGATTTGCTTCTGATTTAACTAATGGTCCTAATATGGATGCAGTAACGGCAAGTCCCACTAAAATCGTTGGTTTAGTAAAGAAAGGAGCAGCTTTCCTTAAGGATGCTGCTATGGCTTCGCAAGGTAAGCCGCTGGTAGGAGATAAGCCGGGTGTTGGAGGTAAGCGTAAAGAGGGACAGCAGCAAGGCGGGGATTTAGCAAGCGGTTCGGGTGGAGGTAAATGATAGAATATGCAGGGTAACTTATTAAAAGTTTTAGGAGTACTTGCTATAGTAGCAACGTTAGTTTGCTTTATTTTTGCAGCACTTGGTATGATAGGAGCAGTAAAAGTCGGTGACAGCTGCTACATGAGATATGAGTCGGACGGTAAAGGAGGAGCGGATTCAATAATCGGTACTATAACCCTTAATGCTAATGCTAATTATGTAAACACTACTAAGATGTTGTCCGACGGCACGATTCGGCTTATTCCTGATCCTACTCGTTACGGTGAATGGCTAAATACTCAGGTGCTAGTAGAAAACGGCCAACCGGTGAATTTACAAGTGGTCGGTCAGGTTAGTTTGTGTTTAGCTTATATACCGAAAGATAATTTACAACGTACAGGGGCTGGATCTAATTTAGACGATAACGGTCAAATGATCCCGATTCCTCGTATTAACGATACAAATAATCCACCTGTCTCTCTAATAATGGATGCAAAAAATAATGAATGGCGTAATATTGCCGAATTATACGCCAATGATAGAGTTTTAGTTTCCGTATCTCCTAATTTTGCCAATACGGATGCGACAGTTAAAGATGCTTTTAAAGGTGTTGAAGTTACGCAAGATTGTTCAGAGAATAAAACTACTTATAATCCAATTTGTGGAAAATATTCTGTTTATTCAGGTGAGTATGTCAATGCTTGCGAGTTAAAAGAGCAGTATTGGAATTGTGAAGTCACATGGAGGTGCCCTACCTTGCATGAGCAAATAGGTTGCAACTGGGGAGAATTGGGCTGTTTTCCTTTTTGTGATAAGATACCAGAATGTACAACGAAATGTATGGCTTGGGTTAATAGAACGAGACCAGCACCAGAAAACTACCTAGATGATGAGAGTTTTACATTTTCGTGGTCTGACAACACAGGTAAATTATTTATCGACTATTCAGCCCTTCAATGTTCTTATAATGCTAATATTCCTCCAGTTGATCAATGTCCTGATAGTGTTAGCAATCGTAATCCAAAAGATAAAGATTATATTGGAGGTGTACATTGTACTTCGGGCATATGTAGCGATGGAGATTTTCAAAAGAATCGGAGATTTTGGTATACGGCGGACGGTAAAGGAGGCAAAGGACCAACTGGATTAATATATCAAATGAATGATGCGGGTTCTGTAAGTCAAGCTCTGCCTGCTAAGCTAGAATTTGCTAAATTTGTTGCAGATACAGATCAACCGCCTGACTATAAAGATAAAGACGGTAAATATTTATATAAAGTTATATATAATATACCTTTTAACAGTAATATTGCAAAAAGTTATTTACAATATAGGCTGTGGTCTCCTACCTCACAAGATAGTAGTAAGAATACGGGAGGATACGTTTTAAATATTAAACAGACTAAATGCTATAGAGAAAACGGTAATAGTTTTAACGATACTTTTGATGATCGAGGACGAGTGCAATACATCATAGTAAAGCCTTTGGAAAACCCGAATACTAGCGGTAAAACCTATTCACCTCAAGGAATTAGCGTTGATAGTGAAGGTAAATATAGCTTTAACGCAAATGAGGCGGGTTATATATGGATGAAAATTCTAAATGATCCTGGTAATAATTTAAGGGACTATAAAGATAGTGAAGGTAGCTATAAAGTACATTTCTCAACATCCTTAAAAGTAGGAAGTTTTACTATTAAAGTAATGAATCCGTTACTTCAGTTATTTAAAACTAAAGTGCAAGGGGCTGCTACTTCTATTTTTAAAAATATGGTATGTTATAAAGCTAATGATAGTTCGTCCTGTACTAACTTTTTTACCTATATTAAAGCAATTTTAATTCTGTATGTGATGACTTACGGAGCAATGTTTTTGCTTGGTTTTGCTAAGATAAACCAAAAAGAGCTAGTAATTAGAATAGCAAAAATCGGGGTAGTTAGCGGACTTATGAACGGTAATACCTTTGAATTTTTCAATAACTATCTTTTTGATGCAATTACCAATTTTTCAGACTCAATTATTGCTAATATGAGTGGATATAGTTTGTTTACTTCTACTAATACTATTGCTAATCCTTTCATGTTTTTAGATGCAGTAATGAGTAAAATATTTTTTAGTCAAACCTTTATCGCTCAATTACTTGCACTTCTTTCTCTTGGGCTTAGCGGTATTATATATTTTATAATTATTTTTATTGCGGTTTGTATAGTAATTATTACGGCGCTTAGAGCTGTTGCCGTTTATATTATGGCATTTATGGCAACTTGTATATTAATCGGTATAGCCCCTTTATTTATTAGTTTCTTATTATTTGATTTTACTAGGTATTTATTTGATAATTGGGTGAGGTTTACGATCCGCTATATGATAGAACCGGTAGTTATGATGGCAGGTATTATAGTACTAACACAACTATTTACCATTTATCTAGATTTTGTTTTAGGTTATAGCGTGTGTTGGAAATGTGCTTTACCGATAAAAATTCCGTTTATCGGTACTATTTTACCTATTGCCTTGCTGAATGTACCTATCTTCTGTATTAATTGGTTTGCCCCTTGGGGAATGGATTATATGTCGGGTATGATGGGAGTAAATATGCAAAATATCGTAGCTCTAGTTATTATTGCTTACGGTATGTACGGTTATGTCGAATTTTCAGGACGTATGGTAGTAAAATTAACTAGTGCTGTTGGGCCTTCGGCTACTGAAATTGGTGGTAAAATGTCTCATGATGCAGGACAAAAAGCATTAAGTTCAATAGGAATGGATGATAAAACAAGACAAGGTATTACCGGCAGAGCGGAAGCACGATTAAAACAACGCAATAAGACATTAGATCAGGCTGAGAAAAATAGGAAAAATACGCCAAAAGAAGGAGGCGAGAAGACAAATGAAGAACCACCTAAACCTGAAACACCGAAATAGAGGGTGAATCGAAAATCGTCATTGCGAGGAAATTATGAAATCATTGACAAAGCAATCTCAGGAGTTATTTCATGAGATTGCCGCGCAGCCATACAGCTGCTCGCAATGACGGATTTACTATTTAATACTATGGACAAGCCACGGTATGACGTATTGGATAACAATTTAAAATTATGAAAATTCTTAAGAGTTTAGTTTTATTAGTTTTGTTTATAGCGATGCCAGCTAAAGCCGATGATGCTTTTTCATGGATGTCAACCAGTTTTGGTGGGTTAAAAAGCTTATTCGGTTGTTTAGAAGTGCCTGAATTTACAAGTTTTCAAGAGGGTAATATAGGAATTAATTTATCTACAGCCGGAATTTGGCAATCAACAGGTCATACTGTTCAGAAAGGTAAATTGTTAAAAATAAATTGGTCTACTTCAGGTATTACTCCTGAACCTAGAAAATATCTAGTATTATATAGAATTGATCCAAGGTTTAGTATGCCGCAAGTTTTCATTAAAACTTATAATTATTCTAAATTACAATTTGAAGCTTTAGGGTTTCCTCGTTTTGTTACAGACAATAACAGTGAAACACCGGGGACTATACCGCCTGATAAAGACCTTGATGCACTTTCATTTACTAAAATGTCTGATTTTGTTAAATATTTTAACTATTCTAACGGTAATTCGAGAATTGAAGTTAAGGCCGGCGATGTAGTAAATATTAGTTTAGTTGGTAAAGATAATTTTTTTAGCCCTAATACTCTAAAACTTCCTAATACCGTAGATAATATTTTAACACAGGAACTTGATAGCTCGATATTCGCTGCTTCTGCACTTTATACTCAAAGTAACCTTGGAGATTTTGATAATAGAATAATTTACTCTTCTGCAGAGCAGGTGTGTAATATGATAGATAAGGAAAGAAAAATTGTATGTAGCGGCACGGGTACTGCTACAAAGTATAAACATATCGATAATGGAGTAATAGTCGGTAAGCCTATGATAACGGCAGCGGTACAGTATTTCATGGGCTTAATTAAGGCTTGTCCTGCTAATGCCGATATAAATACTAGCCCTGTTTGCTATTACGATCAAGGTAGAGGGATGATAATTAAAGTAGGCGGGCAGGTTATTAAGGGACGAGATCAGAGTTTTGTAAATTCAGGCAGTACTCAAAGTAGCTTTATATATTATCAAGCCACTAGCGGTGGTACTATGGATTTTACTAGCGATTGGCAAGTTAGTAACATGTTTAGTAATTCAGTTTTAATGAGTGAGTGGAGCCGAAATTTTTCAAATTATGCTAGTTTTGTAGATTATATAAATAAGAATGATTGGTCAGCTAATTTTTTATATTTTGGTTGTTATTCGATGATTGTTGAAATAGGTAATGGGGCAAATTCAATTAATCCTGATGATCAACAAAATATAAAGTTAGAATATTTAATAACGTCTGATGGTACATTACCTGATCCATCTGTTCGTGGTACGCCGGTAGATTATAACTTTGCGACTGATGCCCCGCAAGATGGATATTTATGGTTAAGGGTGGTAAATCCTAATAGTAATATACAAGGGGTAGTTAGTGTAAATTATGCTAATTATACCGGTACAACTTGGTTTTCTGATATAATATATAACGGTGCTATTAAACCTATTACCGATCAGTTTAGAACTTTTAGTCAAAACTTTTATATTAAGTTAGTTAAAAATTCTGCAGTGCAGAATTTAGCTAAAACTGCATTAACCCTTTATGTTACTATATTTGGGCTAATGTTCGTTACAGGAGCATTAAAATTAACTGCTGTAGAAGTAATAACACGTATATGCAAAATAGCTATAGTAGCTTTTTTAATTAGAGAAGAAAGTTGGAGCTTCTTTAATACATACTTCTTTAGTGTATTTACTGACGGTATTGATTTCTTTGTAACTAATGTAGTAGGTGCTACAAGCTCTAGATCTAATATTTTTGGTTTTATTGATCCTATATTTGATAAATATACTAACGGTAGGATTTGGGGATTACTATTTATTGAATTATTACAAATACATAATGGTTTAGCATTTATCGCTATTATAACCATTTATTCACTTATTACTTATTTTAGAGCTATTTTAGAAGTTATAATAGGTTATGTTATTGCATTCATAGGGGTAACTGTTATGATTTCATTGGCACCGTTTTTTATAATATTAATGTTATTTGAAAAAACTAAAAGTTTATTTGATAATTGGATATCGACATTGCTTAGCTATGTAGTGCAGCCGACAATATTATTGATTTTCTTTTTATTGATAGATCAGGTTTTATCTGAGCAGCTTTTAAAAGTGGTAGTTAGAGCCTGTTGGGATACTCTTATACCAATAAAAATAGGGCTTGATTTAACAAATCTTGGTATTCCGATTCATTTCTCTTTTACATTACCGTTCTTACCCGGAATACCTTTCTATGTACCGGATGTTCCAGAAATTAGTAGCTCGAATATTCTAACGAACAATGCTAATACTTTCTTAGTATTATTTACTACGGCTTTATTATTTTATTCATATTGCTTGATGTCATATAGTTTAGTAACTTTTGTAAATATAGTAGTTGGAATGCTTACAAATGTTACACCGGCACGAATATTAGGAAATTATCAAGAACGTTCTGATCCTGTGGGAGCCGTTATGCAGGATATAGATTCAGTAACAAAACCGATTAAAAAGGCTGCAATGGCTCCGGCTAGAGTTTTCAAAGACAAGATAATTGATCAAAATTATAAAGCTAGAAAACCGGAAGTAGGTGGTGAATTTACAAATAAATTTCTTGCTGAGCGTAATGATGTGAAGAAAGAGGAAGGAGAGCAGAAAGAATAATTGTAAATATTTTTACCGTCATTGTGAGGAAATTGCATAGCAATTGACAAAGCAATCTCAGGAATTTAGTACTGCTGCATGAGATTGCCACGCTCCCTATGGTCGCGCGCAATGACATTGAAATTAAGACATATGGAAATAACACATAATAAATGAACAAAAATATTTTTATTACATTATTAATATCGCTATTGCTGCTTTCCGGTTGTACCGGCGATACTTGTATTGACCCTGATGATTTCGGTTTTATCAAATTCAATGTCTCTGCTAGATATGATCCGGAAGAAATTACTTCAAGACAGGAAGGTAATCAGGTAGCACCATGGCGTGATAGTGCTTATAAAGTAAACGGCTATCCTTTAACCATTATGGTAAGACCGTGGAGTTATATACTTGGCGATAAAAATACTTCAGGTCAGTTATCTGCATGGTGTCCATGGTATGGTCAAAAAAATAACACAACTACTTTGGCTGCTTTTTGCGTTAAGCTACAACCGTGTACTTTTTGGGATAATACTAGACTTGATATGTGTACTCCTAATCCTGCAAATAAAAATGATGCAATGATTAGTAATGCTCCATGTATAATGACAAACGGTGTCGGGCTTTATTTTCTTATTGCCGCTAAAAATACCGATCCCAATATTTCACCGGACTCACAGAGTAAACCGCAAGGTATAACTCAGCATTTAGGAGAGGAGCTTACTTCGGGCTATGAATTTTATAGTACTAGTAGTACAGGACAATTCTTGGAAGCCGGCGGTATAAATTATCAATATAAAGGTGAAGATAAGTCAAAATATGCTCAATCTCCTCTTTATTTTAAGATTATAGATAAATTTTATAATGATAATAGCGGGCAATATAGATTAGTAATAAAGTCCGGAGTTACTGATACTAGACCCGATCCGCTACAATTTTTAACGGATTTAATAAAAGGAGTATTATTTGGTAAGGATGGGATTATAAAGAAAACTTATCAACAAATAATTGATACGTCGGGTTATAGGATGAGTGTCTCGGCTATTTTAACTCTATATATAATGTTTACAGGCTTTTCCTTTTTAATAGGTAATATAAACCTTACTCATGTCGAACTTATAGTTAGAATATTAAAAGTTAGTATAGTCTCAATATTATTAAGTACTGATAAAGCTTGGACATTTTTTCATGATTATTTATTCGTATTTTTTATTGATGGGGTTCAGCAAATACTGCAAATAATTAATGAAGCTTCGGCTACCGGTCCCGGTTCTCAAAGCTTGCTTGGGTTACTTATTTCTCCTCAAACTTTATCTAAATTATTTTCTTTACTATTTGTTGATTGGCTTGGTTTTATATATATCATTCTATATTTAATAGCCTTATATTTTATTTTCTTTCTTATATTTAAAGCCACTATTATCTATCTAACCGCTCTTATAACTATCGGTATGATTATAATTATGGGACCGATATTTATTTGTTTCATGTTGTTTAATATAACTCGTTCGTTATTTGAGAATTGGTTAAGACAATTAATATCATATGCATTACAGCCTATAATTTTATTTACCGGTATCGCTTTTATTTCAATGATCATCAGAACTGAAATATATTCAACGCTTGGTTTTGCAGTATGTAAACATGATTTTCCTAATTTAGGTCCGATAAATGAAATATTTGGTAGCTTCCTTGAGGATATAGATCCAAGCCTGGGTCATTCAATATTTTATTGGTGGTTCCCAGTACCGATGAAAGGCGGTATAAATAATTTCCACAAAGCAAATATATTAGTTCCTAAAGATCATATAATAGTAGATGATTCTTGTAAGAATGACCCTGATAAATGTAAGCATTGTGCTGCGTATGAGTGTATAGATGAACGCTATATTGAATTACCGTTTTTAGATTTAGTTAAAGATGCAAAAAGAATTAGTAATTTTATAAATGGGAAATTTGTCCAACTTGACGGGATATTACTAATTTTTGTGTCTATTTATTTGCTAAGTAAATTTAACGATACTGCTATATCGACGGCACAATTTATTGCCGGTACTTCAGGTAATTTAACAGACATACAAAAAGTTAATCAGCAATCTTATGAATCTGCAGCGAAACAAATGAATAGACCGCTAAATTATGTGACTAAGACGGTAAGTGCACCTGTAACTAGCCGTGTAAGTGCAGGGAAAGAGCAAGTTCGTATGTTTTGTGCCGAGAAATTTGAAAATATGATGATGGGAAGGCTTGAAAAGCAAGCTCTCGGTTCTTCAGCAAATAAAACCGTACAAAATGAGGTTAAGAGAAAATACGGTATAGATTCTAAAGATGTAAAAATGAATGCTATTACGGATTATGAAAACGGTATTGCAGGATTATTAAAGAATTTACCTAAGGGGAATCAATTAAAAGCAAAAGAACTATCGCACATGAAGTTTACTCAGCTTCGAGATAAAATTGCTGCAAATAAATATGGAGTGAAAGATTACGCTGCTTTAAGTAAAGAACAAAAAGCTGAGCTTGATAAGTCATTAAAAGATGCTAACTTACGTGAACTCGCTAGCGATGCAAACTTTACTAGAGATTATCAAGATGCTTATAAAAATGCTCACCAAGAAATGTCCGGGCGAGGTGTTGGTCTGTTCGGTAAGAATATAGGATTGCTTAGAAGTTGGCAAGAGATAGAGCATTGTGTTGATACAAAACGTAAATTAAAAGAAGCAAAGCGTGTAGGTATAGGCGAAAAAATATATGCAGGTTATACAGGAATAAAAAGAGGAGCTTTAACTGCAATAGTCGGTAAAGATTTACGTGATGCTTATGAGGGTAATCTAACCAGTGCCGAATGGCATGATTTTGAATATAACGATCCAAGGCTTAGAACTTATAGCGAAAAATTAAAAGATGATGAAAAAGCACGAGAACATGAAGAGCTCCAAATGCATATTAATAAGGAGGCGCTAGCTGCTCAAGCAGATATATTATCACCGGAATATCTAGCAAGACTAGAAAAAGCAGGTAGACATAGTGATGTGGAATATTATCAAGAATTAGCTCAAAGAAAGCTTATTCATGAGGTGCATGGTAGGTTATTTGAGGAAGGTGAACCGGTAATGATGGGCGACAGATTTATGCGTGAGAAAGCTACTGATTCTCAGATGCGCGATATGATAGATAACGCTCATAGAAAACATGCAGAATTTATAGATGGAGATCGATATATTCGTCGCCAAGAGCATTATGATATTATGTACGAGAAAGCCCAGGAAAATTTAGAGCAAACTTATAAAGAGCTTAAAGATCATTTCAAAAGAGATGATATCAAGATCGAAGAAATGCCGGCATTAATAGCACAAAAAGTTAAAGATACCGCCGAGGGAGCTGAAATAGACCAAAAGATTACGGAAGAGCTTAATAACTTTAATGCTGATGTTAAAAATTATGAATATAGTACTGAAGTATTAAATAAAATAGAGGATAGAAAGCAAGCCATTACCGATGAAGTCAATGCTCAGATCGATAAGATTAATAAATATAGAGAAAATGCCAAAATGCAAACCTATGTAAAGCCTATAGTAAACGAGGGTAGAAAGCTAAGAAAATTAGAAGATCATTTAAGAAATATGAAGTAGAATAACTAATAATTGTTTTTTTTTAACAATTACAGTATATAGAATATGTAAAAACAAACATATTGATGAACGATCAAACTAAAAATGGTTCTGAAGAACTCAAGTATTTATCATCAGATAAAAGCTTAAAACCGCAAAAAGTTGGGAAGAACTATTTACAGAACTAAGCTCAAATCCTACTAATGATTTTTTTTCTGAAGGCAGAGAAGATTCTCCACCGCAAGAACGAAATTGGAAATTATTTAAATGATTGATATATAGCTCTTATGTAATTCCGGTGAAAGCAGGAATCCAGAAAAATAACTTCAATATTGATACAGAAGTTACATATTTGATAAAATAAGCATATAAAAAACAAGTTTTTTTATGCTTTACTGGATGCTCGTTTCTGCGGGAATGACATTAAGGGTATTGTCCGAACTACGCAACAATGCCTACACGGAATTCGAATATACACTGTTGCGTTAATAGCATTTAAGAAATGCCCGCTAAAAACAATAATTAGTTTTCCCTTTATTAATTAACTTATATACTATCTAATTAAGTTAGTGATTAATTTATTAAGGGGTTTATGAAGCAGCAACATATAATAAACGAGACTTTTTTAGATGCCATTCTAGCTAAGAAATTAGGTACTACTTATACTCCTCCAAAAGAAATCAACGATCCTGACTGTGATGAAGCAGCAAAGCATTTCATCGATCTATTACTTAGAGCCGACGGCTTTAAGTCTGTTAACACTGCAGTAGTTCATCCAATCGATAAAGAATCATTGCTCGGTGCAGTTAGAGCAGCACAATTTAATGTAATAAAACCGGTCTTGATTGGTCCACAACATAAAATTGAATCAGTAGCAAAAGTTAATAATGTCGATCTTGAGGATTATCAAGTAATTAATGTTGAGCATAGCCACGAAGCAGCAAAAAAAGCCGTAGAGCTTGCGAAGAAAAAGGAAGTTGCGGCTATTATGCCAAGGGGGCGCTTCATACTGATAAGCTTATGTCTGCGGTAGTTTATAAGGAGAATGGACTCTACGTACTGAACGTCGTATAAGCCATGCTTTCTTAATGGCAGTTGCTACCTTTCCAAAACCGTTCATTATTACCGATGCTGCTATTAATATTCGTCCTACTCTAGAAGATAAGCGTGATATAGTGCAGAATGCTATTAATTTAATGCATATGATCAGAGAAGACAAGCAGGTTAGAGTTGCGGTATTATCGGTAGTTGAGACGGTAACTTCTGCAATCCCTACAACCTTTGATGCTGCTGCTTTATCGCAAATGGTAGATAGAGGGCAAATTACGAATGCTATAGTTGACGGACCGCTTGCGTTTGATAATGCTATTTCTTTATTTGCTGCAGAAGCAAAAGGCATTAGCTCTTCAGTTTCAGGAAATGCTGATATATTAGTAGTACATGATCTTGAATCAGGCAATATGCTTGCAAAGCAGCGAAAATATTTGGGTCAAGCGGTTATGGCGCGTATCGTTCTTGGAGCCCGTGTGCCTATTATTTTAACAAGTAGAGCCGATCCTATGGATATGCGTATTATTTCCTGTGTACTTGCTTCATTTATTTATAATCACACTAAGGCGAAGCTACATATCCAAGCAGGTAAATAATGAAAAATGTTATTTTAATAGCTAATGCTGGCTCATCTAGTTTGAAAATTTCTATTTTTGAAATTCAGAATGAAAAAGTTAAGGATAAAATTTATAATATTTTTTTAGAAACAATGATAATAAAATATTATTTCATATAAATAAAACACAGGCATCTGCTACCGACATTAAAGATGATGCTATTGAAATGATTATTGATCTTTTTGAAGATTGGTGGAAAAAACCAAAAAATCTCAAGTTAATTGCAACCGGTTGCCGTATTGTCCATGGCGAGAAAATTTTTAATAAACCGGTTATTGTTAATGACAAAGTTCGTGAAGATTTAAGAGCATTAATACCTCTAAGCCCCTTGCATCAACCTTATAATTTGCAGGTACTGGCTTTATTTCTTCCAAAATATAAAGAAATCTCACATATAGCTTGTTTTGATACGTCGTTTCATTTTACCAATCCTCCTATTACAAAAGCTTTCGGTTTACTGAAAAAATATTATGATAAAGGGATAATGCGTTACGGTTTTCATGGGTTATCATATAAATATGTTAGCAGCCGTTTTAACGAAATGACAAAGGAAGATTTACCTACAAAGACTATTATAGCTCATTTAGGACGCAGTAGTAGTCTATGTGCTATTAAAAACGGTCTTAGTTTAACAAGTTCCATGGGCTTTAGCGTACTTGACGGTGTTATGATGGGTACAAGGACAGGTAACCTTGATCCTGGAGTAGTGTTATATCTTATCGATCATGAGCAAATGACTACGAAAGCAGTAACTGAGTTACTATATAAGAAATCAGGATTACTCGGTATGTCCAGTGAAAGCTCCGATATGCGTACTTTGCTTGCCAGTAACTCACCTGATGCTAAATTTGCTATAGAGTTATTTGTGTATCGCATTGTACTTGAAATAGGTAAGCTAACTGCTGCACTTGAGGGAGTTGATTGTCTAATTTTTACTGCCGGTGTTGGACAGAATTCCGCTGTAATACGAGAAATGATTACTGAAAAACTTTTATGGCTAGGCATTAAAATAGATGATACAAAAAACCAAAAAAATGAGCATCTAATAAGCGCTGAAAGCAGTAAGGTTAAAGTTTTCGCTGTGCCGACAAACGAAGAGCTAATCATCGCTGAGAAAGTGATGAAGTTTTTATAACACAAATTGGTTAATTTTTAATTACTTATACCTCTATTTTTCTTTATTAACTTTTTTTGAAATATATGCAACTATAGATATATTTTTAACTTAAATTTTGGGGGAAGTTATGCCAGAAGATTTTTTGATAAAAAGAAAGCAGAAAAACAAATAAAGGATATTAAAAATAATAAGATAAATCCATATAATGATGCAATGAAGAAAGATTCTAGAAAAGTGGGTTGATGCAGAGGCAAGTTATAGCTAAAAACGCAGCAGCAGGTTATAAGACAGCATTAAAAATAGAGCAGCAAGCAAAAGAAGCAGGTATTAGTTTAGATAAAGATGCTATGAGACGCTTAGAGAAAATAACAAGTCCATTATATAGAAGCTGCTAAGAAAGCAGAATTTCAAAAATTTCAAAGTGATCAAGCTCATAAAACATATCAACAAAAAGCTGAAGCATTTAGGAGTGGTACAACAGCTGCTGCTAAAAAACAAAGAAAAGAAGATTATAGGACAGGTGGGTGGGAAAATAATTAAATTATAATTTTATTGCGTTAATTGGTACTGTCTACTATTTTAAACGTATGTCTATACTTCATGCCACAATCTTAACCGTTTTTCCTGAAATGTTTCCTGGAACTCTAGGACATTCTTTAGCAGGACAAGCACTAAATAAAAATATTTGGTCATATGACGTTATTAATATTCGAGATTTCGGTTTAACTAAGCATAAAAATATTGATGATGAGGCTTATGGCGGTGGTAACGGGCTTATAATGCGTCCTGATGTTTTAGGCAGTAGCATAGATCATGCTCTTGCTTTAAATCCTAATGCTGAAATGTACTATCCTTCACCTCGCGGTAGAGTCTTTACCCAAAGCTTTGCTAAAGAGATGTTAAAAAATAAAAACCTCATATTCTTATGTGGACGTTACGAAGGGATTGACGAACGTGTAATTGAAGAGTATAATGTTAAAGAAATTAGTGTAGGCGACTACATTTTATCCGGCGGAGAAATACCTACTCTCACCATTCTCGATTGCTTAATTAGACTACTGCCAGGTGTTTTAATGAACCAAAATACCTTATCTTCTGAGTCTTTTGAAGAAGACGGGGAATTTAAGGGCGGGCTTGAATGCAGCCTATATACAAGACCTGAAATTTGGCGTAATCGAGCTGTACCGAGTGTTTTGTTATCCGGTAACCACAGGCTAATTAATGAATGGAAAAAAGAGCAATCACATATGATTACTAAATTACGCCGTCCGGAGTTACTTAAAGATTTATAGAGTTAAGGAGTTAAAAAATGAATATTATTGACCGCTTTGAACAGGAAAATATTTTAAAGCGTACTGCAAATAAAAAAATTCCTGATTTTGAAGCCGGCGATACAGTTAAGGTAACTGTTAAAATTGTTGATAGATCGATTGAGAAAGACGGTAAGGAAAAATTAACGGAAAGATTTCAAGCTTATGAAGGTGTAGTTATCGCAAAAAGAAATCGCGGTATTACTTCATCTTTCTTAGTACGTAAAATTAGCCACGGTGAAGGAGTCGAAAGACGCTTTATGACTTACTCGCCGATAGTACACTCTATTGATGTAGTAAAATACGGAGTAGTTCGTCGTGCTAAACTTTATTATTTAAGAAATAGAAGCGGTAAGTCGGCTAGAATTAAAGAGAGACATATCCCTATTGCTAAAACTAAGGCAGCAAAAGCTTAAATATATTTGTATCTCTTATGTCATTACTGCGAAAGAGTGCATTGCTACGTGAATACTCAATACGCCATTGCAAGCAGCCGTAGGCTGCATGGCAATCTCATGAAATAATAACAAACTCCTTAGATGGCTTTGTCAATTACTTCGTAATTTCCTCGTAATGACGTATGCCTCAAATCCCTAAAGTATCTCTATAAAGCTCAAGCATAGCGTCCTGCTCGGCAAGTTTATCTTTATCCAATTTCTTTAGTTTCAATATAGATTTCATAGCTTTAACATCAAATCCATGTGAAGAAGCATCTTGGAAGATATCTTTTACTTCTTGAGATAAATCAGCTTTTTCTTGTTCTAATCTTTCTATTTTGCTTATATATTGCTCTAATTGTTCTTTTATTACTACTTCTGACATAAAAAATCATTTAACCTTTTTGAATTTACTATATAATACAAATATAATCCTTATTCAACAAAATATATAATAATGCAAATTTATCCTTTAAGACTTTTACCTAATAAAATCGATTTTGATTTTATGAATTTTAAAAAAGTTAGTTACACTTTTTCAATTATTTTATCACTCATTAGCTTTATTTGGATCGGTATATATAAATTTAATTTCGGTATTGATTTTGCCGGCGGTATAGTTATTGAAGTAAGGCTTGATCAAGCTCCTGATTTGCCAAAAATGCGTGGGGTTCTAGGCAAGCTTGGAATAGGTGAGGTGGTCTTACAGAATTTCGGTAGTGAGCGTGATTTATCGATTAGATTCAGTAGTAGTAGTGAAGAAAATCTCATGAAAAATATTGAGTTAATTAAAGGATCTTTGCAAAGTAATTTTCCGTATAAGTTTGAATATCGTAAGGTAGATTTTGTCGGTCCGCAAGTCGGTAGGCAGCTAATAGAAGCGGGGGCTATGGCGATGCTATTCTCTTTCTTAGCGATTATGGTTTATATTTGGGTGCGTTTTGAGTGGTATTTTGGTCTTGGTATACTGATCGCCTTAGTGCATGACGTAATACTCGCTCTTGGGTTTATGAGTATGACAAAGCTTGATTTTAACTTAAGCACTATTGCTGCAGTGTTAACTATTATAGGTTATTCCGTTAATGATTCGGTAGTAATATATGATAGGATTAGAGAAAATTTACGTAAATATCATAAAAAAAATATCACGGAAATTATAAATTTAAGTATTAATGAGACTTTATCAAGAACTATTTTAACTGTCATTACCACGCTACTTGCCAATTTAGCCCTTATTCTTTTTGGCGGTGAGGCAATCCGTAGTTTTAGCGTACTTGTATTTTTTGGGATAATAGTCGGTACTTATTCCTCAATTTTTATCTCTGCGCCGATACTTACAATGTTTGTTAATAGGAAGTTTAATAAAAAAGTAATAGAAAGGTAAAGAATCGTCATTGCGAGCAGGCATTGTTGCTTGGGCCGGCTTTATTGTCATTGCGAGTGGCCGTAGGCTGCATGACAATCTCAGGATTTTGGCACGAGATTGCTTCGTCAAAATTTTCAATTTTTCCTCGCAATGACGTTTTTAAGCCATAAGGAGAATAGTTTATGCTAAAAGAAGAAGACAAAATTTTTACTAACCTGCATGGGCAGCAAAGCCATGATTTGAAATCTAGCAAGAAGCGAGGCGATTGGGAGAATACTAAAGCTTTGCTTGATAAAGGTAGAGATTTCATCGTTGAAGAGGTTAAGAAATCAGGGCTTAGAGGGCGAGGAGGTGCCGGATTTTCTACCGGTATGAAATGGTCATTTATGCCTAAAAATTTAGAGAAGTCTTGCTATTTAGTAGTAAATGCCGACGAGTCTGAGCCTGGTACTTGTAAGGATCGTGATATATTAAGGTTTGAGCCGCACAAATTAATAGAAGGTTGCTTGCTTGCAAGCTTTGCTATAGGAGCGAATAATTGTTATATCTATATTAGAGGTGAGTTTTATAATGAAGCCTCTAATATTCAGCGTGCCTTAGATGAAGCCTATAAAGAAGGGTTAATAGGAAAGAATTCTTGCGGTTCGGGCTTTGATTGTAATATTTATTTACATCGTGGGGCGGGTGCTTATATTTGTGGCGAAGAAACGGCATTGCTTGAAAGCTTAGAGGGCAAAAAAGGTATGCCTCGTTTAAAGCCGCCTTTTCCTGCCGGCTTTGGGTTATATGGCTGTCCGACTACTATAAATAATGTTGAGTCTATCGCAGTAGTGCCAACCATTTTAAGACGAGGAGCTAGCTGGTTTGCTGGTATAGGTAAACCTAACAATACGGGAACTAAGATTTTCTGCATATCAGGGCATGTTAACAAGCCTTGTAATGTTGAGGAAGCAATGGGCATTTCGTTAAAAGAATTGATTGAGAAATATGCGGGTGGTGTTCGTGGTGGATGGGATAATCTTAAAGCCATAATCCCGGGCGGTTCTTCCGTGCCTTTACTGCCTAAGTCATTATGTGAAGTGGATATGGATTTTGATAGTTTAAGAACAGCAGGTTCTGGACTTGGTACAGGCGGTATTATAGTTATGGATCAATCTACCGATATTATTTATGCAATAGCAAGGCTTAGTAAATTTTACATGCATGAATCTTGCGGGCAATGTACTCCTTGCCGTGAGGGTACGGGCTGGATGTGGCGAGTTATGATGCGGCTAGTTAAAGGTAATGTCACAAAATCTGAGATAGACGAACTCCTTAACGTTACGAAAGAAATAGAGGGGCATACTATCTGTGCTTTAGGTGATGCGGCAGCTTGGCCGATTCAAGGGCTGATACGCCATTTTAGAAGCGAGATTGAGGCAAGGATAAAGAGTTATAGTGTGGTTTGACTTTTTATCGTCATTGCGAGGAGATATTGCCTGCGTGGATACTAAGCCGTCATTGCGAGCGGCTGAAAGGAGAGGAGCGTGGTAATCTCATGAAATAATAACAAACTCCTGAGATTGCTTCGTCAATTACTTTGTAATTTCCTCGCAATAACGATTCCAATTTATAAATAATTAAGAGATTATGCAAACAGATAATACAAAATCAAACACTAATAAAACAGCTAAGCAAGAGTGGGGGTCTTTTGCTTTTGTAATATGTATCGCTTTACTTATTAGAATACTTATTATGGAGCCGTTTACCGTTCCAACCGGGTCTATGAAAGCAACCATACTTGAGAATGACTATATATTTTCTACGAAATATAGTTATGGTTATAGTAATTATTCTTTATCTTTTTTTGATTTTATTCCTCTTTTTAAAGGGCGAATATTTGCTCGTGAACCGGATCGTGGCGATATTGTAGTTTTTCGTCCGCCTAACGATATGAGTGTTAGATATATAAAGCGTTTAATAGGGCTACCCGGCGATAAAATTCAATTGATTGATGACGTAATATATATTAACGACAAAAAAATAGAACGCACGGAAGTTGGAACTTATATAAGCGAAGAGGGAATAAAATATTTAAAGTTTAAAGAAACACTGCCAAACGGTAGAACATATTTTTCTTATAAGCTTGCTCCTATTTATGGCGTTATATATAATGATAGATACGGTAATACGGATGTTTTTTATGTACCTGAAGGGCAATATTTCTTTTTAGGGGATAATAGAGATCAGTCAAATGATAGTAGAGTAAGTCTTGGATTTGTACCGTTTGAAAATTTTATTGCTAAAGCACAATTTATTTGGTTCTCAACAAAAATAACTTGGTGGGATAATGATATAGGAGTTATTAATCTAGTACTAAAGTTAAAGCCATGGATTGAATCTGTTAGGTTAAATCGCATTTTCAGAAATCTTTATAACACGGATGCGTAATGGAATCATTTGAGAAGTTAGAAAAGCTACTTAGCTATAGTTTCAAAAATAAAGAGCTTTTAATAGAGGCGTTAAGTCACCCGTCTTTAAGGCAACATCACGAGTACAAGGATGATAAAGATTATGAACGATTAGAATTTCTAGGTGATGCCGTATTAAATTTAGTAATCACAGAAATTTTATTTAGAAATTTTGCAAATTATAATGAGGGGAATTTAGCTAAAATTAGATCATATTTGGTTTGCAAAGAAACAATATGCATGGTTGGAGCTAAACTTACTTTAAAAAATTATATAATTATGACTCATGGCGAAGAAGTAGCAGGCGGGCGTGATAATCTTAATAATATAGAAAATGCCACGGAAGCTTTAATTGCAGCTATATATCTTGATAGCAATATTGAAACAACCCATGATATTATCGAGAAGTTATGGGCAGAATTTATAAAAGTTCAGAATTTAACGGATTATGACCCAAAAACTGCTTTACAAGAATGGGCTCAAGCTAGTGATCATCACCTACCTATATATCGTCTGATAAAAAGAGAAGGAGCCTCCCATTCATCGACTTTTACGGTTCTTGTAAAAGTAAAAGATTATGAACAAATAGGCACTGGTCACGCAATAAAAGAAGCAGAGAAAAACGCAGCACGCAGCTTATTGCATAGACTTAAAAATGACTAATAGACATCTTGCCAAATTCGCTTATAGAGAGGAATTTAAAGGAGACACGGCAGAACTTGCCGCCGCAGTACGCGAGGATGCGAGTACTGGATCGACGTCTAAATTACCTCGAGAAGTGAAGTTTGGGAAGATGTCTAATCAGAAAACGGTATCGGTTTGTATAATCGGGCGACCTAATAGCGGAAAATCAACTTTATTAAACAGAATAATCGGTGAGAAGCTTTCAATCGTTACCCCAAAAGTTCAAACTACTAGGTCAATTATTACCGGTATTATTACCTTAAAAGATACACAGGTAATTTTATACGATACGCCCGGTATATTTGAGCCGAAAGGGAGCTTAGAGAAAGCAATGGTAAGATGTGCGTGGTCTAGTTTGCATAGTGCGGATTTAGTTCTGTTAATTATTGATAGTCTAAAGTCGTTTGATGATATAACGCATAATATTTTAGATAAGCTTCGCTCACTTAATATTATTCCGATATTTTTATTGAACAAAATAGACATCGAATCAAAATATCTCAATGACATTAAAGCTTTTTTAACAGAAAATTATCCTGATAGCTTGCTTTTGCCTATATCTGCTTTATCAGGCAAAAATATTGATGGATTACTTGAATATATAACAAGTAAGGCCAAAATTTCTCCTTGGCTTTATGGGGAAGACGACATAACGGATTTACCTATGCGTTTTATTGCAGCAGAAATTACAAGAGAGCAGTTATTTTTAAATTTGCAGAAAGAACTCCCTTATAAATTAACCGTACAAACCGAAAAATGGGAAGATCTTAAAGACAAATCCGTAAAGATTAATCAAGTTATAGTAGTTTCAAGAGAGAGCTATAAAACTATAATACTCGGTAAAAACGGCTCTAAAATCAAAGAAATAGGAGCAAAATCCCGAATGCAAATGGAGAGGTTTTTTGGATTTCCTGTTCATTTATTTTTATTCGTTAAGGTGCGTGAGCTGTGGGAGAATAATCAAGAATTTTATCAGTATATGAAGATATAAAGCTGTCACTCTGTGGCGTGACAGGCTTTGTTGGATCGTTTTCGATGTCATGCCCCCAAAAGCGGGAATGACATAAAAGCCATATAATAATGCCAATAAAAATAACATTAAATAATCATGATAATACTTGGGATTGATCCGGCACTTGGGAGTCTTGGATGGGCAGTAGTGGCAAAGGAGACCGCACAGTTGAAATATTTAGCTAGTGGTATTATTAGAACAAATAGTAAGGATGCAATTCATCATAGACTGGCTTTTATTAATAGTACATTAGAAAAAGTAATATTAGAATATCAACCAAATATGGCAGCGATTGAAGAAACATTTGTTAATACTAATAGCGTGACTTCTTTAAAGCTTGGATATGCTAGAGGGGCGATAATGTCGCTGATCGGTAGATATAATTTGGACATGCGCGAGTTTAAGCCAAATACGGTAAAAAAAACCGTAACAGGATATGGGCATGCAGAGAAAGACCAAATGTTGCATATGATAAAGCTTTTGCTGTCTGGCACTGCCTTAATTACCAATTCTGATGAAGCTGACGCCGTAGCGATTGCCTATACCTGCTTAGTTACAAAAAATTATTAAAATGAATCCAATAATAATATTAGTTGCCCCGCAAATGGGTGCGAATATCGGTGCTACTGCAAGAGCAATGAAGAATTTTGGCTTAAATGAGCTTAGAATCGTGGCTCCCAGAGACGGCTGGCCTAATGAGCAAGCACGTAGTAATGCAGTCGGAGCGGTTAATATTATAGATCATGCACAAATTTTTGATAGCCTAGAGGATAGCATTAAAGACCTCGAATATTTATATGCTACTACTTGCATTAAAAGGGCTATGAATAAAGATTATGTATTTTCACAAAATTTACTTTTAGATTATCCAAATTCTGAAAAAGTCGGGATAATGTTCGGACGGGAAAATAATGGCCTTAGCAACGCAGAAATCGCATTTGCTAATAAGATTATCACTATTAATACAACCGAATTTAGCTCATTAAACATTGCTCAAGCGGTTATTATTATATGCTATGAGTTGTTGCGTAATTCTACGCCCAGAGAGGATGTACATAACATTCAAAAATTAGCTACTAAAGAAGAAATAGAGCATTTTTTAGTAAATTTATTCGGCAAACTCGATAAAGCCGGATTCTTCAAGGCTCCCGACAAAAAAACTGCTATGCAACAAAATATTACTAATATATTTACACGTATAAATAGTCTCTCTTCCCCTGAAGTCCAAACTCTGCAAGGTATTATTAAATCTTTAAATCAATGATATTTAGTAATTTCTTAAGTTCAGGAACATAATTTCTTATTCGGTTATATATTTCATCAGCAAGCTTTTTATCGTAAGTATAAGATATCATATTACGATCAGTGAGCATATAAATCCATAAACTCTCATCATTTATAATACCGGCAACAAAAGCTTCCTTTATCACTTCTTTAGGATAGTGAAGAAATTTGCCTTTTTGAGAAAAATATTCTTTTAAAAACTTCCAAGCGAGTTCAAAAGTAAATTCAAATCTTTGTATAGTGGCATCAATATAAGCCCCTATCTTCTGTTGTCGGTTTTAAATAAATATCTTCAAGCGTCATAAAAGCTTTACGAAATTTTTCAAGTTTAAGGTTTATTTTTGACATATATAATTTTTTTCTTTTAATATATTTTTATAAAGTTCAGAGCTTATTTTAGTACTTTCAAACCTTACACAATCTATTTTTAAAAGCGTGTCGGCATTCTCTATAATAGACATAACTTCTAGCCATTCTTGATCTTGGAATATTAGGGCAGATAATTGCAATATCAATATCAGAACGCTCATCGTTATCCCCTCTAGCACGAGAAGCCAAAAAGCCATATTTCATTGACAAACGGTAAAGATTTTAGCTTATTAATGAATATATATGATTGTATTCTTTATCCATATAATTACCAGCTTTTGATTAAAGATTTAATAATTGCAGCTACTCTTTCTGCTTCATTTAAGGGTTTGTAGCTATATTCTTCTAGAGCAATAGCCGACTTATCAAAAATTCTTGCTATCTTCTGTTCTACTAACTGCTTTATAAAAATCTTATGCTTTGAAGAATTAAAGTTTGGTGGGCAGAATATATAAAGAGGCTTGCCGCTTGAAGCTGCTTCACTGCACATTGAGATTGAGTCGGCCGTAGAGATTATATATTTTGCCTTGGAGAGCATAGCTATATAAGGATTATAGCCTGCGTCTTCGTTCGGGTAATAAATAATTGTGGAGGACGGCATATTATTTTTAATAATTGATTTTACAGTGTGTGGTGTACGTCTACTAAAACTAATAAAAAAAGGTATTTTTTGATTAGTATATATTTTATTTAATAATGAAGCAAATAAAACTGCTTCATCTTCATGGAAATTAAATTTTTTATTATTCCCACCGATTATCACTGCAATAAACTGTTTAAGAGTAGGATAATGTTTTTGGAGTTCCAAGTTCGCTGCGGCGAACTGTTCAGTTACGTTATTGATAGCTCCGTTGATGGGGATGATGTTTTTAAAGTCGTCATTGCGAGGAAATACGAAGTATTGACGAAGCAATCTAGTAAAAAAGCCCTGAGATTGCTTCAGCCACTTTGTGGCTTCGCAATGACGTTGGTCATGATAAGGCAGAATCACGGCATCAAATGCATTGTAAGGAAGATTAGGCTGCATTATTTGTATTAACTTGATATCTTTAAATTTCTTTTTTAAATAAAATGCTAGTACTGCCGTTCTTCTTCCAGCGGTAATTATCATATCAGGCGGGGACTTATCCAAAAGATACTGCAATAGCTCACTTTTTATATGAATAGGATAATATTTTAGTAAAAAGTTCGGTAGCTTAGCTAAGCAATTATATTCAAGCTTAATTGTTGTATATTCTTCCGTTAATTTTTCAGCAAGTGCAATAGCCTGATGGGTGTTGCCTGTTCTATCATCCTCCAATACGTGTATTTTCATTGTAAATACTTCTCTAAAGGTAATGTTAATAAGTTTGTTAGAGGTAGTGATTTATCGCAAGCCTCGGCTATTTGTGGTGTGATCGGAATTTGAGCGATTAGTGGTATATTATATTTTTGTGATAAATGTCCGCCACTATTATTTTTAAGCATATAGCTCATATTCTCAATTATTCCCAAAATAGGTAAATTTAGTTTTTGATATAAATCTATAGAACGTATTACGTCTATTGCTGATATTTTTTGTGGTGTAGTTACGATTATTACGCCGTCTAAATGATAATTTTCTAGTATACTTAAATGAATATCACCTGTTCCCGGCGGCATATCGATAATTAAATAATCTAAATTATCCCATTTTGTTACCGATAATAATTGATAAATAGTCTTACTCGCCATAGGACCACGCCAAATAATTGCCGAGCGGTCTTTAACGAAGAAGCCTATAGATATAATTTCGATGCTTTGAGCAAGTACCGGTATTATTCGTCCATCTTTCGTTTGCGGTACTTCGTTAATGCCGAATATATGAGGAATTGATGGACCGTAAATATCCGCATCTACTATCCCAACGCGGTAATTTGCTAGACTTAACTGCTGAGCGATAAGAGCCGATATTGTAGATTTTCCGACTCCGCCTTTACCTGACGCTACTAAGATAATTTTTTTTACATTTTCTACAAAATGTTTTGGTTTTTGAACTTTTTTCTCCATCGGTTTACTTTCGGTAAAAACAATTGTTATTTTATTTACTTCTGAAATCTCGTTAAGTTTATTCATTGCCTTAAGTCTAATTTCTTCGGCTTCTAACTTGTTTTTACCTGATATATCTATTGAGAAACCGATATTATTACGTTTAATTATAATATCCGATATAACTTCATTTAAAAAAGTACCGTCTTTAAAGGTAATATGCTGAATTTTATCTATAATTTGTCGTTGGTGTAAATTCGCCATAATTAAATTTCCTTATTTAAAGCTGTTTAAGCTCGTAACTTGACGTTATATACTATAATATATATAATTATCTCATCTTTAAAAATAATATAAAACAATAAAGCAAATGCTTAATAAAAAACATATCTCAATTTTAAAAAAATCCCCATGGAAAGATTTTGATTCTGATAAAGAAGATAACATATTCACAAGGCCGCGTAAAAATCAATTTAATTTTGATCAATTTCAATTCCCGTTTAATTTCAATGCTAAAACAATAATTTTAGTTGTTGTTGCAGTGGTTGCTTTATGGCTCGCTTCAGGTATTTATGAAATAAAAGAAGGCGAAGAAGCAGCGGTAATAAGATTTGGGCGTTTTGTGCGTAAGGGCTACCCTGGGCTTAATTATCATTTACCGGCACCTTTTGAAAAGATAATAGTTGAGAAAGTTAAACAATCACGTCGGATTGAGATTGGTTATCGTACAAATAGCTCTCTGCGTAGCGGTGGCGATAATACTAAAAATATTGCCGGTGAAAGTATAATGCTCACCGGTGATGAAAATATCATTGCTTTAAATTGTGATGTAATGTGGCATATTAATAATCTTGAAGATTTTATTTTTAACGTACAAAGACCTGCAGAAACAGTAAAAGCAACAGTCGAGAGTGCCGTTAGGGAAGTCATAGGCAATACTCCTATTTCTTGGGTATTATCCGATCAAAAGCAGGAGATTACTTATAAAATAGAGAAATTAGCACAGAAGATATTGGATAGTTATAATGCCGGCGTTATGATTGAGAAAGTACAATTATTAAAAGCCGAGCCGCCTGCCGAAGTAATAGACGCTTATAGAGACGTGCAAACTTCAAAAGCAGATAAAGAAAAAGAAATAAATCAAGCTCAAGCCTATAATAATAAGATTTTGCCGGAAGCTAGAGGAGCGGCTGCAAAGATTATACAAGAAGCAGAAGGTTATAGAGCAGAAGTTATATCGAAAGCAGAAGGTGATAGCCAAAGATTTAATGCTATTTATAAACAATATGCTACAGGTAGGCAAGTAACTAGAGATAGATTATATTTAGAAGTAGTCGAAGAGGTATTAGGCGGTTCAAATAAAACGATTATTAATAATGCACTACTGCCGCACATGGCTATTAAACCATAGGGGTGCTATGTCATTCCCGCTTTTGCGGGAATGACATCAAGCATGTTTTTCACGCTATACACAAATGACATCTAAACAACAAGGAATATTAAATGCAACAAAAGATTTATTATATAATTTTTACAATTGTTTTTGGGCTGATACTGATTTCTAGCTCCTTATTTTCAGTTGACCAACGCCAATCTGCAGTAGTATTCCAGTTTGGTGAGGCAGTTAGAACTATAGAAAATCCAGGACTGAATATTAAAATCCCGTTTATTCAAAATGTTGAATTTTTTGATAAGCGTCTTTTAGATGTTGAGGTTGAGGCAAAAGAATTAACGGCTGCTGACGGTAAACGAGTTATTGTTGATGCCTACGCCAAATTCCAAATTAATAATCCCGTAATGTTTTATAAAACGGTACATGATTATCAAGGTGTAAAAATTAGGCTGACTCGTAATCTTGAATCGTCAATGCGTAAGGTGATAGGTAAAATCTCGCTAAGTAGCCTTTTAAGTCAGGAACGTAGTAATGTAATGTTAAATATCTTAAATCAAGTGGACGGTGAAGCTAAAAGCTTCGGTATTGATGTTGTAGATGTTAGAATTTTAAGAGCAGACTTACCAAAAGAAAATAGTGCGGCTATTTATCGTCGTATGCAAACGGCACGTGAAAAAGAAGCAACCCAAATTAGAGCGGAAGGACAAGAAGAAAGCGTGCGTATTCGTTCAAAAGCAGATAAAGAAAGTAAAATAATACTTGCGAAAGCTTATCGAGATGCACAAATTATTAAAGGTGACGGCGATGAGAAAGCGGCAAAAATATATAATTCTGCTTATTCAGTTGATCCAGAATTTTATAAATTTTATAGATCACTTTTAGTATATAAAAATTCTTTAAAGAAAGAGAATACTAATTTTGTAATTTCACCGGATGCTGAAGTTTTAAAATATCTAAATCTTACTAAGTAGTATACTAGTCTATCTACTTTTTATTTACGGAGTATATGGTTAATCTGAAAATAGTTATTGTTATAATAGTTTTAATATCAAGTAACGTTGTTCTAGCAAAAGAAAATAGTAAGTCTTTAAAAGTAGCAGCTCAAGAAGAGAATGAATTTACGGAAATAAATTCTGCTCCTTTAAAAGTAAGTGAAGCCGCTCGTTATAGCTTTGCCGATATAGTTGAACCGTTAATTCCTGCAGTCGTTAATATTTCAACAATAGAATATGTTAATAGTAAATCGGAAAACGCTGAGAAAGATCCTCTGCAAGAAAAAGTTAATGATTTTTTAGAAAAGCTTAATATACCGCTGAATTTGGAAGAGGTTGATCAAACTCCGAAAAGTGTCCCGCTTGGTTCAGGATTTATTATTGAACCTAACGGCTTAATAGTGACAAACTATCATGTAATTGCAAATGTTGATAAAATTAATATAAAACTTGCAGATAATACCGAATTATCGGCTAAATTAATAGGTAACGATACTAAAACCGATTTAGCTCTCTTAAAAATAGATAGCGAGGAACCTCTACCTTTTGTTGAGTTTGGAGATTCAAATGATGCAAGAGTAGGAGATTGGGTTATTGCGATCGGTAATCCGTTTGGTAATCTAGGCGGTACGGTGACAAGTGGTATTATTTCTTCTAAAGGGCGGGATATCGATATAGATACGGACAATATAGTCGATAATTTTATTCAAACGGATGCTGCAATTAATAACGGTAATTCCGGTGGTCCTATGTTTAATTTGGATCAGAAAGTAATCGGCGTAAATACGGCAATTTTTTCACCGCTCGGTACTAATATAGGTATCGGTTTTGCAATACCGTCAAATACTGCAAAGCCTATAATCGAACGTCTTAAGAAAGATGGAAAAGTAAGTAGAGGACGCCTTGGAGTAACAATACAAGATTTAACCGAGGAAATTTCTGAAGGGCTAGGACTTAAAAATACTAGGGGGGTGTTAGTAGCTAAAGTACAAGAAGACGGTCCAGGTGATAAAGCGGGAATTAAAACAGGTGATATAATAATAGAGTTTGCAGATATACCGGTTAAAAATACTAAAAAATTACGTGTAATTATTGCAGATGCTCCTATTGATCAGGAAGTAAAAGTAAAAATACTTCGTGATAAAAAGGAGCTTGAGTTACCTATTAAAGTTACTTCGGATAATGAAGAGGTTACCAAAGATTCTACAGAAGAGACCAATAAGAAAGAAATAACAAATAAAGAAGAAAATAATTTATCTATTACTAAAAATAATATTACTTTTGGTAATTTGACTGAAGAACTAAGACAAAAATATACTATTCCTCAAGATAAAATGGGAATAGTGATAACCAATATTGATGAAGAAGAAAGTAGCTTCAAAATTGGTGATCTGATAACCAATATTAATCAGGAAAGCATAGACGATATAAGTAAGCTAGAAGAATTATATGACAATGCTAAAAAATCAGATAAGCAAAATATTTTGCTCTTGATTGAAAGGGGGAGTAGTAATATGTTCGTACCATTGCAGGTTATGTAGTTTTCTATGTTATTGCTACGAAGGAAAAATAATCTTAACATTGATACAAAAATTACATATTTAATAAAATAAAGCTATAAAAATAAGTTTTTTATAGCTTTTGCTGGATTCCCGCCTTCGCGGGAATGACATAGAATGTAAAAATAATACCTAAATAATTTATGAATGAAAAAATAGCAATTTTAAGTGCATATAGTTTTGTTAATATAGAAGAACCAGCGAATTTGATACCGAAACTTTTGCTTATCGGTAAAAGAAAATATATTAGAGGTACTATTTTATTAGCTAATGAAGGCTTTAACGGTTCTTTTTCAGGTTCATATGAAAATGTAAATCTTGTACTTGAAGAATTGATAAAGCTGACCGGTCCCAAAGATGTTAACGTTAAAATAAATTATAGTGATGTTCATCCTTTTCAGAAATTGAAAGTCAGACTGAAGAAAGAGATCGTAGCAATGAACGTTGATGATTTAAATGTTGATTTGTTTAAAGGCGAATATATAGAGCCGAAAGATTGGGATGAATTTATCACAAAACAAGATGTTATAGTAATAGATACTCGAAATGATTATGAAGTAGAGGTTGGTACATTTAAATCAGCAATTAATCCTAAGACCAAAACATTTAAACAATTTCCTGCTTGGGTTCAGCAGAATCAAGAATTGCTCAAAGGTAAGAAAATTGCTATGGTTTGTACAGGTGGTATCAGGTGTGAAAAATCCACCAGCTTACTTAAAAGCATAGGTTATAATGAGGTATATCATTTAAAGGGTGGAATACTGCAATATCTAGAAGATACAAAAAACAAGAACAATTTATGGCAAGGTGAATGTTTTGTCTTCGATGATAGGAGAGCAGTGACAGATGATTTATCGCCTGTAGAAAGACATTGGTTGCAGAGATAGATGTCGTTGACCGATTGAAACGTGTAGTATGTCATTCCCGCGAAAACGGGAATCCAGAAAAAAGAGAGCTTTTAATTTTAAAAATTCAGTATAGTTGTATTTTTTAATTACTGGATTCCTGCTTCCGCAGGAATGACATAACCCTTTGTTTATTTATTAGAAATATATGACTAAAACCAAACAAGAAATTTATAATAAGCGTCCAACTTCACCGCATTTAACTATATATAAGCCACAAATAAGTTCTACATTATCAATTTTGTATCGTATGACCGGCGTAGCTTTGTTTTTTGCGGTGTCAATCTTGGTGTGGTGGTTGATTCTTAGTAAATATGACAATAATTATTTACAGCTTGCTGAATGCTGTATTATAAAAATATGTTTAGTAGCTGTTAGCTACGCTTGGTTTTATCATTTATGTAACGGCATTCGGCATTTATTTTGGGATATCGGTTACGGTTTTTCTATAAAATTGGTTAATATCACCGGTTGGTGTGTAGTGGTAGGATCTGTATTATTAACGGTATTGTTATGGGTGTAGTAATTAAAAATGTCATTGCGAGGAGATGCGTAGCATCGACGTGGCAATCTCAGAAATAATAACAAATGCCTGAGATTGTTTCGTCAATTGCTATGCAATTTCCTCGCAATGACGAAAAGCTAAAACAAATAATAGAGAAAATTAATGGTATATGATTTTAAAGCAGAAATTGTAAAAGCAAAAAATAGCGGTTCTGCTAAAAGCGGTTCTCATCATTGGTTATTGCAAAGAGTAACGGGGATTATATTAGCTTTATGTTCTGTGTGGCTAATATATTTTACGTTAACCAACAAAAATAATGATATAAATATTATTATGTGGGAACTTAAAAAGCCTTTTAATGTAGTAGCTTTGTTAATTACGGTGGTTATTTCGTTGTATCATGCGATGCTTGGTATGCGTGTAGTAATTGAAGATTATATAAGTTGTCACAAATTACGTAATACATTGATTATAATAGTGCAATTATTTTGCATTGTTACTATTGTAGCTTTTGTAGTAGCGCTGTTTTATAAAGGATAAAAATTGTCATACCGCGGCTTGACCGCGGTATCCAGAAAGCAATATTGTGTATTGAATTACTGGACCCCGTGGTCAAGCCATGGGGTGACAGAGATAGACAATTCACGTATCAAAATAGTAAAAAATTAATTTAATGACCAAAGCGTATAATATCATTCATCATAAATTTGACGTAGTAGTTGTAGGTGCAGGCGGAGCAGGTCTTCGGTCTGCATTCGGTATGGCTAAAGAAGGGCTAAATACTGCTTGTATAACTAAGCTGTTCCCAACCCGTAGTCATACTGTGGCTGCTCAGGGCGGAATTAGTGCGGCTCTTGGGAATATGGGTGAAGATGATTGGCGTTGGCATATGTATGATACGGTAAAAGGTTCTGATTGGTTAGGCGATCAGGATGCCATTGAGTATATGTGCAAAAATGCTCCCGGTGCGATTTTAGAGCTAGAGCATTACGGCGTACCTTTCTCAAGAACTGAAGAGGGAAAAATTTATCAGCGTCCTTTTGGAGGGATGACAACAGAGTACGGCAAAGGAAAAGCAGCGCAGCGTACATGTGCTGCGGCAGATCGTACGGGGCATGCCATACTGCATACTTTATATCAACAGTCACTAAAACATAAAGTACAGTTTTTCGTTGAGTATTTTGCTATTGATTTATTGATGGAAGATGGTGAATGTAGAGGCGTAGTTGCGTGGAATTTAGATGACGGTAGTCTGCATTGTTTTAGAGCGCATAATGTAGTGCTTGCAACGGGCGGATACGGGCGTGCTTATTTTTCAGCGACGTCTGCTCATACTTGTACTGGTGATGGGGGCGGCATGGCGATTAGAGCCGCTCTTCCACTGCAAGATATGGAATTTGTACAGTTCCATCCGACAGGTATATATTCGGCCGGCTGTCTTATTACCGAGGGGGCAAGAGGCGAAGGGGGATATCTCGTTAATGCAAACGGTGAGCGTTTTATGGAGCGTTATGCTCCTGCTGCAAAGGATTTAGCTTCAAGAGATGTAGTTTCAAGAGCAATGACTATAGAAATCAGAGAGGGGCGAGGAGTCGGCAAGCATAAAGATCATGTATTTTTACATTTAAATCATTTATCGCCTGAGATTTTACATAGTCGTTTGCCCGGGATCTCTGAGACGGCTAAAATTTTTGCCGGTGTTGACGTGACTAAAGAGCCGATACCGGTACTTCCTACGGTACATTATAATATGGGCGGGATACCAACGAATTATCACGGTCAAGTCATAATCAAAGACGGTAAAAATCATAATAGCGTAGTAAAAGGGCTTATGGCAATCGGTGAAGCGGCTTGCGTATCGGTACACGGTGCTAACCGATTAGGATCAAATTCTTTGCTTGATTTGGTAGTATTTGGTAGAAGTTCTGCATTAAAAGCAGCCGAGCTTATTAAGCCTGCGAGTCCCCACAAGTCTATAAAAGAAGAAAGCCTTGAAAAAATTATAAATAGATTTGATAAAGTCCGTCACGCTAACGGTAATATTTTAGTTGCAGAGTTAAGGCTTAAAATGCAACGAACTATGCAAAGCCATGCTTCGGTATTTAGAACTCAAGAGGTACTAGATGCAGGGGCAGGAATGATTAGCGAAATAAGAAGCGGCTATAAAGATATAAAAATTAACGATAAATCTTTAATTTGGAATAGCGATTTGGTGGAAGCCTTAGAGCTAGATAATCTACTTGATCAAGCTTTAGTAACGGTATATTCGGCAGCTGCAAGAAAAGAAAGTAGAGGAGCTCATGCACGTGAAGATTATCCTGATCGTAATGATGAGGATTGGATGAGGCATACTCTTAGCTCTATCGATGAAGCAGGTAAAGTAGTTCTTGATTATAAACCTGTGACTTTAACTACTTTAACCGATGAAGTAACACCAGTCCCGCCGGTGAAGAGAGTGTACTGATAATGTTCTTATGTCATTCATGCGAAAGCAGGAATCTAGAAACCTTTAATGTTATCCCGAGATTAAATCGCGGGATCCAAAAATGCTTATTTTTTAGATATCGTGATCAAGCCGCGGTATGACAAGAAAAAAATATATATAAAATATGTTTGAGTATTTAATAAAGTTCTATCCAAAAATCTTTTTTATTGTAGAGGGAACTTTGGTAACTTTAAAATATAGCGTTATTGCTGTTATATTTGGTTTAGTAATAGGGATGCTGCTCGCTATTTGTAAGGTAAATAACAATCGTGCTTTAAGGCTTTTTGCAAATTTCTATACGTCTATTTTCAGAGGAACGCCTTTATTAATTCAATTAAGTATTATTTATTTTGCTTCACCTTATATCATAGGCATTAAATTTAGTGTGTTTATGGCGGGAGCTATTGCTTTTTCTCTTAATTCGGGAGCATATGTTTCCGAAGTAATCAGGGCAGGGATTAATGCAGTTGATAAAGGGCAGTTTGAAGCGGCTGAAGCTCTTGCTATTCCAAAGTTTTTAATAACGAAAGATATAATTCTGCCGCAAGCAGTTAAAAATATTTTTCCGTCATTAGTAAATGAGCTTGTAAATTTGATTAAAGAATCAGCCATTATTTCTATGCTTGGAGAAATGGATTTAATGCGTAGAGCACAAATTGTATCAATTGAAACATATAATTATTTTTTTCCAATGCTTATTGCTGCGTGCTGTTACTATATTTTAGTGATGTTAATCAGCTTTATAGCAAAAATAATTGAGAAAAAAATGATTGTTAATTAAAACATACTTGCTTTTATGGAAAAAGTAATTATAATTTAAATTTAGTGTAATTTACAAATTCTTATAATTTGTATTTAGAAATGATTGAAAATAAAGGGTGGAAGTATTTTCACCCTTTAATTATCGTATATATAAGTTTTTTTGGAGTATTTTTTTTAATGCCGACATATAATCAATTAGTACGTTTTGGGAGAAAGTCAAAAACTCGTAAGACCAAATCTCCTGCCTTAGAATCTAATCCTTTTAAAAGCGGTGTTTGCCTAGTTGTAAAAACCGTTACCCCTAAAAAGCCTAACTCTGCACTTCGTAAGATTGCAACGGTGCGTTTAAGTAATAAAAGAACCGTAAATGCATATATTCCTGGTGAAAAGCATAGTGTAAAGGAACATGATAGGGTGTTGGTAAGAGGTGGTCAGGTGCCTGATCTTCCGGGGGTGAAATATCATATCGTACTCGGTGCTTATGATATTGCCGGAGTTAAAGGACGTAAGCAAGGTCGGTCACGTTACGGTGCTCCTCGTAAACAAGTTGCAGTTACAAAAAAATAAATTATTAGTTAGAGAGAAAAAATAAAATGTCACGTCGTCATGCCGCAGAAAAGCGAGTAATTTTACCTGATATGAAATATAACAGTATTTTACTGTCAAGATTTATCAATAATATTATGAAAGAAGGGAAGAAAGCCCTTGCAGAGAAAATTGTTTATTCAGCCTTTAATAAAATTGAAAAGAAGCATAGAGTTGATCCGTATCAAGCCTTTAATAATGCTCTGCATAACGTGAAGCCGCATTTAGAAGTAACTTCGGTTAGGGTTGGAGGAGCTAATTATCAAGTTCCGACTCATGTTGATGAAAGAAGAGGATATGCCCTTGCTAGCCGTTGGATTATTAATGCTGCGTCAAAACGTTCTGAAAAAATGATGATTGATAAACTTGCCGAAGAGCTGTTTGAAGCTTCTAATAATAGAGGTGTTGCCATTAAGAAGAAAGAAGATACTCATAAAATGGCCGAAGCTAATAAAGCTTTCTCTCATTTTAGCCCTAAAAAAATGAAATAAGGTAGGGTAATAATGAGTAAAATAAATAAACTTGAGCATATTCGTAATATCGGTATATGTGCTCACATTGATGCCGGTAAAACCACAACTACCGAACGTATTTTATATTATACCGGTAAATCGCATAAAATAGGTGAAGTTCATGAGGGTGGTGCTACCATGGATTGGATGGAACAAGAACAAGAACGCGGTATAACCATTACCTCAGCTGCTACTACTTGTAGATGGCAAGATAAAATAATTAATATTATCGATACTCCTGGACACGTTGACTTTACTATCGAAGTAGAGCGTTCGCTTCGTGTTCTTGACGGTGCAGTTGCAGTATTTGACGGTGTAGCAGGTGTTGAACCGCAGTCAGAAACGGTTTGGAGGCAAGCAGATAAATATAATGTTCCTAGAATGTGTTTTGTCAATAAAATGGACAGAATGGGAGCAGATTTTTATAGATGCGTTGAAATGCTCAAAGATCGTTTAGGAGCAAAACCGCTTGTTATTCAGTTGCCTGTAGGGATTGAAGAAAATTTTAAAGGTATCATTGATCTTATTAAAATGAAAGCAGTGATTTGGAAAGATGAAGCACTTGGAGCTGAGTATTTTGAAGAAGATATACCTGCCGATATGAAAGATAAAGCTGAAGAATATCGTGCTAAATTACTTGATATGGTTGTTGAGTTAGATGATCATGTTATGGAAAAATATTTATCAGGTGAAGAAGTAACAGCAGAAGAGATTAAAAGATTAATCAGAAAAGGTACTATTTCAGCAGCATTTTATCCGGTTTTATGCGGTAGTGCTTTTAAAAATAAAGGGGTACAGCCTTTACTTGATGCCGTAGTAGATTTCCTACCTTCGCCTATTGATATAGGTATAGTAAAAGGTATGGCAGTAAGTACCGGTGAAGAAAAAGATTTCCCTATTTCGGTAACTGAGCCTTTTGCAGCTTTAGCATTTAAAATTATGAATGACCCATTTGTCGGTTCATTAACTTTTATTAGAATATATTCAGGTAAAATTACTTCAGGAACAACTGTTATTAATACCGTAAAGAATAAAAGAGAAAAAATCGGTAGAATGCTATTAATGCATGCTAATAATCGTGAAGACGTAAAAGAAGCATCAGCAGGTGATATAGTAGCTTTAGCAGGTCTTAAAGATACTACCACAGGTGATACGTTATCTGATATTGATCAGCAAGTAATCTTAGAAAGAATGGAATTTCCAGAGCCGGTAATTGAGCTTGCAGTAGAACCTAAATCAACAGCCGATCAAGAAAAAATGGGCCTTGCACTTTCTCGTTTAGCAGCTGAAGATCCATCATTTAGAGTGTCAACTGATTATGAAACAGGACAAACAGTGATAAAAGGAATGGGAGAGCTCCATTTAGAAATTATCATTGATCGTATGAGAAGAGAGTTTAAGGTCGAAGCAAATATTGGAGCTCCTCAAGTAGCATATCGTGAAACTATAACAAAAGTTTGTGAAATTGATTATACCCATAAGAAACAATCCGGCGGTGCAGGACAATTTGCTCGTGTAAAAATTATTTTTGAGCCTCTAAAAGAGGTAAAAGATCTAAAAGATGAAGATAAAAATAAAATTTTTGTCTTTGAAAGTAAAATCATCGGCGGTGCCGTGCCTAAAGAATATATACCAGGTGTTGAAAAAGGATTAAATAATATTAGAGAAACCGGTGTTATTGCCGGTTATCCTATGATTGATTTTAAAGCAACTTTAGTTGACGGTGCGTTTCATGATGTAGATTCTAGTGTACTTGCGTTTGAAATTGCTGCAAAGGCAGCATTTAGAGAAGGGATGCCGAAAGGTAATCCTAAATTACTTGAGCCGATTATGCAAGTTGAAGTTATCACTCCTGATGAATATATGGGTGATATTATAGGCGATTTAAATAGTCGTAGAGGACAAATTCAAAGCATGGATCCAAGAGGGAATGCTCAAGTAGTTACTGCGAATGTTCCTTTAGCGGAAATGTTTGGTTATGTTAATACGCTTAGGTCTTTATCTCAAGGTAGAGCTCAGTTTAGTATGATATTTTCTCATTATGATCAAGTGCCGAGTCAAATAGCTGATATTATTAAAGCTAAAAAATAATTTAGGGGTGAGGTGTCACGTCTTACAGAAATACATGTTGTTTTGCCGTGGCAGCTTATACAGTAACAGTACTGTTTATTATAGTAATTTTTAATAATAACAAATATTTTTAATAACTTTTATTGATTTTTTATTAAAAATATGATAGGAGTGTAGCTCAATTGGTAGAGCGCCGGTCTCCAAAACCGGAGGTTGCGGGTTCGATACCTGTCGCTCCTGCCATTATAGGCTTAGAGCTTTTTTGCTATAAAATATAGAATTTTTACAAAATTTGCTTATAGAGAGAAATTTGAAAGAGGTACTTCACCTCGAATCGCAGCGTACATAATAGTATGTGAGAATTCCAGTGCTGGATTATCGTCTCAATGGCCTTTAGAAGTAGCATTTTGTAAGAAGTCTAATAAATTACCTAACAAAAATATGTTTAAAGAATATAAAATTTATAAGTTTTTTGAACAAGTTAAACAAGAAACTTATAAGGTAGTTTGGCCAACTAGAAAAGAGCTTGTTGCTTCAACGTTAGTAGTGGTAGTAGCAGTTTTTATTTTTAGTCTAATTTGTTTGGTACTTGATTATAGTATACATAACATAATGCAGCTTTTGCTTAATATCGGCAAATAGTATAAGGAATAAATTGTGACAGCACAGAGTATAGATAATATATTGCCTTCTTCTGAAAAAAATGTAAAGCAGTGGTATGTAGTACATACGGCATCAGGAGCAGAGAAACGCATTAAAGAAGATATGCTTAGAAAAATCGCTAAACAGAACATGACGGATTGTTTTGAAGATATATTAATACCTGTTTTTGGAGTTTCTGAAGTTAAACGCGGTAAAAATTTCAAGGTAGAAAAAAAACTAATGCCGAGTTATATCTTGATAAAGATGAATATGACTGATAAATCTTGGCATTTAGTAAAAAATATATCTGGAGTAACCGGCTTTTTAGGAAGCAAAACCACGCCAAAAGCTCTTACAGAAAGTGAAATACAAAATATTTTTAATAATTTGGAAGCAGAAGCTAAAGAAGCAAAGAATTCTAAATTGTATGAAGTTGGTGAAATAGTGACTGTTATAGATGGTCCTTTTGAAACTTTCATGGGTACAGTAGAAGGAATAGATCAAGAAAAAAATAGGTTAAAAGTTTCAGTTGCAATATTTGGTAAAGCAACTCCAATAGAACTAAATTTTAATCAAGTAAAGAAAAATGATTAAAAGTTGGACTAAATACGGTTTATTAATTACTTAAGCTGTATTGTACGAATGTTCAGGATGTCATTGTTGCGGGATAATGTGTCGTCATTGCAAGCAGCCGTAGGCTGCGTGGCAATCTAGGAGAAATAATACAAAACTTCTGATTTACAGAATTTTTTTCTTCCTTGTTTTGTCAAAACTTACAGCTTGTCCTTGCAATGATGGGAAACAAGATCCATGCAATTGTTACAAAGTAATATTAATTTAAGAGAAAAATAAGGATATTTATAAATGTCTCAGAAAGCAATAAAAGGTTATATTAACTTGATAATTCCAGCTGCTGGAGCCACTCCTGCACCTCCTATAGGACCAGCCCTAGGACAAAGAAAAGTTAATATTGCAGCATTTTGTAAAGATTTTAATGATGCTACGCAAGGTATGGAAAAAGGAATACCTCTGCCAACCGTAATTACTGTTTATGAAGATAGTAGTTTTTCTTTTAAAATAAAAACTCCTCCTGCTTCTTACTTTTTAAAGAAATATGCTAAAATTACTAAAGGTTCTAGTGCTACTAAAAAAGAAGCCGTAGTAGGTAAAGTTACTATGGATGATTGTCGTGAAATTGCAAGGTTAAAAATGCCTGATTTAAATACAAAAAATATTGAAGCAGCAACAAAAATTATTTGTGGTAGTGCTGCATCTATGGGACTTGAAGTAGTAGGGAATTAATTATTATGTCAAATAAGAAAGATGTTGCTGTAAAAATTAGCGGCGGTAAAAAAATAAGAGAAGCTAGAGAAAAAGTAAAATCAGATACTTTATATAATTTAACAAATGCAGTTGAACGATTAAAGTCAGCATCATATGTTAAATTTGATCCAACCTTAGAAATAGTTATGAAGCTTGGAATTGATTCTAGGCATTCCGATCAAATGGTACGTGGTGTAGTTAATTTACCTGCCGGTACAGGCAAAACCGTAAGAGTTGCCGTTATTTGTAAAGAAGAAAGAGAAGAAGAAGCTAAAAGTGCCGGAGCAGATTTAGTAGGTTCAACAAATATTATTGATGAAATTAAAGCAGGGAAAATTAATTTTGATGTATGTATAGCTACTCCCGATGTGATGGCAGCTATAGGTTCAGTTGCAAGAATTTTAGGACCAAAAGGTTTAATGCCTAACCCTAAACTTGGTACCGTAACTTTAGATATTAAAAATGCTATTAAAAATGCTAAAAGCGGTCAGGTAGAATATAGAGCAGAGAAAGCAGGTATAATTCATGCAGGGCTTGGAAAATTATCTTTTTCAGACCAAGATTTATTAAAAAATTTAAATGCGTTTATTGAGGCAGTAATTAAAGCAAAACCTGCCGGATTAAAAGGAAGTTATTTAAAAGCAATGTATTTATCTTCTACTATGGGAGCATCGGTACAAATAGATTTAACTAGTATAGCATAATTTTTATAGCCGTTTAACGGTAGTATAGTAATAATAAAAAAATTTTGTTATTTTAAAAGCATTTGTATCAGTTTAAATATATTAAACTGTATTATAAAAGGAGAATTAAAAGGTGTTAAGATCAGAAAAACCGGTAGCAGTAGAGGATATTGTAAATATTTATAAAGAATCGCCCTCTATAATTATTACTCATTATCACGGGTTAACCGTTAGTCAAGTGAGTTCGCTTAGAGAATCACTTAAATCTAAAGAAGCAGGTTTTAAAGTAGTTAAAAATACTTTAGCAAAAATAGCTGCAAATCAAACAGGGCTTAATAGTATTGCTAATTTATTTGCGGGTCCTACTGCTATTGTTTATTCTAAAGAACCGGTTGAGATGGCAAAATTAGTAGTTAGTTTTGCTAAGGCTAATGATAATCTTAAGATTATCGGTGGAATAGTAGATAATCACGTATTAGATGAACATTCAATAAAAGAACTTTCTAAGCTACTTACACTTAATGAGCTTAGGGGTAAAATTGTTGGGTTATTACAAGCACCGGCTACTAAGGTTGTAGGTGTTTTACAAGCCCCATCTTCGAGTATGGCGAGAGTAATACAAGCACATGCTAGTAAAAATTAACTTAAAGGTTACTGCATCAGGTATTTTAATTGATAATTAAAGAGCTGTTATAGTGAAAATTAATAAGGTTTTTTATAGGATATTATTCTTATTTTAAAAAAGTCTTATAATTTGAAGCACAAAAGAATTTAATTAACTTTAAAATGCCTGATGTAGTAATCTCTCAATATAAAAAAAGTAAAAAGGAAAAAATTATGGCAGATTTAGCTAAAATTGAAGAACAATTATCATCATTAACGTTAATGCAAGCAGCTGAGCTTGTGAAAATGCTAGAAGAAAAATGGGGTGTATCTGCAGCAGCTCCTGTAGCTGTAGCAGCTGCCGGTGCTGCAGCTCCTGCGGCGGCTGAAGCAGTAGCTGAAAAAACTGAGTTTGAAGTAGTTTTAACAGCTGCCGGTGATAAGAAAGTTGAAGTAATTAAAGTTGTGAAAGATATCACAGGTCTTGGTTTAATTGAAGCTAAGAAATTAGTTGATGAAGCTCCAAAGCCGATTAAAAGCAATGTGAAAAAAGCAGAAGCAGATGAAATCAAAGGTAAGTTAGAAGCTGCTGGAGCAAAAGTTGAATTAAAATAATTATTTCTGCACTAGGTTCTGTAAAGAAAAGTTGAATTATTCGTATTTTAGATAGTTTTAAGTAAAAATTAATAAGATGCTTGTTGAAACAGTTGTTGTTATTCCAAGAAAAATCTTATAATTTTCAATCAAAAACAACTAAGTATAGGTGAATTTTTTTACAGGACCTAATGTTTTTGCATTACAGATGAAATATTGTATAGCTTTAAATTAACTTCTTAAAATCCAAAAAGCCTTATTCAAATTTTAATTACTAAATAAGGCTTTTTGGATTTTAAGAAGTTAATTTAAAGCTAATTTAAGTTATTTTTTTGCAATAGGATAAAGCTATTACATTAAAAGTCTTATTGATTAAAATAATTTGGTTAATGTGTACCATACATCTAGAAGTTTAAATTATTGAAATTTTCTAGGTTCTGTGAACATTTATAATTGATTTTTAGTGAAAATTAATGAGATTTTTGAAGGAATAGCTACCTATTTTAAAAAAATATTATAATTTGTTGCAACAAACAAATAACCAAAATCAAATCTTTTTGGAAATGTTCATAGAGCCTACACAAGATCTAAATAAGAAACTTACTAGGTTTCTTTAATTTAAGTTTTATGTGAAAAATTTTAAAACAGTATATTTTATTTTACTGCAAATTATAAGTATTTTATTGAAATAGGTATCTATTACAATAAAAACTTTATTGTTTATAATATAAATAATTTAAATTTTATATGCAGAACCTAGGTGCTGAATACTTTTGATTAATGATTATTAATTAGGAGATATTTTTAAGCGAAAATTAATAAGATTTTTGAGAGGAGAGTTTATTACTATTTCAAAAAAATCTGATGATTTACAGCTAAAAAGAGCCATAATTATTATTATTCTATTAAAAGTGCATAGGACCTAATCACTGTAATACGGGCAGTAATTTTATCAGTCAGGAGATTATATGGTTTCATTAAGGGATAATATAGAAGCACAACCCTTGTCACATAATAGAAGAATAAGAAAAAATTTCGGTCACATAAATTTAGTAGCAGATATACCGAATTTGATTGAAATTCAAAAAAATTCATATGAGAAAAATTTTCTACAGTTAAATATTAAAGATTCTGAAAGAAAAAACAAAGGTTTACAATCTATATTAAACTCAATTTTTCCTATTTCAGATTCCTCCAATGTTGCTAATTTAGAATTTGTAAAATATGAATTTGATACTCCAAAATATGATGTAGAAGAGTGCAGTCAAAGAAGTTTAAGTTATGCTGCGCCTCTTAAAGTTACTTTAAGATTAAGTATTTGGGATATAGATGAGGATACCGGTACTAGAGAAATTAAAGGGATTAAAGAGCAAGAAGTATATATGGGTGATATCCCATTAATGACTAAAAACGGTACTTTTATTATCAACGGTACGGAAAGAGTAGTTGTATCACAAATGCATCGCTCACCTGGTGTATTCTTTTATCATGATGAAGGAAAAGTCCACTCTTCCGGCAAGCTTTTATATTCTGCTCGTGTTATTCCATATAGAGGGTCTTGGCTTGATTTAGAATTCGACGCTAAGGATGTTATTTATTTCAGGATTGATAGAAAAAGAAAGCTTTATACTACTACTTTGCTTAGAGCTATAGGTATGAGTACTGAAGAAATTATAAAATTTTATTATAATTCAGTAACTTATAAGCTTGTTAAAAATAAAGGTTGGGCGGTTAAATTTATACCTCAGCATATTACTGCTCATCGTTTAACAAGTGATTTAGTAGATGCAGATACTGGCAATATTCTACTGAAAGCAGGACAAAAAATTACTCCGCGTTTGGCTAAAAAATATTTTGGGGAAGGGCTTAATAATATTTTAGTAGCTCATGAAACTTTAATCGGCAAATATCTATCCGAAGATTTAAGAGATCCTGCAAGCGATGAAGTATTAGCAAAAATCGGTGAAATGATTACTGCTGATATGCTAAATGTTATTAATGATCTTAAAATTAAAAATGTTAACGTATTAGTAATCAATCCTCAATCCGGTCCATATATAAGGAACACCTTATTTGCTGATAAAAATCAGGATCGTGAGGCAGCATTATGTGATATTTTCAGAGTTCTAAGACCAGGCGAACCTGCTAATATCGAAGCGGCTGAAAGCCTGTTTTATAATTTATTCTTTGATACGGAAAGATATGATCTTTCAGAAGTCGGGCGAATAAAAATGAATTCTAGGTTAGAGCTGAATATTTCTGAAGAAGTTACGGTTTTAACAATTGATGATATTAAAAATATCGTAAGAGTTTTAGTAGAGCTTAAAGACGGTAAAGGTGTCATAGATGATATTGATCATTTAGGTAATAGAAGGGTTAGATCGGTAGGTGAATTGATAGAAAATCAATTTAGAATAGGTTTAGTCCGAATGGAAAAATCTGTAATTGAAAGGATGTCGGCAGGTGATGTTGATACCGTAATGCCTCATGATTTAGTAAATTCTAAAATTTTAGTTTCAGTAGTAAAAGAATTTTTTAGTACCTCCCAATTATCCCAATTTATGGATCAAACAAATCCATTATCGGAAATAACTCATAAAAGAAGGCTGTCGGCACTCGGTCCCGGGGGTCTTAGTCGAGATCGAGCAGGTTTTGAGGTGCGTGACGTACATCCGACTCATTACGGTCGTATTTGTCCTATTGAAACACCTGAAGGTCAGAATATCGGGTTAATTAACTCTATGGCTACTTATGCTAGAATAAATAAACATGGTTTTATAGAGAGTCCGTATAGAAGAGTTAAAGATGGATGTGTAACCGATGAAGTGGTATATCTTTCTGCTATTGAAGAAGGTAAATACAAAATCGGACAAGCAAATTCTAAAATTAATAAAGACGGAAAGCTGCAAGGAGAGTTTATTAATTGCCGTGTTGAAGGCGGTAATTTTGTAATGGTAGAACCGTATGAGGTAGACTTCATTGATGTGACTCCTATGCAGGTAGTATCGGTTGCGGCTTCTCTTATACCTTTCTTAGAAAACGATGATGCTAACCGTGCTTTGATGGGTTCAAACATGCAAAGACAAGCCGTTCCTTTAATTAAAACGGATGCACCTTTTGTAGGTACTGGAGTTGAAGGGGTAGTAGCTAAAGATTCCGGAGCGTCAGTGCTTGCATTACATGACGGTATTGTTGAGCAGGTAGATTCAAATAGAATCGTGATTAGAACTCTAGAACACAAAGTTGACGGTTCTCCTTCGGTTGATATTTATAACTTACTAAAATTCCAAAAATCCAATCATAATACTTGTATAAATCAAAAGCCTTTAGTTAAGGTTGGGCATTACGTTAAGAAAAACGATATTATAGCTGACGGTCCTAGTACGGATAACGGTGAAATTGCTTTAGGTCGAAACGTGCTTGTGGCTTTCTTACCTTGGAACGGTTATAATTTTGAAGATTCCATTTTAATATCCGAACGTATAGTAAAAGAGGATGTATTTACATCTATTCATATTGAAGAGTTTGAAGTAATAGCTAGAGATACACGCCTTGGTCCTGAAGAAATTACCCGTGATATACCGAATGTAAGTGAAGAAGCATTGCGTCATCTTGATGAGGTCGGAATAATTTATATAGGTGCAGAAGTAAAAGCCGGTGATATTTTAGTTGGAAAAGTAACACCAAAAAGTGAATCGCCTATTACTCCTGAAGAGAAGCTACTACGTGCTATTTTCGGGGAAAAAGCTTTTGACGTAAAAGATTCATCGCTGCATGTACCTTCCGGAGTGAGCGGAACTGTAGTAGAAGTAAGGGTATTTTCTCGTAGAGGTGTAGAAAAAGACCAGCGAGCTATTGCTATTGAAAAACAACAAATTGAAAAATTCGCAAAAGACAGAGATGATGAATTAGAAATTATTGAGCATTTTGTGTTTAGTTGGCTTGAAAAGCTTTTAGTAGGGCAGGTGATTATTAACGGTCCTAAGCAAGTAAAAGTAGGACAAACTATTACTACTGAAATGCTAAAAGGCTTATCTAAAGGGCAATTTTGGCAGATTACCGTGGAAGATGCAAATGTAATGAATGAAATAGAGCAGATAAAGACTCATTATGATGAGAAAAAAGAGGCTCTTGATAAAAGATTTGCTACTAAGGTAGAGAAATTGCAAAGTGGTGATGATTTACCTCAGGGAGCTTTAAAAGTAGTAAAAGTATTTATTGCAACTAAGCATAAATTACAACCCGGGGATAAAATGGCAGGAAGACACGGAAATAAAGGTGTTATTTCACGTATCGTACCTGAAGAAGATATGCCGTTTTTAGAAGATGGAACTGTGGTAGATATCGTGCTTAACCCTCTAGGTCTTCCGTCCCGTATGAATATAGGACAGATTTTAGAAACGCATCTTGGGTGGGCATCAATAAATTTAGCAAAAAAAATATCTACCTTAGTAAAGGAATATAAAAATAAACATATAGGTATTGAGCAGATTAAGAAATTCTTAATTGAACTGTATGGAGAAAATATTAATTCTATACTTGAAAGACCGGAAGAAGAGATTATCGCTTTTTGTAAGAAAGTAAGTAAAGGCGTATATTTTGCAACTCCTGTATTTGATGGAGCAAAAGTTCAGGACGTTAAAGATATGCTAAAGCTTGCCGGTCAAGACCCTTCAGGACAAGTGAAATTAATTGACGGTAGAACCGGTGAATATTTTGACCGTCTAGTAACCGTAGGACAGAAATATTTGCTGAAATTGCATCATTTAGTCGATAATAAAATTCACTCCCGTTCTATAGGACCTTATAGCTTAGTAACGCAGCAACCGCTTGGAGGTAAGTCTCATTTCGGCGGACAGCGTTTCGGAGAAATGGAATGCTGGGCATTACAAGCTTACGGTGCAGCTTATACGTTACAGGAAATGTTAACGGTTAAGTCGGATGACGTAAACGGTAGGATCAAAACTTATGATTCTATAGTACGTGGTGAAAATAATTTTGAATCAGGCATTCCTGAATCATTTAATGTTATGATAAAAGAATTTAGATCTTTATGTCTTAACGTAAAGCTTGAAGTAACTTCAAGTTAAGAAAGACAGGTCATTTAAACAGATAAAAAACTTATTTTTTATCTGTTTTACTAGATTCCCGCTTTTGCGGGAATGACATATAGGGTGTAATAAGAACTCTGGGTAGACGAAGGTCAATTTCAAAAAGAGCTAGGAGTTCACAAGGCGAGGAGCGGAGCGTATACTTAATACGTGAGCACCGCAGAACTTGTAGAACGACAACGCCAATTTTTGAAATTCACCGAGTATATACGAGTAATTTTTAAGGAAAAGTATTTATGAGCGTAGTAAATTTTTACGGACAATTAAGTAATACTCAACAATTTGATCAGATAAGGATTAATATAGCAAGTCCCGATCAGGTACGTTCGTGGTCTTTCGGTGAAGTAACAAAACCTGAAACAATTAACTATCGAACTTTTAAACCTGAGAAAGATGGTTTATTTTGTGCAAGAATTTTTGGTCCGGTAAAAGATTATGAATGTCTTTGCGGTAAATATAAGCGGATGAAAAACCGTGGCATTACGTGTGAGAAATGCGGCGTTGAAGTTACGGTTTCTAGAGTAAGACGTGAAAGAATGGGGCATATTGAACTTGCAGCTCCCGTTGCTCATATTTGGTTTTTAAAGTCGCTACCTTCAAGAATTAGTACACTTCTTGATATGACAATGCGAGATGTAGAAAAGATTCTTTATTTTGAAAATTATGTAGTAGTTGACCCAGGGCTATCGATTTTACAAAAAGGCGAACTCTTAACAGAGGAAGAATTACAGAAAGCAAAAGATAAGTACGGTGAAGATGCATTTACTGCCTCTATAGGTGCAGAAGTAATACAACAAATGCTTAAAGAGCTTGATTTTTCAAAGTTAAAGCAAGAGTTATACGAGGAATTACAAACCACTGCTTCAGAAGTCAAAAAGAAAAAATTAGTAAAGCGTTTAAAATTAGTAGAGAATTTTTTAGAGTCAGAAAACAAGCCGGAATGGATGATTATGGATGTTTTACCGGTTATTCCTCCTGAAATTAGACCGCTTGTTATGCTTGACGGCGGAAGATTTGCTACTTCAGACTTAAATGAACTTTATAGAAGAGTAATTAATAGAAATAATCGTTTAAAGAAATTAATAGAGTCCAAAGCTCCTGATATAATAGTCAGAAATGAAAAAAGAATGTTACAAGAAGCGGTGGATGCGTTATTTGATAACGGTCGTCGCGGTAGAGCAGCGAAAAATGCTAATAAGCGTCCATTTAAGTCATTAAGTGATATGCTTAAAGGTAAGCAGGGACGTTTCCGTCAGAACTTGCTAGGTAAGAGGGTTGATTACTCAGGACGTTCGGTTATCGTGGTAGGACCTGAGCTTAAACTTCACCAGTGCGGTTTACCTAAAAAAATGGCTCTGGAGTTATTTAAGCCGTTTATTTATTCTAAGCTTGAGTTGTACGGCATCGCTACAACTATTAAAGCCGCTAAAAGAATGGTGGAAGCTGAAAAATCCGAAGTGTGGGACGTGCTTGAAGAGGTAATTAGAGAGCATCCGGTTTTACTGAATAGGGCTCCGACGTTACATAGGCTTGGTATTCAAGCATTTGAACCGCTATTAATTGAAGGTAAAGCGATCCAGCTTCATCCGCTTGTGTGTGCTGCGTTCAATGCGGATTTTGATGGTGATCAGATGGCAGTACATATCCCGTTATCGATTGAAGCACAGCTTGAAGCTAGGGTATTTATGATGTCTACAAATAATATCTTAAGCCCCGCAAACGGTCGTCCTATTATTGTACCGGATAAGGATATAGTGCTTGGTTTATATTATCTAACCCTTGCATTTGATAATGAAGTAGGCGCAGGGATGATGTTCTCAGATTTAGCTGAGATGGAACATGCTTTATATAATAAATTTATAACTATTCATACAAAGATAAAATATCGCAGAAATCAGTTAAATGCCGAAGGTAAAATGGTCCCTGTTATCATTGATACTACTTACGGTAGGTTAATGGTCGGTGAGTTATTGCCTTCTAACCCTAATATAGAATTCAAGTTTATTAATAAACAACTAACTAAAAAAGACATATCATTAGTTATAGATTTAGTTTATCGTCACTGCGGTCAAAAAGCTACGGTAATTTTTGCCGATCAGCTAATGAAACTAGGTTTTAAATATGCTTGTTCTTCAGGTATTTCTTTTGGAATGGACGATATGGTAGTACCGGAATCTAAGAGTACTCATATCAACGAAACTCAGCTTGAAATAAAAGAATTTGAACAACAATATTCAAACGGTTTAATTACTTACGGAGAGAAATATAATAAAGTAGTCGATGCTTGGTCAAGATGTACCGATAGAGTAGCAAACGACATGATGAAAGAGATTGCTACGCTGCCGGTTAATGATGCTCCAAATCATCAGAAAATAAATGCTATATATATGATGGCTATTTCCGGAGCAAGAGGTTCTTTCCAGCAAATTAAGCAGCTAGGCGGTATGCGAGGTTTAATGACCAAATCAAACGGTCAAATTATACAAACTCCTATTATCTCTAACTTTAAGGAAGGATTAACTGAATTTGAGTGTTTTAATTCTGCTAACGGAATGCGTAAAGGGCAAATAGATACGGCTTTAAAAACAGCAAGCTCAGGTTACTTAACAAGAAAATTAGTAGATGTTGCACAAGATTGTATTATTACTGAAAAAGATTGTGGAACTGATAAAGGAATTGAAGTTAAGAGTGTTATTGAAGGTGGAGAAGTTATAGTACCTTTAGCTGAAAAGATTTTAGGTCGTACTGCTGCTATTGATATATTTCATCCGGTAACTAATGATCTAATTCTCAATAAAGGCGAGCTTATTAATGAAGCAAAGTTAGAGCAGATTGAGTCGGCAGGACTCGACAGAATTATGATAAAATCCGTATTAACCTGTGAAAGTACTACCGGTATATGTAGCATATGTTACGGTAGGGATCTTGCTACCGGTACATTAGTATCAGAGGGTGAAGCAATTGGGGTTATTGCTGCTCAATCTATCGGTGAACCGGGTACGCAGCTTACAATGAGAACTTTCCATATCGGAGGAGCGGCAACAAAAGGTGCTGAGGTTTCTGCCGTAGACGCTTCCTATGACGCAAAAGTGAAAATTATAAGTCGTAACGTTGTAATTAATTCTGAAGAACGCAAAATTGTTATGAGCCGAAATTGTGAATTATTATTGCTTGATAATCACGGTAATGAAAAGGCTCGTCATAAAATTCCATACGGTGCTAGATTACTTGTTGATGATGGTGATATGGTGATTAAAACTCAAAAACTAGCAGAATGGGATCCTTATACTATACCGATTATCACGGAGAAGTCAGGTAAAGTTTTATTCAAAGATATGGTTGAGGGTATTTCTATTCGTGACGTAACTGACGAAGCTACCGGAATACCGAGTAAAGTTATTATTGAATCAAAGCAATATTCACGCGGTGCAGAATTACGTCCGCGTATACAGCTTTTAGATGCTAAAGGTGAAGTTATCACCTTATCAAACGGTTTAGAAGCTAGATATTACTTGCCGGTTGGAGCAGTGTTAAGCGTAGAAGACGGAGTACAAATATCGGTAGGTGATATCATTGCACGTATACCAAAAGAATCAACCACTACTAAAGATATTACCGGTGGTTTACCAAGAGTTGCCGAGCTTGTAGAAGCAAGACGCCCTAAAGATCATGCAGTTATTGCCGAAATTGACGGTAGAGTAGAATTCGGTAAAGACTATAAATCTAAAAGACGTATTATTATACATCCGATTGATGAAACAATGTCTATTGAATATATGGTACCAAAAGGCAAGCATGTTGTAGTTAACGAAGGTGACTTTGTTAAAAAAGGTGATTTATTGATTGACGGTAATCCGGTACTTCAAGATATTTTAAAAGTAATGGGCGTAGAGGTTCTTGCAAATTATATTGTTAATGAAGTTCAAGCCGTTTATCGTCTACAAGGTGTAAAGATTGATGATAAGCACATAGAAGTTATTATTCGTCAGATGTTACAAAAAGTAGAGGTTACGGATTCAGGCGGAACTACGTTATTAGCAGGTGAAAAAATAGATAGACATGAATTTGATGAGATAAATGAAAAAGCTATAAAAAATGGTTTAAAACCTGCTGAAGCACAATTAATATTACAAGGTATTACTAAAGCTTCTCTGCAAACTAGATCGTTTATCTCCGCGGCATCATTCCAAGAGACTACTAGAGTTTTAACTGAAGCAGCTATTGCTGGTAAAGTAGATAAGTTGCGAGGACTAAAGGAAAACGTGATAGTTGGACGATTAGTACCTGCTGGAACCGGTTACTTTATGGATAAAATGCGTAAAGCAGCCGTAAAGCTTGATGAAGAGAATGTATAAATATACTAAGATAGCACTTGAAAAATTGGCTGTGTCGTCTTTGTAAGTCGTAGGATGCTGAACGTTTAATATACGCTCCGCTCCTCGATTTACAGACCCTTTGCTCTTTTCCAAGTTGATCTTCGTATGTACCGGATAGTTTATAAAAAACCCGTCATTGCAAGCCAACATTTATGCTGGCGTGGCAATCTCATGAAATAATAACAAACTCCCCTAAGCTGGCTTCGTCAATTACTTTGTAATGTCCTTGCAATAACGAGGTGGTATCTACGCAACAATGCCTTCCTAGCTAGAAGCGGGAATCCAGAAAAATAACCTTACTACGCATTATTGACAAAAAAAAGCCTATAAAAAACCAAGTTTTCTTATTGCCCACTTGCAGAAATGACGCTTTAATAACAAGCAATTGGTGCTGTTAAATGCTCGTAGGTTTGACCTAAATCGGATACTGGTTGTTCAAAGGTATACGTATTATTGTTATCATAATTACCGTATAATTGTGATCTTGCTAAAGAATCATCATATTGGAAGTTTTCAAGTGTTTCTTGCTTTTTAGATATCTGAATTTCTGCTAAACAATGTTCAACATAAGTGTTCAGTACTTCTTGACGAATTGTATTATGTAAAGCTTTTAACATGAGTAAGTTTACTAATGGGTTAATACTATTATTTGCATTAGTAGTAGTCGTAACTTCTTCGTGTTTTTGATCAATAGACATCTTTTCAAACTTCACTTCTAGAGGTAATTTAGACGTCGATCCGGTACTCGCATCCTCACGTATGTCTATATACGCTGCAGTGCTGCGTTCCGTATCTCTTTTAAAGTCCTCTCTATCAGCTGGTTTAGAAAGATGTCTAACAGGCAATTCAGAAATTAAAGACTCTTCATTGCTTACTTCTACCTTCTCTGTTTCAAGATTTGCTGATGCAGCATTGACTTTTTCTTCAAAATTTATCTCTGGGAAAAGTGCTGTCACATCAATTATTTCAAGTTTTCCTCCTTTTTTACCTACTTCATAAGCTTTAGCAATAATGTGTTTATAAATAACGTCAATTAATGCTAGTTTTGTTTGTATTTCATCAGAATAGTTAATTCCTCCTTCATTCCAAAACCTTACTATTCTAGACAAAGCAGGAATATATTTACTGGCCTTTGCTAAAAATTTTTGCATAAATGTAGGTTCAATAATAGGGGTTAATTTAGGATTTTCTTCATATTGTCTAAATACATACTCGACAATTTTAGGTATATTTTGATTTGGTTCTACTTCGTCAGGTAAGCCGTGTAATATTTTTTTGGCTGTTGCTTGACCTATCTTCTCATGCAAAATATTAACCCCGATCCATGTCCATGACGGATTAGCCGAAAAACAAAGCTTTGCTATATAAAATGCTAGCGATATAGGTAGAGATAATAACTTTAAATAGTTAAGGCAATTATATCGTATTGGATGAGGAGTGAGACTATAAATTTTACCCATATTTTGGTTTAACTCACATGATGTTTTAATCATTGTATACTTCTGCTTAATTAAATGAGAAGTGATGTCATATACTGGCATATTATTACTTAAATTTAACTAACTCGTCAGTAAGATATAAAAAACGTTAACATGTGTCAAATGCTATTTAATGAGATTTTGTTTTAAATCAATTATAATACTTGCAAAGTTTTATCAAGATACATAGAATGACCCAAAGTCAAAAATAATATAAGGAGTAAATATGCTTAACGTAAATTTTGTGAATGAAGAATCATCTACTAATCAAGGTCTAGTAGTTTTTATTGATGAACAGTTAAAGCTTGATAGTAATTTAATAGGACTTGATCAACAACATCATGGATTAATTTCTAAAACTATTCAGAATAAACTGCAATTTACCGGTAAATATGGACAGATCAAGGTTATTCCGTCCGTCATTAAATCAGGCGAGGTTAGATATTTGATAATAGCAGGTCTTGGGAATGAAGAAAAATTAACTGAAGCAAAAATTGAAGAGTTAGGCGGTAAAATCTTACAGCATGCAACCGGTTGTAAAATTTCTACTATTGGCTTAAAACTTACAAATAGAATTAGCAGGTTTACACCTCAAACATTTGCATCTTTAGTTGCTAGCGGTGCGTTTCTTGCTTCTTACAGATTTGATAAATATAGAACTACCTTAAAAGAAGCAGAGAAGTTCGCAGTAGAGTCAATTGAAATTTTTACTGATAATAGCACTGAAACGGCAAAATTATTTGAAATCAAAAAATTAATTGCTGAAGCAGTATTTTTTACAAGAGATATAAGTAATGAACCGTCAAATATTAAAACTCCTCAAGTTTATGCCGAAAGAATAGTTGATAAACTTGAACCGCTAGGGGTAGATGTTGATGTTATCGGTGAACGTGAGATGAAAAACCTTGGTATGGGAGCATTACTTGGTGTGGGGCAAGGTTCACAAAACGAGTCAAAGTTAGTGGTAATGGAATATAAAGGTGGCAGTAAGGATGTTCCGACTATTGCTTTGGTTGGTAAAGGAGTGATTTTTGATACAGGCGGCATTTCATTAAAACCGTCAAGTGATATGCACTTAATGCGATACGATATGGGAGGTTCTGCAGCAGTTGTGGGTACCATAATTGCGGTTGCTGGTCAAAAATTACCTGTAAATATAGTCGGTGTTGTAGGGCTTGTCGAAAATATGCCGTCCGGTAATGCACAGCGTCCAGGGGATGTAGTAACTACCATGTCAGGGCAAACTGCCGAAGTTTTAAATACTGATGCAGAAGGGCGTTTAGTACTTGCTGATGCTGTTTGGTATGCACAAGAAAAATTTAAGCCTAAATGCGTGATTGATGTTGCAACTCTAACAGGAGCAATAACCATAGCACTTGGTAATACATATGCTGGTTGTTTTTCCAATAATGATGAGTTAGCTGATAAGTTAATAAAAGTAGGGGAAGAAGTTAATGAAAAACTTTGGAGAATGCCGCTGCATGATGAGTACGATGCAATGATTCACTCCGACATAGCCGATATGGCAAATATCGCGAATGTACCGAGAGCTGCCGGAAGCTGCATAGCTGCACATTTCATTAAACGTTTCATTAAAGATGGAGTAGATTGGGCTCATTTAGATATAGCAGGCGTTGCAAATAGTAATAAAGCGTCAGCGCTCGGTCCTAAGGGGGCAGTAGGATACGGCGTGAGATTACTAGAGAAATTTATCAAAGAATATACTTAAATGTTATTCTTGCGTTGCATTGCCTGCATGGATACCCAGTCGTCATTGCGAGCAGCCCTAGGCTGCGTGGCAATCTCGTCAAATATCCTGAGATTGCTTCGTCAATTACTTACGTCATTTTCTTGCAATGACGGAAAAAACTATCCACATGTGTAATACTGAGCTAAGAATGACATTAAACTTCGTCTATTTACTATTCGTTTATTCTGAATATAATTATGAACACAATAAATAAACCTTATATATTTGTTATAGGTAATGAGAAAGGCGGAGCAGGTAAAACTACCTGTTCTATGCATCTAATAATCGCTCTGCTTTATCAAAATTATTCGGTAGTAAGTATAGATACCGATTCACGTCAAAGTTCGTTAACGAATTATTTAAAAAATCGAGATTTATATAATAAACACAATCCTGATAAACCTGTATTAGTACCGAAACATTTTCATATATCGGAAAGCAAAGTAGAAGAGCAAGCAAAGAGTTTTGAGCTGATACTCAAAAATAATCAGGATGTCGATTATATAGTGATTGATACCCCAGGCAGTCATACTCCTTTATCAAGGGTTGTTCATTCTTACGCTGATACAATTATTACACCGATTAATGATAGCTTTCTAGATTTAGACGTAATAGCAAAAGTCGATAGCAAGGATGAAATTATTAGCCCATCAATATATAGTCAAATGATTTGGGAGCAGAAAATGGAACGTGCTAGTCGTGATAGAATTAGTATAGATTGGGTAATACTTCGTAATCGTTTAAGTAATCTTGATGCATTAAATAAAAGACGCGTAGGAAATGTATTAGCTAAACTTGCTAAAAGAATTAACTTTAAACTCGCAGAAGGATTTAGTGAACGTGTAATATATAGGGAGTTATTTTTACAAGGTCTAACATTACTTGATCTAAAAACTGCAAAATATGATAAAGCATTTAATAGCTCACACGTGCTTGCACGTCAAGAATTACGAAATTTTTTAGACTTTCTAGGTATTAAGGCTGCGTTCAAAGGTTAATTTCTATTAAAGTTTTGCTTGTATAAAATATATATATAATGTAAATTAATATGTTTTAATATTATAAGAGAAGAGAAACAAATGCCAAATATTGCTGAAAATATTTCAAAACTACCGGAAGAACAAGAAAAAGTTAATAAGCTTGTTGATCAATATAAAAATTTAACTCCGGAAGAACAAAAAATTGTTGATAGAAAACTTAAGTCACATTTTACAAAAGAAGAGCTAGAACAAGATGAGCTTAAATCAAGAATGAATAGGATACGTAGTAATTTGTCTAAGCAAGACCAAGAAAAACTACAAGCAGGTAATAATTCTATAGGTGAAATAGCAAAAGATGTATTATCGTTAGTTAAAGGAATAATAAATCTAGTCGAAAATGTTGCAGAGATAATTAAAAATCCTAAGAAAGCAATATATGAATGGATTAAAGGTGAGTTAAATCAAGTAAAACCTCAACAACAAAATTATCAGCAACGCCCATCAAAGCCAAAAGCTGCTGCAATATCAAGATAAAACTTTGGCAAGATAAATTTTTAGTTTTTATTTGCGAAAATTTGTGATTTTATGTATATAATGGGGAAATCGTATAATAAAAAAATAAAAATGCATAAATACAGAACTCATAATTGTAACGAATTACAAATATCCGATGTAGAAACAGAAGTTAAGCTATCCGGTTGGGTACATAGAAGAAGAGATCACGGGAATCTAGTTTTTATAGATTTACGTGATCATTACGGTATAACTCAAATCGTGTTTACCGATCAAAACCCTCAGCTTATGGAGGATGCAAGTCGTTTGCGTTATGAGTCGGTAATTACGGTAAGGGGTACAGTTGTAGCAAGATCAGAGGACACAATTAATAATACGCTTCCGACAGGTCATGTTGAAGTGCTAGCTGTAGAATTTAGTGTTGAGTCAGCTGCGGACACTCTACCTTTTGTTATTAATACTGAAAAAGACGCTCCCGAAGAGTCTAGGCTTAAACATCGCTTTTTAGATCTTAGACGTGAGAAATTACATAATAATATAATACTCCGCTCACAAATTATTTCTCATCTTCGTCATTTGATGACGGCAAGCGGTTTTACCGAATTTCAAACTCCGATTTTAACAGCAAGCTCACCTGAGGGGGCTAGGGATTTTTTAGTACCTAGTAGAATGCACCCGGGTAAGTTCTATGCATTACCGCAAGCACCTCAGCAATTCAAGCAGTTATTGATGGTATCAGGCTTTGATCGTTATTTCCAAATTGCTCCTTGTTTTCGGGATGAAGATGCAAGAGCCGATAGATCACCCGGCGAGTTTTATCAGCTAGATGTAGAAATGTCGTTTGTTACACAGGAAGACGTATTTAGTACTATTGAGCCTGTGATGTATGATTTATTCACTAAATTCACGGATAAGAAAGTATCAGAGACTCCTTTCGTTTGTATTCCATATAATGAATCTATGCTAAAATACGGCTCTGATAAGCCTGATTTGCGTAACCCTATTATAATTGCCGATGTAACTGAGATATTTAGAGATTCCGATTTTACAATCTTTAGAGAGAATATTAAAAAAGGTAGCATAGTTCGTGCAATTCCTGCACCTAAGGCAGCTGCACTGCCTCGTAGTTTCTTCGATAAAATGATAGAGTTTGCGATATCAGAAGGAGCAAGTGGACTTGGCTATATTCAGTTTAGTGAAACCGGTGAAGCAAAGGGACCGGTAGTAAAATTCTTAAGCCCGCAGCAATTAGAGAGTCTAAAAGCTACAGCTAGTGTTAGTAACGGTGATGCTGTATTTTTCGCTAGCGATAAGAAAGAGAAAGCTGCTAAACTTGCCGGTAAGGTTAGAATAAGACTTGGTGAAGAGCTTGATTTACTTGAAAAAGATTGTTTTAAATTCTGCTGGATTACCGATTTTCCATTCTATGAGTTAAATGAAGAAACAGGAAAAATTGATTTTAGCCATAATCCGTTTTCTATGCCGCAGGGCGGAATAGATGCTTTAGAGCAAGCTAAAACCACTGAAGAGTTATTAGAACTTACCGCATACCAATATGATATTGTTTGTAACGGTATTGAACTGTCCAGCGGTGCTATTAGAAACCATAAGCCGGAAATTATGTATAAAGCATTTTCCATAGCAGGTTATAGTGAAGAGGAAGTTGATAAGAGATTTGGAGGGATGATTAGAGCATTTAAGTTTGGAGCTCCACCACATGGTGGAATAGCCCCCGGTATTGACCGAATCGTTATGCTGCTTGCGGAAGCAACAAATATAAGGGAAATAATTGCGTTTCCTTTAAACCAGCAGGCTGAAGATTTACTAATGAACGCCCCAAGCTATGTAGAGGATAAAGCTCTAAAAGAGCTAAGCATTATGCTCTCACCGTCTGCTAGAAAAAATGCAGAAAAAGAATAAGAATTTATAGCTGTTGTATGTTATTATGTCATACCGCAACTTTAGTATGTCATTTCTAGCTAAAAGCGGAAATCCAGTACTTTTCACTGTCATACCGTGGCTTGACCACAGTATCGAGAAAAAAATTTAAAAAAGACTAGATCCTGCTATCAAGTCGCAGGATGAGATTAATAGTTACTGGTTTTCCGCGTTTTAGCTAGAAATGACATTAGGACTATGCAACAACTCTGTGACTTGCTCGCAATGACGTTTAAGGCATACACTCAACAATGCTTATCTTTGTTGATGTCTTTCCTTCCTAGCTTGTAATTGAGAGAATGCGATTTCTTTTACCGTTTCTACTCTTTTTGTTTGGAGTCTTTCTGGCTTCTTCTGTTGTAGTACATTACCAATTTTTATACTTTCTGCTATAAGTTTTTCTGTATTATGAATTTTATTTAAATTCTCAGGAGAAATTTGTTTCATAAAATAATTTGAGATACTAGGTAAACCTCTCTTTTCACAAAAAATTCCTACCTTGTAATATATAGTATCTTTATAATTTAACTTGAAAGATTTAGCATTTAATAAGTTGGTCGTGTTTTCGATGTTATCCTGATATTTTAAATTTTTCTTTATACCCTTAATATCTTGCGCGGTAAGATAATTTTCTTTTTTTAGCACTTTCATTATATTGTTGTAGAATTTTGCTACTGCTTTATCGGTTACGTTTTTAGTTGTTGCCTGCTTTGTAAAATCAACAATTAGTGATGCCAATTTTTCGCCTGTAGATTTGTCTTGTATACGCATTGATTTTGCAGGATCAGCAATTTGTACTTCTACTTTATCTGTCTTAACCTCAACTTCTTTTTCTTTCCATTTTCCGTCCAAATCTTTGCTCCATTGTTGTTCCTTGATTGTTTCTTTTTTCAAGCCTATAGCAATTTTAATTTGGTAATTATTTTCATACGCCCACTCTTTAGCATCTTTACATTCAATTGTAATGTTATTATCTATTGCATAGAGTACCGGGTCTTTTACAGGTGAATTAGCGAAAGCCTCTAACCAACCACCATTTTTAAATTCAGGTGAAACATTACTGAATTTTGTTACTATCTCAGCTCCTTTGGCCACTTCTTGCATATTAACAAGATTTTCTTTTATACTGCTTTTATAGTGTTTTCTCAAATCATCAAAATTTTGAATATTAGTGGATAACATAATATTTTTTGGATCAAACCCAGCTTTTTTTAATTCATCAATTTTTTGATCAACTATTGCTTCCATCTGTTTCTCATCAAATTGACTTATCATTTGATTTAATGATTCGCTATATTTATCGATACTAAATGAGAAATTACCTGCTTTAATAGCAGCACTGTAGCCAACACCAGGATGTGTAAACATTTCAGCTGTTGATTGAATTATACTGCTAAAATTCTTATGAAATGCTAAAAAAGAGCGACCATGATCAATTTTGGTTATTGTTTTACCATCCTGTACCATTAAATTACCAGCATGATAATCTACTTCCCCCAGCATATGACAAGCAGCTATGGCTTTTTCAAATCCTTCCAACTTTTTTAAATTTTGATCATTAGCTCTGACTCTAGTTTCACCTGATAAACCGGAAAATTCTGTTAGTGTTACAGCATTATCAAAAAATTTAGAACGTACATAAAGTGAATCAGGGTGTTTTTCATCCGCTGTTACCAGCCCTTCTTTTGGTGCGCGATCATGTAATAAAAATTGATACATGGTAGAGCCTATTAATTCTTGTACTCCGTCTCTGCGGTCAGCCATAGCCTGTTTTTGTGCATTATTATCTTGTATTTTTTGGCATGCAGCATGAGTTTTATAAAAATGTTTTAAAATAAAAGTATTACCGGCGTTATCTTTAGCAACATAACCGGCCGATACGCCTGCTGCCTTTTGTCCTTTCTCCTCAAACTCAGCTTGCTGTGCCACCCTCTTATCACGTAGCATAGCATCAATTACTTTTTTAGGGTCATTAGGATTGCTTATGTCTTCAAGTTTTCTGTAATCTGCGTTATATCGGCTATCATCTAATCCAACCTGTCGTTCAATTGCCTCTATCATAACTAAGTGCTCTAAAAGAGGTGTATCGATTATTTCTCTTAATTTCTTGTTTTTATCTCCTGGAAACAAGTTTTTTATTATTGTTGTAACTTTAGCTAAATCCTTAGTGTTTAAATCGGCTAGGGCCATATAGCTAATATATAGGCTTTCAGCAGTAGGAGATTGGTCATTAGAAAGGTCAATAACAGATTCGGCAATGCCTTTGCAGGTTCTAGATATTTTGGCATTCAATTCTGTATCGTTAGTTTTCAGGGCTTTAAAAAGTTGCTCTTGTAATAATAATTCTTGTTGAGTTTTCTCTTTAGACATAAAAATAACCTGTTTAATATTAACTAATAGTGAAAGAGTGTTGTTGCGTGGGTCAAAATCCTCATCATTGTGAGGAAACCACGTAGCAATTGACGAAGCAATCCAGTAAACATTTTGATTTACAGAATTTTTTTATTATTTTTTCTGGATTGCCGAGTTCGCTGCGGCCGTTTGCAATGATGATTCGGTATCCACGGAACAATGCCACGTGGGAATGACATTGAATAAGTTTTCAAAGCCGTGCGACAAAGCCCCTGCTTTTGCAGGGATATGACATCCAGGTCTTTTTAAAAACTATTCAGTACTATAGATTTGATCGTGATATAACAATGAAAAAACCGAAGCAATGATAAAATCATGACTTTGGCAAGAATGATACCAATTAATCTCTTCTATTGCCTAAAAATCTCATTAAATATAGGAAAAGATTTATAAAATCTAAATATAAAGTAAAGGCTGCCATAATAGAAAGCTTTTGTCCTACTTCATCGTTTCCTGCCATGTAATACATAGACTTAATCTTTTGAGTATCCCAAGCAATTAATCCCATAAATATTACTATTCCAATAAGAGAGGTAGCAAAAGAGAGCGCCGAGCTTTTTAGAAACAAGTTGACTAATGAAGCAATGATAAGACCTATAAGACCCATTGCAAAAAATGAACCCATAGATGTTAAATCTCTACTTGTACTATAACCGTATAAACTCATTGCTCCAAAAACGGAAGAGCAAATAAAGAAAGTACGAGCTATTGATGCACCGGTATAAATAAGAGCTAAATATGCAAGCGACATACCGGTTAAACCGGCATAAACCCAAAATAATATTTGTGCCGTTTGCAGGTTCATTTGTCCAAAGCCCATAAAGAAATATAAAGCAATACCGAGCGGAGCAAACATTATAATAGTACCGAAACCTGTTTGAAACATTAAATTATAAATAGGCTCAACTGATATAGTCGTTACGGCTGCTACACCGGTTAGTAAAAGTGCTAAAGCCATATAATTATATACTTTAAGCATGTATTGTCTTAAGCCTTCGTCAAAAGTTTTATTTTTTGAGGCGGCAGTTAAAGTTTTTGTATAATCGATCATAAGTAACCTTAGGATTATGTTATTTACATAATAAAATATAGCCTCTTAAAGGTATTTTTTCAAGCTATATTAATTATATTTTATAAATATCTTGCATTGAATATAAAGCAGAAGGTTTATCTTGTAGCCAAATAGCGGCTTTAATTGCACCAATAGAAAAAGAATTTTTATTCAGAGCTTCGTGTTTTAAGGTGATTATTTCATCGTCACCTAGGAAAGATATTTCATGTATACCGTGAACATTTCCACCACGAAGCGAGGAAATACCTATTTCTTTTTCGCTTCTTAGTCTATTACCACGATTAAATGTTATATTTAATCCTTTTTTGCTGGCAATTGTTTCAGCAAGCATAACAGCAGTTCCTGAGGGTGAATCTTTTTTATTACGGTGATGCGTTTCTAGAATTTCAACATCGTAATCATCTAGTATTTTTGTTACTTCTTTAGCTAGATAGCTAAGCAAATGAGCTCCTATACTCATATTTGCAGAATATAAAACAGGTAAAGTTTGAGCTGCTTTTTCTAAAAGCTTAAAATGTTGAGGTTGGAGACCTGTGGTTCCGATTACTAATTTTGTATTATGTTTTAATGCATAATTAATTAATTTTTCTAATATTTCAGGGGTAGAAAAATCGATGATCACATCAGAATTTTTACAAAAATTATCTAAATCATCTAAATTATTAGTACTATTAAATTTTGCTGCAATTTTGCAATCTTTAAATTTATCTATTCTCTCTAGAATGGTTTCTCCCATTTTACCGGTAGAACCACTAAGACCGATATTTAACATATTGGCAATGTATACTCCTAATAAATGAACAGTAAGTAGACGAAGTTTAATTTGGACAAGAGCAAGGCGTCTAAAGTCCTTGGATCGCAGTGTATACTTAATATAGTTTGAACCGCAGATCTTATTATACGACGCCAATTTTTCAAATTAAACTAGGTTCTGTGAATATTTCTAATTGATTGGCTATTTTGAGGTATTTTTTAGCGAAAATTAATAAGATTTTTGCTGGAATAGTTACTTATATTTCAAAAAATCTTATAATTTGCAGCAAAAAATAACCAAAATTAAATCTTTGTATACGATTTATGAAAATATAATAGAGGCTTTAAATCATTTTTAATAGCGGTATTTATTACTTCACCGATAAATATAACATGATCACCGGCATCGTAAGAAGCATATTTATTACACTCTATATGATAAGTTGCACCGTTTATTAAAGGGCAATCAGTTTTATTACCAAGCTCATAATCAATTTTTGTAAATTTATTAGATTGTGATTTAGCAAAATGTTTTGAGATATCAATTTGATTCTCTGCTAAAATACTAATTGCAAACTTATCACTTTTTTGAAAACTGTTTATACTAAAAGAGTTTTTATTAAGGCAAAATAATATTAACGGTGGTTTTAAAGATACGGAAGTAAGAGAACTAGCAGTAAAGCCAAAAAGTTCGTTATTGCAATTTGTTGTTATAATAGTCACTCCCTGAGGGAATCGGCTCATAGCATCTTTAAATTGACTTTCTGTTACTGTCCCAGCCATTTTTTCATAATTTTGTTAATGGTTCCGTCTTTTTTTAATGAATCGATTGCCTCATTAATTTCATTAATTAGTCCTGAGTTTTTAGACATGCCTATAGCAAAATCGGATGAAAATTCTTCTAAAGTACTGCTTTCTAAATTTGAATTATTTTCTTTTAATTTTTTGCCTTGAAATTCCTCAGAAATAATAGCATCTATGACTCTGGCTTTTAATTCTTCAACCAACATTAAATGATTTGCTAAAGAATGAACTTTAATATTTATCGTCTGTGATAGATCGTGTGCTTTTTTTTCTAAAACACTACCGAGCTGTACCCCTACTATTTTATTTTCTAGATCTTTGCTATTTTGTATATTATCACCTGTTCTATATATTATGGCAAATCTTGCAGTAGCATAATTATCGGAAAAGCTGATATATTCAGCACGCTCCGGTGTTACGGAAAGCTCCGCCACCGCAACATCAATATTTTCACTAACCAAAGCTGCAAGTAAACCGTTAAAGTCGAAGTTTTTTATGATAACTTTTTTATTTAGACGTTCGCTTATTGCTTTGATAATATCAATATCAATCCCAACAATCTCTCCGTCTTGGATAAATTCATAAGGAGGATTATCTGCGGCAGTACCGACTATTAAAGTTTTTTCCGTTTCTTTTTTTTCACAAGACACTAGTAAGCAAGATAGTAAAAATATTTTCAGAAATTTCATAAAAATAATGTTTTAAGTTTGAGTATGTTCTGTGTCATCCTACTAGGCATTGCCCTTGTTGTACGGATATCAAATCGTCATTGCAAGGAAAATTACGTAGTAATTGACGAAGCAATCTCAGGATATTTGGCAAGATTGCTATGTAGCCTACGGCTGCTCGTAATGACGATGAAACCGCGCCATGCAACAAAGTCTATGGCTGCTCACAATGACAGGAAAATCTATCCACTCGGGCAATATCTTCAAAGGAATAGCATCAAGAACTCAATTTCTCCTTTAAAAGCTGATTCACAAGCGTCGGATTAGCCTTACCGTCGGTTTTGTTCATTACCTGCCCTACAAAGAAACCGAATAATTTATCCTTACCACTTCTATAACCCTCTACTGATTCAGGATTTTCAGCTATTACCTCGTCAATTACCGTGTTTAGCACGTTATTATCCGAAACTTGTACCAGTCCTTCTTCTTCTACTATTTTATCAGGTGCTTTACCGGTTTCAAACATAATTTCAAAAACGGTTTTTGCAATTTTACCGGAAATAGTATCATTTTCTATTAATTTTACCAGTTTTGCAAAGTTACTAGGGGTAATTTTGCATTCATTTATTCCTATCGATGCTTTATTTAATTGGCCAAATAATTCACTAGTTAGCCAATTAGTAAGCATTTTAGGGTTACATTCATTTGCTGCTTTCTCAAAATACTCAGCAACCGATTCATCGGCTACTATTACTTCGGCATCATATTTACTTAAGCTAAATTCCTTCGTATATTTTTCAATCTTTTGATCAGGTAGCTCAGGTAAATTTGCTTTTAGCTCATTTATTAACTCATCAGAAATAACAAGCGGTAATAAATCGGGATCAGGAAAATATCTATAATCAAGTGCTTCTTCTTTTAAACGCATAGTTCTTGTTTCGCCGCTATCGGCATTAAATAGGCGTGTTTCTTGAATTATTTCTTCACCGCTTTCAAGCAAGTCAACTTGTCTTTTAGCTTCAAATTCTATTGCTTTAATGATGTTACGAATTGAATTAATATTTTTAATTTCGCATCTTGTGCCGAGTGGTTCGCCGCTACGTCTTACTGAAATATTAGCATCGCAACGCATCGAGCCTTTTTCCATATCACCGTCACAGCTGCCAATATAACGTAACAAATTTCTTAGCTTTTTTACAAATTCAGCTGCTTCTTCCGGTGATGATATATCAGGTTCGGTCACAATTTCCATAAGTCCAATACCGGCACGATTCAAATCGATAAAGCTGTAATGTGGTGATTGATCATGCATAGATTTACCCGCATCTTGCTCTAAATGCAAACGGTTAATACGAATAGTTTTAAGATCGCCGGTACTAGTTGGTATTTCCATAGTGCCGTTTTGTACTATAGGATAGTAAAATTGCGAAATTTGGTAACCTTGCGGCAGATCGGCATAAAAATAATTTTTACGGTCAAATACCGAATATTTATTTATTTTAGCTTTAAGCCCAAGCCCTGTTTTAATTGCTTGGTGTACACAATGCTTATTTAATACCGGTAACATCCCGGGCATTGCTGCATCGACATAGGAAACCTGCGAATTTGGATTTGCTGCAAAAATAGTACTACTTCCTGAAAAAAGCTTAGATTTTGAGGAAATTTGAGCATGGATTTCAAGCCCTATTACATATTCCCATTTCCCCGTATTACCTTCAATATATGCCATAATTAAAAACCCTTTGGTTCAAATTTAATATGTTTTACACCTGACTCAATTGTCGATGCTACTTTCAAAACATTATATTCGTCTAATTGTTTACCTATAATCTGTATCCCAAGAGGTAAACCGCGTGCCGATAATCCAGCAGGAACCGATGCACAAGGTAAACCGGCTAAACTTGCAGGAATAGTAAATAAATCGTTTAAATACATAATAGTCGGATCATTTTGTTTTTCACCAATCTTAAAAGCTGCAGTCGGGGCAGCCGGTAATAAAATGGCATCAACTTTTGCAAAAGCATTATTAAAATCGTTTGCAACTAAACGACGTACTTTTTGAGCTTTTAGATAATATGCATCCATACCACTAGATGATAGCACATATGTTCCAATCATAATACGACGTTTTACTTCCTCTCCAAATCCGGTTGATCTAGTCATTTCATACATTTCGTCAAGCGTCATATTTTCACGTTCTACTCGAAGACCGTATCTAACGCCGTCATATCTAGATAAATTTGAAGAAGCTTCAGCCGGTGCTATTACGTAATAAACAGCAACACCGTATTTAGCATGCGGCAAAGTAATATCAACTATTTCAGCACCGGCGTTTTTAAGTAGTTCTATGGTATCCTGCCACATTTTCATAATATCAGGTTCAATAATACTGCCCTCACCAAGGCTAAGAGGTACGCCCATCTTCATATTTTTTATAGAACTTCCGATAGCGGATTGTAGCTCTGGAACTTCTGCTTTAATCGAAGTAGAATCTTTTTCGTCAAACCCCATCATTGCTTCAAGCATAATGCTACTGTCTAAAACGCTTCTAGTAAATATTCCTGCTTGATCAAGGGAGCTAGCAAACGATATCATTCCGTATCTTGAGCAACGACCATATGTCGGTTTAAAACCGACTAAACCCGTAAAGCTTGCAGGTTGACGTACCGAGCCGCCCGTATCGCTACCAAGAGCAGCAGATGCCATAAATCCGCTAACTGCTGCAGCTGAACCGCCTGAAGAACCGCCTGGAACTAAATCAGCATTATCATCATTTGCTTTCCAAGGGCTAATTACATTTCCAAAACAACTAGTGATATTTGCTGAACCCATAGCAAACTCATCCATATTGGTTTTGCCGAGCATCACACCGCCCTTATCAAAAATATTTTGTGTAACACTTGATTCATAATTAGGTATAAAATTTTTCAGTATATTAGAACATGCCGTAGTTCTAATTCCTTTTGTGCAGAAAAGATCTTTCGCAGCAAACGGGATACCCTCAAGGGTTCTTGCGTTATTTTGAGCATAATTTTGATCGGCTGCTTCAGCCTGTTTTAAAGCTAAGTCAAAAGTTTCGGTAACATAAGCATTTAGGTTTCTATGCTTCTCTATTTGTTTAATATGTGCACCTATTAATTCCGTACTTGTAAAATCTTTATTTTTTAGACCTTTTATACTGTCTGCTACTGTTAGTTTGTTTAGTTCCGTCATAATTATTCAACAACCTTTGGAGTGATAAAATATTTTACTTCTTTAGCCAGCTGAGTACTATTTCCACTTACATTATCAAATAACTCACTTGATAAATCAAAACTTGTAACGGCGTCCTCTCGCATTCTAGCATTCATATTACAAACCGAAGTTAAAGGCTCTATATCTTTGCAATCTATTTCATTTAAAATATCGATCATATCCATAATAGTACTAAGCTGAGTAAAAAATTTTTCTACAGTATCTTCTTCAAATTTTAATCTAGCTAATTTTGCTATTTTCTGTGCTGCTTCTTTTGTTATCATAGTTTTATTATTTTGAGTGGTATAGTCTGATGTTATTCCTGTGAAGGCTTGCCTGTTTGTAATGGTATTTCTGTCGTCCTACGACTTGTGAGCTAGACCCTGGATACAGCCTGTGATATAAGGTTCTATAGCCGATTTTATTGCATGACTCCTTTATTTTATTAAGGCAAAAAAGCTAATTAGTTATTTTTTCTAAAATTATCTTATTATCAAAACCACCATTAACTTTCTTTTTTTAATTTTTAATATATCTTTTAGTTTATAGCCACTAATATTACAGATTGTTTCAAGTATTTCTAATATATCGGCAACTTCTCCATATACTCATCTTGTAAAATTTCCTCTACTTCTCCTAGTAGTTTATTTTTTAATAATTCTTTATACTCATATGATTCAGCAATATGAGTAAATGGTATCCTGCCTGATTTTAAGGTAATTTCTGGAATTAAATCTCTAACTAATTTTGTCATTTTATTTTGTCAGTATAGATTCAATTTATGTCATTCTCGCTTAGCATTGTTGCATGGATCGATTTTTCTGGATTGCCACGTCGCTTTGCTCTTCGCAAGGTATTGTTGCGTGGATCAATTCCACTGCTGTCATCCCGCGACTTGATTGCGGGATCCAGTTAAAAATAAAATTATTAGTATTTTTTATTGTTTTTATAGACCCTGTGGTCAAGCCACGGGGTGACACAGTGGATTTTACCGGTCCACGCAACAATGCATCCTCGCAATGATGATTTAGTATCCACGCAACAAATCTAAAGTAGGAATGACATAGAAAATCAAACAGTCATTATTTCTTGTTCTTTTTGTTTTATTACCGAGTCAACTTTACTACTATAATTATCGGTTAGCTTTTGTACTTGTTCAGATAAGCTATGATGCTCATCTTTTGCGATAACGTTATCCTTTTCTAGCTTTTTAAGTGCTTCATTGCCGTCTCTTCTAATATTACGTAATGAAATTTTAGTATCTTCACCGTATTTATGAGCAAGTTTTACCAGTTCTGTACGTCTTTCTTCAGTTAAAGCCGGTATCGGCAGTCTGATTAATTGACCGTCCGTTGCAGGAGTTAAGCCAAGATTTGCTATCGTAATTCCTTTTTCTACCGATGATACCATAGATTTATCCCAAACCTGCACGTTAATTGTTCGTGCATCAGGGGTAGATAGAGAAGCAACTTGTGAAAGCGGCATTTTACTCCCGTAAGCTTCCACGGTTACGCTATCAAGTAAATTCACTGAAGCTCTACTGGTACGTAGCCCTTTAAGCTCATGATCTAAAACTTTGAGAGCTTTCTCCATCTTTTCTTGTAAGTTTTTCTTTAAATGCTCTTTATCCATCTTTATTTATCCATATATTATTAGTACACTGAGACATTGTTATATGTATTAGGCAATGCCCCCGATGTAATTCCTGCGTAGATTGGTTTTTCCGTCATTGCAAGGAAAAACTATAAGTTTTGACGAAGCAATCTAGTAAAAAATTCTGATCTACAGAATTTTTTATTATTCTTTCTAGATTGTCACGCAGCCTACGGCTGCTCGCAATGACGATTTAGTCTCTACGCAACAACACCTATGCGGGAATGATATAAAAATCATACAACAATTCACACTACATATTATTCCTCAATTGTCGTATATTCCCCTTTATCTTGTATTACTCTAGCAAAATTTCCCTGTTCTTTTATCGAAAATACCCTTATAGGTAATTTATTTTCTCTTGCAACTGCAATAGCTGCCGTATCCATGACTTGCAGGTTATTAGTTATAACATCTTTATAGCTAATAGTGAAATATTTTTTAGCATCCGGATTTTTTTTAGGGTCGGAATCATATACACCGTCAACCTGAGTTGCTTTTAATAAAATATCGCAATTCATTTCGATTGCGCGAAGTACTGCGGCACTATCAGTTGTACAAAACGGGTTACCCGTACCGCCGGCAAAAATTACTACACGCTTTTTTTCCATATGTCTTTTAGCTTTGCGGCGAATATAAGGTTCGCACACGCTCATCATAGGAATAGCCGATAGAACTCTTGTATAGATATTGAGGCTTTCCATAACGTTTTGTAAAGTTAAAGCATTAATCACCGTTGCAAGCATACCTATATAATCCGCTGAAGCTCGGTCCATACCGACAAGTGCTGCATTAATCCCACGGTAAATATTGCCACCGCCGACTACAATAGCGACTTCTACTCCTAAAGCGATAACTTCTTTAATATCGATGGCAATCTTTTTTATTATGTCATATTCATGACCAAATTGCTTATCTCCCATTAAAGCTTCCCCTGACACTTTAAGTAAAACTTTTTTATACTTTAGAGCATTTATATCTGATATCATTTTCTGCTTCAAGTTGTTTTTAATATCTGCTTAATTTTTTTAATCATTATACCTCTTTGTAGGTCGGTAATCGATGATTTATTGAGTGCATGCACTAATAACATATTATTATTTATATCAAGTGTTACTGTACCTGGAGTTAGAGTAATCGAATTACCATAAATTATTTCGCCTATTTCTTCTAGCCCTTCTGCGTTAACCCATTCAAAAACTGGCTCTATTCCTATCTTTCTTTGCCAAATTATTTTAATAACCGCGAAAGCCGATTTCCATATTTCTAATAATAACCAAGGAAAATATAATATAAATTTAATTTTAGTGAGCATTAACATTTTCGGTTAATTTGATATTTGAAGTAAAAGGTATTAGTAGCATTATAAATACAAATAACAGCCCTATCATATTAAATATATTATTTATTGCAATTACAAAAGCATCATGATTTAATTTGTTTGCTAATAACAAATATGATGCTTTTTCGGGATTTAAAACTTTTCCGCTTAATAATTCAGTATAAGAATCTAGTTGTTCTAATGCCATTATAGAAGTAGACGAGATATTTTCCGATAAATATTGCATAAAGGTTTTAGTATCATTAGTAAGTATAGTACTGATTATTGCAAGCCCTACCGCTCCTCCTAAATTACGAGTAAGATTATAAAGCCCGCTAGCGTTACCTACTCTTTCTTTCGGCATATTGCCAAGAGCTATATTATTAGTCGGTATAAAACAAAACATTAATGAAAACCCTCTAACAAATTGAGGAAGCACAAATGCAGCAAATTTAGAATCAGACGTTAGAAAACTATTCAAATGACATCCAAGAGCAAACCCTCCAAGCCCTATAATAAGCATCAGGCGTAAATCTACCCCTAACCCTAACATTCTACCGGCGAGTGGTGCAGATAAAAATTGTGCTACGCCCGTCACCATCATAGTAGTCCCGATTTGTAATGTATCATATCCGGCAATAGTAAAGAGAAATAGCGGTAATATATATACTGCCCCGTATAATCCGATACCCATAACGAACGAATAAAGGCAACCAAAAGTAAAGTCTTTATAAAGAAATGTTTTTAAGTCTAAAATTGGATTAATAAAGGTTAGTTCTCTAATGATTAATAAAATAAAACCTAAAACTACTGTAATACTTAAGAATAATATTAAATTATCCTCAAGCCAACCTTTTTTGTTTCCTTCTTCTAACACATACTGTAATAAGCCAAGCGTTAAAGCCATTAATAATATACCGAGAAAATCAAAATTTTTCAGTAATTTATAATTTGGTTTATCAAAATCCCCATATAAAAAAACTACCGTGCATACGAAAATACCAGGTATGACGTTTAATAAAAACATAAAATGCCATGATAAAATCTCCGTAATATATCCACCGAGTGTAGGTCCTAAAGTAGGGGCAACAGTTACGACAAGTCCAATTAAGATAGTAACGATAGGACGTTGCGATGCAGGAAAAAGTATAAAAACGGTACTAAAGACCGTCGGTATCATAGCACCGCCAAAAAAGCCTTGTAATGCTCTAAAGATAATCATGGATTCAATATTAGTTGCAAGCGAACATAATACGCTTATAACCGTAAACCCTAAAGCTGCAATAAAATAAGAAATTCTAGTAGTAAGTAACCTTGCTAAAAAGCCGGTAATAGGAATAATGATAACTTCAGCTATTAAGTACGATGTTTGAACCCAAGAAAGTTCATCGTTTGAAGCGGCAAGACCGGCAGCTATTACGGATAATGAGCTAGCGACAATTTGAACATCAAGTACAGACATAAACATGCCGACAACCATACCAAAAAAAGCAAATAATTGCTTTTTAGAAAGAGCAGGCGGTTGTAAATTATCATTGGACATAATTAAATTATACAGTTTAAATTAAATAAAGTTAATAAGTGACATATATGTTTAAAATAAAAAATCATCGTACAACTTTTAATTTTTAATTAAACTATTTATTAGGATATAAGTAAACAAGACATAATATATGGTAATCATTTTATTTATATTTAGCAAATAATAAATATGTGATTGATTTATTAAAAATATTTACTATAATGTTAATTAACTATAATTGATTTATCAATATGCAAAACCCAGCACAAAAAGTGATATCTTTTTCAGAGCATAAATCGGATATAGAACGCATAAAGAAATCAATAGAAGAGGGGTGGGCGATAGTAAAGCTAGTACCTAATAACGACCGTTTTATCGGACTTTTAGAAAAGATTTCGCATGCTGAAGATGAAACAATCTATATTCCTCCAAGAAAAAAGATAATAGTTAATTAACACAAATAGCGAATTATTACATAATCTGCTATTCGGCTTAAGAAGTTGAATATAAAAGGTGACAATTGGCTTTCACTTTTTATATAAAGCTAAGCATATATTATTTTTTAGCAACAACTTATAATTCTTTACAAAATATAATGGAATTACCTAAAAAAGGTAGTTTTGTTTTACCCCATGCTTAAAAAGACCTTATTGTCATTTCCGTGTAGCATTGGTGTTGTTGCATGGGTTAATTCCACCCTGTCATCCTAGCTCATTTGTAGCGAGATCCAGTTTAAAATACTCAGGTGACCTTGCAGTTAATAAAGTGCATTACCGCAGTTGCTGCAATCTGGCCTATATTTATTGGCTCAGGGAATCACGAATGGCGTCATATTCTCTTGTTACCGTCCTGCTCTAAACGACTGTAAACACTTAGCAATATCCTGTTATTAGAATTTAAAGTTGGAGTAACGCTCCCCGCTATTTTATTCTCTATCTTCTGCCCTAAACCAGATAGTGCGTTGTTATTTACAGCATTTACTGCAAGTTCCGTTACTTTCTCTATCGCTATCATCTTCGCTAGCTGTACTCCCTATGCTTGCGTTAGCTCTATGATGGTCTTAAAAAAGTTTCCCACTTCACTCTTTCAAGCATTTTGATAGTTCAATACTCATAGGTCTTATTGGTAAAGGTTTATTTTCTGCTATAGCTTGCTGACGTTCTTGCGTGATTGCTTCCCAGCATCTGTAATCTTCATCTTGTCTTTTCATTAAATCAAATTGGGCAAGGTAGGTATTTAGCTTTTCTTGAGCCTTTGTCACTTCTCCATCTTTAGCGTGTAAAAATTCTATTAAATGCGGGACATCTTCTGGAAATAGTCTTGGATTACACATTTGTATATAAGTTACTAATCAATAACCAACCTAAATTACGTCTATCCTCTTTAGAATATTTAGGATAATGTATATATTTTGCATCATCCATAAAAACATAATCGAAATATTCTTCTAATGTTTCTCCAGTATCATATAATTCGCCTAAATGAAAATGATATTGTTGATAATGTTTTAACATTACTTCTAAAAATTCACCTAAATTTTCTAAGGTTATATCTTCTACTGCTTTAAATGCTACAGAATCAAAGAAATATAAATCTATATATTCTTGAAGTGTTTTGCTGATATATGCATCTTCTTCATTTATTTTTGCATACCATAATTTATCTGTCATTGTTTATTTCATTTTGTTATTCTAATAATTTATACCGCTTCGAGGTTTCATTAAAGTTTTTATTACCTTATTTGCATATTTTTGTTGTGATTAGGTTATTTTTTAAAACAGCATCTCTCTCTATTGTTTGATATGTCCTTACATGAGCTACATTACCACTTGTATTATCAAATATTACAAACTGGTCATTTTTTATATCAACAGCAATAAGTTTTTCAGTATCATTACTTATGTTATAAGCATTTTTTAAAACCGTTTTAGGTTCTTTAGATGCTGGACTTTTTAACCACTTGAATTGAGGGTGATAATAAATGATTAGTATTTTAAGTTATTTTTTTGGATATCGTGGTCAAGCCACGGTATGACACGAATGCGTTTTTCTACACATTATTAGTATATCAGGTTCTACCACGCCTATCACAAATAGGGCTATAGTTTTATTTAGAAGATGGTGCCAATGTGGGGATTTGAACCCCAGACCTACGCATTACGAATGCGCCGCTCTACCAGCTGAGCTACATCGGCTGAAATATGATTATATTATGCTGAGATATGGATTCCTACGAGACATGTTTCGTCATTGCGAGCGACGACTGACAAGGAGCTTGGCAATCCAATAAAAAATTTTACAATGCTAAAAGACTAGCATCCTTAATTGGACCCCGTGGTCAAGCCACGGGGTGAAAATGAGACATCTTTATAAATGCGTCGAAAATCTTAAATGGAAATGCTGCGTATCGTCATATTTCTTCTTCTTAACCGGGAAACCCCAATCCATTCTGATTGGTGCAAAACGTGTTACCCAAATAAAGCCGAAACCAATGGAAGCTCTAAGAGATTTATCGTTATAAAAACCGTTTGGAGTTTGATATTGTTTCTTATTTAGGCCTACTCCCCAAACGCTTCCTAAATCCATAAAGACTGTACTGATTAAATTAAATTCCTCAGGTATAGGTGTTGGGAAATTAAGCTCTGTTGAGAATGTGTAATATCGCTCACCACCAAGTCCTTCGTGAGTGACCTTTTCACGAGGTCCTACACCACCGCTTGCAAAGCCTCTTAAACTATAATCACCTAAATTAAAGCGATCGGAAATTCTAATAATTTTTCCTCCAAGCCCTGCAATATTGCCTCCGGAAGCAGATAATTTTAAAGTAAGCTTGTTATGTATGAAAGATGTATAATATTTACCGTCAACTTCATGCTTTATATATTTGTTATCACCTCCAACTCCGGCAAATTCTTGTGTGCCGCTTACTAAATAACCGTTCTTTGGAACAATTTTATTATCGGTTTGATCATAAGTAATAGTATGTCCTATAGCAGAAGTAATGAATCTTCCCATTTGCTCCTTTAAGAATATTGAGCTTGATGGAGTTGGAGCACTTAAAATATCACGTTTGATTAAATAATCTATTTCGTGACCTAAATCCTCTTTAATTTCATAACCAAGAGAAGTTTTGACTCCTATAGAGTGTAACTTATAGCTTTGATCAGTTGTATTTAATACACTAGCACCGCGTCCGGTATAGTTTCTAAATATGTTTACGCCAAGTGATAAATCACGATCTAAAAAGTGCGGTGCGGTAATACCACCGTAATAGCTTGTAGTGTTTTTACTTACTTGCACACCGGCATTAAGCAGTTTCCCGGTACCGACTAAATTACGCTCTAAGAAAGAGAAACGTCCGAATAAACCGCCGGCAGTATTATATCCTAAATCAAAACCTATAGAGGAAGTAGATTTTTCATCAACTTCAACGTTAACATCATATTTATCTTTAGCTTTAGTCGGAGCTAAGCTAATTGCTACTTTCTCAAAATAATCTAAATTTCTAAGATTACGCTCACCTTTTTCAATATATGAACGATTCATTATATCACCTTCTTCTATTTTAAATTCTCTTCTTATAACAGGGTCTTCGGTTTTAAGGTTATTAATAATATTAATTTTATTAATATAAACCTTATCGGCTTTTTCAATAATAAATTTAATATCTGCAGTATGATTAGCATTTTTCATTATATCCGGATAAACATTTACCGCAGGGTAACCGTTCGCTGTAAAATATTCTCCGATTTTTTCAGCTATATCATTAACCTTTTTCATATTGAAAACCTTGCCTTGCTTAATATTAACAATTTTATTAAGGGGTGTTATATCTATATTAGTTAATTTATTGTCTATTGTAATATTACCGAAGCTATATTTTTCTCCCTCTTCAATGGAATAGGTAAGGGTGAAATATTCTTTAGTATTATTGAGTTCTGCTGATGCCGAAATTACTCTAAAATCTGCAAAACCTACAGATTGATAAAACTCTCTCAGTAATTCTTTATCATACTCCATTCTATCAGGATCGTAAGTATCGTTACTTTCTAAAAAACGAAACCAACGAGATTCTTTAGTTAAAATAATAGATTTAAGTTCTGAATCACTATAATTTTCATTACCGCTAAAATAAATATAGTTAATACCGGTTTTTGGTCCTTCTGCTATATCAAAAATAACCTTAACTCTGTTGTTTTCTAAATTTTCGATTTTAGGTGTTACCGTAGTAGCAAAACGTCCGCTACGTTTATAAATTTCTAATATTTTCTTTACATCTAATTCAATTTTGGCTTGGCTAAGAGATTCACCCGACATTGTGTAAAGTTCTTTAGCGAGCATCTTAGTTTTGATTTTAGAATTACCGCTAAATACTATACTACTTATAAAAGGCGTTTCAGTAACGTTAACTATTAAATTACCATCATTTGTTATATGCATATTTATATTTCTAAAAAGTGAGGTGGCATATAAACGTTTTATTACCTCATCTTCTTTAGAATTATTATAGGTTTCTCCTACCTTAAGCTTTAAATAGCTCTCAATAGTAGAACGCTCAACCCTATGATTACCTTCGATAGTTATTTTACGAATTATAGAGTCAGCTAATGAAATATGATAATAAAAAATCGTTAATAATAAAATTGTTAACTTAATAATTGATCTGATTGTCACCTAAAACCTTCTTTAAGATTTAATTTAAATTTCTGTGTTTAAACCCAATGTCATCCCCCGTGGCTTGACCACGGTAAAAATAATAAATTAGATACCGCGTTCAAGTCGCGGTATGACAAAGAACTGGATTTTCGCTTTTAGCTAAGAATAATACAAAGTTCTCCTAACTAATGCATTCAAACATAATTAATGTACTCCACTATAGTAGATAATATAAACGAGAGCAAGCAAATCTATAATTTAGGAAAACAAATTTTGTATATCGTTGGAAACAGCAATTATAATAAGAAAAATTATGATTATTGCTCCTAATTGTAACAAAATATTTTTAGTCTTAGGATGCGGTAATTTACCTGTAATTGCTTCATATAATATAAATACTAAATGTCCGCCGTCAAGCACCGGTATAGGTAGTAAGTTAAGTAACCCTAAATTAACGGAAAGCATTGCTATAAATAACAGATACATTTGGGTTCCACCAGCTATAGATTTGCCTGACTCTTTAGCAATAGCTATCGGCCCTCCTAGCTCATCGAATGAACGTTTTCCTAAAATCATTTGCGATATTGCGTTTAGAGTTAAAGCAGACATATCTATAGTAGTCTTAATAGCTTCCCATAATCCTCCTAAAATTCCTATTTTAGTATAAATAGGTTCATTTTTAGCTATAATACCGATGCGAAGAGTTTTCTTAACTTGCTTTTCTTCGGGAGGTGATGTAATTATTTCTTGAGGCATTATATTAACGATAAATTCTTCACTTTTTCTTTCTATAGTTAAAGTAGAAGAGCTAAAACCGTTAATTAATATCTCTCTTTGCACGTCCCCGAAATCTTTAACAGATTTATCGTTAACCTTAACAATTTTATCTCCTGCTCTTAAGTTTGCTCTCTCTGCCGGTGATGAAGCTACTACATTACCTATTATAGGAGGAATCTCTGTTTTTCCAAAGTAACAATAAAAACCTGCAAATATTATTATGGCAAGTAAATAATTAATTAACGGACCTGCTGCAACGATTAAAAAACGTTCTAAACAAGATTTAGCATCAAAAGCTACTTTTTCGTTAACTTCTTTAGTCTTATCCATAAGGCTGCGATCATAGCCGTAAATCTTGACATAACCGCCAAGCGGTATAAGGCAAATCTTCCACCTAACTCCTTTTTTATCGGTAATGCCTATTAGTGCTTTACCGAAACCTATCGAGAACTCCTCAACTTTTACATTAAAATATCTAGCAATACAATAATGCCCAAATTCATGGATAAATACCAAGATACTAATTGTTATAATAAATCCTATTATAGAGAGCATAAAAATTTTATAAGTTTACTAATAAATTATTTTAAGGTATACCTTGTAAGGTTATAAAGATCATTTCGTCGTTGTGAGTGGACGTTGCTACTTGGTTTCCGATGTCATTCCCGCGAAAGCGGGAATCCACAGAAAAAAAATGAAATAATCCAAATGTATTAGTTTTAAAAACTAATAGTATTTATGTTTTTGAATTACTGGATTCCCGCTTTCACGGGAATGACATCACGCCATATCACCTTACGCATTGACGAAAATTAAATTTTAAATTTCTTTTCTCTATGAGTTCAAATAAAATTAATAAAAAGTCGATTGCACGTATTGCAGCAGTGCAAGCTATTTATCAAAACATATTGCAAAATAACGACGATATGGATGATATCATGCAAAATGTACTTTCTTTTTATCAAAATAATAATTCTATAACAGATTTACCTGAGAATTTAAAAATATCATTAAGTATAAGTCATTTTAAAATGCTGGTAAAGTCAGTATTTGAAAATATTCATAAACTAGACGAAATTATCGACAATCATTTAACCAATGATAAAGATCCTGCACATATGCCAATCTTACTCCGAGCTTTATTGCGTGTTAGTATATGTGAGCTATTATTTTGCCCTACTACGCCTGCTAAAGTAGTAATCAACGAATATACGGACATAGCAAATGATATGTTAAATGAGCATGAAATTGGTTTTGTTAATTCTGTATTAGATAAAATAGCAAAAGAGCATACTCGTTTAATTTGAAAAATTGGCTATAAGTACTGTGGTACTCAAGTATTATTAACGACTTTCGTGCCTCGTCTTGTGGATTCCTTGCTCTTTTCCAGATTAAACTTCGTCTACTTATTCTTCATTTATTTATAAGTATAAAAGATTTTATGACAAATAATTTAAGCGGTTATAGAAATAAATTCGTTAGAGTTAAGACTTCTAAAAAACGCACCGTCTCTTCTAGTAATTGGCTTAGACGCCAATTAAACGATCCGTATGTTGCAAAAGCACGTATAGACGGCTTTAGGTCAAGAGCTGCATATAAACTACTTGAAATTCATGAAAAATTTAAACTTTTTACTCCTAACATGAAAATTGTTGATCTAGGAGCAGCTCCTGGGGGATGGAGTCAAGTAGCTTCTAAGCTGATTAAAGCTTCGGATAATAACCTAAATAATAAAATAATTTCTATCGATGTGTTAGAAATTGAACATGTTGCTGGAGTTGAATTTGTTCAAAAGGACTTTTTTGAAGCAGATACGGAAGAATTAATTATTCAGGCTTTAGATGGTAGAGCTGATATAGTAATGAGTGATATGGCATCAAATACCATAGGTCATAAAGCTACAGACCATATAAGAACCTTACTTTTATGTGAGCAAGCTTTTGAATTTGCTTTAAAAGTACTAAAACCCTCCGGTCATTTTATTGCTAAAATTTTTCGTGGCGGTGCAGAAAATGAATTATTACATAAAGTAAAGCGTGAATTTAAAACAGTGAAACATTTTAAACCTTCATCCAGCCGCAGTGAATCTACGGAAATCTATTTAGTTGCTCTAAATAAGAAATAATGAATATGAAAGGCGAAAGGTGATGTCTACCTATAAATTTATTTTTTTATTTAACATATTAGAGGATATAGATGATAATTACTTATATCTCCTGTTGTTTGGACTTCCTGAGCATATTCTTGACTGCAGCTTTGAAAATTATTATACATCCCAACTAAATTAGCTCCAGTTTCAGTTTCAACTATTTGATTATATAAGTTATTTTTTAAATTTAGAGTATTTTTAGCATATTTTGGTGTTGCTGCTTCCCAATCATCTATGGTTAAAGTAATATTCTGTTTCAAATCAGAAAAATTAACAAGTCCATGTTTACTGATTCCGGCTATGATTTCTTCAAAGCCTTCGATTATTACATTAATTCCTAGATATTTTGTAACTTTTTGTTTGGCAAAATTATATAAATATGATGCCCATTCTTCTGATTGTGATAGTGTTGTTTTTTTACCAGGAAGTACCATTGTTGTTTGTCCAAAATGCTTATTAGTAATATTAATAAGATTATGTTTTGCATTATATATCTTAGAATGGGTAGCTAGCTCTTTTATTGGCGTTGTTACTTTTCCGGTAAATAAATTTTTTTCTATGCCTCTTTCAATTATCGGTTTTGAGCCAGGGCTGTCAAAAGTTGTAGATTTATTAAAATGTAGGTTGCGAGAATGTATTTCTACTAAGGTTAAATCTGCAATTATTGCTCCAAGTGAATGACCGCTAGTATTAAAACTATATTCTGTGGCTTTACTTAAGCCGCCTAATTTGTTAATTATTTCATTAACAAAATCCTGAATTGGAGTTAGTTTAGTAGGTAAGTAGTGCAGTGCGATAAGCAAGTCGTCTAATAAATCATATATATTGAATTTTGTGCCGGCACTAGCAATATGAACTTCTTTAGTGTCTTTATTTATAAATGCGACGGCTTTATAAGCATATTTAGCAGTGTTGATATTATCACATGAAGCAGTCAGTATTTCCCAGCCGCTATCTGTTAATTGTTCATTGACCTTTGATGCTTTTAGCTTATAAATATTTAAATCATCTGTGTTATATGCGAGGTCTAAACCTATATAAGCAAGCTTTTTAGTGCTAATATGTTTAGAATTTTTGTACGTACGCATATCTACCTCTTTTTGATCAATTTTACCATAAAATATGGTTTTTTCTAAAAAATGTCAAGTCAAATATTAAGCTATTATTAAATAAAGGATTGATATTTGATTACTTTTGTCATATAGTGCATTTACAACCATGAAATATGGTGACTTAAATTAGGAGATAGACTATGTTGACATTATTAATACAAAACTTATTCAGAAGTAATAAACCAATCACTTACTTATCTTTAATAGACAAAGCAAAAGCAGATTATAGTTTTTATACAAAATTAGCATCAGGAAGCTTTTTTGTAGGAGTAAGTAGTTTGTTTTCATTTAGTAGTTGGTTAAGCAAAATACCTTTAATAACATGGGGTGTTTTTGGTACTAGTTATGGGGCAAAAGGCATTATGGAGAGTAATGAACAAATAAAGCTTTTTACTCAAGCTCATGAAGCAACTAAAGTTGAAGGGTATTTGGCTACTTCGAGGTTAGGAAGTTTTGTATACGGTACTGCTATAGATAAAAACGGTATAGATAAATTTACCGGTAAATATATTGAAGGAACAAACGCTAAGATAATATCTAATGCAATAACTCGCGTACCAACCTTAAGTTTAACGGAAGACGGCGTTGGTTACAAACATAATGGTGGCTATGAAATAGTAGAATCAACAGATCGTGCGTTATATCAGGCAATACCTGGCGTGAAAGGACAATATACAAATAAATTAGTTCTAGATACTAGTATTCTTCCTTTACATGCTTGTATTATTCAGCAGCTAATACAAAATGGCTATTCAAGTGAAGATATTGAAAAAGCTTTAAGTTTAGGAACTGTTGCAAAGAGAGAAAGTTACAAAAATACGCAATTAGCAGAATACAAGCCAAGTTTGACAAGTAAGTTATGGCATGGTACAGAAAAAGCTATGCAAAATAAAGTAGTAGAACTTTCAAAAGAAATACAGAAATATGCTGAAATAAATGAAGCGTATGAAGAATTATTTAATTATCATACTTCCACTAGTGAAGAACAAGAAGAGCAGTTTTATAGCCTTGATTATAATAATGATTATCACACTCAAATCTTAGGAGATGAGGGAGATGGAGGATATATATCTGATATTGCCTAGTAACTAAATACAAAACTTTCTAAAGAGTAAGGTTATAGATCTATAACCTTACTCTTTATTTATTTAATAACCTCTTTAGCTCTCCTTTCGAAAGCTATAATCATTTTTTCGGTTGCTTTGGTAAAATAAGTGTCGATTAATTTATCCAGTATTACGGATTTCATTTTAAAATCAATAAAGAATTTTAATGCAGTTCCTGCCGTGCATGGAACAAATTGCCAAGTACTTTTTAAATATTCAAAAGGTCCTGAAATAGCTACCGTATTAATCAAATATATTCCATCATCTGTTATTTCGCTTGTAACTCGTGAGTTATATTTTTCTGAAAAGCCTTTTAACTGAATTACTAATTCAGCAATAACCTCTTGATTATTTTCTGAAATAATTCTAGAAGCAGAACACCAAGGCAAGAATTTAGGATAAGATTTTACATCCCAGACCAAATCAAACAATTCTTGCGGTTTATAGGGTAAAATTTTAGTGTGTTGAAGGCAAGGCATTAGAAATCTGTGACTTTACCTTTATGCTGCCAGTCCCCGTATCTTGTCGGTTCTAGACCTTTAACACCGCCAATTTCTTTTTCTTTTGGTAAATTTTCTTTTTCTGATATATTATTAGATATCTTTACAAACTTCGCTTCTAGAGGTAATTTAGACATCGATCCGGTACTCATCACATCCTCACGTATGTCCATATACGCTGTAGTGCTGCGTTCCGTGTCTCCTGTACATTCCTCTCTATAAGCTGGTTTGGCAAGATGTCTATTATCTTTTTTATCGTCCATAGTACTAAATATATGAAATATAACCGTATTTATATTAATAGTCGTTTAGCTGAAAATAGCAAGATAGAATTAGCAAGTGATCATCATGTTCATTATGTCAAAACGGTGCTACGTCTTAAAGTAAATGATGGCTTACGTCTCTTTAACGGTACGGATGGAGAATTTCTAGCACAAATTAACGATATAGGTAAAAATAACCTATCGGTGAGACTGAAAGAACAGTTAAAAAAGCCTTATACAGAATCTACTTTAACTCTTGCTGTTGCTATAATAAAGCAAGATAAATTAATGCTTGCAATAAATATGGCTACGCAACTCGGTATAACTAAAATTATTCCGTTAATTACTAGGTGGTGTCAATTTAGATCGGTAAATATCGAACGTTTAACGAAATGTGTTATTGAGGCAACAGAGCAATCAGAACGTCTTACTCCCCCGATAATTGAAAAAGCTATCACAATACAAGATTACCTAAAAAAGAATAATAATTTGATGTTATATGCTAATGAACATGAAAAAGAAGAAAATTCTATATTACGAATTTCATCATCACTGAGTAATAGTGATATAACTATTATTGTAGGACCGGAGGGAGGCTTTACTAATGATGAGCTGGAACTTCTTGCCTCATATAAGAATACAAAATCTATAAGTTTAGGAAGTAATATATTACGTGCTGAAACAGCAGCAATAACTGCTATAGCACAAGTGAGGTTGTTAGGTAGTCATTGCGAGGAAATTGCATAGCAATTGACGAAGCAATCTCAGGAGTGTGTTATGATTTCATGAGATTGCCACGCAGCCTACGGCTGCTCGCAATGACGAAAAGGTAGAGTTACTTTGCCTTTGCTATTCCGGGTTTACAAAATAGCTTACCTAAACAAAGGAAAGAATATACACCACAAAAGCCTATAATTATATAAAGTATTGTAACAATAATTGGAAATGAGCCAAATAAAAGTGTGGCTAAATTAAAATTAAATAATCCGACTAAGCCCCAATTTATAGCACCTATAGAAGATAATAAATGTACAGTAGTAATAAGTGGATTATTAGAAGTATTTATTAACATATTTAAGCTCCTTTTAGTTAAACGTAAAAGACCTTGTTGTGTAGCTCATACCTCTGTCATCCCACAACTTGATAGCGGGGTCCAGTTAAAATACTAAAATTACACTAGTATTATGGGTTACATTTTTGGATCCCGTGGCGAGGCCTCGGGATGACACTATATGCGTTTTCCGAGCCATGCAACAAAACTAACGTAAAATAATCATTCCTCATTTTGAGCTATATGTCTACTAAATTTTATTATTCTATAATTTATTAATCCTTCTTAAAAGTGTGATATATTACAGGTATAACAAAAATTGTAAATATAGTACCGATGCTTAATCCTCCAACTATTACAAAGCCTATAGAATTACGAGCAGCAGCACTGGCCCCGTCTGCAAAAACTAGAGGTAAAGCTCCGACTACGGCAGCAAGAGTAGTCATAAGAATTGGACGCAAGCGAAGTTTTGAGGATTCTATTATAGCTTCTTGAACCTTTACTCCTTTTGCTCTTAGCTGATTAGCAAATTCTACTATCATAATAGAATTCTTAGTAATTAATCCAATTAAAGTAATAAGTCCTATATTACTATACATATTAAGGCTATTACCGGCAAGCCAGAGAGCAAGTACACCACCGGTTATTGAGAAAGGTACGGCGAGTAATATTAATAAAGGGTCAGTAAAGCTTTCAAATTGAGCTGCAAGCACTAAATAGATAAATATAAGAGCAAACACAAATGTTATAAGCATATTACTGTCTGCCTCTCTCATTTGTTTAATTTCTCCTATATATTCAATTATAGTATTACTAGGATCAAGTAACTTAGCGGCTATTTTATTGATTTCATTAATTGCATCATCAATTTTCCTGTCAGGAGCAAGATCAGAAGAAATAGTAACGGATTTTGAATTATTATAATGACTATATGATTTTACTGATATTTTTTCCGTAATATTGGCTATCGATTCAAGCGGTAACATATTATTATTTTTTGCTCTGATTAAAATTTTACTAAAATCGCTAATATCTTTTCGATCTTTTTGATTAAATTGTAATATAACGTCATATAAATCATTACTCATTCTAAAATGCCCGATTTGTTGACCTGCAAGTAAATATTGTACCGTTTTGCCTATATTTGCCAAATCCATTCCGTATAAATAAGCCTTATCACGGTTGACTTCTATACTTATAGTCGGCATTGCCGATTGTAAATTTCTATTGACGTTTAAGAAAATAGGATTTGTTTTCATTATATCAATAAATTGTTGTGATATTTTATCTAGATCATCATATTCAAGGTTCGTTTGAATAGTAAACTCGATAGGGCTACTTGCATTCCCGCTAACCATTGAACGTGGATCCATAGCGTAAATCGACATGCCCGGTATTTCAGAAAACTGCTTATTTAACATATTCTTAATAGTTTCTTGGGAACAAGAACGCTCACCCCAATTTTTTAGAGGAATGAATCCAAAAACGTTATCGCTACCGCCTGCACCTATTACCATCAGATAACCTAATATATCTTTATAATTAGCAAGGATTTTTTCGGCTTCTTTCACTACTTTAGTAGAAGATTCTAAATTAGAACCTTCAGGACCTTTAAGAGAAACTTGTAAGAATCCATCATCTTCTTGGGGTACGAAAATTTTTTGAGTAAATTTAAAACTAATAATCAGCACTATAAATGATGATGCAATAATGATGACAAATTTCTTTTGATTGTCAAAAGTTAGCTTTAGATAGTAAATATATTTATTTTGAATAAATTGTAGAATGTCGTTAAACTTTACTAAGAATTTCGGTAAGTCCGTATTATGTTTTGTAACCATACGACTTGACATCATAGGAGTTAAAGTTAAAGCAACAAATCCTGAGAACAAAACACAAAATGCTAAAGTCCAAGCAAATTCAATAAATAATTTCCCGATAAAACCCTCTATAAAACCCACGGGTAAAAATACGGCAGCAAGTGTAATAGTCATAGCAATGATTGCAAAGCCGATTTCTTTAGAAGCAAGCATAGCCGCTTCCATGGGTTTATGCCCCATTTCATTATATCTAAAAATGTTTTCAAGCATAACTATCGCATCATCGACCACTAAACCTATAGCAAGTATCATAGCAAGGAGAGTAAATATATTAATAGAAAATCCAAAAGCATACATTACGCTAAAAGTACCGATCAACGATACCGGAATTGTTACAAACGGAATTAAGGTAATTTTAGCAGAAGCAAGAAATAAATAAGTGACTAAAACTACTAATATTAAAGCTTCAAAAATTGTTTGAAATACTGCATAAATTGATGCTTTTACAGGTGTTGCTGCATCATATGCGATACCCATGCTTATTCCTTTGGGCATGGATTCTTTAATTCTTTCTAGTGCTTTAGTTACTTCATGTGATAAATCTATGACGTTAGCTTTTGATGCTTTTATAAGACCAAGGGCAATAGAGCTTTTGCCGTTATATCTAAAAATTATGTCCTCATCGGGAGAAGTTAAAGATATTTTTGCTATATCTCGTAATTTTATGATACCTCCGTTTTGTACTTTTAGAATAATATTACCGAATTCTTCTGGTGTAGATAAAGAACCTGCAAGAGTTACTATAAAATTATTGCTTTTTGTTTTAATCGTACCTGCGGGATAATCTTTGTTTTGCTCTTTTATTGCGGATTCAATCTCCAATAAAGAAATTTTATGTTGATATAATTTTTTAGAATCGGGTTCTATTCTTATTATATATTCCCGACCGCCGTAAATTTGTGACTGTCCTACGCTTTCAAGTTTATCTAACGGTGTTTGTAGATTATCTTCGACGATCTTTGTTAATTCTAAATCGCTATATTGATCACTTTCAATGCTTATGAAGAGGCTTGGGAAACTATCGGCATCAAGTTTTGTAACTGACGGGGCTTTCATATCTTGCGGGAACATATAAGTGATATCCGATATTTTGGCGCGGACATCGTTTAGTGCTACTTCAATATCGGTAGATAATAGAAACGATAAAGTAATACTACTTTCGCCGGTAGAACTTTGAGAAGTTATATAATCTAAATTTTTAACCGTCTTTAAAGCTTTTTCTATACGTGTCGTTATTGCTTGCTCCATATATAAGGCATCGGCACCTGCATAATGAGCTTCGACATTTATAATAGGAACTGAAATATCTGGAGTACCTCTAATTTGTAGTTTGGTAAAAAACATTGCTCCAAGAGCTACGATAACCAAATTCAAAACTGTAGCAAAGACAGGGCGTTTAATACAAATTTTAGACAATAACATTGGATTAAAAATTTTATTCTAAATTAATGTGCATAGTGAATTATTACATAATCTGCTATTCGGTTAGAAATATTCTATATAAAAGGTGAAAGACGGTTTCCACTTTTTATGTAAATTAAGTATATATTGTTTTTTATTAAAAAACTTATAATTTTTTATAGATTAGAAAATGAGTTTTTGTAATTTACTACTGACAATAAATTATGGTTTTAACGATAAATTTTCACTTTAATTACTTGATTAAGATAGTTTTAACAGTATAACTGATGTAAAATGGCTACATTTTTCTATAAATTAATATAATAACGTATATATTTTAAATTTTGTAAATAACTGGCATTTGCAGTATGTGGGTAGTTTGTTATAATTAACGCACATAAAAAATATATTGATGTATATTATTGCCAGTTGTATATATTGTTTTATAAAAAAACATCAATACATATTAACCTATCAAAGGAGAATTGATTTTATTATGAGTACACATAACACAAAAGAACCAAAAAAAATGAATAAAACCGAATTTATAGCATTTATGACCGACCATAGTCATAATCATAAACATGCTTCACATAAAACATTAACAAAAGCTGAAGCCGAGAAAGCACTTAATTTAGTTCTTGATAGTGTGATTAGTGCTATAAAGAGCCACCATAATATTAATATAACAGGTTTCGGTTCATTTGAAATACATCATAGAAAAGCACGTGAGGGTCGTAACCCAAAAACCGGAGCAAAAATGAAAATAGATGCTTACAATCAACCTACTTTTAGAGCCGGAAGAAAAATGAAAGAAGCTTGTAATTAAAAGAAGTAACGTATTTACAGTACTAATAATTTCCGAACCCCGTTACACGCTTGCGGGGTGATACTAGCAAAACCAGCTCATGCAATAATGCTCTGCAAAAGCCGGAATGATATAGAATACTTCTTAAGTACAATTCATAATGATATTACAACCATTGATAATTGAACGCCTAGAGTTTAACTTAAAACATAATACGCTATACAATAGTTGGCTTATCGAAGCCGAAAATATAGAGCAAGCTTTAAAAGATTTAGAAGAGTTTATATATATTAAGCTTTTTAAGAATAGCATTCCTCTTGACAACAATCCTGATTATCATTTCATCGCTAGGGAAACTTCAGCTACATCTAATGCTAAAAATATTTCTATTGAACAAATAAGAAAATTACAAGACTTCTTAAGTAAAACTTCTGCAATTTCAGGTTATAAAGTTGCAATAATTTATGCGGCAGAGCTTATGAATTTGAATGCAGCGAATTCATGCTTAAAAATTCTTGAAGATGCACCAAAGAATAGTTACATTTTTTTAATTACTTCAAGAGCTGCAAGTATTATTTCTACAATTAGATCAAGATGTTTTAAAATTAATGTTAGATCATCTATCCATCATACTAAAAACGAATTATATGCCGAGTTTATTCAGTCGATAGCAGATAACAAAACGTTAGATTTTATTCATCGCTTTACTACTAAAGACCGAGAATTATGGCTAGATTTTATTGATAATTTATTATTATTAATGAATAGAATCCTTAAAAAATCTGCCAACGTTAATATTGAACTTCTAGATTTGGAAAATAAGATTTTTAATAAACTATCAAATAGACACCCTTCATATTTACTGCAAAAATTTACCGACATAAAAAAGTTAATATATAATACCATTGATTATGATTTGGACTTAAAAACAAGTTATATATTAGTGGTGAATGAGTTTGCTAGTAATTAACACGATATCACTAAGTGCCTTTCTATGTTATCCATAAAACAACAAAATATATTGAGATACTCCTTTTTTTTAAAAATAGTTAATAGATATTCAAGATAGAAAGCGGCTTTCCTCTAGAATATAAATTTAATTTATGTTTTATTTTGACTATTGTTAATTTACTCGTAGTATATATTAGGTTTTAGGAACTTTATAAATTAAATTATTTGCATGTTTAAAACTTTAACACAAAATTTAACGAAGATTTTTGATAAGCTAGTTAGCTCAGGCATTTTGACGGAAGCCCAAATAGATGTTGCTATGCGGGATATAAGAGTGGCTCTTTTAGAGTCAGATGTTGCATTACCGGTGATAAAAGATTTTATAGCGGAAGTTAAACAGAAAGCTTTAGGGCAGGAGGTTATTAAGTCTGTTTCACCTGGACAGATGATAATTAAAATTATCCATGAAGAGATGATCAATCTCTTAGCTTCAAGTAAAAGTGAGACAAAGCTAAATTTAAATTCAAAGCCGCCCGTAAATTTCCTAATGGTAGGGCTGCAAGGGAGTGGTAAAACTACGGCGAGTAGTAAGCTTGCTTTACGGCTTAGAAATCAAAATAAGAAAGTTTTACTTGTTTCTTTGGATACTTACAGACCGGCCGCACAAGAGCAACTCGCTATACTTGCAAACTCAGTACAGATTAATTCATTACCTATTGTGCAAGGTGAGAAACCCCTCGATATTGTCAAAAGAGCTATTGCCGAGGCTAAAATTTCTGCTTATGATGTCGTAATTTATGATACGGCAGGTCGTACACAAATTGATAAAGCGATGATGGAGGAAGCGCTTGCAATAAAAAAGATAGTGGAGCCTACAGAAACTTTGTTAGTGATCGACAGTATGACAGGGCAGGATGCAGTAGTTACGGCAAGTAGTTTTAATGAAAAGTTAGCAATTTCAGGATTAATTTTATCTAGAATTGACGGCGATTCCAAGGGTGGTGCAGCACTCAGTGTAAAATATATTACTAAAAAGCCGATTAAATTTTTAAGTAGCGGTGAAAACCTAATTGATTTAGAAGAATTCGATGCTGAACGTTTAGCTTCTCGAATACTGGATATGGGTGATATTATCTCTTTTGTTGAAAAAGCAGCTAGTATTGTTGATAGAGAAGAAGCCGAAAAAACGGCAGCTAAATTAAAAAAGGGTAAGTTTGATTTAAATGATTATCTTCAGCAAATGAGAAGTATAAGAAAAATGGGAGGTTTTGGAAGTATACTTAGTATGTTACCGGGTAGCGGTAAAATTATGGATCAAATAGATCAATCAAAATTAAATAGTAAAATAATTGCACATCAAGAAGCAATTATTTTATCTATGACGCCAAAAGAACGTAAAAATCCCGATATAATTAATGCTTCTCGTAGGAAACGTATAGCGGTTGGAGCAGGAACTACGGTACAAAAGGTAAATATTTTGCTAAAGCAATATAAACAAATAAGCGAGATAATGAAAAAAGCCAGTAAAATGAATCCTAAAAATCTATTACGTAGCGGAATTGGAAAATTGTTTTCTTGAATTTATATTATATCTACATTATGTCATTCCTGTGAAGCGGAAATCCAGTCAAGCATATAAAAACAAGTGTTTGTATGGTTATTTTATCAAGTATGTAACTTCTGTAGCAATATTGAAGTTATTTTTCTGGATTCTCGCCTACGCGGGCATGACATCGAGTAGGTTTTCCGATCCATGCAACAATGCCGACTTGATTGCGGGATCCAGTTAAAAATACTAAAATTATATGGATCCTGTGGTCAAGCCACGGGGTGACCTTTTCCTTAAGTTGACACCCATGTGTCTTCGCAGGAATGACATCGACGGTTTTTTTAAACTATCCAGTAGTATAATAAGTAACACATATTGACCTAGTATTAAATTTAATTAATTTTTAATTTCAAAGTATTTGCAAACAATGTATAAATATTGATCAAATAATTGGCACTATCTTTTAAATCACTACCACTACCATGCCCACTATCTACACTTCCTAGAAAGTAAGTTTTAGTATTTGGGTTTTTCTCAAGCACATACTCAAAAATTCTTCCATGTCATGGGTGTACACGCTGCTCTAATACTGAATCTGTAATTAACACAGCTTGGTATTTTTGCGTTAAAGATAAATTCTCTAGCGGTGCATATTTTTTGATATGTACTAAATCTTCTACTTTGGATCACCATATTCTGTACCCCATGAATGTCCTGCTCCGAATTCTTTATATCGTATCGTATCAAGTATCGGCACTTCACATGCTATAGCTCCAAATAAATCAGGACGCTGTGTCATTGCAACACTTACTAGCAATCCGCCGTTACTTCCTCCTTTAATTCCTAAATACTCAGGGCTAGTAATATTTTGCTTTATTAAATCCTCATTCAAGCCGGTTTGATGTTTTATTCCTTGAGTCGCCTTATGCCACTCAGGACCAAACTCTCCGCCACCTCTAATATTAGCAAGAACACTAACCCCGCCATGTTTAACCCATACTTCATTTTCTATGCGAGAGAAATATGGAGAGTTGATTACTTGAAAACCGCTGTATGCTTCAAGTAATGTTGGATTCTTACAATCTTTGTACCTTTTTTATAGACAATAAAATATGGTATTTTAACTCCATCCGAGCTTGTAGCTTCCTTTTGATCTACAACATAATTTGTGCTATCAAACGGATATAAAGGCTTTCTAATAACTTTTAATTCATGAGTTTTATCCCATAAATAGATAGTGGGAGGAACTATAGAATTTTCTATAGTAATTAATGCATCTTATTCCTCATCATCAGACAACATACCAAAAATTGTATTTTCATAAGACAGTAAAGTTACCGGTTTTGTCCATTCATGATTTTCTAATGTAAATGTTACTACTGTTGAAAATAACATTCTCATAGCTAGTGAAAAATACCGTATCTTTAGTCATTCCTACCCTCTCTGTTGGGGTAAATAATATTTTTAAGCTAGCTTTATCGCTATCTTCTTTTAGAAGATCAGCGTAGTGTATGGCAATAAGTGAACCTGCTTTATATTACTATCTTTAAATTGCCAATCGGAACGTAGTAGCCAAAATACATATTCTTTAAAAGAACCTTCAGGTATTGCATCTGATGGCATATTTATTTTTTGTAATTTGAAGCTCTCATCTTTAGTATCTAAAATATAATGATCGTAATTATAAAAAGCCTTATTTGCAGATATAAATATTAAAGATGAAGAAATATTATCGGTAAAAGCTTACTGGCTGATACACGTATATAATTCTTTGGTATTTCAAATAGTTTTTTGGCTTTCTCTATAGGTTTTCCTCGCTGCCATATGTAGCGCAAGCTAGGATATAAAGAGTCAGTCACTTCCTCTTGATGCAAAACTGGATAAATATAATAGTATCTTGATCAACCCAAGTAGGGACAGTAAATTTACCTTCTAGTAATTTCCCGCTACTTGTTTTTGGTTCAAAACCATTTTTTACAAAATCTTTTTCTCTAAATCTCATGCTCTAAAAAACATCTCATCCTTACCGCCAAATGACATGGTAATTAAGAAACGATTAGGATTTTGAAAACAATCACTCCCACCTCGATACATTACTTTTTTACCGAGTTTGTTGGATAATTTATCAAAATCGATTAGAACTTCCCAATTTGGTTTATCTTTCAAGTAATTCTCAACCAATGTCCTACGCCATAACCCTTGCGGGTTTTTATAATCCATCCAAAAATTATACACGTAACCTTTACGTATAGCACCAAAAGGAGTTTTTCTTTGATCATAGCAAACAGATTCTATTTCTTTCTTAACTACCTTATAAGTAGGCATAGATTGGCAAGCCTTTGCTGTTTTATCAGTACGCTCTTTTGCCCATTTTAGAGCTTTAGTTTCTTCTAGAAATTTAGTGTCTTTTGGGTTATATATTTGTTCATTATTACTTCCCATAGCTTGAACACAAAAAATTATAAAATAGTGGGTAATTTTTTTTCATTATTTTAATAATATCTATTAAATTAAAAGCTTTATTTAAAGTTTTCTTTGAATTAGAATAGTGTTTTATCATACACCTTGAATAACATCAAAGAAGATGCTAGGTTTTGTAGACATTGCTAATTGATTTGCTATTTTGAGGTCTTTTTTAGCAACAATTAATAAGATTTTTGTAGAAATAGTTATTCATTTTTCAAAAAAATCTTATAATTTGTAGCAAAAAATAACCAAAATTAAATCTTTTTAGCAATGTCCACAAAACCTAAGCTAGTACTAGCAAAAATACAACATATGAGAGTTATAGCTAATGATTTAAGTATTTATATTCATTGGCCTTTTTGTTTGTCCAAATGTCCGTATTGTGATTTTAATTCTCATGTAGCAAGTACTATAGATCATAATCCGTGGCTTAAATCTTATGAAACTGAAATTGAATATTTTAAGGATATTATTCAAAATAAATATATAAAATCTATTTTTTTTGGAGGCGGTACTCCCTCTTTAATGAATCCTGTAATAGTTGAAGGAATAATAAATAAAATCAGTAATCTAGCAATTATTGATAATCAAACCGAGATAACTCTAGAAACTAATCCCACATCATTTGAAACTGAAAAATTTAAAGCATTCAAAGCCGCTGGAATTAATCGTGTTTCAATAGGAGTGCAATCCTTAAAAGAGGACGATTTAAAAAAATTAGGTAGGACTCATGATTGTATGCAGGCCATTAAAACAATTGAGGCGGCAAATACGATTTTTCTACGAGTGTCATTTGATTTAATATATGCACGTAGCGGTCAGACATTAAAAGACTGGCAAGAAGAATTAAAACAAGCTATGCAGCTCGCTACCTCACATATTTCTCTTTATCAATTGACTATCGAAAAAGGTACGCCGTGTTATAAATTGTTTAAGGAGGGTAATCTGATTTTGCCGCATTCAGATGCGGCAGCTGAAATGTATGAATGGACGAATCATTATCTAGAATCTAAAAAGTATTTTAGATATGAAATATCCAATTATGCTATGATAGGGTATGAATGTTTGCATAATTTAACTTATTGGAATTATAATAGCTATTTAGGTATAGGCCCCGGAGCTCATAGTAGAATCATTGAATCCTCAAGTTCGGTATCGGCAATTATGATGTGGCATAAACCTGAAAAATGGTTAGATGCGGTTAAAACAAAAAATGTTGGTATTCAAACTAATACTAAGTTAACACATCAAGAGATTATTGAAGAAATGCTAATGATGGGTTTACGCCTTAGCAAAGGTATAAATATTTCTACATTAGAGCAGAAATTAAACACGAAATTAGAGCATATTTTAGATATGAATAATCTTAAGCATTATCAAGCGTTAGACTTAATTAGACTAGATGAAAATATCTATCTTACCGACAAAGGTTTAATGCTGTATAGCTACATAGTACCTAGATTGATTATATGAAAATTATTCAAGTAATTTTAAAGTTTATAATTATTTTTATTATTGCTTCTATTCATGTTATGGAATGTAAACTTGAGTTTAAAAAAGATATATGTGAATGGTGTTGAGTATGATCAAAAAGTCGAAAATCCAATTACACCGATAGCAAATGCTATTAAAGCAGATAATATTGATGAAGTAAAAAAATATTAGATGAGGGATATGGAGTAAATCAACCATATTTGGGCTGGACTCCTTTAGATTATGCTATATCGAATAATAATATAAAAATTGCCGATTTTTTATTAAAGTGTGGTGCACCTATGAATTTAATCCATATAAATATAGGATTTATGAAGCCGGAAATTGCCGAACTTTTAATTAATCAGGGCATGAGTCCTAATTTAAGATATGAAGACGGTATTACCGGAATGATGCTAGCCGCAGAAAGAAATAATCTTGATTTAATAAAACTTTTGCTTAAGTTAGGTGTTAATCCTAATGTTCAAAATTCTAAAACCGGAATGACTTCCCTTATTATGCATCATCATATCTTAATGTTGAACCTACTCGTATTTTATTAGAATATGGAGCGGATCAAAAATTAAAGATTGCAAAGGGAAAAGAGCTTTAGATTGGATAGCGGTGGATGCTAATAGAACTTTACATGCTTCTGACGTAGAATACTATACTGCTTTATTTGTTGCTCCATTTAAAACTAAACTGAAAATTATAAAAGAAAGAAATAGCATAAAGACTCAAAACAAAGAAAAGCAATAAAAAAGCTTCTCAATTCTCACCGTTAAATTTGTGTAGCGTTTCTATTTATACTTCACAAGTTAGGATAAAAACCTATCTTAATTTGCTGCCTTATGTTCTGTCTCTGTCATTGCAAGAAAATTGCATAGCAATTGACGAAGTAAGGAAGAGAAAAAATTCTGATTTACAGAATTCTTTTATTATTTTTTGGGGAGTGCCATGCAGTCTACGACTGCGATGTTGTTAGCCCGATTAAGATATCTTGGTAGCTCAATTGATTTAATAATATCTTTAAGGCTAATATATACTATAGGTAGATTCTCATGTCCTTTATGTACAATCCCCAAAATTAAGTGTCAACTATAGGAGATAAGTTATCACTCTTCTTGGTCATTTGGACGGTATGCAGCATCTACATGCCAATCTCAATCATTATACGGCGATTGAGAGCTATGTTCATTATGCGAATTACGTCTTGGTGCTACTGCTCTAATAATATTCTTATCTTCTTTATATAATACAGGCAAACTACCAATTATCCCTATTACTCCATACATATGACAAATTAATTCTTCTATTCCGCTAATCCGTACTTCACCGTCATAGGGAGTCATTATATTATAATTTTTTTGATCGATATTTTTTATATGTATAATTTCTGCATTATTATTTACGGCATCTTTAATTTCTTTTGTATAATTTACATATTTTGTATCTACTAAATATAAATCTTTGTTTTCTTTCAACCAGCTAGTTAATCTAACGATTGTATTGTTTAAATTTTCTAATGTTGCTATACAAGTTTTTTCATCTAAAATTTTCCTCCAAACATCATAGCACGCATTATTATAGTCAATATTAGTATCTTCAATGATGAAATAATCCCCTTCTTCAAAAATATTCTAAAATACCTATAGTATTAATATGAGCATCTTCTATTCAAAGTATAGGATGTACTATTTCAGATATTTTTTCTTTTGGGAATATTGCCTCTACTTTATTAGAATCACCTTGTAAAAATTCTATTCTATTATCTTCTTTTTGATAACTATATTTTAATTTCGCTTTTCCTTGGATTCCCGCTTTCGCGGGAATGACATAAAACGCATTTTTCAATTCAGACAACAATGCTTATAGTTGCTCGCAATGACAATGTCTGGTCTTAGTTAGCAATATCATTAAGATAAATATACTTCCTTATCTAAAGTATCTTCGCTGTTATCTATAATCATAGTAATTGTTGCATCGCCGGTAATATTGATAGTAGTACGTAGCATATCAAGTATTCGGTCAATACCAGCAATAATTGCTACTCCCTCTATAGGTAAGTGAACCGAAGAAAGAACCATAGGAAGCATTATCAAAGAGGCACCGGGAATACCGGCACCACCGATAGATCCAAGTGTTGAGGTGAGAATAATGACTAAATAGTCGTGAGGAGCAAGTGTTACTCCCATCATCTGAGCAAAAAATATGGTGGTAAGAGATAAATTTATAGCAAAGCCGTCCATATTAATTGATGCACCTATCGGAAGTACGAACGAAGTACTAGACTCTGAAATGCCAAGCTTTTCACGACAAACTTGCATAGTAGTTGCAAGAGTTGCCTTACTGCTTGAAGTAGAAAAAGCAAGTATCTGATACTCAAAACTTTTCTTATAAAAAGGTATAGGTGAAACACGACAGAATACACATATCAGTAAGCCAAAAACTAAATATTGGAATGTCATCGCCACAACTACCGCTACAACAAGTTTCGATAAACTAATCATTACCTCAACGCCCTGCATGCCTACAATCCAGCCTGTTAAAGCAAAAGCACCGTAAGGGGATAATTGAATAACAAACGATATCATTTTTAATATTAATTTTGACATTACATGAATTAAATCAGTAATAGGTTCACCGATAGATTTCATTTTGTTTAAGGTAATTCCAACAAAAATAGCAAAAAATACAACTTGTAAGACATCACCGTTTGCAAAAGCCCCAACAGCATTATCAGGGACGATATTTACAAAAAAATCAATTATATTAAATGAAGTTCTGCTTGTCGTTCCTGAAGAGGTGAAATCTATATGTACGCCTACTCCTGGCTTTAATACTAAGGCAACAGTGAGTCCAAAAACCGTGGCAAAAAAAGTAGTACCTAAAAAAGCGACTACCGCTTTCATTCCTACTCTACCAAGGGCAGAATTATCATGCATACTAGTGATACCGGAAACCAAACTGAAGAAAATTAAAGGGGTAATGATCATTTTTATCAAACGTAAGAAAATGTCACCGATAGGTTTAATATAATTAACATATTGTGGTAAGTATATACCAAATATAATACCTAAGATTAACCCTAAGGTAACTTTTTGCCATAATTTCATAATTTACTTACTTAATTTTAAATTTTCTCAACTATAAGTTTATTTATTATTTTGGTTAATCCATTCTAAGTACTTTTGAAAGCCATAGTCAATATTTATTTTTATTATTTGTGGTAATTCATAATTATGCATTTCAAGGAGTTTATTTTCAATTTCATTATAATTAGAAGATTTTGTTTTAATTACAAGTCTATATTCAGTTTCTAAAGTTACTCTACCATTCCATCTAAAGTAACTTTTGACATCGTCAATTTGAATGCAGGCAGTAAGATTTAATTCTAACAAAACAGATGCTATTTTCTCGGCAATTTGTAAATCATTAGTAGTAGTTAAAATTAAACAGCAATCTTGCATGCCTAAACCTCAACAAAACAATTCGGTGTTTCATATAGTTTGAGGCTAGTTACGAAGAAGTTTTGACTTACGAAAAGTTTAGGAAAAATTTCATTCTTTAAATGCGTCGCTATATTTTCTGCAGTTGGGTTATTTTGCATGTAATATATTTTTTGACCGGTATAATTTTCTATTTGCTGCCCCATTTCCTTATCGTCTTGATGTAGGATTAAGCTATGATCAAAATTTTCATCAATCCATTTTTTAGCTAAATCCTTAATTAAACCAAAATCGATTACCATACCAAGTTTATCGGTTTTGTTTGCGGCTATAGCGATCTCAAGAACATAGCGATGACCGTGCAGGAATTGACATTTATTTTGATGTGCTATAATTCTATGTCCTGCATCGAACTCAATACGACGAGTACATTTTATCATTATTATATACTTCCTTTCTTTGAATGATTTTACTTTTTTTTCAAAGAGTAAAAACGGGACCACGTCATTGTGAGGAAAATTACGCAGTAATTGACGAAGCAATCTCAGGAGTTTGTTATGATTTCATGAGATTGCCACGCAGCCTACGACTGCTCGCAATGACAATTTTTTACAAATTTAACAATAACTTTTCAGGATTCTCAATAAGCTGCTTAATTTTTACCAAGAACGATACTCCTTCTTTCCCATCAATTATACGATGATCGTAAGATAAAGCTATATACATCATCGGACGTATTTCAATTGTACCGTCTATAACTACAGCTCTTTCCTCGGTTTTATGTAAGCCTAGAATACCTGATTGAGGAGGATTAATAATCGGTGTAGATAATAATGAGCCATATACGCCTCCGTTAGAAATCGAGAATGTCCCACCTGACAAATCAGCCATAGAAAGCTTACCCTCACGAGCTTGTTTAGCCAAAATTCCTATAGTTTTCTCCACTTCGGCAAATCCCATTTTATCGGCATCCCTAACAACCGGTACAACAAGCCCTTGCTCTGTTCCGACAGCTACACCTATATCATAGTAATTTTTATATACTAAATCATCGCCATCTATTTCAGCATTTACCGACGGAATAAGCTTTAAAGCTTCAATTGTTGCTTTAACAAAGAAAGACATCAACCCAAGTTTCACAGTGTGCTTTTTCTCAAACTCTTCTTTATATTGATTACGCAAAGCAATTACTTTTGACATATCGATTTCATTAAAAGTAGTCAAAATAGCTGCTGTATTTTGTGAATCTTTTAAACGCTGTGCAATAGTTTTACGCAAGCGTGACATACGAACACGCTGCACTCTTTCTTCATTAGATTTACTTATTGCAGGAGCAGAAGTAGTCGTAGTGTTTATTGTTGCAAGCACATCACCTTTGGTAATTCTACCATCTCTACCTGTTCCTTTTATATTATTGGGGTCAAGCTTATTTTCGGTAACTAATTTTTGTACAGAAGGAGCAAGAGTATTATTAGCCACAGCAGGTTTTTCTGAAGTAGGTTGTGTTACTGGTTGAGCTTTAGCAGATTCATTATTAGTACCGGCAGTATTTACAGATGCTCCTTCATTTATTTCGCCTATTTCTTCGCCAACTGCTACATTTGCACCGTCAGTTTTCGATATTTTACCTATAGTACCATTGCAAGGAGCATGAACTTCTAAAGTCACTTTTTCGGTTTCGATTTCTAACAGTAATTCATCGGTTTTAACCGAATCGCCTTCTTTCTTATACCATTTGGCAATAGTTGCTTCCGTTATGGACTCCCCAAGCGACGGTACTATAATTTTAACTCTCATAATTTATTTTACTCCTATATTTGTATAGCATCGCCCTGTATAGTTTTATCGTCATTGCGAGAAGACGCTATAAGCGTCGACGAAGCAATCTCAGGCAAATTCCTGAGATTGCCACGCTCTTTTAGTCGCTCGTAATGATGATTATTAGGCAATACCCTAAGAATCATATTCCCAATGCTGTCTTTAATAGTTTCTCTTGCTGTTTATTATGTGCTTGTAGCGAGCCTACTGCTGGAGAGGCTGATTCCTCTCTACCTACATATTTAAATTCATTTTTAATTCCTGCTTCTTTTAAAGCATCGTTTAAGTGAGAAACTATATAACACCAAGTTCCCATATTCTTTGGTTCTTCCTGACACCAAATAAATTCCTGCGTCCTATTATATTTTTTTAATAGCGATGCTACAAGTTTTTTTTCAAAAGGGTATAATTGCTCAAGCCTAATAATCGCTATATTACTGTTATTGCCACGCATTTCAAATAGATCGTAATATACCTTACCGCTGCATAAAATTACTTTAGTAATATTGTTTGTATCTACTTTAGTTACTTCATCTAAAACTGGTAAGAAAGTAGTATTTGCACCTAGCTCGTCAAGTTTAGATACGGCATATTTATGACGTAATAATGATTTCGGCGACATTACGATTAACGGTTTACGGGTATCATCAAGTATTTGGCGACGTAGCAGATGGAAAATCGAAGCAGGGGTAGTAGGGTATGTAACATACATATTATTCTCAGCCGCCAGTTGTAAGAACCTCTCAAGTCTTGCCGAACTATGCTCCGGTCCTTGTCCCTCAAATGCATGAGGTAACAAAACCACAAGCCCGCTCATACGAAGCCATTTAGTTTCGCTGCTTGAAATAAACTGGTCAAAAATAATCTGAGCTCCATTAGCAAAATCACCAAATTGTGCTTCCCATACAACTAAATTTTTTGGATTTGCGAGTGAATAACCATACTCAAAACCAAGCACCGCATATTCAGATACATTACTATCGGCTACCTCGTATTTTGCTTGTTCTTTAGATAAATTATTTAGAGGTATATAGGTAGTACCATCAATTTGGTTGTGCAATACTGAATGACGATGCGAGAAAGTACCGCGTCCTGAATCTTGTCCGGTTAGCCTTATATTTGTGCCTGAAGCAAGCAAGCTTGCAAAAGCTAGCTGCTCTGCCGTCGCCCAATCAATAGGTTGATCAGCTGTTAGAGTGGCTTTTCGAGCTTCAAATAGTTTTACAAGTTTTGGATTAACGGCAAAATCTTTCGGTATTTCGCATAGTTTAGTGCCTAAATCGTGTAATGTTTTTTTACTGATACCCGTTATTGTAGCTTGTGTACGAGTACGAGCAATACCTTGCCATAATCCGCCTAAGCAATGTGCTTCTTGCTTATAACTTTTTGCCTGCTCATATTCCTTATCTAGTTTTGCTTTAAATTCTTCTTTTAACTTAGCAAAATAATTATTGTCGATTACACCGCTTTTTACTAACTCATTTGCGTAAATATTTCCAGGGGTCAGTTTGTTTTTAATAATGTTATACATCTTGCCTTGAGTATACATCGGCTCATCGCCCTCATTATGCCCATATTTACGGTAACAAATAATTTCTACTACAACATCCTTACCAAATTTCTGCCTGTATTCTACCGCAATATTGGTGGCTTTTAACACTGCTTCTATATCGTCACCGTTAACGTGTAAAATCGGGGCAGCTATGATTTTAGCAAACTCCGTAGAATATCTACTAGCTCTAGTATCTGCAGCATTAGCCGTAAAACCTAACTGATTATTAATGACGAAATGCAATATCCCGCCGATATCATAAGCAGCTAAAGGTGACATTGATAGACTCTCGGCAACCACGCCCTGACCGCAAAAAGCAGCATCGCCATGTACTAAAATAGCTTTGACTTTGCTGCGTTTAGTATCTCCAAGAATATCTTGCTTTGCTCTTACTTTTCCTGCAACTATAGGATTGACCGCTTCTAAATGTGAAGGGTTATCGGCTAGCGACAAGTGTATTGTCTTATCCTCTAGAGTTCTATCGAACGAATAGCCTAAATGGTATTTTACATCGCCTGAAACATTTAGCTCATCAGGAAATACGCTGCCGCTTATGAAGCCCGCAATAACGGCTTTATATGGCTTACCTACTACTTTAGTTAGAGTGTTTAATCTCCCTCGATGTGCCATACCGATAACGATTTCTGAGACGCCCTGATGCATGGATAAATCTATAGCTTTACTCATAGCAACTATAGCAGCATCACCACCCTCAATGGAAAAACGCTTAACTCCGGGAAATTTTGTATGTAAATACTGCTCAAACCCTTCTACTTCTACTAAATCATTTAAGATAGTTTTTTTGTCTTCAGAAGAAAACGTAACTTCGCTTTCTAGCTTATTATATAACCAATTTTTTCTTGCTACATTTTCTATTTGCTCAAACTCTACACCTATAGAACCTGTATAAACTTTATCGAACTTGGTCACTAATTCAGATAATTTACAGTTCCAAGTACCGACAAATTCATCCGTAATATTGATATTTTCTTCTAGCTGACTGCTATCAAAACCAAAAGTTTCTATATTAAGCTTTAAATCATTTTTTGTTTTACGTAGCTCAAGACCAAGCGGATCAAGATTCGCTAAATAGTGAGCATGCTTGCGATAAGCATTGATCATTTCCTTAGCTTTTAAACTATTTAAGTCTTCAGAAGATAAATTATTATTTAACGATTCTTTTTTTATTTCATCAGGGATAATTATTTTTGCCGTACTTTTATTGAGTAAAGTATTATTATCCTGAATGCCGGCAAAAAAATCTTGCCAAGTTTGATCAACCGAGGCAGGGTTGGCTAGATATTGCTTATATAGCTCTTCAACAAAAACAGCATTCCCGCCAAATAAATAACCTGTTTTTTTAAAGTCTTCTTCCATATTATTGTTTGTATTGTTTAGTTGTTGTCATAAGCTGTCATTGCAAGCGACTGCAAGGAGCGTGGCAATTTCAGCAATTCTTCCGAGATTGCTTCGTCAATTACTGCGTAATTTCCTCGCAATAACGATTTTATTACTATAAATACTTCCCTTCTAAATATCTTATATACACCTCAGGGCTGATTTTTGCCTCACCGCTAGCACTTTTTAATAAATCGGCTGAATTTTTTAACGAACCGAGATTTCTAAAATTCTTATTTAGATAATTATTTAAGTTACTAAAATCACCTTTTAATATATCATCTTTTATATTTGAATGCATCTCTTTTACTTTTTTCATCACCATTGATGCGATAATTGCACCGTTTGTATAGGCGGGAAAGTAACCGAAATTTCCGTGTGACCAATGAATATCTTGAAGACAGCCGTTACTAAAACTTACCGGTTTAACGCCTAAATATTCCTGCATCTTACTATCCCAACAGCTTGGTAACTCATCGAGATTCAAGTCGCCATTGATAAGCATTTCCTCTATCTCAAAACGTAACATTACGTGCATCGGATAAGTTAATTCATCTGCATCTACTCTTATAAAATCAGGCGTCACTCTTGTAATTTTTCTATATAAACTTGCTGCTGAATATTCTTCGCTTTTAAAAGCAAATTCGTCTCTAAGTAATTTAGCTAAAAATTCGGTAAATTCTCTTGATCTACCTACTTGCATTTCCATAAATAAAGATTGGCTTTCATGGAATGCCATACCTTTAGCAAGCCCAACCAGCTGCCCTTTATACATTTCCGGTAGATTCTGCTCATATAAAGCATGTCCTGTTTCATGAATAATTCCCATTAAACCGCTTATGAAATTATCTTTATCATACCTAGTAGTTAAACGTATATCGTTTGGCGTTCCCACCGCAAAAAGGATGAGTCGATGCGTCTAATCGTCCTTTTGTTAGATCAAACTGCATAATTTCCATAATGCGTTTTCCGATACGCTTTTGCATTTCAGGAGCTAGTTTGCTGTGTTTTACTAGTTCTTTCTCGGTTTTCTGTTTTTCTAAAACTTTATTTATGAGCTGCAGGAGTGCTTTTTTAAGTACTGAAAAAACTTGTTTGATCTCGCTACTTTTTCTGCTTGGATCAAACATATCTATTAATGAGTTGTATAATCCACAATTAAAAGCATCTGCTCGTACTTTAGCCACTTCTTTCGTATAATCTAAGACTTTTTGTAAGTGTGATTTGAATAAATTATAGTCGTTATGTTTTCTTGCTTCTCGCCAAACAAGTGCGGCTTTAGTAGTAGCTGCTACGCATTTCTTTTGTAGTTGTTCGTCAATACAATTTGCATCTGTTACTTTTCTCTCAATCTCTCTAATATTACCATTCTGCCATTCATCAAGGTTCTTTGATTCTTCTTTTGCCTTGCTAAGTAGCTCCTTTAGAATAGGAGATTTGAGCATAGAATGAACTAGCGACGTTAAAGTTACTATTTCGTTTGTCCTACTCTCACCTGAACCCATAGGCATATTTACGGCAACATCCCAGTATAATATGCTCAAGATATTATTAAAATGTGAGATAGTTGCAAATTCGTTTTCTAATTTTGTGTAGTTGTGGTTCATATGTTCCCTATTATGTCATTCTCGCTTTCGCAGGAATGACATAAAAACCGTACCGCTAGTGCCTATTACAAATGCAACAACTCCTTTGCTGCTTTTAAACTTGCTTTGGTGATTGTTTTACCTGAAATCATGCGGGCGAGTTCCTCCTGTCTTTCAGCTAAATTTAAAGCTTTTACCGTTACTTTCGTTTCTTTCTCTAGCTGTGTTTTCTCGATTTTTATATGCAAATCCGCTTTACCTGCTACTTGCGGTTGGTGCGTAATAACTATTACTTGAGTAACGCTACTAAGTTTTTTTAATCGCTCACCTACTTTATCTGCGACCTCTCCGCCAATCCCGACATCTATTTCATCAAATATAATAGATGGTTTTACCATTTTATCAAACAAAGAAGTTTTTAAAGCTAACATGAATCTTGATAATTCACCGCCGGAAGCGATTTTATTAATTGCTGCAGCTGCTGTTCCCGGGTTAGTAGACGCTTTAAACACAATATCGTCATTACCGTCGGCTGTTGGTTCTTTAGCATTTATCTCAATCTCAAAAATTGCTTTCGCCATTTTAAGCTGCTTTAGTTCCTGATGCAACGATTCTTCTAGATGTTTTGCAACAATAAGACGCTTTGCAGATAAATTACTCGCTAGTTCATAATATTTTTTCTGCAGTAGTACTTCTTGAGCTTTCAACTCATTACTATTTGCTATTTTGTGTTTTAATATACTGAGCTGCTCTAAAGATTTATCTAAAAATACACCTAACGCATCAGCAGGAACATTATATTTACGGCTAATAGCTTTTATTAAAAATAATCTTTCTTCTGTTTCTTCAAGATTATATTCCTCATAATTGAAACTATCTAACAGATTTGATAATTCTTGGCGTGCTTCTTCTAGATTATTATAGGCTTCCTCTAAACTTGTAACGATAGCTTCAAAACGCTCATTGTTGCCTTGCCTTGCTAATAATTTCTCTGCTCTATTAATCGATGTATTTATGTTATTAATCTGTTCTAGAATATCTTTTATTAGCTGTAAATCCTTATCTTTATTTTGCAAATCTTTTCGTAGATTTGCTAATTTTTCTTCTTCACCTGTTTGAATGTTCAGTTTAGTTAATTCTTCCGTTGCAAAGCTCAAATAATCAATTTCTTGTTCTATAGAATTTTGTTTAAGTGTTATTTCGGCCATTTCTTTCCGAGTATTTTGCCAAGCCTGATAGCATTTGGAAAGCTCCGCTCGAAAGTCCAAAAGATTTCCATAACTATCTAAAATATCACGCTGCGTATTTGCTTCTAGAAGAGAAATATTATTATTTTGTCCATGAAGCTCGAATAAATAAGTAGCTAATTGCTGCATAAGAGCTTTAGTAACCAATTGATTATTAATGAAAAAATTTTTTCGTCCTTCGGCTTTTTGCAGACACTTTACAAACAATAACTCTTCAGGTTCAATCAAATTTTGAATCAGAAAATTTTTTATTTCTTCATTTAAAGAGAATATTATATTAACAACAGCGTACTCTTTTCCACGCTTTATTATATTATTTGAAGTTTTATAACCTAAGCAAAATAAAATAGCATCAAGTAAAATAGATTTACCGGCTCCCGTTTCACCGGTAATAACACATAAACCTTTATTAAACTCAATTTCCAGCTCGTCTATCAGAATGAAGTTTTTAACTGAGAGACTGTAGAACATATGCCGCTTAATTTTGGTGGTTCTGAACTAGCCTGTACGCATAACTATACCATTGACTATCAGGATAGTTGTAACCTAGCACTGAGGCATATTTTTTTGCTTCATCCGGAAGTCCAAGTATCATATAACTCTCGGCTAAACGGTAAAGAGCTTCTACCGAGTGAGAAGTAGTTTGATAATTATCAATTACCTCTTCAAATCTATTTATAGCTGCCATCGGATTCTTTTTCTTTAAGTAAAACCGACCTACCATCATCTCTTTACCTGCTAAATGATCGTTTACTAGGTCAATTTTTAAAGATGAATCAATAGCATATTTAGTATGTGGGAATTTTGCTATTACGTCTTCAAAACTATCTTTAGCTAGGAAAGTTCTAGATTGATCATGATTTACGTCTGAAATTAACATATAATATGATAATGCTTTAAGGTAATATGCATAAGCAATGTCAACATTTGCAGGGTGCAACTTAATGAACATATCAAGCACATCAACCGCTTCTTCATATTGAGCGGCGAGAAATAAAGAATAAGCCTGCATCAATTCGGCTTGCGGCGTCATTTCATTACCTGGATGCTGGTACAATACTCTTCCGAATTCTTCTGCAGCATTCTTATATTTTTTCTTTTCCAATAAGGTAATACCTTCATTATAAAGGGTAGCGATAGGGACTACTATGTCATCACTGGTTTTTTTGTTTTTGCATCCGCCTAAAACTAACCCTATAACTAAAAGGGTACTCAATAATTTTGTTAATTTCATAAGAACTTAAATTCAGTTAATAACTAAATATACATATAGGCTTACAGAATTTCAAGGATTCAATTTAAAATCTCACAAACTTATAAATTAGACCTATTCAGAAACTTGTTTATAGGGCGGAATTTGAGGGAAACACAGAATGCAGAATCGCAGCGTACACTTGTACGTAAGGATTCGAGTACCGGATCGACGTACAAATTACCCCTAGAAGAATAGGTCTATATTCTTGGACTTATGTCTCTACCCAATGTCCTTTATCATTTTTATGGTATTTTTTTTCTACGGCCGGACCATGCTACTTTATGTGCAACTCTGTCTCTCTAGAGTCATTTCCACGTCTTTTATCGGCATCCTTATATGGTTCAAATGCCATGATTAAAAGCTTCGCGATAAATATCCTTAGCATGGCTCAGAAGATGATTTTTAACTGAATCAGGTAAATCGTTATTATTCTTATAATGCATAAAAACCTCCGGTAATATTATGCAAATAATATTTTATAATATTGGAGGTTTCATTTCTATAGGAAAGGTAAATAAAATTTACGACCACAGACTTTTCATTTTATTAAAAAAGCTGCCGTCATTTTCTTTTTCATTTATGGATTCTTTTTTGAATTCTTCTAGTAATTCACGTTGTCTTTTAGATAAATTTTTAGGTACTTCGACATGAATATGCGTAAGCATATCACCCCTAATAGTTGATCTCATTTTAGACATACCTTTGCTGCGTAGCCTTAATTGATCACCGTTTTGTGTGCCTGCAGGAATTGTTAAGCTTACTTTTCCGCCTTCAATTACCGGTACTTCTATCTCTCCTCCAAGAGCAGCATTCACAAAACTAATAGGTAGTTTACAATGTAGATTTGCTCCGTCTACTTTATAAATATCATGTGGTTTTATTGTTATATCAACGTATAAATCACCGCTATTACCGCCTCTAATACCTGCTTCCCCTTCTCCGGTATGTCTTATTCTAGTACCGTTTTCAACACCGGCAGGAATGTTTACCGATAAATTTCGTTGTTTATGGTAACGTCCCATGCCATGACATTTCTTACAAGGATTTTTTATAATGTGTCCGTTACCTTGGCATTTATGACAAGCTTGTTCGATCGTAAAGAATCCTTGCTGCATTCTAGTCGCTCCAACACCGCTGCAAGCATCGCAAGTAGTTACGGTTTCACCTTTTTCAGAACCGCTACCGTGACAAGTATCGCATTTTACTGCGCTAGAAAAGCTAATATTTTTTTCTATACCGTGAAATGCTTCCTCTAGGTTAATTGTCAGATTATATTTTAAATCTGAGCCTCTAACTTTAGCTGAAGTTGGGCGTGATGATCTTCTGCTGCCTCCCATAAAGTCGCTAAAGAAGTCACCGAATATGTCGTTAATATCAGGGTGAAAACCGCCATGATTTCCTCCTCCCCCTCGTGATTGTTGATTTTGAAAAGCATCGTGTCCCAAACGGTCATAAGCAGCTCTTTTTTGCTCATCTTTTAGGACATCATAAGCGGCATTGATTGCTTTAAATTTCTTTTCAGCATCTTTAGCATCAGTAGTATCAGGGTGATATTGCTTGGCTAGCTTGAGGTAGGCTTTTTTAAGGTCAGCTTGGCTAGCTGTTTTACTAACCCCTAGTATTTGGTAATAATTTTGTGACATAATTTAATTTATAAAATGAGATTGTAATGTCATTACGAGGAAAATTACATAGTAATGTGACGAAGCAATCTCAGGATATTTAACTAGACTGCCATGTCGCTTCGTTCCTTGCAATGACGAAATTACTTCTACTTCTTCTCTACATCTTGAAAGTCGGCATCTACTATTTTTTCATCATTAGTGGCACTTTCTGCAGCAGGTTGGCTCTCGCTTTGTGCTTTATACATCGCTTCACCGATTTTCATGCTAGCTGCAGTTAAACTTGCAGTCTTTTCTTTAATCAAAGCAGTATCTTCCGACTCAAGCACGGCTTTTAAAGCGGCTAGTGCTTCTTCAACAGCTCCTTTATCGTCTGATGATAATTTATCGCCATATTCTGTAAGAGTTTTTTCAGTAGAATAAACTAAACTATCGGCAGCATTTTTTGCTTCAATAAGTTCCTTACGCTTTTTGTCTTCATCAGCATTTTGTTCGGCATCTTTAACCATTTGTTCAATTTCTGCATCGCTAAGACCACCGGAAGCTTGAATAGTTACTTTCTGCTCTTTACCGCTTGCTTTATCTTTAGCTGAAACATGCACTATTCCGTTAGCATCAATGTCAAACGTTACTTCTATTTGTGGTAAACCTCTTGGTGCAGGAGGTATACCTTCGAGATTAAACTGACCAAGTAATTTATTATCTTTTGCCATTTCACGTTCACCTTGGAATACTCTAATAGTTACGGCATGCTGGTTATCATCAGCAGTTGAGAATACCTGACTTTTCTTAGTAGGTATAGTAGTATTACGATCAATTAATCTTGTAAATACACCGCCAAGAGTTTCAATGCCAAGGGATAGAGGTGTAACGTCTAATAATAATATATCCGTTACTTCTTTATTAAGTACTCCCCCTTGAATAGCAGCACCAAGAGCTACAACCTCATCGGGATTTACGCCTTTATGCGGCTCACGTCCGAAGAATTTTTTTACGGCTTCTTGTACTTTCGGCATTCTAGTCATACCGCCTACTAATACTACTTCTTGAATATCAGAAGCTTTAAAACCTGCATCCTTTAATGCTTTACGGCAAGGCTCAATTGTTTTTTCAATTAAATCATCTACTAATTTTTCTAGTTCAGCTCTAGTAAATTTAATATTTAAGTGTTTTGGACCGCTACTATCAGCCGTAATATAAGGTAAATTAATATCGGTAGTTACTGCAGAAGATAGCTCTTTCTTAGCTTTTTCCGCGGCTTCTTTCAAACGTTGAAGTGCTAAAGGATCTTTACTTAAATCTATACCGTTTTCTTTTTTGAATACATCTATTAAATGGTTTAATATTCTTGTATCGAAATCTTCACCGCCAAGGAATGTATCGCCGTTTGTTGATTTCACTTCAAAAACACCGTCAGCGATCTCAAGAATTGAAACATCGAATGTTCCGCCGCCAAGATCGTATACTGCAATAGTTTTACTTGCCGATTTCTCGAAACCGTAAGCAAGAGCTGCAGCAGTCGGCTCGTTGATTATTCTAAGGACCTCAAGACCTGCTATTTTACCAGCGTCTTTCGTTGCTTGACGCTGTGCATCATTAAAATAAGCAGGTACGGTAATTACTGCTTGTGTTACTTTGTCCCCTAAATAATTCTCAGCAGTTTCTTTCATTTTTTGTAAAATGAATGCACTAATTTGACTTGGTGAATATTTATTATTATCCGCTTCGACCCATGCATCCCCGTTATCGGCTTTCACTATATTATACGGTACAATACCTTGGTCTTTCCTAACCATAGGATCGATAAAATTTCTACCGATTAATCGCTTTACCGCATATATAGTATTGCGAGGGTTAGTTACTGCTTGCCTCTTAGCAGATTGCCCGACTAATTTTTCGCCGTTTGCAAAAGCTATTATTGACGGCGTAGTTCTTTCACCTTCTGCATTTTCTATTACCTTTGGTTCTTTACCTTCCATGACTGCAACACAAGAGTTGGTAGTCCCAAGGTCGATACCTATTACTTTTCCCATAAGATTCCTCGTTTTCTTTTTTTTATTTTATTATGACTTTTGATTTGATATAGTGTGGCTTAAATGATTTTACAAGAGCTGACAATGAAAAAACTACCGATTTTACTAAAACTTTTATTTATTATTAATTTAGCGTTCCTAAATAATATAGTTTTAGCATCTAGCGAAACAAGCACTATTATATTTGAAAAAGCAAAGAAAGCAATCGTAACGATCGATACTAGAATTGCCGTATCGGCATATGACGATACAAGTAGTTGGACTGGAACGGGATTTATCAACGATAAGAACAACGGTTATATAATTACTAATACTCATGTTGTCGGCGGTGCGTCTATCGGAACTTATTTTGTTACTTTTTATAACGGTGAGCAGGCAGAAGCAAAACTTATCTATTACGATATTTGGCAAGATTATGCCGTTTTAAAAGTAGAGAGTAAAGATATACCGGCATCAGCAACGCAAATATCTTTTGCAAGCGAATTTCCAAAATTAAATCAAAAGGTTTTTGTAGTCGGTAACACAGAAGCAAAAGGTTTTTCTTTCCATACCGGTTATTTGTCTGATCTTTATAATATTGAAGGTTTAATGCCGCAATGTACTTATGTTATTAATTTAAATACTACAGGAGGTGCTAGCGGTTCACCGGTATTAAACGATAAGATTGAGGCTATAGGAGTATTATATGGTGGCGGTAAAACTCATTCTCTAGCGCTGCACGGTGATTATGTAGCTCGCACTTTAGAAAGTTTAAAGAATAATAAACAACCAGGCAGAAAACATATAGGAATAATAAGCGAGTTATATTCTTTAAATAAAGCAGTTAGACATCACAATTTCCCTAAAGAAGAAATGGATAAATATATAAAGAAATTTCCTGATAGTAGAAATAGAGTGATAAGCATTAAGGCAGTTCTAGCCGGATCACCTGCCGCAAAATCTTTAAAAGCCGGTGATATTATTTGGGCAGTTAATGATAAGGAACTCGGCGGCAATCTAGCATTATTTGATAGAGAAATGGATAATTTCAAAGGAATAGCTATTAAACTTACTATATTTCGTGACGGAAAAAAGCTAGAACAAGCAGTAGATTTATATGATGTGAACAATAATAAAATCGCTAAAATGATAAATTTCGGCGGTGCAGTATTTTTTGAAGCCGATGATTATTTTAGTAATAAATCAGGTATTCCTCTTAAAGCTCTAAGTATAGCTTCCGTTCAATCCGGTAGTAGCTTTAGCTCTATACCAACGTTTTTTACTAAAGATTATAAAAATGTTTATAGATTGCAAATTTTTGAGATGAAAGATTTAGCTTTAAGTAATCTTGATGATTTGGTGCAATTCTTGCCTGCTATTACTAAAGAGAAGTTTATAACGGTTAGATTTAGAAATTATCAACCTTATTATGCTAATTTCGGTTATAATGAACTTATCTCGTCGCATGATGATATGATTGCTGATGTAACTCTAGATTCTATAGATACTAAGCCTTATATATTAAAGTATAATACTATTTCTCATGATTGGGATATGGAAAATATAAAACTTCAGTAACTAATGACATTGTGATAAATTAACAATTCTTAATCAATGAAGTAATATATAATTCAACTTGGTTTGTTGTGTTATTATTCTTAAATTTATAATCTTATATTTTAGGAGAATTGCAAATTAGCTCAGAGTAGTTCGCCAACTAGGTCATTTTTGAGTGGATTGATAAATATTCTTTATTTTATTCCTGCAAAAGCGAGACAGTATTGTTGCGTGGATACATACTGAAACCGTCATTGCGAGCAACCGTAGGTTGCGTGACAATCTCATGAAATAATAACAAACTCTCCTGAGATTTTGCTTCGTCAATTGCTATGCAATTTCCTCGCAATGACAGAAAAAACGCCCCTTACTCACCACCTAAGAAACATAGCTAATTAACAATTTCTCCTAAAATAATTAATAAATTTAGGAGCATTAATGACTAAAGAACAAATACCTACAGTAGATAAAACAAAAAACATCTTTTTTTAAGTTTTTTACAAAAAATAGTAATAACTCTAATACTCAGGATTCACTAACATCACCACGTTCAGATGATTATATAGAGAGGGATGTTTCTAAAAAAGAAGCTTCTTAAGAAAATTCAAAGCATTAATAGACAAGAATGATGAAGCTGCACTACATTTCTATTTGATAAAAATAATAAGTATATCTTACATGATGCGGTTGAGGATAAAGAACAAACATTAGTTGAAAAAATATTAGAATTAGCTAAATACGTAACAGAGATAACCTATAACGATTCAACAGTGTTACATTCAGCAGTTACAGGAATTGCTAACAAAGAGATTATCACAACTTTATTAGCAAAAAATCCTTATTTAGTAATGATCAAAGATGCTTCAGGTCTTACTCCACCATATTATAATACTAGTAAAGAAATATTAGAAATATTGCAAAATTGTGAACGAGATATTATAGACTGGCTTAATATAGAACTATGGCATGGTTGGGCAGAAGATAAAATATTTAGAGATGATATGTCTATAATCGGAAACAATAAGCATACAATAATGGAGCTTGTATAAAAATTTTGTAAATTATCGGAGAAGCATCTTCCTTGTAAATTTAACATAGAGTATGAGATTTGCAAGGAAGATATAGAGAGTTCTTTAATAAAAAACGGTAAGTATGTAAAACTTACCGATTAAATTTAAAGCTTAAAAGATTATAATTCGGTGATAGGGATATAATCGATATTTCCATCTTCTCCTATCAATGGGTAATACTTTGTTTGAATGTTATAAGCATCATAACTAATTGATGTTTGTAATGATAGTTTTTGTGCTAATATTATCAATTTTTCTTCATATAACTCAAAAGATTTTTTTAAATCCTCTTTTGTAATCTTTACAGTTTTAGCTTCATCTGTATTGACTTTGAGCGTTTCAATATTTTCTGTTAAGCTATATTTTGTTAAAGTTACTTTTTCTAGAAAATATGCTCTTATTTTTATCCATGCTGTGTGTATGTGTATTGGAATACTTAGAACAAGTTTATTTAATAACATCTAATACCTTAAAAATTTTGAAATGGCATCATACAAGCCTCACTGATTAATGTCAACATCAATTAACATATTATTATAAATTATTAATAAATGCTCATTATTATAATTTTCTTTCACAAAATCGAAATAAACTGTTATTAATATAAAAAACCAATCTTAATCTAATATATGCGTTCTTTATTTGTAATAATTATATTCTGTCTAACGAGCAGTTGTAATTTAAAACCGGTATATAGTGAAAAATACAGTAGAAATAATGATTTAGAAGCTATTGAAGTTGAACCAATGCGAACAATTGAAGGGGCTGAGTTTTATCATCGTTTAACTAGTATTTTACCTCAGAAAGCACAAGCAAAATACCTGCTTAAAGTAAAGCTTATCGCAACAACTATGCCTGCTACTATTGAAAAAAACTCCAATGTTTTAAGGGAATATATTAATCAATTAGTTAGATATAAATTAATTGATATAGAAAGCCAAAAGGTTTTAATTGAAGAGCAGTTTTACCAAAACATGTCATATAATGCTATTTTTACACCATATGCGACAAATGTTGAAAGAGATAAAACAGGAATAGACTTGGCATATCAAGCAGCAGAAGAAATTCGTAGCAGATTAATTTTATATTTTACACGGAAATAGTTAAGCTATGAAATTTTATTTTTCACAAATAGGTAGATTATTTGAACTAATAACATCCGGAAAGATTAGAGCTCTTTTACTATATGGTCCTGATAAAGGTTATATAGAAAAAATTTGTAAGCATTTAGTAAAAAGCTTAAATATGCTACAAACTTCTATAGAATATGCAGATCTTAATATTTCATCTTTAGAAATATTACTTAATTCGTCTAATTTTTTTGGTCAAAAAGAATTAATTAAAATTAGATCGGTTGGGAATTCAATAGATCAGAATTTAAAAACAATTCTAAACAGTGATTATATAAATTTTCCTGTATTTATAGGTGAAGAAATGACTTCTAGTGGGAGCATTAGAAAGTTTTTTGAAACAGAAGAATATTTAGCAGCAGTTGCTTGTTATCATGATGATGAAGCAAAAATTGAACGAATTATTTTAGGTAAAGTAGAAAAAACTAATAAAGTTATAAGTAAAGAAGCTATCACTTATTTAAAAGCTCATTTAAAAGGTGATCATGATTTAATTTGTAGCGAAATAAATAAATTAATATATTTTGTTCACGACGCACGCGAAATTACTTTAAACGACGTTCTAGCAGTTATAAGTAGCGCAATTACGGCAAACGGCAGTGATTTAGCAATGTATTTTTCAAAAAAAGATTACAGTAATTTTCTGCAAGAGCTTGATATATTAAAAAAACAAAATATCAATGAAGTTTTAATTATTAGAGCATTAATAAGGCATTATTTAAATTTATATATAGTGTTGTCGAAAGTAAAAAACGGTGAGCGTTTGGAACACGCAATAAAATCATTATCACCACCGATTTTCTATCAGTATATTAATGATTTTACGAAGATAGCAAACGGTCTTAGCCTCACTGAATGTCTAAAGACTTTAAAAGTGCTACAACAGGCAGAAGTGGATTATAAGTTAAATCCTGCTAGTTTCGATTTATTCCAAAGTATACTCCAAAGTAAATGAAGAGTAGACGAAGTTTAATTTGGAAAAGAGCAAGGAAGACTATACGGCGAGGAGCGGGGCGTATACTTAATACGTGAGCACCGTAGCTCTTATAAGATGACGTAGCCAATTTTTCAAATTAAACGAGTATACATTATGCCTAGACCTGATTTTTCTGACCCTGACAAACAAATTCACGAGATAATTAGAGTTAATCATGCCGGAGAATATGGTGCAAAAAGAATTTATCAAGGACAGCTACAATATATTAAATCTCAAAATGATCATATATTGATTAAAGAAATGCTTGACCACGAAGAAGTGCATTTAAATTATTTTGAAAAAAAATTACTGGAAAAAGCAGTGAGACCCACGTTTTTATTATTTTTGTGGCATCATTACGGATTTTTACTTGGTGTTTTATCTTCCTTGATGGGAATCAAAACGGCGATGCTTATTACCGAGAGTGTAGAAGAAGTAATAGAAAAACATTATGAACAGCAAATAAATTATTTAGAAAATAAAAATGTTGAGCCAGAATTATTAAATAATATTATTAAATTTCGACTTGATGAAATTGAACATAAAAATATTGCTATAATGAATGATAGTACTGAAGCAATATTTGCAGAAATAACTAGTAAAATAGTGAAGATAATTTGTCGTATCTCTATAATTTTAAGTAAGAAAATTTAGAGTTAACAACTTAATTAGTTAAAAAATCTAGAAATATTTTACTTCTAAGATATTAAAAAAACATTAGTAATATTATTAGAAATGGTGATGAAAAGAAAAACTTTTTTTAAATTTGTTCTTTATTTTTTGCATTTGTATTTTTTAGAATTAATAAATAAAGGGGCCAGGGGTTAAGATCCGTTGCTGTAAGACAACAACCTCCATTATACTTCATGATTTTACTCACTGATAATAATAGACTCCTGGCATAACTTAATATTAAGTTTTGACAGATTGGTCTTGCAATAATGGAGTTTAAACATTATTAGTGGTCTATATATGTTAAATAATATAAAGAGTCAAGAGATTTTAGTTGTCATTGATAATAAATCATGTAATTCTGAGTTGGAGGGTATATTTTCTATATAATCTCCTTCTCGCATTTGCTTTTACATCAATAATAATTTATATTTATTTTCACTCATGCGAATAGCAGATTACTTTTGTAGTTTGTTATTGGTGATAATTAGGAAATATAAAATAACAATATGTAACAATATGAGTCAAAAGATAATTTTAAATAATTCATATTCTATTACTAAATCGCACTTATTCCATATAGTAGACCCAAGCCCTTGGCCCGTCCTAACATCTTTTGCTTTACTTCTTTTAGTTATAGGCGGCGTCTCGTTCATGCATGGCTACAAATTTAATATATATATTTTATCTGCAGGGATTATTTCAGTAGGTTACTGTTTATATTCTTGGTGGAGAGATATAGTGAAAGAAGGAATAGTCGAACATCAGCATACTAGTCCTGTTAGAAAAGGTTTGCAAATAGGTATGGCGTTATTTATCTTAACGGAAATAGTATTTTTTGGTGTATTTTTTGCTTCTTTTTTTAAATCAAGTCTATCACCCGTAGGTCTTTTAGACGGTGTATGGGTTGTAAAGCAAGGTATTTGGCCTCCACCTACAATTAAAACTTTGGAGCCGTTTGATATTCCTTTTATCAATACTTTAATACTACTCTTATCAGGCACTACCGTTACTTGGGCTCACTACGCCTTAGAAGAAAAAAATCAAAAAGATTGTGTAACTGCACTTGCTCTTACCATATTGCTTGGAATATTTTTTACAACTATGCAGGCATATGAATATTACCATGCGGCGTTTAAATTTACAGATGGTATATATGCTTCTAATTTTTATTTAGCCACGGGTTTTCATGGAGCTCATGTAATTATAGGTACTATATTTCTAATAATTTGCTACTTTAGAGCAAAAAGAGGAGATTTTACTACAGAAGGTAATGGACATTTAGGGTTTGAATGTGCTGCATGGTACTGGCATTTTGTAGATGTGGTTTGGTTATTTTTATTTACGTTTGTTTATATATTTGGAAGTTAAATTATACTATATGTGATTATAATGTTACTTAAAATAAGTATTTTTAAAATATTTTGGCATATTAATTAACATTGAATATATTTAGGAGTTGATTTATATATAAATAAATTATACATTATTTTTTAAATGCTAATTATTTTATTGAGGTAAAACATATGAACTTTCCTATTCGTAAATTAAACGAAGAATTAATCGATTATAATCTATCATTACGCATATTATTTACTATTCTAAGCGTGGCTGTTATTATGGTAGCTTTTGATAGCTTAGGTAGTAATGTCGGTGATCCTGTAGGTGAGGCATTATGTAAGTTAATTAAAGTATTCAGAGGCAATACTGCAAAAGGTATAGCTGTTGTCGGTATAATTGTTCTGGGCATTCAAACATTAAGAGGAAAATTGCAGTGGGAAGTAGCTTTAGTGGTAGTTACTGCAATCATTATATTATTTAAAGCTCCAGATATTGTTAATATGGTATCAAGTGATACTAATAGCTCAAATTGTGGTGTTTCCTAATACACAAAACAATTATTATATCTTTAGTAATACCCATAAGCTTCGGCTTATGGGTATTTTTATTTTTAAGTGATGTTGTTGCATAGCCCCTATGTCATTCCTGCAAAGGTAGGGACAAGACAACCTTAATATAGGTTACATATTTAATAAAAATAAACATATAAAAACAAGTTTTTATATGTTTTCCTAGATTCCGCCTACATGGGAATGACATCACTTGCCTTTATACTCAGGTCAACAGCAACATTCGTACAATACTCAATAGTATTTTAATTGTTTTGATGGATCACGTGGTTAAACCACGGGATGACAATAGATTTTGTCGGTCTATGCAACAACATCCTCACTTAAATAAAAGTCCTAATCTATTACCTATAACAATATCAATATATTTTGCTGTAATAGGGATCCCTTCAATATTCATTTCTAGATATATTGCTTGTTTTGCAGGGATTTTTGTTTGTAGTTTTGTAATTGATACATATTCATCTAAAGCTTGATTATTAGTATCCATTACTCTTACTTTGATTATAGGATCGGAAATTAAATAATCAGACTCATTAGATAATTTATAAAATATCTTCATACCGCCTATATGACGAGATTTGCCTAAATTAATTTCTTCTATCTTTAATTGATCATATTTACCTAAGAATTTAAAGCTATCTATTAGTAATATCACTAAACAAAAAATTATAAAGCTAGTCCATAATATTGGAAATATATTATATTTTTTCTTAGGAGGAATATACGGTAAAATAACTGGTACATTAGCATTGTAATGATTTTTAATAGGAGTTTTAATAGTTCCCGTGTTTACTTTATCTTTAAAATCATTTAATGTACTAGTATTATAGTCTAATTTCTGATACCACAAATGGCTACATTTGGAACATTTTACTCGTCGTCCGTTAATACCTATTTGATTGCTTGTAACAATAAATCTTGTTTGGCAATTTGGGCAAGTAATATGCATAGTTAATTATAATTATTATGTTTGACTTTCATGATAATCTCATTTATTATTTTTGGCAATAAAACAGTTAAAAGATATGTCCTCTCTTATTAAAGAAGTTGAAGAAGCTTGGCAAATTAAGGACAATCTGCTTCAAGATTCTTCAAAGCTTATAACATTAAAGCAAACTCTTAATGATAGTATAGAAAGCTTAAATCAAGGTACGATTCGTGTTTGTGAAAAGAAAGAAAATAGTTGGCACGTTAATGAATGGGTAAAGAAAGCTATATTGCTATATTTTATCACTACGGAATCACAACTTTATAATAACAATTATAATAGTTGGTATGACAAAGTTGCTCCTAAATTTTCTGCAGATACTGATAAAAATACATTCAAAGAAGCAGCTATACGCACAGTGCCTGGAGCTGTTGTTAGAACCGGTACTTATATAGCTAAAAATGTTGTAATTATGCCTTCTTTCATTAATATAGGTGCTTATATAGATGAGGGAACAATGATTGATACATGGGCTACTATCGGCTCATGTGCTCAAATCGGCAAGAATTGTCATATTTCAGGCGGTACGGGAATAGGTGGGGTGCTTGAGCCGTTGCACGCAAAGCCTGTTATCATTGAAGATAATTGTTTTATCGGTGCAAGATCGGAAATAGCAGAAGGTGTAATAGTAGAGGAAGGAGCAGTAATTAGTATGGGGGTGTTTATCGGTAGCTCTACAAAAATAGTATACAGAGATACAGGTGAAATTATTTACGGCAGAATTCCGGCTTATTCCGTTGTAGTTCCAGGAGTATTACCTGCTAAGGAAGCCGGTAAGCCTGGACTTTATTGCGTAGTTATCGTAAAACAAGTCGATAAAACTACTAGAGCTAAAGTAAGAATAAATGATTTACTGAGATAGATAGATCAAGGTGAGCGTCCATGGGTTTTTCACTGTCACCCCGTGGCCTGACCATGGGGTCCAGAAAAAATAACTTCAATATTGTTACCTACACTACATGTTTAACAAAGTAAACATATAAAAATAAATTTTTATATGTTTTACTGGATTCCGTGAATAAATCACGGGATGACAGAGAGGCATAATAAGCCGCTTAATACCAGTGAAAGGTCACAGATCAATAATATCGCCGATTATACCATTAAGATATCCCTCTCTTTGTTGTTGTTCTGAAATATCTGTTTGTTGAATTGCGTTATTATTTGGGTTGCCTAAGAATATTGTATGCCATAAGCATTGCATCTCGTTGTTTTTGAGGATCACGTACAACACCAGCTGCTTTAAAATATGATTCTGCAGCATCTGTTTCCCTGTTGTTTTTGAAAGCAAAGTTCGTTTCCTTGGGCCATATATAAATCATATTTTATAGGCTTTGCAGCCTTATTTATAAGACTGTCATAACATTTTAATATAGAGTCTAATTTATTATTCTTTCTATAAAATATGATAGCTGGGTCTTCACGTCCTAAGTTAAATAGCATATCGTCGATTTTATTGTACATTTCTTTAAGTTCTTCATTACATGTTAGAGCTTCATTATAATCTTCTGCTTCGCTCAATATATCGCCTATTTTAGAGTAGCAGCCTAGCTATAGTTTGAGTCACTTCTGCTTTGTCCGAGTACTTATTTACACTCTATGGCTTTTTTATAATATTGCACTGGTTGATCGTGTTTAGGTTCTATATTTTTTATAGAAGATAGATCGTGATTTTGTATGAATCATATTTCAATTAAGGAACTATAGCAATCATTGGATTGAGACCATGTTGTAGATAACATTTCTTCAAATAATGATAATTCTTTAATTTGTCGGTTTAATACATATCGGTAAGCTTGAATAACCGGTTTATTGTCTGTGAATTTCTCAATAGAGTCTAAAATTTGCAATATTACCCCTATAAGGTTATTAGTAGTTAAAAAATTTTGAGTAGTTAAGAGGTGTATATACATTAAAGTCTTCAAAAATTGATTGGATAGTATTAATTATACATTCTACATTTATCTGTATTTGTGTATGTAAATTTTCTATCAGACTGTCTTGTTCCTTTAACAATGAATTTAGCTGCTTTATCTCTAAATTTTGTACTCCTTTTTGCTCTTCTAGGTGTTTTAGTTCTAGAGAGAGGTTTATTCCCCCATTTTGAGAAGTAGGTTTATAGAAAAATTTTATATCAGAGAATTCTAATATATCCTTGTTAATAGCAATGCTATTTTGTACATCGGTATAATGTTTTCATAATTATTTTCATTATGTTGTGTTATTACGCATATAACATTTCCTTTTAATTTTTTGTGTTCTTCTGTAGGAAAAATTTTTTTAAAGTCTTCTATAATCCTGTTAAAGATACTAGGGGATTTTATGGTCTCTTTTTTTGCTACTATGATAAATTTTAATTTATCGGTCATTTGAACTAGCTTTTGAATGAAAAATACATTGATTAACTCTTGCACTGTATCGGGTACTCCGTTAGAGCATTCCCACAATACTTTTTCTGCAATTTCAAATTTTTTGGGATCATATATAGCCGGTTCATATTTATGCTGAATTTCCGGCGTTGTTTCAAAATCAAATAATTTATCAAATGTAAATTCTTCACCGTTAATCTTAAGGTTGTTCTCAAGAGCATTTAAAAATGTGTTTTTTTTCCGCTATAAGGTAACCCTATTACTACTCTGTAGCTTCTGGTGTTTTTCCTGCTGGTATTAGTGAATAATTCACTGCAGTCAATGCATTGAGAATATTTGCTTTTAAAGAATCAAGAGCAGTTTCTTCTTCTGTGAAAGGTTTAATCTCAATGTCTGTGGGAATTTTAAATTTCATATATAACCGCTAATCTATTCTTTAATATAAATTTTTATACTGTAGCTTTCGCCGCTATCGCTGATAGCTCTAATAATAAATTCACCGGTTTTTGCTTTCCATATTACTGCTTCGTTTGGTTTCGCGGTTGCTATTAATTCATTTTCCACAAACCAAAAAATGTTGTTGGTTTTATTATCGCTAATTGCACTAAAAGTAATGTGATCACTATTTTTAATTGAATGTACGGAATTTTTTAACGGGTATATAATTTTAGGTTTTTGATGATGCCAATTTGTCAACCTATTGCAATGGTTTGTAGGTATCGGTTTCGGTAATATATGTATTCCTGCTTTTTGATAAACCGCAAGCATATCTGTTGGCCATAAATTTACTGTTTTATATTCTGTTTGTCCTTTAATAAAGTTACAAGCAGGCATACCGGTTTTTAAATCTATCAACATTTTTCTATAAATACCGGATTGTTTTATCGGTGATTTGCCTTGAATGAATAAGGTTTCTGCTTTAACCGGACACATATCGTTATCGATATCTCCCGTATCTGCACAAACTTTTACTTTAGTAATATTTAGTGATTAATTTTTGAAAGGATTAAATCCTCATCTTTATTTGGTCTAGCTATGGATTCGATAATATTAAAGAATAAAGGGGTTGCAGCAATATTACCCGTAAATGTTCCGTGAGTTTGCCCTTTGAAATCCCCAACCCAAACAGCAAGTACGTATTTCCTGAATATGCCGACGCTAAGTGCATCTCTAAATGAGCTGGAAGTACCTGTTTTCCAATAAATCGGTAAGTTATGCCTTGTATTATTATAGGTAATAGGACGAGTCGTATCTTTTATGATATCAAGTGTTAAATAGCTTGTCTCGGGGGATAGTAGTACGGTGTCTGTGTCATCCTTGTCCTCTCCTGTGTTATTCCCGCGAAAGCGGGAATCCAGTAAATCATATAAAATTTTTGTTCCAACATTTAGGTAATTTTTTATGGCTTCCTGCTGTTGCAGGAATGACATAGTAGAATCCAATACTTTTCTAAGCGGTTTATAAGTACCGAAATTAGCAAGCATAGCATAAAGAGTAATTAACTCTTCAAGAGTAATTTCTGCTGTGCCGAGCACTATAGATAAACCGTAATTTTCAGGTTTTCGTAAGCCGCTAATTTTTGCTTGTTGTAAGAACTCATAAAAATTCGGGTTTTTTAACTTAGACGCTAGAAATATTACAGGTACGTTACGGCTCTTTATTAACGATTCTCTAGCACTTAAACCGCCTGCAAACCTACTATCAAAATTTTCCGGTTTATAATAATCATAGTAAGTAGGTGTATCCTTTAGTAAAGTTAACGGATGTATTAGTGATTAATCAAAACTAAGTGCATAGACAAACGGTTTTAAAGCTGAGCCTGGAGATCTATGGCTTTTAGTGCCGTTAATCTGTCCACAAATATCGTTATTAAAAAACTCTCCGGAGCCAATACTTGCAAGCACTTCCATAGTAGTAAAATCAATAAGAATTACGGAGGCATTATTAATGCCATATTTTTTCCGATCATTAATATATAGCCGAACTTGTTGTTCTATAGCAGCTTGCAGATTTTTATCTATAGTAGTGCGTATAATAGGGCTATCATTATTTGCTAGTATGTCTAAAGTAAAATGCGGTGCAATAAAAGGAAGCTTTTTATTTTGATTAAATTTAACCGGCAAACTAATTAACTTATTATAAATAATATCTTGTGGGTGAATCGTGAGCCACTCGGTAAATAGATATTTACGTGCTTTAAAAATATTAATATCATTCCCGCCTCTTTTAAGCGGATTTTGTGGGATTACAGCAAGGCTTAGAATATCGATCAAATTTAAATCTTTTAGGTCACGATTGAAGTAAATATAACTGCTGGCTGCTATCCCTTCAATATTACTACCGTAAGGCACTAGATTTAGATAAGCTTCTAGGATTTATCTTTTGAATAATGTAGCTCTACATGAATAGCTTTAATGATTTGATGGATTTTACCAAGAATAGTAGCAGAGTTTATTCCATATCTTAAACGTGCTACTTGCATTGTTATAGTAGAGCCGCCTATTTTACGATTATTCTGTAAATAAGTAGAATAAAAAGCTTTGGCTAAAGAAACAGGGTTAACGCCAAAATGCGCATAAAAATGCTTGTCTTCATATAATAGTACTGTTTCTATAAAACTTGCCGGTATTTCACGTATAGGAGTGAATATCCTATATTTATCGTCTTTAGAAAGCGAAATACGCATTAACTCGCTGTTTCGGTCAAATACTCTTTGTGAGAAACTTACGTCTTTAAGTAAAGGTGCAGGAGGAATAGCAAAATATAATATTATAATGCCGCTAATTGTAATAAAAAGTAATTTGGTTTTGAGAGACAAAGTAATATACCTTATAGTTTAATGTCATTCCTGTGTAGGCAAGAAAGCGCGGTTGCGTGGAACGATTTTTGCGTCATTGCGAGGAAAAACTGCAAGTTTCGACTAAGCAATATTGGCACAATTCCTGAGATTGCCACGCTCACTAACGTTCGCTTGCAATGACGACTTGGGTATTCATGCGGGAATGACATCATGTTATATAACAATCATTATAAAGCATTTTAAAAATAATGAAAATTTTAATAATATAGCTTGCATGTATAGAAGTAATATCGTATAATATTCTACGAGATTTTAATAAATTAACTAAACGTTAACAAAATAACATTTCCTATAAATACTAAAATATCATATAAAATCCACGTTACTATCCTATTTTATAACTCATCAATATAAATTTTTGACATAATATTTTTTATGTATCATTACTTGAATAACAAAAAAGTATTAATATTTTAAGTAATAAGATTTATTAAAGAGGAATTAGAGATTATGGAAAAAATATTAAATCTATAAATTCTAAACTTACAAAATTATTCTTACTTAACTGTGCTAATGCTGCAATCCTTACCGCTGTGACCGGGGAAGGAAGAGCAGATATAGAAATCTATGATATATTGCACCATACTGCTGACTACCAAATATTAACTCCTGCTCAAAAGCTTAATGTTATAAAAGGAATTCAGGACCGTACAGATTTTGGTGACCTTGTTGACCATCTTATGCCAGGGGAAAGAAGATTATTCAATAACGCAATAATAGAAGTCACTAGACTTCAAGCAGTTGCTCCTGTACTTAACGGTGCTAGAGAAAGAAGAGAAGTACGTGCAGCCGGTGTTGAAGTTGTTGATTTAACAGGTAATACAGCAGTAGAAACAGGACGTAACGAGCAAGAGATGGCTCTAGAAAATAGACTTCAAGTATTGGAAATCCTTGCTAAAGCTGAAGGGGCAAATGCTGTCAGTATTAACGATAAAATTAAAAAGGCTATACATTTTATAACATAGAAAATTTAAATACACCTTTGGAGCAGTTAAAATATATAGCTATGACAGGTGGTGTAGATGTGAATGACGATTTAAAAGTTGTAAATAATCTGTAAGAAGCATCGATATTAATGCTAAATACTCTGAATCAGGAAACAGCCCTTTTAAATAAGTTTAAAAGCGTAGCTACTCCGGAAGCAAAACATAAATTATTAGATCAATTTAAAAACTATGTTAATCAAAACTTAGTTGAGCTTGAGTCTAAACAATCTAGTATTCCCATAAGACAATCCGTAATGAAGTTAGCTGATCCTGCAATAGTAGTTAATTATTGAGAGCAGATGGCTAAATTAAAAGAAGCATATATTGATAACGGTAAAATTAAGATAGTGAATGAAAACGATAAGGTAGTTGATGAGCAAGGTCTAAAAAGTTATAAGAAGATTTTAAAAGATGCCGGTTTAATAACTAAAGATTTGGATGGTAAGAAAATGCAGGCATTGATAAATAATTTCGATGCTTTAACAATGAGTGATCTGGCACTTGTCCTAAAAAAGACTGTAGGTGAAATAAGAATAGATAATGAGGGTCTAGTAGGTCTTGTAATATAGCACCTCAAGCAATGGCAGGAGTAGTACCGCCTCCTCTGCCTCTACCGGGTGGAGTAGCAGCTCCTCCTCCGGCAGGTGTAGGTATAAGACTTGCAATAGCTAGGGATATAGCAAATCTAGATGCCATAGGTGATGATGAACTAAAATTAGCAGGTTATAAATCTAAAGGCAAAAGAAGATGTTGCATTAAGAGGAAGAATAGCTGCACCGGCACCGGTTGTAGGCAGAGCAGTCGCAGAAGTTCTTGTAGCTCCGAATACTTTAGACAGAATATTTCATAATGAGATGTATTTAGCTAAAAATAATGGAAATCCCGGAAAGCTAGAAGTAAGAACATTAGATTAGGTGCAGAAACAGATTTAGGGATTACTATCAAAACACTTTTAACTTTAGAAGAAAGGAAAAGTTCACTTGAGTCTTTAGCATTATTTTCAGAAGCAAAGCCTGATAAAGCACAATTAATGATAAAAGCTGAGAATGATTTGGAATAGACTAAAAGATGATGATGTAATAAAGCAAATTTCAAGGCAAGCTTTAACTTTAAATAATAAAATAGCCAACAAGGAATTTTTTAAAGAGCTATTTAATGAAGAAGAACATAATGCAATAGACCGTTAAACTATACTTTTGATAAATTACCGCTGGACTTACAAAATCATATTACGGCAAGAAGTACTGAAATAAAAATAAAAGATGAACTACAAGATAAGAAAACAATTATATCAAGAATAGATTATATTGCTAAAAATGAAAATGTTTTAGGAGCAAATTCTTTAAATAATGAAATAGAGATAAAATTTTCCGGTGTACTAGATCTAGCTCCTAATAAAGGAGAAGTACGCGATAATATAGCCCTTACTCCTAAAGCAAACGAAGTAAATACTCAAATAAATAATTGGATTAATAACAATATTGTTAATTTAACAGTGGAAAGTAATATAGATAGAGGCTAACATTTTTACAAAATAAAGCTGTACCGGCAACATTATCAAGAATTTATGAAACGGTAGTTGATACTAACGCTAGATTACTAAGAAAAGTTTTAGCCGATAATGCAGCTGGTTTATCTAAAGTTTCTAAAACCATTACAGAGAAAAATATAACAGACGCTGTACAAAATAATTTTAATGCAAAAATGAAAGCTTTAATACCTAATACTAAAGATTTCTTAAAAGAGGCAATTGTAAAATTTCTTAATATAAATAAGTGATGAGAAAATAGAAGCGGTATTAAAAGGAGTAAAGCTGCTAATACCCCTGTTATTGCACCAGTAATAGTGGTAGCAGGTGGACCTGCCACTACCTACGAGGATAGGATATAATGGGCTTGGTATGGACGGTTTAGTCAGAAAGAGGAACAGTCTAAAGCCTATCGTAAATCTTTTTCCTAAACAAAATGCTGTGGTTGCAGTGGCAGTAGCTTATATTGCTCCTACTTCTAAAATAGGGGCAAAAATACGAAACCGTTGTTCAAGCTATAGCAGCGTCAGTTGACACGGATTTAAAAAGAGAGTGAGCAATAAAGACTCAAGGAAAGGAAACACTAAAAGCATTAATTGTAGAAGAAGTTTTTGAGAAATATACAAATAAAAATGCAGATGCACTTGATGGTAATATAAATCAATTAGCTCAAGCTATAAAAGAAGGAACCAATATTGAGTTCATAGGTCCTAAAAGAGAAGTAGCAAGTGGTATAGATCAGGAAACAAGAAATTTATGTATTAGAATGAATCAAGATGCAGGATTAATGCGGCAACTTAAAGCGAATAATTCTAGGTTAGCAGCAATTATAGAAGCGGCAGCTGTAAATGAAGCAGAAGTTGCTACAAGACATCCTGAGTCAGCAGCAGCACAAGCAGTAGCAAATGGAGACGTAAGCTATGGTGGAGTAGTTGTAGTAGCTTCTGCTGTTGCTTTTGTGGTTCCTGTTGCACCGTTGGTTTTACGGCAGATCCTGAAGAGGATGCAGGAGAGGTAATAGCTGTTCCTGCAGTTGCAGCTCCATTAGCACCGGCACCGGTAGTTATTAATATGGAAGATATAGGGGTAGTTCCGCCTCCGGTGGAAGAAGCTCCACATACTGTAGAGAGGATTGTTCCTGTAGAAGGCAATATTGAAGGCTTTGATGATAAAGATGATGATTTTAACATTGAAGAAGATTATGAAAATGATGATTATAATATAATACAGGAGCGAACAAAAGTAGAAGTATCTAGTAGTACAAATTCAGCATCTAAGGATTCTGAAGTTAGCCTTGAAAACTCGAAGCAAGAGGAAGCTAGACAAGAAGAGGAGGCAAAAGTAGTTGCTTCTATAAAGGAAGCCGCAGAAGCAAGCATTGCTGAAGCTGTAAGAGTTGAAGCTGCTGAAGTTGTAGAAATGCAAAATGCAGTAAAACAAGACGAAGAAATGATTGGAGCAATATATAATCTGATTCATGATATCACTCAAATGAGCTGTAATATTATATCGCATAGCATGTTCTCTAGTGCTGTGGTTGCTGCGGGTGATGAAGATGAAAAAGTGTTAGATAAAAGCCTTTGGATTGCAGGTACTTACGGTACTAATACGCAAAAAGGTTTTGCCGGTTATAAAGGTCATGCTGCGGGTGGTACTATAGGTTTTGATATTGGTTCTGATAACTACAAAGATTTAGTCGGGCTTATACTAAATTGGATTCAAAGTTTAAATCTAACGGTACAAATACTAATATCGATAGCCATATCGTAACTTTATACGGACAAAAAGAATTACCGAAAAACTTTATGATACAAGCTATGTTTGCTTACAATCATAATATAGTAAAGAGTAAATCAACCGTTTAGGTACTATTGCAACCGGTAAATATAAGGATAATAATTATAACTTTGACACTTTATTAAGTTATACTCATCTTATGAATGGTGATATTACTCTTACTCCAAATCTTGGTATAAGATACGGCCACTCTAAAGACAATATATATCAAGAAAGTGATGTTGTAGGTATTCAGCATTTGAGTATTGGTTCTAAAAGTAGCATTTATAGAGCGGTATTTTAGGCGGTAAGGTAGCTCTTTAGCACCGCAGAAAATAGCTGAAGGTTTCAGTGTTATGCCTGCACTTCAAGCATCTGTAGAACATTACTTAATGATAATAGTACAACACTTAATGCTAAAGTAAAATGGAAAGATAGAGAAGTTAATGAAACTATCGCATTACCGAAGCAACCTAAAGTCGCTTATAATATCGGTGCTAGCGTTTTAACTGAACAAGATAATGTAAGCGTATTACTTGAATATCACTGTCATTTACAAAAGAAATATCAAAGCTATCAAGGCTGTGTGAAGTTGAAAGTGAAATTATAACAGCCAAAATCGTCATTGCAAGAAAAAACTGTAAGTTTTGACGAAGCAATCCAGTAAAAAATGCTAATTTATAGCATTGTTTTTTATTTTTTGTGGATTACCACGCAGCCTATGGCTGGCTCGCAATGACGATTATGGACCCACGCTAGCAATGCACTCCCAAGAGTTAATACTTATTACTCGTCTCTTACTACTAACACTGATATATCTGAATGACGGACGATTTTAGAAGCATTAGGTCCAAGCATATAATCTTTTAATTGTAGTCTGACTGCAGAGATTATGATTAAATCGGCTTTAATTTCATTAGAGTGCTTAATGATTTCATCATAAACGGCACCGCTACCTATATAATAATCTGTTTCAATTTCATTGGGAATATATTGTTTGATAAGCTCTTGAATTTGAGCTTTATACTTTTCTTTTTTCTCTGTTCTCCAATGTTTGGGTAAATAATCTTCAAACATTTTCGTACCGAATTCAGGAATTACATACATAAAATGTAATTTTGCTTGAAAGTTCGTCGCAAGCATTAAAGCCTTAGAAAGAATACCTTTTATAGATTTTTTATCATTTAAATCTATAGGTATCAGTATATTTTTAAATATAGTATTTTCAGACATAAGATATTGTTAGTTTTTGTTTCTTACTGCATCATGTTTTGGTAGGATAAAATTTTTAGTATCGGCGAAATAGTTAAGGTCCAGGTTATTTAATAAGTAGTTAGAAAGTTTAAAATTTGCTACGTTTCTATGAAAAGCTCCGATAAATTTATCTAAAATATCACGATTTGCCTCATCTCTAGTTACTAGGATTGCCGATACTTTTACTGTAGTGTGATTATCGGTAATCCCTGGATATAAGCCCTTATGAAGTATGGCTTTATGAAAAGCTCTATTTTGTTTTATTAATTCCGTTATTTTATCATTGTCAATAGAAATGAAATCAATTGCACACTTATTAGCTATTAAATTTACTAAGGGGTTAGAATGTCCAACCATCATTATTATAGCATCTATTTCCTTATTACAGAATTGATCACTAGAATCTTCATAATTAATGTGTAGCTCTTCAGGTTCCTTAGCAAATTTATATAAAGAACGTACGACATCATAAGTAATATGACTACTGGAAAATGCTGGACCGTTAGTTATTTTTTTTCCGTCAATATCAGCAAAACCTTTTATTTTATCCTCATCTTTTACAATAACCGTAAAAAACTCATCATGTAGATTAAGCACCTGACGTAAATTGTGCATTTTTTCTTGATCGTGATAATAACCTATGCCCTCATATGCTTCTACTGCAATATTAGCTTGCACTAGGGCTAAATCAATTTTGCCTTGTTGTAATAATTTTAAATTTTCTATACTACCGTTTGTTGCAACAACTTCGCATTTAATATGTTCATTATTTTTATCGTCATTTGTAATAGTCTTGCATAAATCAAGTCCAATAGCATAATATCCTTTTAAAATAGAGCCGGTACCGATTTTAATGACTTTTGGAGCAGCATAAATATTACTGCAAATAAGAAATATGCTAATAATAGTCGCTAGCTTAAAATTGTTCATAAAGCTAATTTGAATTATTTGTGGTATTTTGGTCTTCTTTATGTTCACCAAGTTTTAGTTCTAATAAATTAATAGCACCGATATTTATTCCTTTGTCTGAAAACTCAATATCAAACTTAGCTTTTGCTATATTGTTGTAAGCTGAATTTGAATCATTTTGCTCTGTATTTAATTGCACGTCGGAAGCTTTATTAATTGCTTTAGCAATAATTGTTTTAATTATTTTCTTAGAAAAAATAATATTATTCGGTAATAATTTATCAACTATGGAATTATAATTTTCCAGCTCAAAATATAGTTTTCCTTTCGGTAATTTATTGGCAAAGAGTTGTAAATCACCGTTTAAATTAATTTTAGAATCATTATCACAAGTAACAATAAATCTCTCTATATTAAAATTTTGTAAAATAGCTGAATCTTCTCCGTCTTCAGCAAATTTTAAAGAAGCAGCAATATCTAAATTAGCATTTTTAAAATTCAAAATATCTTTTTCTGAATAATACTTCATGTTTAAAAATAAGGATATATTTTCCTCACTTGCTAAATTCTGTTTTCTTATAAGAAATGCTAAATCATTAATTTTAAAGATTTCTTGATTATCTTTAAATATCAATAATGCTTTATTATTTAACTGAATTGATTTTAATATTCCTTTTAAATTATCATCTTTTGATATTTTATATAAAGGTTTATTAAATTTTCCTATACCTTTTATGTCATCATCGCTGCGTACATCATAGGTAAATGTTTTGTCGCCGTAATTATCGACTTCTCTAATAAAAGGACCGAAATTAAGAGCGGCTCTTTTAGTACTAAAAGCTATATTTAGGACAATATTTTTGCATGTAAATTCTTTAGAATTTACATGATTAATTAATTTTACTTTAGGATCCGTTACGGTAATTTTCCAATTAAAAGGATAGCCTGAAAACTTAACTACATTATAAGATATTTTAAGATTATCGGATTCAGAATTCTTCATTAAACTTACAACGTTATTTTTTATAGTATATGCAGTTGCAAACCATATTATAGTAAAGGCTAAAAACACAAAAAGAAGTATTTTACGTATCACTTTTTTAATCCATTATAATTTTATATTACGAGTAGCAGCAGGAAGGCGTACTTTTATGCCGTCTAATTCTTCGGTTAAAATAATTTGACATCCCAATCTAGAAGTATCGGTAAGACCAAAGGCTAAGTCAAGCATATCTTCCTCTGCTTCCGTAGGTTTTTTTAATTTGTTGTAAAATTCTTCTTCTAAAATAACGTGACAAGTAGCACAAGCAAGCGATCCTTCACAAGCTCCCTCAAGGTCTAGATCGTTACTATGGGCAATTTCTAAAATAGAAAGCCCTATCGGTGCTTCTACTGTTTTTTCTTCTCCATCATTTATAATAAATGTTACTTTTATTTTTCCTGACATTCTTCTTATTTTTCATTATCTAAATTAGTTCGATTATATATAATATTTTATATATAACTGAGGCTATTTAATTTGATTGATATTTTTGCCTTTTAGCAAATCATTAATTATTATATTAAACTTTGTATCCATAGATTTTTTTATTTTGGATTTAAACTCTTTAATAGAATTATTAATTAAGATCCAATCTCTAGCGTGTACGGCTTCTTTTATATTATCTAATAAAGAATTAATTATAGATATCTCACTTTCCGATAATAAAGTTGTTAATTCCGCTATAGCACGTTCTATGCTAAAGATAAAAGCCTCTGCTTCAATTACTGCTTCTTGTAATAATCTTGTAGTATAATCTATTTTAGCATTTTTATACGCGTTTTCTAACATAATATCAATCTCCGTTTTATCAATACCGTGATTTGGCTTTACTTCTATAGCATGTGATGTATTGCTGATTTTCTCATAAGCAGAAACGGATAATATACCGTCTGCGTCAATAGAAAAAGTAACTTCGGCTCTAATATATCCTGCTTTCATAGGAGGAAGTCCCTTTAACTCAAATCGGGCTAAACTGCGACAATCGGCAGCCATTTCACGTTCACCTTGTAATATATGAAATTGTATACCGGTTTGATTATCGACATAAGTCGTAAATTCTTTTACGACCGAAATAGGAATCGGAGTATTATGCATGATGATTTTTTCAACTATACCGCCATATAATTCCATACCCAGCGATAAAGGTACTACATCAATCAATAATGAATTTGTATGGGGTGCTATTAAATTTTCTGCTTGTAATGCAGCCCCCCATACAACTGCTTTATCAGGATCAATATCTGATAGAATATCTATTTTAAATGCTTTATATAATTCGTCTTTTATTAAAGGAGTGCGGGTTGCACCTCCTACTAAAATAACTCCGTCTATATTTGGATTTCCTGCTTGTTCTAAACACTCTTGAGCTATATTGATAGTACGTTCTACTAAGGGTAAAATTAATTGCTCTAATGTTTGCTTATTAATTGATACATTATCATTATTAAAACTATCTTTATATGTTAAAGTTTCTTTTGCTTTTTTTGCAAATTGTAAAGTATCTATAGAATTAGGTAAATCAAATTTATTGCAAAGATATTGTGTAATTACTACATCTATATCGTTGCCACCAAGCATATTATCGCCATTTGTTGCTATAACTTGAAAAATACCTTCTTGTATATTAAGAATAGATACGTCAAAAGTGCCGCCGCCTAGGTCATATACTAAATAACAGCCTTTTTGATTTTTGTTTAAGCCGTAAGCATAGGCAGCTGCAGTAGGTTCGGCAATTAGCCTTAATACTTCAAAACCTGCTATTTTAGCCGCAAGCATTACTTCTCCTCTTGCTGCATCGTTAAAATGTGCAGGTACTGTTATTACTGCTTTAGTTAGATTAGTCTTTAATTGTTCTTCTGCTTGATTTTTTAGGTAAATAAAAATTTCTGCTGCAATTTCAGGGACTCTCAGTTGTTTATTTGCAAAATTTAGCTTAAGCTCACTACTATTTACATCTAGATAATCTTTAACTAACGAAAAAAGTGCCGGAGTATTTAGAATTTCTTTTAATGTTTTACCGAATAGTCTTTTAATAGAACGCAGTCCTTTATTATTACCTATAGTAAAATTGTTACTTGTAAAATCTATAGTAGTTGGGATTAATTCTTTATCATCTATAGATTTAATAACTTTAACTTTTCTATTAGCTGCAATAGCTATTAATGAGTTAGTAGTGCCAAAATCGATACCGACTGCTATTTGCTGTTCTGGCTTAAAATCAGCTTGCTCCGGTTCCCTAATTTCTATTATTTGCATGATTTTATTTTTTCTTGCAGTTTATGCAGCAATGTCCCAATATATTTAAGCTTGCTAGTTTTTATAGTTGCGTCTGATAGATTTTGTTCTTCAAAAGCTTGTTTTAAAGAATCAATTTCAAGCTTTTTCATTAATTCATATTTGTCTTTTATTTTTTCTAAATCACTAAATAAGATAGTATTTTCGATTATTTCCATTTCATCCCAGAATATGCTTAATTCTAGCGGCGAAAGTAAACTACGTGTTTTTTCGTCATTCAAATTTATATTTTGCAAAAGCAGCATATATTCAGCACGCTTTAAGGCATCTTTAAGAGTAGAGTAAGCGTTATTTAATTCAGCCGCAGTAATTAGATTTTGTTCCTTTTCTTGCAAAGTTTTTGCTTTATCGGGATGATATTTTACCTGCATAGCAAAATATTGCTTTTCTAATATCTTTAAATTAATATTATACTCTTGCGGAAGTCCTAATAATTGAAAATAATTTTGCACTTTTCCTTTTTTGTAATTCTAAACTGCTCTATCATATATCAAAAATTAAAAAAATACAATTATGGAAGTAGATCTATTACATTTTGAAAAAAAATATCATAACTGTATTGTAGCAGGTATAGATGAAGCAGGTAGAGGACCGCTTGCAGGTCCGGTAGTAGCAAGTGCCGTTATAGTAGATAACGCCAATATTATAATGGGCATTAAAGATTCTAAAAAGCTTTCCAAAAAGAAAAGAGAATTACTATATGAACAAATCACTAGTAATTATGTTTGGGCCACTGCTATTATTTCTCATACCGAAATTGATGATATTAATATATTAGAGGCAACTAAAAAAGCTTGTTCTATTGCTGTAGCAAATCTTAGCCTTGAGCCAGAAATAGTGTTAGTTGACGGTAATATGCAGTTTAAGGATGAAAGATTTGTCAGTATAATTAACGGTGATAATTTATCATTATCGATTGCTGCAGCTTCTATTATTGCAAAAGTTACTAGGGATCGTTTGATGCTAGACTTAAGTGCTGAATTTCCCCAATATTTATGGCACAAAAATTCCGGCTACGGTACCAAAGAACATATCGAAGCTATTAATATACATGGCTTATCACCGTATCATCGTAGGAGTTTTAGGTGTTGTTAATGGTATTGCCCGTGTGGACACTGAATCATCATTGCGAGCAGCCATAGGCTGGGTGGCAATCTCATGAAATAATAACAAACTCCTGAGATTGTCAAAACTTACAGGTTTGCCTCGCAATGACGATGACGATTTTGGTATCCACAACGCACACCATTAACTCAACTCGAGTGCCGCTTCTTCTAGAGTTTTTAGCTGATCACGAAGTTTTACGGCTTGTTCAAATTCAAGATTACTTGCGGCTTTAAGCATTTCTTTCTTTAATTTATCAATATGGGTTTTTAGCTTAGCAGGATTATCAAATAAAGTATGAGCTTGTTTTTTATCAAGCTTACTATCGATTTTCTCAAATTCTGCTAAAGCGTGAATAGCACGGTTGATGGTTTTTGGAATTATGCCGTGTTTTTCATTATATTCCTGCTGAATTTGCCTTCTACGCAACGTTTCACTAACAGCTTTATCGATAGATTGAGTCATTTTATCGGCATAAAGTATAACTCTACCCGCGCTATTTCTTGCAGCTCTTCCTATTGTTTGTATTAACGATACTTCCGACCGCAAAAACCCCTCTTTGTCTGCATCAAGTATAGCAACTAAGCCGCATTCAGGGATGTCAAGCCCTTCCCTTAATAGATTAATACCGACTAAAACATCAATAGTACCTTGTCTTAAATCTCGTAAAATCTCTATACGTTCGAGAGTATGAACGTTAGAATGTAAATAAGCAGTTTTATATTTTAGCTCCTGCAAATAGGCGGTTAAATCTTCTGCCATTTTTTTAGTTAAGGTGGTGACTAGAACACGAAAACCTTGAGCGATAGTGGTTTGAATTTCGCTAATTAAATCCTCAACTTGGTTAGTAGCGGGTTTGATAATACATTCAGGATCAAGCAGTCCAGTAGGTCTAATAATCAATTCTACAACCGTGCCGCCGGTTTCTTCTAACTCAAACGGTCCTGGAGTTGCAGATACAAACACAGTTTGTGGTCTAAATTTGTCCCATTCTTCAAATTTTAAAGGTCTGTTATCAAGTGCAGAGGGTAGACGAAACCCATGCTCTACCAAAACTTTTTTCCTTGCTCGATCACCGTTATACATCGCTCTAATTTGCGGTACGGATACATGGCTTTCATCAACAAATAATAATGCATCTTCTGGTAGGTATTCGAATAATGTAGGAGGCGGCTCACCGGCATTACGTCCTGTGAAAAAGCGAGAGTAGTTTTCAACGCCTTTACAGCTGCCGGTTTCCGTTAACATTTCAAGATCATATTGAGTACGTTGATTTAGCCTTTGAGTTTCAAGTGGTTTGTCTTGTGACTTTAAAAACTCTAAGCGTTTTTGTAATTCTTCTTCAATACCTGATATGGCATTATTGACCGTTTCTTGAGGCATCACAAAATGTGAATTACCAAAAACCATAGCTTTATCGAGCTTAGCAAGTTTTTCACCTGTTAGGGGATCAAATTCATGGATATATTCGAGTTCATTACCGAAAAACGATAAACGCCAAGCTTTATCGCTGTAATGTGAGGGGAAAATATCGATGTTGTCGCCTTTAACTCTAAAACAGCCACGCTCAAATCCGATATCGTTACGCTCATATTGTAGATTTATCAAATCGTTTAGTAGTTGATCACGAAGGTAGCTTTGACCAGGCTCTAGATTAACCACCATTTGGTAATATAAATCGGGAGAGCCAAGGCCGTAAATACAGGAAACGGAAGAAACTACTATAACGTCACGACGCTCTAATAGCGATCTTGTAGCGGCATGACGCATTAAATCAATTTGTTCGTTAATTGATGAGTCTTTTTCTATAAAAGTATCGGTGCGTGCTATATAAGCTTCGGGCTGGTAATAATCATAATATGAGACAAAGTATTCAACGGCATTCTTTGGAAAAAGCGATTTCATCTCTGAATAGATTTGGGCAGCTAAAGTTTTATTATGAGCCATAATAAGAGTAGGACGATTAGTTCTCTCTATAATATTTGCCATAGTAAAGGTTTTGCCTGATCCCGTAATACCAAGCAACATTTGTGAGCGTTTTTTGCTACTTAACCCTGCTATAATTTCATCTATTGCTTTTGGTTGATCGCCTGCCGGTTTATATTCTGAGATAATAGAAAAATTATTCATGCCTTTTTACTTGCTTTAAAAACTATAGTTTAAGATAATATATTAAAATCTAACAAAAAAATATAACATTATGAATAAAGCTATATTACACACAATTATTGTTTATACTCTCGCTAGTTGTCCTTATTGTATAAAAGCTAAAGCATTGCTTGATGAGAAAAATGTTGCTTATGAGGAAATTGAAGTAAGTAATTTTACTCAGGAAGAGAAAGAAAAATTTATTAAGAAATCCGGTGGAAAAAAGACCGTCCCGCAGATATTTATAGATAATATGCATGTTGGCGGTTGTGATGCTCTGTTTGATCTTGAAAAAGAGGGAAGGCTAGATAAGCTGTTAGAAAATCAGCTAAAGACGACTTCACCTGCTGCCGGAGCGTAATTAATAAAAACGTCATTGCAAGGAAATTACGAAGTAATTGACGAAGCAATCTAAGGAGGTTGTTATTATTTTATGAGATTGCCACGCTCCCTACGGTCGCTCGCAATGACGATTTAGTATCCACGTGAGCAATGCCCGCTTGCAATGATGCTGCAAACTACCAAAACTTTAAAATGTTCAAAAACAAAACTCGCAAAAATTCATTCTCTCTACTTCTGCCGTATTTATGGTCGAAGGATTTTGATATACGCCTGCGTATTGTTACCTCTCTTATTTGTCTAGTCATAGCTAAAGTAATAAATATTTTCGTTCCTATTGTTTATAAATATATAATAAATGGGCTAAATAAAAACTTTGCTCTTTCGGTTATGATCGGGATTATTGTTGCATATGGCGGAACAAAAATACTTGTTCAACAGTGAATTACGAAATATCTTTTTTTCAAAAGTAGGGCATCAAGTAACTCGCTTAGTTGCTCTAAATGTCTTTAAGTACATGCTTTAAGTATGCGTTTTCACATTACTAGAAAGACAGGGGGCTTAAGTAGGTTAATAGAGCGTGGTACTAAAGGTATTGAAGTGGTACTGCGGTATTCGTTATTTAATATTTTTCCGACAAGCGTAGAAATTATATTAGTAAGCGGGATGTTATGGTATGTTTACAGTATTTGGTTTGCCGTAACTATTTTAATAACAATGATAGTTTATGTTGGTTATACTTGCCTAATCAGTATTTGGCGTATTTCTTTTGCAAGGGAAATGAACCAAAGCGATAACACCGCCAATAATAGAGCAATCGATAGTTTACTGAATTTTGAGGCCATTCAATATTTCGGTAATGAAGAATATGAGGCGATAAAGTTTAATGAGGTTTTATAAACTTATGAAAAATCAGCTACTAAAACTACTAACAGCATATCGATTTTAAATATCGGGCAGGATGTTATAATATCCTTGGCTTGTTAGTCTTATGATACTTTCAGCAAATGCTATTAACCAAAATAAAATGATCGTCGGCGATTTAATAATGGTTAATACTTATCTATTTCAGCTATCAATTCTGCTTTCAATACTTGGCTTTGCTTATAGAGAAATTAAAAACGCTCCTAGTTAGTATGGAAGATATGTTTAAGCTGCTTGATATACCTGTAGAAGTAGAGGATGCTTTGAACGCTAAGGAGCTAATTATCTTAAAAGGTGCGGTTAGTTTCGATAATGTTAGCTTTGCTTATAATCAGGAACGTCCGATTTTACATAATATAAGTTTTACGATCAAGAGCGGTAAAATTTTAGCAGTAGTCGGTAGTAGCGGGGCAGGGAAATCGACGATATCACGCTTGCTTTTTAGGTTTTACAATATTAATAGCGGCAATATTACTATTGATGGTCAGGATATAAGAGAAGTCACGCAACAATCGCTGCGTAAATCTATTGGAATTGTCTTGCAAGATACGGTACTGTTTAACGATACGCGATATATTACAACATCGCATACGGTAATAATGCAGCAAGCTACGATGAAGTTATAGCAGCCTCAAAAAATGCTCATATTCATGAGTTTATTAGCACGTTACCCGAAGGGTATGAGACGCAGGTAGGCGAGAGAGGCTTAAAGCTTTCGGGCGGTGAGAAACAGCGTATTGCAATTGCAAGAACCATCTTAAAAAATCCAGCAATATATGTTTTTGATGAGGCAACAAGTTCGCTTGATACTAAAGCCGAAAAGCTAATTCAAGCACGCCTTAAAGAGATCTCGGCTCAGCATACTACCCTTATCATTGCCCATAGACTCTCAACTATTATCGATGCAGATGAGATTATCGTGTTAGATAACGGTTATATAGTTGAGCGGGGCAACCATAAAACCTTGCTACAGCACAAAGGCTATTATGCCGAACTTTGGTATAAACAGCAAGAAGAGGAACATTCTTAAAATGTATCATTATATCAACTACAAGCTTTATTAAGTGGTTTGGTAAAACCAGCTCGATGTCATTCCCGCGGAGGTGTTGTTGCGTGGATATCAAGTCGTCATTGCGAGCAGCCATAGACTGCGTGGCAATCTCAGGAATTCTTCTCAAGATTGCTGAGTCAAATTACTATGTAATTTTCCTCGCAATGACAAAAAAAACTGATCCACGCAGGAATGACATGGATAGCTAATTGATATTTCAAAAAATTGGCTAAAATCTCTTGCAAGAATAGCGGTGACGTTATTCCGGGGTTTCAAAGCCTCTATCCTAAGCGGTATTATCAGCCGTATATAATCCTCGACTTCATGGTCGGGGCTATGTACAAGGTTTAAAGTGTAAGCTTTAAACCTAAAAGCTATTATAACTGTTCTGTGACGGTTCTTTGAACGTCCCAACCACCCGAAGTTAAAATCTTCGGTGGTTAAAACTTGAGCAATTTAAGTGTAATCACGGGAGCAACTACATGTTCAATAAAAATAATAAATTATTATCTAAAATATTACCGTTCTCTAAGCAAAATAAAGATTTAGAAAAACTAAGATCTAAGTTTAAACAAAGGTTAAAAGTATAAAATAATGCTAATATATAATAAAGTTTGTTAACTTTTACGATTATGTTATTGCATAGAAACGGTTGATGTCGTCATTGTAAGCGACTAAAGGCCTTGTTGTATGGTTCGTTTATGTCATTTCCACGCAAGCGGGAATCCAGTACAAAATGATAAACAAAGAAAATTACATAAAAATTTAGTATATAATTTGCTTAAAAAACTAGATTCCTGCTTTCGCAGGAATGACATCGGCATCCGTGCAACAATGCCCCGCAGCAATGACATCGGTAACTTAGAAACAATGCCACGATTATAAATACAAGCAATCCTTGAAAGAAATTTATTATGTCTCTATTATTAAATATAATTCATTAAATTTAAGGCTAAGTAATCGTGACTGATAAATTTTCTTCTAATTTAGTACCGGTAAATATCGAAGATGAGATGAAAGTATCTTATCTTGATTATGCTATGAGTGTTATAGTAAGTAGAGCTATACCGGATGTTCGGGACGGCTTAAAGCCGGTACATCGCCGAATTATCTATTCTATGCATGAAGCTGGTAATCATGCTAGTAAACCTTATAGAAAATCCGCTAGAATAGTCGGTGACGTGATGGGTAAATACCATCCGCACGGCGATAGTGCTATTTACGATGCGTTAGTACGTATGGCACAAGATTTTTCCTTGCGTTTACCGCTTGTAGACGGGCAGGGTAATTTCGGTTCGATGGATGGTGATGCGGCGGCAGCAATGAGATATACCGAATCTCGAATGGCTAAAGTTGCGTATAAGCTCGTAGAAGATATCGATAAAGAGACTGTCAGCTTTAACCCTAATTACGATGGTTCTGAAGAAGAGCCTTCCGTACTTCCTGCAATGTTTCCCAATTTATTGGTGAACGGTAGCGGAGGCATTGCGGTCGGTATGGCAACTAATATCCCGCCTCATAATCTTGGTGAGGTTATCGATGCGTGCTGTTTATATATAGATAATAACGATATAGAAATATTAGATTTACTTGAAGTTGTTAAAGGACCGGATTTTCCTACAGGTTCAATGATTTTAGGCATTAGCGGTATTAGATCGGCATATCTTACTGGTAGAGGTAGTATCATTATGCGAGGTCGAGCCGAGATTGAGAATATCGGTAATAGCCGTCAAGCAATTATTATTACCGAAATACCGTATATGGTAAATAAGGCAAGGCTTGTTGAGAAAATCGCTCAAATGGTTAAGGAAAAGCGTATAGAAGGTATAAGTGATTTACGTGATGAATCGAATAAAAACGGTGTAAGGATTTTTATTGAGTTAAAGAAAGACGTAGTTGCTGAAGTAGTCTTAAATCAAATATACGCATGTACGCAGCTACAAACTAGCTTCGGTGTTATTATGCTTGCTCTTAAAGACGGGTTACCGAAAGTGATGAATTTGAAAGAAGTAATTGCAGCTTTCGTTAGTTTTAGGGAAGTAGTAGTTACTAACCGTACTATATATTTACTCAATAAAGCAAGAGATAGAGCTCATATTTTACTAGGACTAACTATTGCCGTTAGTAATATCGATGAAATAATACGTATTATTAAAGCTTCAAATGACCCGAATGCAGCTAAACAAGAATTAATGGCTCGTCAGTGGGAAGCATTAAATATCCTACCTCTTGTAAAGTTGGTTGATGATAAAGCAATGTTAAACGAGCAGGGTAAATGTAACTTTACCGAAGTGCAAGCTAAGGCAATCTTAGAAATGAGATTGCAACGCCTGACCGCTATGGAGAAAAACAAGCTTGAAGAGGATTTAAAGAACCTCACTACGGAAATCACCGAATATCTTAATATACTTGGCTCGCGTACAAGGTTACTTGAAATTTTAAAGGAAGAGCTCATTAAAGTTAAAGAAGAATTTGCGACTCCTCGTCTTACTTCAATTGAATTTGGCGAATTTGATCAAGATATAGAAGATTTAATTCAGCGTGAAGAAATGGTTGTAACCGTAACGCTTGGCGGGTATATCAAGCGTGTACCTCTAAGTAGCTATCGTGCGCAAAAACGTGGCGGTAAAGGAAGATCAGGGCTTTCAATGCGTGATGAAGATATTACCACGCAAGTTTTTGTCGGTAGTACCCATACTCCTATGTTGTTCTTCTCAAATATCGGTCAGGTTTATAGTTTAAAACTGTATAAACTGCCTTTAAGTAATCCGCAGGGTAAGGGTAGACCGATGGTTAATATATTACCGCTGAAAGCAAATGAGCATATTACGAATATTATGCCGCTACCTGAAAATCAGGATGAGAGGGATAATTTAAACATTATGTTCGCAACTGCCAAAGGTAATATCAGAAGAAGCGATTTATTAGATTTCAAAAAGCTTCAGTCGAACGGTAAAATTGCTATTAGGCTTGATGAGGACGATAAATTAATAGATGTAAAACCATGTAAAGAAGACGAGCATATTTTACTTGCTACCAAAGCCGGTAAAGCTTTAAGATTCCCTGTTGAATCGCTGCGTGTTATTAAGAGCCGTACTTCTGATGGGGTACGAGGTATGAAGCTTGCCAAAGAGGATTCCGTAATTTCTATGACTGTGCTTAAAGGTATTAGTAGTACAAAAGAGGATAGAGATGCTTATTTATCCGTGCCGTGGGAGCAGAGATTAGAGATTGCTAAAGGTAAGGAGTTTAATCCTGAAGAACTTGGTGTAAGCTTAACTGCCCCGGCTATTGTAGAAATGGCAAATTCCGAAGAATTCATTTTAACCGTAACTGAGAACGGTTTTGGTAAGAGAAGCTCAGCTTATGGCTATAGAATTACTGACCGTGGCGGTAGCGGTATAATCAATATGGATATTAACGACAAAACTGGTTTAGTCGTCGGTGTTATGCCGGTTAAAATGGATGATGAGTTAATGCTGATTACCAATAGCGGTAAGTTAATTCGCTGTAAACTTGAGTCAGTACGTATTACGGGACGTAATACTAGCGGCGTAATCCTATTTAAGCTAGATGATGGTGAAAAAGTCGTGTCTGTCTCTTTAATTGCTGAAACTGCTGAAAGAGAAGAAGATAGTGAGTTAGAGGAAGAGGGATTAGAGCAATCTGAAGAGGTGTAAGGGCTGAGGCGTTGTTATTCCCGCATAGCTCTTAAAAAGCTCTCGATGTCATTCTTGCGAAAGCATTTTGCATAGATACCTAAGTCATCATTGCGCGGAGGTATTGTTGCGTGGACCGGTAAAACCCACTGTGTCACCCCGTGGTCAAGCCACGGGATGACAGAGGTGAAATTGCTTCACGCAACAATGCCTTGTGAGCAGCCATAGGTTACGTGGCAATCTCATGAAATAATAAAACTCCTGAGATTGCAGACGTACAAATTACTTTGTACTTTTCCTCGCAATGACGTTAATTTATTAATTGATCTGCTTTTAGTTAACAATACCCCCCAAAAAAAAGAACTTCTAGAAAAGTATTGCAACACTAATTTTTCTCTCTATAATAACTGTATGTTGAATTAATATGCAGATATTAACTTTCCAGTCTTTTTTTTACTACTATAACCGGTCTAAGCCGTTAACAATATCTCTATATCTTTCTTTTAATTATATTCATCTATTTAAATTAACTAATTATTAGGTAAGTTTTATGTTGCGTAAAATGCTACTTATTTTAATGGCTATTATCATAGCTATCATATTGTTAAACCCACTAATGAGTTTAGAAGTACAAAGGTTATTGTATTCAATAAGTCTATCTATTTCTATCATTGGATTATTTCTGCCTTTAATTATTTTTGGTTTACTTTTTAAATCTGTTGTAATGCTAGCCAAAGATGCAACACGTATAGTTTTCTTAATATTATTACTAGTATGTGGGTCTAATGTTTCCTTCATAAGTCATTATGTAGGTATATACATATATCAATTCATGATCTCTCCTATAGAAAATGATAGTTTAAAGCCTTTATGGTTGCTTAATTTTCCTAATATTATTTCTAATGATAAAATCGTATTTAGTAGTATTATCTTAGGCTTTATTTCCTCAAAGTTGTGTGCTGAAGTTGCAATTGGATTGGCTTGTAAGCTAGAAGCATTTGTTGCAAAAATATTGCGATTGTTGATCTATATAATGCCCTTATTTATAATGGGCTTTATCGTAAAACTACAGTTTGATGAAGTATTAGATATAATGATTAAAGATTATATGTTCATTTTTGTGACGATCGTATTTGCTCAGTTTGGTTATATCTTTCTTGCTTATTTTATTTTAAGTAACTGTCGAGTTAAGGAATGCATAGCTAGCTTTAGTAATATGATGCCAGCGTCTATAAGTGGATTTAGTGCAATGTCTAGTGTTATAAGTATGCCACTTAGTATAATAGGAGCAGAAAATAATACAAATAATAAAGCACTCGCTCGTACCGTTGACCAATAACAGTCAATATTTATCTTGTTGGCGATTGTTTTGCCATATCGATTTTGGCTTATGCTATACTAAAAAGGTATGGATTAGCTGAACCTACTCTATTTAATTATTTTACTTTTTATTTTGTATTGGCAAAATTTTCAGTAGCAGCTATACCAGGTGGTAGAATTATTGTAATGCGCCCTATACTTGAACAATATCTAGGTTTTAATACTAATATGATGTCTCTGATTACAGCTCTTGATATCTTATTTGATCCTGTGATCACTTGTGCTAATGTTTTAGGAAATGGTGCTTTTGTTAAACTGATAGATAATATATATAGTGTAACTCAGAAAGCTTAATTTAAGCAAATTGGCACAGAGCAAGTCATGTTCCACCGTGAGCATTAATAAATATTTGAGCAATAGGACGAGGTTTCTCAAAATACTCTAGGTTCTTGCGTGCAGAAAATTAAATTATTTGTATTTTTAGATATTTTTGAGCAAAAATTAATAAGAACGCAAGAGCCTAATATCTCTTTTGCTTTTAAAGTAATTGTTGAATTATCTATATTTGATAAATTAGATATTTGTGTTCCTTGAATTATTATTTTTTACGAAGAATTAGTGAATTTTTTAATCAAATCTCAAATATTATATAATTGATTTAAAAGAGAAAAAGCATATAATCTTTGTGTGGAAAGTGATATATTGGTAATAAATTATGATGTGGTTATTAATTGCGATTGGTTTAACCGTTGTGGTTCTTATTATAGGGGTAGTATCGATGGCTATCGAAGGAAAGTTTGATAAGAAATTTAGTTCAAAGTTAATGACTTTAAGGGTTTTTTTTCAGGCAGTTGCTATATTTTTATTGATTATAATGTATTTTTATAAAGTTAATTTATAAATGTCTAAAAATAACTCAAAAGCTACTTAATCGATTTCTCTAATTCCTGCACGTAATTCTTCCCATTTGTCTAAAATTTCTTCTAATGTAACTTCTTCGACTTTTTTCTCTCCATCTTCAAAGTCCTTTAAATCTCTAATCAGTTTCTCTAGCTTTAATAATGAAATTTTTTTTCATTATCCTGATCGCTACAATGTTCTTCGAGTTGTTCGGCAATTTCTTCAATATCACCCCAATGCATTATTATTCCTCCTTAATTTTTGCAAGCCTTATTTATTAACATGTTATCTGATATTTGCTATTATTTTTTACTAAATATTATTAATTCGACACATTATTGCAAATAGGTGAGTTTATTATGCAACTATTGCCGGAATTAGGCAGGTTTGCTTTCTTTACATTTTGGTGATTTTATAGTATATTAAAATTAAATATTAAGATTTAATTATGTCAATATTACCGATAGTAACGGCACCTGATGAAAGATTAAAGCAGAAATCTCAGCCGGTTTTAGAGTTTACCGATCAAACACGAAAATTTATGGATGATATGCTTAAAACTATGTACCATGAAGATGGTGCAGGGCTTGCAGCAGTACAAGTAGGGGTATTGAAACGTATTTTAGTAATTGATATACAAGATCATGATTCGGTAGCAAGACCAAAAGATTTTTATCCGCTTTTTATAGTGAATCCTGAAATAATAGAAAAAGCAGAAGAGCTAGTTACGGCTAACGAAGGTTGTATCTCATTACCGGAGCAACGTATTGAGGTGGCAAGACCGGAATCTATAAAGATTAGGTATTTAGACTATCATGGTAAATCGCAAGAGCTTAAAGCAAATGATTGGCTTGCAAGAGTTATCCAGCATGAGTATGATCATTTAGAAGGTAAGCTTATGATTGATTATTTAAGTAATTTAAAACGAGATGTAGTACTTCGTAAGCTTAAGAAACTCAAAAATAATATAGTGTGAAAGTAATCTTTATGGGAACGCCTGAATTCGCTGTTCCCGCTCTTAAAAAACTTATAACTCATCACGAAGTTAAAGCTGTTTTTACACAGCAACCTAAAGCTAAGGGCAGAGGACTTAACTTAGCTAAATCTCCAATACATCAATTAGCATTTGAGCATCAAATTCCTGTTTATACTCCTTCTACTCTTCGTAATGATGAAATAATAAATCTAATTAATAAAGTTAATGCTGATATTATAGTTGTTATTGCCTATGGTTTTATTGTGCCGAAAGCTATATTAGAAGCTAAGAAATACGGCTGTCTTAATATCCATCCATCTGATTTGCCTCGTCACAGAGGAGCGGCTCCTCTGCAGCGTACTATTATAGAGGGTGACCGGAAAAGTAGTGTATGTATTATGCGTATGGATACAGGGCTTGATACAGGTGATATATTGATGAAAGAAGATTTTGATTTAGAAGAAAGAATAACATTGGAAGAACTGCATAACAAATGTGCAAATCTCGGAGCGGAATTATTAATTAAAACACTTGCAAATATCGATAATATAGTACCAATAACACAGCCAAGTGACGGCGTTACGTATGCTCATAAATTAACTAAAGCAGAAGGAAAAATTAATTGGCATGAATCCGCATATAAAATAGATTGTAAAATAAGGGGCATGAATCCTTGGCCCGGAGTATATTTTAGTTATAATGATAAAATAATTAAAATCCTTGAAGCAGAATATTTAAATGCGGATCATCACTTTACTTCCGGTACCGTTATTAGCGATAAGCTGGAAATAGCTTGTGGCAGCGGTATATTACGCGTGAAAAAACTTCAGCAAGAGAGTAAAAAAGCTTTGAATATAGAAGAATTTTTACGTGGTACAAATATTTTAAAAGATACAGTATTAAAATAAGAGTATTATTATGGGTAAAGATAAACAAGAAGTTAGGTTTAATGATAATTGAGACGTTAAGGAGTTTACCTCAAAGTTTGAAAAGAATAGTGATATTTATTCTTTAAAAAGGAAAGTAATTAATATGGTAACAAAGCTTTGATAGCATTATAAGCATCTATAGTAGATGATGAAGTAGAGGATCAAACTAAGCTACTTACGGAAACTCAATTTCTTGTGAAAAAAAACTCCACATGGTAAAATATCTCAATATGAAATTAGCGGCTTTATTAACAAAGCCGGCGAACATATAAACGATCCAAAACAAATAAAAGAAATTTCAAAATTATACGCTCATGTCGTATTTGCTGATTTGCAGAAAAATATTTTAGGTAAATTTGATAAGAACGGTAATTTAAGTATAACTAAAGATTTTGCAATTGATGAAAATCCAGTCTTTAGAAAAGACGGTAAATTATTATGGGTTAAAACTCAAAGCGGTTTGATAAACAGAGAAGGAGAAATAACAGCAGTAAATCATATTTTACAAAAAGGCAGATTTTTGTTTGAAGATTTAGGCGGTAAGGTAGATACAAAATTAGGGACCACAAATCTAAACAAAAAGCCGACAAAGCCTACCTTAAAAAGAGGTTAAAATAACTTTAAGCCCTCTCATAAGAAATAAAATTAAAATTATTTGAAATTAGTGTTTGACAAGCTTTAAAAATATAGATATAAAATCATCACACAAAGTTTGAAACGTAAAACTTTGTAGCTGTTTAAAAAGTTGGTAAAGCTAAAAACTAAATACACCGCGATAATAAAAATTTATATCGTGAGTAGATGCTGAAAATAAGAAAAATAATTGTGAAATTAATTCTGTATGCATTGTGTAATCTCAAGTTAAAAGCATAAGTAAATATAATAAGAGCATTTGGTGGATGCCTTGGCACTAGAAGGCGATGAAGGACGTAATACGCTGCGATAAGCTTCGGGGAGTTGCGAATAAACTTTGATCCGAAGATTTCCGAATAGGGAAACCTACCTAATTTATTAGGTATTGTATAGTGAATACATAGCTATATGAGGCAAACCCAGCGAACTGAAATATCTAAGTAGCTGGAGGAAAGGACATCAACCGAGACTCCGTTAGTAGTGACGAGCGAACGCGGACCAGGCCAGTGGCTTCAAAAAAATAACTAAAACAACATGGAAATGTTGACCATAGAGGGTGATAGTCCCGTATAGGTAAAAAGTTTGAAGTCCTTGAGTAAGGCGGGACACGTGAAATCCTGTTTGAACATAGGGGGACCACCCTCTAAGCCTAAGTACTCTCTAGTGACCTATAGTGAACAAGTACCGTGAGGGAAAGGTGAAAAGTACCCCGACAAGGGGAGTGAAATAGTATCTGAAACCAAATGCTTACAAGCAGTCGGAGCAAGCGTATTTATATGTCTTGTGACGGCGTACCTTTTGTATAATGGGTCAGCGACTTAGTTTATCTAGCAAGCTTAAGCCGTTAGGTGTAGGCGTAGCGAAAGCGAGTCTGAATAGGGCGTTTAGTTAGATGAATTAGACCCGAAACCGGGTGATCTAGCCATGGCCAGGTTGAAAGCGGAGTAAAATCCACTGAAGGACCGAACCCACTACTGTTGAAAAAGTAGGGGATGAGCTGTGGTTAGGGGTGAAAGGCCAATCAAACTCGGATATAGCTGGTTCTCCGCGAAATCTATTTAGGTAGAGCGTTATAGCGATTACCATCGAAGGTAGAGCACTGAATGAGCTAGGGGGTCCCACAGACTTACCAAACTCAATCAAACTCCGAATGTCGATGAGTACAGCATAGCAGACAGACTATGGGTGCTAAGGTCCATAGTCGAGAGGGAAAAAGCCCAGACCGCCATCTAAGGTCCCTAAATCATGACTAAGTGTTAAAGGATGTGAGAAGACCAAAACAACTAGGATGTTGGCTTAGAAGCAGCCATCATTTAAAGAAAGCGTAATAGCTCACTAGTCTAAATAAGTTTTCTTGCGCCAACAATGTAACGGGGCTCAAGTCATGTACCGAAGATGCGGGTTTATGCATTTGGCATAAATGGTAGCGGAGCGTTCCGTAAGCCTGCGAAGGTGAACCGTAAGGTTTGCTGGAGGTATCGGAAGTGAGAATGCTGACATAAGTAGCGATAAAGAATGTGAGAAACATTCTCGCCGAAAGTCCAAGGGTTCTTGCGTAAAGTTAATCTGCGCAAGGTTAGTCGGCCCCTAAGATGAGGCTGAAAGGCGTAGTCGATGGGAATCAGGTTAATATTCCTGAACCTGAAGGATGTGACGAAAATAGTAAATTGTACAGTCTTATTGGATTGATTGTGCAGTGAATATTTTCCAGGAAATAACACCTTCATTATAGACCGTACCCGAAACCGACACAGGTGGACAGGTAGAGTATACCAAGGCGCTTGAGAGAACGATGCTGAAGGAACTAGGCAAATTGCATCTGTAACTTCGGAAGAAAGATGACCTGTATATGGGCAACCATGTGTAGGTGGCACAAGCTAGGGGGTAGCGACTGTTTATTAAAAACACAGGGCTCTGCAAAGTCAATAGACGATGTATAGGGTCTGACGCCTGCCCAGTGCTGGAAGATTAAAAGGAGGGGTGCAAGCTCTGAATTGAAGTCCCAGTGAACGGCGGCCGTAACTATGACGGTCCTAAGGTAGCGAAATTCCTTGTCGGGTAAGTTCCGACCCGCACGAATGGCGTAACGATTTCCCCACTGTCTCCAGTATCGACTCAGCGAAATTGAATTCTCCGTGAAGATGCGGAGTTCCCGCGGTCAGACGGAAAGACCCCGTGAACCTTTACTATAGCTTTGCACTGGTGTTAGGAATCAGATGTGCAGGATAGGTGGGAGACTACGAAGCGAAGGCGTCAGCCTTTGTGGAGTCACCCTTGAGATACCACCCTTTTGGTGCTTGACATCTAACCGAGGTCCTTGAATCAGGATCCGAGACAATGCATGGTGGGTAGTTTGACTGGGGCGGTCGCCTCCCAAAGAGTAACGGAGGCGCGCGATGGTTAGCTCAGGTTGGTCGGAAATCAACTTTTAGAGTGCAATGGCATAAGCTAGCCTGACTGCGAGTCTGACAAGACGAGCAGAGACGAAAGTCGGTCATAGTGATCCGGTGGTCCCGAGTGGAAGGGCCATCGCTCAACGAATAAAAGGTACTCCGGGGATAACAGGCTGATGATTTCCAAGCGTCCATAGCGACGAAATCGTTTGGCACCTCGATGTCGGCTCATCACATCCTGGGGCTGGAGAAGGTCCCAAGGGTTCGGCTGTTCGCCGATTAAAGTGGTACGTGAGCTGGGTTTAGAACGTCGTGAGACAGTTCGGTCCCTATCTGCCGTGGGTGTAGGAAGTTTGAGAGGATCTGCCTCTAGTACGAGAGGACCGAGGTGGACGTACCCCTGGTGGACCAGTTGTCGTGCCAACGGCACAGCTGGGTAGCTAAGTACGGAAGGGATAACTGCTGAATGCATCTAAGCAGGAAACCCACCTCAAAACTAGACTTCCCCATTAGAGCCGTGGAAGACCACCACGTTGATAGGTCGGGTGTGGAAGCACAGTAATGTGTGTAGCTAACCGATACTAATAGCTCGATTGATTTACTTTGCTGTGAGATTACATGTGCATATAGTGTTAATGTTATAAGAGTGTAGTATCTACTCACAAAGTTATCAGGTTAAATAATTTTATCAACTAATAAAAATGTTATTGCATAACTAATGTTATACTGTAGTCCTGCCACGATATTCAGCGAAAATTATTTTGCTGAGTATCGTAGTAAAAGTTAAGATATGATGTTGAGAATTTTTTTGAGTCGTGCAACAACATTAACAGTAAGCTATAATACAAATCTATCTTTTTAAAAGTTTGTATTGCTAGCTTGGTGGTTATAGCATGAGTGAAACACACGATCCCATCCCGAACTCGAATGTGAAACCTCATAGCGCTAATGGTACTATGTCATAAGGCATGGGAGAGTAAGTCGCTGCCAAGCTTGCAATGCAAATTTTTAATTATCTTTCTTTCTCTTTATGAGCATATTTTATATTCATAATTTTTACCTTTCTCTATATTAGTAATGCTTACGCATTAAAGAATAAACATCAATTTATTTCCATAGAATCGCTAAAATCTAACATAGAAATTAAAAAGCTATTTAAAGAAAAAAAAATACTGCTCAATTTATTTTAGAGTTACCAAACGTCACAGTAATTAATGAAGGTGGAATTTTAACTCAAGAAGGTTATATTCTACAAGATACTCAAACAAGCTTAGGTGATCAACATCGTTTATTAAAAAAACGAGATATTAATACTGAAAATCCTTTATATTTTAATGGAAAATTATTATCTTTTGGTTCTGAAAATTAGTATCATTGGCTGCTACAAATTTTGCCTAGATTAATTATATTAAAAGAAGCAGCTCTTGAATATGATCGTACCTATATTAATAATTTAAAATATTCATGGCAAATTAAGTCATTAGAAATAGTATTAAATTATTTCAATATACCGGAAGATAAGCTTTTTGTAGTAAATAGTGACTGTATAATTCAAGCTACTAGACTAATTGTGCGATCTGTACCTTTTATTCCGGTAAAAGGTACACCTTTGCCTTTATGGTTAAAAAAAGATTTAAGAAATATTTTTATTAAAGCTAATAGTAAAGCATACGATAAAATATATATTTCTCGTAAATACGCTTCTACCCGAAAAATAGTTAATGAAGAGGAATTAATAGAAAAAATTGAGAGATCCGGTTTGAAAGTAATATATCTAGCGCTATCCTTCCCGTATGAACAGGCCCAGCTTTTTAATAAAGCAAAAATAATAGTTGGATCGCACGGATCAGGATTTGCTAACTTTATTTTTGCGGTTCCAAAATGCACGGTAGTAGAGATTGATCACGGTACAACCCCCTCTAGAAGTGTTTATAAAAGAATGGCAAATTATATGTCATGCGATTATTATCCTTTTTATGTAGATCATCAGACAACAGAAGAGCATTTAGAAGACGATATAAAGATCAATATTGATGAATTTATTAAGTTTCTTAGAGGTCATCTGTAAATAAATTTTAATTAGTAATTAAAGAGCTTTTTTAGCGAAAATTGAAGTTAATTCTTAAAATCATTATTTAATAAATAAGATTCGCTATTCATTTCATTTAGTCTTGAAATAGTGCGTTTAAATTCTGCGGCTCGTGCTGAACCTTGATATATTTTATTTGGGTTATTTTCTAGGCTCATAAATAAGAGTATTTTATAGAAATAGGCATTATCGATAAAGTTGATAAATCTAACGGCTGTATTTGTATCGTTAGCATCGATAGTATGAACGTTCCCCACTATAATAACGTTAAAATTTTGGCAAATATTAACATAATCGATATAGCTTAAGCCTCTTGTAAATAATTCATTATAATCTGTTACTAATATTCTTTTATGCACTTTTTGAAAGGATATTTCTCTACCTAGAACCTGTATATTTTGAGGAGCAAGATTATTATCACTAATATCCGTGATAATTTTTTCAAGTTTGTTTTGGTTTTCTAAAGTTAAAGGATAAATTATCCTTGCCTCTTTAACTCTTAACGCTTTATCAAATCGATAATCATGTTGATTATCTAGATATTTAACATAAAATGTATTATTGATTATCTTTATAAAAGGTAAGAAAGATTCTCGTTGTAATCCGTCTTTGTACAGATTATTGGGACTCGTGTTAGAAGTTATAAAAATAAAAATATTTTGCTTTATTAATTCATTAAATAATCTACTGATTATCATTGCATCAGTAATATCTTTAATTTCAAACTCATCTATACATAACACTTTAGTTTGTTTAGTATAGTTTTTAGCAATTTTAGGGATGATATCTTTTTGATTTGCTGTTTGTAATTTATGCATAGATTTATGAATTTCCTGCATAAAGTGCTGATAATGTATTATTATTTTAGGTGTGGTTAATTCTTCACAAAAAGAATTCATGAGCATAGTTTTACCGCTACCCACCGGACCGTATAAATAAATTCCGCTTTCTAAGTTGTTTTGATTAAAGAATTTGAATAAACTTTTAGGCTTATTAAGTGCTGCTGCCAGCTGTTTTAATTCTTCTCGTAAAGCAGTTTGTTTTGAATCTCGTATTAATAAAGTAGAGGATTTAATCATCCAAAATATTTTTTATCTAGTTTGTTATAGGTTTTTTCTAAAATGTCGTTCCTAGCTAAAAGCAGGAAGGCTTTGTTGCGTGGATCAATTTCACCTCCGTCATCCCGTGGTTTGACCACGGGATCCAGTGAAAAATGCTAACCTTTAGCATTGTTTGTTATTTTTGCTAGATTGCCACGCTCCTTTTAGTTGCTCGCAATGACGGTTGTGATTATCATTTCCTATATAAAAGCGTTGCATCGCCGTAGCTAAAAAAACGCATTGCTTCTTTTATAGCATATTTATATAATTCATGCATCTCTTTAAATCCGGCAAAAGCACATATAAGCATAAATAAAGTAGATTTAGGAAAATGGAAATTAGTAAGTAGCATATCAGCTGTTTGAAATTTAAAACCTGGGGTTATGAAAATATCGGTTTTAAAGCTACCTGCTTTTACGATGCCGTTATTGCAAGAACTCTCAAGTGTTCTAAGTGTTGTAGTGCCGACTGCGATAATACGTTGCCCTTCTTGCTTTGCTTTATTGATAATTTCAGCAGTGTCAGGAGTAATAGAGCAATATTCGGTATGCATTTTATGTTCATGAATATTTTCGGTTTTTACAGGTAAAAAAGTTCCAGCTCCCACATGTAATGTTAAAAATGTGGCTTGTATGCCTTCTGCCTTAAGCTTATCAAGTATATCCTTTGTAAAATGCAAGCCTGCTGTCGGTGCTGCAACTGAACCTTCTATTTGGCTATAGACAGTTTGATAGCGGTCGTTGTCGTTTTGAGTGTTTGTCATCCCATGGTTTGACCACGGTATCCAGTCATTATTTAAATATGTTTTGGATCCCGTGGTCGTAGCCACGGGATGACATAATGAGTGTGAACGCCTAATATAAACCGGTAGCGGCATCTCACCGTATTTATTTAAGAACTCGAATACAGAAATATCATTAAGCTCAAATTTTACTTTAATCTCACCCATTGCAAGTTTTTCGGTAATAATTACCTTATGATTATCAAAATAAAATTCATCATTTACATGAAGCTTTCGAGCTGGTTTAGCAAAAGCCGACCAACTATCATCTGATAATTTTTGATTCAAATTTATTGTAATATTTTTCCCCAAATTTAACTTTGCTTTTATTACCTTACTATTATTAAAGACTAATAAGTCCCCTGCTTTTAAGTAATCTATTATGTTGTAGAATTTGGTTTTAATAGGCGGCATAACAGCAATTAGTAAATCTGAGTTATCACGTTCACTAGATGGATATTGTGCGATCAGTTCGCTTGGTAAATCAAAGTCAAAATCAGATAGTTTCATTGTTTAAATATTAGTGGCTAAAAAAGTGATTATAACAGCATATGACAATATTTAATATAATATTTTAGTTTATTGATTGCTTACTAATAAATCAACTATTTGTTGATAAAATGATTTTTTGCTGTACGATACAAAATACTATCAATTGAATCATTAAGGGAAATACTTGATAATCGATGATATAATTAGAAATAAATTTCATGAGATATTAAGCAGTAAAGATATAGAAGAAAATATGGGATTTAATAATATATATAAAATAAAAAGATATGTAGAGAAAGTTTTGTCAAAGAATTCAAAGCTTTGATTGAAGATCCAAATACAGAAGTATATACATTGGAAGGTGAGGCTAAATCTTTTTTATATTTTGCGTGTCATAATAATCAGAAAGGGATAGTAAGGCTTCTACTTGCACAAGGTGCAAATATAATCCTTGACCACAACAGCGGTATGACCGTTTTTCACACTGCCCTAACAGCTCAACATTTTGATATGGTAGCATTTCTAATTGAAAATGGTGTAGGTCCTAATTACGTAACAGGTGACAATATGACTTATTTAGAAATATGTACGTCCTATACCTAAATATAGCCATGGTAACTAAATTGCTCGCTTATGGTGCTAATATGAAAAACCGCATTTAAAAGTTTAGTAGACCTAACTAGAGAATTTAATGATAGTAAGCAGAGTACAGATATAGTAAAAGTATTGTTACAATATGGTGCTAATCGAATATACTCGATTCTGACGGTCAAATGGTCCGTGACAAGGAAGCAATTTATGAATCTCTGAAAGCTCTTTTAACGCTTGAATCCACATTGCGTAAGAATGATTACAAGAAAATTAAGGCTATTGACAAGAAAGATTTAGCTGCGTTTGTTCAATGGAAAGCAGCAATATTATCGGTTGTAAAAGATGTTGCTAAGGATGAGTATATAAAAAGCCTATTAGAACTATATAATATTTTCAAATCAAATGAGTTTGGATTCGGATGATTCTATAAAACAACCATTAATAGAATTAGGAGAAAAGATAGCTAAATTGATACCGCCTTTAGAGTTTTTATGCATTTTAAAAATTGAAGATATTATTGATAGTAACGCTACAGATAAGATAGAATTACCTGAGAGTGCAATAAAAGCAATGACAGAGTGCGGACTACTTCAAGTTGAAGCAACAGGAGAAATAGTGGCTTATAATGATTTAGTTTAAAGGTTGAGGCTGGTTTTATGTCATTCCTGCTTTCGCAGGAATGACATAAAACATGGGTAATACCTCCTCACACTATTAACCCTTTAACTTGAGAGTTCCATAATTTTTGATATAGCTTACTATTTTTTAGTAATTCTGCATGGTTACCGTCATCGATTATACTTCCCTTTTCAAAAACTAAAATTCTATCCATATTGAGTAAAGTAGATAATCTGTGGGCAATGACTATCACAGTTTTATTTTGCATTAAATAATCCATTGACTCTTGAATCAGGCTTTCCGTCTCGCTATCTAAGCTACTTGTTGCTTCATCGAGAATTAAAATAGGAGCATTTTTTAAGATGGCTCTTGCTATGATAATTCTTTGACGCTGACCGCCTGATAAGTTATTCCCCCGTTCACCGCACATAGTATCGTAACCATCCGGTAGATTATCGATAACATCATGAATATGTGCAGCTTTTGCTGCTTCTATAACCTCCTCAAGAGTAGCTTCTTTTTTCCCGTATCTGATATTGTCCAAAATGGTACGATGAAAAAGCACCGGTTCTTGAGGTATAAGGCTAATGGCTTTTCTTAAAGAATCTTGAGTTACGTTTTTAATATTTTGATTATCTATTAAAATCATTCCTTCTTCTATATCATGTAACCTCGTGAGTAAACTAATAAAAGTGGTTTTCCCTGAACCTGAAAATCCAACTAGTCCTACTTTTTGTTTACTCGGTATTAATACCGATTTATTATAAAATAGATTGTTATTATGATGATAATTAAATGTAACATTTCTAAATTCAATAACCCCTTCTTTGATATCTAATGGAGTAGCGTTTGCAATATCAGTTATAATATGCGGTGCCATTAAAGATAAGCCTTGATTAAATGCCCCGACCTGCTCGAACATATCACCGATTTCTTGCGTTAAATCCCAAATATCGTCTGCTACATTTATACATAATGTTAGCACTAATACGCAATCACCTATGCTTATAGATAATTCGCTACGAAGTTTAGATAAATAATAAATCATTATAAAAATCATTATTGAACAAGAAGTCCCAAGAGCATAACGCAATTTGAACATAAAGAATTGCATAGTTTGCTCATCGGCTACGGCATTTTCTACTCTTGTTTCGAGATGTTGACGTTCAAATTTATGGGCTGTAAACATTCTAACCGCATTAATGTTGCTAATTGCATCTACGATACTACCGGCAACAAAAGATTGGCTTCTAGCATAATTTAATGAGTATTTATTGATTTTATCGGAGAAAAGAACACTAAGTCCTAAAAAAACCGTAATCCATAAAATAAATATCGTAGCAAAAACGTAATGTACTGAATATAAAGCAATTAATGCAAATACAATAATAGCGAGTTTACGAAGAATTTTTTCACCAAATATTGAAATAATCATCTCAAACGATCTTGCAGTTTCGGTAATACGATTGCTAATATGTCCTGCTAGATTATCCTGAAAGAATTTATGGCTATGATATTGGGTGTAATTATAAAGTTCATTTAGTATTTTCCCTTTTATTACGGGCATAGTCTTGAGATACAAATAATCATATGAACGATATGCTATATTAATACTCTCCCACCAAAGAGCATAAAATACTGCCCAGTAAATCATAGAAGATAAAAGATTATTAGCGTTCTTATCGCTGAAAGATTCTATTAAATCAATGATTTTCTGAAGTAATATACTATCAATCGCCGGAATCATACCGAGTAAAATACAAATTACAGTCAATAAAGTCATTTTAACTTTATCGAATTTTAAAAAATAAATACTTAAGCTAAATGTTGATTTAGATAAAGTAGGGTATTTTATCACGATAATGTACCTCGATTTTAAAATAATATATTAATTCGTGTTATTTTGGAGCATATTTTAATTTAATTATTTTAAAATATACCTCAAAATATTAAATCTGTGGAAAAATAATAAACAAGTCTTGCTTCTTACCTTAAATAATGCTACAAAATTCCGAAAATAACTTCAACATCATTAGAAATGCAAGCAAAAGAATTATCTAATAATTTTTTAGAAGAACAAGAAAAGTCTAAGGAAGACGATTCTCCGTTCTTTGATGTAAAATATATTTGTCAAGCAAGTTTATTAATTACGGATTCTATCCGAAAAGGGTATGATGTAACGCAATTGCCCAATGGTGATATTAATGTTACAGAAGTAAGAATAGTAAATGTTCATTATAATTGGAACTCCGAAAAAGGAAAATTTGTTAAAACTAATCAGATAGAATTTAATAATAGCAAAGGTGGATGATTAAATCAAATACTGTATACTCGCTTAATTTGAAAAATTGGCTACGTCGTCGTCCTATAAGTACTGTGGTACTCACGTAAGTATACGTGATTACACTGGGAGTATATTGTTATCGTCACAAAGCTTATTATCTTAAAACAGCAGCTTAAATATGGAATTTGATCAAGGATTATTATCAAGGATTCAATTTGCTTTTACCATAAGTTTTCATATAATATTCCCTGCTTTTACTATAGGGCTTGCAAGCTTTTTAGCGGTAATTGAAGGGTTATGGTTGAAAACAAAAAAGCCGGTTTATCAAGAAATATACAAATTTTGGGTGAAGATTTTTGCTGTTACTTTCAGTATGGGAGTAGTTTCGGGTGTTGTAATGTCTTATCAATTCGGTACTAACTGGTCGAATTTTTCAGATAAAGTTGGAAATGTCCTTGGTCCGCTTCTTGGTTTTGAAGTATTTACTGCCTTTTTCCTCGAATCTTCTTTTTTAGGTATAATGTTATTCGGCTTTAATAAAGTCAGTAAAAAAGTACATTTTATTTCTACGTTAATAGTTGCCGTTGGTACTGTAATCTCAGCTTTTTGGATACTTGCAGCTAGTAGCTGGATGCATACTCCTGCTGGTTTTGAACTGCGAGGCGAAGGATTCTTTTATCCTTTAAATTGGCTAGAAATTATCTTTAACCCTTCTTTCCCATATCGCTTTTTCCATATGATTACGGCGGCTTATTTAACTACTTCTTTTGTTATTGGTGGTGTAGCTAGCTTTTATTTACTAAATAATCGTTATAAAGAGCATGCTAAAATTATGCTTTTTATGGCAGTGTTAATGGCGTTAATCGTTGCACCTATTCAAATAGTTATTGGTGATCTGCATGGTTTAAATACTCTTAAATATCAGCCGGTCAAGGTCTCTGCTATGGAAGGTATTTGGAATACAGACAAAGGAGCAGCTTTTAATCTTATCGGCTTTCCTGACGGGGAAGAAGAAAAAACAAAATATGCTGTAGAAATACCTTATGCTAGTAGTTTAATCTTAACGCATAGTTTAGATGGTGAAGTGAAAGGATTAAAAGAATGGACAACAGAAGAGCGTCCGCCGGTTGCAGTAGTATTTTTTAGCTTTCGTATTATGGTAGGAATCGGTTGCTTAATGGTATTTACAGGTATTGTGGGGTTATATCTTTACTTGAAGAAAAGATTATATACTACGCATTGGTTTCAATATTGGTATATATTAATGTCACCTTCAGGTTTTATTGCAGTACTTGCCGGTTGGTTCGTAACCGAGGTAGGGAGACAACCTTATATAGTATATAATATTTTAAAAACCGTGGATACGGTATCACCGGTACTCGGCAAATATGTATTTATTTCTCTAATTGCTTTTATAGTAGTGTATGTGATCATTTTCGGAGCGGGTATATATTATATAATGCATTTGATACAGAAAGGTATAGAAGTGATAGATAATAAAGAAATGTACGGAGAGAGTTGTTTGAATAACCCATTATTAGAAAAGTAATAAGCTTATGTTAAATTTTGCACCTTATATAGATTTACCGCTTGTTTGGGGTGGGCTTGTAGCTACCGCTATTTGTTTATATGTTTTATTAGACGGTTTTGATTTAGGAGTAGGAATCTTATTTCCGTTTGCACCTACCGATGATTGCCGTCATAAAATGATCAATTCTATTGCTCCTTTTTGGGACGGTAACGAAACTTGGTTAGTACTTGGCGGCGGTGGTTTATTTGCGGCTTTCCCGTTGGCATATTCGCTATTAATGCCGGCTTTATATATTCCTATTATATTGATGTTACTCGGTCTAATATTTCGTGGTGTAGCTTTTGAATTCCGTTTTAAGGCTCATATAGGTCATCGTTATATTTGGGACTACGCTTTTCATTTCGGTTCTATGATTACTGTTTTTTGTCAAGGTTTAATGCTTGGTACGTTTGTCCAAGGAATAGAGATAGAAGGACGAGAATTTGCAGGAGGGAGCTTTGATTTTCTTACTCCCTTTTCCGTTATGACGGGGATAGCATTAATATTCGGTTATGCACTCTTGGGTGCTACTTGGCTTATTCTGAAAACAGAAAAGACAACACAAGATTGGGCTTATAAATCTGCTTTATATATTTTATTTTACGTTGCACTTTTTATGGGGTTTGTAAGCTTATGGGTTCCTTTCTTAAATAACCACATAAAACATCGTTGGTTTAGTGTACCTAATATTTACTATTTATCTATTGTACCTATTGTAACTGCTTTAATATTTATCAAGTTCATTAAAGCCGTTAAGCAGAAAAAAGAAGTAAAGCCGTTTATTTATACGATCTGGTTATTTTTATTAGGATATTTAGGGCTCGCGATAAGCATATGGCCATATATCGTTCCTTATAAAGTTACGCTTGAAACTGCTGCAGCAGCACCGGAGTCACAGTCTTTACTGTTGATAGGAGCTGGGATATTCCTACCTGTCATACTTGGCTACACATTCTATTGTTATTATATATTCCGTGGCAAATCATCTCATCATCCGATATATTAAAAAATTTAAAACAATAACCTCTGGTCTCAAAGGGTGGCAATGGTTTATTATCCTATGGCTTAGCGGATTATTATCCACATTCCTTTTAACTTATGTAGTTAAGCTGGTGTTTAGGGTGATAGTAGGAATATAACCTTGACAAAACGTACTGTTTATAGTACGTTATTAATATTAAGTCTCACTAACTATAAGGAAAAAATAATGGAAATATATAATACAAGTGAAGCAAGAAGTAAGCTTTATAAACTTATAGATTATGTTTCTGATGTACACAAACCTGTTTATATTAAAGGTAAAAGAAATAATGTAGTTATAATTTCAGAAGAAGATTATCATAATATGGAAGAAACTTTATATTTATTATCTATTCCAAATATGCATAAGTATATAATTGAAGGACGAGCAGAGCCTATAGCAAAGTGTAGCGATAAATTAAATTGGTAATTTTTTATAAATGTATATAATTCGTTATACTATACAAGCACAAAAAGATGCTAAGAAAATAGTGCAAGCCGGTTTAAAGAATAAAGTAGAAGTTTTATTAAACATAGTTAGTACTGATCCTTGGAAAATTTACCCTCCATATGAAAAGCTAGTTGGTGACTTTAGCGGTTGCTATTCAAGAAGAATTAATATTCAACATAGGTTGGTTTATGAAGTTTATAAACAAGAAAAAGTTGTAAAAATTCTTAGAATGTATACGTATTATGCATAAGTCATTAACTGAAAAAATCTCAGCATTTATTATTACCAAAAATGAATCCACAAGGGTAGCACGAGCTATAAATAGCGTAAAAAATATTACTGATGAGGTGATAGTAGTCGATAGTGAAAGTACTGATGATACGGTAGCAATAGCTGAAAAATTAGGAGCAAAGGTAGTAATAAAACCGTGGCTTGGTTATGTAGGACAGAAATCTTTTGCCGAAAGCCTTTGCGTAAATGATTGGGTTCTTAATATTGATGCCGATGAGGAGTTGTCTAAAGAGTTACAAGACGAAATAGAGTATATTTTTGCCTCTCATAATCAAGATCGTTATTTAGCTTATCAAATAAAGCTGTTAATAATGCATCGTAATGACCAAAAGCCACGAATGTTTGCTCCATTTAATAAATGTACTCGGTTGTATAATAAAAAATTTGCAAGCTTTGCAAATACGGTAAATAGTACTACTCATGATTCGGTAATATTTAATAAAGATGTTGATTTTGCAGGTAAAATTTATCTATTAAATGAAGTTGCTTATCATTATTCGGGTACTTCAATTGAGCAGTTGGTCACTAAAGCAAATTTTTATTCTAACGAGCAAGCAAAAGATTTAGTTAAGCAAGGAAAAAAGCTTTCAAATTTTCGTTTAACAACAGAAATGATATGGTGGTTTTGTAAAGCGTTTTTTATCAGACGCTATTTTGTATTTGGTTTTGACGGTTTTGTAGATTCAATAATTTTTGCTTTTGCAAGATTTCTAAGGCTTACGAAGTTCAGAGAGTTATCGCTTAAATCAAAAAACGTCATTGCGAGCGACTATAAGGAGCGTGGCAATTTCATGAAGTAATATAAAATTTCTGAGATTGCCACGTCGATGCTATACATCTCCGTGCAATGACGATTTAGAAAATAAAAGATAAATTATGAAAGAAAATTTTAATGTTAGTAAATTAAAAAACGGTTTGACAATTTTAACATATAATATGCCTTATGTTAATTCAGTAGCAATAAATTTAATTGCTAAAGTTGGAGCACGTTATGAGAATGTAGAAGAGGATGGCATATCTCACTTTCTTGAGCATATGGCTTTTAAAGGTACAAAAACTAGAACGGCAAAACAGATAGCGGAAGTGTTTGACTCTATAGGCGGACATTTTAATGCCTATACCGGTCATGAGAATACGGTATATTATGCACGAGTCTTGTCTGAAAATTGTGATAAAGCACTTAATATACTTGCCGATATAATTCAAAATTCTATTTTTGCTGATGAGGAAATAGCTAAGGAATATCAGGTGATCATGCAGGAAATTGCTCATCATCAGGATAATCCAGATGACCTAGTATATGAGAAATTTTATAATAAAGTTTATAGAGAACAACCATTGGGTAAGTCAATCTTAGGTACTGCTAAAACCCTTGCAACTTTTACGAAAGAACATTTTTTTAATTTTATAGATAAACATTATAATGCTGAAAATCTCTATTTATCAATTGCCGGTAATATTGATCATGATAAAATAGTAATTATAGCGGAACAGTTATTTTCTTCTTTGAAGCAAGGAGTAGAAAGTAGCTTTATTCCAGCAAAATACATAGGCGGGCACGGCTTTATTAATAAGGAGTTAGAGCAAACTAGTGTAGTGCTAGGGTTTGAAGGTACATCATATATTAATTTAGAAAAGCTTTACCAAACCCATCTACTTTCTATAATATTCGGTGGCGGTATGTCATCGCGTTTATTTCAAAGTATTCGTGAGAAATTAGGTTTAGCATATGCAGTAGGTAGTTATAATAGTGCTTATTTTGATAGTGGAGTGTTTACAATTTATGCATCCACTGCACATGATAAATTAGAATTATTATATAGAGAGATTAAAAACGAAATAATAAAAATGACTGAACAAGTAAGCACAGAAGAGATTCTTAGAGCTAAAACACAACTACGTAGTAATTTACAAATGGCTCAAGAGAAAAATACCTATAAGTCAGAAGAAATAGGTAAAAATTATTCTGTTTTCGGTCAATATATTTCTCCTGAAGAGATTATGGAAATTATCATGAGCATAAAAGCTGATGATATTATTAATACGGCAAATAAAATATTTAGTGGTACTACTACGTCGGCAATTATCGGTCCGAATGATCTTCAGGGAGTTTAATGATATGCTTGTGTGGATACCAGAGTCGTCATTGCAAGCGGCCGTAGGCTGCGTAGCAATCTCATGAAATAATAACAAGTTCCTGAGATTGCTTCGTCAATTACTTTGTAATTTTCTCGCAATGACGAGGAAAATGAATTTTGAGACAAATAAATGAAAAAAAAATTATATGAAGGTTCAAGTAAAATTTTATATTCTGCCGAAGAAGATTGTTTACTTATAATGGCTTTTTCCGATAAGGCTATTTTAGAAACAGGTGAGATTGTTGATATATCAGGTAAAGGAGTACTTAATAATAATATTTCTTCCTTTCTCATGGATAAACTGGAAATGATCGGCATTGAAAATCATTTTATCGAAAAAATAAATATGAGGGAGCAATTAATTCAATATGTTGAGGTTTTCCCAATACAAGTAATAATATCATCAGTAGCGTGCAGTAGATTTGTAAAAGAATTCGGAATTGATGAAGGGTATGTATTTGATAAACCTATCATTGATTTTAAGATCCGAAGTCGTGAATTTAAATATCCGATAGTTAATGAGTATCAAATATTAAATTTCGGCTGGTTAACTAGGGATGAAATTAAAGCGGTAAAAGAGCAGGCTTTGCGTATATATGATTTTCTAAGCGGCGTATTTATCGGTGTCGGGATTCGGCTTGTTGAGTGTAAATTAGAATTTGGGCGTGTGTTTAACGGTGAAGAATCTATCATTATGTTAACTGATGAAATTAGTCCGGATAATTGTAGATTATGGCATATTAACAGTAATGAAAAATTGGGATTTGAATTGCTTGAAAAAGAACCAAATAAGGTTTTTGAATCATATCAGCTAATAGCTGATCGTTTAAAAGAAAAATAAATATATTTTTTAAGCGATATATGCTATTTTGGACTGTTTAAGGTTTTATTACAAAGTTCAGTTTTTCGTCATTGCGAGGAAAATTACGAAGTACTTGACGAAGCAATCTCAGGATATTTGACGAGATTGCCACGCAGCCTACTGCTGCTCGCAATGACGATTAGGTGTTTACGCAGGAACAACATTGATTTTTAATAATTTTTTACAGTAAAAAAGATGAAAATACGATTTATTATAATAAGCTTTATAGCGCTAGTCCTGGTAGGGTGGGGATATGTTGCCTATAAATTTGAACATCAAAGTAAAGAAAATATTATCTCTATTCTTGATAAATATGAAGAATATATAACTTATGATGCAATAAAAGTTAATAAATATGGCTTTAGTGTTACTTTAAATAAAGTAATGTTAAAACCTATAGATTTTTATTGTGATGAAATAGTTATTAGACATATACCGTTTTTGAATATTACAAAAATTGATTCTTACGGAAATAATGTAAAAATTACTACCGCTCAAGATGAAAAAAATATTTTTTACTCACCTGATCATCATACAACAATTTGGTTTAGAAAATCTTTGTTTAATAAAGAGCCTGATTATTGGAAATTAAGCTTGAGTGACAATAAATCAACTCTTTATAGTTCTCTAGATGCAGAAAAATTAGCAGAGAGTAGTATTAGTAATTCTGTAATTACTAATACTAAGACATCGGATAACCTTAATTTGTTAATTTTGGATGGAAAAAATACTGTTTCTTTTATTTCTGAAAATTACAGAAGAAATTTATATGATAAAATTTTTGAATTTTTGAGAGATCAAATAGCTAATGACTCTGATACTGCTTTCTTTGAGTATGGTTTGACAAAGTTAGATATATTGAATTTACCTATTTCTTACAATTCCAAATTAAAACTAAAATATAGTGATGAGTTAGTAGCTCTTGGGAAATTATTAATTCAAAATTTTTCTCTAGATCAAAGGCAAGATGAGAATATGTATGCTGTTATTTTTATGCAGATGTTAGGAGAATTAGTAAAAGGTAAGCCGTTTTTATTTGCTTGTGATATTGAAAGAAAAGGAAAAGTAGAAAGTAATTTATATAAATTAAATATAGAAAAAGATAAAATTTTTGATTTTGCTTTAAATATTAAATCTACTATAGAACCTTCTGAAACATACCAAAAAACGGCAGCTGAAGCTTTAGGAAGCTACTTTAGTAATGGTTTAAACAAAAGAGCTGAGTTAGATAAATTTTTTAAACTAACTAGCCCTATTACTCAAGAAGATGGAGAAAAAGTAATGGGTGTTTTTGCAAAAATAAATAATTCCGAATTTAATTTAAAAGGTGAGTTTGATCCTGAAGCAAAAAAATTATCCGGTAAAACTAATCTTGTAATGGATGATTTTAATTTTGCTATTGATATTGATATGCCTAGTATAGATAATCCTCTGAATCTAGAAAGCGTAATAAAATTATCGGATCCGAGTGTGGTTATAAATAATTTTGTGCATTATACTAATAATGCTATTGTACCGGTGCTTAATAAAATAGAAAATTCTAAGGAATTTGCTTTAAATCTAGGAAAACAATCTTCAATAATAAAGCAATACGGCTTTAGGGCAATAGAAGTTTTTAGTAAAAATTCTGAATTAAAAGACGGTGAATCTTTAGTAGTGGCTGTAAAAAGTAAAGACGCCGGACTAACCTTTAACGATAAAGCTATTGATCAGATCCTTAGTGATGCAAGAGTATTAGAATTTATAAATGCCATGGCTATGATAGATCAAGAAAGCAAGTAGTCTAAGTGTCATTCCTGCTTTTGCAGGAATGAAATAAGAGCTACGAGATAAGGTCTACAAGTAAAAAATTTGAAGAAAAAATAAGTTATAAAAGAATGATTAATATTTCCTTTCCCGATGGGAGTATAAAACAATTTGCAAAAAACATTACCGCCTATGAAGTAGCAAATGCAATTTCAATGTCACTTGCTAAAGCAGCAATGGTTGCTGAAATAAACGGTGAGCTTCAAGACTTAAGTATCGTAATTGACAATGATTGCAAGCTTCGTATTTTAACTGCGAAAGATCCTGAATGTCTCGAGATAATAAGGCATGATGCGGCACATTTAACAGCAGAAGCAGTAAAGGAACTATTCCCTGAAACTCAGGTAACGATTGGTCCTGCAATTGAAAACGGTTATTATTACGATTTTGCTCGTGATAAACCTTTTACCAATGATGATTTAGCCGTTATAGAAGCTAAAATGCAAGAACTTTCACAAAAGAACGAGCAAGTAACAAGAGAGCTATGGGATAGGGATAAAGCCATAGAGTTTTTTAAATCGATAGGAGAGCATTATAAAGCCGAAATTATTGCTTCAATTCCGGCAGGTGAGCCAATTACTTTATACAGGCAAGGTAATTTTATTGATCTATGCCGAGGTCCGCATGCTCCTTCTACAGGGGTTGTTAAGCATTTTAAGTTGATGAAAGTTGCAGGAGCGTATTGGCGAGGTGATAGTCGTAATGAGATGTTGCAGCGTATATACGGCACTGCTTGGGCCACGAAGGAGCAGCTAGATAGTTATCTCTTGATGCTTGAAGAAGCCGAAAAGCGTGATCATAGAAAGCTTGGGCGTGAGCTTGATTTATTCCACTTCCAAGAAGAAGCTCAAGGAATGGTATTTTGGCATGATAAAGGCTGGAGTATATATAATACCATTGAGCAGTATATTAGGAAAAAGATTCGTAAAAACGGTTATACCGAAGTTAAGACTCCTGTTTTGGTCGATAAAAGCCTTTGGGAGGCTTCAGGACATTGGGAAAAGTTTCGTGATGATATGTTTGCGTTAGAAACAGACGACAAGACATTAGCTTTGAAGCCGATGAACTGCCCTTGCCACGTGCAGATTTTCAAACAAGGTATCAAGAGTTATCGTGATTTACCTCTTCGTATGTCGGAGTTTGGTTTGTGCCATCGTAATGAGGCATCCGGTGCATTGCACGGTTTAATGAGAGTGCGGAGTTTAGTGCAAGACGATGCACATATATTTTGTGCTGCGGAACAAATTACCGATGAAACGGTTAGTTTTTGTAAATTACTGACTGAAATTTATAAGGATTTCGGCTTTACTGATATAAAGGTAAAATTCTCTGATCGTCCTGAAATCAGAGCAGGGAGCAATGAAGTTTGGGATAAGGCTGAGAATGCTTTAAAAGAAGCAGTAGAACAAGCAGGGTTTACTTATACACTAAACCCGGGCGAGGGGGCATTTTACGGTCCGAAGCTTGAGTTTGTATTAACCGATGCGATAGGGCGGCAATGGCAATGCGGTACGCTTCAGATGGATTTTGTTTTGCCAGAGCGGTTAGACGCTAGCTATGTTGCAGCAAGCGGAGAGAAAAAAAGACCCGTAATGCTACATAGAGCGATCCTTGGCTCACTTGAGCGTTTTATTGGTATATTGATCGAAGAATATGCAGGTAGGTTTCCGCTTTGGCTTGCACCAGTGCAGGTTGCTATTGCAACTATTACCAGCGATTTGAACGATTACGCTTTGGAAGTGCAGAAAGCTTTAATTGATAACGGGGTAAGAACGGATTTTAATATCTCACCTGATAAAATTAACTATAAGATTCGTGAGTTTTCTAATCAAAAAATACCGATGATTGCAGTAATCGGTAAACAAGAGCAAGAAAATAAACAAGTAGCGATTAGAAGGCTTGGAACTACTGACCAAGAAGTATTATCGGTTGAGCAGTTAATAGCTGTGGTTAAAGAAGAGAATGAGAAATATTTGTAGCTTTTAAATCTAAAGGATGATATAAGATAATAATACGTGTCATAGGGATATGATATCCTAATTAGGAAAAAATTCTAAGGAGATTATGTGAGAACTATTATTAATATAGCTGATTCGCAAATTAAAATTCTAGATAAATTATCCAAGAAAAAAATATCAAGAGATAAAATTATTGGGCAAGCTTTAACTAGTTACATTGCTAGTAATGATCACAATAATAAGGCATTTGAAAACGCTTTTGAACTCTGGAAAGATAAAAAGAATATAAGGCTAAATTATGTAATGAGTGGAACGAATGAAAGCTACCTTTGATACTAATATATTAATAGATTATCTACAATAATGTCATTCCGTTGATCGCACATGGGTGACAACTTAAGGATCGATGTCATTCCCGCGAAGGCGGGAATTTAGGGTAAAGCGAGCTTTCTAAACAAATCTTTTAGACCAAGATTTTTTTATAAATTTTAGTTTTCAAATAAAGCTTTAAAGTACTGGATTCCCGCTTTTGCGGGAATGACATAAGAGTCATGCAACAAGGGCACGCAGGTATGATATGAAACGGGCCATGTAATAAGGCCGCTTTTATCTCAGAATAACATACATTTCTCAACTTATGAAAATCAATATTCTGTTTCTTTTTTATGGTCTGTTATAAAGCCGTATAAATATTGGTATTTTGTTATGATGCTTGGGCCTATTGCAAGCGGCTTTCATCCTATTATATATAATTATGCCGTAAAGCTTTTGCTTGATTTATTTACCCAAAATGAAAAGATTATATTTGCTCAAAGTTATAAACCGATAATATGGTTTGTAGCAGCACAAGCTATACTTGATGGTGCTTGGCGTGCTCATATCTTTCAAGGCATGATGCATAAAATATGTAATCACTGTTTTAATTTGCCGTATACTTATTTTCAAAATAACCTTTCCGGTTCTATCGTTGGAAGAGTACGGGGCATAGGTGATAATTATTATAAAATGCACCAAGCAATCGAGTATCAATTAAGCAAACCGTTATTCATTACCTTGCTTTCCGGTATTGCACTGGGTCTTACTAATATTAAAGTATTTGTTGTCATTAGTACCTTTATGGCTATTGACTTACCGCTTGCTTTACAGTTTTTTACTAAACTTGCTACAATGGAACAAGATAAGCAAGATTCTTGGTAGCTGATTGTATTATAAACATCTTTACTATTTTTTCGTTTGCAGCAAAGCAGCGAGAATTAAATAAAGTAAATGATTATTACCATAATGTACATCCTCTAACAAAAATATTACAAATATGATTTAATTATTTGTATAATACTCAGTTTAGTATATTGGGTATATAGGTGTATTTGTGTATGTAATTCATTTAACGTAATCTTGGTGAAATTAGTATCGGCGATATTGCTTTTATTATGTCCCTTACTTTTTTAGTTACTGAAAATTCGTGGCATGCCACTATGGAACTTAAAGACTTTTTAGACGATATAGCAGCGTTTCGCTCCGCCTTTACAATCATGCAAATCCCACAAGATACTATAGATAAAAAATGCTGCTGAATTAAAAATCTTCAAAGGGGAGATTATATTTAAGGATATATCGTTTGCTTATAAAGAGGGGAGTAGTGTATTCCAGTCTCTTAATTTGTATATTAAAGCCGGTGAGAAAGTGGGTATTGTCGGGAATTCAGGTAGCGGTCAATCCACTTTCATTGCATTATTATTGAAAAATTTTAAGCCGGAATTTGCGATATTATAATCGATAACCCAAGCCTTTAGGAAATAGAAAATGCCGCCAAAGCTGCAAATATTTATGAATTTATCGAAAGTTTACCGGAAAAATATAACACCATTGTCGGTGAGAGAGGAGTAAAGCTAAGTGGTGGACAGAGGCAACGTATAGCAATTGTCTGTGCTATTCTTAAAAACGCTCCGATTTTGGTTTTAGATGAAGCAACTTCAAGCCTTGATAGCCATACAGAGCAATAAGTACAAAAATCTATTAATACCATGCTTGATATTGAGAATGTCACAATAATTGCTATAGCCCACAGATTATCTACTATCAAGCATATGGATAGAATTATTGTTATGGATAAAGGCAAGATCGTAGAAGACGGCACTTTTAAGGAACTCTGGGAGCATCAAGTTAACGGATTTGTGTAAACCGGCGTTATATTAAGAATATGTAAGGTATCTCTAGGCAACAAAAAGCTAACTATGAAGTTCCTAACCTAATAAAAGGCATTTATTACATTTATAATCAAATATTTCATGAAATGTTGTTTTGAATTGCCAATCTTTTTTACAAGATGGACAATTTGAATAATTAGAACGTGCATAGGAGTTTCTTGATACCGGTGCTGCTATAGGATAAAAAACTTTCTTTTTTAAACATTTTTGTATTCGCTTACTCATTTTTCTTCCTTTTATAGAAATATCACTATCTAATTCTGCTAATTGTTTTTGCATTAAAGGTTCTAATGTTTATAGCTTGAAAGCCATAAGCTGTAAGCCGCTGCATAATCATTTTGCCAAGAAGTAATTGTTCCTCCGAGATATCGGTCTTTATCATTTATTATATATAAAGGTAGCTATCTCCCCTCATCTGTACGTAATATAAGCTGCTCTTCATAAGCTTTTGACCATGAAATAGGATATAAATAGAGAAATTTTGCATTTTCAATATTTTTTTCGATATCAATAGGTGTTGCACTAACATAGTCTGCTGTTATTTTATAACTAATTATTACGCCCAATTGCTCTAATTCATCTTTATCTTTCAATGCATGATAGCTTAAATGTGAAGCATGCAAAGCATCTTTATTAGGAATTACTGCATAAAAAACCAATTTATTTTTTGTAAGACTAAAAATTCTCCATTATTTAATATATTACCGTTTTGGTATAAAGAACCGATAAAACTACAAAGTAAATGCCAATAATAAGAATTGCTTACTTTTATTAAACGATATAGTAACAAGATATATATTAGACATAGTTTAAATAAAATTTACCTATTTAGCTAAGAGTGCTGCCTTTTATAATCTCACTTAATTGGAGTTTATTCCTAAAAAATTACTATTTAGGAATAAACGCCTAAATAGTTATATTAGTATATAAGTAAAGGATAAAAAACATAATTGATTTTAAACATGCTTTAAAGAAAAGTATAAAATACTACTTTTCAAAGAAAAGAGTTATACCCCTAAGGCTTTTTTCCCTTTAGATTGTTCTTGTTCAACTGTTTGAGTATGAGACTTAACTTGAGGAATTGCAAGATCGACTACATGTTCATATCTAACGCCATTTTCAAATAAAACTTGACCGCATTTATTCACTTGAATAACATCTTCTTTAGAGAATTTATTTAAAATAACTTCCGTGATGTTATAAAGAAATTTCCAAGATAGTTCTATTCTTTCTTGTAATGTCAGCTTTTTATTTTCTGGTGTTTGACTATTAAGTGCCACATTTGGCGAATCATCAATATTACCTCCTGCAGCAGGTAATATATTGTTTTTACGTGCTGCTATTTTCTTATACATTAAAAATATTAATAATAATGCTAATAAGCAACCTATGGCAATTAAAATATGAGTATTAGAATTAGACACTATTTTGCTCTTCCTTGTTGTTGAGTTAAGTTGTGTGTTTTAGAAAGTATAGTAACCACTGCTTTACCTATATTAACTAAGTTAGCTATATCAGGAGTTAGCTTTGCAATTGCTAAGACCGGAGGCGGTAATAAGTTAGTTTTTATTGTGAGACTTATAACATTTCCGAGTTCTTGACTTCCTGGTATTACTCCTACTATTTTTTTATGTCGCTTGCAATTTTTATAGCTTTTTCTGCTGCTTTACATAAGGATTCTATCTTTTCGCTACAAGAAGCTTCCGGATGTAATACTTGTAATAATTCTGTTTTAGCTTCATTTAGATTACCAGAAATAGTATTCTTTACAGCGTTTAATTTGTCAATATTTGTATCTTGTGGAATTGCACTTTCAATATTACTTTTTAGTTCTGTTATTTTTTCTTCTACTTCATCTTTGCTTTTTGGTATAGCTTTAGTAGCTTTTACAATATTCTCTAGTGAAGCTTGGTTATTAGGGTTTTTATTTGCTATTTCAATAATTTTTCGAGTCGGTTCTTTTAATATTTCTGAAATTGTAGCAACTTTTTTGGCTTTTTCATAGATGTTTTGAAGCTTCTCATGAGATTTAGCTTCTGTCCTTATTTCTTTTATATCATTATGCAATTTTGTTATTTTTGGCAATAATTTTTTCAGAGTCAATAAGATTATTTACTTTTTCAAGTATTTCTCTTGTTTGTATAAATATTCCAAGCATCGGTATTTGAGTCGATATAACCCCGACTAATATATTGTCTAATGATTCTATAATTTTTTTAGAAGCTCCAGGATAGAGTTTATCTCATTCTTGCTGAAATAAAATATGTTCTAAAACATTTAAACATTTTTCTACAATAATCCTGTCAAATAAAAAGATATCTTTTGTTTTTTAACTGTTCTTGATATGCTTTCTCAAGCGCTTCAGATAAAGTAGTTATAGATTCTTGGATTGTCCTATTAAAAAGTTTTTCTATTTTCGCTACATCGATATTTTCAGTGTGAGATAATTCATTAAAGAATTTTGTAAAATATAAAATAAGATCTTCTAAATCTTTTACATTCATTTTCAAAGATTTGGTAAAACCTTTTAATTGTATTAAAAGTCTTTGTTATTCTTTATTTAATCCACTGAAACTAGAAAAATCAATATATAGACATAAAATTTTATTTTGTTATCAAATATTAATTAATCTTAAAGCTTTATAACCGTAAAATAAAATGTAAAATAGTTATCATTGCCCTTGAGATTAATTTTTGTTATATTACGTGCTAACATTGCTACAATAGATTTATATTGTTTGATTAGGATATAGGTATATTCTTGAAAGATTAAACTAATCTAACTAATATATTATCAATTATTCAAGAAATTTATGCGTAAATTAATTACATTTATTGTTACATTATTACTAACTAGTTCGGTTGCAGCAGTTGATTTGCAGGGAGCTTTAACTGAAGGATATAAGAATAATGAGGAGCTGAAAGCTGCTAGAATTAAGTTTTTAGACTCGATTGAGCAGTTTCCGCGAGCTTTTTCGGGGTTTATGCCTAGTGCCGGATTACAGATTAATAGACAACATAATAAGACTAAATATAATAAAAAATATGCTGATAGGCTTGGTCTTACTCCAAGGGAAACAGATAGTGATCAAGGTGCATTAACAATTCAACAGTCTCTATTTAATGGTGGTTCTAGTGTTGCGGCTCTTAAAGCTGCTCAAGCAGGATTTAGAGCTGCACGGGGTGCATATTATGCCGGTGAACAAAAAATATTATTAAATTTAATAACTGCGTATCTTGATTGTTTTGAGAGCAAAGCGAAATATGATATTTCCGAAAGTAGAGTTCGCACTAACATACAACAAGTTAACACCGTTGAGGAAAAATTAAGACTTGGAGAAGCAACGGAAGTAGATATAGCAACCGCAAGAGCGGGGCTTGCAGCAGCAGAAACGAATAAACTAGCTGCTTATGCCGATTTTCAAGGAAAAAAAGCAAATTTTATTAGAGTATTTGGAATAGAGCCGACTAATATAACTATGCCTGAGTTACCTAAAATGTTACCTGCTTCATTAGATGAGTTAACTGGAAGAGCTGCTAAACTCAATCCTGATATTGATTCGGCAAGGCATAATGTAACTGCGGCTAAAGCTTTAGAAATGGCAGAAAAAGGGAAATTATTACCGCAAGTAAGTGTGCAACTGCAATCCGGTAGAACATACTACAATCCACAAGGTGATATAAATGCTAGAAATGTAAATGCTATAAATAATAGAAGCTATACTACTACTCTTTCGGTAAATATCCCTATTTATCCTGAGGGAGGAGCTCAATATTCAAGAATCAGATCGGCTAAAAATCAAACAAGAAATAGTGCAGTTCAGCTTGATAATGTGATAAAGCAGACCCAAGCAGGGGTTGTAAGCGTGTGGGAGGGATTTGAAGCAGCAAAATCTCGTATTGTTGCCGCTAATCAAGGAGTGGATGCTGCTCAAATATCATATGACGGTACTGTGCAAGAGGAAATAGTCGGATCTAAAACAATATTAGATGTTTTAACTGCCGAAGAAAAATTATACGAAGCAAAAATAACTCGTGTGGATGCGTATAAATCTTCAGTACTTGCGGCATATCAAATGAAATTGTTAACCGGCGAGCTAACGGCTCAAAGTTTAAAACTTAAAGTAAAATATTTTAGTCCTGAAGAAGAGTTTAAGACTATTAAAAAGAAAATGTTTATAGGTTTCTAACGTGAGTAAGGACAATAAAAAGAACCAAGATATGTCGATAGAAGACATATTAAAAGCGATTAAAGGAGTAATAAACGAGCGTAAAAATCCTATTCATGAAAATGATAACGAAGATGAAGATGTATTAGAGCTAACGGAAATAGTAAATCAAGATGAAGAAGAAAAGTTAATATCAACGAAATCTGCTGAAGAGGTAGGTGATATTTTTAAAAATTTTACTGATACTATTAAAGATAAAAAGCTGGATCATAATATCTCATCTAAAAATGCACTTGAAGAATTAGTCGTTGAGATGTTAAAACCAGAACTTAAAGCTTGGCTTGATAAAAATCTACCTGTACTTGTTAAAGAGTTAGTAGAGATTGAGATAAAGAAATTGGTGCAGAATAGTAAGAGGTAGGGGAGTGCATGTCATTGCTAGCTAAAAGCGGGGGAGGTGTATGGCTTGTTTATGTCATTCCCACGGAAGCGGGAATCCAACAATTAAAAGGTATATACACAGTAAGTTTGAATATTAAAAGCTCGATTTATCTCGCTTTACCCTGGATGCCTGCTTTCGCAGGAATGACATCGAACAACCTCTTGCTATCAAATAAATGATTTAATAAGGAATTATATGTTAAATAAATTATGTAAGATATTATTTTTTATAAATCTATTATTAGTGATAGTTCAAAGTTATGCTTCACCTCCGCCCTTACCGCCATCATTACCGGCTGCCGAAGTAGATACTAAAGATAAGGATGTTCGCTCTAGTGCCGATATTTCTTTTTTTGATAAATTTAAACAATTTTTTAGTAAACCAAAAAAGAAAGATATACCCCCTAAACAAGCAAATGAACAAACTAAAGCAGCCCATCAAGAAGAACCAAAGCTAGCTTCCCAAGAGCCTAATGACAATGAACAAGCTAAGCCGTTTATAGATGTCGGTAATACAGCATTGCCTAGTGCTACAAGTGATAACGTTCATACAAATCCCAGTCATGAAAGTAGTGTAAATTTAGCTTCTCATGACATTCAGGAATCTAATGAAGCCGAGGCATCTGAACCTTTTATAGATATTGGTAGTGCAACGTTACCTAGTGTTACAAGTAATGAAATGCATGAAGCACAAGTTGCTTCTAATGAGCATAATGATACAAATTTAGCTTCTAATATTATAATTCCTAACGTACCGAGACCGATAGTATCTATGCCTCCGGCTCAAGCAGGAAGTTATGTAGTGCCTCCGCAGCGACCGGTGCAAATATATACACCAACCAATTTGCCGCCTGTGCATAAGCCTATTCCGCTTAATCCCCCTCCTGATGCTAATAAAGAGGAAGAAAGCGTAGCACCGATAGCACCGCCCTCTATAACTAATATACCTGCTGTTTCTCCGCCTGTGGTTAGCCCGCCGGTAACCCAAGATAATACATCAAGTACTATGCCGACAACAGTAACTCCGGTAGTACCTAGTAATGTACCTGCACCTTCGGTAATGCCTACAAATCAACCTTCTACACAGCCTATAACACCGACTAGCCCAAATACACCCGTTACTACTCCGTCTAAAGTAATTCCTACAACCGATTCTTCAGCAGAACTCAATAACTCGCAAGAGACATTTGTAGCTGTTTCAGATGTCCCAAAAAAACAAGATTGGAATACGCCGCTTATACCCGTTGTTGTAGTGAAGCTGAATCAACTTCAGCCTTTACAAATTAATAATAATCAAACTACAAATAATCAAGAGAAATCACCTCCGGCAAGCTCTCCAAATGTCACGATTCAAAAACAAGATAATAACGTAAATAATGACACATCGGAGTTGGTAACAACATTTGTTAAAGATGAAACACAAATGTTACTTTTACCTGATGATGATATAGTGCTTGGTAAACTAACAGAGCAGGCGACTTTAGAGCAGATGGATATGTATGCATATATAGAGCTGTTCCAAAAGAAAGCAGAATGGATAGCAAGTGCCGAAAGAAGAAAAGTTGTAGAGAGTTTTATTAAATATGATAATAATATAAATAAAAAGAAAGATATTTATGCCAATCTATCTTATTGTAGTGCAGTAGAGAATGCTTTTAGAGCAGTGGATAGAAACAATCTTTTTGGGTTGCGTGCGTTACTTGACGTTTATCCTATATTGCAAGAAAAAGGTAGAAGCGGTGAGACATTACTAACTGCTGCTATTTATAACGATAATTACTATTTAGCAAAATTTTTGGTCATACGAGGTATTAACATTTCTACTCTAAATGATGAGTGCCAATATCCATTAGATATTGCATTAGCTCAAGGAAACGCTAACATAACTTGTATGTTAATCAAAGCTAAGGGATATTGATAAGATTATTTTTATCGTCATTGCAAGCGACTGTAAGGAGCGTGGCAATCTCAAAAATAGTATAAAATCCTGAGATTGCTTCGTCAAAACTTACAGTTTTACCTCGCAATTACGTAGAATTTTCAAACAATTTCTTTAAAGCTTAATTGCTTTTCTATGTTAAATAGTTTAATTTAGGAGAGACAATAATTAATTAAATCTCTAATATATGAGCGATTTATTCAGCTTTAACAAAGAAAAGAAAAATAAGCTAGTCGATAATAACTATAGTGCAAAAGATATTGAAGTATTAGAGGGGCTTGAGCCTGTTCGTAAAAGACCGGGGATGTATATCGGGGGTACTGATTCAAATGCTATGCATCATTTAGTATCTGAGGTGCTGGATAATGCTATGGATGAAGCAGTCGCCGGCTTTGCAAGTATCATCACGATAAAAATGCATCATGATCATAGTATTACTATATTTGATAACGGTCGCGGTATCCCTATTGATAATCATCCTAAATTTCCTAACAAATCAGCTTTAGAAGTAATTTTAACTACTCTTCATTCAGGAGGTAAATTCTCAAATAATGTTTATCATACTGCAGGCGGATTGCATGGTGTTGGAATATCGGTAGTAAATGCTTTATCTAAACATTTAGAAATAAAGGTTTATAAACAAGGTAAATTATATAGCCAAAGTTATTCTAAAGGAGAAAAATTAACTGATTTAATATGTGAAGAAACATCTAAAAGGCTAAGAGGTACATCAATACATTTCACTCCCGATCCGGAAATTTTTAGTGAAAAATTACATTTTAATCCTAAAAAGATTTATGAGCTTGCAAGGTCAAAAGCTTATTTATATCGCGGTGTTACTATAGAATGGGTATGCGAAGTAGAAGTACAGTCAGATATACCTAAAAAGGCATTAATAAGTTTCCCGAACGGTTTAAAAGATTATTTAAGTTCAAAAATAACTTTAGATAATTTAGTTATTCCAGGAATTTTTGCAGGTAATATAGAGTCTACGCCGGACAGGATAAAACTTGAATGGGCGATTTGTTGGCAAAATAACGATAGCTCGGCATTTGTTCAATCATATTGTAATACTGTTCCGACTCCTCAAGGAGGAACACATGAGCAAGGACTTAAGTCGGCTATTTTACGTGGGCTTAAAGCATATGGTGAAATGATAGGGAATAAAAAAGCTGCTAATCTAACTATTGAGGATATTTTAGAAACCACAAGTGTCGTACTTTCTATTTTTATAGCTGAGCCGTCTTTTCAAGGACAAACTAAGGAAAAATTAGTATCAAACGGTGTAAGTAAACCGGTCGAGAATATAATAAAAGATCATTTTGACCATTTTCTTAGTAGTGATAAAGCTTTAGCTACTAATTTACTGGAGCATGTAATTAGCATTGCGGAGTTTAGAATCAGTAAGAAAAACGAAAAAAATATTTCCCGTAAAAATGCCACTCAAAAATTACGTTTACCCGGTAAACTTGCCGATTGCACACGCACTTCACCTGAAGGGACGGAATTATTTATTGTAGAAGGTGATTCGGCAGGAGGCTCTGCAAAACAAGCACGTAATAGAGAAACGCAAGCAGTATTACCGCTATGGGGTAAAGTTCTAAATGTTGCGAGTTCTACGCTTGAGAAAATCGTTAATAATCAAGCAATACAAGATTTAGAAATAGCTCTTGCCTGCGGTAGTTTAAAGAATTATAAAAAAGAAAATCTGCGTTACGAAAAAATAATTATTATGACTGATGCAGATGTTGACGGTGCTCATATAGCTTCGCTATTAATGACTTTCTTTTTTTTACGAATGCCGAAATTGGTAGAAGAGGGGCATTTATATCTAGCTAAGCCTCCGCTTTATCGTTTAACGCAGTCTAATAAAACTTATTATGCAGGCGATGAAGAGGAAAAAGCTAAGTTAACGGATAAATTATTAAAAGCTAGTAAAGCTAAAATTGAAGTAGGTAGGTTTAAAGGTCTCGGTGAAATGATGCCTGCACAATTAAAGGAAACTACTATGCATCCGGAAAAAAGATCGCTTTTAAAGGTAACTTTAGAAGATGTTCAAAATGTTGATAAAATAGTAGATGATTTAATGGGTAAAAAGCCGGAAAAAAGATTTCAATTTATTTATGAACAGGCTTTAGTTAAAATGGATAAAATTATTAGTGAGTTGGATATTTAATCGTTATTGCGAGGAGCCGTAGGCGACTCGGCAATCTCGTCAAATATCCTGAGATTGCTTCGTCAAATTACTTCGTAATTTTCCTCGCAATGACGCTTTGCTTAAAAAACACACATATTTGGAGTATTATGTTATTACGTTTAATTATAACACTATTTTTTATTATAAATTCTATTTGTGCATTTGCAGAAGGAGAAAAAGAAACTGAAAATAAAATATCAAATCAGGAAGCTTATAAGCAATTTCAAGAAGTATTTGAACGTATCGAAAAGGCTTATGTACAGGTGCCCGATAGGCAAAAAATGATAGATGAAGCAATTAACGGTATGTTAAACTCACTTGATCCCCATTCAAGCTATTATACCGATGAGGATTTAGAAGATATTTTTACTTTTACAAAAGGTGAATTCGGCGGAATCGGTGTTGAAATAATGTATGATAGCGGAGCAATTAAGATAATATCGCCTATTGACGATTTGCCGGCTTTCAAAGCAGGGCTTAAAGGTGGGGATTATATAGTAGGCGTGAATGACGAGTTAGTCTCTACGCTTGGTCCTAATAAAGCTATAAAAGAGATGCGTGGTACGCCTGGTACTAAGGTTAAATTGTTGATAATTAAGGAAGAAGAGGCAAAACCGCAAGAGCTAGAGCTTACTCGCGAAATAGTAAAAATCAAGCCGATAAAAGCACATTTAGAAAAAAATAATATTGCATATATACGTATAACTACTTTTAATGAGTCAACAATTTCTGAGCTGAAGGCAGCAGTAAAGAAGTTAAAAACTGAGGGTAAAGATGACCTTAAAGGTATAATTCTAGATTTACGTAATAATGCCGGAGGTATACTCGATCAAGCTATTGCTGTTAGTGATTATTTTATTGATTCCGGTGTAATTGTAACAACAAAAGGTAGAACTACATCAAGTAATAGCGAAATTAAAGCAAATGAGTTTTCGTTAAAAGCTCCCAAAGTACCTATGATAGTTTTAATAAACGGTAATTCTGCCTCTGCCTCGGAAATAGTTGCCGGAGCTTTGCAAGATCATAAAAGAGCAATAATACTTGGCACTAAGTCTTTCGGTAAAGGATCAGTTCAGGCTTTAACACAAATCAATTCTAGGGCGGCCGTAAAACTGACTATATCTAAATATTACACCCCAAGCGGTCGTTCTATTCAAGCAGAAGGAATAGAGCCTGATATTTTAATTGAGCCGGCGAAAGTTGAGTATCCAGAAGTGAAAAAAATAGATAAGCGTTTTTCTGAGAGTTCTTTAAAAAATTATTTGAAGAATGATAATGAAAAAAACAAAGATAGCCAAAAAGCAACAAAAGCCAAAAATAATAAACAAGAAGAGAATGAATTATCGGAATTATACAAAAAAGATTATCAATTTGCTCGTGCTTATGATGTAATTACAGGGTTGATTCTTAATAAGAAGCTGGAAACAAAAGAGAGAGTTAAACAAGAAGATAAGTAGAGAGGATAATATCATTCTCGGTTTTGCTGCATGGGTAGATTCTTCGTCATAAGCTACGGAAAAACTGTAAGTTTTGTACGTACGCGAGATCTCTCAGGCACCCTGGTTTATGAGATTGCCACGCTCCTTTTAGTCACTCGCAATGACGATTTGTTATGCGAGCAAGCCTTCCGCAGGGATGACATCAGTTGAGTTAAAAATAACTACTAGGTCTTATAATGAACCACAATAAGTATATAGTAAGATTGTCATTCATTATATTGTTTCTTAATATTGTCATAAATATGATGTTTTATCGTTATTTTATGATAAAAGAAATGATAGTAAAACAAGTGGCTTTGGAACATACTAAAATTGTAGAACTTTACACTGATAATATTTGGAATACTCATCAGAACGTAATCAGTAAATTACACAAATTCGATTATTTAAAACTATTACAAGATCAAGATTTTATTAATTTTGCAAAGATTACCGCTCAATGGTTCACCAATCTTAATATTAATATTTCTCTCTACGATCTCAAAGGTAATAAATTCATCACTAGTAATATGTTACATATGTATAGTGTAGACAATTATAAAGATGATAGTTTGGTTGAGATAGTTACCGCAAAAATCGATAAATTTTTTTTAAAATCCTTTACTTCAAAAGCTCCGCTTCGAGATGCTTTTGAAGGTATTACAAGTCATATATTATTACCAAGGGTAGTAATAGAAAATGAAAGTGATTTAACAGTGGAAGAGGCTTCTTTTATTACTAGCTATATCCCTGTTATAAATAATAATTTAGATTTTCCCGTAGATGCAGTATTTGAGATTAACACTAATATTACCAGCCAGTGGCAAAATATAACCTCTCTTGAGCAAAAGGTTTTTATAACTTTTATCATTATTTTTATAATATTCTGCACTATAATTATTAGTAATACTAACTATGCTAGACAAATCATTGAGGAGCAGCTTGAAATAAATAGAAATTTAAAAGCTCAAATAGTAAAAGTAGAAAAAACCAGCTCTTCAAATACAAAGTTTTTTGCGAATATTAGTCATGAATTGCGTACACCGCTTAATGCTATAATAGGCTTTTCGGAAATTCTTATGTCGGAAAGAGATGAAGAAAAAAGTAAAAATTATATTAAAGATATAAATGATGCCGGTAAGCATTTGCTTAGTATGATTAATGATATTTTAGATCTTTCTAAAGCTTCTGCCGATAAATTAAAAGTAGATAGTATAGATCTTGATTTAAATAAATTAATTCGTTCTTCGCTGATACTTGTTAAGCCTCGTGCCGATCAAGCCGAAGTGGCTTTAATTAGTAGATTACCGAAAGAGCATGTGGTTATAAAGGCTGATCCAAAAAGGCTAAAACAAGTATTCTTAAATCTTTTATCAAATGCCGTGAAATTTACAAATTCCGGAGGAAGTGTTACTATTGCACTTGAAAAAGATGAGTTAGCAAAATTAGTATATATAAAAGTTATAGATACCGGTATCGGTATTGAGGAAAAAGATATCCCAAAAACTTTATCGGCGTTCGGTCAAATTGATAGTGAGCTTAGTAGAAAATATGAAGGTACCGGTCTTGGGTTGCCGCTTACTAAAAAGCTGGTTGAACTTATGAACGGTAAATTTGATTTGCAAAGTAAGATAAATGAAGGTACCACCATAACAATAACGTTTACATATGACGGTAGTATTGAAATATAAAAAATTGTGTGGAATATTAAAAAAATTTCGGTATTATAAAAAAATTATAAATTTTTAAAAAATATATGAAACTGATTGTCTTATTATTTACTTTTTTATTTTCTATGTTTTCTTTCGGAGAAAGCGAAACTATTAAAGGAAAGCCTTTAAAATATGTAGCAAATAATGATTTTGAAAATAGACTAGATGAACAGGAACAAGAAATCAGAAGGCTAATCGGTAAAGTTGAGGTTTTACAGCATAAAATTGATATGCTAACTCAGAACTCAAATATTTCAAATCAAGAAGAAAATACTGAAGTTTTAGAAGCCGGTGATTCAACAAAACAAGATGTTTTTGATATAGCTTTGCTTAAAGATATGACGGATAATGCGCCTACAAAACCTATTGAGGTTAATAAGGATATAGCTCCTGATAAGCAAGCCTATGATTTGGCTCTTGCTGCTTATAAAGATAATAAACTTACTGAAGCAAAAGATAAGTTTAAAAATTTTATCCAAAAATATCCTAACAGTTTGCTAATTAGTAATGCTTATTTCTGGTATGGGGAATGCTTTTTTAAACAAAAAGACTATAACGGGGCAGCGGTTAACTATTTAAAAGGCTATAAAGAGTTACCGAAAGGGGCAAAATCTTCCGATGGTTTATTGAAGTTAGCACTTTCCTTAGGCGAACTAAAAAAAACTCAGGAAGCATGTAATATGCTTGCTAAGTGTGATAAGGAATTTCCAACTAATAGAACTGCCGCATCCAAGAAAATGGCAGAAGATGCTAAGATTAAATTTGGCTGTAAAAATAAATAAAAATAATAAAATATGACTGATATTTTGGATGAAGTACTGAGTGATCAAAATGAAGAAAAAAGGTTAATTTTTTTCAAAAAGCTTTTACCTATAATAATAATCATTTCTATAATAGCTATTACTATAATGGTTGTTATTAATAATAATAAAGATAAAAGAATTAAAAATAACCAAAAAAACGGAGATATTCTTGTTAAGACTGTTGGTTTGAAAACAACAAAAGATAATGAAGAATTAGCTTTTAATACTTTAGAGAATTTAGTTACTACTAGTAATACTAAAATCAAAGAAATAGCTGCATTAAAACAAGTAGCCATAAAGATTTCAAAAAAAAAATATTCAGAAGCGAAAGACCTGCTTAATAAAATTATTGAAAATAAAGAATATTCCGAAATTTCTACTTCTTATGCACGTATTTCATGGTGTAGTCTTGTTATTGATGATCACAATCTAGATATTCAAGATAAAGAGAAATTGACCAAATATTTAAACTATTTTGATGACGAGAAAAAACCTTTTTGGGCTACAGCAACTATTATAAAAGCTATGTGGGATATTAAGAATAATATGAAACCGCAAGCAGAAAAAAATCTAAAAAATTTATTAATTTCAAATAATGTATCTGATCTAATAAAAGATCAGGCTAAAGCATTGCTTGTAAATTTAAATAAATAATAATTCGTACTTAAGGAAAAATATGACAAAAAAAATAGCACTTCTGTTATTACCGTTTATTTTAATTTCATGTAACGGGCTTGGACCAACAAGGGTAAAAAATATTGTTGAGTTGACTCCTAAATTAGCAATTCAGACTCATGAGCCTATATATTTAGATTCTAATGCAAATATATATGCATTTAATGCAAATATGCTTAAGAATAAACAGTATAGTTTCACTAGAAGTAAAACGATTACCGAGCCGGTTTTTATAGGCAATATGATTTATGCATTGGATATTAGATCGAATATTTCTGCATTTTCTATAGAGAAAAATAAGATTATTTGGTCTTATAATTTAAGTAGACATAAAAAAGATAATTATATAGGCGGTGGAATTTTACACCATAACGGAAAATTATACGTAACATACGGTTCAAGGTTGTTAGTAGTGCTAGATGCAAAATCAGGTTATGAAATAATTAGAAAAGAACTTCCGGATATTATTAGAATTAAGCCTATTGTGCTCAATGATAATACTGTCTTAGTGCAAACTATCAGTAATCAAACTATTGCTTTAAATGCAGAAACTTTAAAAACCGTATGGGAACATGAAAGCCTAGCGGAAGTTTTGTCGGCTAGTTATTTTATGACGCCGATAGTACAGCATGATAATGTAATAGTAACTTATAATTCCGGGCAAATACTTGCCTTAAATATAACAAACGGTGAAGTAAAATGGAATTTTGAGTTTACAAATCTTAATGATCGTACAGCTATACCGAATTTTGACGAATCAAGTATTTTATGTACTCCCGTTCATGATAATATGAATCTGTATATAGCAACCGGTCTTGGTAAGCTGATTAAGCTTAATTTAGCAACTGGCAGTGTGATTTGGCAGGTAAATGCCGAGGATATTCAATCAATGTCTTTAATCGGTAATAGTCTATTTGTAACAAATAATGCTAGACAAATAGCAGCATTTAATCCTGAAACAGGGAAAGTAAAGTTTGTAGCTGATTTAAATGATAGACAAGATCCTAAGAAACTAAAATCTGCTGCTTTTTTAGTACCTTTTGTTGGCGTTAATAATAACAATAAGCGAAGTTTAAATGTTATTTCCGTTAACGGTGTTTTATATAGTTTTGATGTTGATAATAATGGATTAAACATGATACCTAATGTTGTCAAAATTATAAAAAATATTCGTTATTATGGGCTAAGAGCAAATAATAATTTATATTTTTCGACCGATAGAAAAATAATATTTGGAAGTAAATAAATTATATTTAGCTTGACAGATAGCGGGTATTAATGCTATTAAATATGTTGCTTGATTCTTTAATTTTAAATTCTAATTAAAAAGATACTATTGTGAAAACTTACTCGGCAAAGCCATCGGAAATTGAAAAGAAATGGTGGGTCATAGACGCAAAAAATATTGTACTAGGACGCCTCGCTAGCAGAGTTGCTAATATGCTACGCGGCAAGCATAAGCCTAGCTTTACACCTCATTTAGATTGTGGTGATAATATAATCATAATAAATGCGGAGCATGTAAAATTAACAGGTAAAAAAGCAAATCCCAAAGACGGAAAAATATATTACAGATATACAGGATTTCCAGGTGGGATAAAAGATACTACGGCAGGTAAAATCTTAAGTGGTAAACACCCTGAGAGAGTTATTAAAATGGCCGTAAAAAGAATGATTACAAGAAATGCTTTAGGTGCTAAGCAAATGAGTAATTTGTATGTTTATGCAAATGGTGATCATCCTCATATGGCACAGCAACCTACTGTTTATGATTTTGCAAGCCAAAATCCAAAAAATAAAAAGTAATAGAATATGCCCGAGTTAAAAATTAAAACAGAAAAAGTAGAAAAGCAGTTAACTAAAGAACCTTTAGTATTAAAAACTCCTAAAGAAAAAATAGATAATTTAGGCAAGTTTTATGCTACAGGTAAAAGAAAAAATGCTATAGCACGAGTATGGCTTAAAGTAGGAAAAGGAAAAATAGTTGTTAATAAAAAAACAATAGCCCAGTATTTTCCTTCTGAAACTTATGTGAAAACTATCTTACAGCCGTTTGTCTTAACAAAAACTATTGATCAGTATGATATAATTTGTACTGTTAGAGGTGGAGGAATTTCAGGACAGAAAGGTGCTATTTTGCATGGAATTTCTAAAGCTTTAGATAAATCTGCTCCGGATTTTCATGCTATTTTGCGTAAAGGTGGTCTTTTAACACGTGATTCTAGGGTAGTAGAGCGTAAGAAATACGGACAACGTAAAGCACGTAAGAAAACACAATTCTCTAAACGTTAAGATACAATTTGAGAAGTTGCTAGTCAATTGTTGCATGGATCAATTTTTTATTGTCATCCCGCGACTTGATCGTGGGGTTCAGCTTAACATATTTAAATTAATTAGTATTTTAAGTTATTTTTTTGGGATACCGTGGTCAAGCCACGGTATGACACTAAGTACATTTTCCAAGCCATGTAACCGCTTTTATCTAGAATGACACTTCTTAACAAATTATATAAACACTTTTCTCCTGGCGGGGTAGCTCAGCTGGTTAGAGCGACGGAATCATAATCCGTGTGTCGGGGGTTCAAATCCCTCCCTCGCTACCATTCATCCGTCTTTTTGACAGTTCTATAGTAAACTGATTTGAACTTTGTGCTTTGTTGTTCATCCTCTCGTCTATTATATATATAGGCTCTACCTTTCGTGCCTGGCACAAAATGGGGGTGAGTTTACTATAGTACTGTTAACAGTTCCATAGTTTTTAATAAAATTTTGTATAAGATAAATATTAGACTTCTTGTATAACCTATTTTATAAAGAGGAATTTGAAGGAGGCACAGAACATAGAACCGGAGCGTAGCCAAATCTATGTAAGGATTCGAGTACCAGATTCAAATTACTTTTAGAAAGAGATTATGCCAAGGAGTCTATTTTATATTAGGTTCTGTGAAGATCTCTAAAACGATTTGATTTGCACTAAAAAATATCTCAAAATAAAATCAATTAGAAATCTTTACAAAGCCTAGCATTTTATGAAATTGATTTTAACAAGTTTAATTTTTATATTTATGAGTTTTCTTCCAATATATGCTAAATCCTTACTTAAAGGGTTCATGTATCTGAACGATATCGACCCTACAATTATTCAAAATATGCATTATTATTCAGATGAAAATTTTGTTGGTAAAAAGGTAGATGGTTATAAAGCACCGGAAGCAATTTTAACCATATAAGCTGTTAAGGCTCTTAGAGCAGTAACAAGCTGAGATACAAAAAGATGGTTATTCACTGATTATATGCATATAGGCCACAAAAAGCTGTACAACATTTTTAAGATTGAGCAAAGATAATATTGATCAAAAAAATAAGGAAAGCTTTTACCCATATATAGATCAGTCTAAATGTTTTATATTAGGTTACATAGCTGAAAGATTTAGTCATAGTAAGTACTGTAGATTGATCAATAATAAAGCTTCAGAAGGAAGTTAATAATAATTCTGAAGATTATTAAGAGAAAGCTGAAAGACGCGCGTGTTATAATCCTCTTTAGATGACAATACGGTAGACATGTATACTTCTTTTGACTTATTTGATAAAGCTTTACCTAATGATAGTAAATTAATTGATAAGCAATATTTAGCAAAACGTAATTATTTATGTTCTAAGATGCAAAAACATAATTTTAAAGCATGTAAAATTGAGTAGTGGCATTATACAACTTGCAGATGAGCCTTATAAAGATCAATATTTTAACTTTGATATAGAAAAAAAACTATGACAGTATTCAGTGAGAAAAGATGCATACCATGTGAGGGTGGAGTTCCGCCACTTGAGAAAAAGAAATTGATAAGTTATTAGTTCAATTACAAAGTGAGTGGCAAGTGAATGCATTAGGGCCTCTTTATAAAAAATATAAATTTTCTAATTTTATAAAAGCTATGGAATTTGCAAATAAGATAACTGAAATTGCAGAGCAGGAAGCACATCATTCCGATTTAACTATATCTTGGGGAGCATGTAGTGTGGAAATATGGACTCATAAAATCGACGGTCTTATGGAAAACGACTTTATATTGGCTGCAAAGATAGAAAGTAAAATCTAATTATTGTCAGGTTGAATTACTTAAGTGAAAAGAATAATAGCAAAAATCACACAAGTATCAACAGCAGCTAAACTATGGTTTCTTATTAAATTAATTGAATTATAACAATAATCTTAATAATAAGACATGTAATACTAAACATAAAGTAACTTTATGCCAAATTATCATATTAAATTTTACCAAATATAGTTAATTTAATCGGTTATTTTTGTAGACTTATTTTATTACCAAATTTAATACCAGCTGATTCTAGTGAAAATAGTTATGACCAAAGCCTTGATAGAAATAAGGTATATTCTGTACATTTAAAACCTTTTTCTAATACCTCTACATATTTTTGAGATGAGCATCCTGATCATACCTTTGTACATATTGCTGATAAAAAATATATTTTATATGGATTGGTTAGAGAGCTAAAATTTGCGTTTGAAGATATAAATTCATGATTTTTAATGCCGGAAACTCAAATTGATACGGTTAATTGGGAAACTGAAACAACAACAAATTACTGTCTAAGTAATTTCATTATAAACTTATTTCATATAAGAGAAGTAAAAGATTTTATTGCTAATATAACTATATCTAATCTAGCAAATGCATTTACTGCACATATAATCGGTGATTATAATTATAACCTAATAAAGAATGATAGTACGTACATATTATATGATTGCATCTAGTTGCGATAAAGATTAGTTTATTGTCTAGAGGAACAAATGAGTGTGCTGTATTTACTTTAGGCAATAATACGGATATTTCATTATTTAGTGCTATAAATGAATGAATTGAAGGTGATAAAGAGGTAAATAGTGCTGTTCTACAAGTACTATATATATAAAATTTTACTGAATTAATGATTCAAATTCTTTTACGACGGCTTGGTAAAGTTTACGTTTAAACGGTATTATAATAGATAAGAGTTCATCAAGTGATGCCCAACGCCATTGGTCAAATTCCGGATTAGAGGTATTTATATTAATATCTTCGTTATTTCCGGTAAACCTAATTAAAAACCAGCGTTGTTTTTGTCCACGAAAATTACCGTTCCACAGTTTAGGTATTAAAAAGTTTGGTACATCATAACTATACCAGAATTTGCTTTCGGCAATAATATATCCTTTATCGCTGCCTATTTCTTCTAACATCTCACGCATTGCTGCAATACTTGGTGTTTCGCCGGGAACTATCCCACCTTGCGGCATTTGCCATGCAGATATTTTTGTATCTATTCTTTTACCCACGAATATATGGTTATCGGCATTTAATATCATCATGCCGACCCCTGGTCTATATGGTAAATCAAGATGTTTTTTGGAAGAATTGCTCATTATTTTTTTACTTTAAAAAATCAATTATAATTTTACTACTTTATTTTTACCCGTTGTTTTAGCTTCATACATAGCTTTGTCAGCACGTTCAATGAAAGATTCTATTGATTCTTCTTTTTTATATTTCGTAACTCCGATTGAAATAGTTGTTTTTAAAGGTTCAATTTGATCTTCAATGTGAAAATTCATATATTCTATTTTAACTCTAACTCTCTCCGCAGTTTCAATTGCTTTAGAAATATCTATATCCGTTAAGAGTATAGTAAATTCTTCACCGCCGAATCTTGCTATTAAGTCTGTTACTCTGAGAGTATTCTTCAAAATACGGGATACAATTGTTAAAACCTTATCGCCTGCTTGATGACCGTAAGTATCGTTTACATGTTTAAAATTGTCGATATCGCACATAAGTAAACATAATTTAATACTTTCTTTATTAGTTTTCTCAATAATTTGTTTGAGATGTATATCGAAATAGCGACGATTAAATAAGCCGGTTAGACCGTCTTTAACTGCTAAATTGACGCTTTGTTCAAGATCATTACGTAAATTATCTTGATATTGCTTACGTCTTAATTGTGTTCTAATTCTAGCAAGCAATTCGCTTTCCTCTATAGGATAAACGAAATAATCATTAATACCGAGTTCAATACCTTTCACAACCAAAGGCATACCGTCTTCATCAATTTGTAAAATTATTACTACGCCGCTTATTTCTGCTTTACCTCTTAAAATAACACTGATCCTCAAAGGATCGTCATTTTCGAGCGTACTACTGATAATTACTAAATCGGGGGTATATTCATTTATAATATCTAATTCATCGGAATTACTTATTACCTTTACGTTTTGGGTAAGCTTAAGTAACATTTGTTTTATATTTTTAGTTTGTACCACATCATCATTAATTAGTAATATTTTTTTATCTGCAAAAGTGTCATGCATTTCGATATTTGTTACGCCTAATAATGCATTAGTGCTATTACGAAGCTTTAACTCATCAATTAAGCTTTTCATTCTAGATAGCGATTTAAGTCTTACAAATAGAGCAGTATCGTTAATCGGCTTTGTTAAAAACTCATCAGCTCCTGCCTCAAGACCTTTAACTCGATCATCAATATCGGAAAGTGCAGTTACCATTACAACCGGTATATGAGTAGTTTCCGGATCGGTTTTTATCGTTTTACATACCTCAAATCCATCCATTTCCGGCATCATAACATCAAGTAGTATAATATCAATTTTTGCTTTTTTAAGAATTGCTAGTGCTTCTTTACCGCTATTTGCAGTAAGAACCGTATAATACTCTTTTAAAAGTTTGGCTGTTAGTAACTTAATATTGGGTTCTATATCATCTACTACTAATATTGTGGTCATAAGATTAAATTCTTGTTTTTAAAGGAAATAATTTGTATATTTATACTTTAATTTAAAGTCTTAAATGTATGATATATGAAAATTTCAGCAAATTCAATTAGAACAGGTAACATATTAGTGTATAATAATGATTTATGGGTTGTCAGCAAAACACCGGAACATACTCAACCCGGGAAAGGTGGAGCTTATGTACAAGTTGAGATGAAAAATTTAAAAACAGGGACAAAGCGTAACGAAAGATTCAGTTCTGCCGATTATTTAGAAAAAGCTGAACTTGAACAAAAAGATTATCAATTTTTATATTTTGAAGGTGATGATTTGGTATTAATGGATACTAAACATTTTGATCAAATAAATATTTCCAAGGAAATGTTAGAAGAAAAATTATCTTTCTTAACTGAAAATATGATTGTTAAAGTCGAATTTTATAATGACAAGCCTTTAAATATTGAGCTTCCTCCAACTGTTATACTTGAAATTAGTGAAACTGATCCGGTAATAAAAGGAGCAACCGCTACCGCTTCTTATAAACCAGCAATTTTAGAAAACGGTATTAAAGTTAAGGTCCCGCAATATTTAGAAATAGGAGAAAAAATTGTTATTAAAACTGATGATATGACATATGTCGAGCGAGCGAAGTAAGCTGTTTTATTGAACTATGGATACCACCCTGTCATTGCGAGCCGTAGGCTGTGTGGCAATCTCGTTAAATATCCTGAGATTGCTTAGTCAAAACTTACAGTTTTTCCTCGCAATGACGACTTTCAGCATCCACTCAGGCAATCCTTTTAGCTAGGCATGGTATCAATTTTTAAAGCCATATGACATAATTTCTAAAACTAATATCTTAAATTAAAAATATCAAATGCAACCTATAACTAATTTATTAATTAATGCCCTGCGTAAAGCTGTTAAGTTTTTGCATAGAGATTTTTTAGAACTCGAAATGCTACAAAAAAACTCTGTAAGAAATGAAGAATTTTGTAAGCGATCTTATTTAAAATTAAAAACTTTATTATGTGAAGAATTACAAAAATATACACAATATTTATTTTTTCCGGAGGATAAATTCGATTTAAATAATAATTATGAGAGTGTTTTTTTAATTAATCCTATAGATAGCCCAAATAATTTCGCCAGAAGCATACCTTTTTTTGCGATATCCGTAACTTATTTAAAAAGGAATCAAGAAGTTTTAATTCCTACTTCTACAGTAATATATTTTCCTGCTCTTAATGAAATTTATTATGCTGAAAAAGGTAAGGGAGCTTGGATAGAAAAAAATAATTTAAACTCTAATTATCAAGGATTAAGACTTAGAGTTTCCGATAATGCCGATTTAAAAAACTGTTTAGCAATTATTGAAGGTGTAAATCATAATGATTTGGAGGAGATAGAGGTAGATAATATTAGATCTTTTGGTTCTCTTTGCTATGGGGCTACGCTTGTAGCGTCAGGTAAAGCGGATTTAATATGTTTATCATTATTAAATTTTACATTATATTATGCATTTGAGCTTTTTATTAAGGAAGCAGGCGGAATCATTATAGATTCTAGCGATAAATTTCTATATTCAAATCGTTATATTGCTAAAAAACTTAAAAAATATTAGACAAGAAATTATTTTAGATTTGCATTTTTATTATTATAATAATATTAATATAATTATTAATTCATAAAGTTATGGCACATTATAAAGAGTTTGAATTTGACTGCGATTTTAGTGGACAAAGAGCCAAGTTTAAGTTTTATATAGGTACGCCTCAAGAAGGGCATCATCCGCTACAATTTCAAGCAAAATGGTTATCTGACGAAAGAGGTGGTACTATTCCTGATGATGTTATGAAAGCAATATCACAGCTAAATGATCTTGCCAAAAAAAACGGTGTTCCACTCCCGGATTTATGCGTATATGCTCTTGGTTCTGCGCAAGAAGTCCAAGCTACCCCTCAAGACGAAGATGAAAACGAGAGTGAGAACCAAGAGGATAAAGCAGAGCAGGCATAGTTAAAAATAATAAGGAGATTCATAGAGATTAAAATGAAACAATATAATGATTTATTTAAAATTATTCATCGCGAAGGATATATATTTATTGCTAGCTTTGCATTAGTAAGTTTTTTATTAGCATCATTTAATGAAAAACTTGGCTGTATTGGATGTATTGCTACTGCTTGGTGTATTTATTTTTTCCGTAATCCTGATCGCTTTGTGCCTATAAGTGATGATCTGGTAATAAGTCCCGCAGATGGAATAATTCAAGAAATTAAGGAAGCATTGCCGCCTCCGGAATTAGGACTCGGTGATGTGGAAATGATTAGAGTGAGTATTTTTCTAAATATTTTTAATGTCCATGTTAATAGAATCCCGGCAAACGGAAAAATTTTAGCACTTCATTATAATCCAGGAAAATTTTTTAATGCTTCACTCGATAAAGCTAGTATTTATAATGAGCGTCAATCAGTATTAATGGAAATGGCTCAAGGTCAGAAAATTGTTTTTGTTCAAATAGCCGGACTTATAGCAAGGCGTATAGTTTGTGATTTAGAAGAGGGTAATGAAGTGAAAACGGGCGAGCGATACGGTATAATTCGTTTCGGTAGCAGAGTAGATGTTTATCTACCGTTGAAAACAGCTTTATTAGTGAGTAAAGGGCAGACTGCTATAGGCGGTGAAACTATCATTGCTGATTTTGGACGTAAAAAGACAACAGAATTTAAGTTTGAAAGGAAGTAGCCTCATAACTTTAAAACCGTCATTGCGAGCAGCTGTAGGCATGGTTTGTTTATGTCATTCCCGCGTAGGCGGGAGGGAATCTAGTGAAACGTATAAAAAACAAGTTTTTTATCTGTTTATTTTATCAAATATATAATTTTGTACCAATTAAGATTATTTTTTTCTGGATTCCTGCTTTTGCAGGAATGAGACATTGACAGCCATGCAACCACACTGTTTTTTCCTTGCAATGACGTGATAAATACATTTTGAGTATAAAAATTGTTAAAAATGCGTAAATCTATAATAACTAAGCCTGTACCTCTAATAAAATTAATTCCCAACTTTATTACGTTGCTTGGTTTAGTAACCGGTATGAGTTCTATAAAATTTGCTTTGGATAGCAGATGGGAACTTGCGGTATATTGCATTATAGTAGCGGCAATTATTGACAGTATCGACGGTAGAATAGCAAGGATGCTAAATGCAGTTAGTCCATTTGGTGCAGAGCTTGATTCATTATGCGATTTTGCTAATTTCGGTATAGCTCCTGCCTATCTGATATATTTATGGTCTTTTCAACAATATGAGTATAAGGTATTTTCATCAGCGGTAATGTTATTATTTATAGTGTGTATGGCACTACGTTTAGCTCGCTTTAACGTTGGTATTTATCAACCGAAACAAGATAAAACTGACTATTTTTTTACCGGTGTACCTGCCCCATGCGGTGCTTTACTTGCTTTAATGCCTGTAATGATAGATTTTGAAATCAGTACGTTATTAAATATCAATACCCGTACTCATACTATAACAATTAATATATATTTGGCTATTATAGCTTTGCTACTTGCTAGTAGGCTTCCTACAATTTCAACAAAAAATTTGAGTATTAAACCTGAATATTTATCGCTTGCAATGATTTTAGTTGCTCTTGTTATTATAAATCTTATCATATATCCATGGTATTCACTGCCGTTAATTGCAGTTATATATATTCTTTCTATACCCATTTGTTATTTTTTTAAACATAGAGGGTATTGGTAAAGTTAATTATGCCGAGTGTATTACAACAAGCTATCGACAAATATAAACATCATCCATTTACTAAATATGTAATTATTATAGCCTTAATCATATTTATTTATTTGGGATATAGAATTTATGTTTGGGCCAATACACAATCTACGGATAATGCTTACATAGATGCAGATATTTCAAATGTTAGTGCTGAAGTTAGCGGTGTTTTAACAAAGTTATTTGTTACCGATAATACTAAAGTTAATAAAGGCGATCTGATAGGTGAAATTGACGATAGAGATTATAAGGCAAAGCTTGCAGCACTTGAAGCATCTATTGAAGCTTGCATAAAAAATATAGAAATTATAGAGCAAAAAATCTCAATAGGGCAGAGTAGCCTAGAGCAAGCAGCTGAAAAATTAAAGCTTAATAAAATAAGCTTTGATATTGTTGCAACAGATTTTATGAGAGTGCAGGAGTTAAATAAGGCAAAATTTGCTAGCTCTAAAACGTTAGATGATTCTAAAAACGCATATCAAAAAGCCAAAACGGATTATAAACAAGCACAGTTAGATTTAGATATATCTAAGCAACATTTACAGCTTCTTGAGCTTGAAAAAGCAGCAGAACAGGAAAAACTTAAAGAGCTAACAGAAAATAAAAAAGTAACCTTAAGGAGCTTACAAAATACTAAACTTATTGCTATGGTACCCGGTATATTCGGTAATAGTAGTTTAGAAGTCGGAAATTACATAGTACCGGGTAGGGTGTTGTTTTCTATAGTTCAAGATAATACTATGTATATTCAGGCTAATTTTAAAGAAACACAAATTCAGAAATTTAAGTCCGGCATGAAAGTCAAAATTGAATTTGATGCTTTGCCTAAAAAGGTAATTTACGGGAAAATTCGTAATATTGCTCCTGCGACCGGCTCTAAATTTAGCTTAATCCCACCAGATCATGCTACCGGTAATTTTACTAAAAGCGTACAACGTGTACCTGTTTTAATAGATTTTAAATCCCCAAATGCTAATCTAGTTCCCGGCATGTCAGCAATCGTATCCATTAGAACGGATCAAAGTACGTAATTTTTGTTAAAAAATAGCAATAATTATTCTATTAACAGTACATATTCTAGTATTTATTTACTGATTACTTAAAAAGCTATATAATTATGAGTAATACCAAAAGTAATAATTAATATGCAAAGATATTTAGATCCCACTAATTGATAGTGTATTTAAAAAATCTTTCGTGATTTAGAGAGGTTCAAGGAATTTATCAATGCAGTTCTTGAACTACCTGAGGGGCTGAGAATTAAAGCAATAGAATTTATATCTGTAGAGCAAGTACCTATGCTCGATAAAGGGAACAAGAAGCATATTTGATTTAAAGGTTAAAGCTGAAGCCGGTAGCTGGTATATAATCGAGATGCAAAAAAGAAATGAAAGCGATTACTTAAAAAGAGTGCAATATTATTCTGCTCATTCTTACGTACAGCAACTTACACAAGGAATAAAGCATAAAGATTTATTACCGGTAATAGTTATTGCACTTATTAAGACTAAAATGCTTGAAACTAAAACAAATATTTATTTGATTTTTCCTATGTATTTATAGAGCTTAAAATTTTGATAAAGATAAGCTTGAAACTACTATAGATGAGTGGCTACATTTATTTAAGTGTGCAGAAACAGAAAACACCCCACCTGCAAATATAAAGAGCGAGAAGGTATTAGATGCATACAATATAATAGAAATGCATAACCTCACCGCCAAAGAATATGATGCCTATATAAAAGAGCGCAATTAATGGAAGATGCCGAGGAAATAGCTTTAGGAAGAACAGTGTGAACAAGGGAAAGAAAGAAGCATAGAAATAGCAAAGAACTTATGACTTAAAGATATAGATGTCAATATAATAGCAGATTCAACAGGGCTAACTATAGAAGACATAGAAGAGCTAAAAGCAAAAATAGAAAATTCTGAAACTAGTTGATGAATTATTTGCTCTTTAACTCTGCTAATTCTTTCTTGAGTTTTATTACTAAAGTTTGTAATTTTTCAAATTCTTCGCGAGTGACGTAATTACCTTTAAGTATTTTATCCTCAATTATGCCACAGCTTTTATCCGTTATACTATTTAAGGCTTTTTGTGCTACGCTGCTAGCTCCAATGGCTACTTTTAAAATATTATTTGTTTTCATAGTACCTCTATCGATAAAGCATGCAAGCCGCTATTAAATTCATCGGCAAGTAAGTTATTAATCGTGCGATGATTGGCAATTAGGCTTTGCCCCTGTAATGTTTCTGCAGAAATTCTTATTTTTATATGGCTGTGAATTCCGTTATAATGACTAGCATGTTTATAGCTTTCATCTATTATTTCTTGAAAATGTGGTTTTAACACACTTAATTTTTCTTGTATCCTTTCTATGCGGTTCATATTTTTATTTCATTTACAGTAAAAATGTCCTAATATTCTTAAGTATATAATTTTATGATACACATGGCAATGTCGGAATTAAGAACGAATTATAAAGATTTACAAGATGCGATAGATAAATTGGAAAAAGGCGTATGTTTTGCTTGTAGATTAGTTAATTATGATGAAATAGAATTTATAGAGCAGGGTAAGCATTTTATAATTGAAGATTTAGATCAAATCATTGAAGATGTAAGCAAAGAACTTAATATTTTTTCAAAGTTTAAGAAAATAAAGAAAGATAGAATATTATTTATCCTAAATACTACTGATTCTGACTTAATTAAAAATTTTGCTAGAAAATTATATTTATTTTTGCAGCTTTATATTAATGAACAGAAGCCGGCAATTTATATGAATTGTTATATTGCTAGTATTAAATTTCCAAAAAAAGTAAGTAATAATGCTAAAGAAATTGAAAAAATATTAAATATGTTACTTGCACAAAATAATAATTATTATTACCGTGAATATAGCAGTACAGAACATGATTTAGAAAATATAAGAAAATCTAATCTTCAGCTTAACTTACTACGACAAGCCTTAGCAAAAAAGACTATGCGATTTGCTTATCAGCCTATAATAGATCGTAATACTATGAAGATTCATTATTATGAATGTCTGCTTCGTATACCTGACGAGAACGGTGTTTATATTTCCGTAGGTCCTATAATCCCTATTGCTGAAAATAAAGGATTAATTTTTATAATTGATCAAATTGTTTTAGAAATGACTGTTAATGAACTTGCCCGCAACCCAAACTTAATGTTAGCCGTTAATATTTCAAATATAGGAACAGGCGATGAAGCTTTATGGGAAATAGCAGAAAACTTATTAAAAGCTCATAATGTTCGGGATCGTTTAATTATTGAAATTACGGAAACTTCTTTCAATCAGCATTACGATAAAATAACTTTATTTATTAATAAACTACATAAGTACGGATGTAAATTTGCATTAGACGATTTTGGTGCGGGTTTTACTTCTTTTAAACAACTTCAAAGTTTACCAATTGATATTATCAAAATTGACGGTAAATATGTGCGTAGTATTACAAGTGATGTACAAAGTAGGTATTTCGTGGAAAGATTAATTAAAATTTCAGAAGATTTAGGTATTGCAACGGTAGCTGAATTCGTAGAAAACGGAGAAATAGCTAAATTTTTAATTGATCTAAAAGTCGGTGGGCTACAAGGAAACTTCTATTCCGAAGCAAAATTTGATAGAGGGGATGAGGTTTAATAATTGTCATACTGAACCGGTTTTGTTGCATGGCTCTTGAAAAAGACTCCGATGTCATGCCGTGATTTGACCACGGTATCCATAAAAATAACTTTTAATATCAATGATTTTAATATTTTCAACTGGATACCGCGATCAAGTCGCGGTATGACACAGTTAGTACTTGACAATGTGACTTAAAACCTATATGCAGAACTCAATTTTAAATGATTAAACTTAAATGCTGTTACTTGAATTAAAAAAAACTAATCAAACCTTAGAAACTATACATTTTATAGGTATCGGTGGCGTTGGCATGAGCGGTATTGCCGAGATATTATATAATCTAGGTTATAAAGTACAAGGTTCCGATTTAGTAGAAAATTATAATACTAAAAGGCTTGAGTCATACGGCATTAAAATATTTTTAGGACACGCCGAGCAGAACATTACCAATGTGTCGTATGTTGTGATTTCATCGGCAATTAATCCAAAGAATCCTGAAATAAAAGAAGCTTTGGAGCGTAAAATTCCAATTATTAGACGTGCGGACATGCTTGCTGAACTTATGAGATTAAAATGTTCAGTAGCAGTTTCGGGATCGCACGGTAAAACCACTACTACTTCTTTAGTTGCTTGTTTATTTGAGGCAGCTGGTTTATGTCCTACGGTTATTAACGGTGGGATCATCAATAATAAATCGACTAATGCATATCTTGGTTCAAGTAATTATTTAATTGCGGAGGCCGATGAATCGGATGCAACGTTTATTCATATTCCATCAACTATTGCGATAATAACTAACATTGATCCTGAACATTTAGATTATTATAGAGATTTTGAAACATTAATTGGTGCTTTTAGAAGCTTTATTACTAATTTGCCGTTTTACGGTTTTGCCGTTTGTTGTATCGATCATAAAATAGTGCGTAAGTTAGTAGACGAGATTACTGAAAGGAAGATTGTGACTTATGGCATCGATTCGGAAGATGCTCATATTATAGCGTTTAATATTAACACTGATATTGCCTCCTCTACTTTTGACGTAAAAATTAGTCTACCAAGTGTACTAGGTACAACGATTATTGAAAAAATTACTATTCCAACGCCCGGAAGACATAATATTTTAAATAGTCTTGCTGCAATTGCTGTTGGGATAGAATTAGATTTCGGTATTAAAGCTATTAAAAACGGTTTTAATAATTTTAAAGGAGTGAAGAGGAGATTTACTAAAGTAGCTGAATATAATAACGCTTCAATTATCGATGATTACGCTCATCACCCTGAGGAAATCAAAGCAACGCTTGCGACGGCTAAAAATATAGCAAATAAACAAAACGGTAAAGTTATTGCTATTTTTCAGCCTCACAGATATTCAAGAATGCAGTATTTATTTGATGATTTTATGCTTTGCTTTGCTGATGCCGATATACTCTATATTACCGATATATATGCTGCAGGTGAAAACCCTATAGAAGGAATTACAGGACGAAGTTTAGTTGATAAGATTACTAAGCGTAAACATCACGATAAAGCAAATTTTCTAGCAGAGCTAGATGATGCGGTTGGAGTTATTATAGATAATGCAGCTTCTGGTGATATGATAATTATGATGGGAGCAGGTAATATTTCAAGTTTTGCTAATGAATTAGATGGGAGATTGTCATCCCGTGGCTTTAGCTGTCATACTGTGGTTTGACTGGTATTGTTGCATAGCTCTTATGTCATTCCCGCGAAAGCGGGAATCCAGTTTTTTAAATAAATTATATAAAAATTTAGTATATAATTTTCTTTGTTGTTATCATTTTTTTCTGGATTCCCGCTTTTGCGGGAATGACATCTGTTCGTATAACATAGGGTCAAGCGAACTAGGGGACAAAAGAGTGAAGATAACAGTAAAGCGAATAGCAGGACTAAATATGTTAATTTTACCGATAGTAAAAGGCGAGTATAAAAAAGATTATAATTTAAAACACTTAACATGGTTTAAAGTAGGCGGTAATGCTGAAATTTTCTTTAAACCTTTAGATAGCGAAGATTTAAAAAGTTTCTTAATACAAAATAAGCAAAAATTACCTATAAAGACTTTTGGAGCAGGCTCAAATATTATTATAAGAGACGGCGGCATAGAAGGGGTCGTTATAAAACTTGGTCAGAATTTTAGCAATATTGAGTTTATAGATAATCATTTAATAGTAGGTAGCAGCTGCCTTAATTATAATTTAGCAAAATTTTGTCAAGCAAATGCTATTTCCGGTTTTGAGTTTTTAGTAGGTATTCCAGGGACTATCGGCGGCGGTGTTGCTATGAATGCCGGTGCTTACGGCTCTGAATTTAAAGATATTGTAGTGCAGATTGAAGCGATTGACTTTGCAGGAAACTTTTTAACATTCACAAATGAAGAAATCGGTTTTAAATATCGCAGTAATAATTTACCAAAGAATTTAATTATTCTCAAAGTTGTTTTTAAAATAAATAAAGGCGATAGTGAAAATATATTATTACGGATGAATGAAATAAATAACGCAAGATCATCTACACAGCCTATTAAAGAGCGTACGGGCGGTAGTACTTTTGCAAATCCTGAAGGGTATAAATCTTGGGAACTTATTGACAAAGCGGGGCTTAGAGGCTATAGAATAGGCGGTGCTTCGATGTCAGAACTTCATTGTAATTTTATGATAAATAATGGTGATGCTACCGCTAAGGATTTAGAAGATTTAGGTGATTTCGTCCAGCAGAAAGTATTTGAAGATAGCGGGGTTAAGTTAGAGTGGGAGATTAAGCGAATCGGACGTCATCCCTAATTAAAAATGGCGTTGTTGCAGCTAGTTTTATGTCATTCCCGCGAAGGCGGGAATCCAGTAAAACATATAAAAAACAAGTTTTTTATATGTTTATTTTATAATATGTAACTTCTATATCAATATTGAAGTTATTTTTCTGGATCCCCGCCTACGCGGCGATGACATCGAGTAGGTTTTTCGAGCTATGCAACAAGGCCGCTTTTAGTTAGGAATTACAATGGATTTAATAAGAAAGGAAAAAACGTGCATAAATATCAAACACATTGGGTAGAACACTCTATAGTCAAAATATTAAGTAATACCGGTAAAAAGCATATAGCATTAATAGCAGGCGGTATGTCTGCTGAGCGTGAAGTATCGTTAGTGTCAAGCGAAGGAGTTAGTAAAGCTTTAATTGAATTAGGATATAGAGTTACCTTTATTGATATGGGAGCGGATATTGCCGTTAGATTACAAGAAATAAAACCTGATATCGTTTTTAATTGCCTGCACGGTACATATGGTGAAGACGGTTGTTTACCAGGATTACTTAATATAATGCGGATTCCTTATACTCATAGCGGCGTGTTATCTTCAGCTTTAGCATTCGATAAAATACATTCTAGGATCTGGTTTTTAAGGAATAATATTAATATGGCAGAAAGCATTGTTGTAAATAAAAGCGATAATATAAAAAATGATCCTATGAAACGACCGTACGTTATTAAGCCTCTTACGCAAGGTTCAAGTATTGGTGTTGAGGTGATATTTGCAGAAGACGATTTTAACTTTGCCGATTATTATTTTCCTTACGGTGATCAGGTAATAATAGAACAATATATAAAAGGGCGAGAATTGCAAGTAGCGGTATTAAACGGCAAAGCTCTTGGAGCTTTAGAGATTAAATTACTAAAGAATCGTTTCTATGATTATGAAACTAAATATACCGAAGGATTTGCTGATCATCTTTGTCCTGCTCCGCTACCTGCTAATTTATATGAGAAATTACTTATAGAATCAGAAAAAATTTATAAAACAATGAATTGTAAAGGTCCTGCTAGAGCAGAGTTTATTTTAGAAGAGCAGACAAACAAGTTATATGCTTTGGAGATAAATACTCACCCAGGTATGATGTCTTTATCAATAGTGCCGGAAATTGCAGCTTATGCAGGGATAAATTTTACTAACTTAATTGAAGAAATTATAAAGACGGCAAGCTTTGAATCATGAGAAAAAAAACAAGCTCCAATAAAAAAAGACAAACAAAAAAAACTAATAATATCTCATTACGCCGAAAATTAGGACTAATTTACCAAAAAGCAATATTAGGGCTTAAGATTGCTTTAATTATCTTTGTATGTCTATTTGTTTTTACAAAATATTTTGCCGGCATAAAAACCTACTTAACAACAAATATATACCAAACAACAACAAAACTTGGGTTTAAACTTGAGAATGTTATCATTGAAGGACAGCAAAATGTCGATGAGCCTACAATATTAAATGTTTTAAATGCGAATAAGGACAGTCCTATTTTTGCTCTTAAATTAGACGAAATTAGAAATAATTTAAAGAAAAATAAATGGATCAAGGAAGTATATGTCAGTAGAAGATTACCAAATACGGTATATATAAAATTATTTGAAAGAGAACCTATTGCTATTTGGCAAATTAATAATCAGCTTTTCTTAGTCGATGAAGAAGGTTACGAAATTAGTAAAAATATTCAACCTTTTCCTCATTTATTACATGTTGTAGGGGAAGGGGCGAATATCTATGCAGGTACATTAGTATTAGAGCTGCAGAAATATCCGGCATTAATGAATAAAACTTCAGCTGCTGTAAGACTCGGAGATAGAAGGTGGGATTTAAATCTTAAAGGTAATATAAGTATTAAGTTACCTGAAAAAGAGTTTGAAGAAGCATTAAAATATGTCGATGCACTAAATAAAGCTAATAAGCTATTTAACCAAAATTATAAGGTTTTGGATTTAAGGGATAAGAATAAGTATTATATAGAGAAGTACTGAGAATCGTCATTGCGAAGAGAAACGTAGTTTCGACGTGGTACTCTTGTCAAGCATCCTGAGCTTGCTTCGTCTCATTACTTTGTAATTCTTTGCGTAATGACGTTTTTGGAATAACAAGCATAAAAAAATGAAAGAGAAAATATCAAATTTTGTTACACTTGATTTAGGTAGTAGTAAGATTGCCGTAATTGCTGCCTATATTAGTAAAAAAGGTGAAATTAAAGTAGCTAGCCAAAATTTGCATCATTCTAAAGGTATTAAATCAGGAGTTATATCAGATTTAAAAAATGCTGAAACTAGCATTGTTTCAGCAATTTACGCACTTGAAAAAGATTGCGGTAAAAATATAAAAAAAGTTATATTATCGTTATCAGGTGCCGACACTAAATCTTATTATATTAATTATACCATTAAAGTTAACGGGCAAACCGTAACGCAGCAGGATATTAAAAAGTTACTACAAAAAGCATTACTTGAATTTAAAGTTAAAAACCAAGAAATTATTCATTATTTTCCTCTTGAATTTACCCTTGATAATAATTCAGTCGAGAATCCTATAGGTATGTACGGTAGAGAACTTAGTTGTGAATTACATATTATTGCTGCTAGTTCAAATATGTTATCAAATATTGTACAATGCTTCGCTAAATGTCATGTTGAAGTCACAAATATTACTCTAGCAATTTATGCTTCTGCTATTAGCTGTCTTACGAATGATGAAAAAAATCTAGGTTCGCTTATAATCGATATGGGGGATAAAACTACCTCTTTCGGCATTTTTTTTGCCGGTAAATTAATATATACGGGGCATGTAAATATAGGTAGTTTTCATATTAGCTCGGATATTGCTAAAGTCTTTGGTATTGATCTTGTTACGGCAGAGAAATTAAAAATTTTATACGGTAATGCAATGATACCTTTATTTGAGAAAGATAGTATTATAAATATGGAGGATTTTCAGGTTGATACTCATCATACTTTAAATACTTCCGTAACAATTTATAAATTGGCTGAGGTAATAAGAGCAAGAGCCGAAGAAATATTATCAATGGTAAAAGCCGAATATGATAAAGCAACAAAAGGGCAGGTTGAAGTTTTAAGAGTTGTAATTACCGGCGGCGGGTCCCAGCTTAGAGGACTTAAAGAGCTTTCAAATAAAATTTTTGAAAAACAGAGTAGAATCGGTAAACCGGAGATTATTGCCGGTTTTATAGAAGACTATAATCCGGCTATGTATTCAGCAACTATAGGAATGCTAAAAATTCATGCTCTAAAACAGCAAAAAGAATTTGCTCATATTAGACTTGATACAAATAGTAGCTTCTTTAAAAAAGCTTTTGATTGGTTTAAAGAGAATATTTAGAGAGGCTGCCCGTGTTGGACTGGAAAATGCATTTAGTGTCATTCCCGCTTCCGTGAGAATGACATAAAATGATCCACGCAACAATACCGACTGGCAATGAGGACTTGTATTTACGCGGGCAATATAATTTAGAAATATTTTGCTAAGAATTATTATTAGGTTTTTCTCTAGAACAAATTAGTACATTCCCTTTAACTTCGATAATAAAAAGTCGGTTGCCTGTTTTGGCATCGATTTCATTTGGCACAAGGTAAGCATTCATAATAGCACCGGACCATCTTACTTGTCCTATAGTATCAGAAGAAACTGTAGCACTATAAACCTCTACCGTTTTGCCTATCATATCCGAGTAATTTTTTGTTTTATCAGTTTTATTATAAACATATTTTTTAAGAGGATAATATAATATGCAAAACCAAATAAGTGCTAATATACCAAAAAATGTTATTTGATTTGTTAAGCTAACTAGAGGGTAGTTATATATCACAAGAGTGTTTGATAACGCTCCAAGCCCAAAGAATAAGAATCCAATACTTGGAACTGTAAAGAATTCAACAACTATGCAAATTATACCTATTATTAACCATATTTCGGTGAGATAATTATTTATCATGAACATAAGTTTTTAAAAATAATATTACGTCAGCTATGTCTTGTGGTTTTGAGATACCGGCAAAGGACATTTTAGTTCCTGGTGCATAGCTACTTGGTTTATGTAAGAAAGCAAATAAACTATCATCATCCCATACGCCGCCAAGTTTTGATAGAGCAGGGGAATATTTATAGTCTGCTATGCTCGCTTTTGGTCTGCCTGCTACATCCCAAAGATGCGGTCCTAGTTTATTTGGACCGTCTTTATCAAGAGAATGACACATTAAACATTTCTTGGCTATTTCACGACCGTTATCGGCGTTGGCAGTCTTCATTAATTCCGGTATATTTACCAGTGCTTGCTCTAGTGCGGTAGTATTTTGATTTTCTGATGATTCTTGAACCGCAACGCTGTAGCCGCGATGTTGTAACTCTAGAGTGGGCTTGTATAATATATTTGCAACAAATCCAACCATCATAGCAATTAAACTAGCAAATAAGATGGCTGCAACAATTTTATTTAATTCTTTTCCAGACATTTATTTTGTTTTTTTATTAGAATTTATACTATAATTTAAGTTGTAAGAGAAGTTAATTAAATAAATAAAAGAAAAGTTTATAAAAATATTTGTTCTTTGGAGAGAAAAATAAATGTCAAACAAATCAAGGGTTAGAAAAATATTTAATAAGTTAAAATCTTATTGGACTAGTTTTAGACAAAGTAAAATCGGTAAAATATTATTTAGCAATAGTTTAAGTTATGCAGTTTCCATAGCTTCTATAGCAATTACAGTTTCTGGACTTTTTACTCCTATATCACCGATAATTATAGCTGTAGCTGTTGTTTCAGGAGTTAGCGTAGGAATTCAAGCTGTAACTGAGACTTTGAAAGTGCATGATTTGTGTAAACTTCATAAAGAGAATAATTTATTAGTACATAACAGAAATGCTAAAAATCAGCAAGATTATATATTATCATTAGAACCGAGCTTAAAAGATATTTTGAAAAATGAATTATATACGCCGCAAACGGCAGGTAAGGATGCTACTCAAGATAAGTATGAGTTAAATGTAAATAAATTGAACAGTACAGGACGAATATTTGGCAATAATTTAGGTGGAGCCGCAAATTTGGCCGCTTCTATTATTAAAGGTGCGAGCGGTAATGTGCTTGATATATTAAAAGCTACGGGTTACGGTGTAGTTACGACCGCATCATTAATTATCGACGGTCTTACTGAAAAGGAAAAAATAGAAATAAAAGCAATATTTAAATTAAATATAAATGAAGAATATAAAAAACAAGATACTCCTATATATAAAAATTTAGAACAATTAGAGAATTATACTAAGAATCAAGTATTGCAAACGTTAGCTTTAAAAAAATTAATAATGGATAAGAATTATTGGAGTATGAATAAAGACCAAAAAATACAAAAATTTCGAGAAATAATAGGCAGTTTTAATTCTGAAATAAAAAGAAACGGTTTAGAAGAATTTTTTAGAGAAAATAAAATAACAATGGATAATAGCAAAGAGAGCTATGTTAAAGATATTAAAAATGTAATGAATCCATTTTATGAAAATCCTAGTAAAGCCGAAGGATATACTCCTTTAACTAAAGCTATGGATCAAGATAAAGTTAATAATGCTGCAATAAAAAGGACAAAAAGTGAAAATTTACAAAGGATGCAAAAAAGAAAGCGAAATTTAACAATATGAAATGATTATTATAACTCACTGCTAGTTACAAATTTGTAAGAGGTAGTATCGCTAAATATTCTATGCAATAGTTCATTATTAAGAGCATGGCTGGTTTTGTAGCCTTTAATTGCACTTACAATGCTAGTGCCGTTGGTATATAAATCACCGAATAAATCTAATAGTTTATGGCGAACAAATTCGTCTTCATAACGTAAGCCGTTGGGGTTTAAGATTTTATCCTGCTCATCTATTCCTATAGCATTCTCAAATGAGGCACCTTGGGCAAGCCCTTTGCTTTTCAAATAATCAACATCTCTTATAAAGCCAAAAGTTCTAGCATCCGCAATATTTTTAGTAAAAGATTCTTGATCCCTAAAACTTAGATTTTGTCTGCCTATAGCTTTACTACTAAAATCAATGGTTAAATCTACAGTCATGTGATCGGAAGGAGTACAATATAATTCACAATCTTTATGAACTACTTTTATATCTTTTAAAATTTTTAGATATTTTTTAGGAGCATTTTGTAATGTTTTTCCTGCACACTCAATCATAAACACAAAAGGTTTACTACTGCCGTCCATAATTGGTACTTCAGGACCGTCAATTTTAATAATTGCATTATCAATGCTGCATCCCCAAAGTGCTGCCATTAAATGTTCAATTGTTGAAATTTGAACTTTATGATCATTACTGATAGTGGTAGATAACAAGGTATCGGAAACATTGCAATAGCTAGCTTCAATATAATTCTTTTCAGAAGATATATCGGTTCTAATGAATATAATTCCGGTATTTTCTTTAGCGGGTTCTATAGTTAACTGGGTACGTTTTCCTGAGTGGACCCCGATTCCGTAACAACTAACCGGTTTTAATAATGTACTTTGCTGCATTTTAGGCATTGTAAAAATATATTTAAATATTAATATTTAATGCCAAATTATACAAGTTATATTATGTTACAGAATATTACACATATACTCGATGAACTTCACAATTGGCTGTGTCATCCTACAAGAGTTGCGATATTCACGTATTAAGTATAAGCGCCGCTCCTCACCTTGTGGATTCCTTGCTCTTTTTGAAGTTGATCTTCGTCTATGTTTAGTATAAGACTTTTTGCATAACTTGCTAATAAAGAGCAATTTGAAGGAGACACGGAACGCAGAACCGCAGCGTACACCGCAAGTAACGTGAGGATGCGAGTACCGGATCGACGTACAAATTACCTTTATTAGCAAGTTATGCAAAAAGTCTTATTAAAATCTATATAATGTATACTTAATAAAATACCAAAAATGATAAGCTACAAAACTACCGACTACGGCAAAAACAGAAAATAAGAAATCACTGCCGTTAATAGTGCCGTAAGGTACATGAGATGATAAAGCTCCGGCATATGTACCGATGCTGCACATTGAAAAATACGCAAATAAAGCTGTTCTAAGTTCGTAATCCCTAAATTTATCAATTAGTATTAAAATATTGCAAATATAAATGGATCCTAAACAACTACCGATTAGTATTATATATAATATATTAAGGTTTTTATTAGTTCCATGAAGCGGTAGTAAAATAAAGCAGACGAGCAGAATTATAGTGAGTAATAAATTAGCCAAATATTTATTTACTTTGCTTAATATATAGCATATAGGAATTATAGAAAAACATATTGCTAGAAAAATATATTTTAGTATAAGTCTTAAATTAATTAATACTAATTCTTTCTTTAATGCAAAAGCTTCATAATACCATAATATATCCAAGGTGACATAAGCAACTACGAAGCCTGTCAATAATTGTAATTCGACATTTTTTATTAAGGATGAAAATTTGGAATTTAAATTTAATTTATGAGATGTAGGATTATAATGCAGAAATTCGGTTAGTATATTGATACAATATAACAATGCACAAATTACTATAGTATTATTTGTCGGTGTTATAAATGGATTTAATAAATCTACCATTAAGTTTCCACCCGCCCATAACAACATTATACAAGCTAAAAAAAAATATTGCTTTTCTTTGCTACTCTCAATAATGTCTAATGTTATAGAAGTGAAATATGAAAATGTTCCAAAATTAATTACAATAAAATTAATTTTAATTAGAGTATAATTATTTAATAAAATTAGGTTTATTGTACAAATAATTAATAAAGATAAGCTAATTAAAATAATTTTTTGATTACTGAACTTATTAATTAACTGTGTTAAGGCAAAGCCTGCGATTATCGAACCTATAAATTTAGTTTGATTGATATGATTTATTTGTTCTCCGCCTAGATTTTTATTTAGCAGTAAAAAGATTTTAAAATTATAAAAATTTATAGCATTGATACAGGAAAAAATAAATATTCCCAAAAGTGAGAAAAAAATAGTTTTGTAATCGTTTTTTAAAGTCATAAATTAAGTGTTTGCTAAACATAAATACATGGTATATAACTCATAATTATAATGATTAAGATTATTATCTTAAAAATTAAAGAGATTCATAATTCCATTATTTAAGTATATATGGATAGTTATTATATTATCAGCTTTTAATCAAGTATGGTAGTCTTATTTGTAATTTGTATATAATTATTGTTGAATTTTAAAAAAAATTAATGAATTAAATAATATGAAAATATTTTAATGTAAGAAAAATAATAATATATTTTTTAGTATTTTAAAGAGGTGTTATTTGAAGTTTATCTAGAATTTCATTTTTGCTCTTTACTCATAGATAAATTATCTATTTAAATAAATTAATACAAGATAAACAATGATTTTTCTTAAGATACAAGCATTATATTAATTATTTGTTCTTCAAGTTAGTGAGCAAGATAAATGAATAAAAAGATTATAATTGATGCTAATTTTCCAAGCGAAACAAGAGTAGTTTTATTAGGACAAAGCAACAATATAGAAGATATTGAATTTCAAACAACCGTAAGACAACAAAATAAAGGTAACATTTATTTAGCAAAAGTTACAAGAATAGAACCGTCGCTACAAGCTGTTTTTATAGAGTACGGAATGGATAAAAGCGGTTTTTTACCGTTTAGTGAAATCCATCCTAACTATTACAATTTGCCTACCTCGGAGAGAAATTTTCTGGTTAATGCTTTTCCTGAAATAGCTCTTTCAAATATTACGGTTGAGGATGATAAAGAGAAACCAGCTGCTATATATGATGCTTTGGTTGATAGTGAAGAAATTGATCTAAAAACCATAGAAGATTTAGTAGAGAGTAAATTCCAGTCAGAACTTAATTTAGAAGCGGCTGATGATATTGAAATGATTCAAAGCGGTACCCCTGAGTCAAATATTCCGCAATATAAACAATATAAAGTTCAAGAAGTAATAAGAAAAAACCAAATATTATTAGTGCAGGTTACTAAGGAAGAACGAGGAAGTAAGTGCGCCGCTTTTACTACTTATATATCCTTGGCTGGTAAATATTGTGTTTTAATGCCTAATAAAGGTTCGCAAAACGGTATATCGCGTAAAATATCAAACGGGGAAGAAAGAAAAAGACTGAAAGATATTTTAAATAAAATAGTAAGCGGTGACAAAAATGCTTATAGCGTCATTGTTAGAACCGCAGGTAGAGGAAGTAGCACCTTAGATTTAAAGAAAGACTATAATTATTTAGTAAGGTTATGGAATAAAATTCGTAAAAGTACTATTAAATTTCCGGCTCCGTGTTTTATTCATGAGGAAGATGGTATAATACGTAAAACCATACGTGATATGTGCGATCACAATGTTAAAGAGGTGGTAATTCAAGGACAAGAGGGTTATGAAGACGCTTCAAAATTTATGCAGGATTTATTACCTTCAGAGCTTGTAAAGCTGAAAGAGCATAAAAGTAAAACTCCTATATTTACTAAGTTTCAAGTAGAAGAGCAATTAGTTAAATTATATCAGCCTGTAGTGACGTTACCTTCAGGAGGATATATCGTTATTAATCCTACGGAAGCTCTTATTGCAATTGATGTAAATTCCGGTAAATCAACTTCTGAACAAAATATTGAAGAAACGGCACTAAAAACTAATTTAGAAGCAGCCAAAGAAGTAGCAAAGCAAGTAAAGCTTAGAGATCTATCAGGTTTGATAGTTGTTGATTTTATAGACATGAGCGAAGCTAAGAATCGTAAAATTATTGAACGATCCTTTAAAGAGTTTTTAAGTCGTGATCGTGCTCGTATACAAACCGGTAATATTAGTCAGTTTGGACTACTTGAATTCTCAAGGCAGAGATTACGTTCTTCTTTCTTAGAAACTAATTCGGCAATTTGTTCTCATTGTAACGGTAAAGGAGTCATTAGAGCAAGTGACGCTAATGCTATGTTAATTTTACGTACTATAGAGAATGAAATTTTTGAAGAAAGAATTGATGTAATAAATGTTTTTACCAATATCGTTTCAGTTATTTATCTACTTAATAATAAACGTGCTGAGATAAAATTTATTGAAGAAAAATATAATATAAAGCTTAATTTTTATTCCGATCCTAATGCTACATCAGATAGTTATTCGATTGAAAAAGTGAAGTTGTTCAAGAAAAATAACAATAATTTTAATTCTGTTAAGCCGGTAATTCAGAATCATAATGCCGATTATACTGAAGAAGAGCTGAAAAAAGAACAGTTACGCAAAAATAAACATAAATGGAAAACAGCTAATAATAGTAATAATGTTGCTAATGAAGTAAAAGATAAGAGTTTAGAGGCAGAAGAATCGGTGGAGCAAACCGTACGCGTTGTGGAAGAGGTGAAAGTTGTAGAAAGTAATGCCGGCTTAGAAGAAGCACAAGCTGCTCCCAAAAAGACAAAACGTAGATATCGTAATAAAACATCAAATAAGAAATGTCCTTCTAATACCGTCGAAGATACGGAAAAGAATGCAGAGTCTTGATTTGAGGGCTATAATAATGTCATTCCTGCGAAAGCAGGAATCCAGTAATCCTTAATGTCACCCCGTGGGCTTGACCACGGGGTCCATAAAAATAATAAAAAATACTAATAATATTAGTATTTTTAGCTGGATCCCGCGATCAAGTCGCGGGGCTGATAAATGATAAACCTATCCACGCCACAAGGCCTACGCGGGGATGACATAGCAGTGCTGTAATGACGCGATAAAAAACATAAACTTAAAATAAAAGTGCAGAAAAGTTTAATTACAAAATGGTTGTGTATAAATTGTATAATGGTCATAGCGACGATTGTTATAGGGGGGATAACAAGGCTTACCGGTTCTGGTTTATCTATAGTTGAGTGGCGTCCGGTCACCGGTATTTTGCCGCCTTTGAGTTTTGAAAGCTGGCAATCGGAATTTGCTAAATATAAAGCTTTTCCTGAATATAACTCCGTTAATTACGGAATTACTTTATCACAGTTTAAGTTTATTTATCTGTTAGAGTTTATACATCGATTACTCGGTAGAATTACAGCTTTAATATATATTGTACCTTTTATATATTTTTATTTTAAAGATGTTATAAAAAATCGTGACATGCTACCTTATATAATTGCTTTGTTGTTATTTTGCGTACAAGGCTTTATAGGGTGGTATATGGTTAAAAGCGGCTTGTTGAATAGCCCGTATGTTAGTCATTTTCGACTTGCTTTTCATTTAATTATTGCCGTAATTATTTATCACATACTTTTTTATCAACTAATAAAAAATCGTTGTGATATTTTGTTAATCCCGTCACAAACAGATTTTAAATTACCATTAATATTTTCCGGTATTGCTATTACTGTAGTATATGTGCAAATGTTTTTAGGTGCTTTAGTTGCAGGGCTTGATGCAGGGCTGATATATAATAGTTTTCCGCTAATGGATGATAGCTTTATCCCGATGGAGATAAAAGATAATTTCTTTGATCTTAAAAATTGGTATGATCCGGTTTTTATACAATTCATACATCGTTTAGTCGGCTATAGCGTATTTTTGGTTGTTGTAGTTTTGATAATTTGCTTGTTAAAAATAGAGCATCCGAAATTAAATAAGATAGCGTATTTTCTAATGATTGCATTATTTATGCAGGTATCTACCGGCATCATTACTCTTTTATACTCTGTACCTATAATAATTGCCTCTATACATCAGCTTTTTGCTATAATCCTGTTATCTATAATAATTTGGTGCTATTTTTTAATAAAAAGTTCCTAATTTATTAAAAATATGATCATCGATGTCAATACTCCTATTTCTTCTAGATTAGATAAATATTTAAAACGTCTATATCCCTTATTGACTCAAGGAGTAATAGAGAAAGCATTACGTCAAAAACAAATTACCGTTAATTCTCAGAAAGCAGAAGCGAGTTTAAGAGTAAAGGGCGGCGATAAAATTTTTATTAACGATAAGTTTAATTTACCTGTTAAGCAACCTGAAAAATTAGTTTTTACCGACGCTGAAATTAAGCTAGCGAAGAAAATTACTACCGATTATTTGATATATGCAGATGATAATTTAATAGCTATAAATAAACCTGCAGGTCTTGCTACTCAAGGCGGCACTAAAATAAATTTATCTATTGACTCTGCATTAAAATATTTGAATTATAAAGGTACTGATTTTAAGCTAGTACATAGATTAGATAAAAAAACAAGTGGTTTGCTCTTAATAGCCAAAAATTATTTAAGTAGTGTAAAACTTCATGATGCTTTGAAAGAAAAATTGGTTGTAAAAACATATTTTGCCGTAACCTATGGGAAGCCAATTAAAAATGTAGGCGAAGTTAGAAGTAATATAGAAAAGAGTAAAGGAAGTACACCTAAAATTACTGATATTGATAGTGAAAATGGTAAACTTGCCATTACTTATTATAAAGTACTTAAATCACTTGATAATAACTTATTTTTAATTGAATTTACGCCGGTTACAGGTAGAATGCATCAATTAAGGTTGCATGCTAAATTATTAGGTTGTCCGATACTTGGAGATGATAAATATGGTAATAAAGAAATAATGCCGTATAGTAAATATATGTTCTTGCATGCTAATAATATATGTTTATCTGAAAAAATTTTTGGTCAAGAGATTAAGTTAGAAGCAAAATTACCGTTTTATTTTACTAGACGTCTTACATAAATTGCTTCTAAAGGTAATTTGTACGTCGATCCGGTACTCGAATCCTCATGTCAAGTGTACGCTGTGGTTCTGCGTTCCGTGTCTCCTGCAAATTTCTTTTTATTAGCTGCGTTATGTAAGACGTCTATTGATAAATTTGTGGAGTGTTGCAGTTATGATGCGTAGATATTTTTTATTGTTGCTTTTTTTATTACTAATTGTATTGATTGTTTTGCAGATATACAGCAAAGAATCAATGAAGCAGAAAAAGAATATGTCAGTAATAGGTTTTTAAATGCCGTTTTTATGTTTGCCGATGATTAGAAACCTTTATTAACCAGTGCTAAAGGAATTTTTGCTTTAAATGATGAGCAATTAAAAGCAAATGAAATGATGCCTATTGTTTCTGCTACAAAGCCTTTTACAGCAGCTAGAATCTTAAAATTACAAGAACAGGCATTATTAAATATTAACGATAAAATTTATAAATATCTTGATCCGGAAATGTGGGGTGGAAAAGTGCCGGATTGGGCATATAAAATATCTATCCATAATTTATTAACGCATAGTAGCGGTATTGCTGAATATTTTAGTTTTGTTAAACTTGATTTAAATATGCCTAAGAAAGAGATTTACAAGAAAATATTACAATTTGTTTCTTCTAAGCCTTTAGCAATATCTATAGGGAAAAAATTTAAATATAGTAATACTAATTTTGTTATACTCGGTATGATTATAGAAAAGGTGGCTAAAAAAGATTTAGCTAACTTTTTTTATGATGAATTTTTTAAACCGCTTAATATGAAATCTACTAGTTTTGCTTCAATAGTGAAGCCGCTAGAATCCAAAAAAAACATTATTAGTTCTAATTATCCGGTAAGATATTTTTTAACGCCTAATAATAGTAATAAACCTATATTTACTCCTGTAACTGCTGATTTTCAGTTCCTTGTGCTGACGGTGGTATAATCTCAACACCGGTTGATCTTATTAGATGGTATAGGGCATTAAATGAGGAGAAAATGCTTTCTAAGAAGTCGTATAAACTTATGACTACTAAATATTTTTTAGCACAAGATATAGAAGGGCGTAAGTCTTATATGGGTTACGGTATTTTTCTTACTGATCTTGATTCTAAGCGTTTAATGATTCATTATACGGGAAAAGCCCTTGGAATACAAAGTGAAGCAGGATCTGTGTTGCCTGATAATCTGTATTTTGCTATACTCAGTAATACTATGATAAAAATTCCTGAATAAGAAAAAGATAAAATTGACATGAAAAATCCTTTAAATCAACTTGGAATAATTTATTTTAGAGATGCAATCATAGGGGCAGCTATAAAAAATTAAATAGACTTGTTGTATAACCTATCTTATAAAGAGGAATTTGAAAGAAACACGGAACGTAGCACCGCAGCGTACACTTAGTACGTGAGGATGCGAGTATCGGATTGACATACAAATTACCTTGAGAAGGAGGGGTTATACAACAAGTCTAATGCAGATAGTTACTTGGAATATTAATTCATTGCGTCTACGGATCGATTTATTAAGGAAATTAGCATATGAACATCAGCCGGATATTATTTTACTTCAAGAAACAAAGGTAGCTGACTCATTATTTCCTCTTGAAGTTATTAAAAATATAGGCTATGAACATGTAATATATTCAGGGCAGAAATCATATAACGGTGTTGCTATTATTTCAAAATTTCCTTTGAATAATGTTTTTTCATTGGAGTTATATAATAGTGATAAAAGGCATATAGCAGCTATGGTTAATGATATAGAAATACATAATTTTTATGTTCCTGCCGGCGGTGATATACCTGATATCGAGGTAAATACAAAATTTAAGCATAAGCTTGAATATATAAGGTTAATGCAGGAATGGTTAACGACTAACCGTACTAAAAACGATAAAATGATTATTGTTGGGGACTTGAACATTGCTCCGCATGAACATGATGTATGGTCTAGTAAGCAGTTGCGAAATGTTATCAGCCATACCGATATTGAACGCTCGTTATTGGTAGAGCTACAAAATGCGTTAGGTTTTATTGATAGTAGCAGACATTTCGTATCGCTTGACGAAAAATTTTATACTTGGTGGAGTTATAGAAATATAGATTGGAAAAAATCTAACAGAGGTAGAAGACTTGATCATATTTGGGTTAGCGATAATTTAAAAGGTGCATTATTTTCTATGCATTTACTATCAGAAGCACGTGATTGGTTTTCACCTTCGGATCATGTACCATATTTTGTGACTTTTAATTTACAGATGTCATCCCGTGGTCAAGCCACGGGATAACAATAGTCTTAAGGAGTAATTAGTGGATATTAAGTTAGGAAAATATAAGCCGACAAAGGAAGAATATATAAAAAGCTTTAAAGATATGCTCCTACTGCGTCGTTTTGAAGAAAAATGCGGTCAGTTATACGGCATGGGAGAAATCGGTGGTTTTTGTCATTTATATGTAGGGCAAGAAGCAGTAATTTCTGCAGTAGATATGGTTAAACAAAAAGGTGATAGCACTATTACTAGCTATCGTGACCATGCTCATATTATTTTAGCAGGAACTGAGCCTAAGTATGTTCTTGCCGAGCTTATGGGGCGTGCTACAGGTTGCTCGAAAGGTAAGGGTGGCTCGATGCATTTATTTAATGTACCCAACAAATTTTACGGTGGACACGGTATAGTAGGGGCTCAAGTACCGATAGGTACAGGGCTTGCGTTTGCTGAAAAATATAACGATACGCATAATATCTGTTTTACTTTTTTAGGTGACGGTGCCGTTAATCAAGGTCAGGTATATGAAGCTTTTAATATGGCTGCTTTATGGGGTTTGCCGGTAGTTTATATTATTGAAAATAACGAATATTCGATGGGGACGTCTGTAGCACGTTCTACCTTTATGCGTGATTTATATAAGAAAGGGGCATCGTTTGGGATTAAAGGATTTCAGCTAGACGGTATGGATTTTGAAGAAATGTATGACGGCTCTAAGCAAGCAGCCGAGTATGTTAGAGAAAATAGCTTTCCTCTGATATTAGAGGTAAAAACTTATCGTTATCGTGGGCATTCGATGTCCGACCCGGCAAAATATCGTAGTAAAGAAGAAGTTGAGCAATATAAAGAGCGTGATCCGTTGGTAATAATAAGCAAAACGATACTTGACAATAAATATGTAACCGAAGCGGATTTAAAAGCAATAGAACAGTCGGTAAAAGAAATTGTGAAAGAAGCAGTAGAATTCTCAGAAAATTCACCGCTACCTGATGAAGGGGAGTTGTATACACAGGTGTACTGTTAAGGCGTCATTGCGAGGAAAAACTGTAAGTTTTGACGAAGCAATCTCAGGAATTTATTATTATTGCATGAGATTGTCACGCAGCCTATGGCTGTTCGCAATGACGTTCACGCAGGCAGCCTCCTTGCAATAACGTTTAATTTAATCAAATAAAAAAGAAAAATGCAAATAACGGTACGTGAAGCATTGCGTGATGCCATGCAAGAAGAGATGATAAGAGACGACAAGGTTTTTGTCATAGGCGAGGAAGTTGCAGAATATCAAGGAGCTTACAAGGTAACTCAAGGATTACTAGAGCGATTTGGTCCTAAGAGGGTAATTGATACACCGATAACGGAATATGGTTTTGCAGGGCTTGCAGTCGGAGCAGCTTTTGCAGGACTTCGCCCGATCGTAGAGTTTATGACCTTTAACTTTGCTATGCAAGCATTCGATCACATAGTTAATTCAGCGGCAAAAACACATTACATGTCAGGCGGGCAGGTCAAATGTCCGATAGTATTTAGAGGACCAAACGGAGCAGCAAGTAGAGTAGCTGCACAACATAGCCAAAATTATACAGCTTGCTATTCCCACATTCCGGGATTAAAAGTAGTAGCTCCTTATAGTGCAGCAGATCATAAAGGACTTATGCTTACAGCTATTAGGGACGATAATCCCGTTGTTTTTTTAGAAAATGAAATTTTATACGGTCATAGTTTTGATGTGCCGAAAACAATCGAGCCTATACCCTTTGGTCAGGCAAAAATTTTAAGAGAGGGTAGTAGTGTCACTATAGTAACTTTCTCGATTCAAGTAAAACTTGCCTTAGATGCTGCAAATGTTGTGCAGAATGATAATATTGATTGTGAGGTGATTGATCTTCGCACTATTAAACCGCTTGATACTGAGACAATAATAGAATCAGTGAAAAAAACTAATCGTTTAGTTGTAGTGGAAGAAGGGTGGTTTTTTGCAGGTGTTGGTGCAAGTATAGCGTCTATTGTTATGAAAGAAGCATTTGATTATTTAGATGCTCCGATAGAGATTGTAAGCGGCAAAGATCTTCCCCTTCCTTATGCTGTTAATTTAGAAACACTAGCTCTGCCGAGTGAGAGCGATGTAATAGAAGCCGTTAAAAAGGTTTGTTATTATAGTATTTAATGTATTAGCTTAGTTTTTTCGTCATTGCGCGCAACTGAAAGGAGCTTGGCAATCTCATAAAGCAAGATTCCAGAGATTGTTTTGTCAAAACTTACAGTTTTCCCTCGCAATGACGATGTCAACTTTTTTAGGCATATCTACTTTGCAGCTCTTTTACGGTCGTTAGGGTCAAGTAGAGCTTTACGTAAACGAATAGATTTCGGTGTGACTTCAACTCGCTCGTCATCTTGTATATAGCTGATTGCCTGCTCTAACGTTAAAAGCATTGGCGGAGTTAGCCTTATGGCTTCGTCTTTACCTGTTGCTCTAACGTTGCTCAGTTGTTTCGCTTTGAGTGGGTTTACCTCTAAATCATTATCACGATTATGTTCGCCGATAATCATGCCTCTATATACTTTGTCACTAGGGTTTATAAACATTTTCCCCCTTTCTTCTAGATTCCATAGAGCATATGCGACTGCTGCCCCGTCACCGTTAGAGATAAGCACACCGTTACGTCTTCCTTCGATATTTCCTTTATAATCAGCATATCCATGGAAAATACGATTCATAATCCCTGTGCCTCGTGTTTCGGTTAAAAACTGGCTGTGATAGCCGATTAACCCTCTAGACGGTCCGATAAACGTAACACGGCTTTTACCGCCGCCTGACGCCCTCATATCAGTCATTTCGGCTTTTCTCAGTGCTAAAGATTTTACGACTACTCCAACATAATCATCATCAACGTCAACTTGGATTTCTTCCATCGGTTCTTGCTTATTACCTTTCTCATCAGTTTGGAATAATACTTCGGGTCTGCTAATAGATAGCTCAAATCCTTCACGACGCATAGTTTCAATTAAGATCCCAAGTTGTAACTCACCACGCCCTGCAACTTGGAAAGCATTTTTCTCCGCAGCTTCAGTAACTTTTAAGGCAACGTTACTTTCAAGCTCACGCATTAACCTCGCTCCAATTAAGCTCGACGTAACTTTTGTCCCTTCGCTTCCTGCAAGCGGTGAGTCATTAACGCTAAAAGTCATGGATAAAGTCGGCGGATCGATAGGTAGAGACGGTACGGCCTCGGTTACCTCAGGGGAGCAGATAGTATCGGCAACGTTGGCGTTTTCAACGCCTGCTACGGCAATAATATCGCCGGCTGTAGCATCATTTATAGCGATTCGCTCTAAGCCTCTAAAGGCTAATATTTTAGTGATACGTCCGGTTTCAAGTACTTTATTCTCACGATTTAATACTTTTACGTTTTGGTTAATTTTAACAGTGCCGCTTTGTACACGACCTGTTAAAACCCTACCGAAGAAAGAGTTATATTCTCTAGTAGTAACAAGCATAGAAAACGGTGCTTTGTCATCGGCTAAGGGTTTTGGTACATGCTGTACTATAAGGTCGAAAAGCGGTGCTAAATCATCTGCTAAATTGTCTAAAGGATTAATTTTATCATCAAAGGTTAAAGATGCTCTACCTGCTCTACCTGATGCATACACTATAGGGAAGTCAAGCTGATCGTTGTTTGCTTCAAGTGCCACAAATAGCTCAAATACTTCATCGATAACTTCTTTAATTCTTTGGTCATCTCTATCGATTTTATTAATAACGACAATAGGTTTTAAGCCAAGATTTAACGCTTTAGAAAGCACGAATTTTGTTTGCGGCATTGGTCCTTCCGATGCATCGACAAGTAGCACTACACCGTCAACCATGCTAAGGATGCGTTCTACTTCACCGCCAAAATCGGCGTGTCCTGGCGTATCAACTATATTGATACGGATATCGTTCCACATAAGAGCAGTGCATTTGGCAAGTATCGTGATTCCACGCTCACGCTCAAGATCGTTAGAGTCCATAGCACGCTCAGCAACTGCTTGGTTAGCTCTAAATGTTCCGCTTTGTTTAAGCATGTTATCAACAAGCGTAGTTTTTCCATGATCAACGTGGGCAATAATTGCTATATTACGAATAGATGTCATCTTTAAAAATTCTTACAAGTTTACAATAGTTTTTCGTATTATACACTAAAATACCAAAAATTGGAATATAAGTTCTTGAAAAAGAAATTGATTTAACTGTAGCATAAAAATTACTAAGAATTTTTAAACTTTAAAATAAGAGAAATTAATGAACGATAATACAGTTTTATTTATATTTGATTGTGACAATACTTTAGTTGGACATTCGCATAATTATATCGGAGAGAGGTTAGGAGGTTTAATAGCACGTAATATACAACATCGCTTTTTTAGCTCCTATGAAGCACGAGAGCAAGAAAAAGTTAGGCTTGAGCAAAAATTTTCTATAGAGCTGATGGAGAAATTCCTAGATAATGAAAATTTAGGTTGGACAATGAAGAGCAAATAGCACGCCTTTTTAAGAATATTATATAAAATAGCTATAGCATCATTTAATGATTATCCTCATGCTGTAAAATATGCATTAGCAAGGTTACTAGGCAAGGAAGATGCAGCAAAAATTTATATAACATCAGCTTTACCTTCTAATAATTTTGAAGCAATACAAAATTGTACTAAAAAAGAATATATAAGAGAAATAATTAATAATACCGAAATAACTGTCAATGCTGCACAAGACTATGGTATTACAGTAGTGTTGGTTAAGAACAAAGGAACAGAGCATATTCATGAAGCTTTTTTTTATATGAATTTAATGAAATGAACAGCATGAAATTTATATTGAGCTAGAAGAACCGGCTACTGAACCTTTGTTTAGTGATGGAGAGAGTACCTATTTAAGTCCTGAAGCAATAAAAGCTATTTCGTTTGAACCTATTGCTAGTGATTATTATTCGGATGGCGAATATATACCATGGGGAGGCGGGAATGTACCAATGTTAGGTAAAGGTTAAGTTTTTAATTATAGACAAATTGCTTGATGTTATTTATTCTTAGATTAATAAGGGTGTTGCTCCAGTGTCATTCCCACGTAGGCGGGAATCCAGTCATCTTGAATATCATCCCGCGACTTGATCGCGGAATCTCAGGATACTGCCTGTGACACAAGATCCCGTGGTCAAGCCATGGGATGACAATTCTAGCCGATACCGTTTAACCTAAAAGGATCAAGGATGATATACCGAATATTATGTTTATGCATATTCATAATAAATTTCTCAACGATTACGGAGGCACAAAATGTGCCAATTAAAGAAGATAATTTTAAAGTTAGAGTAGCTGTTGCTGATGTACAATCTATATTGGAAGGTTCGATCGCTATAAAAGATTTGCGTAATAAAATCGAAAAGCTTAATCATAAAATTCAAGAGAATATTGCTGCAAAAGAAGCAGAATTTAAACCGCTGGAAGAGAAGCTGCTAAATGAGCGTTCTCATTTAAGTGAAACTGAATTTGAGCATAAAGTAAACGAATTTAATGCAAAAGTTAGCCACGTTAGAAAAGAAATTCAGATTAAGAAAACAAAGCTTGAACAAGCCCACGCTGAGGCTATGAGTAGAGTCCATGAAACAACTATTACAATAATTAGTGAACTTGCTGAGAAATATAACCTTAATTTGGTAATTCCAAGTGCTCAAGTCTTATATGCCAAAAATAATTTGAATATAACTTCCGAAGTGACTTTTATGTTGAATGAGAGATTAAAAGAAGTAACGATAAACTATTGATAGTGTTGTATGGATTTTTGTGTGTCATTCCCGCGTAGGTGGTAATCCAGAAAAATAACTTCAATATTGATACAGAAGTTACATATTTGATAAAATAAATCTATAAAAACTAGTTTTTATAGATTTTACTGGATTCCCGTCTACCCGGGAATGATATAAACAAGAGAGTATTTAATATGGCAGAATTTACACCGATTACAATTGCATACGGGGACGGTATAGGTCCTGAAATAATGGAGGCAGTGCTTTATATATTACGTAAAGCCGAGGCTCGTATTCGTTTAGAAACCATTGAAGTAGGTGAAAAGCTTTACAAGAAGCATTATACTTCAGGCATAAGCGAGGAAAGCTGGGAATCAATACAACGCACCGGTATTATACTTAAAGCCCCGATTACTACTCCGCAAGGTGGAGGATATAAAAGTTTAAATGTCACGATTCGTAAAACATTACAGCTTTTTGCTAATATTCGTCCTGTCGTTTCGTTTCATCCTTTTACTAGAACATTACATCCAAATTTGAACCTAACTATTATACGTGAGAATGAGGAAGATTTATACGCAGGTATAGAATACCGTCAAACGCATAATATGTATGAGTCAATGAAGTTGATAAGTCATACAGGATGTGAGAAGATTATTAGATATGCTTTTGAATATGCAATAAAAAATAACCGTAAAAAAGTCATGTGTTTAAGCAAAGATAATATTATGAAATTTTCCGATGGGGTTTTGCATAAAGTATTTAATGAGATTGCAAAAGAATACCCGCAAATTAATAACGCGCATTATATTATCGATATCGGGACGGCAAGGCTTGCTACCCAACCGGAAATATTTGACGTTATCGTAACTTCTAATTTATACGGTGATATCATATCTGACGTAGCTGCTGAAATTTCAGGCTCGGTAGGTCTTGCAGGTTCTGCAAATATTGGGCAGCATTATGCAATGTTTGAAGCGGTACATGGAAGTGCTCCCGATATTGCCGGTAAAGATATCGCAAATCCGTCAGGGCTTTTAAATGCTGCAATAATGATGCTAGTACATATAGGGCAGGGTGATATCGCTACATTAATCGAAAATGCTTGGAAAAAAACTATAGAGGATGGCGTTCATACAGCCGATATATATAACGAGCAGAGTTCTAGTAAAAAAGTCGGTACAAAAGAATTTGCCGAAGAAGTAACAAAAAGATTAGGACAGTTACCGACAAAGCTACCTAAAGCAGATTATCCCTTAATTGCTGAGAAGCAAGAAAGCAATATAGATTATAAAATTGATACTAAAGAAGTTAAGAAATTGGTTGGTACGGATATATTTGTGAATATGAATGTATCTTCTGCTCATGATATAGCAGATAAAATTAATAAACTTGATCTTGGTAATTTTGAGTTAAAAACAATCTCGTCAAAAGGATTAAAGCTGTGGCCTCGTGATACAAGGTTTGAAACTGTTTCCGATCATTGGTGTTGTCGTTTTATGAATAAAGACGGCACCGAAATAAAGCATTTAGATATAACAAGATTGCTTGAAGCTTTAAGCACAGCAAATATCGATTTTATCAAAGTAGAGAATCTGTTTGAATTTGACGGGGTTGCAGGTTATAGCTTGGCTCAAGGTGAGTAAAAACGTCATTGCGAGTGAACTTTAGTTCGTGAGGCAATCTCAGGACTTGTGCATGAGATTGCTTCGTCAATTATTTCATAATTTCCTCGCAATGATGAAAAAAGGATAAACACAATGACACTATACTATATAGGAATTTTATTAGTAATTATTGGATTATTTGCTATATTTTCAGGAATAATCGGTTTTTTTAGATTTCCTGATTTTTATACTAAATTACATGCAGCAAGTGTTATTGAGAGTTTCGGCGTGCCTATTTGCTTAATAGGTTTTGCGTGCATTGAAGCAGATATTGTGAACTCTGTTAAATTAATTTTAGCGGCTTTATTGATTTTTATACTCAATCCGGTAGCAACTCATGCACTTGGTAAAGCATCTTTATGTATGAAAATTAGAGCTGATAGTACCGTCATTGCAAGGAAAATTACGAAGTAATTGATGCAGCAATCTCAGGATGCTTGATAAAATTGCCACGTCGAAATTAGGTTTCTCCTTGCAATGACGTTAAATTTTAATAACCATATGACAGTAAAGACAGCTTTAAATTTTGATCTCGGCAATTACCTACTTAACTTAATTGCTTTTTTATTGATCTTAATCTCGATAAAAATAATTTTTGCTAAAGATTTACTAAATGCAGTGATTGCTGCTTCTGTATTTAGCTTATTAATTGGTGTATCCTATCTTATTATGGATGCTCCTGATGTCGCAATGACCGAGGCAGCACTTGGAGCTTGCTTATCAACATGCGTATATTTGAATTTGTTGCGTAAATTACCTTCGGATTTAAAGAATATTGAGAGAACTAATATTATTCCAGCAAGTTTAATATGTTTATTGTTGGTAGTAACTCTTGCTTATATGGGGCTAGAATTACCGAATTACGGTGATGATAATGCTCCTATTCATATGCATTCAAGTAAATATTATATCGAAAATACCTCTAGAGATATAGGTATACCTTCTTTTGTTGCGGCTATTCTTGCAAGTTATCGTGGATATGATACTTTAGGTGAAACTAGCGTAATTTTAATTGCAGGAATGGCCGTGCTGTTGATATTTTCAAGAAAGTCTGATGATGCCATACCGCGACTTGATCTCGGTATCTCAGGACACAGCAGGCGATACAAGATCCCGTGGTCAAGCCATGGGATGACAAATCCAATAATAAAATATATTACTAGTTTTATAATACCTTATATAATTTTATATAGTATATATATTCAGCTTAACGGTGAGTCTTCGCCGGGTGGTGGGTTTCAAGCAGGTGTTATATTTGCATCTAGCCTTATTGCTTATGATTTAGTTTACGGTAATCGAAAATTAAGCCGATATGTTCCTCCTAACGTGCTAGTTTGTATTGCGGTTTTAGGTGTAGCAATATATGCAATTGTAGGAACAATATCACTCTTTTTTAACGATAATTATTTAAATTATTATTCACTAACAAATTTTATCAATGATAAGCTACTTGCTCAGCATATTGCGATAGTTATTGTTGAAATTGGTATAGGTTTAACTGTTGCAGCTATTATGTACTTAATTTACAACGTATTTAATAATTATGAATAGTCTATTGGTACTAATTAAGCGTGAATTGATAGTGCAGAATCGCATTAATAATATAATAAAATATCTAGTTATATTTTTTTTATTTTGCATAATTAGTACTGTTTTAATTAACAGTGAAAGGGATATTAACAAATTCGGTTTAATTTTTTCGGTCATTTGTTTATTAATTTCATTAATCGGTTTTTCTTCGGTTATATTTAAATCTGATTTGGAAGACGGAAGCTTAGAGTTATTATTATCAATTGTTAGTCATGAAAAAATTATATTGGCTAAATTTTTTGCTATATTTATCAGTAGTACGATAGGGCTGGTTTTTGTTTTACCCATTATTTATGTCTTGTTTGATAAAACTTTGCTTGAGATAATATTTTTCTTTATTAGTGTATGGATGATATTAGTGTTATCAAGTAGTTTAGTAGTGTTATCCGGTAGCGTGCAATGTTATTTTAAGAAGAATGCTAACTTTGTCGGTACGTTTATCATGCCGTTATTAATTCCGAATATTATAATGACAGGTTTAATATTACAGGATAATAACTTACAATTAATTTTTATTATGATAGGAATTAATTTAGTATTTTTACCGATTTCATTCTTCTTGAGTTCCTGTTTAATTAAAAATATTTATAATATTACGTGATTTTGCTTTATTTTTACTAATGTAGTGATATAAAATAAGATGAATATTATTAATAAATTTTTTGAGCAAAATATATGTGGCAGGCTTTACGAAGGTTAATGGCAGCAAATCCTATGGGATTTTTTCTGTGGTCTATTATCACTAAATGGTATTTAATTATAGCGGTTGCTTCCTTAATTACTTTATATTATACAGTATTGGGCTTAAAAAAAATTGGGTTTATAGATTATTTTACTGACACTACAGTCGAGATATTAGATACAACTAAAGCAGTTGCTCAAAATTGTACTACAAAACTCGGTCCTAATTGGAATCGTTTAGTTAGTTTTTGGAATTGCTTAAGTGATCCTGGCGCATATAAGCATGAAGAAGGGACAGGAGCACGAGTGTTAGAAGATGAAATAAATAAACTTACGCCAAAACAAGCAGATAGTGTTGAAGATGCTGAACGTCCTATAATAAATCCTTATGAAGCACGAGAAAATCCAAATAATCTTAATAATACCCCAAGCGGTAGTAATAATAATCATTAATTTATGTCACTTTAATATTATATGTCGGATACTGAAGATAATAAAAACAAACAAACAACACGTCGTGATTTTATGGTTCTAACGGCTAGTAGTGTGGCAGCAATTGGGGCAGCATGTACTCTTTGGCCTCTCGTTGATTCTTTGAACCCTTCTGCGGACGTGCTAGCTTTATCATCAATTGAGGTTGATTTATCAAATATTGCGGTAGGTCAAACAGTTACGGTTAAATGGCAAGGTAAACCGGTTTTTATCACTAACCGTACGCCTGACAAAATAGCTGAAGCAAGAGCCGTTAAAATGTCAGAGCTGATTGATCCTGAAGCAGATGCAGCACGTGTGAAAGCAGGGCATGATAATTGGCTGGTGACGATCGGGATCTGCACGCATTTAGGTTGTGTACCGCTTGCTAATCAAGGTGAATATGATGGATGGTTCTGTCCGTGCCATGGTTCACAATATGATTCTTCAGGTAGAGTTAGAAGAGGTCCTGCTCCTTTAAATTTAGCTGTGCCGCCTTACACTTTTATTAGCGACAAAAAAATTAGAATCGGGTAATTATTTATGAATGAAGATATTACCCCTAAAAAGCCTAATGCTATTATAGAATGGATAGATTATCGTCTTCCTATTTTTGCGTTCCTAAAGCATTTTAGTCATTATCAAACTCCGAAAAATCTTAGCTATTTGTGGAATTTAGGCTCTATTGCCGGTATTGCGTTAGTGATTCAGATAATCACCGGCGTCATACTTGCTATGCACTATACTCCGCATGTTGATCATGCTTTCGATAGTGTTGAGCGAATCATGCGTAACGTGAATTACGGTTGGTTACTGCGTTATACTCATGCGGTAGGTGCATCGATGTTTTTTGTCGCCGTATACTTACACATAGCAAGAGGTTTGTATTACGGCTCTTATAAAGCACCTAGAGAACTGCTTTGGCATATCGGTATCATCATTTTTCTAACCATGATGGCTACTGCTTTCATGGGTTACGTGCTTCCTTGGGGGCAGATGAGCTACTGGGGAGCAACGGTTATTACTAATTTATTTTCCGCTATTCCGTTAATAGGGGAATTCATAGTTACGTGGTTATGGGGTGGTTTTTCTGTTGATAACCCGACATTAAATAGGTTCTTCTCACTGCATTATTTATTGCCGTTTATTATTGTTGCTTTAGTGATGCTGCATTTAGTGGCCTTGCATCAGCATGGTTCAAATAACCCAAAAGGTATAGATGTTAAAAGCCCTAAAGATACTATTCCGTTCCACCCTTATTATACCGTAAAGGATTTTGTCGGTTTCGGAGTTTATTTCATAATATTTGCCTATTTTATTTTTTACGAACCTAATTATTTAGGACATCCCGATAATTACATTCCAGCAAATCCGTTAGTTACGCCTGCCCACATTGTCCCTGAATGGTATTTTCTGCCGTTTTATGCAATACTTAGAGCCGTGCCGTCTAAGCTCGGTGGGGTGCTATTAATGTTCGGAAGTATATTTGTGTTATTGTTACTACCTTGGCTTGATACTTCAAAAATTAGAAGTAGCAATTATAGACCGATATACCGAATGGCTTTTTGGATATTTATGGCAGATTGTTTATTGCTTGGTTATTTAGGTGGGCAGCCGGCAGAAGAGCCGTATATTACCATTAGCCGTTTTGCTGCTTGTTATTACTTTTTTCATGTCTTAGTAGCTCTGCCGCTGATAGGTAAATATGAAAAACCGCTGCCATTGCCGGAGGAATTGTAAGAGTTAAGTCATTGCAAAGAGATGTCATTGCGAGGAAATTGCATAGCAATTGACGAAGCAATCTCAGGAGTTTGTTATTATTTCATGAGATTGCCGTGCAGCCTATGGCTGCTCGCAATGACGTTTTTTGTATTATACAAATTTATGAAGTAACCAATAGTATATTATAGTAACTAATAAGAAAATGGTATACTCTATACTGGTGTTACTTTTAATTGAATAAAAGAATATATCAACACCAAAATGATACAATTAAGGAGTTTAGTAAAAATTGCAAAATTTTAGTATTTTATGAAATTCATCAACTATGAATTCAGCAATAAATAGAGAAAAACAAATTAAAGCCGGTTTAAGAAACAAAAAAATTAAATTAATAGAATAAATTGCAAGGAAAGACAAAATCTCAACACAACAATCTTATAAAATAATATATAAACTCCTGAGATTGCTTCGTCAACATTTGCAATTTTTCCTTGCAATGACGACTCAAAAAAATTTATGAAAACTAAACTACTTATCTCTATCATCATACTACTAACTTCGTGCTTAAGTTTAGCCAACGAAGAAGTATTACATCCAAAAAAGATGAAATGGTCGTTTGACGGCATATTTGGTACAGTTAATCGTGAAGCAGCACAAAGAGGTTTTCAGGTCTATAAAGAAGTTTGTAGTGTCTGCCACGGTTTAAACAATTTATATTACCGTAATCTTAAAGATATCGGCTTTTCGGATGATGAGATAAAAGAGATTGCCAAAGGCTATATGATACAAGACGGACCTAATGATGATGGTGAAATGTTTGACCGCCCCGCTCTTCCCTCTGATCGTTTTGTACCTCCTTACCCTAATGAGCAAGCATCAAGAGCAGCTAATAACGGTGCCCATCCTCCTGATTTATCGTTGATAATAAAAGCACGTCATGACGGAGCTAATTATATATATTCGCTACTTACCGGCTATACCGAACCGCCGGCAGATTTTAAGCTGATGCAGGGAACTCATTATAATCCCTATTTCCCTGGAGAGCAAATAGCAATGCCGCCGCCGCTTACAGATGGGCAGGTAACCTATATGGACGGTACTAACGCAAGTGTAGAGCAGATGTCGCAAGATATTGTGGTATTTCTACAATGGGCAGCTGAGCCGGAAATGGAACATCGTAAATCTATGGGTCTTAAAGTTATGATGTTTTTAGCGGTATTTACTATCTTTTTCTATATTGCAAAAAACCGCATTTGGTCTAATTTAAAGTAATTGTTGAGTGGATCAGTTTTCCTATTATTGGCGTTGTTGCATGGATCATTAAACATGTTCAATGTCATTTCTGTGAAAGCAGGAATCTAGTTTTTTAATCTAATTATATACTAAATTTTTATATAGTTTGCTGTGTTTTTATCATTTTTTACTGAATTCCTGCTTTCGCAGAAATGACATAAATAATCAGTCCATGCTGCCTCTTTCTTAGTATAATGACTTATCTTTGCTATACTTATCCTAAAATTTATATAGATAGGTATTTATGATTACTTTACTTGTGGCGATAACAGGATTTATGAGTTCAATAATTCCTGAAATTTTGAAAATATATAAAGATATTAACGACAAAAAACACGAGATAAATATTTTAGACCGTCAAATTGCTAATAACAAAAACTTAATCAGTCTAAAACTTTTACAGAGCTGACCATATCACAAGAAATGGTAGAGTAATATTCTCTTTACTCCACTTATAAATCAGGTGTTAGTTGGGTTGATGCTTTAAATGGCTCGGTAAGACCCGTGCTTGCCTATAGCTTTTTTGCAATGTATGGAGGAGTTAAATATGTTCAATATAAATCGTTCAAAAGTTCTGCTCTGCTAGTTGAATATCTAGATATATTATGGGGCATAGAAGATCAAACTATTTTTGCGGAGATTATTAGTTTTTATTTTGGGCAGAGTACTTTCAGCAAATTATGGAAATATAAGACTTGAATTTTAAATAGATAATTTTATATATTTAAATTATATAACTAACAAAATTAATGGTGAACAAAATTAATGGTGGTTTTATGTTAAAGAGCGTAAGATTATATATTCCGTCTATAGCAGCTATGATTTTATCTAGTAATATTGCAATAGCTAATAAGAATTATGATTCCGGTAATGCAACGCCACTGCGTCAGGTAGCAGATTTAATAGATAATCAAATTACAAATATTGATAATTTATTTAAAAATAGATTGCTGCTTTATGAATCTAATAGCATAAAAAGCAATTTTATTACTAAAGATAAGCAGTATATTATTATTATGGAAGTACCTGGCTTTGATAAAAGTCAAATTAAGGTTAAAGTAAACGGTAATAAATTATTTATTACAGGGAATATAGAAGAAAAAAATAAAGCTGATGATTCAGATAATTATATGAATAAAAATTTTAATTATGTAATATCATTATATGAAGATGTAGATCAGGCAAATATCTCTTCAAGCCTTAAGAATGGAATACTTACTATTATTCTACCTCGTATTGAGATTAAAGAACAAGAAGCAAGAGAGATAGTCATTGATTAATCAAACATTGCTAAATATTAGCATTTAATTTTTCTGAAACAAAACCTTTCTCTATATAGTTAGGTAATTTTATTAGCTCATGCTTTAGTTCATTATCTACTCCTATGGTTTCAAATTTTCGATCGACTAAGAAAATTATAGGTTTAGTGTTATGAATAAAGAAGAAGTCAAAATTCGGTTTGTTATCAAAATATCGATTAACACGAGGAAAATAATAAGCATGAGTAACAATAGCAATGTCGGCATTACTTAAGTCAATATTACCGTTTTCATGCTCTTTATATAGAGTGTTAAATTGTCCACGCCGGTATTGGTTTGGTATTCCGGCAGCGTAAAAATATAAAAATTTTCTTTTGGATAATCGGTAATAATATTTTTATCAAGCGCTTCTTGTAGTAATTTATTATCATACGCTCCGCCGTTAAACAAAATCATCGGTCCGTATTTTTTCAATTCTTCATATGTTAGGCTAGATATTTGCTTATCAAGTTTTTTATTTGCTACTTCTCTTGCAATCTCTATCTATGCCAAGCCTCATCCTATTATATCCGTCCTCTTTATCTGCAGCCTCTATATTTTGAGTATCGGAATTGATAGGTATTTTGATATAAGAATGTCTTGCGGATTTTTTCATTAGCAGGATCACACTATAGATTATTTACGGTTATTACCTGCTCAAAATGTTTATCTTGAGTAAATTTTTGATAACTCTGAAATCCTAGCATCGAGGCTATAGCTATAATAAATATAGAAATAGCAGTAGTAAAGTTTTTCTAGTTTTTCATGTTGCGATAAAAATAATAAGGTTGAAATATGAAAAGGTCATACCAAAGCTTGACCATGGTATCAAGAAAAATAACTTTTAGTAATTTATTCGCTTTTTAGCTTTGCTAGATCTTGAGGGGTAGGCAGGAATTTTTCAAGCTTTTTAGGTAATGTTGCTGTAAGCTTAAATTGTGATACTCCTATTGGTTTTTGGATGCCTTCTATAGCGTATTCTACAGTAATACCTTGTTTTGCTTCGCACAAAATTAATCCAATTGTAGGATTGTCCGAATTATCTTTAATTGTGCGCTCCATTAAATTAAGATAAAAAGTTAGTGTACCGGCATATTCCGGCTTAAACTTGCCGGTTTTTAATTCAATAACAACATACATAGCATTTGAGTTTTATGTGATAAAAAACTAAATCCAAATAATAATCTTCTCCCTCAAGTTCTATATGATACTGATTGCCAACAAATGCAAAACCTTGTCCTAACTCTAATAAAAAGTTTTTAATATTATCTATCAATTTATTTTCTAAATCTCGTTCTATTATTTTACCTTGAATATCTAAAAATTCTAAGTTATACGGTTCTTTTATAATCGACCTGGCTAAATCGGACTGTAGCTCAGGTAAAGTATTGGAAAAGTTATTTATACCTTTCGCTGACCTTTCATGTAAGTTACTTTTAATTTGCAAAGATAATACATTTCTTGACCAAGCATTGTCGATGGTTTGTTGTGCATACCAAATTCTTTGATTTATATTTTTTAGTTTTGAAAAAATAATAATATTATGACTCCATGCGATTTCTCTAACCGCCTGTTGGAGAATTTGGTCATTATTATATTCTGCAAAAAACTGACGCATATAAGAAAGGTTTTGATATGATAATCCTTGCATTTTAGGAAATTCTTTACACAAATCATCAGAAATATTTTGCATCACTTTTGATCCCCATTTTTCTTTATTCTGACGTTCTAAAATTAATTTTCCTATATGCTAATAAAGCACTATCAATTCTTTATTTGCTGCTAAATGGGCTCTAATACGAGCTTTGCTAATTTCTTGTTTTAAATTTTTGATTAAATTAGTGTATGATTCATTACTTAAAGTATTGCTCATTGATTTTCACTACTTCTTACCACCTGCATTCATAGCAAGGTTTGCGGAAACAAATTCTTCAAGGTCACCGTCAAGCACTCCTTTAGTATCGGAAGTTTCATAATCGGTACGTAAATCTTTTACCATTTGATAAGGTTGCAAAACATATGATCTAATTTGATGTCCCCAGCTATTATCGGTTTTAGCGGCATTCTGCTCGTTAACGCTATCAGTACGTTTTTGCATTTCAAGCTCATAGAGTTTGGCTTGAAGCATTTTCATAGCTTGAGCTTTATTTTTATGCTGCGATCTATCGCTTTGGCATTGTGTTACCGTACCGGTCGGTATATGAGTGATACGTACAGCTGAATCGGTAGTATTAACGTGCTGCCCGCCGGCTCCCGATGCTCTAAAAGTATCGATTCTTAAATCTTTATCCTCAATAGTAATTGCTATATTATCATCAATTTCGGGATATATCCAGCTACTTGCAAAGCTAGTCATTCTTTTACCGGCTGCATTAAACGGAGAAATACGCACTAATCTGTGAACGCCAGCTTCGGTCTTAAACCAGCCGTGAGCACGCTTTCCTATTATCCTAATCGTGCATGATTTAATGCCTGCCTCTTCGCCGTTAATCATATTGATTATTTCGGTTTTAAAGCCGAGTCTTTCGGCAAAACGCAAATACATACGCATCATAATAGACGCCCAGTCATGGCTTTCAGTTCCCCCGGCTCCAGCATTAATCTCTAAAAAGCAATTATTACCGTCTGCTGCACCTGAAAACAAACATTCCGTTTCAAATTTGGCAGCAATGATGCTTAAATTTTTTAAGTCCTGTTCAATTTGTGAAAGTGTTTCTAAATCGTTTTCGGCTTCAGCCATTTCTTCAAGTTCTAAAGCATCTTTTAAATTGGATTTGAGTTTATTAAAAGCGTTTAGTTTTTCTTCTAGATTACTTTTTTCTCGCAGTAATTTTTGAGCATTAGCCTGATCATTCCATAAACTAGGATCGGCTGTTAACTCTTCTAACGCGTTCAGTCTTTCAGTTGATGCTTCAACGTCAAAGTGACCTCCAAAGTAGTTCTAAAGACTGCTCAATTTTTTTTACATAATTTTCTATTTCAGCTCGCATTATTTTTTCCTGTTATAAATTTCGATTTTGTTATATATTATCGTGGTTTAGTGTCATGCTGCGACTTGATCGCGGGATAACAGACAATAAACAAATGCAAATTATATCACAATAATTATGAATCATCAAAAATATATAAGGAACTTCTCAATAATTGCCCATATTGATCACGGTAAATCTACGTTAGCCGATAGGTTAATTGAACATTGCGGCGGCTTGCAGGCTAGGGAAATGAGCCAGCAAGTGCTAGATTCGATGGATATTGAAAAAGAGAGAGGTATAACTATTAAGGCACAAACCGTGCGGCTTGTATATAAAGCTAAAGACGGTAACACCTACTATTTGAATCTAATGGACACTCCCGGGCATGTCGATTTTGCTTATGAAGTTAGTAGGTCACTTGCTGCTTGTGAAGGCTCGTTATTGGTAGTTGATAGTACGCAAGGAGTAGAAGCACAAACGCTTGCCAATGTTTACCAAGCAATCGAGAATGATCATGAGATTGTACTGGTGCTTAACAAGCTTGACCTACCGGCGTCAGAACCTGAACAGGTTAAGCAGCAAATAGAGGATATAATCGGAATCGATACAAGTGAGGCTGTGCTAATCTCTGCTAAAAGTGGTATAGGGATTGATTTAGTTTTAGAGGCTATAGTAAATAAATTACCTCCGCCAAAAGAAAGTAGTTCTGATATTTTGAAAGCTTTGCTTGTTGATAGTTGGTATGACCCATATCTTGGCGTGGTTATTTTAGTACGTGTTATTGATGGCTACTTACGTAAGAATATGCGTATTAAAATGATGGCTACTAACTCAGTTTATACCGTTGAGAATGTTGGCTATTTTACTCCGAAAAAACATATTTCGGATGTTCTGCATGCAGGCGAAATCGGCTTCTTTACTGCGGCTATAAAGCAAGTAGCGGATTGTAAAGTTGGGGATACTATCACTGATGAAACAAAGCCTTGTGAGCAAGCTCTACCGGGTTTTAAACCAAACTTACCCGTAGTGTTTTGTGGTCTTTATCCAACGGATAGCTCGGAATTTGAGCATCTAAAGGATTCACTGGCTAAATTACGCCTTAATGATGCTAGTTTTGAGTATGAAATGGAAAGTTCTTCGGCACTCGGAGTAGGTTTTAGATGCGGCTTTTTAGGGCTGTTACATTTAGAGATAATCCAAGAACGTTTAAGTAGGGAATTCGATTTAGATTTAATCACTACCGCTCCAAGCGTGGTGTATAAAATTCATATGCGGGACGGTGAGAACTTAGAGATACATAACCCAGCAGATTTGCCTGATTTACAAAAAATCGAATCAATGGAAGAGCCTTGGATTAAGGCAACTATAATGGTACCTGATGAGTTTTTAGGTGCGGTACTATCGCTTTGTACGGAAAAGAGAGGGATGCAGCTTGATCATAGCTATATAGCAAATAGGGCTAAAATAATTTATAAATTACCGCTAAATGAGATAGTTTACGATTTCTACGATCGTTTAAAAAGCTGTTCTAAAGGTTATGCAAGTTTTGAATGGCAAATGGATGTTTATAAACCTTCCGAACTTGTTAAGCTTGGGATTTTGGTTAACGCAGAGGTGGTTGATGCACTATCCACAATCGTACACCGCTCACGTGCCGAGCAAAGGGGGAGGGCATTATGCGTAAGGTTAAAGGATTTAATACCGAGACAGCAGATTGATATAGCAATTCAAGCAAGTATAGGTAGTCGTATTATCGCGCGTGAGACTATTAAAGCCCTACGTAAAGATGTGTTATCTAAATGTTACGGTGGTGATATAAGTCGTAAACGTAAATTACTTGAGAAACAAAAAGCAGGTAAAAAGAGAATGAGACAGTACGGTAATATCGAAATTCCGCAATCTGCGTTTATTGCAGCTTTAAAAATAGGTGATGAATAAAACTTTTTTATTTTATATAAAGAAAACGCTAGACGTTATAATAAAGATTTGTTATAAGGAAGTATCTGAATCTTCCAGATGCTTCTAATGTTCCTCGGTAGCTTAGTGGTAGAGCAAACGGCTGTTAACCGTTCGGTCGCTGGTTCGAGTCCGGCCCGGGGAGCCATTCCTCAACTTTTGACAACTTTACGAATGAATCAAACGGCGAATGCAGCATAAAGTCAAGCTTTTTGCCTGTTAATTTAATTGAAAACACAGTTTTTATTAGGCGTCTTTTTCCCTCAGCATTCGACAAAACACAATATTGATGTGCATTGGCAACTAAATTTAGTACATCTATCATTTTGTCCGTAAAACAATCATTACCTTTATTATGCTCTGCTATCTCTAACATTACTTTATCACGACGTGTTGTTAATTTATATTTATCTTCTTCGTATTCTTCATTTGTAAATATACCGTCTAAAAGTTTACTTCTAAGCTTATCAAGGCTATTTTTTACACTGATAAGCTCTTTATTTCATTCTGTTATTCTTGTGTTATAATAATCTTTTTCATATTTTGCCGATTCTTTAACACTTTTAATTATGTTGCTCAATAAATCAGGCTCAATATACATTGATGCAAAAACTTTTTCTATTTGTTCTATAATTCTTGAGTAACAATAGGCTTGTAAATATAAGGGTAGTATTTGTTGCCTTTTTTATAATGTATTACTCCGTGATAAAAAGTATTATTTAATATTTTATGTCAGGCAATGGGGCGTATTAGATGTGTTAGTTAACCCTTATGCACTTGGTACAAGCGACAGTATAAGAATAAGATTTATGTAGGATATCGATATTGCCATAAGACATCCTGAATCTTTTGCCATTGCTAGGAAATGATCAACTAGCTTTTCTTGCTGTTTCCATAGTACGAATACGATTTAATATGAGGCCATTCATTACGCTAGGTTAATTTTAAATCATATCTTGCTTGTAAATTAATCCATAACTGGGCTGAAGTGTGAAAATATTTACCTAATCTCAGTGCCATATCAGTCGTAAGAGTTCGTTTGCCATGCACTAGCAACGCTAAGTAAGAAATCATCGCCTATTCAACTATCAAAACCGACAGTACTGCTGGTTGAGTTAGATTTATAACCGCTTAGATTATTTTGTGCCTTTTGAGGACTATTGCCGACAAAAGGACTAGCCCACGTACTGAAATCTACTGCTGTCTCATCACCGGCAGAAATAGAGAATATTTTTAAAGCCATAGATACGGAAGAAAAGATAAGGGAGTTGTTTGATAAAAATTATCAAGTTCAAGAAGAAAAAATTGATAATATAGTTAAGTCACTAAATGAAGAAAATAAGTTTGCGATACTTCGCAGAAATCTAACTAATAAAAGTACCTCAGAAATAAAAAATATAGTTGAGAAAATAAACAGAATGCAAGTTGATATAGGTAAAGTATTGTTATTCGGTAGTGCAGGAATAGGTAAAACCACGTTAATGCATTATCTATCTTATAAATGGGAAAAAGAAAAACTATGGAACAACAAATTTGATTATGTATTTAGAATCAGGTTAAAGGAATTGTTAAGCTGGACAGTACGTTATGGTACTAATATAGATGACGATATAGATATACTAAGTTGTTTTGTCCATTATTGTTTAGATTCTAACGATATAAAACTTGAAGATATAAAAAGCATACAAGATAAAGATAGGATATTATTACTACTGGATGGTTATGATGAGGTAGCGTTTTTATCACAGAGTAATCGTGATTACCGAGATATTATGGATTCGGTATTGCAGTATAAAAATATCGTAATCAGTTCTAGGCCTAATGCGGTTGGTTATAGTGAGGGAATAGAGCAATATGTACATAAAAATTTTGAGTATGATCAAGAGCTTGGCACACCATTAAAAATCTTTTTGGATACTCATGGCCAAATAAAAGAAATATGTGCAGTTCCTATCAATACTGCATTAATATGTTTGGTTTGGAGCGATCAAGCAATAAGGGATAAATTTCAAAAAAAACAGTAATCAAGATTTTAATATAAGTCGTTTATATAGTGAAATAATAATTTGTTTTTTTCTAAATGCCTATTATTAAGCCAGTTTATTATTTTACTATATAAACGACTTAAATATAACAATAAAACTGAAGCTAATAATCACTTAAAAAACAAAATGAGTTTTTTAGAGCAAATAGCTTATGAGTCGTTTGTTGCAACAGGGAAGTGAGTAGAGAACAAAGTAGTAGAAAGCAAGAAAGATATATTAGATATAGACGAAGTTATAGAACAAGGGCTATTAAGAATAGAAGGGCAAAATTTTCAGTTTATTCATTTAACATTTCAAGAATATCTAGCTGCATGTTATTTAAAAAATCAGTTAGCAGATAACAACACAAAATATACAGCAGCAAATTTTATAGGTGCGCATCGAAACGATCCGAAATATCTAATGACTCTGAAGTTTCTAACAGGGATGGTAAGTAATGAAAATAATCAAGAGTTAATAGAAATATTTTGGAAAGCTGTAACATGTAATGTGGATAGGATATTAGAGTTAGGGATTGAAAGAAAGATTATACTATTAATGCATTTATTAGCTCAAAGCAACATTAACGGGAAATTTGATAGTAGAATACCGAATTTAAAACAAATACAATATTTAATAGATGAAGTTGTGCTAAAAGATATTACAGGTTGGGAACAACATATAATAGACAGTGGTTATTTATCGGAAGCGATTGTTAAAACAGTAAATGAAAAATTACAAAATAAAAAAAACGGACCCTCAAGAATTGAAAAAAGTTATAGGAATCATCACAGGATTAGCAAATAAGAAATGAATGGGGCAGTAAAACAAAAATTTATAAGAAGTTAACAAGCCTATTAGAAATTAAAGATGAACAATTACAAAAATTAGCCCAAATATTAGATGAGACGATAGATAAGACAGTATTACAGGAAAGTTTAAAAAAAATAATACCGTTATTAAATAAAAAGGTATTAAATGAATATGTAAATATAATATTGATTGAAATAATTAATATTATGCCTAATTTAGATATAAAAATATTAAATCAGGTAAAAAAAAATTATACAACAAATACTTAGTTACTAAAAGCTTAGTTAAGATAGTAAATACAACACCTAATATAGCACCCAAGGCAATTTAATGCACTGCAAGCATTATTTAATGATCCTATAGAAAATTTCAAGTGCGAGGCAGTTTCAGTTTTAGTTGAAATAGTAAAGGCAAAGCCTAGTTTAGTAAAAGAAGCATTGAACATATTGCAAACACTAATCCGTAATGCCTAATTATGTCAAATTTGATACTGTGCAATGTTTAAAATCAGAATAACTATTTGGTAACCCTAATAATGAAATTTTATATCAAGCTACTTGAGAAGCTTAACTGAAATGCTAAGTGTAATATATGAACAATAAGCTTTAAATACACTGCAAGATCTACTAAATGATTCTAATATTTATATTAAGGTTACGGCTGTTGTAAGCTTATAGTTAATATATATTGTACCAAGTTTAACATTAGCAATATTTAGTATATTGAAAGAAGTATTAAACGATTCCGGCAACGAAGTCAAAATTGTAGTTATTTGGAGCTTAACTGAAACAGTACGTATAAATCCTAGTTTAGCCCAAGAGACATTAAAAATATTGAATACACTACTTAATAACCCTAGTAATTATATTGAATTCACAATCGCCAAAATCCTAGGTTGGATAATACAAATAAACCCCAATATATCACATGACGCATCTAAAATACTGAAAAATTTATTTAGTAATTCTGACAAATCGGAGTCTGCTTTAAGTTTAGTTGAATTAGGAAAGGTAAAACCGGTAGAAGAAGCATTTAAAGTGTTCAAAGATATACTCAGTGACCCTTATGTTGACAGATATGTTAAGTATGCAGTTGCTGTAAGTTTAATTAATATAATAAATTTAAGATCATTTGATAAAGCTAGTTATAAACAAGTTAATAGGTTAATAAAAATAATTGATCTACATAGAACTCAAAATTTTGATAAGGATTTATATTTAGAAATAGACGCCCAAACCCTCTACACACAATAACCGATTACATCACTCAAGAATATGAAAAAAGTAAAAATCCTGAAGTAATAGAATGGTTTATTGCGAGTTTTAACGAATTACCGAATATAAGCGAAACGCAAATCTTTTTAAAAGAAGTATGTAAAAGCATATTAAAAAGCGGTGTGATAAATGAGTTGAGTGTAAGTTTATTTTAAATGGTATAAAGAAATATAATTTTACTTTTACGGTATCGGTTAGTAAAGCATCAGGAATAGAAGGCAAGATAATATTTGAAGATAGAAACTATGAAATGTTTACAACCGATAATTCAGCAAGCAAAATAGTAAGTTTAGAGGAGTTTATAACTAAATTACTTGCAGAAACAGACGATCCGTTAGCAGAACAATATAAAATAAACCTATATAAATTTGGTGAGGATAATTTAAAGAAAATAGCCACTATAGACAAAATATCTCATGCTTGTTTTGGTTCTCTATTTAAACTTGTTTGTGCTTTCTCATAGCCAAGCATAAATTCTTTATAAAAAATTAAATTGTAAAGAAATCTATACTGTTTTATATAAAAGTCAATAGGAAATTGCGCTTTATACGAAAATCCGAAAGTGAAGTGCAACTTATTATTAATTTATGTTATCCATTTTGTCAATATAATTGCACTAGTTTAAAGCGGTATGTCTGTGTACCTGAGCATTCATCACAAGCCCAAAGCCGATTAGCATGGATGCGATCATTGTTCCGCCGTAAGAAATAAACGGTAGTGGTACGCCTACTACGGGAAGCAAGCCCATAACCATAGCTATATTAATAAATACGTGAGTAAATAAGATTGAAGTAATACCTATTACTATTAATTTACTAAAAATCTCTCGGCAATTTGCGGCAATTAATAAAGAAATAGTTATAAGTGCAAAATATAATATTAGTAAAAACATTCCTCCTATAAAGCCGAACTCTTCAGCGAAGGTAGCAAAGATAAAGTCAGTTTGATGTTCGGGAAGAAAATCCAAATGGCTTTGGCTACCTTGATTTAAACCGCGTCCAAATAGGCTACCTGAACCTATAGCGATTTTAGACTGAATAATATTATAACTAGCACCAAGCGGATCATGTTCGGGATCTAAAAAAACCATTACCCGTTTTTTTTGATAATCATACATCATATTCCAAGCAATAGGTAGGCTAATAAGAGCAGCAAGACCTAGTATTATAAAATATTTTATTCTAAGACCTGCCGCAAAAAATATAATTGCCGAAACAATTAAAACAATCATTCCCGTACCTAAATCTGGTTCTCTAATTATTAGAAAAGCCGGTATTAAAACTCCTATAATCGGTATAATAACTTTATGAAATTTTGTAAGATCATCAATTGTTAGTGAATGGAAATATCTAGCAAGCATTACTACAACGGCGATTTTTATCGGTTCGGAAGGTTGAAGCTTAACTATACCGATATCAATCCATCTTTTACCGCCCATGGCAGTTGAGCCAAAAAGCTCCACGGCTACTAGTAAAGCGAGTACGCACAAATAAAAGATATACGATAACCTAAATATTATGCGTAAATCAATTAATGCAATAATAATAGCTAAAGGCAAGAATATACAAAAATTTATAATTTGTTTGTAAGCCCAGGGCTGCAAATTACTATTTGCTGCAGAATAAAGCACAATGAAACCAATACAGCAAATTAAGCTAATTAGTACAATTAAAGTAATCGGTAATTTTTGTAATTGTTCTAGATAATTTTTATGCATTGTTTTTGTATTCAGTAGAGGTGTTGTATGTCATTCCTGCAAAAGCAGGAATCCAGTACTTTAAAGCTTTTTAAAAGCTCAATTTATTGCGCTTGTTCCTGGCTGCCTGCTTTCGCAGGAATGACATAACAGGATTCCAGCCACAAATCTGCTAACTAAACCTCAACATCAAACACCTTAAAAATAAATACTAATTCGTCAGCTATCTCTTTCAGATAATCAAAACGACCGGCAGAACCTTTATGTCCCGTATCCATATTGGTTTTTAATAATAAGGGATTATTGTCCATTTTTAGTGCTCGTAATTTTGCTACCCATTTAGCAGGTTCCCAGTAACCTACACGTGGGTCGGATATACCGCAAGTAACGAATAGAGCAGGGTAGTTTTGTGCTTTTACGTTATCATAAGGGGAATATGATTTAATATATTCAAAATATTCTTTCTCTTTCGGATTACCCCACTCATTATATTCCAAGAGAGTTAACGGTAAGCTTTCGTCAAGCATGGTATTCAAAACATCAACAAACGGTACATGCGCGATTGCTGCTCTATAGATTTCCGGTTTTTCGTTGAGTATGTAACCGATTAACATACCGCCGGCACTACCGCCCATTATTACTATATTGTTGTTACTTGTATATTGCTCGTTAATTAAAGCTCTACTACAGGCTATGAAGTCTTCAAATGTTCTTTTTTTGGTTAAAAACTTAGCAGCTTCATACCAATCATGACCTAGATCATCGCCACCTCTAATATGAGCAACTGCGTAAATAAAACCACGATCGGCAAGTGTTACTGCTGTATTTCTAAAATTGACGGGCATAGCGATGCCATAAGCACCGTAACCCATTAGATATAAAGGATTTGAACCGTCTTTTTTAAATAAAGATTTTTTATAAAACAAGGTTATAGGTACTTTTACATCTTCATTATCTGCAAATATTCTCTCTACTTTATACTCCTCCGGGTTAAAGCCTGAAGGTATTTCGTGGCTCTTTAATATCGTTAATTTATCGCTATTAAAATCGTAGCTATAAGTGGTATTGGGTCTTGCTAGAGAAGAGTAATCTATTCTGATATCGTCTTCCTCAAAGTTTGTAGAAAAACTACTTGCTTGGAAACTTTCGTCGGGAAAATGAATTGTATTTTCTTGTAAATCTTTAAATCGCTTTATTTTAATTAGCGGTAAACCTTGGTCACGATAGTGTAAGATTAAATAATTATTTGTAACATTAAAGCTTTTTAAATATTTGTCTTGTTCTTCCTTAATATAAATATCATCCCAGCTAGTATTTTCAAAATTATTTACCGGCAGTTTTATAACATGGAAATTTTTAGCTTTATAATTAGTTTTAATATAAAAATAATCGCCATTATATTCTATTTCATAGAATATTTTGTTTTCTGCAGCTCGTACTAATTTAGGCGTAAAACTATCATCCTGCATAGAAATTACGTAAATTTCATTTTCATTATGATCGCCTGAATTTATAAAAATATATTCATGACTTGCTGATTTCTTGCAGCTGATAAAATGAAGAGGGTTTTTTACCTCGAATATTAATTTATCCTGAGTGACCTCTTCACCTAGACGGTGAAACATTACCTTATCCCAGCGTTGATTCTCATTAATAGTAATATAGAAAAAGCCGTTTAAGTGTTCATGCCAAATTATAGTAGGCGCTACAGCTAAATCTCGATCGCTTGATACAAGCGAATTTTGTGGCATTCGCCTAGGCTCACGTACATTTGTACGTTCCGCAGGCTTGTCCTGAAATTCATCTTGTCTGAAGCGATCGAGATTTAGCTGTACATTGCCTAATTCATCAGGTAAGTATTTTTGTTCTTTAAGGTTATATATTTTGATATTGTATTGTTCATTACCTGTAAAATTAACACTATAAGCCATTAAATTGTGATCAGGTGACATTGCAACTGTAGCAACATCAGTAAAACTGCTATTTGGAGCAAGAAGGTTGACATCTAATATTACTTCTTCTGCTGAATCCATATTATTATGCTTTCTGCAATATATCGGATAATTTTTATTCTCCTCTACTCTATGGTAATAGTAATAATCTTTGTTCTTAACATAAACCGATTCATCGTCTAATTTAACCCGTCCTTTTAATTCTTCAAAAATCTTTTCCTTATCATTTTGCAGAGCGGCAAAGAAATTTTCGGTATATTGATTCTCAGCTTTTAAATAATCTAAAATTTTAGAGTCTTCTACATTTGGCCACTTAGGATCACGCAGCCAGTGATAATCATCGTTTATTGTTGCTTCGTGAACTTCAAAGCTGTAATTTTGTTTGTCTGTTATTGGTGGTTTCATGTTTTTTATTTTTTTGTGTTGTTATGCCTAAAGTCGTCATTGCGAGGAGCCGTAGGTGACGCGGCAATCTAGTAAAATAATACAAAAATTCTGTAATCAGAATTGTTTACTAGATTGCTTCGTTGAAACTTACAGTTTCTTCTCGCAATGACGATTTTGGTATCTATACAAAAATGACATCGAATTATTGTAGTGTTAAAATCAAACTAATTAATAGGAATAATACAATCAATATAGCAGTTTGTTGATTATGCCAAGCAGATATTTTACTTAAAATATTATCCCAAATAATCTTAAAATTAAGATATTCTGCCGCATCTTCGTTATTGTCTGCCGTTTCTTTATATTTATCGATACTGAAATATATAAATTTTTCAATATATTGGTATAGGTCAAGGTTTATGTTTTCTGTCGAAATGCGTGGTATTTTTCTAAATATTAAAGCCAATAACAGTGAGATGGCAAGGATCACTAGCTTAAAGTTAGCAGTATGTGATATTTGAATAGGGTAGAATAAACATATGCATAAAGTTATGATGCAGAAAGAGAGGTAGGTTATAGTTCTTATGTAATCCCCGCGAAAGCAGGAATCCAGAAATATTATAAAGCTTTTATTTTTAAGGTTTTTACTGGATTCCTGCTTTCGCAGGAATGACATAAAGAGAGATGGGAATGACGTAGAACTCTCCATTAACAACCCAAATAATACGGTACAAGTCGCTATCTTGGAAAATAGCATTACACTATTCTCGTTTAAAATATTAGCTATTTCATCTTTAATATAAGACGAACTAATAGGCAGTATAGATGTATAGATCAATATACTAATAACAAATCCGCTTAATAAAATAAAATTAATTTGAGTATTCTGAAGATCTTGGTAATTTTTAATATCATACTCATCTTCTATATAAGCGAAATATAAAGCAAATAATCCGTTATATAATATATGTATGAATATAAAGCTTGTAATAAGATAAGCTATATTTGGAGAGTTTATGCTAATAGCCGTTAATATAAAACCAAGCTGTGATACGGTAAGATAACATATTAATCGTTTAAGTTTTTTTTCAATTAGAGACAATACTAATCCGTAAATGATCATTGATATCCCAAAAAACTTTAATATCTCAAGACCGCTAAATAATTTTAAAATGATAATTAAAATAACTTTAGTAGTAAAACTAATTAAATATACAATACCGCTACTTGAAGCTATAGGATAGCAATGAACCACCCAGCCGTTTACAAAAATAGTCGAGGCATTAATTAAACAACCTGCAAGTATGAATATTGCTGGTAACTCAAAATTATTTACTGATGCCGTTAAAGAAGTAAAAGTCGTATTACTTGTTGTTTGGATTAGAAGAGTCATACCGATTAAGATTAGCCCGCTGCTGAATAAATGAGTGAGGAAATATTGACGTGCCGGTTTTATCTTTAATTGGTCACAAAAAATAATTATGCAGGCAAAAATCGTCATGAATTCAAGCGAGATTATCATGGAAATAAAATCAGCTGCAAATACGCATATAATAGAGGATAAACAGTATAAACTACCGATTAAGCATTCTAATTTTCTATTTTGGGAAATTGTATAAAGATTTAAGATAGCAGTAACAATTAGAAATGCTAGAGCTATTAGCTGATTTTGTGGGTGAAAATCAAACATCAGCTCAAAATTAGTAAGCGGAAATGTACACTTGGTATTTTGAATAAACATTTTAATCCTTAGCAGAAACTGTTAAAACCTCTAGTCCCTGGATTCTTTTAAAGTCTTTTACATTTAGAGTTAATATCAGAAAACCTTTTGTAATAGCCGTTGCTGCAATAAGCATATCATGAGCTCCTATAGTTATACGTTGTGTGTATAAATCATGAGTAATACGTGCATATGTATATACTTCTTCAATACCGAAAGGTAATATAGTAAACAGACTTTTTACGTATTCTATAAAAGCTAAACATTTTATACGTTTATTCTCATTCTTGACTCTATCTACTCCTATTAATAGTTCAGTTAACACAATAGGGCTAATATAAGTCTGACCGTAAGGTGACCATTGCTTAGTACTTACCTTTTCTCTTTCTAAAGCTATGATTATAGCAGTATCAATAATTAATCCCATCTTTCAACCAATTTTTTAATATCTTGTTTAGTATTGTGTCTTATTTCTTCGCGATTTTTCATGAATTGATCAGCATCTTCAGGATCAAGATGTGGACCATTTTTAAAAGCTTCCTCTAAGTCTCTTACTGCTACAGAAGGCTTGATTTCTGCAGGCGTAATCCTTGCTACGATATGATTACCTTTTTGAACGTCAAAGCTTTCGCCTTTATAGTAAACTCTATTCATAATATCTGAAAAAGATCGTACAAATTCTGTTGCTCTAATAATTTGTGCCATATTTATCCTCAAAAATAATTACCATATTTATACCTTTGATACTTCAAGATGTGGTACGTCAAATTTCGGGATTCGCCTGTGCTCACTATTGTACGCTGTGTAGGTGCACTGCTTATTTGACTTCCAACTTTTGAAGTATCTACGGTATACATATTATATGATTATGTGTAGATTATGTAAATATGTTTATGTAATATAAGCTAAAAATTCTCTGATTAAGATTTGAATAAAATAGAAAAGAGTTACGGCACAGCAGCACATTATTATACTAATTTGCATAGAGTAGGGGAGTGGTTTTGTTACGTTAGATTCTACTAAAGAAGGTTTATAAATAGAGCTTAATATTTTGAGCAGGTAAAGGCTTGAGAATATACTACTAGCTATTACGACAATCATAACAATGATTTGATGCTGTTCGCTTGCGGCAAGTAATATTGAGAATTTGCTAATAAATCCGCTAAAGATAGGCATACCGATTAAGGATAATGAAGAGATAGATATAATAAAAGAAATTAAAGGAAATTCTTTGGATGTACCATGTAAATTCTGTACTTGATTGGCTTTCTTTAAACTGTAAATACTTCCCATACTATAAAATAAGCAGATTTTTGTAAAAGAATGTGAAACTAAATGGAGTATTGCGGCTCCAAGTGCCTTAGGTGTTAACATGAAAGCACTAAGCAATGCAAGGCTTAATTGGTTCATAGTGGAGTAGGCGAGTATTTTTTTGATATTATCCGTGTCTAGGGCTTTGATTGAGCTATAAAATATGCTTACTATCGGTATAAAAATTAACCAGTTAAACTCGGCAAATATCATTTGTAAATACGATAAACCGAATATATATAATAGGATTTTGTAAATACAAAATAATCCGGTTTTAACCACTATTACGGCATGCAGCAAACTACTAATGGGGTAATGTGCAACCATTGCAGCAGGAAGCCATGAATGCACCGGAAAAATTGCAGTTTTAGCAATACCGCAAATAAACATTAACAATAAAATAATTGACTGGTTTTTGGAAAAATAATTTTCTACTAAACTTCCACTTGCAAAATCTCCGTTACCGGTTTTAGTATAAATAATTATCACTGCCGGTAAAAATAATATTGTGGCAGAAATCATCAGAATTTTTAGATATTTATATAACCCGCTAAGTACTATATTATTTTTGGTATGTCCTATTAAAAAAGCTGTAGAAATAGTTAAAAGCTCATAGCAAATAAACATCGTGAATAAGTTGCTAGATAAAGCAATTAAAACACCGATTAGAATAGTGAAGTTAAAGAAAAATAAGAATCTAGAAGAATAGTCTATATTATTAATAGCAAGATATTTAGGAGTGTAAAGTAAAGCACAAATCCATAAAAAGCCTATTAAACTTAAGAAAATAAGCCCTAAAGGTTCAAGATGGAATCCTATAGAGTAATTACCGCATATATTAAATTCAAACCCTGCTCTAATACCTTTTAAAAACAACCAGTCTATAATTAAAATATTACCGAAGAAAAAAATAGCGATAGTAATAAGTAAAAAATTACGTATAAAGCTATCTTTTTGAGTGGCATACGGGCTAGTTAAGTTTAATACACCAACTAGCAAAGTTGATAGAATCAAAAGACTCGGAGTAGTAAATTGTGTAATCATGATAAGCTGTTATACTTTTTTTGATAGTATGGTTAGCGCATTACCTGTATGGCTTTCTATGTCATGCCTAGCTAAAAGTGGGGAAATCCAGAAAAAGCGAGATAAATCGTGCTTTTAGTTTTAAAAACTTACTGTGTTTATATTTTTTAATTACTGGATTCCCGCTTTCGCGGGAATGACAATAGTACCATTTTATAATGGTAAAATAACGATCCTACGGAGCTAAGTAAAATTATAATAAAATCTAATAGTAGATTTTGTGTTAATAATAATTCAAGAATATTTACTTTGATAAAAAATAATGGACTGATAGGTAAGCCACAGCTGCACATAATAGCAATTATTATTAAAACTTTGTTAGGCTCTCTTTTATAGCTTCCATTATAAGCATCTATCAAGAAAAGAGCTATTTTATTTATACTATCCGTAAGTAATAAACTTGGTAAAACTATTATACCGTTTTCGGTTACGTATAATAAAAATACGTAACCTATTTGAGTGCAACATGAATAAATTATAATATTCTTGAAATCTTTTGTTTGGTAAGCAAAATATGGGGCTATAATAAGAGTAGCTAAAGCGATAGGTTTTATAAAATTTGTAATAGCCGTTTTAATTGTCTCATAGCCTATAATAATATAAGTAAATTTATATATTATATATATTCCTATTATAGTAGAAATCCCTGCTAAATATACTAAAATAACTGAAGCCGTGTTATTATAAGCTCTCATCATCCAAAAATGCATAGGGAAAAAAGCTGTTTTTAAAATAGCACCTATTAAGAAAAAACCGATAGCTATAGTGATTATACGGGAATTAGTATGTGCTTGTAAATACGCTGCAATTTCTGCCATATTCAAACTACCCGTAATGCTTAGCAAAAATCCTATAGATATAAGAATAAGAGTTGCACCAATACTACCTATTATCAAATAATCAAAAGCTCCGATTAAAGATTTTGGATTATTACCTGAGGCTATCAGTACATAGCTACTCAGTGCCGAAATCTCTATAAATATATATAGATTAAAAAAATCGTGAGTAGCCATCATCCCTAAATAGCCCGTATGAGCGAATAATAATATACCGTAAAATAAAGATTTTCTATTATTGTTTATATATTTTAAGATAGTTTGATTAGTAATCTTATGACAAAAAACTAAAAAGAATAATAAAACCAAGTTAAGATAAATAATAATAGCTTGGTTTAGTGCATTTAGCCGATATTCTATTCCTATTTTTGAAGTCCATCCTCCCATGGTGTAAGATAGCTCCGTATTTTGTATAATGCTATATCCATAAACACTGACCAAAAGGCTAGATAAAATACAAATCGTAGTAATTATTCGTGCAAAGGTAATAAAGCGAAAAGATATTATTGAGAGTAAAGCCCCAAATAAAGGGAATAATATTTGTATGATAGGGACATGGTGAGCTAGAATCATTTATCAAAATTAATTTCATTTTCTGATATTGTACCACAATGTTTATAAATTTGATATATTAAACTTAAAGCTACGCTAAGAGTAGCAAACCCAACTACTATAGCAGTTAGCATTAATACATGAGGCAAAGGGCTAGTGTAAGTAGTGATGCCCTCTTGGAAAATAGGTACACCGCCTGTTTTAATTTTTCCGATACTTAAATACAATACTAACACCGAACTTTGAAAGATTCCAAGCCCGATAATTTTATGAATATAATTACGACTTGTAAGCATTATAAATAAGCCGCTAGTTAGTAAGATCAAGGCAAAGAAATATATTAAATTATGCATAATTATATTGTTATTGTAAGAAAAGTATTGTTACGTGAATCAGTTTCATCGTCATTGCCGTAGTGACGTTGGTAGACATTAATACGCTTTGAAAGACTGATTAAATACGCATGTGACTTTTTTGCCCTTACGTATAGCGAGCTTAGGAAAAACCTGTTCAAGGATCACCATATTAGGATTATCTTGAGCAAGGCGATAATTTACTAAAGATTCTCGAAGTGAATCATCTACAGCAAAAATACCGGAAATTTCAGCGTTTTTATCTCTAAATTGCAGATAAGTAAACTCGCCGTCATCAAAAATTTTAATAGGAGCTATTTCTTCGCTGCCGCTAATATAGTAATTAAAGTTATATTTTTCAGGATGAGTCAGGTCGGGACTTGCTAGGGCAGCAGAAAAAGTTTGCATATGACCGCTCATATTGTCATTTTCGTCATCCGGATAAAGAAACTTTACGTTAAAGACCATTTCAGGATCACGCATATCAAGAGTTTCAGCGGCATATAGTTCAAAGAAGTACGTCCGTTTATTAGTAATTAAAGTCATATTAGTAGTAGCATCCGGTTCCATCGGTTTAATAAAAATCCTATGACCGGCAGGTACTATTTGCCATGAAGTAGTATCTCCCATAGAAATACTTACTATTTCCTCGTCTCTTGCTAGTTCTATACTTGCTTGATAGCCGTAATATCCTGTGAATTTGAAAACATCGTCAGGGTTATAAGTCATAACTCTGAGACGTGGGTCTCGACCTAGAGGTCGTGATATAGTAAGAGCCAATACATCTAATGTAAGTATTATAAAAGTACAAAATATTATTAGTTGCTTCATATTATTTCTGATTTTTATTCCTTAATAACTTTAGCTTGTAACTAGTAACGGTAAAATTGAACGGCATATCAGGTGATGTATTTGTACTGATAGAATCCATTATAAATCCGATTCTTGCTTCCCATACCATATTTTCTAAAATTGCATCCGTACTATTTTTTGCCAATGATTCAAAAGTAACAACTGCCTCGTTATCGTTTATATTGTTAATTGATAATATATTAATTGAGCGTCTATATAGTTTTTGATATCTTATGACCGGTGATAATGGGTTATCAATATTCATAAAATTAGCAAATTGCATATAAACAATACGCGTAGAAGCATTTTTGATAAAGGTAAATTGTTCTTTTAATATATCGTAATTGTATTCTTCTCGTTGGTTTACATAATTCTGAAGCATAATATTTGCAATAGAGGTATAAGGCTTTACTAATGTTGAATGTTTAGTATTAGTAATGGCAGCTTGTTTTTCGGCATCATCTTTTATTAAATAATTTACTTTTTTGTTTATAGGTAGCAATATGGTGATATTTATACAAACTAAGGTTAATAATAAGGTAAAAATCGTGCATATTAAAAGCAGAAGACTTCTATGACTGAACGGTAAGATATACTTAAAATTATACCATTTTCTTGCATCAATAAAATATTCGCCGGATTTTATATATTCTTGTATTGCGTTGGTTAATGGGTCCATAATGACTAGATTAATATCTCATTTTATTCTGTTTTAACACTCTATCATAATTATTATAATATGATTATGATTGAATTTAATGTTATTTAAGCTATAAAACAAGTTTATATTGTTGCTACAATACCAAATATTGTTTAACTTTAAAATTAAAATAAATAAATTATAAATTAAAATTATACAATAACAATTATTGATGGTAGTTATTATGTTATACTCATCCCACTTGAAAAATTGGCGACAATGTCTTTATAAGTCTGCAGGTAGCCACGTATTAAGTATACGCTCTTCTCCTAAGCTGCACTTCGTATAACTACTCTTTATTTACTTCAGAGTATAATCGTTTACAATCTTTTTAATATTTTTTTATATTTATAAATAGATTTTTTTAAAAAATGCTTGTGAACTATTGTATAGTAAGGTAATTTTAAAATAGTAACAAGATAATTTAATAATGTATAATTAGAATGTTAAAATCATTAAAGCTTCTATTAGTATTAATTATGCTTGCTCAATTGTTGTCATGTACCCCTTCAGCTCCTTATGAAATTAAAAGCCCGTGCGTTGCTGCTGATATAGATAATGGTTCGAGTGTAAGCGTAAATCCTTGTGTAAGAAGACCTGTTAATTCAGTAAATATAGTATAAAAGTAATAGTTTGTAATAAGAAAAATACCTTTGATATGAATAATATATTTGGCTTCTTTAAATCAAGTAATAACTCACAAAGCGGTTCAGGAGATACACAAACGCAAGAAAATATTAAATCGGCTAATCCTTTAAAAATGACTCAGAATTGGTATGAAGAGCGATCTGATAAGTTACTTGTTCAACGTAACTTACTTATCATATTAATAATACTACTAACCATTTTTATGGTTATAGCAACTTTAGTAATAGCCTTTGTAGTGAAATCTAAACAGTTTGAGCCTTTTGTTATTCAGCTTAATAGTAATACCGGACGTGCCTCAGTGGTAGAACCTATTTCATCACCAGTGTTAACGGCGGATGAGTCTCTTACAAGGTATTTTATAAAGAAATACATAACAGCACGGGAAACATATAATCCGGTTGATTTTGCAACGATAGCTCGTACGACAATAAGATTATTTTCAACAAGCAGTGTTTATTACAATTATCTTGGCTATATAAGAAATAAAGATTTTGATCCTACTTTAAAATATAAAGAAGCAAATACTACATTTTTAGTAATAAAATCATGGTCAAAAATCGCAGCAGATAAATATATAGTTAGATTTTCCGTAAATGAAACATCAGGAAACCAATTAGTTTATAATAAAATAGCGGTAGTAAGTTATGCTTATGTGCCTATGCAATTAACAGATTCAGAACTTGATGTAAATCCGGTAGGGTTTCAAGTGAACGGATATAGGGTAGACGATGACAATAGTTAGATTTTATTTTTTAGTTTTTATATTATTAAGCGGTTTTACAGTACAACGAGAATGTCCACTTGTAGATGATCCATGTAATAGTAGTAATAATTATGTAGATGATTTATCTATAACTAAAGATAATAGGATAAAAACTTATATATATAATCCAAATGAAGTTTATTTATTAGTTTTGCATTTTGGCTTTCAATCGCATATAGAATTTGCTAAAAACGAAGAAGTCCAAAATATAATTCTTGGGGATGCTTATGCTTGGAAAATAACTCCTTTGGCAAATAGATTATTTATTAAGCCTCTTGAAAAAGATATTCGTACAAATATGACTATTATAACTAATAAAAGAATATATGAATTTGATATCGCTTCTACGGAACTTATGATGGGTAACGAAAGGGATTTAGTATATGTAATTAAATTTTACTACCCTAAGAAAAATAGTAATTACATGGCAAGATTTTAATCGATGTCATTTCTGCGTAGATATGTCATTGCGAGCAAGCCGTAGGCTGCGTGACAATCTTATGAAATAATACAAACTCCTGAGATTGCGGACGTACAATTGCTCTGAGGTTTCCTCGCAATGACGGAAAAATCGATCCACGCAACAATGACAATAAAAACACTTTAACTAATATAATTTAGATATGGCTGAAGAGCAAAATAACAATCATAATACCGGTGCTTTATCAGGAGCAGATTCTCCTGAAGTACAAAGAGAATTATCAAAAGTTGCGGTTAGCTTTAATAAGAGTATTGCGATAGTAGTCGTAATTTGTGGTATTTTTATATATATTTTTTATACTCTTTTTTTCGGTACTGAAAAAGAAGAAATACCGGAGACTCAGATACCGAGTAATATTGTAAAACCTGTTATGGAGGTTGATGATAATATTCCGGAGATTCCAAAGTTACCTGATCCGCCTAAGCTTGAGACGCCCACCGCTCCTCCACCGCCTCTCCCTCCGGTAGTAAAAGTTCCACCGGTCTTACCTCCTACTACTCCTGTAGAAGAGCATAAAGACAAAACGCTTCCATTGCCGCCGGTTTCGTTGCCTTCGACTTCAGGAACGTTAGTTGAGAGCGATGCAGAGAAGCAACGTCGTGAAGCAAAAAGAAAATCAGCTATAGTGTTAATTGGTGGTGTAGAGCCTAAAAAAACACCGGAACAGATTACAGCAGAAACGACCTTTAAAGATCGCGGTGATATGTCTTTGGTTCTCGGACGCGGTAAATTAATTGATGCAGTCCTTGAGACGGCAATAAATAGTGATCTCGGCGGTGAAATAAGAGCCATTATTAGTAGAGACGTATTTTCTGAGAAAGATAAAGTGATATTGATACCGAAAGGGTCAAAAATATTCGGTAAATATGCAACCTCAACTTCGTCCAGTAGTTATGGTAGAGTTTCTATAATATGGGATAGAATCGATTTAACGAGCGGTTATACTATAGAATTCGACTCACCTGCAGTTGATAATTTAGGTAGACCGGGATTACAAGGAAGAGTTGATAATAAATATAAAGAACAATTTGCAAATGCCGTATTACAATCCGGCTTTAATATAGGGCTTGCTAAAGTCCTTGATAAGTTAGTGCCGCCTCCTATAGCTTCTCAGGCAGCGGCTACCAATAGTGCTACGGCAAAACAATTGTTAAATACTGCTCAAACTATTGCGTCTAATACCGCTATAGATGCCAATACTCGGATAGTTACAATTTGTACTAATATACTTGCTGCTATTACCGATAAAACTTCGACTGCTTATACTACTATGACTCAAGCATGTACAACCGCACAAACTGCTTCTTCAGCGAATACTGCTGAGCAGAGACTTCAAACCTTAGTACAGGCAGTTAATACGGCAGCTTCAAGTTTGCTTACTACTACCTCTATAGCATCAACTCCGACGCAAGCACAACAAGCTTCTACTGAAGCTTTTACGGATGTAACGCATGTTGTAAAAAATATGATAACTCAGCAGCAGTTTAAGCCGACGACAACGGTTAATCAAGGTACGCCGGTTAGAATATACGTTAATAAGGATTATAAATTCCCAAAAGCCGTTTTATTAAAATCGAAGGTAATGAAATGAGTGAAGAATTTGCAGCCTTAGAGACGTTTTTACTTCCTTTTAAAAATTTATTTGCTGAAGACGGTATTAACGAAATTATGGTTAATAAGCCCGGAGAAGTATGGGTTGAAAAAAAAGGCGATATATATTCTAAGCAAATACCGGAACTGGATAGCGAACATCTACTTGCATTAGGGAGTTTAGTCGCTCAATCTACCGAACAGATGATTTCAGAAGAAAAACCGCTTCTTTCGGCAACTTTGCCGAATGGCTACCGTATTCAAATAGTATTTCCTCCTGCTTGTGAGATAGGACAAATCATTTATGCTATAAGAAAGCCTAACGGTATGAATCTAACTTTAGATGAATATGCTAAAATGGGGGCATTTGATGATACTGCAACAGAGAGTTTAGTAGATGAAGATGCAGTAATTTTAAATAATTTCTTAGCTGAAAAAAAGATTAAAGAATTTATTAGACATGCAGTTGTTTCAAAGAAAAATATCATAATTAGCGGCGGTACTTCAACCGGTAAAACTACTTTTACTAATGCGGCACTCACTGAAATACCTTCAATAGAAAGATTAATTACTGTAGAAGATGCTCGTGAGATTGTGCTATCACGCCATCCTAACAGAGTGCATTTACTGGCTTCCAAAGGAGGACAGGGGCGTGCAAATGTGACTACTCAAGATTTAATAGAGGCCTGTTTGCGTTTAAGACCAGATAGGATTATAGTAGGTGAGCTTCGAGGTAAAGAAGCTTTTAGTTTTTTGCGTGCTATTAATACAGGTCATCCCGGTTCAATATCAACACTGCATGCTGATAGTCCCGCTATGGCTATTGAGCAGTTAAAGCTTATGGTTATGCAAGCAGATCTTGGTATGCCGCCTGAAGAAGTAAAGAAGTATATTTTAACCGTTGTAGATATTGTTGTGCAGTTAAAACGCGGTAGCGGCGGGAAAAGATATGTTTCGGAAGTATATTATAAGCAGAACAAGAACGCTGAGGGGATGGTTTAAAAACGTCATTGCGAGGAAATTATGCAGTAATTGACTAAGCACAATCTCAAGCCACAATCCTGAGATTGCCACGCTCCTTTTAGTTGCGCGCAATGACGTAAAAATTACTCCACACAAAAACTAATATATAAGCATAAACTAGGAATATCAATTCATGGAATGGCATAAGATACTTAAAGTTACTAGAAATATATTCGGTCATGCTATAATTCATCCGGTTGTTATTTTTGGTACCATTTGGATAAGCGGTGCATTTGTTGCAATTTTTACTAATGAGGTTGGAGCTTTAGGTGTAAATATAAATGCTATAAATATTGTTTATAAGTGGGCGTATTGGCTTATTAACGTTTGGGAGCAGTTAAAAATTTCCGACTATAATTATTTAAAATTGAAGCTACTTGCCTCTCTTCTCAGTCCGGCTATTATTGTTATAATATTTTACATTAAAAATTTTGAAAGAATAAAATCATTACAATTTTTCAAACAAGATGAAAAAGTATATGGAGATGCAAGTTGGGCTAATCCGTCAGATATAGAGGCTGCAGGTCTTAGATCTAAGAAAGGTATGCTGATCGGTGTTGATGCCGGTGGATATTTTGTTGCAGACGGGTTCCAGCATGCTTTATTATTTGCTCCTACCGGTTCAGGTAAAGGTGTAGGGTTTGTGATACCTAACTTGTTATTTTGGAGTGATTCGGTAGTAGTGCATGACATAAAGCTTGAAAATCACGGGTTGACAAGTGGTTGGCGTGAGAAGCAAGGGCAGAAAGTTTTTGTATGGGAGCCTTCTAATCCTGATGGTGTTACTCATTGTTATAATCCGATTGATTGGGTTAGTACTAAGCCTGGGCAAATGGTTGATGACGTTCAAAAAATTTCAAATCTTATAATGCCGGAAAAAGATTTTTGGAATAATGAGGCACGAAGCTTATTTTTAGGCGTAACTCTATATTTAATAGCCGATCCTACTAAAACTAAATCTTTCGGTGAAGTAGTGCGTACTATGAGGAGTGACGACGTAGTTTATAATCTAGCGGTCGTACTCGATACGCTTGGTGGTGTAATACATCCTGTTGCATATATGAATATTGCTGCATTTTTGCAAAAAGCCGATAAAGAGCGTTCCGGCGTAATATCTACAATGAACTCATCGCTTGAATTATGGGCAAATCCACTTATTGATTCAGCTACAGCATCTTCTGATTTCAATATACAAGAATTTAAAAAAGTCAAAACAACCGTATATGTAGGGTTAACACCCGATAATATACAGCGTTTACAAAAATTAATGCAGGTGTTTTATCAGCAGGCGACAGAATTTTTAAGCCGCAAAATGCCGGATTTAAAGGAAGAGCCGTATGGAGTGATGTTCTTACTTGACGAGTTCCCGACGCTCGGGAAGATGGATACTTTTAAAGCCGGTATAGCTTATTTTAGAGGTTATAGAGTTCGTTTATTTTTAATTATCCAAGATACACAGCAGTTAAAAGGAACATATGAAGATGCCGGGATGAATTCTTTCTTATCTAATGCAACATATCGTATTACTTTTGCCGCTAATAACTATGAAACGGCAAATTTAATATCGCAGCTTGTCGGTAATAAGACGGTAGAACAAAGATCATTTAGTAAACCTTTATTTTTTGATCTTAATATTGCTACTAGAACCCAAAACGTTTCTCAGGTTCAAAGAGCTTTACTTTTACCTCAAGAAGTAATACAGTTACCGAGAGATGAGCAAATTGTTTTAATAGAATCCTTTCCGCCTATAAAATCGCGTAAAATTAAGTATTATGAAGATAAGTTTTTTACTAGTAGATTATTACCGCCGACTTTTGTACCTACTCAAGTGCCTTTTGACCCTAGGGCAAATAATAATGAGGCTTCGGAAGAGACTGAAACAATAACTGTTCCGGAAAATAATGAGTAAAATGCGTTCAGCTATTATTGATATCGGTTCAAATGCTTTAAGAGCTGTAGTTTATGAAAATGATGAGCTTGGAGCGCCGGAAATTTTTAATTATAAATTTAGAAATTATCTTACAAATTTACTTAATTTAGATAATTTAGACGTAAAACATCAAACATATTTATCTCTACAATATCTTATTCATATTTTTACCAAACTGTCTGTTACTAATATTCGATGTGTTGCAACAGCCATACTTAGGGGGCATCCTAAAGCAGATGAATTCAAAGCTATAATTAAAAAGAGATTCAATATTGATATTGAAATTATCTCAGGTGAACGTGAAGCTTATTTAACTGCTGCCGGATTAATTTCCGGTATTAGTGATGCTTTCGGTATTGTAGCTGATCTTGGAGGTGGAAGTCTTGAGCTTGCACAGATTGGAAATAAAAAAGTCGGTAAATTAAAATCATTGCCGCTTGGTACAAAAATTATTGTTAGTAGCAATTTTGGTGATGTCGGGCTGATTACTAAAATGCTAGAGGAAGAATTTGGAGCTGCACATTATCCTAATTTATATTTAATTGGCGGTGCATTACGTCTAATGAGCCGTATATACATGGAGTCTATAAATTATCCCCTTAAAAATTTACATAATTTTGAAATAAATCGTGTAGAGTTTGAGTTATATTTAGAGAAATTATCGCAAATCGATAAATTAAAACTGAGTTATTACGAGCAGAAAGTCATAAATTATAATGCAGTTTTAGTAATAAAAGCAATGATTAAGGTATTTTCACCGGAAAAAATTATTATCTCAAATTACGGTTTAAAAGAAGGAGTAAGATTTGACTCGTTGCCGTCTCATGAAACAGAAAAAGATATTATTTATGAGAGGGTGAAGAGATTAGTAAAATTTGATAGAAATATATGTAAAATTGAAAAATATATTGAAGCAGTACAATATCTTTTAATTAATGCCGATGCCACGACTCTTATTATTATTGAACTCGCTATAATGCTAGCACAATATAATAAAAATATTGATAAAACGCTTAGAGCAAATTTTGTTTCGGAATTTATATTATCTTCAGACATTCCTTTTAGTCATAGACAGCGTCTTATGCTAGGTATTGCCCTTACGGTTACTTATACTGCTAAAACTGACATGCAGATTAATAAAATAGCTAAGAAAATGATTAGTAAAAGTGATTATTACAACAGTCATATAATCGGTTATTATATAAAAATTGCTAGAGAAATTGATGGGCCAGAATTTCAAGAGCCTTCTTTTTCGATTAAATTAAAAGACGATAAATTTTTACAAATTAATGCTTCAAATATCTTGCCTAAACAAGTCTTTGAAAAGGTGTGTGAACGTTTAAAAGATATAAGTTCTGCTAGAAAAAATATTAGGTATAATTTTAGTGATTAGGGTTTTTGTGTTATAGTGCTGGATAGTTTTCGAAAAGCCAGTGATGTCATACCTGCGAAAGCAGGGATACAGGCTAAAAAAATCTTGATTGCAAAGATTTTTTATTATATTGTTTCACTTTTAAAGTAAAAAAAGCTTTAAAGTACTGGATTCCTGCTTGCGTAGGTATGACATAAAAAGCGCCACACAACAATAGCTAAATTAATTACGCTCCATCAAATGTGTCACAATTATATTCCTTTGTACATCCTATAATAGTAGATTCCATTTTAGGAACTATGTGTTCCGCCCAGAAATCTACCAACAGTTGCATTGCATTAATAATAAGTAAATCTTCGATGGGATGCAATAAATTATCTATACTAATTTCTAGATACCTAACTATGCACTCTGCAGCGCTATCATCTGATTCTCTGTGTATAAGATTTCCAATTCTTTCTAAGTAGTAAACTTGCTCGCTAGTAAGATCTTTATCTTTTATTATTTGTGGTAGAATCTTGGTTAATATACATTGCAATTGAACTTTTTGATCAGTTGCAAATTATTCATAATAATCCTGTTCTTTTACACAAGGTAATTTTAGTAAATTAATAATTAAAGTGGTCACATAATATGGGTATGAGAATTAGTTTTTATAACTTCCTCTAATTCTCTTGTATCTGTTCCGGTCTATAATTATTAAAGTAAAATATAGGTAATATAGTCTCATTTTTTAAATATTTAATCAATTCTTTACTATTGTTATATTTACTACTAATTTCATTTTTTTCCTCTGGTGTTAATATTAAATGTGCCGTTAAATCAAGTATTGGTTTTGCCGCTCTACTATATTCATATGAACTATTAATTAAACGCTTTAAGCTGTCAAAATTTTTAGGCAAAAATATTTTATCATCATTTTGATATGGTACATTTTTTACGAAATCTGTTTTCAAAATTTGAAAACTATTATTTAGTGGGATACTTGCATTGTACAAAGTTTTCTCTATTGCATAATGTCCAAATTTATGTGCTATTATTGATTCTAAATTTAATTTTTCTGCGCCTATACATATTAGGTTATTGTCTCAATCGTAATGAGAAAATGATTTATTATCAAATATTATTTTTAGGCTATCTTGCACTTGAATATTAACCGCTGCTATTATAGGCTAATAACTTATTTGTAGGCCCCTATTGCAAAAGCTTTGTATAGTTATGAAGCATTATATTGTCGTTTAAATCGCTTACATTGTAAGTCCTTGTCATTAAAATAGTAATATAGTCATATCAGAGTTTTCGCTATATGCAATCGGTGATAATTTTTCTATTTTAAATTTTGCAATATTAAGTTCTTCAATATTTATCTCAATTTTATTATATTCAATAAAGCTTTTAAACTCTTAAAAACTTAAATAACTAGCTAATTTTTAATTCAAATCCTTCTATTTTAAATTCACTAATTGCATTGTTATTGTGCTACTCAATCGTTCTCTTCTTACACTTAATCAACTCTTGCAACATGCTGCTTTTTGTATCTCTATATTGTATAGTATCAAAATTTATAAATGCTGCTACATCAAGCATAGATGTATCATCGATGTTATGTATATATCTATCGTATTCAGCAGAAGTAAAGTGGCTAGGGTTAGCATAAGAAATAATAAGTGTATATGCTTCTAGATCAAATGACGTAATGGCATGATGTAACCCTAACAAATTATAGCTGTTCTTAGATGCTAAAATTGATTTTATTTCGTCATATTTTTTAGTTTTTATAAAATTTTTTATTAGCTTATTCAAAGCTGTTATGGGTCATTGTGAATAATATTCAGATGGTAAAGACATGTTTTATATCCTATCAAGTTGCTATATTTCATGGTAATATGTTTGATAATAAATACTATATCTTTCTATTTGTAAAGAAATAATTTTAATTACATTAACGAACATTAACATCTTATTAAGCTCTCTTAGTCTACCTCCCAAATCATTATATAATCCTGAAAACAATAAATATATTAGGATATATGATAAAAAATTATTGGAAAAAGTTTTGGAAGAATAGTACTACCAAATCACAAAATTTTATTGAACTAAACGACATTGCATATGGTAATTTAATCAGAGTCGACATAGAAGCTTATCGCGAAAATGTTATAGTATATAGATGTATTAATTTAATTGCACAATCGGCGGGACATGTTCCGTGGAAAGTGCTTAAAAGTAAAACCGGAGCAGTAATATTTAGACTATCCGGTTCATTATTTACTAAAAAACCGAATCCCAAAAAAGCCGGAGCGGATTTTGTTAGTGAGCTAATTGCAAGCAAATTATTATTCGATAATAGTTATATTTTATCAGCTCTAGACTCGTACCCTAAAGAGATTTACTGACTACCGGCTCTTGTTACGGAACTGGTTATAGCACATAACAATTTAGTTGCTTATTTTGATTTGAAATTATTTGTCTGTTAACTCTTGCAGTACCGAAAATTAGCGGTATAGGTTCACCGTAATTAGCTGTTACATATTTAAAACTTTCTTTGAAATTTTTAATATTGTCATATTCTATCGGTTCGTGATTTAGTTGATCTAAATACTCACCAAGCATTTTGTCGACAAATCTTCCCACGCTTGAAAATATGCCGCCGCCAAATGCATTTCCAACAGTACCGCCAAGCGAACTAAAAAAACTTCCAAACATATTTACCATATTATAATTTAATATGGATTGATATTAGCAGTATGATGTGATAACACTAATATATGTAATTCCTGCGAAAGCGGGAATCTAGGAAAACATATATAAAAAAACAAGCTTTTATATGTTTATTTTGTCAAACATGTACCAATTATTAAGGTTATTTTTTCTGGATTCCCGCTTTCGCAGGAATTACATAGAAAATCACAGGGTGATATGCTGCCTTTAAAAAAATGGAAATCATAAATGTTTAAAAAATATATATTTATTCTAATATTATGTATTGCTTCTATAGCTCGTGCAGAAATTATAGAAGTGGATAGTTTAAATAAAATAAAACAAGATTTTAAAGAAAATTATAATAAAAATTATGTACCTCAGGATTTATTAGTAGTAACGGTTCTAGATGATTTTGTGTTTAAGTCTTTAGTGCCTATCGTTACACAGCTTGATAAAGACATTTATCTTACACTAATTCCTCTTTTACTTAATATTAATAAAAATTCAAAAGCTATTTATATAAAGCAATTGGTTTTAACTAATGATAGTTATAAGAAAGAATTACAAGAATCTGATTTTCCAAATTTTGTAAATGAAATGAGTAATAGTAAAATCCCCATAATAGCAGTAAATGATGGGTTTACCGGTAATTTTAATAATATTCCTAAATTTGAGATATGGTTTGCCGATTATTTAAAGAAAAATTTTGATATTGATTTTTCAAATAGTTTTCCAAACAATAATTATATTATTTTTAATAATGTAGACAGTTTTGCTAATACTTATCCGGTATTTTATAAGGGTATATTGACAAGTAATAATATATCGGAAGCGGAAATGATGCTCAAGTTCCTTATTCAAATGAATTTTATACCGAAATGCTTTATAATGATTAGTAGTAGCTTAGAATTACTAAGCTCAATGGAATTGCAACTTAGTAGTTATAGTTCTAATATATTATTTATTGGTTATCATTATAATAATAAAAATACTCCGAAAAATAAAGATGTTGCATATTATACTAAACTGATTAATGATTTAATATCTCAAATAAATAAGCTAAAAAGAAATAATCCACCTTTAAAGAATAATAATGCAAAAGGTAAAAATCCTTATGACACGAATAAATAAAGTTTTATTGAGTGTACTTTGCTTAGTTATTTCGTATGCGGGCTACGGTCAAATTATTCCTACTTACTCCGTAGATTCAGTAACAATGAAAAACTTATTACCGAAGATAGATGCAGATACGCTGGTACTTATAAATATAGATAATACTATCATAACACCGAAATCCAAATTATTTCGATATCAGGATAATTCTTATATAAATTTTACTAAATATTTATATAGTCTTGCAGCGGATAACGCATCAGTTAATAAAACTATTGCAAAATTGATAGTGCAGCGTCAGATGATGCTTGTTGAATCTAAATGGGTAGATTTAATTAATAAGATGAAACAGCAAGGTGCAACGGTTTTAGGTCTTCAGGAAATAACGGCCCCATGTAATTTAATTGAAAATTATGAAGGATGGTTATATACCTTACTTTACGGACTCAATATTAATTTTACTAATAAAGTTAATGATAAAGATGTATTTAGATTTAATCCAAGCGATGCTGAAGCCCCTATTTTTTATTTAGGTATAATATTTACCGGTAATATAAATAGAGTCAAAGCTCTTATAGAGTTCTTAAAAATTATACCAAAACAACCTAAAAAAATAGTAATTTTTGCAAATAATAAAAAAGATTTAGAAAATATGGACTCTTATTTAAGTATGGTTGATATAGGATATTATGGAATTGAATATTTGGGGTGGCAAATGTTACCGGGGTCACCTGATCATCAAATCGCTGAGTTGCAGCAATCTACGTTTTTAAATACCGGTCAGTGGTTAGAAGATGATACAGCTGCAAAGATGTTAAATAAATAATTATGAATGACAATTTAATTAATGCTTTAAAAGATTTAATTATTAATACCGGCAAGATTGCACTAGATATAAAAAAGACAGGAATGTTGACTGATATTAAATCAGATGGGTCAGTAGTCACTAATGCCGATAAGGAAATTAGTAAAATAATTTATCAAACTCTACAAACCTTAACCTCTCAAATAGCTATAGTATGTGAAGAGCAGCCGCTACCTATATTCAGCAGTGATACTTTTTGGTTAATCGATCCTATTGATGGGACATGGAGCTATGTAAACGGTAAAAGTACATATACGGTCAATATAGGGCTTATTGAAAACGGTTTTCCAACCATCGGCTTGATATATCACCCTGAAACAGCAAAGCTATATTATACTGATGTAAACGGTCGGTTAAAAATCGAACAGAATTCTAAAGAAATATTTGTTAATCATGAACCTAAACATGAAGAGCTTAATGCGGTAATAGGTTTTTATAATTCAAATAAAGCTACTAAAGAATTTTTAAGTAAGTATTCATTCGGTCAAATAAATGCAATAGGCAGTTCAATGAAACTATGCTTAATTGCTGAAGGAGCAGCTGATATATATCCAAAATTCGGTCAAACTATGGAATGGGACATAGCGGCAGGTCATGCTTTAATTAAAGCCGGCGGTGGTAATATTTTAGATACGCATGGACAAGAAATTACTTACGGTAAAGAAAGTTTCGCTAATCCTAATTTTTTCGCCTGTAGTAAATATTGGTTGGAAAGGGAGGCAAGGTTGCATAGATACTAGATTGTCATTGCAAGCAGCAGTAGGCTGCGTGGCAATCTCATGCAATAATAACAAACTCCTGAGATTGCTTTGTCACAACTTACAGTTTTTCCTTGCAATGATAAAAAAAACTGATCCACGCAGGCACTGCCAAACTCGCATCAAACCAACTTCTTTAACTCATACATTAACTCAAGTGCTTCTTTAGGGGATAGTTTATCAGGATCGATAGTGCTGAATTTTTTATCTAATTTGCTGCTTATAGTAGTTTTATTAGGTTCAAGATAAAACAAACTTAAATTATTTGATTCCGTTGATAAAATATTTTTTCCTTTACCTGTAGAAGTTTTTTCAAATTTAAGCAGAATCTGCTCAGCTCTGTTTATAACACTCGCAGGAAGACCGGCAAGAGCTGCAACATGAAGACCGTAGGACCTATCGGCAGCACCTGATATAATATTATGTAAAAATAGAATATCTTTACCTGACTCCTCAATAGCAATAGTATAATTTTGCAAAGCCGGCAGGAAATTACTCATAACGGTTAGCTCATGATAGTGCGTTGCAAATAAACAGCGACATTTCAGCTTATCATGAATATATTCAAGCACCGACCATGCTATAGATACCCCGTCATAAGTGGATGTGCCTCTACCTACCTCATCAAGTATGATTAGTGAGTTTTTTGTAGATTGAGCAAGGATTGCCGAGGTTTCAAGCATCTCTGCCATAAAGGTCGATTGTCCCTTAATTAAGTCATCGGCAGCACCTATTCGGCTAAATATTTTGTCGACTACCCCTATTTTAGCACTTTTTGCCGGCACGAACGAGCCTATTTGAGCAATGATTGCAATGATGGCGTTTTGACGTAAAAAAGTACTTTTACCTGCCATATTAGGACCGGTAATTAACCAAATACGCTCAAGCTCTGATAAATGACAATCATTATATACAAAGCTTTTGCTTTCTCGCTGTAGTGCTTTCTCTACTACAGGATGCCGTCCTTTAACGATATCAAAGCTTAAATCATCGGTAAACTCAGGCTTAACATAATCATATTCATCAGCGATGTAAGCAAAATTACAAAATACGTCAAGCCCGCTTAAGGAGCTTGCAAGCATTCGTAAATAGGAAGCTTTTTCGATTACTTGGCTACAAATATCCGCATATAATTCTTTTTCTAAGCTTATTACTAAGGTTTTAGCATTGACTAACTCACTTTCAAGCTTTTGTAGTTCAGCAGTAGTGTAACGAACATGATTAACCGTTGTTTGACGGTGAATAAATTTGTGATCAAGGATTTTATTAACATTTTTAGCGGTGATATCGATAAAAAGCCCTATAACATTATTATGAGATATTTTTAAACTGTCTATTCCCGTTTCTTTGCGATATTGATCTTTTAGCTTTTCAATATATAATTTTCCGTTATTAATTAAATCATGTAATTGGGCTACTTTCGGATGATATTCATGTTTTATTATACCTCCGTCATTTAAATTATTCGGTGCATCTTCTCGTATTGTTTCATCTATTAAATTATATAATTCTGTATCACCTGATAGAGGTTTAATAATTTTTTCGATAAAATCAGGTAAATTAAAACCGTAAGCGTCAAAGAATACTCCTTTAATAATCGTTGCCGTTTCTAAAGTATATTTAATGCTAAGTAAATCACGACCTGAACTTCTGTTCATCGTAATACGTGTTAAGCAGCGTTCTATATCACTAGTTTTTTTTAGAAGTTCTCTAATTTTTTTTACTATTTCTAAGTTGGAATAAAAGAACTCGGTAATATTTAAACGATGATTTATTTTAGCAATGTTGGTTAAAGGACTTGAAAGAAAATGATATAGTAAACGTCCACCTTGTTTAGTAACCGTATGATTAAGGGTGCTTAATAAACTTCCTTGCGAGCCGCCTTGTGAGTTTGTGACAATTTCAAGGTTGCGTCTAGTAGAGAAATCAATAGTCATATAGCTATGAAAATTGATAATTCTAGGGATTGGCAAATGAGGAATATTTTGTTTTTGCGTTAACGATAAATATTCTAAAACGCTACCTATGGCACAAATTTGACTACTAGATATCTCGCCGATTCCTTTAATATCTTTCATTTTATAAAAATCTAAAATGATTTTTTTGCATTTATTAATCGCAAAAAAACTATCAACTTGATAGGTAATACGAAAATTTAATTGTTTGAAAATACTATCCGCAAGATTAGAAGATCTCAGATTTTCGCTAAGCAGAATTTCACGAGGTTTTAAACGAGCCAGCTCATTAAGAATTTCCGTTTCCGGTACATTAACTACAACAATTTCGGAAGTAGAAAGATCAACATAACAAAGGCTAGCTGTTTCTTTATTTTTCGGTATTACGAGACTTGCTAAATAATTAGGTTCGGCTGAAGCAATTAAATTTTCTTCAATTATAGTTCCCGGAGTTATAATACGTGTAACATCCCTAGTAACTACCGCTTTATAACCGCCTCTATTCTTTGCTTCTTCAGGTGTTTCTAGTTGATCACAAATAGCAACCTTATAATTTGCTTCAATTAACTTCGTTAAATAATTCTCAAGGGCATGATAAGGTACCCCGCACATCGCAATGTCTTCTTCGCCGTTTTTGCCGCGCTTTGTTAAAGCAATGCCAAGTATATTGCTTGCTAGAATTGCATCTTCATAGAACATTTCATAAAAATCACCCATTCTAAATAGTAGTAAACAATCTAAATGAGCAAATTTAATGTCTAGATATTGCTGCATCATTTTCGTTGCAACATCGTAATTATATTTTTGTTTCAACTCTTGAAGATTCATATTAAGCAGCATAATTTATATTATAGTTTGGCTTTATTGCATGGATACCGAATCGTCATTGCGAGCGACTGCAAGGAGCGTAGCAATCTTATGAAATAGTGCAAAATGCCTGAGATTGCCACGTCGAGGCTTTGCCTCTCCTCGCAATGACGGATAATAACAATGTTTAACAGTTTATACAACTATTTGATCTTTGATAGGCGGGTGCTATGTCTGCCGCCTTCAAATTGGGTAGTTAAAAACTTATCTATAATATCAAATACTATTTTTTGGTCTATGGTTTTTGCTCCGAGTATCAAGATATTAGCGTCATTATGAGCTTTAGCATTTTCGGCAGTTAATATATTGTTGCACAAAGCGGCTCTTATTTCCGAGCTACGATTCGCAGCTATAGACATACCAATCCCCGTATCACTAATTAAAATACCGATAGGTGCTGATTTTTCAATAATAATATCTACTACTTTCTTAGCATAATCAGGATAATCAACAGTTTGTGTATTATTTGTTCCGCAGTCATAAATCTTTAGAGATTTCTGCTCTAAATAATTGATAATTTCAGACTTAAGCTCATAACCTGAATGATCACTAGCTATGACAATATTATAAGTTTTCATAGTTAATTTTTTGATGGAAAATAATGATAAAAATTATATACTATGTAAGATTTGTTTTCTAATGTAAATAATAGTTTTGTTAAATATATGAAATATCCTGTTGTACTTAGTATCGTTATATGTTTTTGTTTAGTTGCTTGTGTTGATCAGCCACCGGCTCCAATTGAGTATAAAGTAGGAGATGTTACTGCAAATAATAATTCTACCGCACTAGATCACGATGAGGGTATGATAGTTCAAAGAACTATGGAAGATAATCCCGCGTCAGAAAAAGTTAGCGGTAGACTTGAAGAGCCAAAGGCAAAAATTATAGAAGATGATAATGATGATATTGAGATTCCTATGTCTCGGAATGAAGACGCAGATGAAGAATCGATAGAACAATTAAACTTTGTAAAACCGTTAAATGGGGTAATTATTACCGAGTTTAAAGCCGGTAAAAGTAAAGGGATAGATATTGTAGCTAAAGAATATAGTGAAGTGAAATCGATAGCTGCAGGAACGGTAATATATTCAGGTTATAATAAGCAATTCGGTAATTTAGTAATAGTTAAATTAGATAAAGACGATCTAGAAGTAGCATATGCGAGTTTAGATGATTTATTACTGAAAAAAGGTGATAAAATTGCTAGAAATAGTGTTATCGGACATGTAGAACATAAATTATATTTTGCTATGCGTAAAAATAAAATAGCAGTTGATCCTAATAAGTATATAGAATTTTAAATGGAAGATGTTATTACTCTTACCAAATATGGTGAACCTCAAAATGTTATAGTAAGAAGGAGTAGCAAAGCTAAAAATATAGCCATCCGCATTACGTCTAAAGGTGCAGAGCTTGTATTACCTCTTAAGGTAAAAGCCGAAAAAGGTCATAATTTTTTGTTAAGTCAAGAATATTGGGTTAGGCAAAAATTACGTCGTAATGTAACTGCGATACCAAAAGATGAAGATAAGATTTCTATTTTGGGTAAATCTTATGAAATAATACATATTGATTCGTCTAAAAATCAGCTAAAATTAAATGATTCTACGTTAGAAGTGTATTGTTGTAGTCAGGTACTAAAAAAACTTAGTATAGCAGTATTCCTTAAAAAGAAATTATTAGCAGAAATAAAAATAATAGTAGAGAATATATCTAAAAAACATAATTTGACTTATTCCAATATTAGAATAATGGAAAATGTTAGCCGTTGGGGGAGTTGTTGTAGCAAAGGGAATCTTGTTTTTAATTGGCGGGTAGTTTTTGCTCCCTTTGAAGTACTGAAATATTTAGTAGCTCATGAAATGGCACATTTAAAAGAAATGAACCATAGTAAAAATTTTTGGGAGCTAGTTGAGTATATATATCCCGAATACCAACCGGCAAAATTATGGCTAAAAAGAAACGGTAAGAATTTATATAGTTATTTGCCATAACTTTATGTCATGCCTGCGAAAGCGGGAATGACATAAAACGAGCCATGCAACAACGCAGTAATGACATCGAAAAGGTTAATTTAAAGCAAAACATAAAGGATAAATAGAATGCATAACACCACAAAAAGAGTAACAGTCCCGGCACTTGAAGAAATCTTATATGAGCCTATAAAAGTGTTAGATTACGGCTTTATTAGAGTTATCGACTATATGGGGGATGATAGTGCTATAGTACAAGCAGCTCGTGTATCTTACGGTAAGGGTACGAAGCAATTAAACCAAGATAAAGGGCTGATAAACTACTTGCTTCGTCATTATCATACCACTCCTTTTGAGATGTGTGATATCAAGTTCCATATTAAACTACCGATATTTATTGCAAGGCAATGGATTAGGCATAGAACAGCTAGCGTTAACGAATATTCGGCAAGGTATTCTATTGTAGGTAATGAATTTTATCTACCTGAACCGGCAAATATTGCTTCCCAATCTGCTGTAAATAAACAATGTAGGGAAGGGGATAGCTTACCGAAAGAAGTGGCTGAAAAGGTCCTTGCAATTTTAGAGGAAGATGCTAGACAGTGCTACGGGCATTATAAAGAACTGATGAATGCCGATGAAGAGGGTAATATTATAGATGAGAACGCCACAGGGATAGCAAGAGAGCTTGCTCGTATGAATTTAACTTTAAATTATTATACGGAATGGTATTGGAAGATTAATTTACATAATTTACTTCATTTTTTAAGATTGCGAGCTGACCCTCACGCTCAATATGAAATTAGAGTTTATGCTGAAAAGATGCTTGAGATAGTCAAAGCTTGGGTTCCTTTTGTTTACGAAGCTTTTGAAGAATATCGTTTGCAGGGAGCAAACATTTCACGTAAAGGTTTGGATGTAATTAAAAGAATGATAAACGGTGAAAAAGTTACCCATGAAACTAGTGATATGACTAAGAGAGAATGGGAAGAACTGATGAAGATTTTTGGGTAATGTATGTCATTCCTGCTTTCGCAGGAATGACATACAACAACCATAACGGCATTTGATAAAAAGGAGTATTTTAAGTGAGAAATATTATATATTTTATACTATCACTATTATTTAGCGTTACCAGCTATGCACTTGAAACAATAAACATTGAGCATGGGCGAGCTGACCCAACACCTATAGCGGTCAATAAATTTGATGCCGATAATTCTGCCGCTGATGTATTAGGTCACGATATGGTTAAAGTTATCTCTAATGATTTAAAGCTTTCGGGGTTATTCCGTCCTATTTCTGCTGCCTCTTTTATAGAAGAGAAGACAGGAATAGAATATAAACCGCTTTTTGCTGCATGGCGTCAAATTAATGCTAGTCTTTTAGTAAACGGTGAAGTGAAAAAACTAGAAAGCGGTAAATTTCAAATTAGCTTTATATTATGGGATACGTTGCTTGAAAAACAGCTCGTCGGTGAACGTCTTGAAGTACCGAAAAATCTATGGAGAAGAGCAGCACATAAAATTGCCGATAAAATTTATGAAAAAATTACCGGTGATGCCGGTTATTTTGACACTAAAATAGTGTATGTATCAGAAAGCAGCTCTTTACCGAAAATAAAAAGAATTGCTTTGATGGATTATGACGGGGCTAATAATAAATACCTTACCAATGGAAAGTCACTAGTCTTAACCCCAAGATTTGCTCGTTCGGCGGATAAGATTTTTTATGTTTCATATGCTACTAAAAGAAGAGTACTTGTTTATGAAAAAGATTTAAAAACAGGCAAAGAAAGTGTAGTAGGTGATTTTCCCGGTATATCTTTTGCTCCTAGATTCTCACCAGACGGTAGAAAAGCTGTAATGTCGATAGCTAAAAACGGCTCGACGCATATTTATGAAATCGACCTTGCTACTAAACGGCTTCATAAATTGACTGACGGATTCGGTATTAATACCTCTCCTAGCTATTCACCGGACGGTAAAAAAATTGTATATAATTCCGATAGAAACGGTGTGCCTCAATTATATATCATGAATTCAGACGGAAGTGACGTTCAGCGTATTAGTTTTGGCAGTGGTTCTTACGCAGCTCCTAGCTGGTCGCCTAGAGGAGACTATATAGCATTTACTAAGATTACTAAAGGAGACGGAGGAAAAACTTTTAATATCGGAATTATGAAAGCATGTCCTCAAGATGATAAGAATAGTGAAAGGATAATAACAAGCGGATATTTAGTCGAAAGTCCTTGTTGGTCGCCTAACGGACGAGTTATTATGTTTGCTAAAGGTTGGCCGTCGAGCGCTAAAGCTCCAGGAAAAAACAAAATTTTTGCAATTGATCTAACAGGTCATAATGAAAGAGAAATTATGACACCGGCAGATGCTTCTGATCCAGAATGGTCAGGTGTACTGAACTAATGTCATTGCTACGAAAGCATTGTTGGGTGGATCGTTTTTCCGTTGTCATACCGTGACTTAATCGCGGTATCCAGTAAAAATACTATTAGTTGTTTTTGGATCCTGTGGTCAAGCCACGGGATGACAGTCCAATAAGGCTTAAGCTACTTCTCTACTATGGTTTAAAATAAACTTCTTTATTTTTTCAAAAGCCGTATTTTCTATTTGTCTAATACGTTCCTTAGAAATATTATACTCATTGCTTAGAATATCTAGAGTTTTAGGAGTATCAGTTAATTTACGCTCTGTGAAAATACGCAGTTCCCTGTCGTTTAAAATCTTCATAGCATTTGATAGTAACTGCCTTTTACTGGTAGAATTTTGCTTATTAATAGCCATAGCTTCAGGAGTAGGGCGTGTTTCCGGTAATAGTTCTATTAATTCTCCGGATTCTGCATCGTCACTATTTATAGAGTTATTTAACGATAAATCAGGACCTGAAATTCTAGTATTCATTTCAGAAACTTCATTAACCGAAACGCCTAGCTCATCTGCTATTTGTACAAAATCATCGGTAGTAATAGCCCTTGAGTATAAATTAGTAATTTTATGCTTAACTTTATTAAGACTAAAAAATAATTTTTTTTGTGCGGTCGTTGTTCCCATCTTTACTAATGACCAAGATTTTAATATATATTCTTGTATGGCTGCTTTAATCCACCACATCGCATATGTTGATAGGCGAAAACCAAGTTCGGGATTGAATTTTTTTACTGCTTGCATTAAACCTATATTACCTTCTGAAACCAATTCGGTAATAGGAAGACCGTAAGTCCTATAGCCGCTTGCAATTTTTGCAACAAGTTTAAGATGGCTTGTTACTAATTTATGTGCAGCTTGTAAATCATTCCCTTCTAAATAGGATTTTGCTAATAACAATTCTTCTTCTTGCGTAAGTGAAGGAATTTTATTGATTTTCTGTAAGTAGCTATAAAATCCTGATTCGCTAGAAATTGCTAATGCATTAATATTATTAGTCATACTAACCTTAAAAACTATTTTTTTTATACTAACACATATATGATCTAAAATAAACTTTTTCTAGAATATTTTTAAATAAAATCAAATAATGTCTAAAAAATCCAATAAAAATTTAGCTTTTTCCTTGCTGGGCTTAATAATTAGTATGGTGTTACTCAGTTTTGCTTCCGTACCTATCTATAATTTATTTTGTAAAGTTACAGGATATGGCGGCACTACTGCAAAAGAAACGGTGAGTGTATATTCTAAGGTAAAAGGCACTAAACCTATAATTATCGAGTTTGATGCTAATGTTGATAAAGATTTACCTTGGCGGTTTATTCCAAGGCAGCAAAGAGTGCAAATTGTTCCGGGGCAGAATACTCTAGTGTTCTATGAAACGGAGAATCTAAGCGATAACGATATAATAGGTACTTCCGTATATAATGTTACTCCAAATAAAGCAGGAAAATATTTCATAAAAATTCATTGTTTTTGTTTTGAAGAACAATTATTAAAAGCCGGCGAAAGAGTCTTAATGCCGGTTACATTTTATATAGATAAGGATTTTGAGCTTGACCCTGAAATGCAAGACATTAAAGTACTTACTTTATCTTATAGTTTTTTTAAAGTACGAGAGATGTCGTCATTGCGAGGAAATTACGTAAGTAATTGACGAAGCAATCTCAGGAGTTTGTTATTATTTCATGAGATTGCCACGCTCTCTACGTTCGCTCGTAATGACGGCTTTGGAATTATGCAACAACACCGGCTCATTGAATATACTCGATAACCCATTTACGAAGTCTAACAATCGTCGGAGAATTTATAAGAGAGGTAGCAGGTAAAACTTTGCCGTTAGTATTAAAATTAATTATAGGATCTATACCGTATATGCTATACCAAGGTTTTAACGGTGAGCTATTTGAATATTTACGGTGGAACCAAGATAAAGAAGGTGTTGTGTCTTCATATTCTATTACTTTAACCGATTGTGGATTTTTATGATATATAAGGCTCAGTACCGATTGATCGGAATGATGCCATTTATATTCATCGTAGTTAGGATGGATATTATAATTTTTACCTGAAAGAATTCTAATATCTTCACAACTTTGTAGCCATTTTTCAATGAAAGAACGAGAAAGCTTGGTATTACGCACAATAATAACGGCACTCCAAATGTGATAGTCATTTCTGCATTCGTCTGTAAGGCAATCCATTAAAGCAAAAGTGTCGCCTTTAACAAAACTACCGTTTTTACGATTGCGATCATGTACCAGTAATATATCATTATCGCCTAAAAGATTTGTTAAATTACTGATATGCTTTTTAATAACAAATGCTGAATCTAAATATACTATAATAGCTCCTTCTGGTGCATTTTTCATTGTTTCAAGTATAATATAAGGCTTCCATAGCCATAACCCCGCTCCTGCAGGTGCATTAAAAATTTCTTGGTTTTTTTCTATAAACGCTTGATTTATGTGCTTTTTCTTATAGTTAAATATGAAGTCTATACCTTTATTAATTGCATAATGAGTGGTTGCATTTTGATTACGATAAACATACTCCAGACCGTCGGCATAAGATACTAAATAAATTGGTTCTTTTATGGAATTCTGAATAGATAAATCTACTTTTTGTAACGATAAGTCATTAAGAAAACCTTGACGTGCATATTCTAAAATAATCAGTATGAAATAAATTAGAGCTAATGTAATAACTGTTTTGTATAATATTTTAATAACATATAATTTTTGCATTATTTGAAGCATTTTGTCATTCCCAGGTGGATTAGTAAAGCGTTATTGCGAGGAAATACGAAGTATTGACGAAGCAATCTCAGGAGTTTGTTATTATTTCATGAGATTGCCACGCAGCCTAGGGCTGCTTGCAATGACGAAATCGATAATTATTAGACAACGCCAATTATAGCATTTTAATATATTAAAAGATAGTGTTGTAATTTAATTATAAATTTAGTATAATTTGTTGTTTGTTTAAGGTTGGTATGATTAATTTAGGGGATAAGCAGTCTACTATAGTTGTCGCAATGTCAGGCGGGGTTGATAGTTCGGCGGTTGCCGCAATGCTGCATGAACAAGGACATAATGTTATAGGTATTACCTTGCAGCTATATGATCACGGTATGGCAGTAGGGAAGAAAAATGCCTGTTGTGCCGGTCAGGATATTTACGATGCTAAAATGGTAGCAAATAAGCTAGGTATTCCCCATTACGTACTTGATTATGAGAGCAAATTTAAAGAGTCGGTAATAGATAATTTCGTCGATAGCTATTTACAAGGTGAAACACCGCTTCCATGTGTGCAATGTAATAAATCGGTAAAGTTCAGGGATCTAATTAAAACGGCTAGAGAGCTTGGAGCAGATAAGCTTGCTACCGGTCATTACGTACGAAAAATACACGGTGATAACGGAGCGGAATTACATACAGGGCTTGATCCAGCAAAAGATCAAAGTTATTTTTTATTTACGACAACTAAAGAGCAATTAGAATATTTACGTTTCCCTCTAGGAGGGCTTACTAAGGGTGAAACACGAAAGCTTGCTAGTAAATTTGGGCTTGAGGTAGCGGATAAGCCCGACAGCCAAGATATTTGTTTCATACCTGACGGACATTATAAGAGCGTAATAAATAAAATACGTCCAAATAGTAGTGAAAGCGGTAAAATTATTCATGTAAACGGGTTTGAGCTAGGGGAGCATAGCGGTATAATTAACTACACCATAGGGCAACGTCGTGGTCTTGGTATAGCGTATAATGAGCCTTTATATGTAGTAAAGATTGATCCTAAGGACAATATAGTATATGTAGGACCGGAGTCCGCATTAAACGTGCAGGAATTTATCATTAGAGATGTGAATTGGCTTGCAGATGAGATTAAAGATAACGAAAAGTTAGAAGTAGCAGTTAAAATTCGCTCGACAAGACCGCCGCGTCTAGCTGAAATAAGTAAACTCGGTGATGATAAAATGAAAGTAAAATTTTTATGCGAAGAAAAAGCCGTTGCCCCTGGGCAAGCATGCGTTATTTATGCCGGTGAAAGAGTACTTGGCGGCGGATGGATTACTAGAGAGATAAGGTAATTGTGTCATTACGAGGAGGGAAGCGACGTGGCAATCTAGTTAGGCCTCCTGAGATTGCCACGCTCCTTTTAGTCGCTCGCAATGAGACACAATTCACAAAAAAATAAGCTCACTAAAACAGGAGAAACTAATGAGTTTTTTAAGGAAGAAAAGTTTTGAATCAGTAAAAGAGATAGGCAGTTCAAGCGGTCTTAGCAAGACACTTGGAGCATTCGATTTAATATTACTGGGTCTTGGTGCGATGATCGGCACAGGCGTATTCGTCGTTACCGGTATAATTGCTGCTAAATATTCAGGACCTGCAGTAATGTTATCTTATGCGATTGCAGGTATTACCTGTATCTTTGTAGCGCTTGTTTATACTGAACTTGCTGCAATGCTTCCGACATCAGGAAGTATTTACACTTATTCCTATGTAGCATTTGGCGAAGTATTTGCTTGGATGATCGGTAGTGTTATAATATTAGAACTTGGTGTTGCTGCAGGAATAGTAGCTGCAGGCTGGTCGGGCTACGTACAAGGAATACTAGCAGCAGGTGGAATCAATTTACCGAAAGAATTAACTACTGTACCGACAAATGGCGGTATAATAAATTTACCGGCATTTTTAATCTCGGGATTTATTGGATTTATTTTATATTTAGGTACTAAAGATAGTAAGAGACTAAATGCAATTTTAGTTTTCATAAAAATGACTGCAATATTTGTATTTATACTCACTGCTGCCCCTCATTTTGATGCTACTAACTGGAGTAATTTTATGCCTTTCGGTTTTAGTAATGTTTTAGTAGGTGCGTCTATTTTATTCTTAGCTTTTACAGGTTTTGGAACGATTGCAACCGCAGCTGAGGAGTGTAAAAACCCAAAACGCGATATAATGATCGGTATTATTGGCTCACTTGTTCTAACTACTATAGTTTATGTAACAATGGCAGGGCTTGTTACCGGTATTGCACCTTTTGATCAGTTAAATAACGATCAACCGCTTGCTTATGCTTTAACTATCAATAATAGCAAGATCGGCTCTGCTATTGTTGCAACCGGAGCAGTTTGCGGTATGATGACGGTGTTGATGATGAATATTTACGGTACTTCTCGTATTTTTTATGCTATTGCACGTGACGGTTTACTACCGAAAAGTTTTGCAAGGCTGCACCCAAAATATGATAGTCCGTATATTACGATTATAATATTTGCTTCTTTAGCCGCTATCCTTGGAGGATTTTGTTCTACGGAATTATTAACGCAATTAACTTCAATGGGAGCTCTTATTGATTATATAACCGTTACAATAATAGTGGTATTATTTAGGGTAACGCTACCTGATGCTCCAAGGCCTTTTAGATGTCCTTTAGTATTTATTATCGTACCGTTTATTTTAATTGCTTGTGCATATTTACTATTTATTCAAATATATGACGGTGAATTTAATCTATTAACCGCAGGTCGTGTATTAATATATTGGTTTATTACAATATTTGTTTTATATATTGTAAGATCGTTTTTTATGCAAAAAGAGCAGAATTAAGAGGGGGATATCCGTCATTGCGAGCGAACGTAGAGAGCATGGCAATCTCATGCAGTAGTACAAAATTCCTGAGATTGCCACCGTCAAGGCTTTGCCTCTCCTCGCAATGACGAGTTAGTAGTATCCACGCAACAAAACAAAATTAACCAAATGACTGAAAAGCTGCAACCACTCCGAGGAATGAAAGATCTCTTGCCGGATGATTATAAAGTTCACGACTATATCATTAACAAAGCAAGAGATGTGGGAGTATTGTACGGCTATAAACAAATGAGTACTCCTATTGTGGAGTATACTAAAGTCTTTAACCGTTCGATGGGTGCAAGCTCTGACGTAATCAGCAAAGAAATCTATAGTTTTTTAGATAAAAGCAATGATTGCGTAGCATTACGACCTGAATTTACAGCATGTATTATAAGAAGCTTCATCTCAAACAGATTACAACATAAATTACCATTAAAGTTTTTCTCTACCGGTCCTATTTTTCGTTATGATAGACCGCAAGCAGGGCGTCAAAGACAATTTCACCAACTAAATTATGAGTATATCGGTGCTAAAGGAGCAATTACTGATGCTGATACTTTGAAGTTAGCCGTTGATATATTAAAAGCACTCGAAATAGAGCAGGATACTACCTTAGAGCTTAACTCTCTTGGATGTAATGAATCAAGAAGCGTTTATCAGCAAAAATTAGTAGAATATCTAAATGATTTTAAAGATCAATTATCAGAAGAAAGCAAAATAAGGTTATCTAAAAATCCAATGCGGATACTTGATTCTAAAAGTGAGACTGATCAGAAAATAATAGCAAACGCACCGGTTTTATCTGAATATTACACTGATGAATCCAAAGAATATTTTGAGGAGTTAATACAGTATCTAGATATTTTAGGTGTGAAATATAGCATAAATCCACGCTTGGTTAGAGGGCTTGATTATTATTGCCATACTGCTTTTGAATTCACTACAAAAAAGTTAGGGAGCCAATCTACTATTCTAGCTGGTGGACGTTATGACGGGCTTGCTAAAATCATGGGTAATAACGATGATGTGCCGGCTATCGGTTTTGCTGCCGGTATTGAGCGAATTGCTTTAATGCGGGAATATGATATATCTGAAGTTAAGCCGGTATTTGTATTACCTATAGGCAAAAATAATATTTGCTATGCTTTAGAAATTGTAGATAAATTGCGAACAGAAAATATTGCGATTATCATAGAATCCCTAGGTAAAATAGCTAAAAGAATGCAACGCATTTTTAATGAAAATGCTCAATTTATTATTTTTATAGGTGACGAAGAGCAGGCGAATAATAACTTAAAAATTAAAGACTTAAAAAAAGAAGCAGAATATATAGTAGATTTTGCAAAAGCTCTTGAGCTATTGAAGAAATAAGATTTTTTATTGTTATACTGTGAACCTTCTATGGTATCCATCAAAACTAACTGTAAGTAATAAGCATTTATGAATTTTGCCACAAGCTCGGCATTGCCCGCATGGCTCTTGTGTTATGTCTGCATAGGTCTTGTTGTGTGGATACTGAAGGTCGTCATTGCAAGGAAAAACTGTAAGTTTTGACGCAGCAATTCAGTAAAAAATTCTGATTTACAGAATTTTTTTTATTATTGTTTTGGACTGCCACGCAGTCTACGACTGCTCGCAATGACAGGGCGGTATCTATGCAACAACGCCTTCGCTGGAATGACATAAAACGAGCCGTGCAACAAGATCTGCAGTTGTTCACAATGGCGATTAGGTGTCTATACAATAACACCATTTAACCACGACATCTAAAAATATGATTATTATAAACGATTTAGCCATGAGTGATGGTACAAGAATACTATTTACCGATGTAAATTTGCATATTAAAAACAATAAACGATATGGTTTAGTAGGTGCCAACGGAGCAGGTCAAACAACTTTTTTCAAAGTCTTAACTAAGGAAGAAGAGCCAGCTTTCGGTGAGATTAACATACCAAAAAACTCCAAAATAGGTTGTTTAAAACAAGCTCAGTTTCTTTATGAAAATACTAAAATTATAGATACGGTAATAGCAGGGAAGAAGGAGTTATGGAAAGTTTTACAAGAAAAAGAAGAGATATTAAATCGGCAGGAATGTAGCGATGAAGATGGGTATAAGTCTGGTGAACTTGAACAGGTAATATACGATAATGACGGTTATACTGCTGAAATTTTTGCAGCTAGCTTGCTTGTAGGTCTTGGAATAGCCGAAAAATACCATTATGAGCCGCTTTCTGGGTTGTCAGAAGGTTATAAGCTTTCGTGTATTACTCGTACAAAGTCTATTTAATAATCCCGATATTTTACTACTCGACGAACCGACAAACCATCTTGATATAGAGTCAAGAGAAGCTCTGAAAAAATCTCTAATTGATTTTGATGGTACGGTAATATTAGTAACGCACGATCGGAATTATTACTCTTTCCCATAGGAAAAAGATTGTTGATTTTAAAGGTAAATATGATGATTATATTGAGAAATACGGCAACGATTATTTAAGTTCTACTACGTTCATTAAATATAGATATCGTCATTGCGAAGAGGCGTTGTTGTGTGGATACCACCACGTCATTGCAAGCAGCCATAGGCTGCGTAGCAATCTCGTCAAATATCCTGAGATTGCTTCATCAATTGCTATGCAATTTCCTTGCAATGACAATAAAAATCGAGTCATGCAACAAAGCAGAATCTTAAAGTTAATCACTCCACATTATAAAACTCCAAATGATGACCGCTAATAAACTTTTTTATTTCAGCATGGTTACCATACTCATCAACATTTAATAATAACCCTTGTTCATTAAAATATAATATATTTGTAAATAATCAGTCATCACAGTCCCACGTAGCTTTAAAAGCATTTTCTTTAATAAGTTTAACTCCGGTTACTCCGTGTTTGTGATATATTATTCCTTTTTTTAAAGCAGAAACAAAAGAGGTAACTTTACTTTTATCAAAGGTGTTATAGATTTTTTTAGACATTGTACCGTAATAATCAAATCCTCTATATTTGCCAAGAAATTTATCCGTACCTTTTGTTACTTTCTGATTATCAATTTTAATTTGACCTTCTTTAGGAATATTCCAAGAATTATTATTGAAGTTGGTAATCTTTTGAATGGCTAGATAAAATTCATGTTTCTTGTTTAGTTGATAATATTGATGGATTTTTTTTGTATAATATTGAAGGGTTAATTGTTCTAAGTTTTCTATTGGCTTATTGAATAGCTTGCAATAATCCCTTCTTGTTTTTTTGACTTCATTTACTTGCATATTCTTGTACTTTGTTAGGTTATTATTTAATAAGGCGGTCACTACTCCAATTTCTAAAGTGTTTTCATGGCAAGAATCATTTTGCAGAGCATTTTCAACATTTTGGAAAATCTTTTCAGATTTTTCAGAAGTTAATTTAGTCTCGTTATCTGCTATTAAACCGGTATTAACGGCGTTAAGAACCTCTGTTTTTTCATTGGATGTTAGAGTATTATTTTGAGGTAACGTATAATTTGGGTCCATGTAACTCCGAAGTTTTATAATAGCCTTTTCATACAAATTTATTTGATGCTCAGGTATCTTATTTAAAAGATCAGAAGCCGTTTTAAATTGCGTACTACATATGGCAAGTGAGAATGTTAGAAGTATGTTGTTTGGGGTATCACTAATTGCTTTTAGTTTTGCGGTTAATATTGATTGCTGGTTTTTGTTAATTTTTTTATTGGAAATGCTGTTATAAAAAGCCATGTATTCACAGCCATCATATATTGATGAATAGAAAGGCACTAAGGTATTTGTTTTATTACATCTAACGTCTTATAAGAAATTTCATATGGATTAGTTAACATTTCTAGAATGTATTGTATATATTCTACCGGCACATATTGTATTAAGTCATTAGCTTTATCACATTTGCCTTGTATTCTATAATTAGACCATAAATGATAGGCTGCTGTTGGATGTGTAGGTAGAAGCACAAAAGCATGTTCATAACATTTAGTGGACATATCATAGCTCCCGGTTTCTTCATAAACACGCCCTGTTCTATAATACCACTGGGCTAAAACCTGATTTTCAGTGTGAGTATTTAATGAAAAAATAGATTCTTCAAGTAAAGCTTTTACCCTTTCAAAATTTTTATTTTCCATTAATAAATCAGAGCATTGACCTGACAAATCTAAGCTGGATTTTATATACGGTACTAGTGCTTGAGTAATTTTAAGCTTAGATTCCGGTGCAATAAGCTTTAGTACGGGGAGTAGATATTCTGCACATTTGCTATATTGTTCAACTTCTTTTGCAAAGTAATTAAAATATAGATTTATTGCTGCAATGATACATTTAAATATCTCTTTAGCAGCTTCATTGTGTCTATTTAATATACTACATTGAAAGGCAAGACTCATTATTTGAATTTTGGTTAGCATATCAGGTGGTATAGAAATGATTTTATCCGGCATCCATTTTATGAGTTCACCATCTAATTGATATTCAAAAAAGCCTGGTCTCTGTATTATTTCATAATTTTTCAACAATTCATGATTTGTGTAACTTTCATATGGATAATTAGGCATTAATTTATGTATTAGTGAATGCTTAATTTCGGTAACTTTCTTGCTACTTACTGTAGATTTTCACTATTTAAATGTCCAAATATATAATGCATTACTTCTATAGCGGCACCAACAGTTGGTATAGATGAAAAGTTTTTATCCATTTCTACTACATCAAGACCGGAAAAGTTTTTTCTAAAATTTCTTATGTTACTTTCTGATAATATATTGAGGGTGTTATAAACTAATATCAAGCTTAAAAGTAATTGAAGGCTCTGCATTGTTCATTAATATAATTTAGTATTAGTTGGGCTTAAGAACTGCTACAATGTGATAGGAAAGGTTTAAAATTTTACATAGAATTATTATTAAAACTTACAGTGTATGAACTTTTTATTACTGGATTCCTGCTTCTAGCTAGGAATGACATCGAGAGGCTCCATTAACTCACAAAGCAATTCTTTCTAAGTAATGTCTATTCAAACCCAAATCCAGTAAAATATTTATAAATATCCGGTATCATGACCTATAATTTTAACTTTATCATAATAATAAGGTGATTCAGATTCACTATATATAGTTGTGCCGTCATCCATATAGTAAATAGAATAAGATGGAAGGCCATAAGGTCTAAAAAACGTGTCTTTACTTATAACTTTAGGAGCTTTATCGGATTTTTGTATATTTTCTGATTTCAGCATATTCATTTTATTAATAAATGATTGTTTTATTAATATATAATTTTTATATATTATTACAAGAATAATTATAATAGCTATCTACAGAACCTAGAAATTCAGATTTATCAATTGCAGTATTATATTCATAAGGATATTCTAAATATTTTTGCAATTTTAAAGTATTTTTTTGAAACAATGGGTAATTATTTGATTGTTCGTGCTTTGATAAATTGCAATCTTTTCTCAAGAATTTCTTATCTTGAACATTATTAAAAGCTTTGATTTTTGAATATCTGTCTTGTTGTTGTTCTTGTAAAAAATAATCTTCATAGTCCTTATAATTCTTTGGAAGATTTAATATAAATCTAGCATATTGTTCTAACTGAAAGTTAGTTAACCAAGTAAATATAGAATATAAATTTGCTCTATAGTCCGAAGAAAAAATAACAGCAACTTCTGATCGCTTGATCTCTTCTCTTTGCTCTCTCAATAACGTTATTAGATAATATAAATAACTCTTTATTAAAATGTTTTTTATTTTCTTGAGTTTGAATGATTATATCAAACAGCTCAGTTTCTAATTCATCTGAGGTAAATAATTGTTTGTATTTTGTATTTATTAAGCCATGGACCAAAAGCTATAGATTCAAGTTTTTTTAAATATTGAATTAATTTTATGTGCAACTTTAGATTAAATGTAAGAGCGGCGTTTTATATCAAAAATTGACATGAGTCAAGAGATATTAAATTAATGGTTTAAAAATATGTGTCACCTCGTGATTTATTCACAGAATCCAGTTAAAAATACTAATAATATTAGTATTTTTAGTTGTTTTCTGGATACTGTGGTCAAGCCACGGTATGACACTGAAGTGTTTTGCACAAGCCATACTAAATTGATTACTAAAATTTTTCACATAACCTAATGACAAAAATAAAATATGAATATATTATTTAATTTTAGAATAATTTAAATAATATATATTCAATGAGTGCAGATACTAATATTAGCGACGGTTTAGAAGTCATTACGCAAGATCATTTATCGATTTTTTCTTTAATAAGCTCCTCCGACATTATCGGTAAGTCAGTTATGCTGATGTTGCTTATTGCCTCTATTTGGTCATGGGCTATTATTTTGGATAAAATATTTAAGCTAGTGCAAGTGCAGAAAAGCATGCGGGCATTTGAAAATGTGTTTTGGTCCGGTGGAGTATTAGAGCAATTATATGAAAGCATAAAGAGGTCGGTTAATAATCCGCTAGCTTTAATTTTTGTCTCAGCTATGGATGAGTGTAAAAGCTTAAGCACTAAAGGGCTTTCTGAAAGCTTAAAAAACAACCATAAAGAGCGTATAACAGGTGCAATGTACTTAGCTCAAAATAGGGAAGTCGAAAAGCTCGAGAAAAATTTAAGCTTCTTGGCAACTGTTGGATCAAGTGCTCCTTTCGTAGGTTTATTCGGTACCGTTTGGGGGATTATGCATAGCTTCCAATCGATTGCTACTTCAAAAAATACTTCTCTTGCTGTAGTAGCTCCCGGAATTGCTGAGGCGTTACTTGCAACTGCGATAGGCTTATTTGCAGCTATTCCGGCAGTAATTTTTTATAATTATCTGATTTCCCGTATTACTCTTATCAATAATAAGATTGAAGATTTTATTAGTGAGTTAAAGTCTATACTGTCTAAGGCAATTGATCAGGAGAAAATGTAATGGCTATAAAGCTTGCCGGAAGTAATAGAAAAAGTAAAAGAGCGGTAGTTAGCGAAATTAACGTTACGCCGCTTGTTGACGTGATGCTTGTGCTATTAATTATTTTTATGATTACTTCTCCAATGCTTGTGTCAGGAGTAAACGTGGATTTGCCTGAGACAAATTCAAGCCCGATTTCAGGTCAGGATGAGCCTTTGGTTGTTACTATCAATAATAAAGGCAAAATTTTCTTACTTGAAAGTCCAATAGAAAGAATGCATTTAACCGACAAGCTTGCAAATATCACTAAAGAAAAAAAGGATGCTAGAATTTTTGTAAGAGGTGATAGAAATGTTTCTTATGGGCAGGTAGTAGAAATAGTTACCGAAATTCATGCTGCCGGCTTTTCGCGTGTAGCTCTTATTTCAAATATTAAAAATAATGAAAGATAATCAAAATAAGGATAATTTTACGGTTTTCCTTAGCTTCTCTATTGTTCTGCACTTACTTCTTTTATATTTTTTTCTATTCGGTATGCCGTCACTTTTTGAAAAATTACCGGAAGAGCAAACTATAACTTTTGAAATGTTACCTGTTAGCGATAAATCAAATATTATCACTCAGACAAAGCAAAAAGAAGCCCCTATAGAAAACGAAGACGCTAAAAAATCTGAGCAAAGTAAGCCAAAAGAAGAACCGCAAGATTTGTCTAAAGAAGAAAAAGCAAAAGAGCCTGAGGCTAAAACAATGGAAGCAAAGCCTAAAATAGAAGAGAAAAAACCTATAGAAGAACCAAAGTCTGAAGAAGCAAAAGAAGCGTTACCTGAGAAGAAAGAAGAAGTAAAGGAAGAAACACCTAAAGAAGAAGAAAAAAAACAAGCAGAAGAAAAGAAGAAGCCCGAAGAAAAGAAAGAGGAAACGAAACCGGCTGAGAAACCTAAAGATGTGAAGAAAAAAGATCCTAAAACCGATGAGCTTGATTCTTTGCTGAAGAATTTAGAGCAATCTTCAGAAGGGGATAATGTAAAATCCAATAAGCATCAAAGGTCAAAAAAAGCTGATAATGCACAAGAAGCTAAGGGGGTTTATACGGATGGGCTGCCTCTTTCCGATAGTGACACATCTTTGATAAAAAGACAGATTGAAAGACATTGGAGTAATGTACCGGCAGGAGTTAGAGGTAATAATAAGGTAAAAGTCATTATTAGTATTACGCTAGATAAAGCAGGTAATGTTGAGCAGGCAAAGGTTAACAAAAAAATCTGTCCTAATATTCCGGCTAGTGTGTGTGAAGCTTTGGCAGATAATGCAATTAGAGCGGTATGGCAAGCAAGCCCTATCGAAAACCTTGACTCTGCACGCTTTAACCATTGGAAAGAGATTAATTTTAGCTTTGATCCAAGTAAATTGTAGGTTGTAGGCATTGCCTGCGTGGATACCACCCCGTCATTACGAGCAGTCGTAGACTGCATGGCAATCTCATGAAATAATAACAAATTCCTGAGATTGCTTCATCAATTATTTCATAATTTCCTCGCAATGACTATTTTCGAGCCACGTAGGCAAGCCTTTCGCAGGAATGACATTAAGAACCATGCAATAATTAAAAAATGTTTATTCATCATGTTCGTGGTGATCACCGATTAATTCAAGCCCCATATCTTGTGGCTCATTATTGAAACAACAGTAGCAGCAATAACCAAACAAGAATAATAAGGTTGCTTCCATTAAAAATAGGGTCAAAGCAGCATTACTAGAGCTTGCTAACTCATATTCTGAAGATAATAAATCTGTAGGGATGTCTTTGTTCATAAAACTTAGTTATTATGTTTACTATTTGTAAATTAAGTAAATAATAATACATGGCATAAATTTAGACCGAAATGAACTATCACAGAGCATAATATTTTGCCTGTTTTATAATATGCATAACCATAGACAAAACCGCATATAGTGCTTAACGCTATATATTCTGCCTTGAAAATATGTAATCCCAAATATTAAAGATGCTATAATAACAGCTAAAATCTGCTGTTTTGGTCAAAGATTTTGTAATGTTCTTTTAAAAAAAACTTGAAAGAATACTTCCTAAGCCATACAGACGCAAAAGAAATATTGTTGTAATGAGCAAAATTTAGGTGATAGTTAAGAATGACATATAAACCTTTGTAAAAACCTATTTTTAATATATAGTTATTTTTTAGCATTAAAAATAGAAAATTTATTAAATATAGAGATTTTTAATAAATAATAATTGGATTTTAAAAAGAAAATATAAAAGATAATCATCAAAAAAAACAATAAAACAATAAAATAATATATATATAATGGGACGATTGTATGAAAGATATAGAATATTGGGAAAAAAATTTTGAAAGCTGTAAATATTCAGATCAATTAATCGAAAGGCTTTTATTTTTAAATACCCAAGTCAAACAACCTATCGATATTAGAGAAGTTCAAAAAGGTATTTATTATGCTCGTAAATATCATGGTGAGCAAAAGCGTCAATCAGGTGACCCTTATTATTCTCATCCAATCGCAGTAACGAGTATGGTAGCAGAATTTGTAGCAAAAGAAGTGCCTAAACTCTTTACTTTTAGAATGCTACAAGCTGCATTACTGCATGACACTATTGAAGATACTGAACTTACTGAAGAAATAATTAGCAATATTTTTGATGAAGAAGTAGCAAGGCATGTAGCAGGTCTAACTAGAATTAAACCTTGGGGCAAAATAAGTAGCGAGAAAAGTCTTATTTTATTAATTAAACAACAAAGATACGATACTGCTCTTATAAAACTTTTTGATAGAATACATAATTTACAAACTTTGGAAGCAAAATCGCCTGAAAAAGCTCATAAAATAATTAAAGAGACATTAAAAAGCTTTTTAGTGTTAAGTGAAATACTTGAAATACCTTCAGTTTCAGAGCTTATATATGCTGAATGTTATAAAAATAATTTAAAATTTAATATAAATTCTACTTTTAATAAAATTATAAATTTCGATTCGTTTCCATTTTCTCAAAATAAGTTACTCCCATAAAAAAAGTGATACCTACCGGAATGAAAATTAAAAATAATCCCCAATATCCTAGAGAATTGGTAATATAAACTAAACCAAATGACGTTATAATATAAGTAAATAATTTTGCTATTGCACTTAGCATACTAGTATATGTAAATCTCTTAAAAACCGGAAAATATTTATAAAATATAGGAGCTGCTGGTACGTGATCAAATACGAATAATGCAGCTAAACATTGAAAAATAAAAATATATAAAGGAGTAGGGTTATAATTTAACATTATAGGAAAAAAAATGAGAGAGGTAAAAAATAGATATAATTTTACCTTTAGGATTTTTAAAGGATGGATTTTATAGCTAATAAATGCAAGACCGATAATACCGAGTAAATCTATTATAGATACCCAAAAATTTTGATTTATAATTTGATTTGGAGTAAATCCACATTCTCTTTTTAATATATCACCGCAATATATATATACGAAATAAAAACACGGTGGCCTAGCACACTGGATAAAGAAATACCAAATAGAAGTGGTGTTTGGAACTTTTTGATCTAGAATATCCTTGTCAATTTCTTCAAGCATAATATTATTTTCTTGAAGTCTGAGTTTTAATTTGTTTCTTTTATTTGAAAATGCCTCTGCTTCTTTTAAACTAGTCCTTGCAATAGTACCTACAAAAGCGATAGTTGCACCAACGAAAAAGGCTATACGCCAACTTGACTCATGGTGATAAATATTTTGATTAGTAAAAATTGATGCAATACCTAGTGCTACCGTAGTGCCTACGGCAGAAAATACGGTTATAATTGTTACTAATGGATATTGTATAGGAGGAGATGAATTTTCGGTTAAGTACAGCTCTGCACCTCGTGCTTCTGCAGTTGCTGACATACCTTGAATTATACGACATATAGTAAGAACCCAAGAGGCTGTGATACCTATCTGTGCATATGTTGGCATGCTGCCTATAATCACACAAGTAATAGCCATTAATAGGGTAGTTAAAACAACTACAATCTTACGTCCAAAATGATCGCCTATATACCCAAATATTAATGCTCCTATAGGTCTTAGCAAATAGGTAGAACAGAAAGAAAAGGCAGTAAGCAACGAAAAAGTGAAAGGATCATATTCCGGAAAAAATAAATTATTTAAAAGCACCGCCATATGCACATAAAGCATAAGGTCAAAATACTCTAGAAATGTACCTATAGAAAGTAATCCGACTGCTTGTTTTTGTTCTGTATTTAAACTTCGTTGTTCTTTTTCGTAGCCTAACATAACCTTTGTATATTAATTAGATTACAAAATAAGCTATACTGCTTTTGATTCAAAGTCAATAAAGGATTAAGAATTTTAATAAATATTGTAAATATTTAGGTTTCGTAAAGTTATCTAACTTAAAATTTGCAAATTATCTATTTTTCTCTGAAAGCTTTAAATGCAGTATCAGTAACGGGATCAAGTAAATATCGAAGTAGTGTTCTAGTACCTGTTACGATTTGTACCTCAGCTTGCATACCGGGGTGTAATTCAAGATTTTTAACTTTAGCAACTTTGTTAAATTCATCCATATCGATTTCAACTCTTGCAACATAATAATTATCTTGCTGTTGTCCCGGATGCTGTCTTTCATCTTGTACGATATCGGGAGATATGCTTACTACTTTACCGGTAAATGTTGGAGTTGTTCTTGATTTAAATGCACTGAAACGTATTTTTGCAACTAATCCCTCATGTACTGAGTCAATGTTTTTTTGAGATACCTTTGCTTCTATTATTAATGGGTCATTAGTGGGCGAAATTTCCATAATAGGTTGTCCGTGACTTATAACACCGCCTATTGTATGATATTTTAAATTATTAACGATACCGTCAACAGGTGATCTGATTATCACACGATTAAGCGAATCCGTCAGGGCATTATATTTTTCTTTAAGAGATGCGGTTTGTACTTGAGCTTCACGAAGCTCTGTTAAAGTCCGTTCAGTGTATTTATTTTGTTGATTTATAATTTTAATTTGCGTTTCGGTAATAGCATGGCGTATTCCTGCTATTTCGGCTTCAGTTGTTGCAACATCGCTTTTTGAAGCGGCAACTTTTGCCTCTTGGTCTAATAAGGCTGCTTTTTGTACAAAGCCTTTTTCTTTTAAGGTTCTTAAAGCTTTTAAACGGTCTTGATAAACTTCAGCAGTTTTGGAGGCGGCAACTTTTTTTGCTTCTAAACCTTCAATTTTTTTTTCAAGTTGAGCAATATTTTGATGTAATGCATCTTTCTCTGAGTTATATACTTCTTTTCTAGATCTAAATAAATTTTCCTGCGTATGAATTATTTTAGCTACTTCCGGTAAATTGATATCCTGCATTAGAAAATCAGAGAATTCGATTTGTTCTAAATTATCACGTTCGGCAATTAAACGATTTTCAGTTGCTAAAAAATTACGGTATTGACCAAGAATATTTTCATGTTCGCTTTTTATTCTAGTTTCTTCAAGCTCTATTAATTTATCGCCTTCTTTGACTTTATCACCTTGCTTCACATAAATAGCATTGATTATTCCGCCTTCATGATGTTGAATCGTTTTTTTATTTGTGCTTGGCATTACGATACCGACAGCTACAGCACCACTATCAAGCGGAGCAAGAGCCGACCATAATCCACCTATTAATACTAAAAAGATCATAACATAAATACCGAAAAGTATAGGTGATCTTGCAGCTTGGGCTACGTTATTACGATCTTTATCGGTTTTTTTGGTAATAAAATTAACAAACCTATCAAGTTTTACTAATAAGAATTCTATAGCATGAGAGGTTTTCTTTAATGTAGTATTTATTAAAGCTTTACGTTTAGAACTTTGACCTTTAAGATTTAACGCATCTTCTCTTAAGGACAATAATTGTTTTAATTGTTCCGGAGTAATTTGAGGTTTATTGTGTTTTAAGTCCTGCATAATATTTAATCATTATTATATTTAGTCAGTATTGTTTGTATTTTGCGTCATTGCGAGGACATGATGTAGTAATTGACGAAGCAATCTCGATAGAATGCATGAGATTGCCACGCGCACAAAGTTTCCGCACAATGATGATTTGGAAGCCATGCAACAATGCTAATCAAGTCACGATATGACACTTTAGTTATTGATATGAATTGTATCGCTTTTTAAAGTTTTAAAGTGTTTTTGAATCTCTTCTGCCGTTCCGTAAACTGCAACGGCTCCATCCTGTAATATTAGAATTTTATCAACAACGGATAATACGGATGGTCTATGTGAAATTACAAGAACTGCTATTCCTTTAAGTTTTGCTTGTTTTAAGGCACTTGCAAGGGCAACTTCACCTGCCTCATCTAAATTAGCATTAGGCTCATCTAAAATGATGAGTTTTGGATTACCGTAAAAAGCTCTAGCAAGCCCGATACGCTGTCTTTGACCACCTGATAGATTAGAGCCTGCAGGACCGATATCAGAATCATAACCGTCAGGGAATCTTAATATCATTTCATGAGCTCCGGCTATTTTAGCTGCTTCAATAACTTTTTGCGGATCGGCATCTTCTTCCATTCTAGCTATATTTTGTTTAATACTACCGCTAAAAAGTTCTATTCCTTGAGGAAGATAGCCGACATGTCTACCGAAATCTTCTCTATTCCAACGATAAATTTCAGCACTATCTAAACGTACGGAACCTGATGATTCTTTCCATACCCCGACTATGATTTTAGCTAAAGTTGATTTTCCTGTAGCTGAAGGACCGATAATTGCTAAAACTTCGCCCGGTTGTACTGCAAAACTAACGCCTTTTAAGATATATTTCGGTACGGGAGGTTGCGGTAAATATTGCGGTATAGGGTGAGCATAATAAATATTTTCAACAGTAAGATGACCATCAACGTTCGGAATTGGCATCGTTTCGTCTCTAGAAGAATAAGTGTTAAATAAATTATTAATGTTTTTGTATGATTTAATAGCACCGCTCATACTTTTCCATAAATCAATAGCATTATCGAAAGGAGCAAGAGCTCTACCGACTATGATAGAACTCATAATCATATTACCGGGAGTCATATCTGCACTGTGAGATTTTACAACAATGTAAGCACCGACTCCGGTAACAGCCATTTGCATTATATTACGGATAAACCTTGAAAAGTTAGAAATAACACCGTTACGATAGCTAGCAACCGATTGCTTATCAAGTGCTAATATGTTAAATTTATGCCAATTTTTTGTAACATTCTTCATCATTCCCATTGCTTCAATTGCTTCTGCATTTCTGTTTGCAATATCGGCTTGTGTCATACCTTTTATCGAAAATTCGGTAGCTTCACCAAGTGTTTTATTAGTAGCTGCAGCGTTAAAGAAAGCGGTTGAAACTATTATAATTGCACCAAAAACGGTAATAAGACCGATATATGGATGAATTGAAAAAATAACCGCAATATAGATAAGGCTCCAAGGGGCATCGAATAAAGTATTAATTCCGGTACTTGTTAGGAATGTTTTGACGGTTTGAAAATCACGTAATAATTGGCTAGAACCCATATTTGCTCGTGTTGCAGCTGCAGAAATTGAAGAAGCAAAAATTACGGGAGCTACTGTTCTATCAAGCCATTCTCCTACCTTTATAAGTGTAAAAGAACGAGCAATTTGTAATAATCCGTAAACAAAATAAATATATGCGATTATTATTGATAAAAATAATAATGTTTGTAGATTACCGCTTCCAAGGACTCTATCAAGAACTTGTAGTGAGTAAAGAGGAGTAATTAACATTAGTAAGTTGATTACAAAAGCAAACCAAAAGACTATCCAAAAAGCTGTTCTACATTCGCCTAATGCTATTACTAGTGGGTTTTTTTTATTTAGATTATTATTTTTATTATTCATATTTTATATTATAAATAATTATTAATTAATTCTTCAGCAATTTGAACACTATTTAAAGCTGCTCCTTTACGTAAGTTATCACATGTGATCCATAGATTTATCGTATTATCTCTACTTACGTCATTTCTAATTCGGGAGACATATACGGCATCTTCGCCTACCACTTCAACGGGTGAGATATACGCAAGGTAATTATTATTAGAAATTGTAACAATTCCATCGGCATCTTGTAATATTTCTTCGACTTCTTTGGCATCAATTTTGTCGTTAAATTCTATGTTAACCGATATAGAATGACCGATAAATACTGGTACTCTAACAGCAGTAACGCTAGCTGTAAAGTGATTACCTATAATTTTGTTTAGTTCAGAAGCAATTTTTGCTTCTTCACTTGTATAGCCATCTTTATTTAAATCACCTATATGAGGAAAAAGATTAAATGCAATCTGTTTTGGAAATTTCTTAGGATCATGTGCTCCAAAAACATATTTAGATTTTGTTTGGTCGTAGAGTTCGTCCATTCCTGCTTTACCTGCTCCTGATACTGATTGATAAGTAGATATCACTACTCTTTTAATCTTTATTTCATTATCTAGCGGTTTTAATACTACTGCAAGCGGAATGACGATACAGTTAGGGTTAGCTATGATATTTTTAGTATTAAACTCTTTAAGTGTTGATAAATTAACCTCAGGTACAATTAACGGCACTTGATTATCAACTCTAAAAAGTGAGGATTTGTCGATAACTACACAATTACTAGCAGTAGCTTTTGGTATAAGTTCTTTTGACACTTCTGAACCTACACAAAAAAAAGCAATATCGATATCGTCAAAATGTAAACTTTTTAAACTATTAATTTGTAGTATTTTTTCTCCAAAGCTTACTTCTCGCCCTAGAGAGCTATCTGAAGCTATAGCATAAACTTTATTAATGGGGAAATTACGCTCAGCTAGAATATTTAGAGTTTCACGCCCTACATTTCCTGTAGCTCCGATTACTGCAATATTGTATTTTTTAGTCATTATTTATTAATCCGATGAGTTTTTCACCTCCGATAATATGGAAATGGAAATGAAAAATAGTTTGTCCCGATTTCTCGCCTTTATTAGTTATTAAACGATAACCGTCTTTATCTAAACCCGCTTCATTTGCTATATCAGAAAGTTTAGCAAAAAAATGTTTTATTTCGTCTATAGAAGCTTTAGAGATGAAATCGGCATAATCTATATATTCGTTTTTAGGTATAACGATAATATGTACAGGTGCTACGGGTGCTATATCTTTGAATGCTAAAATTTGTTCGTCTTCATAAATTATTTCTGCCGGAAGATTTTTACCTATGATTTTTGCAAAAACATTTTCTTTGTTATACATCATTTGATTCCTGTTAAAAGCTTTATTGTATGGCTTAATTTTCCGTCATTGCGAGTAAAAAATGTAAGTTTTGACGAAGCAATCCAGTAAGAAATGCTAATTTTAGCATTGCTTTAATTTTTTTCTGGATTGCCTTGCAGTGTGCAGTCTACGACTGCTTGCAATGACGATTTAATATTTATGAAACCACGTTGTTGTTAAACAAGCACACTACGTTTTAGAAATTTTAATTCAGCTTCAATTCTAGAGTTGGCAATTATTATATCTTCTAGTCGGTAATTATTTCTTTTTAAATAATTTTCTCTAATATCTGAAGCACAAAAGCCGAAGCCTAATATTAAGACTATCTTAAATATAAACTTTAACTCTTCGATATTAATCGCCGTAACGATTATATTCGCTATTACGGCAATAGCAACAATTAACCACATTTTATGGTATAATGCCCAAAATATACTTAAAAGAGCCGCTATCCATGAAAAGCCTTCTGCAATAACAATAAAATTATTATTTTTTTGTGTGGAGTTAATGTATATTGCGTATATATTCATTATTTAAGTTTAAGCCTTGAAAATTCAAGGGACAATAATTAATTAAATTGGATTAGTCAAGTATACTCGTTTAATTTGGAAAATTGGCTACGTCGTTTTGGTAAGTCCTCGTATGCTCACGTATTAATATACGCTCCGCTCCTCGGCTTACAGACTCCTTGCTCTTGTCCAAATTAAACTTCGTCTATTCGTCTACTTAACAGTAATTCTAATAGTACTTAATTAACAACTTAATATCAATAAATTTTATATTATGTCAGATAATTTATCCTTACACGGTACAACAATACTTTGTTTAAAAAAGAACGAAGAAATAATTATAGCAGCAGATGGACAAGTCTCGCATGGTAATACCGTACTAAAATCTACAGCACGAAAACTTCGGACTATAGCAAATAATAAAATTATTGCCGGTTTTGCGGGTTCTACGGCTGACGGTCTTGCGTTATTTGAAAAGCTTGCAGTAAAGATAGAGCAACATAAGCATAATTTACTTAGAAGTGCAGTTGAGCTTGCAAAAGATTGGCGTAGCGATAAATATTTGAGACGTTTGGAAGCAATGATGATTGTTGCTGATCGTAGTCATATATTAATTTTAACCGGTAACGGTGATGTCGTAGAGCCTGAAAATAATGTTGCAGCAATAGGTTCAGGCGGTTTATTTGCGCTATCTGCCGCTCGCGCTCTAATGTCTTACGAGAATAATTTAACTGCTGAAGAAATTGCTTTAAAATCTATGAATATAGCTGCAGATTTGTGTGTATTTTCTAATCATAATATTATAATGGAAAAAGTTGTATGAAAGCTACTAAAACTACTTATAAAAAAGACCCTATGGGGCTTACCCCTTCTCAAATAGTGAATGAACTGAATAGATTTATCGTAGGTCAAGAAAAGGCCAAAAAAGCTGTTGCTATTGCACTTAGAAATCGTTGTCGTCGTAAAAGAGTAGAAGGTAATTTACGTAATGAAATAGTACCGAAAAATATTTTAATGATTGGTTCAACCGGTGTCGGGAAAACAGAAATAGCAAGACGCCTTGCAACGCTGACTAATTCTCCTTTCTATAAAATTGAAGCAACTAAATTTACCGAAGTCGGATATGTAGGGCGTGATGTAGAATCAATAATTCGTGATTTAGTCGAAATAGCCGTTAATACTGAAAAAACTTTAGCAAAAACGAAAGTAGATATTCATGCCCGTGAAAAAGCGATCGAGAGAATATTAGATAGTTTAGTAGGTAAAACTTCTAGTAGTGAGACTAGAGAAAAGTTCAAAGAAAAAATTTTAAACGGCGAACTTGATGATACGGAAATTGAAATTAGCGTAGCTGATACTACACCTGTCGGCGGTGGCAGTTTTGAAATACCGGGTATGCCGGGAGCATCTATGGGCGTTCTGAATCTTGGCGATATGATTGGACGAGCCCTTGGCAGTAGTAAGACTAAAACAAAAAAAATGCTAGTTAAAGATGCTATGGCTATGATTATACCTGAAGAATCAGAAAAATTAATAGACCAAGAAAAAATTATTCAGCAAGCTATAAATTTAGCTGAAAATGACGGTATAGTTTTTATTGACGAAATTGATAAAATAGCTTCAACTGGTAGTTCCAGAGCAAAAAATGCCGAAATAAGTAGAGAGGGAGTGCAAAGAGATTTGCTACCTTTGATAGAGGGCACGACGGTTAATACTAAATATGGACCGGTTAAAACCGATCATATATTATTTATTGCTTCCGGTGCTTTTCATATTGCTAAACCTTCTGATTTATTACCGGAGTTACAAGGAAGGTTACCGATTAGAGTAGAATTAAATTCGCTTACCAAAGATGATATGATTAAAATATTGCTTGAGCCTGAAACTAGTTTAATAAAACAATATTCGGCGTTAATAGGTACTGAAGACGTACGTCTTGAATTTGCTGCTTCTGCTATTGAGAAGATAGCGGATTATGCGATCACCGTTAATTTAGAAGTCGAGGATATAGGGGCTAGAAGGCTGCATACTATACTTGAGAATTTGCTTGAGGATATAAGCTTTGAAGCTAGCGAAATGAAAGGCAAAAAAATAACTATCGATGATAAATTCGTAGAAAATCAATTATCAAAAATAATAACTAATCTTGACTTAGCTAAGTTTGTTCTGTAGTACGTTTTTCAATCAATGGTTAAGATAAGGTTGTTATTTTTCATCATTACGAGGCAATTACGTCAGTAATTGACGAAGCAATCTCAGGAGTTTGTTATTATTTCATGAGATTGCCACGCAGCCTATGTCTGCTCGCAATGACGATTTAGTAGTATCATGCAATAACATCTACAACCTAGCAAAATAGTATTTTAAGAAAAATTTCATGATAAGGCATATAGCAAGTCTAACGTGTTAAAGTAGTGTTATCTTCTATAGGGCTTGCACTACATACTAAAAAGATTTTAATAAATTTAGTTCTGGCAGATTTAGTAAAAGAAGGAAGCCACTTCGATCTTGTGATTACTTGTGCGATACTTACCGCAATGAATATGTTATCTGAACTTGAAATTGCAGAATATTTGATAATAGGAGAGCTATCATTAGACGGTTCAAGCTTACCGGTAAGTGGAGCTTGACCTGCAGCGATTGGGGGCTTCTTTTAGAGGTAAAGGTCTTATTTGTTCAAGTAAAAACAGCTCGGAAGTTGCTTGGTCGGGTAAAATGATAATATACTTGTTGTAGGTAATTTAATTGAACTAGTAAATCATTTTAAAGGTTCACAAGTTTCAACTCCTCCGGAAGCTAAGCTACAAGATGAGCCGATAAATTATCCTGATTTTAAAGATATAAAAGGTCACAAAATTGCTAAACAAGCTTTAGAAATTGCAGCATCAGGTGGCATAACCTTTTAATGTTTGGTCCTCCCGGAACCGGTAAATCAAGACTTGCTGCCTGTCTTCCCAGTATACTACCTAAAATGTCTACAAAAGAAATTTTAGAATGTAGTAAGATTACAAGTATTGCAGGAAAATTTTTAGACGGTAAACTTACCAAAGTAAGGCCGTGTAGAACTCCACATTATTCATACTCATTGGCCGCTATGGTCGGTGGCGGTGTCGGAAAAAAAGTAAAGCCTGGGGGCAATTACGCTAGCTCATAACGGAGTATTATTTTGAGATGAACTACCTGAATTTCCACAGCATGTTATTGATGCATGAAGACAGCCTATTGAAAACGGTGAAATACTAATCTCACGATCAAATGCTCATATAAAATATCTGGCAAATTTCCAGTTAATAGCAGCTATGAATCCTTGTAAATGCGGTTATTGAGGCGATTCTTATAAAGAATGTATGAAAGTTCCAAAATGTGCTAGCGACTATCAAATGAAAGTATCGGGACCTATTATGGATAGATTTAATTTGCATATAGCAGTAACTAGTATTAATGTTTATAATTATGACTTGATTGTAGATAACTCTGAGGAAGAATCTGAATATATAGCTGCAAGAGTTGAGAAAGTACGTTTAATTCAAGAAAAGAGATATGAGGGCTATTAATATTAAAACAAATAACAGATTAGATGGGCAGGTGTTAATAGATTATGCTATGCCTGCGGATGAAAGTAAAGATTTACTGAATGAAGCGGCAAATAAATTTTGTTTATCAATGCGTGCTTATAACCGAATACTTAGAGTAGCATGCACGATTGCTGATCTTAAGAATGTTGAGAAGGTCTTGAAAGTGCATATTGCAGAAGCTTTGAGTTACCGTAAAATGGAATTTAATAATATGTATACGAAGATCAACTTCAAAAATGCTACGTCGTCCTACAAGAGCTTCGGTACTCACGTATTAAGTATACGATGCGTTCCTCGCCTTGTGGACTCCTTGCTCTTTTTGAAGTTGATCTTCGTATACTGTCTTCATTTTTTGCAATATATTTAAGATGATTTAAGGATAAAAGATATGAGTACTATAATAAGTTTTGATTACGCTATAAAATATTTATTAAAAGATACAGGGGATTATGAAATAGTCGAGGGATTTATTTCGGCTATTCTTAAAGATGCTGGTTATAGTGCTGTTAAAATGAAATCCCCTTACTAGAAAGTGGCAGTAATAAAGAAAAATTGTATTTTCCTTTTGATAATATGAAAGCACCTTTATATCACGGTAAGACTATTTTTAGAGAAGTTGATAAAAAACACCCTATGAAATTTTCTTTGGGAGATATGAGAGGTAAAATATTTGATTTATATAATGTATTTCCAGAATATGTTGTAATATCAGTACCATTATTTAATGCTGTTATAAGAGATGAATTGGATGAATGGCTATATGTAGTAAAAAATTCTGAAGTTAAGAAAGATTTTAAATCACCATATATGAAGACAGTAGCAAAACGTCTTGATATACTGAAGATGACTCCTAAAGAGCAAATAATTTATCATGCCTATATGAATAGAAGCTATAAAGAGCGTGATTATATAGTTTCTGCTGAAGAAAAAGGTAGAGAACAAGGTATGGCAAAAGGAATAGAGGAGGGGAGGAAAAAAGTAAACAAGAAGGTGAAGTTACAAAAAGGATAAAAATAGCAACAAAGATGTTAATGAAAAAAAACTCGATAGAAAAAATACATGAGATTACTGAAGTATCTATAAAAGAAATAGAGCGATTACAAACAGAAATTGAGAACCTTAAAAATAACTATCTTTAATGACAAAAATTTACTTTATAGCTGGTGAGGTTTCAGGAGACTTTGTAGGTGGTCGTATAATGCAGCATTTAAAAAACAATACAGGAGTACAACTCAATTCACCTGTATTAAGTTTTGTGAATGACGCTGTACAGTTTGTTGGTGTTGGCGGCAAATATATGGAGGAAGCCGGTAGCTTTAAAAGCTTATTTCCTATTACTTCCATAAATTTAATGGGTTTTGTAGAAATTTTGCCTCATATTTTTAAGCTTAAAAAATTAATTGATAAAACTGTGGAGGATATAATAAATAGTAAAGCTGATTTATTAATTACCATAGATTCACCAGGGTTTACTTATCGTGTGGCAAAGCGAGTAAGGAAACTTTTACCAAAGCTGAAAATGATTCATATCGTTGCACCGTCAGTTTGGGCATATAAAGAGGGTAGGGCAGTAAAATACGCTAAAATTTATGATTGTTTATTTACTTTACTACCGTTTGAACCTCCATATTTTACTAAAGTCGGTCTTGATTGTAGATATATAGGTCATCCGATTATGGAGCAAGAGTTTTATAGTGATAAAATAGCTTTACGTGAAGAGTTTAAAATAGATGAGAATGAGAGAGTTTTGTGTGTTACTCTTGGTAGTAGAAAGGGTGAGATTCTAAGGCATTTATCGGTTTTTGTTTCTTCTATTGAAGAAATATTCGAGAGTTGTAATAATCTTAAAGTTATATTTACTCTTGCAAATCCTGCTCATGAGGCAATAATAAAACCGTTTCTAGAAGATGTTAAGTTTAATTATTTATTTTCAAGTGAGAGACTTAAAACTTATGCTGTTGCGGATGTAGCTTTAGCAAAATCCGGTACTAATACTTTAGAGATAGCAGCTTCCGGTACTCCTATGATTGTGGCTTATAAAGTTAATCTTATAAGCTTTTTTATTATCAGGCTATTGATAAAAATAAAATATGTTACGTTGATAAATATTATAGCCGATAAAGAAATAATTCCGGAATTTATCCAATTTAATTGCCGAGCTAATCTTATTAGTAATAAGCTTCAAGAGTTATTATTTAATTCTAAGAAAGTTTATGAGCAGGTCATAGAAAGCCAAAAAATTTTGCAGCAATTAGGATTTAAATCAAACCGATTACAGCTAAATTCAGAAAGTTTTAGACACGATAAATTTAAAGGCAAGCTAGCTAGGTGTACAAAAGTACTTGGACACAGGCTTAGCTTGGAACATTCGCTTGTATCAAGTGATCGAGATGACGCTGTACCTTCTTATATAGCTGCAGAAATTATTAAACAGGAGTTCTTAGAACCTAAAATAAAGTTGTTAAAAGAGAAAGATTAGTACTTGAAACCGATGGTCCACAACATTTTCTGAATTATAATAAACATTAATATTAATATAATAACAAAATATATTTCCATGTTTTTTCTTATAGTATGAATTTGTTTCATTAAAATTTTTAAATCATTGGCAATTTTTTTGTATTCCTCATTGTTATCAGAACGCATTGTTGTCAAGAAACCGGATAAGTTTCCTAACTTATTTTGTAAAGCTTTTAACCTTTCAGTCTGTTCTTCGTGTTTTAGATCGGTATTGTGATCTTGTATCATAATATATAATGCCCATTATAAGATCAGTATTAACGCCGGTATAGTAATATGCACTATGAATAAAGATGTATATTTTTTGTTTGTAATAAAAATTCTAACTTTTCATTTTACAGGAGTATACTATTGTTATAGTAAATTGGTTTGCGTTATTAATTTGTTGCTCATTAGTTATCTCATTTTAATTACCAAATATTAAAACTATTGATTGATTTAGCACAAACTATATAATTTAAATTCAGCAAAAAGTTAATTTTACTATATGTTATTTCAAATGTCAAGAAAAAAAACCACATTTCATGGTAATTATTTTTGTCAATCTTTCTAAGCCTTATAAAAATAATAGTTATTATGTTAAACAACCTATTAAAAACTAAACTTTTTTTAGTGATAGTACCTCTAACTATATTTATTACTTTGCTAAATTTTAGTATATTTTATATTTTTGTGCCGGGTGATCTTACTCAAAATAAAACGATAATTATTGAACCTAAATTATCCGTAAATCAAATAGTTACAAAACTTTATTCTAATGCAGTAATCAAATATCCAAGAATTTTTAAGGTAATTGCTAAAATTTATTCTATAAAAAGACCTCTTAAAAGTGGTGAATATGTGTTTACTCGTAATATATCGCCTCTGCAAACTTTAAGAATATTAGCAAGCGGTAAATCTATAATACACAAGATAATTGTCCCGGAAGGTACGGTAGTTAGTGAGGTTATAAAGAAAATTAATGAAGAAAGTCGATTACTTGGAGAAATAAAAGGGATAATACCTGAAGGTTTTTTAATGCCTTCCACGTATTTTTTTTCTTACGGTGATCAAAAAGAGCAGATAATTGATCACATGAGAAATTTAATGTCTGCTAATTTAGATAAAGTAATGCAAAATCTTGCACCGGATTCTCCATTAAAAACTAGACTTGAGGTATTAACGCTAGCTTCGATAATTGAAAAAGAAGCCGGTTCAAATGCAGAAAAACCTATTATAGCAGCAGTATTCATTAATCGTTTAAAGAAAAATATGAAGCTACAAGCCGATTCGACTACTATATATGCTTTGACTGAAGGAAAATTTAAATTAGCAAGAGCTTTAACAAAAAAAGATTTATTGCAAGAACTACCCTATAATACTTATTATATAAAAGGTTTACCACCCGGTCCGATTTCTTGTCCGTCGTTAAAATCTTTAGAAGCAGTGGTAAAATCTGCTAAAACGGATGCATTATTTTTTGTAGTTGACGGTAAAGGCGGGCATAATTTTTCTAACAATCTTAATGATCATAATAGATTTGTTGAAACTTATCGAAAAAGTTTGATTAAAGTACCTGAGCCGGCAATTGATCCTGAAAAACCATCTACTCGATGAACTTCAAAATTGGCTACGTCGTCTTATAAGAGCTGTGGTGCTCATGTATTAAGTATACGCTCCGCTCCTTGCCTTATAGACTCCTTACTCTTTTTGAAGTTGATTTGCGTATATTTTTATCTACTTAAGGGATGTTATCATGAATAATAGTGAATTTAGTAAAATAGCCGAGACAACAATTGCATATATAGCAGAAAAGATAGAAGAGCAGGATAAAGAAGCAAGTATAGATGTAGATTTACAAGGCGATATATTAAACCTTGATACTGATAAAGGGGTATATGTAATAAATAAACAAAGTGCTGCCAAAGAAATTTGGTTGTCGTCGCCGGTTAGCGGTCCTTATCATTTTTTTTATGAACAAGGCAAATGGACAAATAGAGCAGGGCTTGAATTAATGGCTATTTTAACTGAAGAACTTAATATTAAATTTGATACTCGCCCCACTTGAAAAATTAGCAACAATGTCTTTGTAAGACCTCAGATGCTGAACGTTTAATATACGCTCCGCTCCTCAGCTGACAGATCGATTACTCTTTTCCAAGTTAAACTTCGTATCACTACTCTTCATTTGACTTCGGAGTATATATGAAAGATTTTGAAACTGCCGATAGTGCCGAAAAAGTTTATGATTTAATAATAAAAAATGCTCCTACTCGTGCATCTATATTCATTGATGTTGACGATATGCTTATAACTCCTAAATCAAAAACTTTTAAGCAGCCGCCTTATAATCAAATAATTGATAGAATTAAGGAAATGACAATTATGAGGAAATTATCAGTAATTGGCGTTTGCAGCGAAAAGTAATATTAATTGATGAAGAGTGGGTAGAAGTTATAAACAAGCTCAAGGAAAAGTTTTCGGTTTATGGTCTTATACAAATGAATACGGGAGCATTTGGCAATATTCCTTCTATGCACGATTGGTGATATAAAGAACTAAAAGAGCTGGGTATCGAATTTTCAGATAATAAAAAATTAGCAATGTATAATTCAGGACAAAAGGATGATGCTATTTTTTATAAAGGTATATTTATAACCGGTAATTACTCAAAAAGTGGTACTTTATCAAAAGTTTCTGAAGAGCTAAATGCTAGTTTATTGTATTTGTTGATGATCGTGCGAAGCATATTGAAGATGTAGGAGATTATTGTAAAAAGAATAAAATAGGTTTTTTAGACATTTTATTTGACGGGCTTAAAAATTTAACAGGCGAACCTGATCCTACACTTGCCGAATTTTAAGAATCATATTCAATAGAAAACGCTAAATGGCTTGAAGACATAGAAGCTTATGGGCTAATGGTCAGGAAGTAATAATTAAATAGAATACATGCATACATAGATATCGTCATTGCGAGCAGCCATATAGGCGGTGTGGCAATCCATAAAAAATAATAAAAATTCTGTAAATCAGAATTCTAATTTCAAATCTAGTATCGGTAAATACTTATAGGCAGATACATTACAAAATAACACCTTTGTCTAATACGTCTGTTTCAGCTATCAAAGTTGAGACGGAAATAATCGGCAATATGAGTGGTGAGGTTGTTTTAGATGTACCCTATGCATGGGCAAATGCCTACATATTACAAGCAAATCAAAAATGTGAAGCTAGAATATCCTATTGGAAAATTACAGTTTAGAAATCAAGACGCGAATAAAGCTATTTTAAATACGGGAAAAATCCATATTATTTGTTTAAGCTACGCAATATATCAAAAAACCGGTAATCCTTGTGATATCCACGAAGCAATAATTAGACAAAATTTAATTTATTCACCGGGTTATGGGCTTTTTGCTACTCCCGGTGATCTAAATGGAAATGATATAGTAGCGTTTAACATTGAATGGAATAATATTCCTGATAGTTGGGAAACAATATCAGATTATGGTCTTGGTAAAAGCGTGAAATTTAAAGCTATGCCGATTGAATTATATAGTGCAGTTTATGCAGCGCGTGATTTACGTGTTTACAAAATTGTCGATCAAAAAAATCCTGTATATCTTTCGTTACATGGTCAATTTGATTTTAAAGATTAAGAAATAGCTGCTTATATAAATAAAATTATCAAGGGACAAAGAACATTTTTCCATGATAATGATTTTTCCTTATTATCTACTAAGCTTAAGCGAGGGGAATCAACCTAGACATATAGCCAGAACGGGCTTAACTCATAGTTTTACTGCATTTATTCCTCACGGTTTGGACAAACAGGATTATATAACGTGACTTGCTCATGAACATCTACATAATTGGACAGGGAAGAAAATACGTAATAACTTAGAACGATTAAATTATTGGTGGAGTGAGGGATTTACCGATTATTATAGTAGGGTTTTAGCCTTACGTTCTAGTGTTATAATAACTCTTGAGGAATTTGTAGAAGAATTTAATAAATTCTTTGAGAATTATTATTTATCACCTGTTATAAATGAACCTAATAATGTAATTGAAACAGATTATTGGCAAGATTATGCAGTACAAAGATTGCCATACTATAGTGGATTTGTTTTGGCACTTTATTTGGACAATTTCATTAAAGAGAATAATAAGAGTAAATCGCTGGATAATGTTATGCTTGATTTATTTAAAACCTCAAAAGAACAAGAATTTTCAAGCGATTATTTTAAAACAATAGTTAAAAATTATGTTCTAAAGGGCATAGATAAAGAGATAAACGAATATATAGAACAAGGTAAAACTTATAGATTTAGCTAATGTTGCTAAAGTGCTGCCGATCGAGAAAATAACAATGTGGGCATATGATCGTGGTTTTGATAGAGATGCTTTAATAAATAATTATACAATAAAAGATATTGACGAAAATAGTAACGCTTATAAATCTGGACTTAGAAACAGGGACATAGTTATAAAATATGATGTTCCTAAATGGGGTGCTCCTGATCAGATAGTTACAAGCAACACAATTAAAGGCGAGTTTCAATTTAGACCTGAAAGTGCTAATAAAAAAGATATATACGGGTTCAAGCCTACTTTGTCTAAAGAAGATAAGCTAAAAATCAAAAAGTTTTTTAACAGCTAAACCTTCTTTTTATCTTAAAGTATTATTAATAATATCCATTGACACAACAACATTTAAGTTATAATTGCGTCACGATTTAATTTTAAGGGGGAAAATCATGACAAAAAACTATACGGGGCCACAAATAAATAGCGGAAACGTCAATTACAATAATAATGATTGTAAAAACTTCACAAAAAACATCTAGTTACTTTGACAGTGCTACAATTCATTTTCAAAATGCTACCAAAGCTGTGACAGATTGCACAATGTATGTGCTACCTTAGCAACGGAACATGCTATTAATGTGATAGAAAACGGTGCAAAAACTGTATGTTCCGTTCAGGGTTGTGTTTCTGATGTGAACAACTCTAATTATTCTGTTGTATCTACATTTGCTCAAGCAACTGTAGCAAGCCTTGCAACTTTTGCTTATTACAATCCTCCGGTTCTTATCGGTGCTTTTACATTAGGGGCAATTTTAATTTCGCCGTCCGATTAAAAAATACAGTAAAAGCAGGACTAACTGCAGGATATGTAGCTTATGAAACTGTGGGAAGGTTTAGTAGCAGGAACAGCAGGTATAGTTTCTCTTATTGCCGATAATATTTACGGTGATACCGCAGCTTGCCGGTGCTATTAATACTCACATGATAGAGTATTATAGTTAAAATATTGTCATACTCAATTGTCATTGCGAGGAGTTGCATGGTGTCTATGTCATTCCCGCGAAAGCAGGCATCTAGTAAAACATATAAAAACTTGTTTTTATATGTTTATTTTATCAAATATATCATTTTTGTACCAATAAGATTATTTTTACTGGATCCCCGCTTTCGCGGGCATGACATCGAGAGTCACGCACTAGTTAAACGCTTTATTATCTCTTCTCTATCAATCAAAGGTAAAACGCTTGCGATTTCTGGTCCTGATTCTCTGGCGGTTAAAGCAAGGCGAAGAGGTAAAAATAACTCCTTACCTTTCCTGCCTGTTATATTTGTTATTTCTTTAGTCCAAATGCTCCAGCTATCTTTAGTGATTTCACCTTGCGGTAATAATTCTGCTGCTTGCTTTAAATATTCCTTATCTAAATTTAGATTTTCTACATTCGGAGTTTGATGGCAAATTTCCCACCAATCTTTTACATCACGTAATTTTTGCAAGTTAGGGCTTACCGATAACCAAAAATTTTCATCAATATACTCGGCATCTATTTCTTTAAGGCGTTCTTTTACTGTATCAAAATCTAAACTTATAAGTAATTTATGATTTAATCTTTCTAAATCTTCCGGCTGATAGATAGTTGGACTTTTAGAGAAACTACTTATCTCAAATTGATTTGCTAGCTTCTCCATTGATTTATAAGGCAAGATTTGTGCTGATGAACCAAGTAAACTAAAAAAGCTAGCGATTGCCATAGCTTCGATTCCGATTTCTTTTCTAAGAGTTGCGATCTCAAACCCTCCAACTCTTTTAGAAATTTTCTCATCTTTATTGATTATTAAACTTAAATGCCCAAAAGTCGGAGGAGTAGTATTTAAAGCCTCAAACATTTGCATTTGAATGGCGGTATTGCTAACGTGATCTTCACCCCTAATAATATGAGTAATATCATAATCAATATCATCAATAACTGAGCATAACATATAGGTCATACTACCGTCTGCTCTTATCACTATTGGGTCGCTTAAAGCCTTGCCGTCATATTTAACTTCGCCTTTGATCATATCATGCCAGCTAATCGGTTCATGATTTACCAAAAATCTATAATGCGGTTTTCTTCCTTGTTCTATATATTTCTTTGCTTGCTCTTCAGTTAGATTTAAGCTAGCTCGATCATAAATCGGTGGTAAACCTTTAGATAATTGAAATTTACGCTTTAATTCTAGCTCTTCAGGAGTCTCATAGCAGGCATATAATCTTTTTTTGTCTAGTAATAGATTTTTGATTGCATCATATCTACTTAAACGACTTAATTGATTAAATGTCTGATCCCAATTAATATTTAAAAATTTTAGATCTTCCTCGATAGCGTCTTTATATTCCTGTTTACTACGCTCTAAATCCGTATCGTCAAATCTTAAAATAAACTGTCCGTTATGCTTCTTGGCATATAGCCAGTTAAGCAATGCTGCCCTGATATTCCCGACATGTAACATACCGGTCGGTGACGGAGCAAATCGTGTTATAACTTTTGTCATAAATAAGTAATTTTATTAATTGTCATCCTGTGGCTTGACCACGGGATCTTGTATCACAGCCTGTGTCCTGAGACCCCGTGATCAAGTCCACGGGATGACACTGAACCATTTATGCCTGTTTCTTCTCTAATTTCGCTTTATTCTCTTCAATTAGCTTCATCGCATCATCTAAGCTTAAATTTAGAAAATCATATTTTTTTTGTACCGAAATAAATTTACCCATATATTTTATGTAAGGACCGAATTTACCGTATCCTATCATAATTTCCTCGTCGCTATCTTTATGAATACCTATTTTTAGCGGTAAGCTTAGAAGCTTTAATGCTATATCAAGTGTAATATCATTTTGGTTCAAGCTAGCAGGCACGGGGCTACGTTTGGGCTTTACTTTGCCTTCTTGTTTGCCAAGTTGAATATAAGGTCCGTAAGGTCCTTTTTTCAGATATATTTCTACTCCGTCTTTATCCGTACCTAAAACTTTATTCTCATTAGGCATAGCAGCAGGCTCGCCTTCATTTTCGTTGTTATCGTTACCGCTAACAATAGCTTTTCTAAAAGTACATTCAGGGTAATTACTACATGCTAAAAACGCTCCGAACTTACCAAGCTTTAAGCTAAGCTCGCCCGTGTGACATGAAGGACAAATTTTAGATTCTTTATTCTCACCGAACAGGTGATAATCAAGGGCTTTTTGTACATAGCTAATAATCTCGGTTATTTTCTGCTCGTTTACTGATTCAATATTATGGTTAAAACCGCTCCAAAAATTATTTAAAGCAGCTTTCCATTCAAGTTTGCCGGCTGCTATTGCGTCTAATTCGTTTTCAAGTCCTGCAGTAAAATCATATTCAACGTATTTTTTGAAGAAACCGACTAAAAATACCGTTACCAAACGTCCAAGCTCTTCAGGTATAAATCGTTTTTTCTCAAGAGCAACATATTTTCGATCTTGTAAAACCGATAAAATACTAGCATAGGTCGAAGGACGACCGATTCCAAGCTCTTCAAGTTTTTTCACTAAACTTGCTTCTGAATATCTTGGAGGCGGTTCGGTAAAATGTTGATTTGGAATAACTGCTTTAGTTTTCAGCGGCTCTTGTTCTTTTAAAGGCGGCAGCATTTTATTTTCTTCTTCAGCTTCATCGTCCATACTTTCACGATAAACCTTATAAAATCCGTCAAAGGCTATAGTCGATCCGTTTGCTTTTGCTAAATATTCTTTATTTTCCGAAGCTAAATTTGCAACTACCAAATCCATTATAACATTTTCCATTTGGCAGGCTATAGTTCTTTTCCAAATCAACTCATAAAGCTTATAATAATCCTTGTCTAGCTTTTCTTTTAAGCTATCAGGAGTATAAGTAATATTTGTGGGTCTTATTGCTTCATGAGCTTCTTGAGCATTTTTTACTTTGGATTTATAAATTCTAGGGCTAGTCGGTAAATATTTATCGCCGTAACTTTTATCGATTAACTTACGTATATCTGCTATTGCATCATTTGATAATGTAACGCCGTCGGTTCTCATATAAGTAATAAGCCCTATAGTTTCCTTACCTATATCAACACCCTCATAAAGTTTTTGTGCTATTTGCATAGTCTTTTTAGCACTAAAACCTAATTTTCTTGCTGCTTCTTGTTGTAGTGATGAAGTAATAAAAGGAGGTTGTGGTTGACGTTTTTGTTGTTTTTTTTCTATCTTATCAACATGAAATTTTTGAGATTTTAATTTTTTGGTTAAATCTTTGGCGTTTTTTTCGTTAATAATTGAGAATTTTTCTAACTTCTGATCGTGTACTTGAGTCAATTTAGCAGTAAATAGTTCGTTATTACTATTTTGCATTTTAAGGCTAATATCCCAATATTCTTCTGACTTAAAACGCTCTATTTCATCTTCTCGCTCACATATTAATCGCAGAGCCACAGACTGCACACGTCCTGCCGATTTACATCCCGGTAACTTACGCCATAAAAGAGGTGAAAGGGTAAAGCCGACTAAATAGTCTAAAGCTCTTCTTGCTTGTTGGGCATTTACTAAGTTAGTATCAAGTTTCCTAGGGTTTTCAACGGCATGAATAATTGCTTTTTTAGTGATTTCGTTAAATGCTACCCTTTTGAAAAAATCATCGGATTTAACTTGAGTTTTTTCTTTTATTACCTCTGCAATATGCCATGAGATAGATTCACCCTCACGATCAGGATCGGTTGCAAGATATACTGCATCAGCTTTTGTAGCATCTTTAACTATGGCATCTACATATTTACCGGCTTTATCGGAAATATCATATTTCATTGCAAAATTTTCATCAGGTAATACCGAGCCTTTTTTAGAAGGTAAATCTCTAATATGACCGAATGATGCAATGACCTTAAACTCATCACCTAAATATTTATTTATAGTTTTTGCCTTTGCCGGCGATTCTACTATTACTAATTTCATCTACTTATTATAAACTAATGATATTTTATTACCGGCGTGACGCATTACTGTCCCGGCGAGTTCTAATTCTAATATTACCGTATATATGATAGGAAGCGGTAATTCTATTTCTTTTTGTAAATATTCCAAGTCTATTATGGGTACTGCCGATAATAATTCCAATATAGCAAGCAGTACGCTCCTTTTGTGACGGTTCTTTAATATATCTCGTATTTACTGTTCCTAGCTCAACAAAATCCTTAAATAATCCATCATCTTTTTTCATAAATTCTTCATATTGCGGTAAATTAGCTACAATATCGTCTACTGATTCCACTAAATATGCTCCCTCTCTAATCAATTTGTACCTTGACATTTTTGATCTAAAGGAAAGCCGGGAACGGCAAATATTGCCTTATTGTGTTCAAGTGCAAATTTTGCAGTTATTAATGAACCGGATTTTAAGCTTGCTTCTACTACCACTACTCCTAAGGCTAGTCCCGATATTATCCTGTTACGCTGTGGAAAATGTTTTCCAAGCGGGGTAAAGCCGATAGGTAACTCATAATATTAAACCTTCTTCTGCTAAATTTTCCAATAGTTTTTTATTTTCCGGTGGATATATATGATCAATACTGCCTGCAATAACTCCGATAGTTTGAGCAATTGCAGCTTGATGTACGCTGCTATCTATTCCTCGTGCTAATCCTGAAACGTTTATATAACCTTCTTTTACTAAATCATTTGCAATTTTATGCGCAAAGCTTCTTCCGTTTGCAGCAGCGTTTTTGTACCTACTATTGCAACGCATTTATATAGTATAATTTAATAACTCTATATTATTATAGCTTAATATTAGCAGTGGATCATAAATTTCAAGTAATAATTTTGATATTCCGGCGATTTAGATGTGATGATCTTAGCATTGTCTTTTTCGAGAAGCTCTAACTCGTTTTCAGCATCGCTTTTACTGAAAAATTTAATTGGTTTTGACTTTCCGCCTCGCAATGAAAAATCCGGAACGTTATCTATGGCAGTTGCTATATCACCAAATAATTTAATTAAACTAAAGAAAGTTTTAGGACCGATATTTCACTCCTAATAAGACGTAAAATATTAATTGTTGCAATCAATATTATAAGATATTTTAGGAGCAGAAAATAATTCTTTCAACATTATTTAGGGTTATTTGATATTGCGTTAGTGCTGTATGTCATTCCTGCCTAGGCGGGAATCCAGTCAAGCATACAAAAATTTGTGTTTTTATATGTTTATTTTATTAAATATGTAATTGTTTATCAATGTTAAGGTTATTTTTTGCTGGATTCCCGCTTTCGCGGGATATGACATCGAACAATGCAACAACACTATACAAGCCACGGTAGGACAGTTTTCCACTTTAATAACACAGTAGTAATATATTACAGCTTCTCTGCATGTGAGCTTAAATAATGTGCTATACCTTCATGTGATGGAGTAATTGCTTCCTCACCTTTATGCCAGCCGGCAGGACAAACTTCGCCGTGCTTTTGATGATGAGTTAAAGCATCGATTACTTTTAATGTATAATTAATATCACGACCGATAGGTAAGTCGTTAACTAGCATGTGACGTACTATGAAATCCTTATCGATTAAAAAAGTTCCACGCAAAGCAACACCGTCTTCATTAAGTACATTATATTTTGAAGAAATATCCTTTTTTATATCGGAAACCATTGGGAATTGTACTTGTCCAAGCCCGCCTTTATTATGCGGAGTATTTTTCCAAGCTAAATGGCTAAAATGCGAATCAACACTAACAGCTACTACTTTAGTACGTCTTTCGGTAAATTCACCAAGCTTATTGTGAAATGCTATAATTTCCGATGGACAAACAAAAGTAAAATCTAGGGGATAAAAAAATAACACTATATTATCCCCTGCAGCATAATTGCTAAGTTTAAACTTATCGTCTATATTATTATTAGGCATAATAGCTTTAGCTGTAAAATCCGGAGCAGTTTTGCCGACAAATACTGACATATTCATAACCTTTTATTAATTAATAATCTGATATGATATATAAAACTAATTATTATTACAATAATAAATCGTTATAAATTGCTACTTATCTATTTTCGTTCCCGAAGAAGAAGCTTTTAATTGGTTAAATATAGTTAATGCTTCGGTTATAAAACTACTCGGTTCTGAAAGATTTGCGGGTAAAATTACGGTGTTGGTATCTTTAGCCAAATTACCGAACGCACTAATATATTGCTCGGCTATTTTAAGAGCTACTGCATCACTTCCTCCCGTTTTTTGTACGGCAGTTGCAACAATCTCAATACTATTTGCCGTAGCGGTAGCGACTAAGCCTATTGCTTCAGCTTCACCTTTTGCCCTGTTAACTTGATCTGTATAAGAAGCTTCTGAATTCAGTACGATTTGTGCTTTTTCACCTTCTGCATGGTTAATTTTTGCTTGTCTATTACCTTCCGACTCTAGAATTTGAGCTCTTTTTTGACGCTCTGCCGCTACCTGCAATTCCATAGCTTTAAGTATAGTTTGCGGAGGTTGAATATCTTTAATTTCATAACGCATACATTGTATGCCCCAATTTATAGCAGCCTGATTAATAGCTGCTACAATTGCTACGTTTAAAGTTTCGCGCTCTTCAAAAGTTCTATCTAAAGGGAGTTTACCGATTTCCGAACGCATAGTAGTTTGAGCAAGCTGTGTTATGGCATAGTAAGGATTATTAACACCATAAGATGCTGCCATTGGATCAATGATCTTAACATATAAAACACCGTCTATAGATAATGTTACGTTATCGTTTGAAATAGCTGTTTGAGCGGTAACGTCTATTGCTTCTTCTTTTAAAGTATGTTTGTATGCTACTCTCTGAATAACAGGGATGAGTAAATTTAAGCCAGGCTGCAGTACCTTATCGAATTTTCCAAGTTTTTCTACTACCCATGCTTGTTGTTGCGGTACAACTTTAACCATTTGTATTATAACTAAAATCGCTATAATACTGAAAATTAATAATGCATATTCCATAATTCAATACCTTTTTTTATTTTCACTCTATATTATTTTTAATTATAAAAAAAGGATTTTAAGTTAAACGGTACTTAATTATATATTTTTTTATCATTAAAATGGGTTTTAATTACTTTGAGTAAAGAAAGAATGCTTGAATATTCTTCAAGTTGTTCATTTACATTTTTTATCTCATTTAAAGCGCTATTAAAATCTTTCTGCAATAAATACGTTTCAGCAGCTTTATTTTGTTCTAGTGTTTTAAGTAAAATACTTTGTAAAAATCTATAATAATAGTCGTCTAGTTTAGGTATATCAGACATAATAATAAATCATATAATTATTGAGTTCTTAATTTATATATAAATTTTTTAATAATTCAATAATTTTTAACTAGATTTACATATACTTAAGTCTTTATCTATTATGTCGGACTCTATATTTAAACAGTTAAGGATTGAATGAAATACATAATCATGGCTAATTTCGGTATTAGCATAATTTTTCATTGAAGATACTGATTGAGGATATTTAGCTTGAAAATCATCTGATACCCAAACTATAAGAGGTACGGTTATTTGTTCTGCAAGTAGTGGACCGCCGTGACCGTAATAACCATTTTCTCCGAGGGACTCGCCGTGATCAGATACATATAATAAAAATGCATTTTTATCTTTAAGCAAATCTATTAAATTATATAAAAAAAAATCGGTATATAAAATCGAGTTATCATAACTGTTAACTAAAGCAAGCTTATCGCAATCACTTGCATCTCCCTTAACCTTAATAGGACAGGTAGGGGTAAAATACTCAAACTCTTTTGGATATCTCGCATTATAGTTCCAATGGCTGCCGGAAGTGTGAACGACTAAAAATTGTTTCTCTGAGTTTGTTAGTATTTCTTTTATAAAAGGCAATATTTTTTCATCATGATCATTTAAAGAAAATAGGGCAGAGCCGCCCGGTACTATAGTAAAATTAACGTCATTATATATATTACTGAGGTCAAAATTTGCAAAACTCCTCATTAAAGTTTGAGTCCCGATCCAGGTAGTATTAAAGCCAAGATTTGTTAAAATTGATAAAAAGCTGTTCTCTTGTCTACTATTTTCAATTTGACTTGCAGGATAACGTGAAAGTAACGACGGTACGGAAAGATAGGTAAGGTTAGAAGAAGATTTAGCTTTGAAAGAAATTAGGTTTTGAGTAGTCTTTAAGTAAGGAGTCGTATCTCTTTCATAACCGTTAATACCGAAATGATCAAATCTTGCTGATTCTCCTATAACTAAAACACCGATAATATCTTTATCTGACTTATCTATAAAGTTATATTGTTTGCTAATATCTATACATGCATAATTTTTTTCACCGAAATTTCCGGCAAAATTAAGGTAGCTATTATGTAAATACTGAATGGGAAAATAATTTTTTAGTATCTTAAATGAAGGAGTAATAATATTATATACAAAAATAAGTAAGCAAGCGGTAGATAATAGTTTTGTTACGAATGATTTAGAATTTTCGGCGGCAAAAGATTTGAGAGTATAAAAACAGGTCAAAAGGCAAAAAATTATCCATATTATTAACTTAATGCTGGTTAATTCATAAACTTCGTTTAAATCCGTTGAGAAAAAACTACCTATTACTTGTTTAGTAGGCTTGATTTTGAAGAAATAAATGTAATAACTAGCAATAGCGGATGTTATAAATAAAAACCCCACGCCGATTTTTAACACTAATCTATGTACGCTAAGACCGAAAAATGCTATAAAAGAAAATATATAAATATAGCAAAAATCTTTTGATAACTCTAATATCCCTCTAAAGATTGTTGCTTTATAATAATCAAATTTATAAATCAATATTGCGGTATTAAAGAATAAACAATAAATAAAGGCTAAAATCGCTGATAATTTAATTAATTTCGTATCTAAATGTTTCTGAATAGTTTTTAGCATAAATAATAATTAATAAAGTAATTTTTATAACTATCATGATCATAAAAAATCTTCAAGAATTTTATCGGCTTTTAATACCAAATGCTCCGCTTATCGCTATTGATTACGGAAGCAAAAAATTAGGAATCGCATTATCTAATCAAGAACGTAGTATTGCTATGCCCTTAAATACTATAACCGAGATAAATAAAAAAATTGTTATTACTGCCTTGCTTAATATCATCGAGAAATATAAAGTTTGCGGTGTTATAATAGGTCTACCGATTGATATGAGCGGAGCAGTAACGGAGCAAACAAATATAGTGATGAAATTTGCTGAAGAGCTAGCAAAATCTATAAACTTGCCTATATATTTACAAGATGAAAGATTAACTACCAAAGCTGCAAATAATTTGCTTAAATCGTTTGGAGTGAAAAGAAAAGACCGTAATAATAACGATGATGCAGTAGCTGCTAGTATGATTCTTGAAACCGTGCTTGATTCTATAAAAAATATTTAATTAGGAAAGAATTGAGGAGTTGTTGTATGGATCGAACAACCTACTCAATGTCATCCCCGCGAAAGCGGGGATCCAGCAAAATAACTTCAATATTGATATAGAAGTGGCATATTTGACAAAATAAACCTATCAAAACAAGTTTTTATAGGTTTTACTGGATGCCCGCCTACGCGGGAATGACATAAAATGGTCCATGCAACAAAGCCAAGAATAAATTACCTCCTATTTCACTGGGACAAATTTTACTAGCAGAATTTATGGAACCTATGGGGATTAGTCAAAGCAAACTTGCTCGTGATATTGATGTACCCGTTACTAGGATCAATAATATAATTAAGCATCATCGTTCAATTGCAGCTGATACAGCCCTTCGTTTGGGTAAGTATTTTAATATTAATCCTCATTGGGAATATGCAATACCAATATGATTTAGAGCTTGCAGAAGATGAAGGTTGGAAAATTACAGAAGATAGAATAAGAACCTTTTTTATGGCAAGTTAATTATGTATAACTCAATATTGTTACGCACTCAAAACACTATTGTAAAGATATATTATTTATGATAGAACCGATTCGGTAAAAATAAATAAAATATACTATGAAAATATTAATTTTAGGTGTTACCGGTATGCTAGGTAATAGCATATTCAGGTTTTTAAGTAGTGATAAAAAATTTGACATTTTTGCGACAGCCCGAAATAATTCAGCTCGTTCTTACTTTTCTAAGGATTTATCCGATAAATTAATTACAAATGTAAATGTTGAGAACCATGATGCGTTAGTTGAGGTATTTAATCAAACAAAACCCGATATAGTAATAAATTGTATAGGGCTTGTAAAACAATTGGCAGATGCTAATGACCCGTTAAAAGCATTATCGATAAATAGTTTGCTGCCTCATAGGCTAGCTAATTTATGTAAACTAGCTAATTCAAGGTTAATCCATATTAGTACTGATTGTGTGTTTTCAGGAAAAAAAGGTAATTATAAGGAAAGCGATTTGTCTGACTGTTATGACCTTTACGGTCGTTCAAAATTTCTTGGTGAGGTAGATTATCCGCATGCTATCACATTGCGTACTTCCATTATAGGTCATGAGCTAGCAGGCAATAGAAGTTTAATCAATTGGTTTTTAAGTGCAGAAGGTTCAGTGAAAGGGTTTGAGAAAGCTATTTATTCAGGATTCCCGACAGTAGAGCTTGCAAGAATAATAAGGGATTTTGTGTTACCTAATAAAGAGTTGCACGGGCTGTATCATGTTTCCTCAAAACCGATTAATAAGTTAGAATTGTTAAAATTAGTAGCAGAAATATATAATAAAGACATCGATATTATTGCATCAGATGAGCTTGTAGTAGATCGCTCACTAGATAGTACTCGTTTTAATGAGGTGACGGGATATACGCCTCCTGAATGGCGTGAGCTTGTAAAGCGTATGTGTGAGTTTAAGTAAATTGTCATTGCGAATATAGGCTTGTACACGGAATCCAGCATAAAGTGAGATAAATCGAGCGTTTTATGTTTGTATTTTTTATAACTGGACCCTGTGGACAAGCCACAGGATGGCTACCTTAGAGTGTGTCTCGATTGACACAATGACAGAATGAATAATAACAAAATAGGTATTTATATATAATGTTTGTAGATAAAACTTTAATGATTACAGGAGGCACCGGTTCATTTGGTAATGCGGTGCTTTCTCGTTTTCTTAAATCCGGTATTATTAACGATATTAAGGAAATTCGTATTTTCAGTAGAGATGAAAAAAAGCAAGAGGATATGCGTATTGCTTTAAATAATCCGAAACTTAAATTCTATATCGGGGACGTACGCAATTATAAAAGTATTGATGAGGCAATGCATGGTGTAAATTATGTATTCCATGCCGCTGCTTTAAAGCAGGTTCCAACTTGTGAATTTTATCCTATGGAAGCAATAAATACTAACGTCTTAGGTACTGAAAATGTTTTAAGTGCTGCTATTAATAACAAAGTTACAAAAGTTATTGTACTAAGTACCGATAAGGCTGTATATCCAATTAATGCAATGGGATTATCTAAAGCATTAATGGAAAAGTTAGCAATAGCAAAAGCACGTATGCGTTCTCCAGGTGAGACTGTGCTGTGCGTTACTAGATACGGTAACGTTATGGCTTCTAGAGGTTCAGTCATTCCTCTTTTTATCAATCAAATAAAACAAGGTAAGGAATTAACCATCACAGAACCGTCAATGACACGTTTTTTAATGTCGCTTGTAGATTCAGTGGATTTAGTTTTATATGCATTTGAGCATGGTCATCAGGGTGATATTTTCGTACAAAAATCTCCGGCAAGCACAATTGAAGTACTCGCAAAAGCGTTACAAGATATATTCAATAGTAAAAATGAAATACGTTTTATCGGTACACGTCACGGCGAAAAACATTACGAATCATTAGTATCATCAGAAGAAATGGCAAAAGCTGATGATTTAAGGGATTATTACCGTATTCCTATGGACGGGCGCGATCTTAATTATGCAAAATATTTTGTTGAAGGTGAAAAGAAAGTAGCACTTTTAGAGGATTACACTTCCCATAATACAAAACGTTTAAATTTAGAAGAAGTAAAAGAGTTATTACTGACTCTTGATTACATACAAGAGGAGCTCAAAAATGCTTAAGGTAATGACGATTGTTGGTACTCGTCCTGAACTTATTAAACTATGCTGCGTGATTTCTGAGTTTGATAAATATACTCATCACATCCTAGTTCACACCGGTCAAAATTATGCATATGAATTACATCAGGTGTTTTTTGATGATATGGGAATTAGAAAACCCGATTATTTCTTAGAAGTAGCAGCAGATAATACGGCCAAATCTATTGGGCTTATTATCGAAAAAGTTGATGCAGTACTTGAGAAAGAAAAGCCCGACGCCGTTTTATTTTACGGTGATACTAATTCATGTTTATCGGCAATTGCCGCTAAACGCCGTAAAATTCCAATTTTTCATATGGAAGCAGGAAATCGTTGTTTTGATCAGCGTGTACCTGAAGAAATAAACCGTAAAATCATTGATCATATTAGTGACGTTAACATTACGTTAACCGAGCATGCAAGACGTTATTTAATTTTTGAAGGTTTACCGCCTGAGCTTATTTTTAAATCAGGTTCACATATGCCTGAGGTCCTTGATCGCTTTATGTCTAAAATATTAAAGTCTGATATTTTAGATAAATTGTCACTTACCACAAAGCAATATTTCTTAATTAGCTCACATCGTGAGGAAAATGTTGATGTCAAAAATAACCTGAAAGAATTATTAAGTAGTTTACAAACGCTTATTAAAGAGTATAATTTTCCTGTAATCTTCTCAACACATCCAAGGACTAAAAAAAGGCTTGAGGATTTAGAGGAGTTTAAAGAACTTGGCGATAAAATAAGATTTTTGCCAGCCTTCGGGTTTACGGACTACGTTAAACTTCAGATGAATGCATTTTGTATTTTATCCGATAGCGGTACTATCACTGAAGAGGCATCTATACTTAATTTACCTGCTTTAAATATTCGAGAAGCACATGAACGTCCTGAAGGTATGGACGCCGGAACACTTATTATGTCGGGTTTTAAGGCTGAACGGGTACTACAATCGGTGAAAGCTATTACGGAAGAACACGAGAATAATAAACGCTTGCAAGATATCGTGCCGGATTATGCAGACGCAGGACTTGTATCAAAGAAAATATTACGTATAGTTTTAAGTTATGTGGATTATGTTAACCATACAGTATGGTTTAAAAAGTAATCCTATTCATTATTATCATATCAAAACATGAAATTTTTTAAATTAATAAAACTTAACACTTTATTTTTAAGTGTTTTTTTACTAATAACTCTTATATCTTCTTTTTGCTATTCCAAAGAAAATTCTTATAAAAAAATAGTTTTCCTTGTTAGTACAGAGACATTCGGCGGCAAAGGCGTATACGCAATGTATAATGAGATGAAAAAAATAGGTCACGATGTCAAAATTGTAATAGTACCTCATCCTCATCCCAATATTCAAGGAGGAATAGATACCGGGTTTATTAGTAAATTTGATGCACAAGATGTGATATATCCATGCGGTAAGTATGCTTCTTATTCAAATGTTAATACAAAATGTGAAATTTCTGAACTAAAAAATTATCAGCCGGATTTTATCTTTACGCAAAATCCTTACGAAAATTTTCAAGGCTATATATCAGAACCTTTTACGGCTGCTAATTTGTATAAGAGCTTTAGAGGCACTAAAACAAAAATTATGTATATAGTCTATGGTCCGCATATCTTTCATCAAAAAAATATTGATGATGATAAGTTATCAAGTTGCATAGAGACGGTATTTGTTGATTCAGAAAGTACAAAGGATATCTTTATTAGTAATTATAAATTTCCTAAGGATAGAGTTATTGTTTCAGGTTATCAACCATACTATGAAGTAAGAAATTATAATATTAAAGAAAAACCAAACTCGGAAACCATTTTATGGCTTCCTAGATGGGAATTATCATTTAAAAATAGAGATTTATATGAAGGAGGTTCTACTTTCTTAAATTATCACTATTTTTTCTATAATTATGCATTACAACATCCTAATATTCATTTTATTATAAGACCGCATGTAACACTATTTACCTATGCAGTCGGTAAAAATTACTTAAGCCAAAGTGATATGGATAATATATTAAGTAGATTTAACTCTTTAAAGAATGTTACTATTTCTGCACATGCATTCAGGTCGTTACTGGATGATATAATGGTGTCAGATATTGTAATAAGTGACGGTACTTCATCTCTTGCTGAAGTAGTAGTTGCCGATAAGCCTATAATTTACTTAAGTAATGGTTGGAATAATGAATTTAATAGCAATGCTCTATCTAAAGAATTAAAAAAATATATGTATTTTGCTTATGAGCCGCAAGATATTATTAACTATATAGAATTTATTAAGCAAAATCATTATTTACCTTATTATGAAAATAGTAGTGGCAGAAATCAATTTAAAAAGATGCTTGATCCTGTAGAAAACCCTGCTGCATTTATCGCCGAATATTTATTAAAATTATAATAGTTTAAATAATTTATGTTAGAAGAAATTTATAATGATGGAGAAAGATTAATTCTTGGGGAAACTTATGATGTTTTAGAGGTAATGCGTCATAAAAGTAGCTATAAGATTTTTAAAAAAATTATAGAAGCCGAGATACTTAATAGCCCATTAATGCTAAATCAAAAAATAAAAATTTTAGATATAGGTTGTGGAACGGGACACGGAACTTTCATGCTTAGCGATATATTAGGAGTAGAAATTACAGCAATAAATATCAGTAAAGAATCTATAATTTATGCTGAACAAAATTGTGGAGCATCTAATATACAATATATTAAATCTGATTTAGTTAGTTTTATTAAAAAGGCAGAAGAATATGATTATATTGTTGTATCACGACATGCACTTGAGCATATTGAAGATGGGTTAAATCTAGCACTTAATCTTAAATGTAAAAAACGATTAATAGTAAATGTACCTTTTAATGAACCGGAAGGGAATATACATCATTTAGTTAATTGAATTACTGAAAAAGACTTTGAATCATATCCGAACAAAGAATTTTTCTATGAAGGAGTAGATGGTGTAACTCACGACACGCATTCTGAAAAAATCCTCCTAATTCTATAATTTGTATATCTAGTAACTCAGATTTAAAGCCTATAAAACAATTATTTAACTATCTAATCTCAGCTTGGACTCTAGAATTTTTAGAAAAGCTAGGTTTGCAATCCCAAGATATATTAAAACAATTGCTGCAAACTAGAGATGCATTTAAAAATAGCGAAGAGAAACACTAAATTAAAATAATACTGTAACAGAGCTAAATAATGCTTTAGAAGAAATAAAAATTTTAAAATAAACTAATTATTAGTGAAGAAGAAACATCTATTTTTCTAAAACTCTATAGAAAATTTAAACAATAAAACTAACATTTTATAAATTATTTTTAAAAGTTATGACAAATAGAAAAGATAAACCTCTAAATATTTATCATACTTTAGTTTCCATTATTATACCTGTCTATAATGGGGCTAATTATATGAAAGAAGCTATAAATAGTGCTTTAGCACAAACTTACAAAAATATTGAAATTATTGTTGTTAATGATGGTTCAAAAGATAATGGAGAGACAGAACGTGTAGCATTATCATATGGTGATAAAATACGCTATTTTCATAAAGAAAACGGAGGTTGCGGTTCGGCCTTAAATTACGGTATAAAACACATGCAAGGGGAATATTTTTCGTGGCTTAGCCATGATGATATATATTATCCTAATAAAATCGAGCATCAAGTTGACATATTAAATAAATTAGATAATAAAGATACTATCATTTACGGTGGTTATGAATTAATCGATGAAAAAGGCAACTCTCTACGTTATATTAAACCGGATAGTGTGCTACCTATAAATAAACTTAATATTTCTTTATTACCTTTATTACGAGGATTAATACATGGTTGTTCGTTATTGATTCCTGCTAAATATTTTCATGAAGTCGGTATATTTAATGAGGCTTTACCGACAACGCAAGATTATGATTTATGGTTTAAAATTTTCCGTGTTGCTCCTATTCATTTTGACGAATCTATCCTAATTAAATCTCGTTTTCATTCAGAGCAAGGTAGTAAAAAAATATCAAATCATAACGAAGAATGTAATGTATTATGGTCATCGTTTCTTCACGAGTTAACAGAAGAAGAAATGATCAAAATGGAAGGTTCTCCTTATTTATTTTTAACTCGTACAGCTACTTTTTTATCCAATAATACTCCGTATAAAAAAGCCTGTGATTTAGCAAATACTATGGCTCAACAAGTACTAAATGATACTAAAATTAGTGTTATTATACCGGTATATAATAGAATAAATTGGGCAATTGAAGCTATAGAAAGTGTACTTATTCAAACACACAAAAATTTTGAGATACTTATAATAGATGATGGGTCGACTGATGATATATCAGCATTAACTGCAATATGCAAAAAAGATAAAAGAATAAAATATTTTCATAAAAAAAATGAAGGACCTGCTGCTGCACGTAACTTAGGTATTAAAAATGCTATAGGAAAATATATTGCTTTCCTTGATTCGGACGATTTATTTTATAAGGATAAAATAGAAATCCAATTAAAGTTTATGGAAGAAAATAATTTTATATTTTCTCATACTTCATATCAAAAAATAAATGAAAAAGGAAAATATATCGAATCTGTTCATTCCGGGCTTTTTAGTGGCAATGTTTTTCCTCAAGTTATACAAACTTGTCCAATAGCAATGCCGACAGTTATGGGAACTTTGACATTATTTCAAGAAAATTTATTTCCTGAAAATATAAGAAGCGGTGAAGATTGTTGTTTATGGATATCTATTGCTAGTAAAAACTCAATAGGCGGTATAGACAAAGAATTGTCTAAAGTACGAATTAGCGGTGGTACTAATACGTTTATGGACCCAAATAAATATTCAGTAGGTTTAATAAATATTACTTCTTATGTTCTTAATGATTCTTATTTAAGTAAATTTAGTCCGTTTACTATTAATTTGTTATTAGCAGCTGTTACACAATTAAGATTACTAGAAAATAAAAATGAAGACTATAAAAAAAGTAATATTTCTTTTTTCAAAAATAACTATGTAATTCAAAAAATACGCACCTATTGCTTTGTAACAAAAATTTTGATTTTATTAACTATTACTTCTATAAGGCAAGAAGGAATACGTGCAACAATCTCTAGAATACAGAGATGGCTTAAAAAGCATATATAAATAACTATTCCTCAAGTATCTTAACTTTTGAGCCATCACCAATTTTAGTCATACCTTCGGTAACGACTAAGTCACCTGCTTTAATATCGTCAGAGATAATTTCAATTAGACCTTCTGTACGTGTACCGATTTTTACATATAATTGTTTTATCGTATAACCGTCTATTTTATAAATAAAATTACCTTGATTATTGCGTTGAATACAACTTTCAGGAACGGTTAGGTTTTTATGAGGGTTAATTATAAGCATAACATCTACAAAGCTATTATGCAGGATTTTTGTACCCATAGGTAAAATAATTTTAGCTGTTAAAGTACCATTATCTGATAAGTAATGCGATATTGCCCCGATTTTACTTTTAATTTTTCCTGCAATTAAAACTTCAGTATCGACGCCAACTTTTCCGCTTAAAGACTCCGGCAATTCAATAAAAATACTTTGTGAGTTTTCTGTTCCGGTAATGCTAAAAAGATAGTCACCTATTTTTACTTCATCGCCGACCATAGACTTAATTACGCCTATTTTACCAGAGTAGGGTGCAGTAATTATCATATCATTATATGTTTTTAGAGCTTTGGAATAATTAAATTTTGCATCTTCAAGTTCGCTTTTTGACCTTTTATATTCCTCGTTGCTTACAAATTTTTTAGCGAATAAAGCTTCTTTTCTATTATAATCTTCTTGTTTTGTATTTAATAACGCTGCTGCTCTAGATTTAGTGGTTTCTGCTATGTTTTTATCTATAACTAGCAATATATCCCCTTTTTTTACTATTTCTCCTTGATGTGCTGAGACTTGTTCAACTACTCCGGTGGCATTGGCATAATAATCACGACTATTATCATTCTGGCATTGCCCTACAATATTAAATATGTCGTAAAGCTCAGCAATTTGTACTTTAGTTGCTTTTACTTCTGTAATTGTTTCTGCTTCCTTTTTACTTGCCATAGTAGAAAGCGAGATAAGTAAGGTAAAAAGAACAATAAGTTTTGCAGACATCATATATTATACTCTAAGGTGCATAGGTGTCATCTAGTAGTGTGTCGACGGCATCTAGGAAAAGCAACTAAAAGTGTATGTTGTTGTGACATTTTTAGCTGGATACTGTGGACAATCTACTAGATGACAAAGTATGCTTTTTCAGTTCCTTATCCGTTAACCATTTATATTCTTTTTCTAGAATTTCAAATCTAATTTTTTCTAATTGTGCATCAAGAACAGGTTCAGGAACGATAGCAGAACCGGTAAACTCAAATCCTTGATAGTTAATTTTTAGTTTCTTACAAATTGCTTGTAATGATAATAAATTTTCTTCCATATCATCGATAAATATTATTGATTGTGGATAATAACTTGTTTTTCGTAATACATACTCAAGCATGCTTCCTTTATCATATTCCGCAGTGTAAATTATTCCGTCTTTTAATGTAGGTTTACCGTAACCGGCATTAAAATCTTCTATTATTATCTCATCTTCTAAAGGTGAAAATTCTTGAAAATTTACCTTTAATGCAGTGAGTTCACGAATTCTCCATTCGATCATATCTTCAATTACGCCGAATTTACCGGTAGGAAGTTTAGTAAGACCCATTGCCGGTACATTTTTTTCTATAAGTAGAGCAAATATCGTTAAGATATCTGGGTTAACAAATCTAGCTTTCCTATCTTTAAGAACAATACTAAGTAATAATTCACATTCTTTTCTAGTAAGTCTTTTTTCAATGTTCTTCATTAATTCTTTTCTATAATCATGTGTTAACCTAGATTCATCACTATCCATTACAATTACTTCATCTACATCAAAAAACACCAAGCTAGTATGATCGGCTTGTTTTACCGCTTCTATAACTTCTTTAAAATCATGCACTTTATTTATGTTGCTATACATATTTATTGTTTATTTAATATTACTTAAGAGTCTAATTACTTCTTCTAAGGAATTTGTCATTACCTTTAAATCTTCTTCTCTAGATAAATTATGGTGACCGTCTTTAATTAGCTTCATTACTATTTGTTTGCTCGTTATTTTTTCTAATAATTTTACTGAAACATTATAAGGCACGTCTTCATCTAACATCCCATGAATGAGATGTACCGGTATATTTATATCAATCTGTTTCTTTGTCAATAATAAATGTTTTTTTGCATCTTCTATCAGTTTATAGCTTATATGATATTTATGCTCACAATTTTTACCGCTTACTTCTAGTATTCCCTCTTTTTGCATCTTATTTTGATCATTTAGAGATATATTCTGCCAAATATTTTCAGTACAATCTGGAGCAGGGGCTACACACACAAGTCCCTTTATTTTATCAGGAAATCTTAAAGCCGCAAGAAGTGCTAGCCATCCTCCTATGCTCGAACCTACTAATATCGCCTCCGTATTAATTAATTTATCTAAAATTAGTGATACTCCTTCTAACCAATCACTAATTGTTTGATCCTTAAATTGTCCTGATGCGTTTCCATGGCCGAAATTATCAAAAACAATAAAATTATAATTGTTTTTTTTACAATAATCTATTAAATAGATAGCCTTAGTTGATTGCATACTAGACATCAAGCCGTGTAAAAAAATTACAGATGGAATATTTGTATTAATTATTCTATAATTATCATAGACAATAAATTTGTCTTGTGTTTTATTATAAAGTTTGTGCATTTTAAATAATTATTTTAATAGATTGAGATTTAATGCCTTCATTAAAGTCAAGTAAACGATACAATAAATATACTATTTTGCAAGTAGTGCCTGCTCTAGTTTCGGGAGGAGTTGAAAGAGGTACTATAGAAGTTGCAAAATATCTTAAAATTCTCGGTCATACTCCTATCATAATTTCAGCAGGCGGTACTCTAGTTAAAGAGTTAGATAAGGAAGATATATTGCATATTGAAATGAATAGTAACAGTAAAAATCCTTTTGTAATTCTGAATAATGCAAAATTGATAGCAGAAATAATCAAAAAATATAATGTTGATATAGTTCATACAAGATCAAGAGCACCGGCATGGAGTTCATATCTAGCAACAAAATGGACAAATGCTAAATTTTTGACTACCTTTCATGGGGTTTATAATATTCCGAATAGTTTTAAAAAATATTATAATAGCATAATGCTAAAAGGCAAGAAAGTTGTTGCCGTGTCTAATTTTGTAAAACAACACTTGCTCGAAAACTATAAAATTGATGAAGATAAAATAGTAGTAATTGAGCGTGGAGTGAATTGTGATTATTTCGATCCCGCAAATTTAACACCGGAAAAACTTGAAAAATGTTGTGATAAATATGATGTACCGAGTAACGTGCCGATAATATTAATGCCTTCTAGAATGACAAGTTGGAAAGGGCATCTTGTTCTAGTAGAAGCATTAAGTAAATTAAAACATAGAGACTTTTATTGTTTAATGGTCGGTGATATATCTAGACATCCCAATTTTACTAATAGAGTAAAAGAGCTTATAGCTAATCTAAAACTTCAAAATAAAATTCAAATTTTTGGTAATGATTCGGATATAATAAACCTATATGGGATTTCCGATATTATCATTTCTGCCTCAATCGAGCCTGAAGCTTTCGGGCGTACTATTATAGAAGGGCAGGCGATGAAGAAGCTTGTTATTGCAACTAATATCGGCGGGGCAGTAGAGACAATAAAGAATAATATAACCGGTTTCCACGTAGAACCAAATAATGCCGAAGCGTTAGCACAGAAAATCGATTATTGTTTCTCGATTTTAGGTACTGATCTTGCTAAGAAAATCCAAGAAGCGGCAAGACATACGGTAATTAATAATTTCTCTCTTGATCTGATGCTAAGAAAAAACCTTGAAATCTATAAAGAAATCTTAAAAAACTCCCATAAATGAACATCTAGATTGAGTATATACTCATGATAAATGAAAAGTAGTCAAGTATATAGGGTTGAATAGAATAGCTATTCTCCTAATAATTTTATTTCAGCATACAAATCTGCAAGATTTATACTGATCATAAAAATTATTATAGTCATGAGATTTACCGTCATGATGCACTACAAGCATTAAAGTTTCCGGTAAAAATTCTTTTAAAGCTTGTTATGCATTTTCTATAGATATTTTATCAAGATTAGCAAATACCTCGTCTAAAATTAATATTTTAGGGTTTGAAATTATAGCTTTAATGATTCCAATTTTTTTCTTTTGACTGCCACTTGGTGCATTGATTACATCATAATTTTTATCACTTAAGTGCTTAATTTAATGTACCTAGATCTAATTTTATAAGTAGTGTGTTAATTTTTTCTTCTAATAATTGCTTATTACTTTTAATGATTGATTGATCAAGGTCGGAGGTTATTATTTCAAATAAAGTAGATTAAACCGGTATGTCACTATTCTGATCAATAAATATTATTTTTGGATTTTGATAATGGGTAGGTATGGAAATTTCACCAACTCTATGGCATGGATCAGCAATACAATTGACTAAACTCTTTAAAAAAGTAGTGTTGCCTTTTCCTGAGGAAGCTGAAAGAAGATCATGTGCTCCTAGTTTGAATACTAATTTTTCAAAACTCAAAATAGTTCTTTCTTCTATAATTAGGTTATAATCAGAAATTACAAGTTCATCGTTTGTATCATTAGTAGACCATGTTATTCCTTTTGTATTCTCAGAAGATGCCTCTATTAATTTTGTAATTCTCGCTTGTTATATAACTGAACTGCTCCACTAAAGATTATTTTTAATGAGGAACTTGTTAAGAATGATTTTAAGGTTTCAAGCCAAGGATTAAGTAGTAGAGCTTGCTCAGGCGTAATCTCTCCATTTTTTACTTTATAAATATAGTAAAGTGATTTTATGAATTTATCGGAGATATCTAGTATAGTAGTTATAGTATTTTTTGTGCTATCTAAAAACAACATTTTCTTTGATATTTCTTTTTTAGCTTTAAGTTGTTTGGCATATTGATTTTGTACAAATTGAGCAGAATTAGTTAACAAAATATTTGAAGTATTAGAGGATAGATTTCTTACTATAGAAGCTGTATTTTCGTTAATTTCCTCTGGCTTCTTGCCTGTAAGAAATATTCAGTTGATATAATATATTTAAAAATCCTTTCTTAATATTGTCAAACGCATTAAATATAATAGCTCCTGGAACTAAATTCATTATATCTTGCAATGCAATAAGCTGTATAATTTTTTGAGTCGTTAAATTCTCTAATTGTAAAATTCCAATAGTGAAAGTATTATTAAGATCATTAAATAAAATTATTAGTAATAGCTTCTATATCCTTTAATCCTAAGATTTTACTTTTATATTCCTAGTTTAGTAACAGTTCTAAAGTTTTTTGTTCGATTAAATCTTGAGTATTTTGTGTTAAAGAAACTTTATATGATTGGAATAGTGTGCTTATTATATTTTTTCCACACCATAAAATACTGATTTTTGCTCCTTGAGAAACAAGAGCTCCTATATCAGCATTAGGGTCCTGTATGAGTAAGGTTAATGCAATTAATATATTGCCATCATTTTCGGTATAGTTAATAAAACTACTATTTATGTATGCTTCAATTAAATCTAAAACCCTTGGGTTACATCTTTAATTGCATTTTTTGAATCATTTTTAAAATTGTTAGAAAGTATATTAGGATCAATTACCCTAATATGAGGAGTTAAGTTTATCTGAATTTCTTTTAAATTGTCCTGATAATTTAAGAAATCAGTCCCATAATATGCTAAGCCTACTATTGCAGCTGTAGAAGTTAAATAAATTGGTACTGAATAATTAGGAAAAGTTGTGATGAGATTTGTAGTAATAGGGTAGATTAAACTTCCTTTAAATGTGGCAGAAGTAAGATAATGTTTCTGACAATACCCTTCGGTTATTAAGATTTCATCAGCAAGAGTTGCCGAAACAAAAAGACTGCTTCCTGTTGTCCCATGTACAATAAAACCAAATTATACCGCTAATTATTAAATGCATGCCATATGCTAACTTTTGGGAAAAGGTAGAAGCAGCATTATTTTTATTAAAAATAGATATCGTTATTGTGAGTGAGTGTTGTTATGTGTATCGAAAAAGGCACTCGGTGTTATACCGTGGTTTGACCACGGTATCCAAAAACAACTGAAAAACTGATCCACGCAGCAGTACCGTTTGAGCGATTGAAAGTAGCGTGGCACTCCATAAAAATAATAAAAAATACTAAAAATTAGCATTTTTATACTTCCTTGCTTCGTCAAAAATTACAGTTTTTTCTTAGCTCAGACGTTAAATTCTTAACTAATCTATCTTTAATAAAAGCTGCCGAATTAGGTGATAAGTTGTATTATAGTATAAAGAAAAAATGTAGGTGTAGGGAAGAAAGTAAAAAGGCAGATAAATAAAACCTGCCTTTTTATAATTGTTAACGAGAATATAACTCGATTACTAAATGCACTTCTGCTTCAAAAGGATATGGGACATCAGAAAGAGCAGGAACTCTTAAATATTTACCGGTTAATGAAGGTACATCAAATGATAAATACCCCGGTGTTGTTTGACCTTGTTTTGAAACGGATTCTTGGATAAGCGGTATTTGTTTTACGGATTCTTGAACTTCTATAACATCGCCTGCCTTTAGTCGTATGCTTGCGATATCGGCTTTCTTACCGTTTAATTTAATATGTCCGTGTGAAACTAACTGTCGTGCAGCAAAAATAGTTGGAGCTATATTCATTCTATAAACTACCGTATCAAGTCTACTTTCAAGTAACCCAATGAAATTTTCACCGGTATTACCTTTCATTTTTTGAGCAAGTGCAAAAATATTTCTAAATTGTTTTTCAGTGACACGACCGTAGTGGCATTTCAATCTTTGCTTAGCTTTTAAATGTAAACCATAATCTGAAGTTTTAATCATGGTATTCTGCCCATGTTGCCCGGGACGATAATTTCGTGTATTGAAAGCATCCTTGCTATCACCCCATAGACTTACTCCAAGTCTTCTACTAGCTTTATATTTAGAACGAACAATTTTTGTCACTGATAATATCCTTAACTTATTATTTATTATTTGAATTACAAAAAAATATATACATTGCTTGCATCAAAGTCAATAATTGATTTTTAACCTAAAACTTTTTATATTTAATTAAAAAATATTTCATATGCGTTCCTTAGTAAGACCAATCAATTTAGGTAAAATCAATCATTCACAAAGTACTGTTAAAGACTATATTTTACTTATGAAACCGCGTGTAATGTCACTTGTGATTTTTACGGGTTTTGTAGGTATGTGGCTTGCTCCTTATTCCGTGCATCCGTTTATTGCTGGTATTGCAGTTGTTTGCATAGCGCTTGGGGCAGGTAGTGCAGGGGCAATTAATATGTGGTACGATAGAGACATCGATAGCTTAATGAAACGTACCCAAAAAAGACCGATAGTAAGAGGAGTTATAGAATCTGATGAAGCTTTATCTTTTGGTTTGATAACGGGATTTTTTGCAGTATTTTTTATGGCTTTATGTGTTAATCTACTTGCATCCTTTTTACTGCTATTCACTATTTTTTATTATATCTGTATTTATACTATTTGGTTAAAGCGTCGTTCTATACAAAATATCGTTATTGGCGGAGTATCGGGAGCATTACCTCCTGTGATAGGTTATGCAGCGGTAAGCAATACTATATCTCTAGAGTCGATTATATTATTTTTGATTATTTTTATTTGGACGCCGCCGCATTCATGGGCTCTTGCTTTATTCTGTAACGATGACTATAAAAACTGTAAAGTACCGATGATGCCTGCAGTAAAGGGGACTTTATATACTAAAAAACAAATTCTAATTTACAGTATTCTTTTATTTATTGTTTCGCTAATGCCTTTTTTTATTGGAATGAATAATTTTATATATTTAATAATTTCTGGTATCCTTGGGGTAGTATTTCTATATTATGCCGGTTCTTTATTCTATGACACCCCTGATAACAAACAAGCTAAACAATTTTTTGCCTATTCGATATTTTACTTGTTTTTTATATTTTTACTTTTGTACTCAACTAACACTATATCCACTATTAGCTGAGAGATAATAGTGTTGGGTTACTTTTATAGAAGCTAAAATTGAAACCCAATGTGAAGAAACATATCATAAGTGTATTTTCATGCAAGTGATTTTTTATTTATAACTGTAATTTTAAATTTTATGCTTTTGTTTCGTAATTTTGATAAGTAGGAGGAGTGAGCATATATATCGTATTTTATTCCATAGGAGCAACCTGTCATGCAACACACTCCATCGTTGGATAAAAACTACTCTTAATACCGGCTTTATAACGTACCGCCTTGCCTCCATATTCGCTTACTTTATTTTCCTGTATAATTTGGTTGCCAAATTAAAGCTTCACTCTCTAATCTATTTAAGGTAATATTTCTTTCATGCTGCTTATCGTTATGCGTTAAAAATATGCATTCCGCTTTTATAAACGGTTTATATTGGTTGTTTATGTATTGAGCTAAATCTTCAAATAACTTTGCATATTCGGTAAGCCAGCCTTCATAAGCAATAATAGGAGCAAAGTTTAGATGAACTTCGTAACCTGCTTCAATAAAAATATTCACTGCTTTTATTCGCTCGATAATTGGACTCGTTTTTGGCTCTAATATCTCACTCATTCTTGTCGGTATCAAACTAAATCTAATCCTTATTTTGTTTTCAGGATTAAAATTAAGTAATTTAGGATTGACATATTTAGTAGCAAAAGTTGCTTTAGCACGTGGATCTTCTTTAAAGAAATTAAATATCTTTAACCAATTAGTGTGTTTCCAATGCAAACTTACATCGGTAGAACAACCTATATCATATGTCCAATATTTAGAATCTGTTTGATTGGAAATTTTAGTCGGTAAGTTTGCTATATGTTTATCCAATACGTCAAGTATTTGATCTATATTTTCATTGATATATAATGTCTCATAGTTATGATGCATAACATAACAATAACTATTTCTGCAACCTCCGGCACAGCCATACATGAAGTTAGGAGTTATGTAATCAGCTGATCTTCCATTAGGACGTACATGCAAAGTTTTCGTATTTTGTACTATTTTCTTAATCATACGATTTTAAATTAAAGTTTATTTAAACTACTTACTTAGCTTTACAAACTTCAGATTTATTTACTTACGTTGAAATTGTAGTTATAAATTATTAATTACAAATATATCATAAGTTATGGCAAAACCAAGCTATCTAAATTTTGATAATAAAAGTTATAAATGGAAAAATGATATTGAGTATCGTAAATACCCGGAAAGCTATAGAGTAGGTAAAGGGGCGCAAGGAGTATGCATTTGTCAACCATATAAAAATGAAATTTTGCCTTATTGGAAGTTTAAAACTTCTGAAATTGCTAAAGAAAGTAGTGAAAAAATATCTCGATCTTCATAACAGATATCCAATATCAAAAAGAAAAAGACAATCTACGAAAATTCGTTGAAACTGATCCTGAAGAACTTTCAAATTTTATTGAAACTTATGATAAGACTGAAAAATATAACAATAGAGAAGCTGAAATTTTTCATAGTTTAAGTTCTATTTTAATGGAAAAACAACAAGATAATGCAATTAAATCATTAAAGAAAGCTATTGAACTAGATCCAAGTAAAGTATAATATCACGAAGAGTTTTTTAATAAATTACATAAAATAAATCCGGAGGAAGCACTCGCTTCTATCAAAAGAGCTATAGGGTTAAATCCAAATAAAAAATCATTATATGAAGACCTTATTATTTTGTTGAAAAAGGTAAATTATGATGGAGAAGTAGCAAAAATTACTAAAGTAATTCAAGATTTCCCTAAAAATATACCTAATTTGGTATTAGGTACTGAGGAAACAAAGGATTTGTATCAAATTAGGTTTGGCACAGGAGTAACCGTATCAAAACGTGGGTATTTATGAGTGTTGCACTGTCATCTAGTTGCTTGCTAACTAAGTCTAGAAAAAATAACTTCAACATTGTTACTACACTATATTATATGTTTTGCTGGATGATGACATAGAGAGGAATAATAAGTTACACAACACCCGTGACGGTCACATTAAAACAGTTTCTTCAATCCTTTTTGTAGAAGCTTATTCACAGGATCTGTTTGTTGGTTTTCCTGCGTAGGGCTGTTTTGTTCCTCTGTATTTGTATCCTTTGTCTTTCTGAGACCTAAAGCATCTTTAATAATATTTTCAGGTTTCTTCTCTCCGCTTTTTAAGTCTTTAATAACGCTATTAAATACGTTTTTAACTAAATATGTTTGAAAGGCTTGAACGTCTAATTTATGCTGCGGATTATTTATGAATCCGTATAATTTAACGGCTATAGGCGGTAAATCCGCAATAGTAACGCTTGCACTAACATCCATCATATATTGTGGTAAGTTAATTTGACCGCTTGCATTTGTTGTGGCAGGTGAAGCATCTAAACTACATTCATTTAAATTAAGCTTGCCTTGCGTTATATTTCCTCTGGCAATTAAATTTTTGAAAGATGTGGATCCGCCACTAAAGGCGCTGTTAATAAGTCGCAATACTCCTTCGGTATTTTTAGCATTATTTACCGCATCTGCGATTCGATTTAAATCAAATCCGCTTATTTCCCCGTTATCGCTATTTACGTTAAATTGTCCATTTAGATTATTAACATATGTATAAACGCTATTACCGCGAGAAGTAAGATCGGCTTTAAAGCTTAGTCGCCCATCAGTGATTTTTATTTTATCCGATTGCGGAGTGAAACTTTTGAGATAGGCATTTTTTAAATCGATTTTAATTGCAGCGTTTTGATCTTTGGCTGAACTCACATAACCGGTGCTACTTAGTTCGCCACCGTAAATGCTTGCATTAACTGAAGTAATATTCAGCGTGCCGCCGGTGATATTTAATTTTGCTTTTAAATTATTTATGATTAATGAGTCGTTAGTTAATTTATCAATATTTGCGGATAATTGCCCTTCAATTTCATTTAAAAACCCTAAATTAATAGGATTATGTGACCAAGGAGAATTATTTTTAGCTGTAGGTATGTTGTGAATAGCAGGACTATTAGTTTTATTTGGAGCAGGAGTAGGACTATTACTTGTAAGAATTTTATCCAAATTCACTAACGGACTATATAAGTTAAGATTAAAATTGGGCTTCTGAGTTTCTAAATTAATATCTCCTTTAATAGATATATTAGTATTAAAAGCGGATATTTTATTATTAATATGGAAAGTATCTTTAATTTTTTGCACTCCTCCGTTTAACTGCAATACTCCAATCTGACTTAAATTACTTACTCCCATAAGAGACATAAACGACTCAAAATTATTAATTTTTAGATTGTACGAAATAGTTATATCTTGTGCTAAATTTTTAAGCTCAATATCTCCGGTTAGATTACTATTTGCAGCCGATAAATTAATATTTTGTAATTTTATTGCTTGAGCATTACTAATTACATTAGAAGTAAGTATAAGTTTTTGGTTAATAATAGACGGTAATTTATCGGTCTTTAGTTTTAGAGCATCAAGTATAGGTTTTAAACTATCAGCTTGTAGCATAATATTTGTCTTATCTAAATTAGAGCTAATCTCGGTTATAATGTTACCGGGATTGATAATAATATTTGATTTCAGGTTATTACGCTCTATATCATAATTTGCATTTGCTAGTAATTCTATATTTGAATAATTAAGTCTAGCATCTTTAATAGCTATATTTTTACTATCGGCAGTAATTGCCGTAGTTAGCTCGTAGTCATTTTGTAAATCAGCAGGCATACCTAAAGTTTTAGTATTACCTTTAATATTTGTGTTACCTATGAAGGAATTATGTTCGCTATCAAATTTTCCTTCAATTTTAATTTTTTCACCGGCAAGATTAATATTGGCACTTAACGGAATTATTTTACCGATTTCTTCAATATGGCCGTCTATATTAATTTGCTGTTCCAAAGCCTTTAAAGCTAAAGTCAAATCTATAGGACCTTTAAGGCTTTTAATTTTAGTCTCTAAGTTAATATCGTTAAATATTTTCTCACTGTTTTTTTCTATATATATTACTTTGCCGTCTATAATTTTAAAATGACTAATCAAAATAGGAAGTGCTAATTCAGTTTTAGTATCGGTAGATTCTACAGAGCTAAGTTCATTTGTTTTGGATGCATTATTAGGTGTAGAAAATTGCCAATTTTTTTGTCCATTACTTAAAACTTCTAGATTTATAATCGGTTTTTGCAGTTCTATAGAAGCTACTTCAATTGCTCCTCTAAAAAGAGGAAAAAGTCGCAATGACGCTTTAGCACCTTCAACGGAAACTAGATGAGGTTCTTTTGTACCGTTTATTGATGATAATTTAATTTCTGATAGTGATATTGCGGGATTCGGTAGTAAAGATAATTTTATGTCGCCGTTAATAGTTAAATCTCTATTTGTAGCCTCTTTAACTTTATCTATTACTATTCCTTTATAATTATTTAAAGGAATAAAGAAAGGAATAACAATTAATAATAATATTATACTTATAAATATAATAAGTGAGTATTTTAAAGTTTTAGGCATAGAGCTTAACCTTCTATTTATATACATATATTAATTATAGTATTTAAGGATTAATTGTCAATTTTATATAATTTACTCAATTAAGGATTAAAATAATTATATTCTATGTCATTCCCACGATGCGTTGTTGCGTGGATCGGTTTGTCCATCATTGCGAGTAGATGTTGTTGCGTGGACCGATAAAATCCACTGTGTCACCCCGTGGCTTGACCACGGGGGCCATAAAAACAATACATACTAATAAATTTAGTATTTTTAACTGGATCCCGTGGTCATGCCACGGGATGAAACAGAGGTGAATAAGAATCGTAGGGTACTATAAAGAAATTGAAAACTACGGTAAATTATTCAAGCTTCTCTTTGATAATTTAAAATCACATAATCTTTAGTTATAATAGGAAAAAATTCTTTATTGAAAGGTAATAATTCGGTTGTTTGATCTGAAAATGCTATTTCAATTATGTCACCGGCACCAAAGTTAAGAATATTTGTAATTTTGCCTATTTCTTTATGATCTTGGTTTAATACCGGTAAATGAGTTAAATCCGCTATATAAAATTCATCTTCTTCTAGTTCCGGTAAACTTGCTCTTAAGCAAAATATTTTATAACCTTTTAAATGTTCAGCTTCATTTCGAGTAGCTATATCATTAAATGTACAAATTAATTCTCCTTTGGCATTTTGGCTAATTAGCTTAATATGTATATTTGCTCCTGACTCATTTACTAAATTTCTTTCAAGTATTTTTGTAGCAGGGTCGGTAAAAGATTTTAACATTACATGACCTTTAATTCCATGACATGATTTTATTACACCGACTAAAATTAAATTTTCTAAAGAATTCATTAATTTGCCTTTAAATTTTGATAATTATATATAATAATATATTTAAAAACTTTTTTACAGACATGATAAAAAAAATAGCTGCCGGCGTCATAATTTGTTTTTCATTATTGTTATTTATAATGTTTGGTGCATTATCGTTTGTTAACTATAATTCGGTTACTAATAATTTTACCAGTTATTTAGGAATTGCGAAAGAAAACATCGGAAAAATAAAGATGCATAAATTTCCTTTGTCCTATTTAGTTATTGAGACGATAAGAGAAGAAGGAAAGTTAGATTTAGAGCAGATCAAAATTCATTTTTCGTTGTGGTCGCTTATAAAATTTAATCCTAAAATTAATAAAATAGATATATTAGATGCTAAATTTTATTCACATTCTAATGTATTAAATATTTATAATCATGAAGAGTTAATAAAGAATTTCTTTAAATATAAATTACAAAATATAAATCTAAATGTTACTAATCTAAGTATTATTAATAAACAAGATTATTCTATTTTAAATTTTAATAATTGTATATTAAAAAAAGAAAATGCTTTATCGTCTAATTACATATTTAAAACTACAAGTAACTATATAGGTAAAATTTCAGGTTCAATTAATAAACGTGACGATATAGTAGATTTTAGTCTTAATATTGATAATAATGATTATGGTTTTAAGTTATCGCAAATTTACAAAGATTCTAAGCTTACTAGCGGTAGTGGTGAATATCAGATTAAAAATTTAGCATCGGTAATGTATAATATATTACCGGATTTAAACCATCTTTTTAATAAATTTAATCAACATGAGGCAGTAAACGTTAAATTTAATATTTCAAATAATGAAGATGCAATAGAACTAAAAGACATAGTAATAGCATCATCTTTTATTATTGGTCATGGATTTGTTAACATTGCTAAAAATGATAATATTACTACTAATGTAAAACTAGATTTTCCTAAAATAGATTTAAGTTCGTTAATTTCTCCAAATGCAGAGGTAACATTTAATACTTCTTCTTCAAATATTAGATTTATTTTTGCCAATAAATTACTTAAAGCAGACGTGGCAATTAACGAAATAATTTTAAGTAATAATGAAGCACTAAAAAAAATAGTCTTTTCTTCTAACTTATCAAAGGGTACTTTAAAGATAAATGAATTTTCAGGTAATATTAAATCAGGTGGAGAATTTAAGCTTACAGGTAATGTAACACAGAATGCCGTTAGAAGTATGTTCGATGGACAGCTATATTTAAAGCACAACGATATAAATTCGTTACTGAATATTTTAGGATTTAACGACGTTACTATTAAAGAAGCTATTCCTTTTAGCTTGTCATCGGATTTAAAACTCACTTTAATAGATTTATTTTTTAAAAATTTATTACTCAAAACAGATAATTTAAATTTATCAGGAAATTTTTCTAGTAAATTTATTGCTCAAACACCGCGTTTAGACGCTACGCTTAATATATCTTCGCTTGACTTAAGCAGTAGAACGTATCCAATAATTTCACCGCTTATCGAATTTACAAAAAATTTAACTAAAGATATGAAAGCTCTAGATTATCCAAGTAAATTCATCCCTATTAGAACAATAGGATATTTAGCTAATTTAGATATTCTGATAGATAGCGTTAAGTATAACGATCATGTATTTGACAAAATGAATTTGCTTGCTAAAATCGTACCAGCTAATATAAAAATTAGTAATTTAGATTTTAAAACTGCTAACAGCTATTTATCAACTAGCTGGAACTTAGATGCATCGAGTGTATTACCGTCTTTGACCGTAGAAATTAAGGACGGTAATCTTACTACTGATTTATTATCACCGGCAGGAATGCTTAATTTAAGAAATAAATTAATAAATGATTATAGTTTAGATAAAGCTACCTTACAAGTTGCCGGTACATTGTCGACATTATTACAAAATGATTTAATATTGAAAAATGTTAAATTTTATGTAGCAAATAATAATAATTTATTACAATTTAATAATATTGAAGCAGAATTATTAGGTGGTAAGCTTCAAGGTAACGGCAATATTTTATTAGAACCTTATGCTATAAATTTCGTATATGCTTTAAATACAATAGATTTAAACAAAGTGTCAGCTCTTATGCCTAAAATATTTACTACAAGTGGTGGAAAAATAAGTATCAGCGGTAGTTTAGGAACTAACGGTAACACTCTTCAAAGCCAGCTATATAACCTTACTACAAAATCACAATTTGCTATAAACAATATAGATGTTAATAATTTTGCAATTGATGCTTTTATAGAAAAAATTGATACAGCTGATTATAAGGTACAAAATTTAGATAAAGATATAAATAGTGCTATAACCACAGGACAAGAAAATATTAGAGGTATAAGCGGTGATATTGAACTACAAAAAGGTATTGCCCTTTTAAAGAAAGTAAAATTTGCAACACAATATAGTAGTGGTGCGGCCTCTTTTGCAGTTAATATATATAATTTTGATATGGATGCATCTAGTATTTTATCATTTTACGTGCCGGCAAGGCTTGTTAAGTTAAATACCTCAAATACAAGTTCTGATAAAGATAGCTTGGCACATCTTAATATAAAAATGCAAGGGAGTATTTTTGCTCCTAAGAAAACTTTTGATAGTAGTGAGCTAAAACAATTACTTATACCCCAAACAACTGAAGACACAATTACTACAGATAACCATTAAACATAAAAATAAATGACTAATACTAAAACTTTAGAAGCAAATATTAGCTTTGAAGAAGCTTTAAAAGAGCTTGAGGAAATTGTTAAAAAAATAGATAACGGACAAGAGAGTCTAGAGACGGCAGTTAATAGCTTTGAAAGAGGTATTTTACTTAAGAATCATTGTGAGAAAAAACTAAAAGAAGCTCGGTTAAAAATTGAAAAAATTACTAAACTTGCTGATTCTACAGTGGTCTTAGAAGAGATGGAAGTGTAGTGTTGACATAAAGCATACATTGTACTAATATCATAAGATGACAAAGAAATGTAATTATAGCTTTTCTGCTGAAAAAAATTATAAGTTAATAAGTGAGCGCAAGGTAAGTTTTGAAGAAATAATATCAGTTATAGAAAGTAATTGTTTATTGGATATAATAGAACATCCAAATCCTAATAAATATTCAGAGCAAAAAATGTATATAGTTAAATTTAATGAATACGCCTATTTAGTGCCTTTTATTAGTGAAGTTGATAGAACAATTTTTTTAAAGACTATTATTCCACGTCACAAAGCTACTCAGGAATATCTAAAAATAGGAAAAGTCATGAGAAATAAAGAGAATATATCAAATATAATACTAGATGCTGAAGAAAACGCATTGCTGGAGTCTTTTGAAAATGATGAATGGCAAAGAATTAAAAATTTTGAACAAGAGAAACATATATCACAAGTGGCAGCAGCTAATTATTTAAAAAAAGATACTCGCATAAATATTCGTATTTCTAGTAGTGATTTAATGAGAATAAAACAAAAAGCTGCTTATGAGGGATTACCTTATCAAACTCTTATTTCTAGTATATTACATAAATATTCAGCAGGACATGGTTAATAATACCTATGTAATCATATAATTGACTTTATCTATACCGTTCCTAATATTGTTTTATTCATCATAATAAATATTGTTTTGATGAGTTTTTGTGTGGGATGTTTATATTTAACAAAATACATTATTCCTAATAATTTTCAAAAAGAAGAGCTTGGAAGTCTTGGTGGGTGTTTATCAGGTGTAGTCGGTAGTATGTATGCGGTATCAACCGGTTTTGTATTAATTTATTTACTCGGTAATTTTAATAAAGCACAAGAAGGGGTGGGGTGGCAGCAGAATCTATAGTGTTGATGAGGCTTGCAGATAGTGTAGCTTCCTCATGACATGAGGCCTACAATTTATCTAGATATTAAAAATTATACCACAGGTGTAATGCGGCGTGAATGGCAATTAATGAAAGACGGCAAGCAAATCGGTCATGAAGTTCTTAGTTTCCTCCAAGATATTAATAAGAGACTACAAGCTTATAAAGCACGCGAGCAAATGCAGCTATTGACTAAGCAGGTAAATCATTGAAGAGATAAAAGAGCTTTAGACAGTAAGGTATAACAGGATTAAAGTGTCCTATTTTTCCTTAAATATTCAATATTGGATAGTTGTATGTATAATGACTGCTATTAATTTAATTTTTGTCTGTATGCTTGGCACCAAGCTTTATTTACATAAGATTTCGGTTGGTTTAGTTTGTATCACTTCATCATCAATGCTTTTGTTATTATTTATATTAGACAAACCTTTTCGAGGTCCTTTTGCCGTAAATCAATATGACCTTATTAAGGCTGTACATTATATTGAGAGATTAAATTAGTGATATCTGTAACAACATAACGCCATAATTTATCCGTGCCTTTAGTAATACCTATACGAGCAGTAGTAGAGTAGGGTAGCTTTAAGCCGATATCGCCGACAAAAAATTCGTTGTTATTTATGAGATCGCATTTATTATGAGAAATATTAATTCCTAAATATTTGCATAATTTACCCGGACCGTTGAGGTATAGATTTTCAGGCGAAATAACATGTACGCCTCTTATTAAGGTTGCAGCAGGGAAGCCTTTAGCTTCGGTTACGAAATTTAAACAATAATACATTCCGTAAATTAAATAGACATAGCTAAAGCCTGCAGGACCAAACATTATATCCGTTCTTTTTGTCCGCCCTCTTGCTGCATGGCAAGCAGGATCATTCTGCCCTATATAGCTTTCAGTTTCAGTAATGATAGCTGTTTTACCTTGGAAATAAAGAGTTTTACCGATTAACTCAGTGCTTACTACATTAGTATCTCTTGCAAAAAATTCACGAGGTAAAGGGATTAGTTTATTCATGTTTTTGAAAAAAATATTTAAATTCTTATTCCATTTTGTAGGAGTGAAGTTAGTAATTGCATATTCAGCTATATTATTTATATAAAAAGGATCTTCTCTTAATATATCTTTAAGTTGACTTAGTTTTTCTATATTAGCTAAAATAATACCACCAATTCTTGGATGTATAGGACCTAATAAAATGTCCTTTATCATAACATGTATCTAAACATTTTCTATGTTGCGTAATAAATTTTCAATAGAAGAAAGATCTAAGCCTAAGGTATATTTAAGGTTTACAATAAACATAATTTATATTTTTTTATTAAGTGGTTTAGAATTTTTTATAGAGATTGGAACTGTATCATATCCGCCGTCGCAAAACGGTTGACATTTGATGATTCTTTTAAAGGTAAACCACAAGCCTTTTATGCTGCCGTGCATTGATATAGCTTCTTTGGCATATTCAGAACAAGTGGGGTGAAACCTGCAATTATTGCCAAGTAGTGGAGAAATGAAATATTGATAAAATCTAAGTAATAATAATAAAATTCTAGTCATTTTGAAGCTTGTCTATTATTTTCCCCATTTTTTCTTGAGTTAGATCTTCATAATAATCGTCATTAATCTGTACGACCGGAGCGTTAACGCATGCTCCCAAACATTCTATCTCGCTTAAAGTAAATTTTTGATCTTCAGTAGTTTCTTTGAGTTTTACACCTAATTTCTTTTCGCAAATTTTCATTATATCATCACTACCACTCAGCCAGCAAGGAGTGGTAGTACATACTTGGATATGATATTTACCAACCCGCTTTAAGTTAAACATAGTATAAAATGTTGCAACCTCATAAGCCCGTATATAAGGCATTGCTAACATATTTGCGACATATTCGATAGCAGGAACAGGTAGCCAGCCGCCGTTTTGACGTTGTGCTAGATCAAGCAGCGGAAGTATTGCACTTCTTTTTCCATGCGGTGGATATTTTTTTATAATCTCTTCTGCTAGATTTAAATTTTTCTTATCAAATGTAAAATTTGTAATTTTTGTATTCATATATTTTTACGGTATAGTTTTATGTCATTTCTGCGCAAGCAGGAATCCTTAGAACTATTTAATTAAATCTGTCCATTCAGGATTAGTTTTTTCTATCAGTTCTATTTTCCAACTACGTTGCCATTTTTTCAAGTTTTTTTCTTGTAAGTGCTTCTTGAATATCAGTAAATGCTTCTGTATAAACAAGCTTTATAATATTATATTTTGAGGTAAAACCTTTTATTATTTTTTGTTTATGTTCATAAGCACGACTTATTATATTATTAGTAATACCAATATATAAAGTACCATGCTTATTAGAGCATAATATATATACCCAATATATTTTGTGTGTTTTAGTTTTATTTTATGGATTCCTGTTTTCGCAGGAATGACAGAGCAACGCAAGTACAAGCCCACGGCATGACAAATATATTACCTATCTATCTCACCAAATACTATATCAAGCGTTGCAATAATAGTAATAACATCTGCCATTAAATGACCTTTAGACATAAAATCTAGTCCTTGCAAATGAGCAAAGCCGGGTGCTTTAATACGACATCTATAAGGTCTATTACCTCCTTGCGAGTATAAATATACACCAAATTCGCCTTTAGGGGCTTCTACGGCTTTATAGGTCTCGCCGGCTGGGACGTCATATCCTTCTGTATAGAGCTTAAAATGATGAATCATTGCTTCCATAGATTCTTTCATTTTGGCTCTTGTCGGTGGTGTTAATTTAGGATCATCGGTTTTAATTGCACCTTTCGGCATTTTTTCTATACATTGCTTGATTATCTTGATTGATTCGTACATTTCAAGCATACGAACGAAATATCTGTCGTAACAATCACCGTTTTTGCCAATTGGTACTTTAAAGTCCATTTCATCGTAAACGTCATAAGGGTTTGACTTGCGTAAATCCCAAGCTATACCCGAACCTCTAAGCATTGGTCCTGAAAACCCCCAGTCCATTGCCTCTTTTTGAGACACAACGCCGATATCTACTAAACGTTGTTTCCATAATCTATTTTCATTTAGTAGACTTTCAATATCGTGAAGTTTAGGAGGAAACTGTTCTATAAACTTATCTATATCCTCAAGTAAACCTTCGGGTAAATCTGCTGCAACCCCGCCCGGTCTAAAGTAGTTTGAATGCATACGAGAGCCGGAAACATGCTCGTAAAATTCCATGATCTTTTCTCGCTCTTCAAAGAGCCATAATAAAGGAGTAGTAGCACCGATATCTAAAGCTTGGCTGCCAATATTCAAAGTATGGTTCAAAATTCTTGTTAGCTCTGAGAATAATACCCTGATAAACTGAGCTCTTCGTGGGACGTCGCATTCTAATAACGACTCAACAGCTAAAGCAAATGCATGTTCCTGACACATCGGTGAAACATAATCAAGACGATCAAAATATGGTATAGCCTGCAAATATGTTTTATGCTCAATAAGCTTTTCCGTACCACGATGAAGTAACCCAATATGAGGGTCGGCATTATTTACTACTTCCCCGTCCATCTCAAGGATTAACCTTAAAACTCCGTGAGTTGCCGGATGCTGTGGACCAAGGTTTAGAGTTATAGTTTTGGTGTTGTTAGTCATAGTATTTTTCCTACTGTCACCTCGTTCGCTTGACCACGGGGTCCAGTCTTTTGTATTTTTTCTGGATCCCGCGATCAAGTCACAGGATGACATTCATTTTATTTCTGGATTCCTGCTTTCGCAGGAATGACATTGGTTGCCTTCTCATCACCTGGCAATACATAACTCGGGCTATGCCAGTGCGAGCTAAAATCAAACTCACGATATTCTATGTCTAAATCGACCGGTTCATAAGCTACTTTCTTTAGCTTCTCATCATATTTAACTTGTGTATAGCCTGTTAACGGGAAATCTTTACGTAATGGATGCCCCTCAAATTCGTAATCGGTTAGTATGCGTCTTTTATCGTCATTACCCTCGAAATTTACCCCGTACATATCATAAACTTCACGCTCATACCAACAAGCGGCACTAAATATATTCATTGCTGAAGGTATAGTTTCTTTTTCAGATATATATACTTTTATTATAAGACGCTTATTTAATTTTAAGCTTAATAAATTATATACTACTTCAAACCTTTTATAGTCAATTGATTTGGACTCGCCTACATTGTCGTTCGTCGTGCTCCTATTAGTTATAGGCTTCGCGTCTTGCTCCTTGTGGCCAAGCCCAACTGAATTGACTACGTTATTCTGAGGAAAATCAGCCCCAAATAAATCAGTAAGTAAAGTGAAGCGTAATTCTTCCGATTCTTTTAAAGCTTTTAAAAACGGCAATAACAAATGCGGCTCGATTGTATAAGCTAGGTAATCTTTAACCGTGATCGGAGTTATTAAAATGCTAGATTTAGCTGCAAGTCTTTCAATGAGTTTGTCTAGCGTCATACTTAAAACCTGTAGTGCGTTTAATTTTTTTCTGTAACTGCATCAGCCCGTAAATTAATGCTTCGGCGGTAGGAGGGCAGCCAGGGACATATACGTCAACCGGTACGATTCTATCACAGCCACGCACTACCGAATAGGAAAAGTGGTAATAGCCGCCGCCATTGGCACAACTACCCATTGAAAGGACCCATTTAGGTTCAGCCATCTGATCATATACTTTACGTAGAGCTGGTGCCATTTTGTTAGTAAGCGTTCCTGCAACTATCATAAGGTCGGACTGTCTTGGACTGGGTCTAAATAACATACCGAAGCGATCCATATCATATCTACTTGCTGCTGCCTGCATCATCTCAACAGCACAACAAGCAAGCCCAAAAGTCATAGGCCATAAGGAATTAGCTCTCGCCCAGCCTATAACGTCATCAACTTTAGTGAGTAAGAATCCTCTATTAGAAAGCTCATTACTTAATAATTCGTCTTCTTGATAAAAATTATTTTTCATATTACTACCAGTCTAAAGCTCCTTTCTTCCATTCATATATGAACCCGATAATAAGTACGAATAAGAAAAACATCATTGAAAAAAAGCCTATTTGACCTATCGTATTAAGACTAATAGCCCAAGGCACTAAAAATGCAATTTCAAGATCAAAGATAATAAATAAAATAGCAACTAAGTAAAAACATATGTCAAATTTTGATCTTGCATCGCTAAAAGGCTCAAAACCGCACTCATAAGGTTCTAGCTTATCTTTATTATATTTTTTTGTCGATAATAGGTGAGGTAGCATCATTATTACACCGGAAACCAATACCGCAATACCGAAAAATATGGCAATCGGTAGATATTCTTGTAAAAGTTCTGAGTTTTGTAGCATATGTTTTTTATTATATTGTTCCGTCATTGCGAGAAGCATTGCACAGTAATGCGACGAAGCAGTCTCAGGATATTTGATGAGATTGCCACGCAGCCTACGGCTGTTTGCAATGACGTAGATTTAATGACACTTAACTCTATATTTACCTCAAATAGCATCAATTATCAATGACAATATCAGGTTTAACTAGTAGCTTCATTAAAACTAGTACCCAAATACCGCTTGATATCCACCATATTTGCCAAATATTATATGAAATCATGCCGATAATATAGTAATTTATAAAACATGCATAGGAAATTGCCTTGAAATTTTTATTTTCGAGATTACTAATTTGTTTGAGATATTTATAAACTAAGCATAAAAATAATATTAAACCTATTATACCGAGTTCAAGAGTAATTTGTAATATATTATTATGAGGATGAAGCGGCAAAGGATGCCATTTTTCTCCATTGTAATCGATCATTTCACTATCACTAGCTTCGATATATTTAGAAGAAGCTAAGCCATAGCCTAAAATCGGCTTTTCAATGATTTTGTTTGCGACGAAATGCCAAATAAATAAACGATGAGCAGCGGAAGGTTGTGTAGCTAAATATTTTTCAGATAAATCTTGTGGTTCTATTTGTTTAGCTATCACAGGAAATAGTAACGAGCCGGTAATTAAACTTATTGTGATTAATTTGAAAAATATCGGCTTCATACATCTTGTTAAAATAAATATTACTCCTCCTATACCGAAGCCTAAAAAACTTGCTAAACTATCGGAAATACTTAGTAAATAAAGTACTAATATATATAGTATTAAGGTATGTCGTTTTTTACCGTTAGAAAGTAAAATTATAATCGCTACCCAAGCGGTAATTGAAAGTAAAGCACAACCACGATCTAGCATATATAAGCCAAAACTAGTTTTGAATATTCTTGTTAAAAATCCATTAGAAGAATATTCGATGAAGAATAATAATATTGCTGTGAGAATTCCGAATATTAAGGCTTTTTTAAGCTGTAAGCGATTTTGAAAAGGAGCAGAATTACTAACTGCAAAGCCAAGAAATAAGAGTATAAAAACTTGAGTAAAAGTAGCTAAGCTATTAATAAGATGAATTGCGAATAAACAAGATATAAAGCACCAAGCGGTGAATAACATTGTCATCCCGTGAGCTTGTAGTGGGATCAAGTCTTTTTTTATTTTTTGGATACCGTGGTCAAGCCACGGTATGACATTGTTACTGGATTGCCACGCTCCTTTAAGTCGCTCGCAATGACGATTAATATCTTGCAGGAATGATATAAGCAAAAAAATTGTAACAGTAGCTGCAGCGGATAAGCCCGCCAGCATCCCAAGGCTTGGAATTAAAAATATTAAACTTGAAATTAAATATTGCATCTAAAAACAATCTTTAGCAAAAATTTCGTAGATTGGGTGTTCAAACGTTGAAAGTGAAATGCTTGAAGAAATCATCCATCCTTGAAAGAGTACATTAGGATCTTCATCTATTTTATATTCCGTTATGGTCATCAACAAATAATTATCTTCATTATATGGATCAAGGTTTTTTATACATTTGTGCAATTTGATTTTTATATTACCGAAATATTTTTCTTCCCCGACTTTAAAATCTATCTCTTCAGAAGTAGCAGTAATGTTATTGAGAGCAATAATTTTGCCATTTGTATAATTTTTAAACTCAGAACTATCATTAATATTATCGTTTGGATTTAAAATAGGATGATTTTCATCAAGAGGGATAAATACGTCATTTTCAATATCTTCGGTTGTAGTAACCGACTCTAAATTTTCTGCGAATATAGGAAAATTAATGCATATAGTAATGATAAAAATAATTTTTAGTAATTTCATAGATAAATATATTATTTTTCAAAATTATATACTATAGGGGATTAATGGCAATGATAATTTATGATAAGGTTTTAAGGTCATTGCAAGCGATTTCAAGGAGCGTGGCAATCTCAGGAATCTTGCCTGAGATTGCTTAGTCAAAACTTACAATTTTTCCTCGCAATGACGATGTAGGTACAATATCCTCCACTCTAAAGAACTCTTAAATTCTATTTTACTACAGGATTTTTATAGTTTTATTATTAATTTAATACTATTAATCCTGGAGCGGAGTATTATCCAAGTAAGCATATAAGAATAATTACCGATTATTTAAATGCCGTGCAAAGCGGTGATATTAATCGTTTAATAAAAAATATACCGCCAAGGAGCTGACTACAATCTATTTGTGTTAGCGTTGCTTGGCCTGCTTATTTATTGGGGGTTAATCCTACCAAAAGGATTATAGTAGCTATTCTCAAATACTTAGCATGAAACACTCACTAGATTGTCAGTTCATTTTAAATTCTGATTGGTATAAAGAACTTCAAGTACTATCCTTAGTAAACTCCATAATCAAAAAAGTAAGTTTTTAACAACAGCTAATGGCTTTAGATTTGCAACATCGGTTGGAGGATCTGCAACAGGTGAGGGCGGTGATATCTTAATTATTGATGATCCTCATAACCCCACGCAAATTCATTCTTATAAAATACGTAAGAAAGTTTATAGATTGGTTTGAGCAAACTTTTGTTAGCAGACTAAATAATCGTAATAAGGGAGCGATAGTTTTAGTTATGCAGCGTCTGCATACGGATGATTTATCCGGTTATCTACTTAATAATAGCAATTCATGGCATCATTTAAAAATTCCGGCGATTAGCATGCAAGATTACTCCTTTAAATTAATGAATAAAGAATATCAATATCTTAGTGGTAAAGTTATTAGACAGCTATTAAAGCACCTCCTGATTGTTTAATGAAATTAGAGCAGGAAATAGGTAGCTATAATGATAATGCTCAATATTTACAAGAACCGATAGCACAAAGGTCATCGTTACTGAATATGGAAGATATTAGATTTTATGAAAATCTACATTCAAGATTTGATTATTTTGTGCACAGCTGGGATACGGCAATTAAGAGTTCCGAAGATTCCGATTATAGTGTTTGTAATATATGGGGGATGCAGAAATATTATCTAGTATCATTAGTACGGAAAAAAATTAATTATCCTGAGCTTAAGAATTTGACAGAAAAATTAGCTAGAGAATATCAGCCAAAATTTATATTAATCGAAGATAAAGCAAGTGGTCAACAATTGATTCAAGATATAGGATTTAGGTGGTAATATTAGAGTGATAGGGATGAAGCTAAGCTTTGATAAAGTTACAAGATTCGCCTCGGTAGTGCCTTTATTGCAATCAGCTAGTGTTCTAATACCTAAACAATCAAGCATAATTTTAAAGGAATTACTGAATTTTCCCCATATTAAAAATGACGATATAGTAGATTCAGTTAGCCAGTTCTTGAATTGTATGAAGGATAAATCGTTTAAATATCCTGCAAGGATTAGGAGTTTAATATAAAAATAGTTGCTTTTTTGTATGGATGTTGGTAGTATTTATGTCATTCCCGCGAAAGCGGGAATCCAGTAAAAATACAATTATCCGTTTATGGATTCCTGCTTGCGCAGGCATAACATAGGATTGTGGTATGACACTGATTAGGCTGGGTAGCAAAGTGGTAATGCCGTGGACTGCAAATCCTCTATTCGTCGGTTCGATTCCGACCCTGGCCTCCATTATAGAAATTAAAACATCTTATGGGATTTATTGCGCAATTCCTAGAAATGCTTTTAGCCGAGAGAGCATTGTCAAAAAATTCTATACTTAGCTATAAGCGTGACTTATTCGATTTTCAAAATTATCTTGCTAAACACAAATTATCCGAATTAAATATTACTACTGAGAATATTAGAGACTGGATTGAGTATCTAGCAAGTAATGATTTGCAAGCACGCTCAATCAATAGAAAAATCTCAACTATAAAAAGTTATTATGAATTTTTAATTAGCGAAAACCATACCGCGTTTAATCCGGTTCTTAACGTAGATTTGCCTAAATATCAAAATAAACTGCCCGAAATATTATCTATAGCTCAAATTAAATCTTTACTTGAACATTGTTCTCAAGATAATTCTCCTGAAGGTATCAGGCTTAATGCTATGATTCATTTGCTTTATGCTAGCGGTCTTAGAGTCTCGGAGCTTGTTAGTCTTAAGCTTGCTGATATTCTAACTAATAAAACGTCTAAAGGAGAAGTAAGAAAAATATTTTCGGTACTTGGTAAAGGTAATAAGGAAAGAGTCATAGTAATAAATGAACAGGCAGTTATCAGTATTGCTAAATATCTTGCAATTAGAGGTGTTTTTGTGAATAAAGCTAAACCAAGAAATCTAATTTATTTATTTCCTTCATCAGCTTTAGCGGGTTATATGACTAGGCAAAATTTTGCTATTCTGTTAAAATCTGCTGCCTTTTATGCAGGACTTAACCCTGAGTATATTTCTCCGCATATATTACGTCACAGTTTTGCAAGTCATTTGCTTGAGGGCGGAGCAGACTTAAGAGTAATTCAAGAGCTGCTTGGTCACGCTGATATATCTACTACCCAAATATATACTCATCTTCAAACTAATCATCTCAAAAAAGCATTGTTGCATCATCCTCTTAATAAAAATTAATTTATATTAATCTTCTATAAAGTACTTGTTAATATTTCTTAACTAAATATAATATTCCTTATTAAATGTAAGGAATAAATTATATGAAGCTAAAAGACATTATGAACTCTTGTATTAGTAAACCTAGAGAAATTGAAAAAGAATATACTGGATTAGCTCAAAAGCAAGAATCAGGATGCAATGTTTATGCCGGGTTAGGATGTAAAAATCAAGAAGTAAAATTTAGCAACTATTATGAGTTACTTAAAAAAATTCAACAAGGTGAAATAACTTTAGAAGTTCTAGAAAATTTAAGGAAATTAAAAATAGATGATAAAAAATCTTTTCTAGCAGATGCAGCAGAGGTGATATCTAACAATATGTTACATGAGCTTAATGCAACAATAATGAAACATGCTTTAGATTTAGTTGATTCTAAAGATACAGCTTTTTTACTTCGTAGAACAAAAGAGGATAGTATATTTCGAGATCTAATATATTTAGAAGCAAAAGAAAACAGGTTTACTGTAGAAATTGATAAAAAAGGAACTTTGAAAATTAATTTTCCTAGTGTGATACTTAAGCTTTACAAGCTATTAATTGATAATTTCTATTTGAAAAAATTTGAGGATGAGGCATTGCAGAAAAAATTATATCAAGAATTGTTCACTGATCTCAACATTCCTTTTGAAGAACTAATTGAAAAAAAGGAATTACAGAAAAAATTATATCAAGAATTATTACCTGATTTCAACATTCCTTTTGAAGAACTAAATTTTTTTGAACATTTTATTGAATGCTTAAAAGGCTTGTATATTAAAAATAGTTTAGCACGAAGCATAATGAGTTTATTTGTAAGTAGAGATATTAAAGAACATGCTGTATGTGAAGAATTACTTGAATTAGATACATTTAAAAAATTATTTGAGGCAAAAATGTCATTATATGGAACTTCTGCGGATGCTAAATTATTAGTGGTTGATTATGTATTAAATGATGTACAAGGTGTTTATATTAGCAATTTAGCATCTTCAAATATTTTAGCTTTAGTAATGCATAGTCAATCGCATAATGACACAATAGAATCAATAGAAATTTTAGGTAATAGCTCAGAACCAGTATGACTTGCTATACTGTTTTAAAGTTTTGATTATAAATATAGTAAAAACATCTAGAAATTAATTTAATCTATCATTAATATTTAAATAATTATAAGTGAGATTAATACTAAATATGGCTGCAAAAAATAAAAAAGAAACAGTGAATACTGAAACAAAAAATTTAGCAAATTTAGTGATCCAAGAAATAGGTAACAAAAATTTTGATTTTGTTGTTTTGCAAAAGATGCAGCAGGCTTTTAGTACTGCAAGTAAGCAAAAACAAAGAGAAGCTTTTATAAGTTTGTTAGATAAAAAACTTAATAAAGAGCAATTACATAAACTCAATCAAGCAATAATGGAAAATGCAAATGAATTAATGCCGGATAACGATCCTAATTTCGTTTGTCGTACTCCTAATAATAAAGTTTTTCAAGAAATATTATTATTGGAAGCCAAACGCTCAGGTATGAAAGCAAAATTTAATGATAAAGGAGAATTACAATCTCTTGATGTAAAAGATATAACACAGGAAATATTAGATCACTATCATATTTTACAAGAAAAATTTTATCCCAAAAGAGATTCTAAAGATTTGATAGATAGTAGAATAGCTCAAAGTATTAATTTTTTATTATATGCTCCACTTTTCCGAGAATCAGATATATATACAAAATTAGGTTTAAAATCCGCTGAGATAGAGCGAGAAATACAAGATCCTAACGGTAAGTATGCTAAACAATTAGTAGATGCTAAAATAGGAACTAATATAAATTTTAATACCAAAGAAAATTTAGAAAATAAAGCACATGAAGGAAAAGAAACTAAGATATCTTCAATAATTGAAAAAGCAATAACAAAACTCAAGAAAGACAAAAAAGTAAATATTGAAGATAAGAGACAAGGAGAAATAAAAAGGCATTTATCTAAAGCTTTAGAAGGAGCTTCTGATTATATATTAACATTCAAAAAAAATGATTTAGTAGATGTAATATATCAAGGATTAGATCAAGGACAAACTTGGTGGTCAAAGATTGTTAATTATATAGGTATAAAATCATATTCTATTTCTAAAGAAAATCTTGAGAAAATAGGCACAATAATAAATAGTGAAATAAAAAATTCTTATACTCCTTTAAAGATAGAAGTACAAGAACAGTTAAAACAAATCTCAAAAGAGTTAAATAGATTCAATAATCTGGCATTGCCGTTAGAGGCTAAAAAGGTTCAGGCAAAATCTAAAAAACCGCCTGTTCCTCCAAAACCTGAACACCTCAAAAAAAGAAATCATGGATTATGATGATTTTGTTGTGTGACTTGAAAAATACAGTTGTCATCCCGTGATTTATTCACGGGATCTAGCTTAAAATACTAATAATATTAGTATTTTTATTGTTTTTATGGGCCCTGTGGTCAAGCTACAGGATGATACAGTGGATTTTATTGGTCTACACAAGCAAGCCTTTTGCGGGAATGACATTAATCCCTACAATAATTTATAATTTATTACTTCCCATAATATTATAACCGCAATCTACATAATGGATTTCACCGGTAACACCTTTAGATAATTCACTAAATAAATATACTGCTGCTCCTCCTACATCGTTTTGGGTAGTATTACGTTTTAACGGTGCGGTTGCAGCGTGAGATTTAAGCATAGTACTAAAATCACCTATTGCACTAGATGCTAAAGTTTTGATAGGTCCTGCCGAAATAGCATTTACCCTAATATTATTTTCTCCCATATCGTTTGCTAAATATTTTATACTAGCCTCAAGTGCAGCTTTGGCTACTCCCATAACGTTATAATTAGGTATAACTTTTTCAGCGCCGTAGTAAGTTAATGTCACAATGCTTCCGCCGTTATGCATTAAGGCTTCTGCGGACCTTGAGAGTTCTAAAAGAGAGTAACATGATATATGTAAAGAATTATGAAAATTTTCTAAGCTAGTATCAACATAACGTCCTTTTAATTCATTTTTATCGGCAAAAGCCATACCGTGAAGTAAGAAATCGAAGCTACCCCATTTCTCTTGTATATCATCAAATAAATTACTAATTGATTTTGGCTTCGTAACATCAAGTTCGCTAACAAAATTACAACCTATTTCCTCAGCGAGTGGTTTAACTCGTTTTTCTAGTACTCCCGATTGATAAGTAAACCATAGCTCTGCTCCGTGTTTTTTAGCAAGCTGTGCAATCGCCCACGATATTGACATATTATTTGCAATACCTGTAATTAAGCCTTTTTTTCCTTGTAGTAATCCTGTAGTCATTTATTTACTCATTATATTAAAACTTGCTGAAATGATAGCATGATGTATTATTTTGTAAACAAATAATCGATAAAAATGTATAAACCTAAAATCATATGTTTACTGCTAGGGATATTAAGCGGTTTAGTTTTTGCTCCGACTTTCTTTATACCGGCATTATTAACGTTATCTTACTTATGTTATATAGTGCAAAAATCTGCAAATTGGCAAGAAGCCACAAAATTTGGTTATTTATTTGGTTTTGGGCATTTTTTAAGTGGAATATATTGGATAAGTATCGGTGTTAGCGTTTATATTGCAGATTTTTGGTGGGCAATTCCTTTTGCGTTATTTGGACTACCTATAGTTTTAGCTTGCTTTATATCGGCAAGCTGCACGCTTAGTTTTTTTGCTAAAAATAATAAATATTACCAATTTATATTCTGTTTATGTTGGGTATTATTTGAGTGGGTACGTTCATGGCTTTTTACCGGTCTTCCTTGGAATTTGATTGGTTATGCTTTTTCGTTTTCAGATATTTTAATACAGCCTTTAAGTATAATAGGGATATATGGGCTTAGTTTTATAGTTATATATATTTCTACATCAGCTTATCCTTTATTTAGCAAGCAATTTACTCAGTTAAAAATATTACTAGCTAGTTCAGTCCTAGTATTAACCATCATTGTCATTTATGGAGCAGTAAGGCTAAGTAATAACCATACAAATTTCACTGATATAAAAGTACGATTAGTGCAACCTTCAATACCTCAAACCGAAAAATGGAATGAAGAAGAATTTTGGCATAATTTAATGCTACATATTAATTTATCCGAAAATTTGGAACCTACCGATTTAATTATTTGGTCTGAGGCAGCATTAGTAGTACCTGATGATATACCGCAAGTTAAATCAAAATTATTAAAAATGCTAAATTCTACAAATGCTATTTTGATAACAGGAGGAATTTCGGATAATAAAAAACAAGGTGATGAGTTTGAACTTTACTCAGCTATGTATGCTCTTGATAAAAATAATCATAAATTATTTGAATACCATAAATCACATTTAGTACCTTTCGGTGAGTATATGCCCCTTAAAAAGATACTACCGTTTAAAAAATTAACTCATGGTTTAATTGATTATAAAGAAGGAAACGGAGGGCTTGTGTATCTTGAAAAATATAATCTTAAAATTAAACCTTTAATTTGTTATGAATCTATTTTTCCTGATTTTGTACGGACGAATAATGAAATAGCCGATGTAATAATTAATATTACAAATGATGCATGGTATGGTAAATCCAGCGGTCCATATCAGCATTTTCATATTAGTAGAAGTAGAGCCGTAGAGAACGGTTTACCTATGATTAGAGTAGCGAATAACGGTATTTCAGCTATAGTAGATCCTTTTGGCAGAACAATAAAAAAACTAAATCTAAATGAAATAAATGATACTCAAGGTTTAATTCCTAAAAAACTAATCTCTCCCACTATATTCTCGCAATTCGGTAATTTTACTATTGTATTACTCATCGTTTTTATACTTTTAATTAATTATTTATTAGCCTTGATTCTTGATAACAAAGGGTTTTAGTATTATTATATTAAATGTTTAATAAAGTTGCTTGATTAAATATAAAGTAATATATACTGCATTAAAGTTGAATAGCCTTTATCAATAATTAATTTTTAATTAAAGCTTATTGTTAAAATGAATGATTCAATAAAACATCCAGACAAATTCGCAAGTGAACGTTTAAAAGAACGACGTCTTGCTGTAGGTATTATCCAAAAAGAATTAGGGCAAGCTTTTTCGATATTAGTGCTCTCCAAGTTAAAAAATATGAAGAAGGTTTAAGTAATATACCTATAAGTAGGTTATATGTTTTTGCAAAAGTTTTCAATATGCCTTTAAAATATTTCTTTAATAGTTCTGAAGAAGAAAAGTTAAAAGCTGACAATGAAAATACTCCTAATAATAAAATTGAATATCTATTCAAAGAAATAGAAAGTGATTTCTTAAATAATATTGCTTAAGCAGAAGGGCAATATGAACATGACGTCTCTTTTGATTATAAAGAATTATCAAGGACTATGGAAAGAGCACTTTTATCGTTAACTAGAGCATTTACTACAAATATTAGAAAAATAATCATTGAACGTGTCAGATCAGTATCGATACCTTGTGAATAATATTTAAATTTTCATTGACTTAGCATTACCAAAGTATTAATTTTTATTAAGGTTTAGTACATTCTGAACCGTCAACAATTATTAAATATATTGGAGGAAAGTTATGAGTAAAAGTAAGGCTATTGAAAATAACGGTATTAGTAATACCAATAGTCCAAATTGTAAATATATGGCCCCAAGACCGGAAGGAGTAAAACCTACCTGTGTAGTAATTACTTATTCTGTAAGTAAGGATATTAAGACTGTTCGTGAAGTATTGGATGAGCGAGGTGCAAGTGTTCATTACATAATTGATAAGGATGGGACTCAAAAAGAATATCATAATGATTTAACAGATCAAGCTTTTTATGCAGGCAAGAGTAGTTGGAAAGGAGAAGTAGGTGTTAATAAGTTTGGTATTGGAGTCATGCTTATTAATGATGCAAAAAGTGATTTTCCTGAAGAGCAAATAGGGCAATTAAAAGAATTTCTTAAGGATGTAACAGAAAGATATCCAAATTTAGATTTAAAACATGATTTAGTCGGTCTTGGTGAAGTAACTGTAAACCGAGAAGGCAATGCTCATATAGCTCCTGGATCAAAATTTCCTTGGAAAGAATTAGCTGAAGCTGGTTTTGGTAGATATTTTGAGACTACGCAAGAGCAAAAGAGTAAATTATTATTAAGTCTTGATAGTACTGGAGAAAAAGTTAATACTTTACAGGAAAATTTAAAAGAATATGGCTATGGAGTAGAATCCACAAGTATATTTGATCAATTTACTCAGCAAGCAGTGAGAGTATTTAATGATCGTTATGGTACAGGTTTACCAAACGAAGAGCCACCTGTAAGTTGGACTGAAGCAGGTCAAGATGTTCTATCGCAATTACTAGGGCAAATGGTATTAGAACAAACAGAAAATGCATAGTTTAAGAAATGAGTTCCTTTTTCATTTTGCAAGCCTTGCTGCTGCATGGGTACTGAATCGTCATTAAGAGGATTAATGGCTTGTTTAGGTCATTTCTGCGTGGATCGATTCCACCCCTGTCATCCTGCGACTTGATCACGGGATCCAATTTAAAATACTAAAAATTTAGTATTTTAAAGTGACTTTTATGGATGCCGTGGTCAAGCTACGGTATGACATCGAGTAGGTTGTTTGTAGCCGTGCAACAACTTTATGCAATGATAACGTTTCGTAAAAGCGGTCATGACATCGAGTATAGGCTATCTCAAGTAATTCTTTTAGTAGTATTTATTGGTTATTGACATAATCTAAAAATAGTGCTAAACATTAAAAATTAAGAGGCTATCTGTAAATAAGTTTTAATTGGTAATTAAAGAGCTTTTTTACTGCAAATTGTAAGACTTTTTTGAAATATAAAGTAATATTCTTTCAAAAATCTTATCAATTTTTACTAAAAAAGCTCTTTAATTACCAATTAAAACTTATTTACAGATAGCCTCTAAGGTAGAGCTTTCTTGACTATTTAGCTTCTAGTCACAGAAAGCTAAGTTTTTTATCTTTACTTTATATTTCTACAGTTAAAAATATTTATGATATCTTTAAAGGTTAATAGTTTAATACAAAATTGGCGTTGGCGTAGATAATTTTGTGCGTTTATGTGTTTGCTATATGCAAATTTAAATTTTGATTATTAAATTATAACTTATAACAGGATATTAAAATGTTTATCTCTAATATTTTGCAAAAATTTTTTTCTTGTCTTTTTGTTTTATTCATCACAGCTGCAGTGTATGCGGATCAAAAAAAAGTAGCAGTCATTGTTCCACTTGAACATGCCGCAATGACTGAGATTATATCAGGAATTAAAGAGTCGCTAAAAGATATAGATGCAGAAATTATAGTTAAAAATGCTCATGCTGATTCTAATATTTTACTTGCCATTATAAAGCAAATAACAGATCAGGATATTGATGTAATAATTCCAATAGGCACGACAGCCAGCCAAACTGTTATTTCTCATATAACAAATAAACCGATTGTTTGTGCTGCTGCTATGATTAATAGTAAAAACCTACCTTTAGTTACTGGTGTTAACGATGAGATAAAAATCACTGACACCATTAGTCAATTACCTGTTTTACAGAATATCACTTTAATTTATAGCAGTAGCGAGAAAGTTATACCTGAAGTAGAAATGTTAAAATTATATGCTGGCAAAAACAATATTTCGCTGCACACGGTAATGATACAAAATTTCAATGATATGCCTGTGGCTGTAAAAAATGCTCCTGAAAATACGCAGAGTTTTATAATTTTGAAAGATCATTTAATAGTCAGTGGGATTAATATTTTAAAGCAAGAAGCATTTAAACGCCGTATTCCGATCATTGCTTCCGATGAAGGTTCGGTAATTAGCGGGGCAACTATTGCGGTAGGAGTACAAGAGAAGCAAATAGGCGTAGAAGCAGGTTTAATGGCAAAAAAAATCTTACAAGGAATAGCACCGAAAGATATTCCATTTGGGGATATGAAAGACTTAACTTTATTTATTAACCTTAAATCATTTGTTAAACAAGATATTCTTACTAAAGAAAATTTATCCGTACTTCCTTTCGCGCGTAAAGAACTTGAAGAGTAGTAACATGAACATTTTAGTTACTGCTCTTGAGCAATCCTTAATAATGCTGCCGCTTATTTTAGGGATGTATATAAGTTATCAGATTCTCAAAATTACCGATCTTACCGTAGACGGTACTTATGTACTTGGTGCGGCAGTGTTTGCCCGCAGCCTTTCATTTGGGTTATTGCCTGCATTAATATTTGCCGTAATAGCAGGCGGAATTATAGGCAGTATAGTTAGTGTTATGCAGAAGAATAACCGCATTAACGGGCTTATAGCCGGAATACTTGCAAGTTTTATGCTTTATTCGGTTAACTTACAAATTATGCAGCGTCCTAATATATCAGTTCTTGGTATGCCGACTCTATTATCTATATTAGATCTCGAAAATTGGTTAATACCTTTAGTAATAATCAATTGTCTTATTATATGTTCAGTTATAATTTTATTAAAAGGTAAGTTCGGTTTATTTCTTCGTGCTTTTGGTTTTAATAAAGATTTATTGATTAATTTAGGAAAACCTGCTGAGCTTTACCGTACTATCGGTTTTAGCATAAGTAATTGTTTGGCTGCTTTAACCGGTACTTTATCTGCACAAGTAAATGGTTTTGCCGATATTAATATGGGTTTCGGGGTTGCACTAGTCGGTATTGGTGCAATTGTTATAGGGCGTCATATTTTAATCCATGCTAATAATTTTAATGCGTTTAAAGAGATATTGTCTTGTTTGATAGGTATATTATTTTACTTTATTGCTCTGGGCTTTTTACTCCGAATTGGAATCGATCCCATAAATCTTAAGCTTATTTTAGGTATAGTATTGTTTATTTCGTTGAGTTCTGTAAAAAGAGAGGCTTTATGAAACCTTATTTATATGCAGAAAATATACAGTTCAAAGTTAAAGAAAGAACCGAACCTATAATTGCTGAAACTACTTTAAATATTGCTAAAGAAGAGTTTGTTGTCATATTGGGTCATAACGGTAGCGGTAAGTCTACTTTAGCTAAAATACTTGCCGGCTATTTAAAACCTACTAGCGGGAAAGTGTTGCTAGATCAAGTCAGAATCGATAAAATACCTAAAGGACAAAAAGCTTCTACATTAGTTACATTAACACAAAAAGCTGAAGAGAGGCTATTTACCGAGCTAACCCTTGAAGAAAATATCATTTTGTGGGAAAGTAGATTCTCTAGTAATGAACGGTTAGCAAGTAGCGAGTTGTTAGAGCTTACAGGTGCGCCTAAACGCTTTGTGCCTTTACTTTCACAGCCATTAGGTAAATTTTCCGGTGGAGAAAAGCAGATGATACTGCTGGCACTTATCATAGCTCATCCACCTAAAATATTATTTCTAGACGAACATACGGCAAATTTAGATCCGAAAGCTTCTTTGGAAGTGATGAAAAAAACAGCAGAGATTATAGAGAAACATAAGATCACTTCCGTTATGATCACGCATAATTTAGAAGATGCCGTAAATTACGGCAAAAGGCTTATAGTCTTAGATAGTGGTAAGGTAGTACTAGACTACCTAAAACCACCGGGTTTTTCTTTACAAGCACTTAAAGAGATTTTAAATTAGAATTGCATATCTGCACCTATCTGTCTGGCTAATTCAGTATCGAAAGAATATTCACAGATATAATCTATTAACTCACTTTTTACATTCTCGTTAGTAGTCTGATAAAGAAGCACGAAATTAATAATATCATCCTTATTTTCCCTATTGTAAGGCGTGTCTTCACTTCAGCCGATAACTTTTCTTCTGTTGTAGTTGATGGAGTCAGTACTACTATAGGGGTTGCTACAGGAGTAACTAATGCTGGAGCTGCTACAGGATTATTATCATTAACATTATAATTTAAAACTTTTTCTATTAACTCTGTTCTTGTATCTTCATTAATACTAATCTCAATTAATGTATTAATAATGCCATCTTTATCTTCACCGTTTTTAATACGTTGCATAACATCTTTTAATAATTTTTCGTGTGTATTTTTTGCAAACCCTTCTTCATCCGGTAAATCATAATTATAACCATTAACATCCATGTCTTTATAATTGTTAGCTGATTTTGCACCCAAGTATTTTTGTATGTAATTTTTAATTGCTCATTAATATGAGAATTATCTTTTCTTTATCAACACCTATCTTTACAAGTTCTGCTATACTGTGATCGAATGGATTATGCAATAGAACGCCTTGTCGTCCTATATCAGCACCTTTAGATATTAACTTCTCAAGTAACCATTTATCTCTTGATGTTAGTGCGTGATTAAAAATTGACTCACCACACGCATTAATCTTAAGATTAACGTTATTATTTAAAAAGAAGTCCAGTAACGTTTTATTTTGAACTGATTCATGCTTTAGTAGCAAATAGCACAAAGGTGTGCCGCCATAATTGTCTACTGTATCAATTTCACTGCCGGGTTGTAATAAAATTTGAGTTATTTCGTGCTGTTTAGAATAAGTTGCATAATTTATAGGTATACGTCCCTTTCCATCTTTAGTATTAACATCCACATTTTTTTAAGTAAAAAGCTGCTTATTTCCTATTGTTGCCGCATAATGTATAGGTGAGTATAGATATTTATGCTCAACTTCAAAACTTGTCCCTTTGTCTAATAAAATTTTAGCTATTTCTTTAGTGCTTGCATAAAATAATGCCGTATTTCCTTGTTCATCCTTAGCATTGACATTATGACCTTGCTCAATTAATTTTTGAACAATATTTGCATTTCCAGTTGAGGCTGCTATACTAAACGGTGTACGGTTGTCTTCAGCTTCAATTAAGGTGTCATATATTTCAGGGTTTGGTGCACGTACATTATCCTCTGCTGCTATTTCTGTAGAAGTAGTGGTTGTTACTGGTGCCGGTGCTGCTACCTGAGCTATTACTGGATTATTATCGTGAAATTATAATTAAAAAGTTTTTCTATTAATTTCTCTCTTGTAACATCATCTATATCAGAATAAAATTCAGGATTCATAATTAATCCGTTGATAATGTTATTTTTATCATCCTCATTTTGAATATTTTTCTTCATCTCAGCAAGCTTTTGTTCTGCTTTGAATTCAGGTAGTGCTGAGCGTACATTAGCATCAGTTAGTATTTCTTTAATTTCTGGTTTAGATGCATAATCTATAGTTTGTTTCCTTTAGCATCTAAAGCATTAATATCGGTACCTTGTGAAAGTAAAAGTCTAACATTATTTACATTCCCTATACGTTGCTGCATTATGTAAAACCGTACTACCGTCTGGAAGTCTGTAATTAGCATTATTTGTTGGTTGATTCATCATATAAATATTCCTTTATGTTTAAATATTATTTTGTCGTGTGAGCATTATACATAATATTTTGAATTGCTGCAATCCAATAGTTAATTTTAACTATTTATTAGATTTTGGATAAAACCAAACGAGGAGTACACAGATTAGAAGACCGATATTTAAGAGTAGATTATACTCTGTCATAGAAATACCAAAGATTTTGATGGCGGGTTTCATGCAGGACGTGATTGGCTGCGAGTAGAACATTTGTTTGATGTGTTGTATAGACAAGCCTTTCGGGATATGAAGCATTGATGAACAAAGAGCACTTGGTTGTACTATGCCTCTTTCTACGAAGCTATGATAGGTTGATAATATACAAGAGCTAAGGATAGTTAGGAGAATGAATATTAAAGTATACTTACTTAACTGTCGGATGATTAAAGCAGTTAAGCAAATTTTGATTAGGGTTAAATAGGGAAATCGTTCGTAAACGCATAAAGGACAGGGTGTATAATGGAATATATATTCAGCAATATAAGCGGTAGAAAGTGCTATTATAGAAATTGCGATCAGTCCTAAATGTAGAACTTTATATCTATCTTTTCTGATGTAATTTATAATAGTATTAAATGGCATGTTTTTTTGTTCTTAATGTCATTGCGAGCGACTGCCAGGAGCGTGGCAATCTCGGGAAGTTTGATGAGATTGCCACGTCGCTTCGCTCCTCGCAATGACAGCGTTTAATTTGATATTTTACAAATAAATAAATTTAGTATATTGTCACTGATTATTAATTAAAGCGCAAGAAAAATCAATGTCAGACATTTGGGAAGATGCTATTAAGTCAAACGCGTGGCCTTTTGTTGAGGCTAAGAAGATATTAGATAGCTTAAACGGTCAAATTCCTGAGAAGGGGTATGTATTATTTGAAACGGGTTACGGTCCTTCAGGTTTACCTCATATCGGTACTTTTGGTGAAAATGCTCGTATGGTGATGGTACAGAAAGCATTTGAGCAATTATCCGATATTCCGACTAAACTAATTTGCTTTTCCGATGATATGGACGGGCTTCGTAAAGTACCTAGCAATATCCCAAATCCTGAAATAGTGGCACAGTATATGGATATGCCGCTTACTTCTATCCCTGATACATTCGGTGAATGTGAAAGTTATGGGCATTATATGAATGCAAAGCTTCGCTCATTCCTTGATAAATTCGGCTTTGAGTATGAATTTTATAGCAGTACTAACTGTTATAAAGCTGGTATGTTTGATGAGATGCTGATAATGGTGCTTGAGAAATATGACGAGATAATGGAGCTAATGCTACCGACTTTTAGAGAAGAGCGCAAGGCTACCTATTCACCTTTCATGCCTATATGTCCGAAAACAGGTAAGGTACTGCAAGTACCTATAGAGAAATGGGATGCTAAAGCAGGCACTGTAACGTATAAAGACAAAGCCGGTAATTATATAGAAGTACCGGTAACGGGAGGGCATTGCAAATTACAGTGGAAGCCGGATTTTGGTATGCGTTGGGCTGCGCTTAAAGTCGATTATGAGATGTACGGCAAAGACCATTTGGCAAATGCTCGTCTTTATTCAGAAATTTGCCGAATCCTAGGAGGAAAGCCGCCGGTGCAGTTATGTTATGAGTTATTCTTAGATGCAAACGGTGAGAAAATATCAAAATCAAAAGGTAATAGTATTAGCATTGATGATTGGCTTAAATATGCTCCTGTTGAAAGTATGGCATTATTTATGTATCAAAATCCGACTAGAGCTAAGCGTTTGTTTTTTGATGTAATTCCTAAAAATGTTGATGAATATATTACTTTTAACCAGAAATATCATTTAGAAGAGGACAGGGCAAAGCGTTTTGCAAATCCCGTTTATCACATCCATCACGGAAATGTACCGAAAATTGAGACTTTTGGAATTACCTATTCGTTGCTTTTAAATCTTACTTCTGTGTGTAATCCTTCGGATAAATCGGTGCTTTGGGGATTTATTAGCAAATATGAGCCACAAGCAACTCCAAATACTAACCCTTATCTTGACCATTTAGCAGAATTTGCTATAAGATATTATAATGACTTTATTAAAGCACATAAATCATATTTATCTCCTTCTGAAAAGCATAAGGTTATTTTGCAGGATATATTAGATATGTTATCTGATATAGCTGATCAAACCGAAGCTGAAGCAATTCAGAAAGCAATATATGATATAGGAATGAAAGCAGGATATGAAAATCTGCGTGATTACTTCAAAGATTTATATCAAATATTGCTTGGACAGAATGAAGGTCCCAGACTTGGGACTTTTATAAAGCTTTACGGGGTGCAGGAAATGAAAAAGCTTGTTGAAGGGCAGTTGTAGCCTATATATCATTCCCGCATGGGTATCTAAGCGTCATTGCGAACGAAGTGAGTGTGGCAATCTCAGGAAGTTGGAAGAGATTGCCACGTCGCTTCGCTCCTCGCAATGACGTTAAAATAAAAACTATTAACAAATGAATGAAATTTTTTGTAGTACGTTACCTATTTTTTTAATTATGCTGCTTGGTAGTATTATCAAAAATAAATGGTTAACTTCAGAAGAATTTTGGCGTGGTATTGAGAAATTATCGTATTTTGTACTATTTCCTGCCATGTTGTTTAGTTACGTATCTACTGCCGATTTAAGTATTGCACTCATAATTAAATTAGTAGTGGCTCTTATTATATCCACTATTCTTGTATCAATCGGTCTTATAATTTACCAAAAAAAATACAACATAGATAAAGTCCAATTTACTTCCATTTTTCAAGGATCGATTCGTTATAATAGCTACATTTTTTTTGGGGTAAGTAGCCCCTTGCTTGGTTCTAGCGGACTTTCAATCGTTGCCATTATTTCTTCTTATATGATTATTTTTACCAATATTTTATCGGTAATGATTTTCGCTTATTATGTCCCTAATAAATCCGTGACTAATACTATTAGCACTAGTTTTGTTTTAATGATGAAATTAATTGTGCGTAATCCGTTAATTATCGCCAGTTTAGTAGGATTCGTTTTTAATTACTCAAATCTTGAATTACATTTAGGGCTTAAGCAAACGTTAGATAGCCTTTCTAATGCCGCTTTAGCTATCGGTATGCTAAATGTTGGGGCAGGGCTTAATTTTACTATTAGACAAGAGCTTTTACATAATGTAATGTTTACAAGCTTTGTTAAATTAGTTGCATTTCCTCTAGTTAGTGTAGTAGTACTATGGTTAATGTCTATTGACGGATTAAATAGATCGGTAGGAATATTATATAGCTGCCTTCCATGTGCAAGTACGGCTTATGTTTTATCTCGTCAACTTGACGGTGATCCTGATTCTATGGCGTTGATTATAACATTTACTACTTTTTTCTCGGTAGTTACTATATCAATTATTATGTATATAATGGGGTGAATTTACCACGTCATTGCAAGCGACTGAAAGGAGCGTGGCAATCTCAGGAATGTTGCCTGAGATTGCTTCGTCGATGCCTATTGCGTTTGCTCGCAATGACGCAAAACTAAAACAAACAAATAAAACAGGAATTTCTAAAATGGATGCAATGAATAAAATAAATTATGCTGAGGCCCTTGAATATCATGCAAAAGATAAGCCTGGTAAGATCGCTATTTCTGCAACAAAGTCTTTAGTTACTCAGCAAGATTTATCACTTGCTTATTCCCCAGGGGTTGCGGCTCCTTGCCTTGAAATTGCTAAAAATTTAGAGGATGTATATAAATATACTGCTCGCGGTAATTTAGTTGCCGTAATCTCTAACGGTACTGCCGTACTTGGGCTTGGTAATTTAGGAGCTGCCGCTTCAAAACCGGTGATGGAAGGTAAAGCGGTACTATTCAAAAAATTTGCTGATATTGATGCAATTGACTTGGAAGTGAATACGGAAGACCCTGAAGAATTTATTAATGCCGTGAAGTATCTCAGTTATAGTTTTGGGGGTATTAATCTTGAAGATATTAAAGCTCCGGAATGTTTTATTATAGAAGAAAAATTAAAATCTTTAATGGATATACCGGTCTTTCATGACGATCAGCATGGAACAGCGATTATTACCGCCGCAGGGCTAATAAATGCTGCGTATCTTACTAATCGCAAGCTTGAAGATTTAAAAATCGTAGTTAACGGAGCAGGTGCAGCAGCTATTGCTTGTATTGATTTATTAATTGCTCTTGGAGCTGATAAATCAAAGATTATTGTATGTGATACTAAAGGCGTTGTTTACAAAGGACGCCTAGAAGGTATGAATAAATGGAAAGAGCTATATGCAAGTGATACCAAGTTTAGAACTTTAGCGGAAAGCTTAAATAACGCTGATGTATTTATAGGGTTATCGGTAAAAGGGGCAGTAACTAAAGATATGGTGAGTAGAATGGCAAATAATCCGATTATTTTTGCTATGGCTAACCCTGATCCGGAAATTACTCCGGAAGATATAAAACTTGTACGCGATGATGCGATTATAGCAACAGGGCGATCTGATTATAATAATCAGATTAATAATGTTATGGGATTTCCTTATATTTTTAGAGGAGCATTAGATATAAGAGCTAAGACTATTAATACGGCAATGAAAATAGCTGCAGCAAAAGCCATTGCAGATTTAGCCCGTAGACCTGTACCGGAAGAGGTGTATAAAGCTTATTCAGGGCGTAAGATGGTTTTTGGTAAGGAATATATCATTCCTGTACCGTTTGATCCTCGTTTAATTACCGTAGCAGCGGCGGTTGCCGTTGCTGCAATAGAAAGCGGCGTTGCTAGGGTTAAAGATTTTAGTATAGGTAAATATAAGAAAGAATTAGGTAGCAGATTAAATCCTACTGCTAACTATATGAATTTCTTAGCTGAAAAAATTCATAATGCACCGCTTAAACGGATTGTTTTTGCTGAAGGTGAAGAAGAAGAAGTAATTTCTGCCGCTCTTATGATGCGAGACAAGAAATACGGTCATCCGATTATAATTGGTCGTGTTGAACGAATTGAGGCTATGTTAAAAAAGATAGGTCAAGATATTAGCTTAGACGGAATTCAAATAATGAATGCGGCCTTAAGCGATAGTTTAGAGAAATATACTAGTTATTTATATAAAAAACTTCAGAGAAAAGGTTATTTATACCGTGATTGTGCAAAGCTTGTTAAAACTGATAAGAATATTTTCGCTGCTTGTATGTTAGCATGCGGTGACGGTGATGCTCTTCTAACCGGTGTTACGCAAAGTTATATCGATAGTTTAGAAGATATCATGAAAGTCATTTCACCAAAAACTAATCGTAGAATCCTTGGCTATTCAATTATGATTGCTAAAGATAATAATATTATTATTGCCGATAATTGTATTACAGAATATCCAAACAGTTGGGAACTTGCACAAATAGCAACCCAAACTGCAGAAATTGCTAAAAATATGGGAATCACGCCTCGTGTTGCACTTCTTTCTTTTTCAACATTCGGTAATTCTTCTAAGGCAAAAACAGCTCGTATTCGTGAAGCAGTAAATATACTAGATAATTTTAGCAAGGACAAAGAAGAGCTGAGCGGCATGAAGGTAGATTTTGAATATGACGGAGAGATGTCAGTTCAAGTGGCTTTAGATGGTGATTTACGTAAATTATATAAATTTTGTAGATTATCAGGATCTGCAAATGTATTAATTATGCCTGGTTTAAATTCAGCTGCTATTTCTACTGAGTTGTTACAAGAATTTTCGTCAAACAGCTTTATAGGTCCTATAACAAACGGTTTTGAAAAACCCGTTCAAATACTTCAAGCTGCAGCAACAGCTAATGAAATACTAAAAATAGCAACTTTTGCTTGCGTTGAAGCTATAAACGAGGTTTAATTACTTATATCTTTAAAATCAATTAACTTGTGAGAGGTAAAGTGGCGTTGATTACAGAACTTCATAAAAATATACAAGAAATTACAAAAGATTTACGAAAACATGATCCTCAAATACCTGATACCAGTAAAAAACCGTTAGCTTCTAGAGAAAATTTTGACGATCTCATACATTCTGATTTAGGATAGCCTGTACGAAATAAACCGCTTTCCTTTGATGAAGAGTTAAAGACAAAAGTTCAAAGCAGACAAGTACAGGATTTTTTCGAGCCGCAAACAAAGAGTACAGAAGAAAAAATAGATAATCATGCACAACGTATAGCAGCATTAAAGCAAAAACAGAAAGAACTAGAAGAGAGGCAAAAGGGGCTGGAAGAAAAAAAAGCTAATTCTAATATTACTAGAGAAGAAAGATGGAAAATCGCTGCAGAATTAGAAGCTATTAATAATCAATTTAAGGCTATAGAAAAAGAACATAATACTATTAATAGTGCTTCCGATAGAGAACAAAAGTTTGATAATAAAAATAAACACTTAACTGCTACAAAAAGAGAGCCGATAGCTGCAGGTTTATAGCAACAAGGAGTATTAGCAGCTATAAAACGTATGAAAGAAGAGAAGATAAAGCAGCAGCAAGCAGAAGCTGTTAATCAATCTTCAAAAAATACTCCAACTATGCCTAGCGGTACTATACCGGTGCCGCCTCTAATGCCTGGAAGCGGTATTCATATTCCCCCATCGCTTCCGCCACCACCTATATCAATTCCAAAAACTATAAAAAACGAGGCAAAGGATGCTGGTAAACAAATGCCTCAAGGAGGAGATCAGCATAAAGAAGCACTAGCAAAGGCTATGAAAGCACGAAGAGCAAAAATAGAAAAGCAAAACTCAGGAAGAGGAAGGTAATTATTATAGTATCATAATGGCTCTTTGTTCAAATTTTATCATAAAATGAGCTGTTAGTCTCTAAGAAGATTTAATTTTGATTATTTTTTGCTGCAAATTATAAGGTTTCTTTGAAATAGGAGTAGCTATTCTTTCAAAAATCTTATTAATTTTCGCTAAAAAATACCTCAAAATAGCAAATCAATTAGAAATCTTCGTAGAGCCTAGCGAATTAGAACGATTTTACAATTTAATTGCAGTTTAGCCCAAATTTTATCTGCAGTATATATAGGATAGCCTGTAATTAATCCTAGGCTAATGCACGCTCTGTCACCAAGAGATAAGCCAAATTGTTCTGTTTCTTTCTTTAAGCGTCCAATTTCTATAGCTTGATCAAGATCTAAGGCTACAATTTTATTTATGGAAGCTGAGATCATTTCTTTACTTTGAATAAAAGATATGTTCAATTTTTTATCTAGTTCAGCTACTACTTCTGCTATATTTACTGTAGACATAATAGATAACGGTAATAATTCTTCGACCTTGTCACTACCAGTTTCTAAGTTAAATAATGCAAGTAAAGCAGATGAATCTAAAATATATTTATTCATTATTAAATTCCTTTCTTCTTGATTCAATTAAAGAGTCAACTAATGATATGTTATCTTTATTTCTAGATTTTACTAATGCTTGAAATTCTTTAATTTTATTTTTTAGAGGAATCAATGTTAATTCTTTATCAAGTATTAGCATTAACTGATCTCCTGAAGCAAGATGTAATTGATCACGAATTTTTGCAGGAATATTTATTCTGCCATTTTCAGATATAGTAACTTTATATTCTAAGTGCATATTTTTAAAACGGTTAAAAATTGAATATATACCAAATATAAAATATTATAATTAAAACTACAATAGTAAAATAAATATAAAAGATTTCTATATTGAAATTATGCTGTAGTTGTGCCTATTTCAAAAAAATCTTATAATTTGTAGACACAAAGAGTAAAAATAGATTAAATTAATTTTCTTTCACACAGCCTAAATAGTTGGTATCATAGCTGTTGCCACAAAAAGAAAATATTATATGTCTAATTCAGCTTTTTTAGTTGCATTTTTTACAACGATTATCCGTTATTATGATTATGCTCTATTCGGTTTATCGGCTAGTATTCTTGCACAAAATTTCTTACCTAATATAGAGCAGGATAAACAACTACTTGTTTTTTTTGCTATTCTTAGTGCAGCCGTTATAGTACGACCTTTAGGGTCCTTAATGTTTGGATTTATCGGAGATAAATACGGGCGTACTAAATCTATCAAGATATCAATGTGTATGAGTAGCATTGCTACTGGATTAATTGCTATTACTCCTTCCTTTGAGATAATAGGTATTTTTGCTACGGTCATACTAACATTATGTCGAATGGTTTTTTTAGCAAGCCTTGCCGGAGAAGTTGACGGAATAAAGGTTTATGTAGCTGAAAAAACAGGCGATAATCAGAAAAATTTAAATATAGGAATAGTTTCATGCTGTAGCCAAATAGGTGCATTACTTGCGGCTATAGCTTATTATTACGCTAGTAATTCCGATATCCAATATTTATGGCGTTTTACTTTCTTTATTGGTGCAATATTTGGTTTATTTGCTATTTTGATGAGAAATTTTTTTAAAGAAAGTAGCGAGTTTTTAAGAACGTCATCAAAAAGTACCTTGCGGCAAATTATATGGAATAATAAACTATCCGTTATAATAGCATTACTAATAAACGGTGCTATTGGAGGAGTGTATCACTTTTTAGTAATTTTCTTAGGAGTTTTGTTAACAAAAATAGCTCTTATAAATCATCCTGAAATAAGATTTATGAATATAGCTCTTACTACTACCTATGGAATATCAGCTGTTTTTGCAGGGCTGTTTGCCGATAAAATAAACCCTTTAAGACAGATTACATGGGCTTTATTTGTCAGCATTATTGTTGCTTTAGGAATGCAAATAATGTTATACAAACAAATATTTAATATTCTCTGTCCCGTTATATTAATAGGACTTGCAGCATTTTATGCAGTACCGCTACAAATTATTGTTCAATCCTTATTTAAGACTAATGTTAAAATGAGGCTTTATAGTCTATCACATTCTTTTGGAGGTATTATTCTATCCTCAACTACTCCTTTCTTTAGTATGTTGTTATGGCAAAATTTTAAGTCACTATCTCTCACTTTAAGCTTTTTCATATTTTTGCTTATAATATTAATGAGTACAGTGTTGGTTTTACGTAGGATGTCATCCTCACAACAGTAAAGTCTTGTTGCATGGCTTGAAAAACCTACTCAATGTCATCCCTGCGAAAGCGGGGATCTAGCAAAATAACTTCAATATTGATATATTTGACAAAATAAACACATAAAAAACTTGTTGTTTTATGTGTTTTACTGGAGTCCCGCCTCCGCGGAAATGACATAAACGAGCCATGCAACAAGACCCAAAAACAAGAATAACATCAATTGCCTTATATATTTCTTCCGTCTTTACTGCAACCTGTAGGTTTTATGCTAGGACTACGTGAAGATTTGGCGCTTTGCTGTGCTTGTGTCCCAATTTGCTTCGCTGCTTTTGCTAAGTTTTCAAATTTGTCTTTTAAGTTTTTTGTATTGCCTTTTAGCTTTAAATCGTGAGTTATTTCGTGAATATTCAATTTTTCAGGAGTTGGATGATATATAGGCTCTTTAGATTGAGTATGTTTAGAATGTTCTATTGCAAATTTTGTACGAGGTCTTATTAGTTTATTCTCTTTTCCTATACCTTTCTGTTTTTCTTCCTCCCATTTATCCTATCCCGCCGGTGATGTCCAGTATCTTGTTGTTTTACTATCAAAGCCTTTTTCAAATTTGTTTATTAAATTTTTGGTACTATTCTCTTTAATTTCTTTACCTCGCTTTTCAAACTCAAAATTTTTCTGAGGATTTATATAGTCAGATTGAGTATTTTCATGTTGTTTTTCTACAGTCTGTTTCTTTTCTTCTGTCCAGTATTTTTTGATGTTGCTGTCAGAGTCTGCTTCAAATTTTGCTATTCTATCTTTTATACCGGTAACTGCTCCTGTAGATATTTTAGGTTGGTTTTGGGTTGATTGCTTAATATGTTTCGGAGATGTATTTTTAGATAATTCATAAGTCAAAGATTCTAAATTAGATAAATTCTTTTAAACTTTTTCTATATTGGAATTTAAATATTCTATTTCGGGTCCTTTATATTCCATTATATTTTTTAATGTGGTATTAATTTCTACAAAAGATGCTTTAATCTCTTTATTAAATTTATCATCATTATTACTTATCTTACTACAATTAGTAGAAATTTTTTGAAGTTTATCTACTATATCATTAATGCTCTCATCTTGTTGAGAAGTCGATACCATACTTGCTAAAAATTCACTTCTTCCTAAATTTCTATTAACATTATTTCAATATAGAGGTATGGTAGAGACTTTAGTATAATCTTGTGGAAATTTATCGATCTCTTCTTTAAACCTCTTTAAGAACTTTATTGTATCATCGAATATAGGATGAGTATTCCAGGAAAGAGCAGGAGGAGTCGGTCTTGCTTCCTGCATTGGATGAGTTATTGCCTCAACTTGTTTCGGGGATGTATCTTTAGATAGCTTTTCATTTTGTAGCTCAGATATATAATCATCTACTGCTTCTTTTAATTTATCTGAAAGGGCACTATTTTGGGCAGGAGGCAGTATTCCGGTGTCATCCCACTCTAAATCAGTATCAGTAGTTAGCATTCCAATATCATCCTGCTCTAAAGCGATATTATCGCTTCTACGCTCCTCACGAGGATCAGTTAGCTTATAGTAATTTTTATTTAGTAAACGAGGAACACGTGAATTGTCGCTCTTTTCATATTCCTTAATTTCTTCAAATATACCTAGTGTCTTATAAATATTATCTATTTCTTCTTGAGTAAGTCTTTCATTGCTTACTTCTTTTTGTTGGATAGATTTTTGTAGTTCTTTTGTTACAGTTAACTTATCTTTTGCTATATTTGAATTTGATAAAATTTTCGCTTGTACTAAATCAAGCGCGTCAATTAAATTAGTAGCGCTGCTTTTTCCAAATGTGGTAGATAATTCTTCTTGACTTGAGGCTATTCCTGAATCAATAGAAGAAGATCTAGAAACGGTATTAGATTGAGGATTAATATTTGCCTGTTGTACATAAGATTTGCCGGTATCTATTAATATTTTATCAGTGAATTGTGCTAGTTCATTGAATGAATTTTCTAGTTTTGCAAAAAGTTCTGTTGAGGAATGTACTATTGCCGGTGATAACTGAGGTATAGAATCTTCAGGTATAGTTTCTAAAGAAGGAGAATATTTACCTGTTTCTTTTTGTAGTAACGATTCATTTTGCTTGATTAAATTTGATATAAATTTATTTGCTAATTCTTCAGATAATATATCAATCTTGTTATTACTTCTGGCATATAAGATTAGAGCCTCCTTTATATTTTGCGAGATATTATCTTAACAACATCTTATATTGTAAATCTAATGCGCTTGAATTATTAGTATTACGGAAGTAATTTTTATTTACTGATATACTTTTGCTGAGTATATTTTTAGAAGCTTCTATAAGTTCTTTTTCCCCTGTCGCTTCTTTATTTTTTAACTTCTCAAATAAATTTTGTAAACCATCTGAAAAATCCCAGGCATTATCAAGGTATAAAAATTTACTTCTTATAATCTCTTGCACTTTTTGTTTCTCTTGCATTACTCCTAGAATGATATTTTTATCTAATGAATTAATCACATCATAAAAATTTTTCATTTCATATAATTTTTCTCTAGGCTCTTTTATTTTTTGTAATCTCTCTCTGTAATGCTTGAAATTTATCCAATGCATGTTGTTCAAGAAAAAATCCCTCTATTTTTATATTTTTAGTATTAGGGCTTTCTCTGCTACTTAGGATTTTATTTCTAGCTGCCTGTAATCTAAATGGTTGATGAGCATTGATATTATTAATCAAACCTAAAATTTCTTTTGATGTCTTATTAAATGCTTCATTATTAGTTGGATTTTTGATTGTTTCTTGAAATGCTTCCCTTAACTTGATTATTTCTTCTTTAAGGCTAAGTTCTACTTTTTGTTGACCGTGTGTTATAGCTTGTTCGTTTTTTGTGAGGTAAGTACTTTTTTATCTTGCTTTATATTTAAGCTCTTTTCCCCTACTTTCTGAACAACTTCTTCCATCAATTGCAATAGATTAATATTGCCCTTTATTTCTAGTTCTTGCTCATTAGTGATTGGTAATGAATTACTTAGTCTTAATCATGCTGAAAAATCTGAAGGGGATATTAGGACATCAAGTTGAGCCTTTGTTTTTCTACCTTTTCTGTCTTCCTTAAAGCCTTCAACCTTACCAATACTAATAGGTAGATTTTTTAAATAAATTTCTTTACTAGCACCCTGTATATTTTTATCATTTGTTACTTTGAAGTTAGCTTGTGGTTGAGAAACATACGGTCCCGGCGTTCTAGGGTCTATTTTGTTTATTAGAGCTTCTATAAAATTAGTTGTACGTGTTATAGCTAGTTTATCTGTTTCTAAAATATTATTTAAATTAGTATTTTTTATTAAATAAAGATTTCTTATTAGCCGGTCTAATTCATTCTTATGTTTCATAATTTCCCTCTATTAATAAAAATAAACAAAATGTAATACCATGTATGTTCAATTAACAATACTAATAATTAGTATTAATTCAATATTTTAAATCTTGTTGCATTTGTGCTTCAATAATATAATTTTATCATTTATTTTATCGTCTCAATGAGTTTTTTAATTCCCTCGACTGATTTATCAAATAGTGCTTTTTCCTCTGCGGTTAACTGCAGTTCTATTACTTTTAGAACACCTTCTTTACCGATCATAATAGGCACTCCGACATATAAATCATGTACGCCGTACTCACCTTGTAAATGAGCGGCACAAGTTAGAATCTGACGTTTATCTTTTAAATATGACTCAAGCATTTCTATTGCTGAGGCTGCAGGAGCATAATAAGCAGAACCTGTTTTAAGTAATGCAACAATCTCACCGCCGCCGTTTCTAGTACGATCGATTATTTTTTCAATATTTTCATTACTTGATAAGCCCATTTTTATCAAGTCAGGTATCGGCACGCCTGATATTGTAGAATATCTTGCAAGAGGTACCATAGCATCGCCGTGACCGCCGAGAACCATGCTATTAACATTGCTAACCGATACTTTAAACTCTTCAGCAAGAAAAAGATTAAATCTTGATGAGTCAAGTACTCCTGCCATACCGATTACTTTATTGTGAGGCAATCCGCTTTCTTTAAGCATGACATATACCATAACATCAAGTGGATTGGTAATTACTATTACAAAGGCATCAGGAGCGTATTTTTTAACATTTGCTGCAACCGTTTTCATAATACCGGTGTTAATGCTAATTAAATCGTCTCTACTCATCCCTGGTTTTCTTGGTAAACCGGCAGTAATAATTATGGCATCAGATCCTTTAATATCTTTATAGTCGTTTGTGCCTTTTATTTTGATATCAGACCCGGCTATTGTACCGGCTTGCATGAGATCCAATGCTTTTCCTTGCGGTACTCCTTCAGTCACATCAAATAATACGATATTGCCGAGTGCTCTAAGGCTAATTAAGTGAGCCAGTGTACCACCTATGTTACCGCTACCTATTAATGAGATTTTTGGATTTTGTTTCATTACTCCCTCTACAAATATTAAATATGTCTATTAACTATATTACAAATAGACTCAAGAAAAAAGAATTTTTAAATTATATTGTTAATTGGTTAATTCATAAAAATTAACCATTCACATTGACTTTATTAAAATATATTAATATAATGTCGAGTCAAAAATACCATGAAACATGGAATTTTAATAAAATAACTAAAAAAAATAATTATGCCTAAAATTTCTAAGTTAATAAATATTTTTAATCTTGTATAGGAAAGGGGAGTAATGCAAAAGCATGTAAAACCGCTCCAGACATGTTTCATGATTTACGCATTAGTATTAACAATAGTCTTATAGTAAAAACAGTAAAGATGTTAGTTTTGATACGGTAGATAGCCCAGAAAACAAAAGTACCCTACATTATGTAACTGACTTAGCAGACCTTAAAGAGTTACTGCAAAAAGGTATTGATCTTAATATACAATATGAGAATGGTGATACTGCTTTAGAGGTTACAGGTAATTTTAAAAAAGCCAAAATGTTACTTGAATATGTCGTAACTTAGTAGAAAACAAAATTATTCTTTCACTATTAATGCATAACAATGCTAATACTAATTTTACAAAAGCAAATTTAGTAAGACAATGTAAAGAACCGTATGAAGAGGCAGAGCGGTTAATAAAACAAATTGAAAAAATAGAGAGCTTAATATATCAAAGTACAGAAGTAGAGACGTTAAGAATATATGTTGACAGATTATAGAGCTTAAAAAATAAATATGAAAAAGCAAAGGATAGTAGCCAAGCTGTTTTAAAAATAATATTAGATTATATTAAAAATCAATAGAGTGATGGTTTAAAAGCTCAACTTGTTATTATTGTCAAAATCTAGGGTTAATCGAAAATTATTCGGAAGTAGCTCAAGAAAATGCAGTATATAAGTGCTGGGATGAGGCTTTTGATTTGCTTGATCAAGGATTAATAGGAGAGGGTGTTCAAAATACAGTAGTTTGATTCATAGTATCAAGCAATTTTTGAACAGCACTGGTCATTTCTGTTCAGCATTGTATACATGGATCGTTTTATATCATTCCCGCGTAGGCGGAAAGCTAGTAAAACCTATAAAAAATTTGTTTTTTTAGGTTTATTTTTTTAATAAATAACTTCTATATCGATATTTGAAGTTATTGTGCTAGATCCCCGCTTTCAGGCCTTGTTGCGTGGATCAATGTTTCCGATGTCAATCCCGCGACTTGATCGCGGGATCCAGTGAAAAATACTAGAATTATTAGTATTTTTTATTGTTTTTATGGATCCCGTGGTTAAGCCACGGGATGACACAGGGGATTTTACTGGTCTACGCAACAATATTGAGCTACGAATGACATCGTACGCCTTTCCTGAGTTATACAACAACGCCTACGTAGCTCATGAAGATTATAGGTATCAACGCAAGCAAGCCTTTGCAGGAATGGATATCCTTATCAACGTTGTATCATCTTATTATAATATTTTGATAAAACTTTCACGCCATATAGCCATAATAGACATACGATAATAAAACTAAACATCAATAAACCGGCTATGTCGTTATGTATGGCGTTCGGGAAAATACTAAAGGATATGAATTGAATAATAGCCCCTATTGATTTACCGATTTTAGCACCCATAACATCAACTGCAGCTTTACCTTTGGTCTTCATTTCACTATCGAGCGGAATATATACCATTTCTTTGGTAGCATCAAAAAGTGAATATTTTACGGATTTAGACAGTACATGCCAAAGTCCGCCGATAAAAACTATAACGACAAGCGGTGCACTATAGCCGAGAGTATTTACGATATGTCCTAGGTGATTTTCAAAAACCGTGAATGAAAAGAACATAACACCTGCTCCAAACATCATAATCGGTGTTATAATAGCTCCCCAAAACCAGCCGCATATTCTAATTAAACTACTGCCTAAAAACGCACTAACTAACGTGAGTATTCCCGTCCAAAAAAACACTTTACCGTGATAGGCTATAAAATCCTTTGTAGCGGGATAGAGTTGCTTTACTTTGGACATCCATAATCCTTCTATTAGGCTAATACTCATAGAATAAGACATTACAAGAAGACAAATAAAACCGAGATATCTAGAAGTTAATATTACTTTTGCACTGTCGACCAAGCTTAATTTTAATATATCCGTTCTTTGGTTTTTAAATTTAATATTTTTGTCAGCTTCTACGACTGATTTATCAATAAGTTTATGAAGAGCTAAACAAATTAATCCGGATATTAAAATAACCGTAATAAATGATTTTAAAAGAATTTCATTTGTATCGTTTAGATGAGAAAATAAAGGTAATAAGAAATGCTCACTCTTAGCAAAATAAATAATTACGGTTCCTGAGATGAGTAAATTAGTTTGTCCGAATAAAGTAAAAAATGAGTAAAATCTTGGTGCTTCTTCAACTTTGGTAATTTTATTTGCAAGCTGCCAATATAAAAGCGTAAAGACTATAACCGGCCATAACTCTCCCATAATGTAAAATAATACTAAACTCCACTGTCCCCAAATGATTAAAAACCATTTTAAGTGAGGAAGAACAGTGATATAGTGCTTAATTAATTCGGGATCGGGATGAAAAAAGTCTCTGTACGGAAATAAAATAAAACCAAAAATTGTGAAGAAAAATAAAAAAGTACCGGTAATTATCCTAAAAACTTGCTCTGTTGTCATAATATTACAGAGTTTAGAATAAAAAATAACAAATAAAATTCCCATCGGCATTTCGCCCCAAAGTTTGATAAAACTCAATACTTCCGAGCTAATTAAGGTAACAACAAAACTATCTTTAATACTACGAACTAAGTTTTGATTAAGTAGAATAAAAAACATTAGTAAAGCCATCGGGATGAACTTGGTTAATTCATACGATCTAATCGGCCATACTATATGCCTAAATTTACTGTTTCTGGCTTTATTCCAAATTGTGCAATTAGAATCCACGCTATCCATTGATTTACTATGAGCTTATTTTTTTAGTACCGGATAGTTTTTAAAAATGTTATGTTTTTGCAAGGCTTAGAGCTTTAGAGGCCATTCCCGCATATGCGGGAATGGCCTCAAACGCTTTTTAGAAACTGTCCGGATATATTATTTTTGCACCCTAGACTATAATAAAAACTATGTCAAGATTTTTTAAAATAGTCTCATATATTGTTGTTAATTACATTTGTTATACTCAATCGCTGCTTTAATAAACTGAATAAATAACGGATGAGCTTCAAAAGGTTTAGATTTAAATTCCGGATGAAATTGTACTCCTACGAACCAACGCAGTAGCGGTAGTTCAATTATTTCTACAATCTCTTCATCTTTTGAAAAACCGCTAAATACTATTCCGTGTTTTTCAAAAATATTTTGAAATTCATTATTAAATTTATATCTATGACGATGTCTCTCATTTATTTCAAGGCTTTTATAAGCATTTGCTGCAATGGTATTTGCGACCAAACTACAAGGATAAGAGCCGAGCCTCATAGTCTTTTTTACATTTTCAATTGTTATTTTTGAGTCTTCACAGTTTTTATTTATTTTCTCAATAATTTTTGTACCGTCTACTTTAAATTCTTCCGTTACTGCATCTTTAATACCGATTAAATTCTGAGCTATTTCGATCGTCGCAAGTTGCATACCGAAACATATTCCAAAAAAAGGTATGTTATTAGTACGGGCATATTTTATTGCTATAATTTTTCCTTTAGTTGCCCGTTCTCCAAATCCACCTGGTACTAAAATCCCATCTATATCTAATAATTTTTTATTAATACTCTCTTCAGTTAGATTTTCAGCATTTATCCATACTAAATCAATTTTGTATTTGTAATAAATACCTGCATGATTAAGTGCCTCGATTACTGATTTATAAGCATCTTTTAATTTATGATATTTAGCTATTATAGCGATTCTTACTTTTGAATTAGAATCTTTTAGCCTATTAATTATATCATGCCATTTATCTAATTTAGATGGCATGATATTAATATTAAAAAATTTTAATACTTTATTATCAAGACCTGAATTATGATATGCAATCGGTACTAAATATATATTTTTTTGATCTATTGCCGGAACAACATACTCAGATTTTATATTACACAATAAAGATATTTTATCTATTGCGCCTTTTGAAATGTGACGTTCTGCACGACACACTAGTATATTAGGTGAAATACCTATAGCGCGTAATGCTTTAACTGAGTGTTGGGTAGGTTTTATTTTTAATTCACGGGCGGTTTTAACATAAGGTAATAATGTTAAATGAATAAATAAACAATTTTCGCTTTTTAATTGGTTACCAATTTGCCTTATAGCTTCAAAAAACGGTAGACCTTCAATATCACCGACTGTACCGCCTATTTCACAAATAATAAAATCAACACCCTTGGTGTTTGAAAGTATAAAATCTTTTATTATATTTGTAACATGCGGGATGACTTGAACAGTAGCGCCGGCGTAATTTCCTAAACGTTCATCTTTAAGTAATTTTGAGTATATCGCACCTGTTGTGATGCTATCAAATTTGCATGCGGACACTCCGGTAAAACGTTCATAATGTCCAAGATCTAGATCGGTTTCTGCTCCGTCATCGGTTACATATACCTCACCATGTTCATGAGGATTCATAGTTCCCGGGTCAATGTTAAGATAAGGGTCTAGTTTTCGTACACTTACTCTAAAACCTTTCGCTTGCAATAGCATAGCAAGAGATGCTGCCGTTAGACCTTTACCTAGTGATGAAACAACGCCGCCGGTAACAAAAATGAAATGTACCATTATTATAAACCTAGTTTACTAATATTTTCGTAAAATTTTACTGCTTTTTTTAAGTCTTCTTCCGTATCTACGGAAATAGGAACATTCTCAACTAAACATGTACCTATAGTCATGCCGTTTTCAAGGACACGTAATTGTTCTAAACGTTCTGTTTTTTCTAAAAAAGTTGGCTTAAGAGATACAAATTTTTCTAAAGCGTTTTTGCGAAAACCATACATGCCTACATGGTATAAAAATTCTTCTGCACCGTTTGGAATAAGACTACGCGAAAAATACAATGCTGTCCCCGCCGAGTCAACCGCTACGGTAACATTACTACTAGCTTTCACTGATTCCCTATCTACTTTTACTATCGGTGTAACAATATCGTATTTGCTGTTTTTTAAATATTCTATAATTTTCAAAATAGAGCTAGGTTCAATGAAAGGCATATCTCCCTGTACATTAACTATGTAATTAATGTTTTGATTATTTGGAATTAATTTAAAAGCTTCATAAGTACGATCAGTACCGGTTGGGATAGCACTATCCGTGAATATTACTTTTCCTCCGACTTTTGTAATAACGCTTGCTATCTCTTCCGAGTCGGTTGCAACATATGTATGCTCAAGGCCCGCTTGATTTACTTGTTTGAATACCCGCTCGATTAAAGTTATAGAGCCGATAAGCTGCAGCGGTTTTTGTTTGAGCCTAGTTGAACTTAGCCTTGAGGGGATAATTATAGCCACGTCCTGATGCCGCATAAACTTCCTAAGTTTAAATTAAAAAATAACTGTTGACAGATTAGCCTTTTTCGGCGATAAAGTAAAACATAATTTTTGAATATATGCAGTATATTTAAGAGCTCGTAGCTCAGCCGGTAGAGCATTTGACTTTTAATCAAAGGGTCCCGGGTTCAAATCCCGGCGAGCTCACCATACTTCTATACTGTGGGTTTGTAGCTCAGCTGGTTAGAGCACACGCCTGATAAGCGTGAGGTCGGAAGTTCAAGTCTTCTCAAACCCACCATTCAATCCGCTACAACAATAAAATCTGTATTATCATAATTATAAATCAAGGTGATCATTTATTAAAATTGCTAAGTTAGGATTATATTATCAAGCTAAGGATTAGATTATGAAAAAATACAAATTTACTGAAAAAGAACAAGAAATACTAGATTATTTTGAACAAGATGAGCTTTTAGAGTTGCCTAAAAAAGAACTAGAGAGCCAAAAGATATAGCTAAAATTGCCGCAGCTAATTTTTTTTAAAAAATCGGAAAGCATTAATATTAGATTGCCGTTATACGATTTAAATCATATCAAAAGAATTGCAGCATAAGAAAGAATGTCTTATCAAACTCTTATTGCTAGTGTTTTACACAAATACGAGTCCGGATATTTAAAATTAGATAAACTTAGTTAATCAATACTTTTTTTATATAAATAACATTTTTTCTCAATGAGTCTTTTTAGAGGTAGAAAAAGTTTAGAGGGTAAATTATCAAGAGCAAACCACTACCAGCTTGCTACTTTATGACCCTCAAGATTCTGTAATTCATGCTCATTTAAACAATGAGCTTTAAGGCAAATCAAGATGTAATACTTTTGTTCTTTTTCAAAAATATCGTTAGTCACCGCTATCAATTGTGGATTTTCAATGATCAGATTTGTTTCTTCTAAAACTTCACGGATAGCACATTCTGCAAATGTTTCTCCAAATTCTAAATGTCCACCGACAGGAGCATAACTAGACTCACCATGGGAATTAAATATGTTTACCTAATAAAATTTCATTCCTATTATTCAAAGATTAAAAATACCGATACGTAGGTGGTTAGTCATATCTAACTATTAACTCTGGATTGACTTATTAATATCGTATGTTAGCTTCTAAAGCAAATAAAAAAATATTGCTTATTTAAATACCGTGAGCTATTTGTAGAGTATATTTAATATTTACCTGTAGTTATGAATTCTACCAATCAATTACAAAATAATAGCTTAACTAATTCTTGGCTTAAGCTTGGTATTTTATCCTTGGGATTTGCGGGTTTATATTCAATTATTTTGGTGGTACTACGTACCCCGCAATTATCAAGCTTTTTCCCAAATCCGCATATTTTCAAATCTGCTTTAATTATTCATGTTAATTTATCGGTATTGATTTGGTTATTGTCCGTGACGGCTAGTGTTTGGGGGGGTGCAATGTCATTGCGAGGAGAGGCAAAGCCTCGACGCGGCAATCTCATGAAACAATACAAAATTTCTGAGATTGCCACGCTCTCTACGTTCGCTTGTAATGACGTGTTGCGCCTTTACCCCAAACTTGCTTTTCTAGCTACTCTTCTAATCGCCATCTCCCCAATAGCCGGGCATAATCCGGTGATGAATAATTATATACCGATGCTTGAAAATATCGTATTTATTGGGGGGTTAAGCTTATTTGGTATTACGTTGCTATTGTACGCTATAAATATTTTATATTTCTTCGATTGGACGAACTTAAATAGTCTAGTGAATTTTACCGTATTATCGACTATTATAATGTTTATTTTAAGTTTTGTTTGTTTTGGATGGTCTTATAATGGCTTGCAAAACATCATTCAAATTATTCCAATCGAGATAGAATTTTATTATGAATTACTTTTTTGGAGCGGAGGTCATTTACTGCAATTTATATATACTCAAATATTAATATTTATTTGGGTTAGTTTATTTAGAGAGTTAATAGCTAGAGAAGTGAAATGTCAAAACTTCTATCTTTTCTTACTTTATTTAAATTTTATTTTTGGAATTCTTACACTTTTCGGTCATATATTTTATGATATTATCGATGGAGCCTTCAAAGTATTCTATACAAATCATATGAAATATCTAGGCGGCATTGCTCCTGTTTTATGTTTAATAGGTATGGGGGTTGAGTTGGTGTGGGTATTTGTCATCCCGCGGGATGACACGGTTACAATAAATGACAGAGTAATCAAAACCATCTTACTTTGCTCTATTACTTTATTCTTACTTGGCGGTTTTATAGCAATGAATATCACAGGTATAAATGTAGCAATTCCTGCTCATTATCACGGGTCTATAGTAGGGATTAGCATTGCTTGTATGGGGTGTAGTTATTTGGGTATTGGGAGGTATCAACGTCATTGTGAGCGACTAAAAAGAGCGTGGCAATCTCATGAGGTAATACAAAAACTCCCTAGATTATCGCGTCGGCACTTCGTGCCTCTTCGCAATGACAATATTATTAATTTTACATTTTACCTCCTAACATTCGGGCAGATTCTGCACATACTAGGTCTAGCATTCGCCGGTGGTTACGGTGTTATGCGGAAAGACCCAAATAGTGTAATGCCGATGTCAGCTAAGCTATTAATGGGCATGATGGGCGGAGGAGGGGTTATTGCTATAGTAGGCGGCTTGATGTTTGTATATATTTGTGTTAAAGTAATGTTTTTTAAAAGTATAAAACTAGCACATGAGTAAACCAACTAGAGAAGAAGCTAAAGAGGCAGTAAGAACGTTACTAAAATTCATTGGTGAAGATCCAAGCAGAGAAGGGTTGCTTAAAACGCCTGATAGAGTAATTAATAGCTACGCAGAAATATTTTCCGGTTATGGAAAGGATGTAGCAGAAATATTAAATACCAAGTTTTATGAAACTTGTAATTTTCGAGATTTTATCTTACTGAATATAAAATTTACCTCTTTCTGTGAACATCATATATTACCGTTTAACGGTACAGTAGATATAGCTTATGTTCCTGATAATTGTATTGTCGGCATAAGTAAGCTAGCACGAATAGTAAATATTTTTGCTAGAAGACTACAAATCCAAGAAAAAATGACGGTACAGATAGCAGAAAGCGTGCAGGAGAATTTAACGCCGCTTGGCGTTGCCGTTAAGATTTCTGCCGTACATAGCTGTATGTCAATGCGTGGCGTAATGCAAGATAATAGCGTTATGAATACCATGCATTATACGGGTATATTTGCCGAACAGCAGAAATATCGTCATGAGTTTTTAAACCTTACTGCTAAAAGGTGATACGTTATTAATGTCATTTCTGCGGAAGCGGGAATCCAGTCATTTTGTCATACCGCGACTTGATCGCGGTATCTAGAAAAAAATTTAAAAAAACTGGATCCCGTGGTCAAGCCACGGGATAACCAAATAAATGATTATACATATAGCAAGAAAGTAAATACAATATGTTATTATCAAAATATTTTTTACCTGTGTTAAAGGAAGAGCCAAGTGAAGCTCAAGTAACTTCGCATAAATTAATGCTTAGAAGCGGAATGATTAGGCAGCAAGCAGCAGGGATTTATACTTGGCTTCCGCTTGGCTTAAAAGTATTGAAGAATATCGAGAATATAGTACGCTTAAATATGAATAAAGTGGGAGCTTTGGAAGTTCTAATGCCTTGCATTCAGCCGGCACATTTATGGATGGAATCAGGACGTTTTGATAATTACGGTAAAGAAATGCTGAAATTTCAAGATCGCCACGATAATACTTTACTATTTGGTCCTACTAACGAAGATATGATTACGGATATTTTTCGTCATAATATTAAGTCATATAAGGATTTGCCGAAAAATCTTTATCATATCCAATGGAAATTTCGTGATGAGATTAGACCTCGTTTTGGTGTTATGAGAGGACGAGAGTTTTTAATGAAAGATGCTTATTCTTTTGATATCAATGAAGAAAATGCTGTTAAAACCTATAATCAAATGTATAAGGCTTATATCAATGCTTTCAGGGATTTAGGCGTGTTTGCTATCCCTGTTATTGCCGATAACGGTCCGATCGGTGGCAATTTAAGCCATGAGTTTCATATAATCGCTGAAACTGGTGAAAGTACTATTTATTACGATAAAAAATTTAAGATATTAAAAGATAATCCTGATATCGATGTAGAGGAAATTAAAAGTTGGTACGCAGCAGCTGAAGAAAAATATGAAGTAAATAAATTACCTATATCTGAACAAGAAATAACCAGCAGTAAAGGAATAGAAGTCGGGCATATTTTTTATATAGGCTCAAAATATTCGGTTAATATGAATGCACTTATTAATGATGAGTATGGTAAACTAACGCCTATAGAAATGAGTTCTTACGGCATAGGCATTTCAAGGTTAGTTGCTGCTATCATAGAAGCAAATTGCGATGAGAAAGGTATCATATGGCCTTCTAGCGTTGCTCCTTTCAAAGTTTCTCTAATTAATTTAAATATTCATGATAGTAAATGCGTAGAGCTTGCGGAAATGGCTTATAAAGAGCTATCAGATAAAAATATAGAAGTGTTATATGACGATACCGAAGCACGTCCAGGCAGTAAATTTGCAACGCATGATCTTATAGGCTCACCTCATCAAATTATAATTGGTCCTAAAAAAGCCGCAAATAATATTGTTGAATTAAAAGATCGTAAAAGTGGTGTTATAGAAGATATTGAGGTAGGTAGTCTAATGAGTGTATTGTAAAATAAAGAGATATACGTCATTACGAGAAAATTGCATAGCAATGGATGAGGCAATCTCAGGAGTTTGTTATTATTTCATGAGATTGCCACGCAGTCTACGGCTGTTCGCAATGACGATTTTGGAGTCATGCAATAAGGCTAATACCCTATGGGAATGATAAAAATATTCTTCGTAGACAATGATAGTATCATATGATACTATCATATAATGAATAGTAAACCGTCTTTTCAAATAACTAATAAAATCTTGGAGTTATCACAAGATATTTCTTATGAGCTTGGTATTGTAGCCGGTAGCAAGCTTTACTCTCAACCTATAAAACTTAGAAAAAATAATCAAATTAAAACTATACATTCTTCTTTAGCAATTGAAGGAAATAGTTTAAGCGTAGAGCAGATAACCGATATAATAAACGACAAGCGTGTACTCGCACCTGAAAAAGATATTGTAGAAGTAAAAAAAATGCTATAAAACTATACAATAATCTGACTATATTTAATCCCTTCAAAATTGAATCATTATTAAAAGCACATGAGATATTAATGCAAGGATTAGTAGAAGATAACGGAAAGTGGCGTAAAGGTAATGCCGCTATATTTAAAGGCACAGAGATTATATATTTTGCCCCTACGGCACGCCGTGTATCTTTATTAATGCAGGATTTATTTGAGTGTATAGCACAAGATAAGCAAATTTCTGGAATAGTTAAAGTTTGTATATTTCATTATGAGTTTGAATTTATCCATCCTTTTTCAGACGGTAACGGACGAATCGGTAGATTATGGCAACAATTATTACTAATGCAAGCTAATAAAATTTTTGAGTATATTTCCGTTGAAAGTTTGATAAGGAATAATCAAAGTGAATATTATAATGTTTTAAGTAAGTGTGATAAGCTTGGTGAATCGACCTGATTTATCGAGTTTATGCTTGATAAAATAGTTGTAGCATTAAAATTATATAGTAACAATATTACATATGAGGCAAATACGCCTTTATCTAGAATGGAATTTGCTAAGGTTAATTTAATAGATCAATGGTTTTCTAGAAAAGATTATATTACTGTACATAAAAGTATTTCTACGGCAACGGCTAGTAGAGATTTGTTATATGGTTTAGAGCGTAAACTTTTAATAAGTAAAGGGGGTAAGAATCAAACTTATTATAAGTTTGTGTAGTTTTTAATGTAATTCCCGCTTTCGTGTATGAGTGTTAACTTAAGAGAAGAAAAAACCTCTGATGCCATTTCCGCGAAAGCCGGAATCCAGTACTTTAAAGCTTTTTCAAAGCTCGATTTATCTTGCTTGACCCCTAGATTTCTACTTTCGCAGGAATAACATCATATCACTGATTCACAAAGAGATTAACATGAAAAATTTTATAAAATATTTGTTTTTTACCGGTCTATATATTAGTAGTGACGATAATAGTTGCTTATATGGTTTTGGCTCAAACTATTCCTAATTATGAGCAGTGTCATATGATGGATAGACCGTTTGTTATTTATTACATCTTAGCAGCAATTATTACCGCTTTACCAACACTAATTTTAATATATAGTAAAAAGAAAAAGTAAATATATGATCGGTAAATTAAGTGGTAAAGTTGATTCCCAAGGCGATGATTACGTTATAATTGACGTAAACGGGGTAGGGTACTTAGTCTATGCTTCAGGTAAAACTTTAGGTACACTTGCTGAAGGGGAGTTTTATAAACTATTTATTGAAACCCATGTTCGAGAGGAACATATTCATCTTTACGGTTTTTTGACTCTAGAAGAGAAGATTTTTTTTAATTTACTACAATCAGTAAACGGTATAGGTACCAGAATGGCTTTATTTATCTTATCAAGCCTTACACCTTCAGATATTCAAATTGCTGTAAATAATGAAGATAAAAATATATTTAAAGCAATATCCGGAGTAGGGGCTAAACTTGCTGAACGTATAGTGCTAGAGCTGAAAGGTAAAGTAGCGAAAATATCAAGCGGTTCAGCTATTATTAAAGAGAGCTTAAATATTAAGAATATCACACCCGTTGCAAGTAATGAAGTAATAAAAGCTCTAGTAAATCTAGGATTTTCTAGATTTGAAGCTCAAAACGCTGTTCAAGGCATCATTACCCAAAATCCCGAAATCTCTATTGATGAATTAATCAAAACAGCCCTGAAAAATCGAAATTCTAATTTTTAGTTGATAAATTAGCAGTTATTTTATATTAATTTAATTACTAAAATTAATAGGTAAAATATATGTCCAAGTTAATAGAATATTTAGGAAAAATAAAGGCTGAAGCAATATTAAAAGAGCTATAGAAAGACCCTGCTACTTTAAGTATTACCGAGGTTAATTTTGTACCACAATCACCGGTATTTGTAGCTGCTGGATACTCTAAAATTCCTGAAGATGCTTTAAAATGGGTTATTTAATGCTTTACAAGGAGACGCTACTATAAAGTACTTAAGTACTGATAGTTTTGTGTGGAGTTTAAAATCAATAAAGTTATTTGCTGAATTTTTTAAAGATCCGCTATGCCGCATTACCGACATTAGTTTTATAAATGCTTTGAATAATGCTAATAAGATAGATGTTCTTTTAGATACCTTAAGAGTAAACAAAACAAAAATAAGCGCTTTAGATATAAGTGGGATATTTTTTGATAATAATGTTCCTGCCTGATCCTCATTTGTTAAAAATACTAAACTTGCCGGATTGAATTTTTCATTAAGTACAGAAGTAAGCGAGGAATCAAAGAAAGCCTTATCGGATTCTATAAAAGAGAATAAAAGCTTAATTGGATGTAATATTTTAGGTTATAAGATAGGAATGAAATCTCAAGATAGACAAGAATTGGATGCACAAATTACAGAAATAACTGATGAAAATAACCTTACTCTAAAAGATGTAGCAGAAGTGTTGAAAAATTATTATGAAAATCCTAATATAATATTATCACATGAGATATTTGGCCATTATTTCAAGTGATATAAAGGATTAAATCAAAATTACCTTAAAGAAGAATTACAAAACTTAGGCGTCACTGATACAGAAAAATTTTTTGAAACCTTAGATAAACTTAGAGAAGGGGTAACTAGTGTCTATGAAGAGGGCTAATATAAAAGTCTAAAATAATTTATAGCATAAAACTATTTTTTGGCTATTATTAGTCATTATATTCGATTTAAAATAATGACTAATATATTATCACCTGAAAAAAGTGAAAATGATCAAGAATTGCCGATAAGGCCATCATATTTGCAAGAATTTGTCGGTCAACAGCAGATTAAAGAAAATCTTTCGGTATTTATTAAGGCTGCAAAATCTCGAAATGAGCATCTGGATCATACTTTATTTTATGGTCCGCCCGGGCTTGGTAAAACTACGCTTGCTAAAATTATCTCTAACGAAATCGGCGGTAATTTTAAATCCACCTCCGGTCCTGCTATACTTAAGGTAGCTGATCTTGCTGCTATTCTTACCAATCTTGAAAAGAACGATGTATTATTTATTGATGAAATCCACCGCTTAAATACTGCGGTTGAAGAGGTTTTATATCCTGCTATGGAAGATTTTGAGCTGGATATAATTATCGGTGAAGGATCTGCTGCAAGGTCAGTGAAAATAACCTTGCCGAAATTTACCTTAATCGGTGCTACCACACGCCTCGGGCTGCTTAGTAATCCTTTGCGTGATAGGTTCGGTATCCCTATGCGGCTAAATTTTTATAATACTGAGGAATTGAAGAAAGTTCTAAATAGAGCAAGTACACTACTTGATATTGATTTGACCGATTCAGGTTCTGAAGAAATAGCTAAAAGAAGTAGAGGAACGCCAAGAATTGCATTAAGATTGCTTCGTCGTATAAGAGATTTTGCAGCAGTTGACGGTAAATCAAGAGTAGATAAGGAAGTCTCTGATTTTGGGTTAAATCGTTTGGAAGTTGATCGCATAGGACTTGATAGCAATGATTATCGTTATCTAAAATTCATAGCGGATAATTATAACGGCGGTCCTGTCGGAATTGAAACGATTGCAGCTGCCTTATCTGAACAACGTGATGCACTTGAAGAAACCATAGAGCCTTATCTTATACAGATAGGTTTACTACAAAGAACTCCTAGAGGTAGGGTAATCACGATTGCCGCTTTTGAGCATTTGAAAATGCCTGTACCGAATCAATCACATCATCAATTTAATATTTTTAACGAGAATGAATAACAATAATTTAAATGATAACTACACAGCCGCAGATGTTATAAAAAGGCTGATAAAAGATCATGTTAAACCTTACGCAAATAAAATATATTTTGCGATATTTTGTATGGTTGTTGCAGCACTTTGTACGGCAGTGATCGTACATGCGGCTAGACCTATTATTGATAAGGTTTTTTTAACGCATGATAAGAAAATGCTTATAATAATGCCCATAGTGCTTACTGTAACTTTTGTTATAAAAGGAATTTCAGAGTATTATCAGAATTATCTAATAAAATTTGTTGGGCAGAGGGTACTAAACGATTTACAGATAAAAATGTATGAGCATTTGTTATTTGCCGATATTTCTTTTATTCAAAACCAATCTTCAGGACGTTTAATATCTCGTTTTACTAATGATATTTCTTTGATGCGTGGAGCTGTTTCTAACTTACTTGTCGGATGTGCTAAACACTTCCTAACTGTAGTATGTTTAATAGCAACAATGTTTCATTTAGAACCGCTATTATCTTGCGTAGTTTTTCTTGTTTTCCCTTTAGCTGTTTATCCGGTGCAAAGGATGGGTAGAAAGATAAGAAGAATATTTGCACAGTCACAAGAAGAGCTTGGGCATTATACCTCTCGGCTTGATGAAACATTTCAGTCAATTAAGATTATTAAATCTTTTGTAGGCGAACAAATAGAACGTAATAGAGCATCGTTGATTATTAATAATATTTTAGAGTTCTACAAAAAAACATCTAAGCTAGATGCGATGGTTGCACCGATTATGGAGGGTTTAAGCGGTCTTGCAGTTGGAGGGATGGTATGGTATGGAGGTAATCTAGTCCTGGAGGGGAAAAGTACGCCAGGGGCTCTTTTTGCTTTTTTGGCTTCTTTTGCAGCGGCTTATAGACCGTTTAAAAGTTTGGTATCATTAAATATTAATTTGCAAGAAGGAATAGCAGCAGCTAAGAGGGTATTTAGTATTTTGGATACCGAGCCTCTTATTAAAGATCATGAAGATGCTAAAGACGTAGATTTATATAATCCACAAATTACTTTTGAAAAATTAGCTTTAAGGTTTGAGAGTAAAATAGCTATAAAATATATAGATTTAAGGCTAGAGCCTCATAAAATTATTGCGTTTGTCGGGCGTTCAGGTAGTGCTAAGACTTCGCTTAGTAATTTATTAGTGCGTTTTTATGATCCAAATGAAGGAAGAATTTTAATTAATAATCATGATATTAAAGATATTAAGCTTACTTCACTTAGAGGTCAGATTTCCTTAGTTACTCAAGATACTTATTTATTTGATACAAGCGTTGCAGAAAATATAGCATACGGTCAGGAAAACGCTACAAGAGAAGAAATAATTAGAGCAGCAAAATATGCCGATGCTCATGAGTTTATTATGCATCTGCCGAATGGTTACGACACGCAGATAGGGGGGCAGGGGACAACTCTTTCAGGCGGTCAGCGTCAGCGTTTATCTATTGCTAGAGCTTTCTTAAAAGATGCTCCTATTTTAATTTGGGATGAAGCAACAAGCAGCTTAGACCAAGCTTCCGAACAGAAAATTCTAGAATCGTTAAAGAAATTACGCCAAGGAAAAACCACTTTAATAATTACGCATCGTTTAAGCAGTATTACCGATCTTGATAATATTATCGTCATGAAAAACGGTGAGATTTGTGAACAAGGCACTCATACACAATTGCTTAAAAATAAAGATGAATATTATAGGTTGTATAATAAGGAGTTAAGAGAAAATGGTTGATTTATAAAGTAAATAGCTTATATTTATTAATTATTATTGCAACACTAATATTTTCGTCATTGCGAGGAAAAATTGAAAATTTTGACGAAGCAATCCAGTAAAAAATGCATAGCATTTTTTTATTATTTTCCTAGATTGTCACGTTGGGACTATGCCCCTCCTCGCAATGACGATTTAATGAAATATCACAATGCGTATTACTAAGATTTTTAAAGACTATCGATTATTTGAAATATTTATTTTAGGAATAGTTAGCGGTATGCCGCTGGTTATAATTTTTTCTACTCTTGCAGTATGGTTAAAAGAATCCGGTATAGATATCGCCGTTATTACTACTTTTGCGGTTGCAAGGTTATCATATTCGTTAAAAGTATTTTGGTCGCCTCTAGTCGACAATTTTAAAATACCTTTTTTAAGTAGGTGGGGACATCGCAAAAGCTGGCTTATATTATGTAGCTCTTTAATGGCTTTAGTACTAATTGCTATGAGCAAGGAAAATCCTGAAGTTTCTTTAACTTCTTTCTATTTTTTGACTATATTATTAGGCTTTTTATCTAGCACGTTTGATATTGCCGTTGATGCGTTGCGTATAGATAAGTTTGATCAAGAAACACAAAGCATAGCTAGTGCAACGGCTGTATTCGGTTATCGAATCGGTATGCTTATTACAGGGGCAGGTGCTTTGTACTTTGCAGAAATAACTGGAAATAATTGGCAACTAACTTTCTGTGTTATAGCTATAATATTTGTCGTTGCAACGATATTTATAATAACCGTAAATGAAAAAGAATTAGTAAGAGAAAAAATTAATATTATTTCTATTACTTCATGGATTTCTACAGTAATTAATCCTTTCCAGGATTTTTTCAAAAGAGAATTTGCTGCAACTATTTTACTTGCGGTAATATTTTTTAAATTAGGCGATGCTATGCTTGGAGCGGTTGCCTCACCTTTTTATATAGAGCTTGGTTATACAAAAGGCGAAATAGCAATAATAGCTAAACTTTATGGATTGATTGCAACCTTAGTCGGCGGTTTTGTCGGTGGTATTGTAATGTATAGGGTGGGGAATTTTAAAGGTTTGATTATTACCGGTATTGCCCAAAGCTTAACGCATTTTGCATTTATTTGGCTTAATCATCAGCCTCCTTCTTTTGAAGCTTTATTAATTGCTATTACTATAGAGAATTTTGCTGCCGCTATGGGTGCTACTTCTTTAGTCGGATATATAGGTAATTTATGTAATAAAAAATATTCCGCAACACAATATGCTTTACTTAGTAGTGCTAGTAGTTTATGTAACAATACTGTCACTATTTATGCTGGAAAACTTGTAAATATGATGGGCTGGGACGGTTTTTTCCTCTTTACTATAATTTTAGCCTTGCCTGCTTTGTTTATATTAATGTATCTTAATAAAAAGGTTAATGTGTAGTAAGTATTATTTTCATTGTCATTGCGAGCGACCATAGGAAGCGTGACAATCTAGGAAAATAATAAAAAAATGCTATGCATTTTTTACTTGATTGCTTCGTCAAAATTTTCAATTTTTCCTCGCAATGACGAAAAATCACATTTGGTTTAATTTGAATAATATTTTATTTATTTAAAATGTTTAGGAAATTTTTATTACCTTATATTTTTGTCATAACATTTTTCTTGGCGCCTATAAGCGAAGCAAAAAAAGCCGTAAAAAATACCCCTAAGCCTCCTGTTCAAACTAGTTTAGTAATTGATGCAAAAAGCGGTAAAGTGTTGCAGGCCCATAATTCACAAATTCGGATTTACCCCGCTTCTTTAACTAAGCTAATGACTCTATACTTAATGTTTGAAGCAATTGAAGCCGGTAAGTTACCTTTAGATAAAAAATTATTTGTATCAGCAAAAGCTTCAAAAATGCCACCGTGTAAGCTGGGTTTAAAAGCAGGGGAAACTATAACCGTTCGAGAGGCAATTAATGGATTAATTATAAAATCTGCTAATGATGTTGCTGTAACGGTTGCTGAGGGCATGAAAGGGTCAGAGAAAGCTTTTGCTCATTTAATGAATGTTAAAGCTAAACAGCTCGGTATGAAGAATACCTATTTTAAAAATGCTTCAGGTTGGCATGACCCATTGCAGCAAACTACCGCAAGAGATATGGCTAAACTTGCTATGGCTTTGAAGAGAGATTATCCTAAATTTTATCCGTTATTTGCTAAAACCAGCTTTGTATTTCGTGGAAATGTAGTAAATGGACATAATAGGGTTACTAAAAATTATCAAGGTGCAGAAGGGATGAAAACAGGTTTTCATACACCGGCAGGTTATAATTTAGTAACTACTGCTTCTAGGAACGGTAAATCATTGATTGCCGTTGTTACAGGCGGTAAAAGTGCCGCATCTCGTGATCAAAAGATGATGGGGCTATTAGATCAGCATTTTAATATTAAGCCTATAGTCTCTAAACCTTCAATCAAGCTTGCCTCTAATAATAAATCTACTACCAAAGCTAAATCAAAAATAATAAAGAAAAAGAATATACGTAGTTGATATGTATCGTTATTGTGAGACCACAAAGTGGTCGTGGCAATCTCATGAGGTAATACAAACACTTCTGAGATTGCGTCGTCGAAACTTAAGTTGCTCCTCGCAATGACGTTAAAAATCGAGCCATGCAACAATGCCTACGACTATTGACGATTTAATATTCACACATCTTTTAAGGAGTTACGGCCAATTTATACTTTAAATTTATAAGTTTTATATGACAATTAACGCTACATTTATTGTTGTTTGTAACTTTATTAGATGAAGATTTTTTAGAGTTTTTAGCTAAAGTTTTACTTTGTGGTTTTTTTAGATTAATATTTTTTAGAAATTTCTCAGTTTCATTAGGTAAATATTCTATTTTTACTTTAGTTATACCTTGATTTTTAAATGCTAAAATTTCAGCCGCTTTTTGAGAAACATCTATTATACGATTTTTCTTAAAAGGGCCTCTGTCATTAACCATTAAAATTACTGCTTTATTATTGGCTTTGTTGGTAACTTTAACTAAGCAAGGGAGCGGAAGAGTTTTATGTGCAGCAGTTAATAAATTTCTATTAAATCTATCGCCATTAGCTGTTTTTTTACCGTGAAAACCGTCTTTAAGTCCACCGTACCATGAGGCATAACCTGTTTCGGTAAAAGATTTAGGGTTGTGAGGTTTGTAAGTCTTTCCTTGTATTTTATAATTTTTACCGACTTTATAATGTCCTTTATAAGTTAGATTATGAGGATCATCTTTTGATAATTCTTTGTAAGAATATTTGTGGGAATAAGGTAATCTTTTTGAGGTATTACAACTGCTTAGACCAAAACAAAAAATTAACAAAAGTAATAAACCCTTTACATAACTTGCTCCTAAAGGTAATTTGTATACCTTTGATACTTTAAGATTTGGTAAGTCAAATTTCGGGATTCGCCTGTGTTCACGTATTTTTATACGCTGTGCAGGCTCACCACTTATTTGATTTCCAACTTTTGAAATATCTGCGGTATACGTCAATCCGGTACTCGCATCCTCACGTACTAAAGTGTATGCTGCAGTGCTACATGCAGTGTTTCCTTCAAATTTCTCTGTATTAGCTTCATTCTGCAAGAGGTCTAATTTGAATTTATGATTCTTCACTATTATCATTATTGGTGTTAAAGTTATTCATTATTTTAGCGTAACACACAACTTTTTCAACACCTTTTATTTTTGATGCAATAGAAGCAAGCTTTTCTAGCTCTTCTTCTGATCTTGCAACTCCAAATAAATAAACAATATTATCTATAGTTAGAATAGTATAATTAGCAAATTTAATGTCTTTTCTGACTAAATTTTTAGCTTTAATTTGTGTGGTTATCATACTATCTTTAGTATATTGGGCTAAGTCAAAATGATTACTGTTTTTATTTACTTTCAACTCATTAATAACTTCTTTTACGCTTTTTTGATTCCAAGCAATTTCTACGGCTTTTAACGCATCAGATTCTTTTTGAATATTTCCTGTTAATAATACTCTTCCTTGTGATACTTCAACCTTTATTTTAGCACCTAAATCTCTAAAATTATTTTTTACTAAATCAGCTTTAATGCTGGCAGAAATCCTTGCATCATTTAATGTTTCAGATATTGGTTGATCTTTTGAAGCAACAATGCCGGTAGTGGTTGCTGCGGTAAAAATAGCAGGTAAACAAGCAGATAGACTAAAAGAAAGAGCTATAAAAATTAGAACTCGTAATATCATAACAATAGTACCCTACGATTTTTAAAAAGATTGTATTTGTTCAAGAATTAACTGTTTGTTTATTATAGTACCGGACAATTTTTAAAAAGCCATCGGTGTTATCTCTGTGAAAGCATGGATTCTGTGTCATCCCGCGACTTGATCGTGGGATCCAGCTTAAAATACTAATATTAGTATTTTAAATTGTTTGTATGGACCCCGTCGTCAAGCCACAGGGTGACACAGTGGATTTTACCGGTCCATGCAACAACACCTACGCGGTAATGACATAAAGTAAAAATAGTAAGGTATTATATATCATATCTTACTATCCGGTAATTTATTCTTTAATAAAAGAGGTAATTGCAGTAAAATAAATATAAAAGTAATAGGTATTACACCGAATACTTTGAATTTTACCCATGTTTCATCTGAGCAATTACGCCAAACTACTTCATTAACTACAGCCATAAAAAAGAAAAAAGCCGCTGTTCTATAGCTTAAGGTTATCCAACTTTCTTCTTTAAGACGTACTATACTCTCTAAAGCATATTTGATAAAAGGATTTTTTCTTATACCGCTCATGAGAAATATTATTCCAAAAATAACATATAATATAGTAGGTTTGATTTTTATATACATTGCATCGCCGCTAATTAAAGTAATACTTCCCGAAACTAATAAAACAGTCGTAGAAATAATAGAAAGCTTGGATACTTTCTTATCTATAACATAACAAAGGGTAATACAAATAACAGAGGTAATAAGCATATAAAGAGTAGCGTGTTGTATACCGCCTCCATAAAAAAAGCCTGCAAAAAATGCTATTACCGGACCAATTTCTGATAAAAATTTTAACATATTTAATTTAATTGTTCTCTTTGATAAAATTAATTTGATTCATTTTTTTGTACTGATATTAAGTTATTTTTGGAATATCTTAATTTTATTTGTATGAAAATATTTATCAGTAATATAGTAGTAAAATAAGCCAGTACTTGTAGCCCGTTAGGTCTTGCAATATAACCGGTAACAATATGTAAGATTTTACCTATCATACTTCTATCTGCTACTAACCATGAACTATCCCAAAGTTGATCGGATAAAAACATAATTAGACCGGAAGAGGTTAAAATACCTGCAGCACTTGCTGCAAATCCGCCTGCTATTAGCATTAATAATATGGTAGAGATTTTAAAAATATATTTTTGATTAGCAATCTTAATGAAACCGAAATATATTACTAAACCAAGTAAGAAGCCACTTGTAGCACCTATTATCACTCCTTGCAAGTAAATACTGCTTGATATTGTTTCAACTGAAGATATGCTATATACTAAAATAATAATTTCTGCACCTTCTCGTAATATAGTAGTGGCAACTAAAAAAAACAACATGAAATAACTGGCATTACCTTCATGAATTTTTACTGATAAGTCGTTTATATGTTGCTTTACTTTTATACCGTAACCTTGCATCCATATTATTGTCCAGCTAATCAGAATTGTTATTAGTATCATAATTCCGGAATTGAATAATTCGTCGCCTATTCCGCCAAAAGATAAAGATAATTTACGTGTAAAAAATGCAAAAATTGAAGCAAATACTACTCCAAGCATTACTCCAGCAATAATATAAAGACGAGATTTTTCTATTTGTTTTGTTACGACGAGTATTACACCAAGTAATAAGGATATTTCTAAACATTCACGAAACACTACTAAAGCAATTTTAAACATATTTTTTATCTAATCATTAACAATTATAAAACCCTGCGCCGTATCTTGATGAAAATCTCCAAAAAATTCATATTTTCCGGACTTGAGAGGTGCAAGTATAATATGTATTGACTCATTTGGCATAACTATTTTTTCACGATGTAAATCGTGACTTTCAAACTCTTCTACCGTATCATCTTCATTATGAACAATTAACCTTATCTTAGTCGCTTTTGGTACTTCAACTATATTCGGAACAAATTTATGATCTTGTATAGCTATCTTTACTTCTAATATATTATCGTTTGTTTTATTATCGGAATTCTTACTTGTAGAGATATAAATAATTACTGCTAAAAATATTAAACCTACTAATATAATAATATTTTTGTTTTTTTTAATAATTTCCATACTATAATTAAAGTTTAAAGTAAGATGCTTATATACTCGTTTAATTTGAGTTTTAAATTTTTAATAATTACAAAATTTATCCTGCAATTTTTATTAATGCTATAAGATATACAATTATTATCATTATGACAAGGATAGATAATAAAATATAATTTTTTTGTCTTTGAATTTTATTTTGTTTCATATTTATTTAATTTTGTTTAAAGTCTCCTAGTTCAAGCAAAAGATATTCATTTATCGGTAACGATTCATGAGAAATAATTTTATTTATGTTAGAACCTAAAGTTTTAAATGTTTTGCCTTCAGCAATAACACTGCGTGTTCCAATCGTTACTTTACCTTGCAAGGCGTAAGAAAAAATTAAAGGATATGTAATATCGCCGATTTTCATATCTATTGGTTGTCCTTTTGCTTTGGAATCATATAGTATTTTACCGTTTGATAAGCGAGTAATTTTAGCATTAAAGCTTACTTTTTCACCACATAATAAAGGAACACGATAAGCTATCTCATCGTCATAAATTTTCACTTCATTACTTTTAACAAAATTTTGCGGTAATATGGATTTTAAAATTACATTAACTTTATAATTATAAGCATCATCGAAGATAATATTATTACTATTATTAACAGCATATTTTGCCGGAATAATAGCTTCTCGTGCTTCTCCTACCATCATACCGATTATTACATTATCTAAGCCAAGCATTACAGGAGCAGAGCCTAAAGTAAAAGTCTTAGTATCTTCAGATATTAAAGTATTGTTCATATCTGATATTTGATAAAATACGGTAACTACATGTCCGCAAGAAGCGGGACCGATATTACCGCTACCGAGCGTATTAATTTTGAACAGTGTTTTTACTAAATCCTTACGTACTTCAATAGTGTAATCATTAGGATTGATAGGTCCATTTAACGGTTGTAAAATATTTTCAAAAAATGCTTTCCCTTCTTCGGTTTTAAGAGCATTTATTACTATTTTTGAAACCGTACGTTCAAATAAGTTGCCGTTTAATGAAATAGGAGGTTCATTATTTATACTAGTTTGGTTTTCATTGGTAGATGAATTATTTGAAGTCGTTTGCTCTACAGTTGTAAGATTATTGTTGTCGGGAGATATTTTTAACTTTACTATATTGTAAAGTATTAGAATTACAATTATTAAAGATAAAAATTTTTGCATATTATATAATATTTTAGTATAACAAAGTTTACTATAACAATCAATTACTTAATAATCAAATGAGAATAAAAATAATTTGATTAATAAAAATAATTAATTTAAATTTAGATGCAGAATTTTATAAATATAGTGGTGAAAAGTGAAAAAATTTATATTTTGTTTTTTATGTTTATGGACATTAAACCTATTTGCTGCTTCTAAAACTTACCCTAATAAGCTGAATCGTTGTAAAATTACTAGAAATATATTTAATGATTATGAACCAAAAGTTTTTGAAACTACTAATAATTTATTACGTAAAACAGGAAGATTATCAAAATTTTATGGTGAAAGGATATTAATTAAAGGAAAAGTATTAGATCAAAATTGCGTGCCGGTTGCGGATGCTAAAGTTTATTTATGGCAAGCAGGCAGTGGGGGTAAATATCCTTACGAACCTTTAAAAACTAGAGTTGATAAAAGAAGATTTACAAGTAAAAGCGATTCAAGTTTTACCGGTTCCGGTATTGCTACTACTAATAATAAAGGAGAATATTACTTTATTAGCATGTTGCCTTATACATCTTCTCGTTATTTGAGAAGTGCAAATATAAGAATAGAGCATCCTAGTCTTACTACTCTCGAAACACGCTTAGACTTATCTGATCAAAATATGTGTGATAATGAGTGCGGTGAAGTAAATCCGATATTGATCGAACCGCAAGCAAATATGCCGTCTTATTGTTTTGACTTAGTTTTGCAAGGTACGACGCTTAAGAGGTATTGATACAGTACGTCATTGCGAGGAAAATTACGAAGTAATTTGACGAAGCAATCTCAGGATATTTGACGAGATTGCCACGCAGTCTACGACTGCTCGCAATGACTTTTTGCCTCTTTCTGCGGTGCTTCTAAAGGCTTTTTTATACCACAACTACATAATGTAAGTGCTAATACGAATAAATAAAATGTCTTCATTACTATAAATTATTATATGACCTTAAGAAATTATAATAAATATCTTATATATATTATAGTATTTTTATTATATATAATAATTTTTATTCCTAAAATTCATGCTAGGCTCTATGAGCAGCCTAAGGATAAATTAGCATTTTTAAGAGGTTCAAGCGTTCCTGATAATATAATTTTTTTTGATGAAGAAAAAAATCAATATTCTCTTGATCAGTTTGAAGGAAAGACTATATTGTTAGTGTTTTGGGCTACTTGGAGTGCTCCTTGTGTCAAAGAAATGCCTGACCTTGATATGTTGCAAAAAGATTTTAGGAAATTACCTTTTTCAGTAATTCCGATTTCAGAAGATTATCAAGACATAAAAGTTGTGAAAGAATATTTTAAAAGCTATCAAATAAGATATTTGCCGATTTATCATGATTATAGAAATGAATTATTTAAAGCCTTAGGGGTTGTTAGTTTGCCGACTAGTATATTAATAGATCCAAACGGCAAAATAGTAACTAGCTTTGTCGGCAATACAAATTGGTATGACGAAAAAGTTAGAAGTACTATTTTATCTGCCATTTCCGGAAATTATCCTGAACCTAAAAATAGTTATAACGCGCAATCTCTGAATAAACCGGCTAAGCCTTTGCGGCCAATAAAAAAGGATGCTCTATAGTAACTCCAAGTAAATAGACGAAGTGTAATTTGGAAAAGAGCAAGGAGTCTATAAGGCGAGGAGCGGAGCGTATACTTAATAGGTGAGTACCGCAGATCTTATAAGACAACATAGCCAATTTTTCAAATGAAACGAGTATATTAAATTAAAAATGAGTAAAATTAATGAATGAAGTAAATAAATCAACTATGGCGAATGCTGAATTTGATCAGATAATAACCAAACGACAGATAAGTAAATTAGATCAATTATTTGCTTCGGTTTTTGGTAATTCTAAAGAGGTGATTGCCGTTTTACGCCTTAGCGGTGTTATCGGTAAAGTAAGTACTATGCAATCGGGACTTACGTTAGAATCATTAAATGCACTAATAGAAAAAGCTTTTAAAATAAAGAAATTAAAAGCATTATGTTTAATTATTAATTCTCCTGGCGGTTCTCCGGTACAATCTGAACTTATTGCAAAACGTATTCGTGATCTTGCTGAAGAAAATAAAATAAAAATTTATAGTTTTATTGAAGATATGGCGGCTTCAGGCGGATATTGGCTGGCTTGCAGCGGTGACCGGATATATGCTTTGCCGAGTTCGGTTATCGGTAGTATCGGAGTAGTATCAAGCGGATTCGGTTTTCATGAAGCAATTAATAAACTTGGGATAGAGAGGAGAGTTTATACGGAAGGCAAGAATAAATCAGTATTGGATCCGTTTAAACCTATTAATAAAGATGATCTTAAAATTATCAAAGATTTGCAAAAGCAGGTTTATGAACATTTTATAGAATATGTAAAAACAAGAAGAGCAGGGAAGTTAACTCAGCAAGACGAAATTTTATTTAACGGTGAATTTTGGGCAGGGCACACGGCGCTTGATTACGGCTTAATTGATGGCATAGGTGATATGTATAGCGTAATGAAAGAAAAATTCGGTGATAATATTAAGTTTCAATATCTGTGTGCTAAGCAACCTTGGCTTAAAAAGAAACTTGGCATGGGAAGTAAGATATTAACCGATAATCTTGCTAATTCTTTAATTGATGCGGTAGAAAATAAAATTATTAACGATAAATTTGATATGAAATAATATGACAATAACACAAGTGAAAATTAAAAAACTAGAAAATTTTTCCGGCAGTTTGCCGGAATATGCTACAGAGCATAGTGCGGGGATGGATTTAATAGCCGCAAACGAGCAACCTATAACAATAAAAGCAGCCGCAATACAGCTAATTCCAACAGGCATCGCTATAGCACTACCGGATTCGTTTGAAGCCCAAATAAGACCCCGTTCGGGTCTTGCCGTTAAACACGGTATCACGGTTGCTAATTCACCCGGTACTATTGATGCAGATTATCGAGGTGAAATAAAGGTCATTCTTATTAATCTCGGTAAAGAAGATTTTATTATAGAAAAAGGCATGCGAATTGCACAGATGATAATCGCAAAGTACGAACGTATATTATGGGAAGAAAGTATTAGTCTGATGGAAACGATGCGTGGTAGCGGTGGCTTTGGTTCTACCGGTGTTTAGTAGGTCTCTATGTCATTCCCGCGTAGGCGGGAATCCAGAAAAATAACCTTAATATTGATACAAAAATTACATATTAGATAAACCTATAAAAAATAAGTTTTTTATAGGTTTTACTGGATTCCTACTTTCGCAGGAATGACATTAACAAGCCATACAACAACGCTTTTAGTAGCTCGTAATGACTATTAGGTATCCACGCAACAAATCATAAAACTTATGAAAATCATAATAAAATTGTTAACCTCTATATTGTTGTTATTAGCTTTGAAAGTAAATGCTAATTCTGATGCTATAGATAATGTTAAACAAGTTTTTACCTATATCGATCAAAAAAATTGGTCACGAGCCGAAGATTTAGCGCTAGAAGTAAATAATAAAATTTTAACAAAAATTGTACTTTCTCAGAAATATTTAGATAATAAATATTCAGATAATAGTTTTGAACATGTAATAAGGTTTTTATGCAATAACCCGGATTGGCCTCAAAATAAGCTGCTTGAAGAAAGAGCAGAAGAATATCTAAATAATAATACAAATAAAAAAGTAATTGTTGATTGGTTTAGTAAACATCCTCCTCTTACCGGCAAAGGTTATAAATTTTATGCGGCAGCTGCAAGTAGTTTAATCAAAGATCAGAAGATATTACTACCGATTATTAAAGAGGCTTGGGTATACGCCAATTTCACTCCTGAAGAAGAAAATGCATATTACAATAAGTGGCATAAATATTTAACTGCGAGTGATCATTTAGAACGAATAGAAGAACATTTATGGAAAAATGATATTAGATCTGCTAAGCAATCCCTGAAATATGTAGAGCAAGGTTACCGTAATTCTTTTAAAGTCCAAATTGCGATTATAGGTAAATCGCCAAATGCTGAAAAGCTTTTTAAAAGTGTTCCTGAAAAATACTATACTTCCGGTTTATTATATCGTTATTTAGATTTTAAAAAAATGCAAAAGCCGACAAAGGAAATTATTACTTTGTTTAAGAAAGCTAAAAATAACCGTAAACATTTTGCTAAATGGTGTCGTATTCAGTCCTATTATGCTCGTGAATTCATCGATTACAAAGATTTTGCTAATAGCTATAGAATGGCAACGCTTCCTTTTGCTACTTGTCCTGAAACTATAAGGGAGCAGGAGTGGCTTGCGGGCTGGCTTTCTTTAAGTTTTTTAAAAAAGCCTGATCAAGCATTAGTACATTTTAATAAGTTTATTAAAGTTGTTAAGACTCCGATTAGTTTGGCACGTGGGTTTTATTGGCTCGGTCGTACTTATGCAGCAAAAGGCGATAAGCAAATGGCTAGAAAATTTTACGAGCAGGCAGCTAAATATTCTTTTACCTTTTATGGGCAGGTAGCAAATATTGAATTAAATAGGACAAAGTTAGTTTTACCTCCTATTCCCGTAATAACTTCTGAAGAAAGGAAAATTATAGAAAATAAAGAGATTATTAAAGCAATAAGGTTATTGGTTAAATATAATAAAAACTACTTAGCCCTGATATATTCCAAAGCAGCAATGAAAAATACTAAAAATTCTGCAGAAATTCAAATAATTGCGAATATTATTAAAGCCAATAATAATACTAATCATATGGTTGAGGTGGCAAAAATTGCTGCCCAAAATAATGCTTTTATTCCGGATTGTGCTTTTCCAACGCCTTATAATCTAGTAGATTTGCCTATCCCACCTCATTTAACTTATGGAATAATTAGACAAGAATCGGTTTTTGATCATAAAGCAGTAAGTTATGCAAATGCTATGGGTCTCATGCAACTTATTAAAGGTACTGCTTGTGATACCGCAAGGTCCATAAATGTTAAATGTAATGTAGCAGACTTAACTAGAAATCCGGTATATAATATTAAACTTGGTGCGCATCATTTCAAAAAATTATTAGATAATCATAAAGGTTCTTATATTCTATCCATTGCTTCTTACAATGCCGGAAGTCATAATGTAGTAAAATGGATAGATAGGTTTGGTGATCCAAGGGATATAAAAGATACAAGAAAAGTTATTGACTGGATAGAACTTATACCTTATCGAGAAACAAGAGATTACGTTCAAAGAGTACTTGAAAATGTTCAGATTTATCGGGTAATCTTAAATAAGAATAGTAGTTTGTACTTTAAGCGTGACTTACATGCTTGTGATATAGCAAAAAGTTAATTTCTATTAGTGTTTTATTTTGACATATAGTAATATATAAGTATCATATCAACACTAATTAAAAACTATGAATTAAGGAGGAGAGTATGAAAAAATTAGAGCAACACTTTAAAAAACAGCGCAATGATCACGATACTCAAGTAAAGAAATATAAAAACGATCTTGATGTAATCGGCATTAGATATGACCATAAATTTGCACATGTTGCAGTTCCAAATCATGCTACCGGCGGTTTTGAATATTTTAAATGGGATTGGATGACAAGCAGTACGAATAGTCATTCAGAAATAGTACCAAGATTTAAGAAAATAGTAAGCATTTTAAAAGAAGCTAAAAGTAACCCAGCCCAGTATGAAAACTTAGTATCTAACTTGGATGCTAGTACTAAAAATGCACTTGAGGTTACTATTAAGAGTAATAATATTACTGTACCGATACAAGACACTAATAAGGTAATGTCAGAAATATTATCAGGAATGCAAACATGGCTAGATACAAAAAGTCATATCCCTATGGACCTTAAACAAAAATTCTTAGATTTAGGTTCTAATCATTTAGAACTATTCATAAAAGCTGCTTATAACAAATTTAACAATAAGTGGATAGTTAAAGAGTTTGTTGATAATGCTGTAAAAACTGGAGAAGAAGGTAGAAAATATCTAGCCGATTGTGATTGTAGTTCAACTGACCAGCTATGGACACAGCTTGTTGAACCTATAATAGAAAACCTTAGAATAAGCGAAAATTCAACTGATAAATCTGAAGATGATGAAATATCAGAGGCTTCGGCGAATGAACTTGGAGCAAAAGTAAAGACTTTAGCACTATCTAATACTCATGAACTACCAGCACAAAAAGAAGCATTAAAGCTTGTATATGATATGAGGGAAGATAATATAGATAAAGCAACTGTTGTTAAGAACATTAATTTTTTTGGTCAGGATGATACTGTATTAGGTGGGTCTGTAGAATATAGTGGCCTTACTATTGACCAAATCAGGGCTAAAGCAGTAGAGATTGCCGGTGATGATGCTGCTTTAGAATAGCTTCTTAAGGTTATTCGCATTTTCTATGTCATGTCTGTCCCTAGCTAAAATGGGAATCCAGTGCTTGCCTCTGTCATAGCGTGTCTTGTCCACGGTATCTAGAAAAAATAAAATAAAGACTGGATGCTGTGGTCACGCCACGGCATGACATAGTAGGTTTACCTGTTCATATAACAATACCTATCAATTATATTTATGATTCTTAAAAAGATATCTTTACTAATAATATTATTTTTTTCAATATCAACTTTTGCTGCTGGTCATAGTCTAAAAAATATCTCTATTACTGTTGTTGCTCCGGCAACAGGAGCGGATAATAAAACCTTGTCGGATTTAAAAAATATTAATGGACTAAATTTACAAATTTCTTCTAAGTGTTTTGCTAAAGGTAAGCTACCCTTTCTTGCAAGTAGCGATGAAGTAAGATTTAATTGCCTGCGGGATGCATTATTTGATGAGTCTGATAATATAGTATGGAGTTTACGAGGTGGTTACGGCTCTGCGAGAATAATTCCCGATTTACTAAAGCTATCAAAACCAAATAAAGAGAAAGTCTTTATAGGATATAGCGATATAACAGCGTTACATCTTTTTCTATCACAAGAATGGGGCTGGAAAACTATTCACGGCAGTAATATAGCCGATCTCTTAAAGCCAGAACAAGATCAAGGTAATTTTACCAAGCTTGCTGAAATATTAAAAGGTAAAGTAAAGCAGGTTACTATAGATAATTTAGTGCCTCTTAACGATATAGCAAAATCAAGTGATCTTGTTAACGGCAAACTAACAGGCGGTAACTTAACTATGGTGCAGACTAGTATAGGAACGAGTTGGCAAATAAAGACTAAGGGCAAAATTCTTTTTTTAGAAGATGTGAATGTAGTTCCTTTTAGATTAGATCGTGCGCTTTTACACTTAAAGCAAGCAGGGTTACTTGAGGATGTTAAGGCTATAATATTTGGTTCATTTGGTAAAGATTTTGATGCCACAATGTTAGTGCTTCGTAATTTTGCAGATAGTGTAGATATACCGGTATTTAAAACAAATAGATTCGGTCATGAAAAAATTAACGATCCGATTATTTATAATACGAATAGTAAGATTATTAAAAGTAAAGAATTTAAGTTAGTGATGGGGTTGTAAGCACTATTGCGAGCAGTTGCTAAGCCGTCATTGCGAGCGACTGAAAGCCTTGTTGCATGGTTTGTTTATGTCATATTCCCGCGTAGGCGGGAATCCTAGGGTAAAGCGAGATAAATCGAACTTTAAAAAAAGTTTTAAAGTACTGGATTCCTGCCTACGCGGGAATGACATTGAGTCTTAAGTTGACACCCATGCACCTGCGCAGGAATGACATAATTAGCCTATCGACTCAAATGCAAATAATCATTATACTTTGATAAATTCAAATCATAAGAAAAGAATTTATTTGTAATATAATGTTCAAGTAATTTTACTAATCCTGCTTTATGTCTATTTAAAGTCTCGATGCTTAAAGCTATTTCCGTTGTGTGCACATAAGGTTCGGTACTAGTGATTTTTACGTAGGCGATAGTAATATTGTTATTTATAACTGGATTCCTGCTTTCGCGGGAATAACACAAAAGGGGCTGGGGATGACATAAAAGGGACAGAGAATTACATTTCGTAAATCCGTTTTCTAGTAACATCAAACTTTCTATGATAAGTTGCGGCGAGAGTCCAAGCTCTATTTCTTTCTTAGTCGGAATAGTACCGGTCTTATAATCTAGTATAGTTATATTGTTTGATTTACTTATTTCAATTCGGTCAGCTATACCGATTATTTTTATATCTTGACCTACAATATTTAGCCGTAATTCCCCTTTAGTTTCAAAATAGATTTCTTTGCAGTTTTTTCGGCGTTCTATATCAAATAAAATAAAAGCTTTGCTGAAAGCCGTGAGTTTTATTTGCCACGTTTTTTTGGTGTAGCTTGGTAAAATAGTGCTATATAAAATATGATTACCGATATTTATTAAAGCATTTTGTTTATCAAGCAAATTTAAATTAATATATTGTTTGTCGTAATTTTTAGAATATTCTTCTAAAACTTTATGAATCAAATTACCGAAATCCGATATTTTAGGTTCTTCCCATATATGATCTTTTTTACGTAGTCCAAGAATTTTCTTAGCATAAAAACCGTATGGGTTTCTTATTAATGTTTCTATTTCGGTTACTGATAAGGTGGTTGGGAAAGAAGGGCTGTGGATCTCAATACTCTTGTCATACCGTGGCTTGACCACGGTATCCATATAATTACTGGACCCCGTGATCAAGTCACGGGGTGACATAGCACCTTTTTCTAGCTTCAAAAATAAATTACTCGGCACTGACAGTTTCCCATCATATTTTTTAGCATTCAGTATAACTATTTGCTTATTTTGTAGAAATAAATTGAAGTAATCTGAATATAGAGTAGGAGCAATTTCATCGTAATCTATATTTAGTATCTGCAATGCTTTCTTGCTAAGCCATGGGTGAGCTTTAGCACTAAGTGTCCAGTTTTCATTATTAAAATGCGGTAATATAATTAAGTCAAATTCACATAATGCTAAATCTTCAGGCCGTCCTATAATAATACTAGCAGCGTCAGTATTTTTGTAATATTTGATATTAGAAAGTAAAAAAGAAAAAATTTTAGGAAAATCCTTTTTATCCGTTGAATTTATATATTTACTATATGCAGTTAAATTTGTTAAAAACTCAAGTAGTTCTGCTCCTCCTTCTTTTTCCCAAATAGTAGGCAAAAGTTTTTCAGTTATTTCTTTAGTTAAGGTTAGAATAGCTTGTATATTATTTGGAGTATCGGTAAATAAAATATCTATTAAGTTACGGCAATACTCTCTTATATCCTCATTATCAAATTGTAATTGCAATAAATATTTCGGTGAGGATATAAAACGGTGTTTATTAGATAGCATTAACTCTAACTGCTGCACAGTAGGGCAGTTAATTAAAGGATTTTTAAGTAATAAAAATAGAAGTTTTAAATCAAAATTATTACATAATATTTTAATAATGGAAGTTAGTAATTCACCTATATTAGTAAGCCTTAAGTCATTACCTAGTAGATCTTCATATTTGTCTAAAAAATTACAATATACTCTTTTAAGCTTATTATTATTTGTAACGATTGCAATCCGTCTGTCTTTATTACGGCTACATATATAAGATATTTGTTTAGTTTCTTCATAAATGTCATTAGGTTCATAATAAGATATACCATCGCTAATCTGCTTGGAGGCAGGATTATAGTGCATTATGTAATCCTTTAATTCTTCTTCAAATCTTTTTAAAAAAACATTAGGCTTGAATATTCCAGCGAGTATTACCTGTTTATGTCCTGTTTTTATTTTTATTATTTCTTCTTGTAATAGCTTTAATTTATAAACTGCTTTAGTTTGTTTTTGAGTAAACGATATTTCTTCTTGCCATCGTAAAAAGCAATATTCTAGAAATTTATAAATCTTTTGCCAATAATTAGAATTGTTATAGACTTCAATTAATTTTATATCGATATTATTGATTATAAGATCATTAAACAATTTTCTTAAAAGTTCTGCAGCTTTTAATGATTCATTTTTATTCAAAGGTAATTCTTTATATTCGGTGATAATGGATGATAAAATAAGTAATTCTTCTATTTTAGATATATAATCCGAATCGTTTTTTTTTGAAATAAGAGAATTAAAAGGAATAATGATAGGTAATTTAATTTTATATTTATCGGTTAAAATCTTCTTTAATTCTAGGCATGAGAAATTATTAGGCAATATTATTTGAACTTTTGTATCTTTACCTAATTTATCAATGATATACTCAGCAAAACTTTTCAAAAAAGAATAATCAGCAGTCATAAATAATGTTTTTGACGATAATATAGCAGATCAAAGGTCCGAAATCTTATTTAAAATGATAATATAGTACAATAAATAATATTTGATTATTAGTTTCTTATTAAGTATCTTTAAATATTTTAATTTAAATTTAATAAATAAAGAAATTTTTTATATTATTTACTATTATAGTCTCTATAATATCACGCGCTTATGCTAATAATTTAAACTCACATATAGCTTATTGTGATAATATACAAGTAGAACAACAAGAAGATTTGGTAATACAAAAATTGGTTAAACTATTTGTGCCTGAAATGAATTGTATTATTAGCAGCTGTTTACAACAATGGGACGTGCAAGATAATCGGGTAAAATATTCAATTACTTGGCAAGAACAATGTGGACCTGTAATTTATGGTCAGTATCAACTAGAAGGTAATGGTAGAGGTTCTACTTTTGTATATGAACGCTCTAAAAATTCCGTATGTTGTTAGCCGCTTGGATATGAATATAATAAAGCGTTTGTAATATGTTCATCTAATGATGTTAAAAACTAATATTTACTTACTAACTTTTACGAATTCTTTAAATAATTCTAAATCTACTCCATTATCGTTAAGATATTCAGGATGCCATTGAACGCCGATAACAAATTTATGTTTCGTTGATTCAATGGCTTCAATTATACCGTCTTCTGCTGTTGCAGATACGATAAGATCATTACCAAGTTGTTTAGCAGCCTGGTGATGAGTCGAATTAACCATAGTTTGTAGCTGATTATTAGCTATTTTAGCAAGTTTAGTATTTGCTTCTATATTAATTGCATGCGAAACGATGTTTTTAGGCGAAGGTTGTGTATGATTAATTACAGTTTCAATATAATCAGGAATATGTTTAATAAGCGTACCCTTAAAAATAACGTTTAATAACTGCATACCTCGGCATATTCCTAAAACCGGAATATCTCTCTCTAATGCTTTCTTTAAAACTAATATCTCAAAATTATCACGTTCTTCATTGGAAACGACTATATCTTCAGCGTATTCCGGCTCATAAAATTTAGGATGTATGTCCTCATCACCGCCTGGCATTACAACACCATCAACAAGTTCCATAAGCTGATTTATTGTATCACTTTGATAAGGTAATAATAGCGGTACACCGCCGGCTGCAATAATCGCATCGGTATAGTTTCTTCGCAAGGCGTACCATGGAAAAGCAGCGTAAGTATATTTTTCACAATTTTGAGCTAAATCAGGTGTAACACCTATTATCGGTTTTTTATACATTTTATTATCATTTTATTATTTTTCTGTCAGCTATGTCATTCTTCATAGTACCGGACAGTTCATAAAGGTCCTATCATTGCAAGCCAGCATTTATGCTGACGTGGCAATCTCAGGAGTTTTTTATATTATCTTATGAGATTACCGCGTCGTTGCTAACGCAACTCCTCGCAATGATGATGACTTGGCATCCACGCAGCAAAGCCACTATTACCCCCCAATATGCGGTGGTGTTTCAAAAGTATGGAACGGCGGTGGTGAGGTAAGTGTCCACTCTAATGTGTCTGCTCCTTCTCCCCAAGGATTGTTTGGACAATCTTTGCCGTATTTTAGCGTATAGAAAACGATAAATACAAAATAAAGGGCAGCAAACATAGAAATACCTGCTCCTATCGACGAAACCATATTCCAGCCGGCGAAAGCTTCAGGGTAGTCCGGTATTCTTCTTGGCATGCCCGCAAGACCTAAGAAATGCTGCGGGAAGAAAGTTAAATTAACGCCTATAAAGGTAATCCAAAAATGAATTTTGCCTAAAATGTCTGGATATTGTTTACCAGATATTTTGCCAAACCAATAATAAAAGCCTGCAAATGCCGTAAATAAAGCACCGAGCGACATCGTATAATGGAAATGTGCAACAACATAATATGTATCGTGCAGAACTCTATCAAGTGCCGAATTTGATAGGATTATGCCGGTTACGCCGCCGATTGTGAATAATATAATAAATCCTATCGAAAATAGCATAGGAGTTGGGAATGTAATCGAACCACCCCACATAGTCGCTATCCAGCTAAATATTTTAATACCCGTCGGAACTGCTATAATCATCGTTCCGGCAGTGAAATATATAAGTGCATTATAAGAAAGCCCAACAGTAAACATATGGTGAGCCCATACGATAAATCCAACAAAGCCTATGATCACCATAGCCCCGATCATACCTTGATAGCCGAATATAGGTTTGCGTGAAAAAGTTGCAATAACTTGACTTACTATACCAAAGCCTGGAAGTATTACGATATATACTTCAGGATGACCGAAAAACCAAAATAGATGCTGAAATAATACAGGATCACCGCCGCCGTCAGGCTTAAAGAAAGTAGTTCCAAAATTACGATCTGTAAGTAGCATAGTAATAGCTCCACCAAGTACCGGCATCGCAAGAATTATTAGAAATGCGGTAACTAAAATAGACCAAACGAATAACGGCATCTTGAAAAGTCCCATTCCCGGAGCTCTCATATTAAAGATAGTAACGATTAAGTTAATTGATCCAAGGATTGACGATAGACCGGTTAAATGTAAACTGAAAATAGCCATATCAACGGCTGCACCGGGGTGACCGCTTAAATTACTTAAAGGAGGGTAGAGTGTCCAGCCCGTTCCTGGCCCACCGTCAACAAAAGCTGATCCCATAAGTAAAAGAAAAGCAGGCACTAGTAGCCAAAAACTGATATTGTTAAGGCGTGGAAATGCCATATCGGGAGCCCCTATTAACAGAGGTACGAAATAGTTACCAAAGCCACCGAACAACGCCGGCATAATCATAAAGAATACCATAATAACCGCATGTGCTGTGATAAGTACGTTATATAGCTGGAAATCATGATTTAAGAAAGTGCCGCCGGGCATTGCAAGCTCTAACCTAAAAAGCAGTGAGAACAAACCTCCGACAATTCCGGCAAAAACGGCAAATATGATATACATAATGCCGATATCTTTGTGATTGGTAGAAAAAAGCCATCGCCTCCAACCGTGTGGGGTGTGGTGGCCATCGTGATAAATTTCGGTAGTAGTTATATCCATAATTATTATTCTGTCTGTTTTAATTTTGCGATATCTGCTCCAACAATTGCCGGAATATTCCGAGTGATTTGATCATAATCCCAATCCCAGAATTTCAAGTAATTGCTCAACTATCTCATCAGGAAATCTATATCTTTGCAGGATTACCGACAACAATACTATACTAGTACCCATAGCAATAGCACAAAATTTTCCTATAATCAATTTAACAAAATAAGCTCCTCTAACATTTTCATATTCAAATTTCTCAGGGTGATTAGCGTCATTGTAATAAGTGTAATCTCCGACTATTATATTTAGATTATGGATAAAATGTTTTAAAAATATCGTTTCTTTTGTTTGTTTAGGAAAAAGATGGGGATAAGGGTTATTGTGGTTAGGCATATATTAAAAAATTTAAAGTAATAGTTTTAGTTTATAAAATACTTTCGTTATAAATTACCATGCTTCTGTACCTGCTGAATCATCACTACTTAATAATTGCTTGATGTCGATTAGAATCGGTTATATCGTTTAGTAATTTATCTAGTTCAGATATTTTTGTATTATAATTTTCCATAGAACTTCTAAATATAATTAGTTAGCTGCCAATTTTGGCTTCTTACCATTCATAGCAGTCTTATTCTTGCTTGCAATCCAATTGTCGAAATCCTCTTTACTTACTACTTCTATAGCAATCGGCATGAAGCCGTGATGGATGCCGCATAGTTCGGAGCATTGTCCGTAATATACGCCTTTTTTAGCCACTCTTGTCCAGGTTTCGTTTATTCTGCCTGGGACTGCGTCTATTTTAAATCCAAGTGATGGAACGGCAAAACTATGTATTACGTCACCTGCGGTAATGAGAAACCTTACGGTAGCATTTTCAGGGATAACAATTCGATTATCAACATCTAATAATCTTTTGTGGTTAGGTTTTAAATTTTCATCAGAGATCATTACGCTATCAAATTCTAAATTATCATGATCAGGATATATATAATGCCAATACCATTGATAACCTACTACTTTAATAGTTAAATCCGTTTCGGGTATTTTTTCGGCATGACGCAATATTTTAAAAGACGGCACTGCAATAATCACTAAAATTATTATAGGTATTACAGTCCAAATTATTTCTATTAAAACATTATGTGAAAATTTTGCCGGTACGGGATTATTTTTTGCATTAAATCTGATGCATACAAAGCCAAGTAATCCGGCAACAAATAAAACAATAGCTGTTGAGATATACAGCAGAAAATTATGAAAATGATGTAATTCCTCCATAATCGGACTTGCCGGTGGCTGGAACGTTACTTGCCAAGGTAACGGCTCGGAAGCAAAGCAATTACTGCTAACAATCAAAAAACACATTAAAGCAATAGACATTTTTCCAAATTTCGCTTTTGGAGGTAATGTATACGTCAATCCGGTACTCGAATCCTCACTTACGCTTTTGTACTCTGCGGTTCGAGGGGGAGTGTCTTCTTTAAATTCCTCTCTATCAGCTGGTTTGGAAAGATGTCTAATAATATTTTTCATAGCACATATAAAGTGATTTACATTTAATATAAATGGATATACAGTTTTATTAAAGTAAAAATCGATAAATTTTTGTAAAAACTACATATTTTTAATAATATTTGAGCTAGACAGTGTACCTATATTAGGATGTTGCAGTAAGTCAATAACTTCTATTACTTTCGCATTTCTTAATTTTGCTTGAATTTATTTATTAACTGAGGATCATGCTTTGTTACGGCGATTACAGAAGGACAAATATTTTGCACTAACCGAGCATAATCATTAAAATCTTTTAGTTTAGGTAATATGAGTACTTTATCAACAAATGTGAAAGAACTTAAAATTTGTGCTTGTTGTAATTGATTATGGAGAGGTTGACGTTTTTTATATTTAATAATTGTTTTATCCGGCTCTAAAGCAACGATTAAGTATTTACCGTGTTTTTTAGCTTTGCGTAGAAATTCTATATGACCGTAATGTAATAAATCAAAACAACCGCCTACTAGAACTATTTCACTATTTATAGGACAGTTTTTATTTAAAGAAATATTATCATAATATTCTATTTGGGTAATTTGACAGTATTATGGTTAGATGAGCAGGACATAAGATTTATAAAAATTAATAAAACATTAATACAAATAGGAAAAGTCTAGGCATAATATTTATCTATATAAGTTAATAAAAATTAACTTTTAATCAATAAAAAACTAATTAAGACAGAAATAAAACAAAATTTTACAATTTGCTATTGTAATTTGTTTGTATATAGTGCATATTATTACTAGTAATGAAAAATTGATTCAAATAATCTTCAGAGCAATTTTAATGAATGATACCGCACTATCTTGTGATTTTAATGGCATATTACCATCATCTTTTATTAGTGCACGTCTCAGGAAGATCCTCACCTCTGCCTCCTTATTATTATTTATAGGATTAGTTGTTTTTGTCTCTTTTGCTGTTAATAATTATGTTAACAACACTTTATCCATAACTTTAGTACAACCTGATAGTAGTGAAGAAGAAACAATTTTATTTAAAGAAGTAGTAGTAAAAAAAGGCGATACTATAAAGTCAATTTTGATAGAACAACATATCCCTAAAAATGAAATAGACAAAATTGTAAGTTTAATAAAGGAGGGAAAATTATCTTCTGCTCTGAAAATAGGGCAGCAAATTACTTTTGAATATGAAACAAAAATTATCGAAAACGAGGATGAAGATTTAACCTCAGAGGTAGCATTCTTAAATAAAATCGTTATAATTATCGATAAGCTAAAAACTATTGAAGTAATTAGAGAAGGTGATAATTTTAAAGTTGAAGAAATTGTAGTACCTTTAAATAAAAAAGTTGCTAAATCGTCGGTAAGTATTGAGGCAAATTTCATGTCAGCTCTTAAAAAACTGGGCTTATCGGATAACAGTATAATAGAGCTGATTAATGCTTATGCTTATCAAATCGATTTTCAGCGTCAAATAAAAAGCGGTGATACTGCAACCGTAATAACGGAAAAATACGTAACGGAAGATGGTAAATTTTCCCACCACGGTAAAATTCTATATGTTTCATTAAATCTTTCAGGGAAAGAATATAATATATATCGTTATTCTCATGACAATAACGCAAATAATCATGCATTTTTTTCCGAAGACGGTAAAAGCGTAAAAAGAAGCTTACTTAAAACTCCGCTAAAAGTTATAAAAGTTTCTTCACATTACGGTAATAGAAAGCATCCGATACTCGGTTATACTAAAATGCATAGGGGGGTTGACTTTGCAGCTCCAATCGGTACGCCTATATATTCCGCAGGAAACGGAGTTATAACAGAAATAGGTTGGAAGTCGGGTTATGGCAAATTTATTCAGGTCAAACATAGCGGTACGCTATCTACTGCTTATGCGCATGCTTCAAATTTTGCAAAAAATTTAAAAGTCGGAAGTATCGTAAAACAAGGACAAATCATCGCATATGTCGGAAGTACCGGCAGAGCTACAGCTCCACATTTACATTATGAAGTTAAAATTGATGGAAAACATGTTAATCCTATGTCAGTTAAAACAACACCGGGTATAGAATTAAACGGAAAAAATTTAGAGAAATTTAAACAATTTAAAAAAGAAATAAAAACTTTAAGTGTTAAGCTTGATAAGGAATTGCAAGCTGATAAAGCAGCCACAGTTTCATTGTAGAGTGAATCCTTGTCATACCGTAATCAACTTTGTGTTGTACGGCTCTTATGTCATTCATGCGAAAGCGGGAATCTAGTAGAATCTATAAAAAACTTGTTTTTTATAGGTTTATTTTATCAAATATATAATTTTGTATTAATATTAAGGTTGTTTTTTCTGGATTCCCGCTTTCGCGGGAATGACATTTACAATTATGCTCCCACTACTAAAAAAACTATATCTCACATTTGCTCGTAGTAGTCGTATAATAATAACCTTAGTGATTATTGATCAGTTAAGTAAATGGTGGTTTATTGATAATTTGAGATGGAAGCCGGGCTTAATGCTTAAGGTTACTTCTTTCTTAAATATGGTTTATACTTGGAATTACGGTATTAGCTTTGGTCTAATGCGTGAATATTATCAATATAGCAATGCTATTTTCTTAATAACGAATACGATTATTGTCTGTTATTTATATTATTTGATGATACGTTCAAAAACGATCGGAAGCTTTGCCGGTTATAGCTTTGTAATCGGCGGAGCTGTTGGTAATCTAATTGATAGATTTTTTAGAGGAGCAGTTTTTGACTTCATCCATTTTCATTATCAGAATTATAGCTTCCCCGTATTTAATTTAGCTGATTGCTTTATTACAATAGGAGTAATTATCTTAATAGAAGATTATTATAGTACTAAAAAAGTTATTGAAGAAAAGGCTAAAGGGAATTATGATAATGCTCAAATTGAAGCTATGGCTGAAAAAATTCGTAATACCGATAAGGGTGGTAATGATAAAATAGCCTCCTTGCAAAATTAAACTTATAGAGAGGCATTTGAAGGCAACATAGAACGCAGAACCGTAGCGTAGTAGACCTACTTGAGGATTCAAGTACCGGGTTGACTTACACATTACCTTCTAGAAGTTCATTTTGCAAGGAGGCTATTAATTTTAATTTTAATTTATAGGTGTTTAAGTGAAAAAGATTTTTGTATTATTTACTGTTTTATTAATTACTTCTGCTTGTAGTAAAAAGTTAAAAGAAACCATAGGTATATCAACAGTTGGACCTAATGAGTATCAAGTACAGCGTGCTAAAGCACTAGAAGTTCCGCCTCATTATTATTTACCTGATCCTGGGCATAGCAAAACAACTTACAGTAATGTAAAAGGACAAGGTGAATTTAATGAAGGTGAACAAGCATTAATGCAGGACATGCATTAGTATACTTGATCAACTTCAAAAATTGGCTACGTCGTTTTACAAGATCTGCGGTGCTTACGTATTAAGTATACGCTCTGCTCCTCGACTTGTAAACTCCTTGCTCTTTTTGAAGTTGATCTTCATATACCTGTTCTTGAATACTAGGACTGCAATATTTTTTCAAATTAATTCATGAATTCTCATACAAAACAAAAAATAGGTGTTTTTGGGCTTGGTAAAACCGGTATATCGGTTTACGAGGAATTGCAAAATAAATATGATGTAATTGTTTATGATGATTTAAAAGCAAATAGAGATATATTTGAAGAATTATATAGTAAAACCGCTATCGCTGCTTTATCTGATTCAAGATGGCAAAATTTAGATACAATTGTCTTAAGTCCTGGAATTCCTTTAACGCATGAGATAGTCAATATTGCAAAAAGTTTTAATATTCCAATCACTTCCGATATAGACTTATTATTTGCAAAATCAAAAAACTTAAAATTTATAGCTATAACCGGTACAAACGGTAAAAGTACTACTACTGCTTTAATAAGCCATATCTTAAATAGTAGCGGTTTAGACTATCCGGTTGCCGGTAATATTGGAGTTTCTGCTTTGCAAGCTAAAGCAAGTAAGGATGGATATGTACTTGAATTGTCTTCTTTTCAGCTAGATCTAGTAAAAACCTTTACAGCTAAAATAGCCGTGCTTCTTAATATCACTCCCGACCATTTAGATAGACATCAGGATATGCCCTGCTATATTGCAGCAAAATCTAAGATCTTTGATCGAATGGATCAAGAGAGTTATGCGGTAATTAATATCGATAATGATTATTGTCGTGAAGTCTTTATAAAATTGCAGCAAGAGCAGCGTATAAAGCTAATTCCTTTTTCGGTTACTCAAATTCTTGAAAACGGTATTTCGGTAGTTGATGATAAAATTAGCGCTAATTTTTTTGATGATATAAGTTTTGAATTACAGCATAATTCAGAAAGTTTTAGACAAGATGAATTGCAAGGTGAGCCTGCGGAGCCGGAGTGTATAAAAATACGTGAGCACAGGCAAGACCTGCAAAATTCGCTTGTATCAAGCTTTATGCATTATACTGTACCTTTTAATAAAAACCTGCAAGGAGTTCATAATTGTGAGAATATTGCAGCAAGTTATGCAGTAGCTAAAATAATAGGAGTAGAACCTAAAAAAATACTTGAATCTATAAGTAGTTTTCAAAGTTTACCTCATAGAATGCAATATATCGGTAGTATAAATAATATAAGTTTTTACAATGATAGTAAAGCGACCAATGCCATATCTGCTGTGCAATCAATTAAAGCACTCGCTAATATTTACTGGCTTGCGGGAGGAATCCCTAAAGAGGGTGGTATTGAGGAAATAAAGCCTTATTTCAGTCAAATTAAGAAAGCTTATTTTTATGGTCAAGCTAAAGAAATATTTGCAAATACTGCTAAGAATATAGTAGATTTTGTAATATGTGATAATCTTGAGCAGGCTTTCGATCTTGCTTATAAGGATGCAGTAGGTGATAACGCGGAAGTAAAAAATATCTTGTTAGCACCTAGTTGTAGCTCATATGATCAGTTTAAAAATTTTGAAGAGCGTGGCGAGTTGTTTATAAAATTGTGTAGTATCCTGTCACTCCGTGGCTTGACCACAGGGTCTAGTTAAAAATACTAAATAATATTAGTATTTTTTATTGTTTTTCTGGATACCGTGGTCAAGCCACGGAGTGACATCGAGGGTGTTTTCCGATCCATGCAATAACATTATAAATATAGCCATAATTGAATAACTATAATATGAATAACGAAATATCTAATAACTTTATAAAATTATGGTGGCGGAGTACCGATAGGCAAATAATAATTTCTTTAATTATCTTATTTGCTTTTAGTCTAATGCTGGTTACTACCTCAGGTTCAGCAGTAGCAAGTAGAATAGGTCTTGAAGAAAGTTATTTTGTATCTAGACAAATATTTTATTTAGCTACCGCTTCAGGACTTATATTATTATTTTCATGTCTTAATAAAAAATGGTTAAGGCGTTTTGCAATAGTTGGATTTATTGCTAGTATAGTTTTATTAATAGCAGTTAAATTTTTTGGCTATGAAGTAAAAGGCGCAGTGCGATGGATTAATATTCTAGGTCTATCTATTCAACCTTCGGAATTTATCAAACCGTTTTTTGCAGTTGTTACGGGCTGGATATTATCGCTAAAATTTAATGATGATTTTCCAAGTTTTACGATTTGTGTAATACTTTATTCTATTGTTGCTATTCTCTTAATTATTCAGCCGGATTTTGGAATGCTTGTAATGATTACGGCAGTTTTCGGTATTCAACTGTTTATTGCGGGTATGCCGATATTTTGGATTGTTTTAGCCGGTTTTTTAGGAATGATAGGAGTAACTATTGCTTATTTTTGGTTACCGCACGTAACGCAAAGAATTAATTCGTTTTTAGATCCAGATAGTAGCGAGAATTATCAAGTTAGTAAGTCTCTTAAGGCGTTTGAGCATGGCGGGTTATATGGACGAGGTCCAGGGGAGGGGGCAGTCAAGCAGGTACTACCTGACTCGCATACGGATTTTATTTTTGCTGTAGCAGGTGAGGAGTTTGGAGCTATTATTTGCCTTATTGTTATAGGTATATTTGCTTTTATAGTATTAAGAAGTCTTATTAAGTTATTAAACGAAACAGATAAATTTGTACAATTCGCTGCTAGCGGTATAATTGCACAATTAGGGCTTCAGGCAATAATTAATATGGGTGTGACTTTACATTTACTTCCTACTAAAGGTATGACATTACCGTTTATTAGTTACGGTGGTTCTTCAACGCTTGCAATAGCTATCGCTACCGGTATGCTTCTTGGCTTTACAAGATACCGAACGCCGTTAAATTCGTACAAAATTCGTAATATTGAAATATGAAAAAAATCATTTTGGTAGCAGGAGGGACGGGGGGACATTTTTTTCCGGCAGTTGCTCTTGGAGAAGAATTAATCAAACGTGGCTATGAAGTTCATTTTATTACGGATTTAAGATGCAAACAATATATAAAGCAGGATATGAAAGTAATTTTTCATATCCTAGATTTAAAACGCTCAGGTAATATTTTCTTGTTTTTACCTAGGTTATCAATTGCAGTTTTAAAAGCTATTAAATTATTATATAATATGAAGCCTTCCGTTACTGTAGGGTTTGGCGGTTATCCTGTTATAGCTCCAATGTTTGCGGCAATTTTTTTAAGAGTACCGATTATAATTCATGAACAGAATTCTTACCTTGGAAAAGTTAATAAATTTTTTGCAAGCTTTGCTAAAAAGATAGCTATTTCTTATGAAAAAATAAAGAATTTACCGGAATTTGCAAAAAGTAAAATAGTAGTTACCGGTGGGGTAGTTAGAGAGAATATTAGGAAATTAAAGGTTATAGAAATGTCGTCCCGTGGCTTGACCACGGGGTCCAAAAAGTCTTTAATAAAAGCACTGGACTCCGTGGTTAAGCCACGGAATGATAAGCTTTTTACAATATTTATCTTTGGCGGTAGTCAAGGAGCTAAGTTATTTTCAGAGCTGATACCTGCAAGTATCCAAATTTTGATGCAAAAACAGCCAAGTCTTGAATTAAATATAATCCAGCAAGCGGCATTAGATGATCAAGTAAAAATAAAAGATATATACTTGAAATTAAACATTACCTATGAATTGGCTGAATTTTTTGATAATATAGCATTGCAATATAAAGAAGCCGATTTAGTGATTTCAAGAGCAGGAGCATCTACTATAGAAGAATTGACCTATATAGGGTTGCCGGCAATCTTTATTCCACTGCCTAGTGCCGCGGATAATCATCAATATTACAATGCACAATTATTGGCAGATGAAAAAACAGGATGGTGTTTAGAGCAGCATAATATTTCTGCAGAAAAATTAGCAGATAAAATACTCGATTTGATAAGTAATCCAAAAATATTAGAGGATGCTTCACAAAATTTATTAAAAAGAAGAAAAGAAGGGCATAAGCTATTAAGTAACCTAATAGGAGAGATGATTTAGATTTTGTTTTCCGTCATTGCGAGGAAAGACTGTAAGTTTTGACGAAGCAATCTCGTGCTAAAGTCCTGAGATTGCCACGCTCCTTTTAGTCGCTTGCAATGACGGGGTGGAGACATACAACAAGACCAAAAATACCTCAGAATCACAATAATTTAATTAAGCACATAGCAGTTCGGCTCTTTATTCTTGCAAGTTTGGCTATTATGTGGCATTAATCATATTAGACTTTCTGCATAACTTGCTTCTAAGGGTAATTTGTGCGTCGATCCGGTACTCGTATCCTCACGTACCAAAGCGTACGCTGCGGTGCTGCGTTCCATGTCTTCTACAAATTCCTCCTTATTAGCTAAGTTGTACAGGAAGTCTAATAAAAGTTTTGGAATAATATAAATATATGTTAAAAAAAATTATAATATTATTTTTAGGAATGTTTTTACTTTCAGCTTGTACAGATAATTTTAGAAGCTATTTTCAAAGATCAGCAAATAACAGATTGGTTGATAGCAAAGGTGCTAAAGGCGGCAAGAGACAACCTGTATATAATAATAAATATATTACTTTGGCTAAAAAGAATATAGTAGAAGATAATCTTGATTATGATAACGATGATGACTATGATAGTGATAGTCCTTTAAGAGGAGAAAGAATCGATCCTGTAAAGAGAAATCGTGAAATGTATCTTAAGATGATTAAAAGGGATATAGCAAAGCAAAAAGCAGAAGCCGGTTTCGCTGAATCCGATGATGATATGACTTTAAGTAGAGCGAATAAAAAGGTTAGAAAAGACGATAGCGATAAAGAAAAAAAGATACAAGAGGAATTAAATCAGATAAAAGCCATGCTTAGAGAAACTAAGCGTGATATATCAAAATATACTTGTCCAAATGCTGTAGTAAATCAAAATTATGCCCCGCCCGTTACAAATTATGAGCCTGTAAATTATCCACCGGTAAAAAATAGTAAGCCGTATAATAACAATTCTAAGGTAAAGCAAAAATTTATCCTTGAAGATGATGATAACGACAGTAATGCTTGTTCGATATAATAAGCCTATTCTTAGCTAAAAGCAGAAATCTCCAGTCTTTAGATATATAAAGCAATCTCTGATATGATATATTTATCACTACCAATAGGTTTATTATTTATTAATAAAAATTAATATTTGAATATAGAAATATGTTAAATTTATTAATAGGTATATTATGAAAAGTAAACTTTCAGCAAGTACTGCTAGTCTTATCTTTATAAAAGGCCTTCAAAACCCTATTGTTACTAAAATAAAAGAATTAACAAAAAAATTACATTTTTAAAGATCAAGAGCTTGAAAAAGCTTACTGTATGGCTTCATCAGATGATGTTTCTATTCAAGCAACACGAGAACAGATATTATATGCTTTAAGAGCTGTGGAATCTGCAAAACAACATTCAACAGACAAGACACAAGCATTTATTAAATGACTACGGTATTTGTGTTGCTTACTCATTATAAAAGAAGCGGTAAGGACATACTAGAGTTTGTATCACCTTATTTATTAAAAAACGCATCTGATATGGAATATATTAAGGCATATATTCCTGAAGCATATATAAATAAAAGAAAGTAATAAAAATGATGCTATGGAATTGCTTGGTAAACGAGAAGTAAGAGACTATTTAGATCAAAAGTCTTCTGAGTTAGTAAGCACATCGCCTGTACCGTCTACTCCTTCTACAACGGACACATTTAATTATGATAGTGATGAAATTACGGTTGTTGGAGAAGAGAAAACGATGCCGAATACTGAACACGCTTGATACCACTGTCACGCCGTAGCTTGTCCATGGGAGCTAGTCAAAAATACTAATAATATTAGTATTTTTAGTTATTTTCTGGATATCGTGGTCAAGCCACGGTATAATGCTGAACGAGTTTCTCGCGCCATACAACAACATTAAGATTTCCAATTTAATTCCGGATAGTTTCTAAAATTTCAGCTTTATAATTGCTATGCTTTAACCATTTCTTAGCTGTGTCTAAATATAGGCAAATTATCGGTGTGATGTATAAAGAGTAAGTAATTGCAATGTGTGAGTAAACCTCCCACTACTGCAGGCCCTAGTGATCTTCTCTCTGTTCTTGTTGCTCCAACTTCAAACGCAATAGGTATAGTGCTCATTAAGGCAGCTAGGGTAGTCATCATAATCGGTCTGAATCGTATTATACATGCTTCATTAAATATTAGTAGAGTGAGTAATGCTCCCAATATAGCGGTAGGGTAGTCCTAAAAGTATAGTTATAGGATGCACAAAACTTTCATATAACATGCCAAGGATGATGTAAATAACTATAACGGCAAGTCCAAGCAATAAGCCAAGATCGGAAAAAGACGACTGACATGCCTGAACTGTTCCTTGGAAGCTTCCCGTAATCGTAGCCGGCATTTGTAACTCTCTTATTGCTTGATTAACTTTTGGAACGACATCACTAATTGAATATCCATCTTGCAGGTTAAATGATACCATCACTGAAGGTAATGGCCCGAAATGTGAAATACTAAGCGGGCCAACAGTGTTAACAATTTTAGCAATGGTAGTTAGCGGTACTAAATTGCCGCTTGCGGAGTTAATATTGACTAGAGATAACATTGACGAATCTGTTTGATATTTAGGATCTAGCTCTAAAATAACATCATATTGAGCTGTTGGGGTATATAATGTGGAAATCTGCTCAGCACCGTAAGCTGTATATAAGATATTTTGGACGTGCTCGACTGATATACCGAGTTTTGCAGCCCTATATCTATCAATCTGCACTAAAGTTTATGGCTGTGCTATTTGTAAATCCGAAGTTACGTTAATAAAACCTGGCAAGTTGTGCGAGCTTGTCCTTTAATTTCGGTGCAAAGCTAAATAGCACATCTTGATCGAGTTCTTGCATAGTATATTGATATTGGCTTTTGGTTGCTGGTCCGTCGATCGTAATAGTAGGTACGTTCTGGATATATACCCTTAAACCTACTAAATGATTTAGTTTTGAACGTAACTGATCTATAACGGCGTCAGCGCCTATTCTTTGGTCACGAGGTTTTAAGCTAATCAAAATCGTACCCTGATTTACGGCAGAGTTTCTACCTGAAACATCTACGGCAGAAAAAAATGAATCTATATTAGGATTTTTAAGTAATACATCACTTACTTGTTGCTGTTCTTGCACTATCGTATCAAAAGAAATAGTTTGAGCGGCGTCGGTAAAAAATAAGATTTATCCCGTATAGGAATAAGGCATAAGGTCTTTGCGTACTTTCCCAAATAAATAAGCCGTTGCGATGATTACTAAGAGAAAAATATAAGCATAGTAGTTTTTGAATGCTCTACTACTGTTTTTAGACTGCTACCATATTTTTGTTTGACATATTCAAAGGCTTTTTCGGTTAGTGGTAGGTCGTCATTGCGAGGCGTCAAAGACGCAGTGGCAATCTCGGTGGGTTGCCCTGAGAGTGCTTCGTCACTACGTTCCTCGCAATGACGATCCCTCAAAAACACATTACATAACATAGGAGTTACGGTTATCGAGATAACTCCCGAAAGCAAAATAGCGGTAGTAATAACAACGGTAAGTTCGTGCAATAGCTTCACTAAAATTCCGCTCATAAATATATTGGGATGAATATCGTCATTAGGGATAAAGTCCTTGAGATGATAGTAAATCCTATTTCTTTAGTACCGTTAATACATCCTGCTATTTTACTCTCGCCTTTTTCCATATGTCGTGTGATATTTTCAAGCACTACTATTGCATCATCCACGACAAAACCCATCGCAAGCGTTAGAGCCATTAAAGACATATTATTGATGCTATAACCGAATAGATATATAAAGGCAAAAGTACCGACAACTGATAAAGGAAGGGCAATAGTCGAAATAATCACGGACCGTAAGTTATGTAGAAAGCGAAATATAGCAATCACTACTAGTATTAAATAAAGCGAGTAGCATAGTAAAATTGGCATCATTGACCGATTCTCTGATATAGAAATTGACCTATCAAACATGATATTAATATTAATGTCCTCAGGGATTTGCCTGCGAAGCAACGGCAATACTTCTTTTATAGAGTCGACTATTTCAATAGTATTAGTAGTATCCGGTTGTTTTTGAATAGCAAGTATTACCCCCGGCTTATCCCTATACCAAGCGGCTATTTTATTATTAGTTACGCTATCAATGGCTTTCCCAATATTTTTAAGAAAAAGCGGATTACCGTTTTTATAAGTTAATATTAACTCATTATGTTCTTTAACATTTTGTAATTGCCCAGGGGTGCTAATGCTTGAGTAGATATCTGTACCGTATAAAGCTCCGGTCGGTAAATTAACGTTAGCAGAGCTGATAATGTTTGATACTTGGTCAAGCCCTATATTATTTGCTGCCATTTTAACAGGGTCAATCTGCATACGCACTGCATATTGCTGTGAGCCGTAAACTTGTATCTGTGCAACACCCCCGGCAGCATAGATAAACGCTCAGCCATAATTGTTTCGGCGTAATAGTCCACGGTATATAAGGGGAAGAGTCTCAGAGGTTAAAGATAAATAAAATATAGGTGCGTCGGCAGGATTTACTTTACAATATGAGGGCGGGGTAGGTAAGTCGTTCGGTAGTTGCTTGTATGTCTTGTGCCGCTGCATCTATATTTCGGTCTAAATTAAACTGCAAAGTAATTTGAGTAGTACTGTTACTATTAACCGAACTCATCGAGTCAATATCTGATATCGTCGATCATTGCTTTTCAAGCGGTAATGCAACTGAAGATGCCATAGTAGTAGGGTCAGCTCCAGGCAAGCTTACTGAAACCGGAATAGTCGGGCAGTTGATGTCAGGTAAAACGCTTACCGGTCATATCCTATAGCCGAATGCGCCAAACAGCAAAATAGTTGCCATGAATAAAGTAGCAAGAACCGGACGCTTAATAAATATTTCTGAAATACCCAATTATTTTGTCCTGTTTTATGGATTTTTTCTGTCATACATATCGTCATTGCAAGCGACTGTAAGAAGCGTGGCAATGTCATGAAATAATGACAAACTCCTAATATTGCTTCTCGTCAATTACTTTGTAATTTCCTCGCAATGACGATTTGACACTACTCCTCCCTAATACTCACCTCTGCTCCGTTAGATAATCGTAGCTGCCCGTTGGTGATTACCGTTTCTCCCCCATCTATACCGTTTTAATAACAATAAAATCATCATTAGAAAACACTATATCTATATTCTTGACCCACGGCTTTATTATCTTGATCGACAACAAATATATAAGGATCTTGATCGTTAGTTTGCATGGTTTTAGACGGAACTATTAAAGCCTCTTGTTCGATGTAAATCGTTAGGGATACACGCACACACTGTCCTGGCCACATAATATTTCGTTTTGGTTAGGTAATGTTGCTTTAACTTTGATAGTGCCGCTATTTGGATCAATCGAATTATCGACAAAAACGATCTCACCGTCTTTAATTTCTTAGTCGCTTACGGTTCTAACCGTCAAAGCTAAATCATTAGATTTTTGAGATTTATTAATACGATCGAGATATTTTTCAGGTACGGAGAAGCTGACATAAATAGGCGAGCTAGTATTGATAGTTACTAGACGCACAAAATCCGGCGATACTAAATCACCTATATCCACATTACTCGCACTAAGTTTACCATCAAAAGGAGCTACTATTTTTGAATACTCGATTTGTAAATTAGCGTCTGCAATAATTGCTTTATCGCGTTCCACGGTGGCCCTAAGCATATTCATATTAGTTAGCATCTGTAAATACTGCTCTTCCGAAACGGCTTTTTCCTCATATAAAGCATGATATCTTGCCTCTGCTTTTATAGCATCTTCAAGGTTATAAGTATCACTTAGTAAATTTGCTGGTGCTTGCTATAATTGATTTTGAAAAGGACGAGAATCGATTTCATATAATCAATCACCTGTTTTTACTTCTTGTCCATCATCAAAATTTACACTTAATATTTGGCCCGTAACTTGAGATTGAATATCGGCACTTTGGTCAGTTTCAGCTACTCCTGCAAGTTCTATCACATCAGATACGTCTTTTCTGATAACTTGTGTTACCTCAACCGGAGCTGCTATAGTGATTTGTTTACTGCTTTTATTATGATGTTTTATTACCCAAACCACTAATATTACTATTTAGTACTAGTAATGTTATCAATATCAAATTCCGCATTATTGTTTTAAGCATTGTTATTTGCCAAAATCACAAATAGGTCCTGCTATGTTGCCGCCTACCTGCCAAGTCTCAGCTGAGTTAGTAAACAGAGTATTAAGTTTATTGCTACCGTATCCTAATAAGCCTGTTAAAGAAATTTGTGGAAAATAAGTAGCTTTTATTGTTTTTAAGTTTACATCTGCTGCTAGTAAATTCTGCGCTGCTGTTTTAATATCTGGTCTTTGCTCTAAAAGCTCTGATGGTAATATTTTAGGTAATACCGGTAGAGCAGGGAAGTAATCTATTGGTTTATTACGATAAATTAAGCCGTTTACTATATTTTCAGGAATTCTACCTACTAAAATTTTAAAGCGGTTTCCTGCTCATGTCTTTGTTGTTTTAAAGGTGGCAATGATAACTTAGTAAGTGCAAGGTCGGAAGCAGCTTCACTAACCGATATTAAATCACCTACGCCAAGATTATATAATTTCTGATTTAATTTATAAATTTCCGTTTGAGCCTCAATTAGCTTTTTAGTTAGATAGATTTATTTGTCTAATACTAAAAGATTAAAGTAACTTATAGTGACGTGACTTATAACTGATAAACGTACCGCTGCCTTGCTATACTCACTTGCAAGGCAAGTTTTTTAGCTGATTCGCTAGCGTTGGCGGCTGCCTCTATAAATCCAGCTCGTAATTAAGCACGCTTGCTAGCCCCAAATTATTAGAGAATTTCGGTTCATTCGGTGCTTTTGTGTCTTTACTGTTTTTTGTTTGATTTGCTCCGCCTTGTAAATTGATTTGTGGAAATCTATAAGAATTAATAAGGTTAAGCTGTGCTTGCGCTGCTAGCACATTACTCATTGCCAGCTCAATATCGGAGTTACCAGTTAAAGATTCTTCGATTAGGTTATTTAACACCGGATCGTTAAATTGCAGTCACTACTTGGAGGATGCATTATTATTTTGTTCTAGAGAATAATTATTCCAAGTAGTAGGTAATGAGAGTTTAGGGGGAATAGTATCGTGTTTTGCGTTACAACCACATAGAAGAAATGATGAAATCGATAAAACTAGAATATATTTTAAGTAAATGCAAAATCGGCATATGAAGTTCATCGATTAGGTTCATTAAAATAAATTCATATTACTTAATATTAATTATGAATCTTTAAACCGTTATGTCAATATAGACTATTATTTTTGCAACTAACTATTTTTATAATTACGTAATAATGTTGCTATAGCATATTTTAGAAAGCTTGATATAAGTGAATTTTGCAGGATTCGCTTGTGTTCACGTATTTTTATAAGCTGTGTAGGCTCACCCTTAAATTCATCTTATCTGAAGCTTTCTAAAATATGCTGTAACTTTTCAGAAACAACTTTAATGTCATAATTTTGTTTGAGAGTAAGGTAGGCGTTTTTAGAAAATTCTTTTGCTTTTATAGGGTTCTCTATTAGATAGACAATTTTTGCTGCTAAATCTTCAGCAGAGCCGGCTTTACAAATAAGCCCGTCTTGCATGTCGTTTAAGATTGCTGCAGGCCCTTCAGTATCTGTACTAACGATAGGCATGCTTGCCTCCATTGCTTCAAGCACTATAATGCCAAACGGTTCATGAAGAGACGGTAAGCAAAAAATATCTATTTGTTTAAAGAATTTATCTCTATCGTGAACCCATCCCGTAAATGATATTTGATCTTGTAAATTAAGTTTATGTGCTAAAGCAATTAAATTATCTTTTTCCTCGCCGCTTCCACCTATAACTGCATGAAGATCATATTTTTTTTCTTTTAAAATTTTGATAGCTTTAATAAAAACATCAACACCTTTCTTAGCTACAAATCTTGCTAGTACACCAATTACGACAGGTTTGCTATATGTTTTATTTGGAATAAAGTCTTTAGCAATATTTATCATATTCGGTAGGATGCATATCCTAGATTCGGCAAAGTGATTTTTTAATAAAAATGCTTTCATATGATGCGTCAAGGCAATAACAAAATCACATTTACGTAGTCCTTTTAAACTATAATTATGAGCGATACCGATTAATTTTATATTTTGTGATTTAGCCAATTTACTAAAATTTATTGCTCTATTACCGTGTGCTATAATTATATCGGGTTTAGTCTTATGAATTATATACTTAAAAATAAGTACCGAGAGTAAATCAAACGGTACTATATTAGGTAGTTTTAAGCTTTGTTTGTATAGAAGAAAGGAATTTATTTTTGCCTTGTAAGAAGTGATATTTATAACCTCAATTTTTTGCATCTCTAAAGCAGTGCTATAATCTAAAAATGCTTGTTGAATGCCGCCAAGGTCACGACTTAGCATAATATTAAGGATCTTCATTACTTATAATTGCTCGATTTCTTTTTCTGTTAAACCGGTAAAATCTATAATTTTATCTAAAGGTTTATTTTTGGCTAACATGTTTTTAGCTATAGAAATTTTTTGTTTTGCTGCCCCTCTGGCTTCCCCTTTAGCTTCAGCATCCATAATTTTCTGCTCTTCTACGGCTAGATGATCCGTTTCGGTTTTTATCATTTTTTCATAAGTATTTAACTCTTTTTCAGACCAACTAGCTTGATCCAAAGCATAAAAAGCTTTTTTAATAATAAAATCATGACCTATCAAATTCTCCATTTCTTCTAGAGTGCTTTCATGTGCATGTTTAAAGAAATATGCCCATTTTTCTTGAAGGTTCTCTAATTGATCTAATTCTTTATTAAATTTCTCAAGCTCTAAAAAGCTAAAATACAAATCTTGTAGGTCGTTCTCATAAGTTTTAGTATCAAGTAATCTATGATTTGATCTCCAATCTTTTTTATCGGGCAATAAAATAAAATCGGCAATAGCTAAGAATATTACTCCTCGAAGTTTTGCATATACTGCCATTTTTTTATGATCTTCATCTTTGTTTATTATTTTGCTTGAATAGGCCTTTGCTGTATAAAGCTGAGTTCGTTTTTCAAAACCTGGATGTTTGCTAACCTGCATCTCTACAATAAATTGAGTACCGTATTTATCTCTACATAATACATCAACTATAGATTGTCTATCAGTAGGGATGTCAGAACCTTAGATTTTTTTTTAAAAAAGTAACTTCGGTAATTACTTCTTTTCCCGTATAACCTAAAATGTTATTTAGAAAATGAATAAGTATATCCTTATTTTTTTCTGTACCGCAAATTTTTAAAAATGCATAGTTATTTTTAGGGTCTAAGAAACGTGAAATTAGCATAATAGTCTATATTTTTATATATCATCACTTCATTATAGCAAATTCCAAGAAATTTGCTATAATACAATTTCCTAATATATAAAACATTATGATTAGTAAAATTAATTTTGTAAAAATGCATGGTCTCGGTAATGATTTTGTTATTGTTAACAAACGAGATTTATCAAGTTCATATGATTTATCGCAGTTAGCAAAAAATATGGCTGAGCGTCATACAGGTATCGGTTGCGATCAGTGTATTATTTATGAAGAGCATAATGATTTTTATGAAATGATTATATATAACATAGACGGCTCTAGTGCTAAATTATGCGGTAATGCTACAAGATGTTTAGCCAAGTTAATTTATCTTGATACGGGAAAGCAAGATATTACCGTAATAGTAGGCAATAAAAAATTGCTATGTAATGTCAATGATGAAAATAATATTAGCGTTAATGTAGGAAGCGTGAGTTTTAATGAAGCTTGGATGCCAAGTCGTGATAAAGTTTGGCAATTTGCAGAGCGTTATATGATTGATTTAAAGGAAACTATTTGCGTTGATATAGGTAATCCACATGTAGTTATTTTTAGTAAGTTAGAACCTCAAGATCAAAAAATTGTCGGTGAAAGATTGCAGGCTAAGGAATTATTCGCAGATGGGGTAAATGTTAATTTTGCTGAAGTAAAAGATAATAAAATCTATTTATCCGTTTGGGAGCGGGGGGCAGGGTTAACGCTTGCTTGCGGAAGCGGAGCTTGCGGTAGTTTTGCTGCCGGTTTAAAGCACGGTTTTATCCATTCACCAAGTACTATAGTCTTTAAGCACGGTAACCTTACTATGAAAGAAGAAAACGGTAATATAATAATGCAAGGGGCAGCTACGCTTGTAGCACGTGGGGAATATTATTGTGAGCAATAATTTAAGACAAAACGTAGTAACATTTGGCTGTAGACTTAATATTTACGAAAGTGAGATAATACGAAAAAACTTGGAATTGTCGGGTATCGATAATGTAGCAATATTCAATACTTGTGCGGTAACTAAAGCAGCTGAGAAACAAGCAAGACAAGCTATACGCAAGGCTAAAAAAAATAATCCTGATTTAAAAATTATTGTTACCGGCTGTAGTGCTCAAACAAGTCCGCAAATGTACGGTAATATGCCGGAAGTTGACAAAGTTATAGGTAATGCAGAGAAGTTATTACCTCATTACTACCAAATTACCGATGCAAAAATAACAGTTAACGATATAATGTCGGTGAAAGAGACGGCAAGTCATTTAGTAAGTAGCTTTGACTGTAAGTCTCGTGCTTTTATTCAGGTACAAAACGGTTGTGATCATTTTTGTACTTTCTGTATTATCCCTTATGGTAGAGGAAAAAGTAGATCAGTAGCAATAGGAGCTATAGCAGAGCAGGTCAAGCATTTGGTATTAAACGGCTTTAACGAAGTAGTTTTTACCGGTGTTGATGTCACGGCTTATGGTAGTGATTTGCCAGGAAGTCCAACATTCGCACAAATGATTAAACGAGTGTTGAATTTAGTCCCTGAATTAAAGAGGCTTAGATTATCTTCAATAGATGTTGCAGAAATAGATGATGAACTTTTTGAGCTTATAGCTTATAGTGAAAGGATAATGCCGCATTTTCATATTAGCTTGCAAGCAGGTGATGATATGATCTTAAAACGTATGAAAAGACGTCATAATAGAGCAAACGTAATAGAGTTTTGTCGGAAACTGCGGGCAATAAGACCGGAAGTATCTTTTGGTGCGGATATTATAGCTGGTTTCCCGACTGAAACCCCTGAAATGTTTGAAAATACAAGAAAATTAATTTCAGAAGCGGAATTACAATATTTACATGTTTTTCCTTATTCGGAAAGAGAAGGAACGCCTGCAGCACGTATGCCACAAGTACCTAAAAATATAAGAAAAGAAAGGGCAGCAATTTTAAGGCAAGAAGGGCAAAACCAGTTGACCGAATTCTTTAAAAAACATATAGGACAGCAAGTGGAGTTATTAGTAGAGAATAATAATATTGCCCATACCGAAAATTTTATTCCGGTAAAGCTAGATAAACCTTTAGAAATAGGGCAGATATTTAAAGCGAAGTTGGTGGCGATAGAAGAGAATTATATGAAGTGTATGTTGGTTTAAAGTCATTGCAGGGAGGTATTGTTGCGTAGATACTGAAGGTCGTCATTGCGAGGAGCCGTAGGTGACGCGGCAATCCAGAAAATAATTAAAAAAATTCTGATTTACAGAATTTTTAACTGGATTGCTTCATCAATTGCTATGCGATTTCCTTGCAATGACGGATAAACAGGTCCACGCAACAATGCCCGCTCGCAATGACGTTCTACCGTACAATAAAAAATCAAAAACAAAAAAACAATCATGGAAAATATAGAAACAATATTAAGGCTTGCTGAGGACAAAATCTTATTAGTACAAAACTTAAAAGCTCTGCAAGAATATAAAGTAGCATTTTTAGGCAAGAACGGTATAGTGACCGGTGAGCTTAAAAAATTAGGTAGTTTAAATGAACAGGAACGTAAAGAATTTGGCTTAAAAATCAATAAATTAAAAGATACAATACAGAATATAATAAAAGCAAAAGCAGAAATTTTAGAGGAGCAGGAACTAAATTTTAAACTTGCTGCCGATAAAATTGATTTAACAATCCCTGCACGGAGATATAAACAAGGTTCTATTCATCCAATAACACAATGTAGTGAGGAGTTAATACAAGTATTTTCGCAGTTTGGTTTTACTATAGAAAACGGACCGAATATCGAGAATGATTTTCATAATTTTACCGCTCTCAATTTTGAAGATGATCATCCCGCAAGGCAAATGCATGATACTTTTTATTTGAAAAGTCAGGAAAATAATAAGCCGTTGTTATTACGTACTCATACCTCAACAGTGCAGATTAGAGCTATGAAAAACGGCAAACCGCCTTTTAGGTTTATAGCACCGGGTAGGACTTATAGATCGGATTCGGATATGACGCATACGCCAATGTTTCACCAAATAGAAGGGCTTGTTATGGATAAAAATATCAATATGGGACATTTAAAATATGTTATCACGACATTTATAAAAAGCTTTTTTGAAAATTCTAATATTGAATTACGTTTTAGACCCAGCTTTTTCCCATTTACCGAACCTTCTGCCGAAGTTGATATTCGGATGAATAAAAACGATAAATGGCTTGAGGTCCTCGGTTGCGGGATGGTTCATCCAAACGTGCTTAAAAATGTTGGTATCGATAGCAGCGAGTATCAAGGTTTTGCTTTTGGGCTTGGAGTAGAGCGTTTTGCAATGTTAAAATATAATATCAAAGATTTAAGACAATTTTTTGAAGGAGATATGCGTTGGCTTAAACATTATAATTTTGGGAGCTTTGATATACCGAATTTAGCAGGAGGGCTTACGAAATGAAATTTACGTTATCATGGTTAAAACAATTTTTAGAGACATCGGCTTCAGTTACTGAAATTGCCGAAGCCCTAACAGCTATTGGCCTTGAAGTGGAAGAGGTGATAGATAAAGCAGCAGCATTACAAAAGTTTGAAGTAGCATATATTACAAATATTAAACCTCACCCGTCAGCTGATAAATTAAAGCTTTGTGATGTTGAGACTAAAAGCGGTATGTTGCAAATAGTTTGTGGTGCGCGTAATGCAAGAGCAGGTATAAAAGTAGTACTTGCAAATATCGGAATAGAAATACCAAACGGTAAATTTAAGATTAAGGAATCTGTTATTAGAGGCGAAAAAAGCTGTGGTATGCTTTGCTCTGAAGAGGAATTACTGCTAGCTTCAGAGTCTGAAGGGATTATAGAGCTATCTGAAGATGCCGTAGTTGGAGAGAATTTTACTAAATATTACGGTTTAGATGATCCTATATTTGTTATTAACGTTACTCCTAATCGTGGTGATGCACTTGGAGTTTACGGCATCGCAAGAGATTTAGCAGCTAAAGGAATAGGCATACTTAAAGAGCTAGAAATTGCGGCAATAAAGAGTACATTTATTTCTAAAATGAAGCTTAACGTGCAAGATAAGGAAGCCTGTCCGTTATTTACTTTTAGAGAGATAAGAAATTTAAAAAATAAACCAAGCCCTGATTGGTTACAGAAATTATTAAAAAATGTTGGGGTAAAAACTATTTCAAGCTTAGTGGATGTAACAAATTATATTTCCTATAGCTTTGGGCAGCCGATGCATGCTTACGATGCAGATAGGATAAAAGGGGGAATTACTGTAGCACGTCATTGCGAGAAGCGTAGCGACGAAGCAATCTCAGGACAACAAAATGAGATTGCCACGGCTGCTTTGCAGCCTCGCAATGACGTAGCTAAATGCCACGCCCTAAACGGCAAAGAATATTTACTTACAGAAAATGATTTAGTTATAAAAGATGAAAGTGGTATTCAAGGTCTGGCCGGTGTCATTGGCGGGGCTGATAGTAGTTGTACTGATAGTACAACTAATATAATACTCGAGGCTGCTTGTTTTAATGCTAAAATGGTTGCAGCTAGCGGGCGAAGGTTCCAAATTGATACGGATGCTAGATATCGTAATGAGCGTAATATCGATAGAAATTTTACGGAAAAGGCTTTGGATATAGCAACTAATCTTATTTTGTCAATATGCGGAAACGGTGAAGTATCGGAAGTAGTGAAAGTCGGTGAAAAAGAGTCACAAAAAAAACCTTTAGATTTTTCAGCATGTTATTTAGAAAAAATTACAGGAATTAAACTAAATATCAAAGCGATAGAAGCCATATTACATAAACTAGGATTTATTACGGATGTTAAAGGTGAGATTATAAAGGTAATAGCTCCTTCTTGGCGTCACGATATAACTATTTTAGAAGATATAGCTGAAGAAATCGCTCGTATTTACGGCTATGATAAAATAGAGAGTATAAAATTACCTGAACTAGACCAAGATAATAATAAGCTAAGAGAGCATAAAAGAATATCTAGTTTTAAAAGGATATTAGCAAGCAAAGGTTATGATGAGGTAGTAACTAACTCTTTTATGAGTAGTGAAGATGCAAAGTTGTTTGCTGAATTAAAAGAAGAGTTATTTTTGCTTAATCCTATGAGCATAGGAGACAATTATATGCGTCCTACTATACTGCCGAATTTGTTAAGTATAGTAAGTAAAAATCTAGCACGCTCTATAAAAGATATGGCTTTTTTTGAAGTTGGACCAAGTTTTATAGATTTAAATACGGAAGCAACTTATTTGACGGCAATTATAAGCGGTTCATATAATAATAAAAACCCTCATTCGCTTGGACGAGGCTATGATGTTTTTGATCTTAAAGGCGATTTAGAGTTGGTAGCTGATTATGCAGGACTATCTATAGATAAATGTATAGCAACAAATGGGACAGCATTGCCACAATATTATCATCCAACTAGAGCAGTAAATATAGGGCTTGGTAAAAATTTATTAGGTCATTTTGGGCAGATACACCCTAAAATCTTGAAATATTACGATATTAATCAGGAAATATTTGCATTCGAGCTAAATATTACGAATTTGCCGTTGATAAAAGCTAAATTGGGTAAAAGAGACGAATTTGCAGTATCGGATTTCCAAGCTAATTTTAGAGATTACGCATTTATTGTTGGTCAAGATCATAGAGTCGGTGAAATAATAGCATATATAAATAATTTTAATAAAAAGCTTATCAAATCAGTTATATTATTTGATATTTATAGCGGTGATAAATTACCTGAAGGTAAAAAATCTATAGCGGTTAAAATAGAGCTACAAGCAGATGATCGGACGTTATCTGATACTGATTTAAATTCGTTCAGTAAAGATTTAGTTGCTGCCATCTCACAAAAATTTCAAGGAACATTAAGAGAATAACAATATGTTAAAATTAATAGTGGAAACAAAAACATTAGTTCAGTCCCTAGGGTTTGCAAGTTCCGTTGTTGAAAAACGTAATTTCATACCTGAATATGCAAACATTAAATTATCAGCACAAGACGGCAATCTAGAGCTTAGTTCTACTAATATGGATTTGTACTTAAGTCAAAAAATAGCAGTACAGGTAGTAAGTGAAGGTGAATGTACCGTTTCTACGAAAACTCTAAATGATATAGTCCGAAAACTTCCGGATTCCGAGCTTACATTAACAGATCTCGGTACAACGGGACTTGAGATCAAAGGAAAAAATTGTAAATTTAATTTATTTACTTTGCCGGTTAGTTCTTTTCCTGCAATGGATAGTATTAATCCTGAAGCAAGTTTTAAAATTTCCTGCACGGATTTTGCTAAAATAATCGAATCGACAAAATTTTCGATTTCTTTAGATGAAACTCGTTATAATTTAAACGGTGTTTATTTACACATAAAAGACAAAGAGTTTTGTTCGGCAAGTACCGATGGGCATAGACTTTCGATTTCATGGGTAACATTAGAAAAACAAATAAAGAATTTTGGAGTTATATTACCCCAAAAAAGTGCAGAGGAAATTTTAAAAATCGTTAAAGATCCTAAAAATATAAATGAAGATATAGAAATTTTATTAAATAGCAATAAGATTAAATTTATATGTAACGAAAATACTATTATGCTATCAAAGCTTATAGACGGTACTTTCCCTGATTATAGTACTTTTATTCCGGAAAGCAGCAGCTCAAAATTAGTAATTAATCGAAAAATGTTTGCAGATAGTATAGAAAGGATAGCGATAATAACCGTTGAAAAATTTAGAGCAGTAAAATTATCGTTATCTTGTGAAACCTTAGAGATTAGTGCCGTCGGTGAAGCAAGAGGCAACGCAAAAGAGGTTATTAATTCTTCACAAGATAAGGAAAGTTTTTATGAATATAATAGTGATGAGTCTTTAGCTATAGGCTTTAACCCGCAATATTTGGAAGATGTCTTAAAAGCAGTGAAATCGGATTTAGTAGAACTATATTTTTCAGATGTTTCAGCACCGGTACTTATTAAATTTCCTGAGAATCCTAAAGATATTTTTGTCGTCATGCCTGTTAAGGTGTAAGTGTTATGAGAACCGGAATATATAAGCATTACAAAGAAAAATTATATCAAGTTATAGATACTGCAAAACATACTGAAACTTTGCAAGAGTTATATGATAATTTCCAGCTTCTGGGTAAGGCCGCTTGAAATGTTTAGCGAAAAGGTTTTATTACACGGCAAAAATATTCCACGTTTTGAATTTATTTCTGAGAAATAATTAAATCTGCCCTATGTCATTCCCGCATAGGCGGGATCGAGTGGGTTTTTTTTGAGCCATATAACAATGCCAAAGAACGGTGGGAAGAAATAATTTTTGACTAATAGCTAAAGCTTCTCTATTATTTCCCTCAAGCACACTAATTAAATATTGGTTATGAAGAAAATTATCGGATTATTTTTTGTAATTATACTTAGTGCAATAAGTACTAGTATCTTAGCGGGTGATTATCCAAAAACAGAACGAGAGCAGAAATGGGACGAAGTCGGTTCTATAGCAGGTGAAGAAGGATTAGTTTTTAGACCGGGTAGGGTTAAGAATGAATCTACTAAAGCTATAGGAGGTTCAGTTAATAAATATCTCTGGCAAGCAGCATTAGAGACTATAAGTGTGGCTCCTCTTGCATCAGCCGACTCAAACGGCGGCGTGATTATTACGGAATGGTATAGCCCACGTTCTAATCCTAATTTTCGATTTAAAATAAATATATTTATTAAAGACGATGTAATCAGCCCTGATTCAATCGAAGTGAAAGTATTTGAAGAAATGCTTAAAAATAAACAATGGGTATTTAATGAAAACACCTCAAATCTTGCTATCACGCTTGAAGATAAAATTTTAAGAAAAGCTAGAGAGATATATATTAATAGTGTGAGGTAATAACAGTATTGCCGTCATTGCGAGGCAATTACAGAGTAATTGACAAAGCAATCTCAGGATATTTGATGAGATTGCCGTGCAGTCTACGACTGCTCACAATGACAATGCAGTATATAAATTAAAAAAATATGAACCAAATAGAACAAAAATGGCAGTACATTTGGCAAGAAGAAAAAGCTTTTGAGGTATCAAACGCGAGTAGCAAGCCAAAATATTACGTACTTGAAATGCTGCCTTATCCTTCCGGTAAAATCCATGTAGGTCACGTACGCAACTATTCTATAGGTGATGTTATTGCAAGGTTTATGACTATGCAAGGTTTTAATGTACTTCATCCGATGGGTTGGGATGCTTTCGGGCTACCTGCCGAAAATGCCGCAATAAACAATAATTCTCACCCAAAAAAATGGACATATGCTAATATCAAGAATATGAAAAAGCAGCTAAAATCTATGGGCTTTTCTTATGATTGGTCTAGAGAGATAAATAGTTGCGATCCTGAGTATTATAAACATGAGCAGAAATTCTTTTTAGAGCTTTATGCACGAAATCTTGCTTATCAAAAAGAATCATTTGTTAATTGGGATCCGGTTGATAATACTGTGCTTGCGAATGAACAAGTTGTAGACGGGCGTGGTTGGCGTTCAGGTGCAATAGTTGCAAAACGTTATTTAAAGCAATGGTTCTTAAAAATTACCGATTATGCTGAAGAATTATTAAACGAAATTCAGAATTTAAAAGAGTGGCCTGAAGCTGTTCGGTCTATGCAAGAGAAATGGATAGGTAAATCGATAGGTGCTAATTTTCATTTCAAAATTAAGGATAATGAAGAGATTACTATAGAAGTATTCTCAACCAAACCTGAAACCATTTTTGGTGCTAGCTTTATAGGAATTGCCTTTAATCATCCGATAATAGAGCGGTTAGTTTCTAAAACACCTGAAATACTCGCTTTTATAACTCAATGCTCGCATATTACAAGAAGTAGCAAACTAGAAAAGGCTGAAAAGGAAGGTGTATTTACCGGTCTTTTTGTTACTCATCCTTTCGATTCAAATATAGTTTTACCGGTTATTATTACTAATTTTGTGCTAATGGATTATGGCACTGGTGCAATATTTGGTTGCCCTGCTCATGACGAATGTGACCATGAATTAGCTGTTAAAATGAATTTATCTATTAAACAAGTAATTAAAGCAGATATGGATGTACAAAAGACCGCTTATACGGAAGATGGAATTTTAATTAATTCGGATTTTCTAAACGGCTTAACTAGTAACGAAGCAAAACAAGAAGTCATCGGAGCATTTGAGAAACTAGGCATAGGTAAACGCAGCGTAAATTATCGTCTAAAAGATTGGGGGATTTCAAGGCAGCGCTTTTGGGGATGTCCTATTCCTATGATTCACTGCGAAATTTGTGGCATAGTGCCCGTACCTTACAAAGACTTACCCGTTACTTTACCTGATGATGTCAATTTTGACGGTCACGGTAATCCGCTTGATCATCATCCTAGTTGGAAACATGTTAATTGTCCGAAATGCGATAAGCCGGCTGTGCGTGAAACCGATACTTTTGATACATTTTTTGAATCATCTTGGTATTTTACGAGATATTGCAATAGCAATGCTACAGAGATGACTGATAAAAAAGCTTGTGATTACTGGCTACCGGTTGATAAATATATAGGCGGCATTGAACATGCGGTAATGCATTTATTATATGCAAGGTTTTTCACAAAAGTAATGAACGAACAGAATTACGTAAGCGTTCGAGAGCCTTTTAAAGGGTTATTTACTCAAGGTATGGTGCTGCATGCCACTTACAAAGATGAACATAATAATTGGTTATATCCTGAAGAAGTAGTTAAAAAGGGTAATGAATTTTTTCATAAAGAAAGCAATAATAGAGTAGTGCAGGGACGCATTGAAAAGATGAGTAAGTCTAAAAAGAATCTCATCGATCTTGAGACAATGCAAGAGCAATATGGGGCAGATGCTATTAGGCTTTTTGTACTGTCCGATAGTCCGCCTGAGAAAGATCTAGAATGGTCGGCAAGCGGTATTGAAGGCTGCTCACGTTTTATTAATAAGCTTGAGTATATGTTTAAGGCGATAGATTCTTTAAAAGATGATGTGAATAGCGAGGTTAATAAAGAGCTTAATAGGTTAGTACATTTTACAATAAAGCACGTCGCCGAAGATATAAAGCATTTGGCCCTAAACAGAGCAATAGCACGTATGCGTGAGCTTTCTAATGCTATATCTGCTGAAATATCCAAAGATAAAATTGATGTTAAAACCGTAAGGCATGGCTTTAATGTTTTAGTACAGCTACTAAATCCTTTTATCCCGCATATTACGGAAGAAATTTGGCAAAAGCTTGGCAATAAAGCGCGATTATATAATTTGTCTTTTCCTGCATTTGATGAATCAATGCTAGAGTTAGATACATATATTATGGCAGTGCAGGTTAATGGCAAACTCCGTGATACCTATGAGTTTAAAACTTCCGTAAGTGAAGATGAAATAAAGCAAGTGACCGTCAGTTTGCCAAAGGTACAAAAGTTCTTAGAAGGGAAAGAGCCGAAGAAGATTATCCTCGTTCCTCGTAAAATTGTGAATATACTCGTTTAATTTGGACAATTGGCTACGTCGTTTTGGGTAAGTCTTCGGATGCTCACGTATTAAGTATATGCTCCGCTCCTCGGCTTACAGATTCCTTGCTCTTTCCAAATTAAACTGCGTCTATCTACTTTTCATTTATCAGAAGTATATTATTTTTTGAATCTGTCATCCCGTGATTTGATCGTGGGATCTAGTTTAAAATACTAAAATTATTAGTACTTTAAGTTATTTTTAAATACCGTGGTCAAGCCGCAGTATGACACCTAGTATACTTTTATTGTATTACCTTATCATACTAACCCAAAAAAAAGTAGTAGTATGACCTAAAACTACCTCCTTATGTTTATCTAATGAAGAGTCATAATGCTGCTTCGTCTCATTTATAAAATTACTGCAATTATTATGGTAAGTACCTTTTGAAGCACCCTTATAACTCTGATAAGATGAAGTTTCATAATGTCCCTTCTCTAAGGTAATAGTAAATATTGTTTATTAGCATTAATACTTTATCTATTATATAATTAGCTGCCTACCAAAATGCGGCAAAACCGCCATCAATACTTAAAGTTTCTTCTTCTGTTTCACAAGTTATAATCCTAGGATAACAGAGGTTTGCTATACTATTTAGACTTAGATTTAAATCTGACTTTGAATCTAGCACTTCTATTTTTTTTCTATTAGTCATAAAAATCCCCTTTTAGTTACTAATTAATTACACTTTTTGTATAACTTGTATCTAAGGGTAAATTTGTATGTCAATCCGGTACTCACATCCTTACGTATTTTTATGTACGCTGCGGTGGCAAGTGTTTCCATGTTTTCTTCAAATTCTTTCTTATTAGCTACATTATGCAATAAGTCTATTGTAGGCTCAGTAATTTAAAAAAATCAATTAGCTACTAATAGACTGTCTGTAATAAATTTTAACCGGTAATTTAATTTTTTTTGCTGTAAATTATAAGATTTTTTTGAAATAGGAACTGCTATTTCTGCAAAAATCTTCAATTATTAATGAAAATTTATTACAGATAGACTATTAAATAGTGCGCCTGATTTTATACCTGAAGTCAATAAATGGTATTAATAAATTAATGCATGAAAATATCAATTTCATTCCAACCGATAAGGTCTAAATTAGCTCTTATCGGTAAAAAACGGAAAATATCTTGGGCAAGTTCATACCTATTTTCTTTAAGTAGCATGTTTTGTAAAATATCTTTTAACTGATGCAAATAAAGCACATCTTTTGCTGCATATTCTTTTTGTTCTGAAGATAAATGATCCGCACCCCAATAGGAAGATTGTTGTTGTTTTGAAATATTTATATTAAGCAATTCTCGGCACAAATCCTTAAGCCCATGACTATCGGTATAAGTTCTAACTAGTTTTGAAGATATTTTAGTACAAAAGATATTTTCTAAATCTATACTTAAATATTTTTTTATGGATGCTAGATCAAATCTAGCAAAATGAAATATCTTACATCTAGTTTTATCTAGTAATAATGCTTTTACATTAGGAGCTGTATAATCTTGATTTGTAAAATGAACAAGATGAGCTTCACCATTGCCGTTACTCAATTGTAGCAAACATAGTTTATCTCTATGGAGATTTAGTCCCATTGTTTCGGTATCTATAGCTAAATCTCCTTCAAGTGTAAAATTATTAGGTAGGTCGTTTTGATAAATTTTTATAGTCATAAATGATTTTTAATTCCTTTGAATCAATAATGTTGTTGTGCGGATCGCAAAACGCGTTCTGTGTCATCCCGTGGCTTGACCACGGTATCAAAAAAAAATTAAAAAAGACTGGATCCCGCGATCAAGTAGCGGGATGACAACAAAGTTTTGTTATTGGTGATTAAACACCTGCTCATTTGGAGCAGCTACTCCTAAAACTTTCTTTGCTTGTTCTTCTAACATATCTTTATTTAGAGATTCCGTTCGTAGTAATTTGACGTTATGCTCAAGTTCTACTCTTTCTGCTCGTAAGCCTTTTAGTTCATCATAAGCTTTTTCAAGCTGCCTATTTACTTTTAAATATGCAATAATCCCTTTGTTACCATATATGCAATGAAAAACAAAATATACAAGCAGTAAAGCTAAAAAGATATTTAAAATTATTTTTTTAGAATGATTATTTAAATGTATTATCATAAATATATCTTCATAAGAAATAATATCAGAGCGGTTAAAATAATACTATCAAATCTGTCTAGCACTCCTCCATGACCGGGTATTATATGACCGCTATCTTTAATATTAAATTTTCGCTTAAAATATGAAATAAATAAATCACTTAATTGAGCTATTAATGCTAATATACAACTCATTATAAACAAATAAATTTTATTTGAAAAATAGTAATTTTCAATATGAAAGTTTGGTATAACACTAACTAATACCGCAACTAAACCTGCTGATAATACTCCCGTCACTAAACCGCTCCAGGTTTTGTTAGGACTAAGTTTCGGAGCAAGTTTTGCTCCTTTAAAAGTTTTGCCGCCAATCATAGCGAAAGTATCTACCGACCACATTATGCAAAAATAAAGCATAATAAGCCATCTATTGGTATCTTCCATACTTAAAAATATTAATAGGCTTATAGGAATCGGAATAATAATTAGCCCGATTAATAGATCAGGAATAGAAGAGTAGGTCATATTATACCACTCACTTAACATTCCCGTACCTACTAATATCATTAGAATATAGAATAAAGGCTTACACCATAATATAGCTATGACAAATAACGGAACTAAAACTATACCGGATAGGATTCTTAAATATATGTTTGATTTTTGTTTATCTTTTACCAAATGTTCTTTTCCTTTTTGAGTAATCATTTATAGCTTCTTGTATATCATATTTATTAAAATCAGGCCAATATTTGGGTGAGAAATATAATTCAGCATAAGCTGCTTGCCAAAGCAAGAAATTACTGATGCGATAAACCCCGCCCGGTCTTATTAATAAATCTACATCCGGCATTTCAGGATCATATAAAGCGTGTTGTATATCGCTGTCACTTACTGCTTTTTTACCGCTTGTAATAATTTTTGTGCAGGCATCAACTATTTCTTGACGACTTCCATAACTAAAAGCTATACAAAGCGTTATTTTATTATTATTTTTTGTTAATTCTATAGCATTATTTATTTGTTTTTGCAATGAGCTACTTAATAAAGTCAGCCTACCTATTACTTTTATTTTAACGCCGTTTTTATGTAAATTATTTAATTCGGTTTTTAAATAAATACTTAATAATTTTATTAAGAAATCTACTTCCGTGCTTGAGCGTTGCCAATTTTCGGAAGAGAAAGTATATAAAGTTATATAAGGTATGTTAAGGTTAAGAAACTCAGGCAGTAATTCACGAATTTTATCGGCTCCTGCTTTATGCCCTTCAGATTTTGTTAAGTTATGCTGATCTGCCCAACGAGCATTACCGTCCATTATTATTGCTAAATGTTTTATGTTAGTCATTATTTTATATTTTAGATGTTGCTGCATGGATCGATTTTTCCGTCATTGCAAGTGACTAAAAGGAGCGTGGCAATCTCATGAAACAATATAAAATTTCTGAGATTGTCACGCCCTCGGTTGTGCCTATCATTGTAATGACGATTTGGCATCTACACGGGAATGACATCGGTAGTCATATTTTAGGTATTTCGATTCTTACCGATAGCCCGCCTAAATCCTTGCTATCTTCTAAATAAATAGAGCCTTTATGATCGTTTATTATTTCTTTAGTAATAGCAAGCCCAAGCCCTACGTTACTTGCATTATCAAGCTGTCTTGCTTTATCCGATCTATAAAACGGTTTAAATACAAGGTGTGTTTCCGTATCATCTATACCGGGACCGTTATCCTCAATAATTATAGCTACGGTAGATGCATTATCTTTTGAGGATATCTTAATTTTAGTTCCATATTTTATAGCGTTACCGATTACATTAGACAAGGCTCTTTCAAAAGAATGCGGCTTAATGCATACTGCTAGTTTATCTAAATTAGTAGATTTTATAAATTCAATATTTACATGTGACCATTTGTTAAAAAAACGTTCCATCCAAGGTAATAATAAAATGTCTTCAAATTCTTCTGTACTTGCACCTTTAGCAAAATCTAAATAAGAATTTATCATTTGCTGCATAGTTAATATATCTTGTTTTAACCCTTCGATTTCTTCGCTTTCTTCCATCAATTCAAGTTGTAGCTTCATTCTTGTTAAAGGAGTTCTCAGGTCATGAGAAATCATAGCAAGTATAGTGGTTTTTTTAGTAATTTGTTTTTCAATACGAGCTTTCATTTTTAAAAAAGCAAGCCCTGCTTTTCTTATTTCTAAGGCTCCTGAAGGTTTGAAATTGTTGCCTTTTAAAACACCTCGACCAAATTTATCCATGCTATCCGCAAGAGTGAGTATTGATTTAATTTGATTTTTGGAGAAAATAATAGAAACAGAAAGTAATATAACAGTTAAAGATATAATCCATAAAACAAATATATATACTGTAGGATTAAGTAGTAACTTTGCAGGAAAAGTAATATATAATACTCCATCTTTTAATTCTAAAAATACTTCAATTTTATTTTTCTTATTTAGTTTAACTATATTGTTTTCATGGATTTTTGTAGCTAAAATATTTTTGAATATAGTTAAAGGTTCACCTAATTTAGGCTGTTTTATAGATAACTTTTTATTAAGCTGAAACTGATAAGATAAATTAAGATAATTTTCCGATAAATGGGTTATCTCTCTTGAATTATTTCTATGTTCTTTAATCAATGATTCTATTTCATTGATAATAATAGTACTAGTATAATATGAAACATTATACCAATGACGATCGTAAAACAAAAATATAGCAACGATTTGTCCTATTAAAATCGGAATGATTATAATAAACATAAACCGTACAAATAATGTTCTTGGTAAAGCATATTTCAAAGAGCTTGATACAAGCGAATTTTTCAAGATTGGTCTGTGCTCACTTATTTTTATACGCTGTGTAGGCTCGCTTTTAAATTCATCTTGTCTGAAGCTCTTTGAAATATGCTGTAATAATTTAGATATAAAGTGCATAGCCCTCATTACGCACAGTTTTTAAATATTTCGGCTCTTTTGGGTTGTCTTCTATTTTGCTTCTTATTCTTGTAATTTGTACATCGATAGAACGCATACTAAGCCCTCCCATTATTTTTGACAGTTCAAAACGACTAGTAGATTTACCGGAATTTTTTATTAATATCTCAAGTAATTTTTGTTCAGTAGAGCTAAGAGATACAATTTGATGATTCTTGGTAAATTCTTTTGTATCGGAATTATAAAAATTATTGCCGAATTTAATTATATTCGTTTCTTTTTTAAAGTTATTATAATTATTGATTAAGTTATTTATCCGAAGTAATAATTCTCTCGGTTCAAAAGGTTTAGTTATATAATCAGAGGCACCGGCTTCAAGTCCTTTAACACGGTCATCGGCTTCCGATAAAGCAGTAAGCATAACTATAGGAATATTATTACCGGCATCCCTTATAGTAGTAGCAAAATCAAGCCCTGTTATTTCAGGTAACATAACATCTAAAATAATTAAATCATAATTAGAAGTTTTTAATAGATTTTTAGCTTCTATGACTGAGCTTGCCGTTGATACTAAAAACGCGTTTTTATTTAAAAATTGCTTTAAAAGTGCTAATATTCTGCTATCATCATCAACGATTAAAATATGTGCTTTGTATGTATGCATACTCGTTTAATTTAAAAAAATTGTATTTCACTATTGTCATCCCATGGCTTGACCACGGGATCTTATGTCGTAGGTTGTGTTCTGAGATCCTGCGATCAAGTCGCGGGATGACGTTAAATACTACTGGATTCCCGCTTTCGCAGGAATGACATAGGAACTACGGCCGTATAGCTCATGACGATTGACAATACTTTAATATAAATATAGATTAATGACAATGGTAAAACTAGAGCAAATTTTTTGGCATGTTTGGATTAATGGTGATTTAGTTCCTTATCAATGTGCAAGGATTCATGTTTTGACTCATAGCCTGCATTATTCAGGATCGGTATTTGAGGGTGAGAGAGCTTATAATGGCAAAGTTTTTAAACTAAAAGAACATACGGCAAGATTAATAAAATCAGCAGAAGCATTAGGTTTGAAAGTACCTTATAATGTAGACGAGATAATAAAAGCGCATGAACGTGTAATAAAACAAAATAATATTAAGGATGCATATATAAGACCGCTTATTTGGTGCGGAGACGAGTCGCTAAATATCACTAATCAGTATTTATCTACTAATCTTTTGATTGCCGGTATTCCATCTATGCCGAGGTCTTTTGAGAAAGGTATAAATTTGCATGTAAGCCGCTGGCGTAAAGCAATGCCTGATAGCACCCCGGTACAATCTAAATCCGCCGCTCAATATAATATGGCAATAACGAGTAAAAAAGAAGCTAAGGCTCTTGGCTATGAGGATGCATTATTACTTGATTATGAAGGATATATTGCTGAATGCACTACAACAAATATTTTCTTTGTTAAAGATAAAATATTATATACTCCAATTGCCGATAGGTTTTTAAACGGTATAACAAGAAAGACTATTATTGAAATTGCAAAAGATTTAGGTCTAGAAGTAAAAGAAGAGCGTTTAAAATTAGAGCAAATAGAGGATTTTACCGGATGTTTTGTTACAGGCACGGCAATTGAGGTACAAAATATTGATTCTATAGATCTTGGCAATAAAAAGATTATTTTTGATGATCATAAAATTGCAGATCGTTTGAAAGAAGAGTATAGGCGTGTTGTTAGGGAGTAGAAGAAACGTCATTGCGAGGAGGTATTGCCTGTGTATGGATACTGAGTCGTCATTGCGAGCAGTCGTAGACTGCGTGGTAATCCCATGAAATAATAACAAACTCCTGAGATTGCTTCGTCGAATTACTACGTAATTCTTCTCGCAATGATGATTTAATAAGCTAAACAATTAAAATCAAAAAAATCATGCATAACATATTTAAAGGTTTAATTACCGCACTTATAACACCTTTTAAAGATAATAAGTTAGACTTATATGCTTTAGAGAGAATTGTAAAACATCAAATAAAGCATGAAGTCGATGCAGTATTAATTGCAGGCTCAACGGGAGAAAGTAGTAGTTTAAGCTTTGAAGAATATAAATTATTACTGCAAACTAGCGTAGAAATCGTTAATAAGTGTATTCCTATAATAAGCGGGTGTTCATCAAATAATACTACTTATGCAAGAGCACTTGCAGCGGAATCTACAAAAATCGGCGTAGATGGTTTTATGGCTAGTCCACCATCTTATGTCAAACCTACCCAACACGGAATTTATAAGCATTTTGAAGCATTGCATGAAGCGTGTAATTTACCTATTATGTTATATTCAGCTCCAACTAGAAGCGGAGTAGATTTTTCTGATGAGACAATATTGAGACTTAGCAAGCTACCGCGTATTTTAGCATTAAAAGATTGTGGTGTAGATTTAGAACGTCCATTGCGGATCAGAGCAACAGTTAAAAAGGATTTCAATATTTTAACCGGTAATGATGAAGTAGTCTTAGCTTTTAACGCTCAAGGTGGGGTGGGGTGGACTTCTGTAGCCTCTAATATTGTTCCTAATATATGTAAAGAGCTATTAGAAAAATGGAATAAGAACGATACTAAAGGAGCATTAGAAATCCATCAGAAATTACTACCTTTATATACAGCATTATTTGTAGAATCTAATCCGATTCCGATAAAATATGCTGCACATTATTTAGGTTTATGTGAAAATGAAATTAGACCCCCATTAACTGAAGCAAGCGATAGTGCCAAAAAACAAATTGAAAACATCATAACATCACTATCTATAAAAATATGACTGAATATAAGAAAGTTATTGCACAAAATAAGAAAGCCCTTTTTCATTATTTTATTGAAGAAAGATTAGAAGCGGGTATTGTATTAAAGGGTAGTGAAGTACGGTCTCTGCGTCAAGGCAAAGCTTCTATAGAAGAAAGTCATGCGGCAGATACCGGACATGAGGTATTTTTGTATAACTGCCATATTGCAGAATATGAAAAAGCGAATAGATTTAATCATGCTACTCGTAGACCGCGTAAATTATTGTTGCATACTAAAGAGATAAAGAAAATTATCGGTAGAATTAGAATAAAAGGCTATACGCTAGTAGCTCTTTCTATGTATTTTAATAAAAAAAATAAAGTGAAAGTTGAACTTGGTATTGCTAAAGGTAAGAAATTACATGATAAAAGAGAGTCAATTAAAGAAAAAGACTGGAAAAGAGATCAGAGCAGATTAATAAGACAGAAGTAATGGACTTTGCTACACCGGATGACAAGCTGGCTTTGTTACATAGATCGTTTTATGTCATTCCCGCTTTCGCGGGAATGACATATAGAATTACTTAGACTTTAGGAAGATATAAAATTTTTAAAAAAGGTATTTATGCAGGATATTATAGGTAAAATATTGGTTATATTTATAGTTATAATAGGAGTTTTATTTGTTTTCAAAACAATGAAAACTTATTCTACAAATCCAGTTTCCGTTGAGGTTAAACAAAGCGAAGATGCAAGAAAATGTGAAGAAGAAAGAGTACAAGCAATAATCAAAGATTATTTGCTTAAAACTCCGGAAATAATAATAGAATCAATAGAAGGGTTGCAAAAACGTAAAGTACAGGAAAATGAGACTAAAGTTAATAACTATATAAAAGATAATAAGTTAAGTATTGAAGATAGCACAAGCTTTCCTGTTATAGGAAATAAAGACGGTGATGTAACAATAATTGCTTTTTATGATTACAATTGTTCTTATTGTAAAAAAGGCGATGTTTCTATAAATGAATTATTGCAAAACGATCCAAAAGTTAAAGTTGTATTACGACCGCTTCCTATCCTTGGAGATGTTTCCGAATATCTTGCAAGAATAGTTTTAGCCGTTTATAAGGTTAATCCAAGTAAATTCAAAGCTGTTCATGATGAATTAATAAAAATAAGAGATGTTTCTAAGGAATCTATAAAAGAATTATTAACTGAGAATGGCTTAAATGCTACGGAAATTGAAGAAATTGCCGATAGTAATGAGATTAAAGATTTAATTACTCAAAATATGAAAATAGCTAGAAGTCTTAGAATTCAAGGAGTACCTGCGTATATAATCGATTCAAAATTAATACCTGGGTTAATAGATTTTCCACAATTACTAAATATAGTTAAAGAAATTAGGGATAATTAAGAGTCCTTAAGAATTGTTGCGTAGACCAGTAAATGCTTTTTATGTTATTCCCGTGAAAGCATGGTTGCATGGGTACCAAATCATCATTGCGAGGAGCGAAGCGACGTGGCAATCCTGTCAAGCATCCTGAAATTGCTTCGTCAATTACTTACGTAATTTCCTCGCAATGACGACCTTCAGTCTCCACGCAACAAGACCTAGTAGGAATGACAGCAATTGCTCTTGAATAACTTTAGCCTTTATTTAGTAAATCTAACATAGTTTTACCGATATCGGCAGGGGATCTAGTGATAATTACGCCGGCACTTTGTAGAGCTTCCAGCTTATCTTCGGCACTTCCTGTTCTTCCGACAATAATAGCTCCGGCATGTCCCATTCTTTTACCTGGAGGTGCTGTAATACCTGCAATAAAGCTTACTATAGGTTTCTTGATTTTTGACTGCTTGATAAACTCAGCTGCATCTTCTTCTGCATTACCGCCAATTTCACCGATCATAATAATTGCTTTTGTTTCATCATCTGTCAAAAACATCTCAATACAATCAACAAAATTAGTGCCGTTAACAGGATCGCCGCCTATACCGACACACGTAGATTGTCCAAGTCCTACTGCTGTTGTCTGTGCTACTGCTTCATAAGTTAGAGTACCTGATCTGGAAACAATACCTATTGTTCCTCTTTTATGAATATGCCCAGGCATAATACCGATTTTACATTCACCCGGTGTGATAACTCCAGGGCAGTTAGGACCGATTAATCTAGTTTTAGAACCGACTAAAGCACGTTTGACTTTCACCATATCAAGCACCGGAATGCCTTCCGTTATACATACTACTACTTCAATTTTGGCATCGATTGCTTCTAATATCGAATCAGCGGCAAAGCCGGGCGGAACATATATAACGCTTGCATTTGCACCGGTTTTTGCTTTTGCTTCATGTACGGTATTATATACAGGTAAATCAAGGTGAGTATGACCGCCTTTGCCGGGTGTAACACCGCCAACCATGTTAGTGCCGTACGCTATCGCTTGTTCAGAGTGAAAAGTTCCTTGTAAACCAGTAAAACCCTGACAGATAACTTGTGTTTTTTTATTTATTAATATTGCCATGTTAAATAATGTTTATTGTTTTTATTTTACTTTGATGTCATCCCGCGACTTGATCGCGTGATCCAGTCCTTATTTTAATTTTTTTATGGATACTGTGGTCAAGACACGGTATGACACTGAACTGGTTTTTCGAGCGCTATACAACAAGGTCAATGCCTGTATAGCTCATGACGGTTATCTACCGTATCGCTTCAACTATTTTATTTGCCGCATCTGCTAAATCATGTGCCGGTATTATTTCTAAACCAGAATTTGATAAAATGTCTTCGCCTTTTTCAACGTTTGTACCGGCTAAACGAACTACTAACGGTACTTTTATACCTATGTCTTTTGCAGCGGCAATAATCCCTTCTGCTATAATATCACAACGCATGATACCGCCGAAAATATTAACTAGAATCCCTTGTACTGCTTTATCAGATAAAATTATTTTTAAAGCTTCTTTTACACGCTCACGATCAGCTCCACCACCGACATCCAAGAAATTAGCAGGTGAAGCACCGTAAAGTTTAATAATATCCATAGTGGCCATGGCAAGACCGGCACCGTTAACCATACAACCGATATTACCGTCCATTTTTACATAGCTAAGTCCTGCATTTGCTGCTCTAGTTTCTAGAGGATCTTCTTCATCATGATCACGCATTGCCGTAATATTCGGATGCCGCAATAAGCCGTTATCGTCAAAAGTAATTTTTGCATCCAAAGCTAATAAGTTCCCGTCGCTATTTACAATTAATGGGTTGATTTCGATTTGTGCTGCATCGGTTTCAATAAAAGCATTATAGACTGATTTTACTATTTCTTTCATCTGTTTAGCTTGGTTATCCTTAAAGCCTAACTCATAAGCTATGCCTCGCATATGAAAATCTTGTAAACCGGTTGCAGGATCAACGGAAAATTTAATAATTTTTTCCGGAGTGTTTTCTGCTACTTCTTCAATATCAACTCCTCCTTCCGTAGAAGCTATAAAAGTAATACAGCTAGCCGATCTATCAAATACTATACTAAAATAATATTCTTTTAAAATCTCACAACCTGATTCGATATAAAGACGGTTTACTTTTTGTCCTTGAGGTCCTGTTTGATGCGTTACTAAATTAATACCAAACATGTCATGAGCAACTTTTTTGGCTTCTTCTTTACTCTTAACAACCTTAACACCGCCTGCTTTACCTCTACCGCCGGCATGTATTTGTGCTTTAACCACATATACTTCCGTATTTAATTTATCTATGGTTTCATTAATCTTTTCGGTTTTCGTAACAACTAGCCCGGTGGAAGTAGGTACGCCGTATTTTCTTAAAATCTCTTTTGCTTGATATTCATGAATATTCATTTTAAATAATTTATTTAAAGTGCTATTAATTTTTATGGATAAGATGCATTTTTAACTTCTCTTACTATATCTTTATCAAAAGTGCTAAACTTATTAGCACTGTTGACTTCTCCTTCTGCAATAATCATATAATCGGCAAAGTCTGCTTTACCTTTAATATATTTCTCAGTAGCTGATATATGTCTTGATGCCCAATGATAAAGCCAGAATTATCAATAAAATTAATTACTGCTTCATAAATTTCCTGGCGAGTAAATTTATTTACTTTTAGCACCCATACAAATTCAAGTAATGCATATGATGCAATAAAAATCTTATTAGTGATGTTATGTTTTAAGAAATTTTGAGCTGCTTTACCTTGTATTTCATCATCTTCAAGAAAAGTACGAGTTAAGATATTAGTGTCAATTCCTATCATTTTCGATAATCGCAATACTAATAGCTTCATCTACATCCACCGGACCGTTTTTAGCTTTATGTTTACCTTTACCAAAAAAAGCTATAGATATCTTTTTTTATAGGAAGCAATTCTAATGTTTCATTTTTTTTGTAGTTAATTATTAACTCAGAGCCTGAATGTAAACCAAGTTTATTGCTTATATATTTAGGTATAACTACCTGTCCTTTCGATGAGATTACTACTCTGGCACTTTTACTCATAATACTAATATAGTAAGTTATCTGATCTTACTTTGTATATAAAACACAATTTATTATATGTCAATAAGTTTATAATGAGGTTACTCATTCAATATCCTTTTAATACGTTATCTTTCTTAATAAAGTGATGATATAATGCAGCTAGTATATCAAAATAATTAAAGCAGTAAATAAGCAGCCTTTTTATAGATTTTTTTAAAGATTTTGGCAAATTGTAAATCTGGAGCAAAAGAATTGATAGTAAACAAATCATAAAAATCAATATGATGGTTTGATAAGATAGTTATTAGAAAGCCGCTTATCGGCATTAATAACATTAAAAGCTATAGCAAATTTATATTAATATTAGTGGCTTTTTGTGCCAATTCGGCATATCTTCCGGTAGCAAAACATTAGCATTATAGAATTTCTATAAAAGCCTTATTATTACTAAAGATACAACAACTATACCGGTTGCTTCATGTATCCCGTATAATTGCCCTTTTAAAGGAAGTTCTAAGAAATTATCCATTAAGACACCGACAATGAGCATTACTATAACTATAATGCTCATGATCCAGTGAAAAAGTTTTGCAATTAAGCCGTAAGAATTTTCAGTATTTGTAAGTAGCATGATAGTACTCAAACTTACTTAATGTCATTGTCGCTCTTCTGTGTAATTTTCCTGCGAAAGCAGGAATCTAAAAAACAATAAAAATACTAAAATTATTAGTATTTTTAACTAGATCCCATGGGCAAAGCCACGGGGTGACACCGAGTCACGGTATGACAGTTGCTTCTTAATTCCCAACTGCCGTATCTATAATCTTTTCTGCCTCTGTACCGCTAATTTTTTCTTTATCATTCAGAATGAGATTAGCATTCTTTAAGTCATCTCCTATATGTTCCGCTCTTCCTTTTAAAACCTTAGCTAAAAACTGCTCGGCAAGAGCGTAATATGAGATTCTATTACCGGCTTTTGCAAATCCATGACCTTCATCTTTGTAAAGTGCATAAACTACCGGTATATGCTTTGCTTGCATGCTGTTTACAATCTGTTCTGATTCTGCCTGCACGACTCTCACATCGTGAACACCTTGTGCTATAAATAAAGGCTTTTTGATATTATCAACAAAATTAATCGGTGATCTTTGTCTTAAAAATTCTTTTTCTTCTTCAGTGTCCCAAGGTCCTATACGTGTTTTATATATACTTAACAATGGTGTCATATAAGGAGCTTTAGATTGCACATGAGTTAATAAATTAGACATACCGACAACGTCAATACCGCAAGCAAATACGTCAGGCGTCATGGTAAGACCTACAAGCGTTGCATAACCTCCATAGCTTCCACCCATAATACAAACTTTGTCAGAATCAACTATATTATTCTTAATAGCCCAGTTAACACCATCAATTAAATCGGTGTGCATTTTACCGGCATATTCTAAATTACCGGCGTTTAAGAAATCTTTCCCAAAACCGGTAGAACCACGGTAATTTATACTTAAAACTGCGTAACCACGATTTGCAAGCCACTGATGCTCAGTATTGTATCCCCAGCTATCACGTACCCACGGACCGCCGTGGACATTTAAAATTAGAGGTACTTTTCTATCGGGTATATTATTTTTATCGAGCTTTACATCATTTGGAAAAGTGATATAGCTAACTAAATCAAGCCCGTCACGTGACTTGATAATTATCGGTATCATCTTAGCAAGATTATATTGCTCAAGTTCTTTGCGATTAGTAAATAAAAACTCAGCTTTTTTATTTGTCCTATCATATTTATAATATTTCACCGGTGCATTATCAGCCATATAAGCAACGATCCAAGTTTTATCGTCTAGCGTCCTACTATTAATAATTAAATCACCGCGATCAATAGATTGCAAATATTTAATATCATCTTCAATATCTTTATCTAATATTTTATATGAGACTCTATCATAATCTATAGATACTGCTTGCGGAGTTTGCTTTGTGGGATGAACTGTAAATAAGCTGATATCGGCTTTTGCATCTTCGGCTAATATTTCTTCACTACCTGTAGCTAGTGTTATAGCTTTAAGTGCGGAGGTATTACGATTACGTCCCTCTAGCATATATAAAGTTTCACCGCTAGCATCAAAACCAAGTATGGCAGTGTTAAAAGAATCTTCCATTGATATCTTAGTAAATAACTTTGGTTCTCCGTCTTTTAATTCATAATATTCAACAGTTCCGTCTTTATCTAGTAAGCTACCGAATCTTAAATTTAAATTTTCATCAGTTACATAATCAGTAAATCTATCATTTTTATAAATCAGTTCTTTTTCTAGAGTATCTAGATTTAATTTGTAAATATCAAAATATTCAGGATTACGCTCATTTAAATATATTAATATCTCATTTGGCTTCTTATGACTTGCTCCGGCTATTTTGGCTTTAACTCCTTTTGCAGGAGTAAGTAATTTTGTCTCTTTTGTCTCTATGTTATAGCTATAAATTCGGTCATTTTCATCACCGTTAAAATCTTGGGTATATAAAATATTTTTATTATTATAAGCTTTAGCATAAGACCAAATACCGCGTCCTTTGTCATGGGTTATGGCTTCTGCTTTACTAATATCATCTGAGGGTGCTAGCCAAATATTTAATACACCATCTTTCGGTGCAACATATAGAATATATTTGCCGTCGTGGGTTAGAGAAACCCTGGCTTTATCAGGGTTACCGAATAAAACTTTTCTGGGGATTATTTGATTGTTATCCGTTATCGTTTGAAACATAAAAATACCGACACTTATTATTAATATAGTGCCTATAATATAGAAAATTTTACTCATTACTAATAGTTTGTTATTTAGTTTTATAGTCTTTTGATGTCATTCCCACTTCCGCGGAAATGACATTCAGGTCATAAAATATAATTGCTACACTCTCTCAATATTGCTTAAAAACCAATCAACTTCTTTGGTATTAGCATTACGTGTAAATGTCCATTCTTCCTTTAAATCTTCGATTTTGTCAACTACATTTTTACCTTGAAATAGTAATTTAATAAATATGTTATTACCGAACATGTAAATTTCTGAATATTTTGCACTTAAAGCCGATGAGTCAAAAAAATCACCATAGGACGGTGTTATTTTTTCAAATTCTTCCAAGTATCTTTTATCTACCAGCTCAGATAATTCTTTAGCATCTTTTTTATAAGCAGCTTCTATAATCATTTGAAAAGCAGTTTTAGCATTATTTATGAATTTAACCGGATCAAAGGAGTAAAGGCGTTTATGGACTTGTTCCATTCCATCTACGACCGCAGTTATATTATGTTCTACTATTATATCTTTAAAAGCTTTAATATCTTGGGCTGTTGGAATATTTTTTTCTTCTTTATTAGATTTAACTATACTGTAAGTTACGTCCTTAATAACCGGTTCGCCAAAATAAGATTTTTGCTTTGTCTGTTCCTCTTCTGCAGTAGAACCGAGAGTCGTAATTAATTTGTTGATAATGTAAAAGGCAATAACGGCAAAAATTAATAACTCTATTATTTGAGGAGACATTTTCTATTTATTTTTATTAAAAGATTATTTTTATATTTTAATATAAAAAAATAATCTTTTAAAGTTATTTAATAAAAATAAGGATTTATTTTTATTTGCGTTATACTTAAAATTTAAAACATAACTAAAATATCTTGATTATTTTAATTATTATGATATTTATCGTTTTGTAAATGATGTTTAAACTCCATCATTGCAAAACACTTATTTATAATAGCCTTTAGTCCATTTATGCTAGGGGGGCTGTTGTACTAAAGCTTAATTTTTAAGCGTTTTTAGTATAACGGATAATTATTGTTTTCAATGATTGCGTTTATCTCCTAGCACCTATCTATCTATTCACTTTTAATTGACGAATGAACTGGCGAGCTGGTAATTCAATTATATAATGCAAAATAGTAGCTATTGTAACCGAAGTAGCAAATTTAAGCCATAAAGGAGTTGGATAAATCCAGTAATTATGCTACAAAAAATTCTGTAGTTAAAGCAGAAAGGTATAAAGCATATGAAATTTGATCTAGAAAATATGTTATTGGATTACCGAAAATAAGTTTACTTAATCCTGAATCATTAGATTTTCCAATAATTATTAAGAATGAGCCAACTGCAAGCCACCAAAGTGTTTCTGCATTAATTATAATAAAAATATAAGCAAAAACAGCAATTCCTACAAATGTAATAATATCATAAATAATATAATTAAGTTTCAAAGATTTTATATATTTTGTAATAAAATATGTTATACAACCAAAAATAAATACACCTAAAAACATTATTAAGCTTTTACCGTAAGCAAATTGTACTCTTTCGTTACTAATATGGGTCTGCAGCCATTGAAAAAAGCATAAGGAGCAGAAATTATCCAATAAGATATAAATAACAAGATTATCAATAACTTAATTATTGATAATCTTTGCATCAATGATATTAAAAAAGGAAATAATTAATATGCAAACATTACCGTACTTATTGCACATGAAGGTTGGATTCCAAGATACTAAATCCGTGAACCCCCATGCTTGAATAAGGAACACATTATAAAAGCATAAATAAATGTAAGGGATAAACTCTGGCAATACGTGCAAATAAAAAACTTTTATAACTAACGGTATGCGTATAAAAATAAAGCCGGATAACACAAAAAATATTACAACCCCAAGACTGAAGTCTTGCTATATTCATTCCAATTGAGTTATCTGGCCAAATTATATGTGGCGTGTTAAGAAGAATACCCATAATGCAGTATACCCGCGTAAACCTGTTAATCCTTTTATTTCTTTTAAGTTATCTATTTTGTTATGCCATATTTCAGTTATAACATTACTGATTAAAATATGGCATGATACAATAACCTAAATATTAAAATAATTTATTAATAATAATTTTTTAATAAATTATTAGATTCTTATATTCAGAGATCTTTTAATAAGTGTGCCACTTTTATAGCATTATCAAATCCGTGATCGTAATGAAATCTTATATCAGGCGAGAATTTCATATGTATTTTATTAGTAATAAAATTTCTGATAGCATTTTTAGAATTATTTAATGCATCCATAATTTCATCTATTGTTAGTTTAGTATTAAAAGGCAAGAAATAACAATTAGCTATTTTGAGATCAGTAGTAACTATAACTTTCGTAATAGTGAGAGGACAAGCAAAAAGTCTGCTATCCAGCATTTTGCCACGCCTTAGAATTTCTATTAATGCTTCATTTATAATGCTTGCTAATTTTTGTTGTCTATGAGAATGAGTTTTGGTTAATTTTTTCATGCGTTAAAAAATATATACAATTCTAAGGCATAATAGCATGCTTTTGCCAAACAACCAATACCTAAAAATTTTAGAAATTTTGTTTTAAAAAAACCGGAGAATAAAGAAATAAAGCTTCCCCAAAAAGAAAATGCCATTAAGAAAATTATAAATATCTCATATTTATAATATAGTTTTGTTAAATTTTTATGTCTTAAAATATTTTGTGTATTTTTGGAAGCATAAAAGATATTTAAAACTATTGTTCCAAAAATATAATTGATTGCATTACCGCTAAGAGAAGCACAAATAGCTACTAACAGCATTATTAAACTATTATAGCCTCCGAACATTTTCATAGAATGAAATATTAATTCATTCTGAAAACCTATAACAAGATTTGAGACAAAACTATCAACAAATAATAAACTATATGCTTTAAATTGATTCATGAATGTAATATATTGGATTGTGATTAGGGGTATTAATCGTCATTGCAAGGACAAACTGTAAGTTTTGACGAAGCAATCTCATGCCACAATCCTGAGATTGCCATAACCCTTACTATCTAACACCAAAATAAAGTAACTGGCAATGAAAAAACAAATTATTTATCCTGATTTTATAGCACGAATTTTTTCTACGGCACTTGATTTATCAGTATTTGCCTTTATAGCAATCCCAATATCACAATTTTGTTCTTTTAATTTATTATGGTTGTTCTTTAATGATTATTTCCTTAGCAATAACATTAATCTTCATAATCCCAATGCAATGTTTAACTCGGTTATGAGTCAGGAATTTTATGAATATCTTAAAGCAGGAAATTTTAATAAATATATTTTGTTTAATATTTCAATTTTTGCTACTAATATATTAGTAATAGGCTCATATTTCATAACGCTTTGGTATTATAAAGGTGCAACGCTTAGTAAAATGTTTTTACGTATGAAAATCGTAGATGCCGTAACATTAAATCGTCCGACCTTAAAGCAGTTAATTAAAAGATTTTTAGGGTATATGACTTTTCCTATCGGTATTTTTTTCATACTTTTTTCTTCTAAAAAACAAGCATTACATGATAAAATAGCCGGAACCGTCGTTATTAAGTCTTAAATATACTCCTAAGTAATAGACGAAGTTTAATTTGGAAAAGAGCAAGGAGTATATAAGGCGAAGAGCGGAGCATATACACTTAATAGGTGAGTACCGCAGTGCTTATAATACGATGTAGCGCATTTTTCAAATTAAACGAGTATATTTATGAATGAAACAAATGATAATGATATAGATCAGCTAATTTATCTTTTTTCAAAATTACCCGGTCTTGGTATTAGATCGGCAAGGCGTATAGCGCTTTACCTATTGCAAGATAAAGACGTAAGGTTAAAAAGCCTGATTAATAATCTTGTAGAGATAGATAAGAAAATAGTAAAATGCGAGATTTGCGGTAATATGGATACGGAAAATATTTGCCGTATTTGTTCTTCTGAATATAGAGATAAATCAATTATTGCTATTGTCGAAACTGTGGCTGAATTATGGGCAATGGAGCGTAGCGGTAATTTTAAAGGTTTATATCATGTACTCGGTCATAATTTATCGGCAGCTAGTAGACAAAACCCTAGCATACTTCGGTTACCTGAACTACTTACAAGATGTTTTGCAGAAAATATTAAAGAAGTTATTATTGCTACTAATTCTACTTTAGAAGGTCAGACTACTGCTTATTTTATTACAGAATATTTAAAAGAGCATCCTGCTAAAATTTCTCGCCTTGCTAGCGGTATACCTATCGGAGGTGAACTTGATTATTTAGACGAGGGTACCGTATCTGCCGCTATTAACCTACGCCAACCTTTTGAGTAAAAATTAATAATTTTATTAAAGTTATAGTGAATCTTGGTGAAATTCTAGATGATGTTCGCTGGCGAATTTTATTACATCATTATGATTTCCTTGATGATCAAAATGTATCAGTAATTCACCTTGTTCGTTTGAATGTAATATATTTGTGAATAAATGCTGGTCACCATCAATTTTAATGTCAACTACTTTTTTACCGATAAATTTAACGCCGTTATCCCCCTGTTGTCTATATATTATATCTTTCTTTAAGGCATTTATAAATTTATCACATTGATTCGTATCTAATCTCAATGGCTTCCTGATTTTTATTATCATATTGTAAAATTGCCTCAACTTTCTTTAACCCTAAGTTGTATTTCTTAATTGCGATTAAACAATTGATAATCTTATTAATTTTTTCTATAGCTTGTGCTTGTGCAAAATTAAGGTTGCTAACAAGAGCTTCGATATGAATTTGGTTAATATATTCTTCAGGATTGAATAAAAATTCTATTGCCTGGAAGATATTACTGAGATATGGAGTTATTTTATTTTTAGGTATTTTTTGTATAAATTGTTTAGCTAATTCATATTACTTTGGTATATAAGGCTATTGTAGATAGTAATATAACACCACTAATAGAGTTGCTAATTTCGATTCACTCATCCTTTAGGTTTTCTTAATGCACAATTTTCGCAGCAGCAGAATATTGATTGTATTTGGCAATATATTGAAAACATCGAAACTGTTCTTGACTATCTTTAGATAAATTGTCTTGGTTAATTAGATTTAATTTAGCTTCAGCAATTTCAGCTAAATTAAAACTCATTGCTGTCGAAATTTTGATATCTGTAGGAGCATTTTGATTAAATTTGTTGTTGCTGTTGCCCTTTCGTTAAGTAAATAAATATTAAATAAGCTATAGCTTGATGAAGCGCTATCGTTTGGTCGATCCTTTAAAATGCGTAATAATTGTTCTTCGTCTAATGATAATTTTCCTGTATTTATTATAGGCTACTGATAGATTATAACGGCAAAAATAGATGAAATTTACTTTCCTGTTTTTGCTCATTGTTTACTAGATTCGCTGGTCGTGGTGCAGGTAATGTTATTATTTCATCATATTTTTTGGTAGCAAGCAATATTTCAGAAAAAGAGCCTAGAATAGCAAAATCTTCTATATTTGCTAATTGTTTAATAATATCAGGTTGAAATTCAGGTTTTACAAATAATAATATTTAGATATTTTTGATACCATTCTCCGTGAGTTTTAAGTAAATTTAAAACTATAGGTGCTGATTTAAGTATATCTTTAGCTACTTCTTCCATTAATGCAATATTCTTTTCTACTACGGCTAAACGAAAAATATTTTCCTTAGCGATAAATTTATTGATAATCTTAGTGATAGGGTTAGAAGAATTGGAGCTAGGTTTGTATTCAAAAAATATTTCTACTTTAGAATTTTTATTAATTAAAGCATTATATTCACTAATCTCATAATCTTTAAATAACTCATGATTTTTAAGTTCTTCGTAATTGTATTTTTTAATACACATTCCAATAGCTTTTTTGGGGTTTTTACCTCTTTTATCTCCTTAATTGCTAAATTAGCAAATTCTGAAGCTAATTTTGAATTTTTGATTTCTTCAATAGTTCTTAAATAATTATTTTTTATATCAAAATCCTTAACTATTGCTGAGTACAATTCTATAGCTGTATTTAAGGTAATATTGGAGCTTCACGTGGTAACCATAAAATATGGGTATTTTCAGAAAAGTTAATAGAAGACTTTTTTGATTTCATATATGATGCCTAGTTATTTTTAACAAGGCATCATACATTAGTTTAATTCTTAGTCAAAAAATTATTAATATTTTTTAATAATTACCCACCGAATTGCTCTTTAATAATTCTATCTTCCAGCGTATGGTTTTTATTAAAGAGCAGTTTAACAGGCTTATCCTTAGTAGATTTAACGGTAACATTTGTGATATTATTAAACTCCTGAAAGTCGGCAGTAGCATTTACCGGTCGTTTATTTGTATTAAGTATTTCAAATTTAATCGTAGCAGATGAAAGCAGTAAAGCACCGTGCCATCTACGCGGTCTAAACGAGCAGATAGGGGTTAGGCATAACATGTTTGACTCAAGCGGTAAAATAGGACCGCTGGCAGATAAATTATAAGCACTACTTCCGGCAGGTGTTGCAACTAAAGCTCCGTCTGCTACTAATTCGTTCATTCTCTCTATCCCGTTTACTTCTATTCTAAATTTAGCAGCTTGATTAGTTTTACGAAATATCGATACTTCGTTAATAGCAAGTGCCGTATATATTTGACCGCTCGTATCTGCGACTTGCATAAGAAGAGGATTTAGGATAGAAACCGTACTTTCGTGTATATTTTGTAATAATTTTTTGGTATCTAAAGGATTCATTAAAAAGCCGAGGCTTCCTAAATTAACTCCGTAAAAAGGTATATTAAGATGCATATAGCGGTGAATATTATGTAGTAATGCTCCATCCCCGCCTATTACGATAATGACCTCCGCTTCCTCTATTTTACAATAATTATAGAGTTTTTTTATTTCTTCTATAATAGCTAAATGTTTGGAATTGTGGTTATAAATCAATGCTATTTTATTTATATTCATTATATGAATTTCTTTTTTAATATATAGACGCTTAACTAATAATAAGTTATAAGAATAAAATAATAAAATAAATATTAAGTTAAATTATGTCATCATTCAACATCAAAAATCATAAAAATGATCTGCTATTTGTACCGCTAGGGGGATCTAATGAAATAGGTATGAATCTTAATCTTTACCATTATCAAGGTCAATGGTTAATGATTGATTGTGGTAGCGGTTTTGCCGATGATTATTTACCCGGTGTTGATATGATCATTGCTGATAGCAGCTTTATCGAGAAATATAAAAAAGATATAGTAGGTCTGATTTTAACTCATGCTCACGAGGATCATTTAGGTGGAGTCCAATATTTATGGAATAGACTTAAATGTCCTATTTATATTACTACTTTTACAGCAAATTTTCTAAAAATTCGTTTAAATGAATATGATTTTGCTAAAAATATAAAAATTCATGAAGTAAAACCCGGTAGTAAAATAAATCTAGATCCTTTTTCCTTAGAGATGGTGCCACTGACTCATTCGGCTCCTGAAATGCAAGCAATTATGATCCGTACGGATGCAGGTAATATTTTACATACGGGGGATTGGAAATTTGATAACGATCCGATACTTGGAAAAAAAGCCGATGAGGAGCTTTTAAAATCTTACGGAGATGAAGGGGTTCTTGCACTTGTTTGTGATTCAACTAACGTATTTAATAAAGGAAGCTCAGGTTCTGAGGGGGATGTTAGAAAAAGTTTAGTAGATATTATAGCCGGTTGTCCTCAAATGGTAGTAGTTTCAACCTTTGCCTCTAATTTAGCACGGCTTGATACAATAATTCATGCTGCAGGGCTTGCGGGTAGAAAAGTAGTCTTAACCGGTAGAAGTTTGCACCGTATGATGCTTGCTGCGCAGGAAAGCGGCTATTTGAAAGATATTGCTCCTCTAATTAGTGAACGTGATGTTAGCAGATTTAGAAGAGAAGAATTATTAGTAATTGCTACCGGTTGTCAAGGTGAGCCTATGGCTGCTACCGCAAAACTGGCTAGTAATTCTCATCCGTCTATAAAGCTTGTTCCTAAGGATACAATGATTTTTTCTTCAAAAATTATTCCGGGTAATGAAAAGAAAATATTCAGGCTATTTAATATATTTGTTAAAGCCGGTGTAGAAGTTATTACCGAGCGAGACCATTTTGTACATGTTTCAGGACATCCATCGATTGACGAGCTACAAAAAATGTATTCTCTAATTAGACCGAATATTTGTATACCTGTTCACGGCGAGCCTGTACATATTCATGAACATGTTAAGCTTGCTAAGAAAAACGGCATAAAACAGGTAGTAGAGGTTGAAAATGGTAGTGTAGTACTGCTTGAACCTAATAATGCAAAAGTAATTTCAAAGGTTGAAAACGGTTATTTAGCTGTTGACGGTAATTATTTGCTGCCCGTTGAATCTCCGATTTTCAAAGCTAGAAGACGTATGCGTGAGTCGGGTATCGTGGTAGCATCAGTAGTCATTAATAAAAAAGGACTGCTGGTTGCAAACCCAATGCTGTCTATGCCCGGGCTGCTTGATCCGAAAGAGGATATGGCATTAGTTAACCTCATTAAAAACGATATTAAAGAACTTGTGACCATTCAAAATAAACAGGCTAAAAAAGCATTGTCGGATGAACAAGTAATCGAGGCAATAAAAGGAACAATCCGTAAAACCTTAAAACAAGAAATTAATAAGTCACCCGTTATAATAGTAAATCTTGAGAAAGCTGTGGAGTAGTGCAATTGTTATTGTGAGTAGGTATTGTTTTATGGCTCGAGAAATTGGCTCAATGTCATTCCCACAGAAGCGGGAATTCAGAAACACAACTTCAATATTGATACAGAAGTTACATATTTGATAAAAACACCATATAAAAACTTGTGTTTATATGGTTTTACTGGATTCCCCCTTCGTGAGAATGACATAAACAAGCCAAGCAACGATACCTACAAACCTGCAAGTGACAAAGAAAAAATAAGCACATGAACAAATTTAAAAATATTGCGGTTTATGGGGGAGGGAGTTTCGGTACTAGCCTTGCTTCTTTAGCAGCACAAAACTGTAATAACGTTACTTTATTTTTACGTGATGAGGCAATAGCAAAGGAAATTTTACATAACAAAACTAATGTAAAATATTTAGGGGATATTAAATTACCTGCTCATTTACAGGCTACTACAAACTTAGATATAATTAAGGATTTTGAATTAATTATTATTGCAGTGCCGTCTTACGCTTTTGATGACTCAATAAAATTATTAAAAACTCACAGCATTTCTAAAGACAATACTCTTCTAATTGCAACAAAAGGCTTTGCCCGTAATCCTACCGCATTATTTTCAGATAGGTTAAAAACTCTATTACCGCATAGTCCTACAGCGTTTTTTGTAGGTCCAAATCTAGCAAAAGAACTTGCTAAAAATTTACCTGCTTCGGCAAGTATTGCAAGTTTAGATATAGATATAGCAAATAAAATAGCTTATAACCTAAGTTCAAAAATTTTTACTACTAATGTGTCAAGCGATATTGTAACATTACAGGTAGCAGGAGCTTTAAAAAATATTTTTGCTATTAAAAGCGGGATTGATTTAGCAAGAAAGCAGGGCGAAAATGCAAGAGCAACGCTTATAGTAGCTGCCTTAAAAGAAATTGCTATTTTGTCGAAAGCGTTAGGTGGTATGCAAAAAAATTCTGATATTTTACTAGAGGGCGTAGTAGGCGATTTAGTGCTTACTTGTTATTCGTTAGGTTCACGTAATACAAAATTTGGTTATGAACTTGGAATTAGTAGCGATAAAAAGAAATTTTTACAGGAATATAAAGAGCTAGTAGAGGGAAGAGAAGCATTAAAATTAGTTTTGGATTTGATAAAAAAATATAATTTACATATGCCTATAATTTCCGAAGTAGCTTCATGTGTTATTCCTTATGTCATTCCTGCAAAAGCAGGAATGACATATGAATCCACGCAACAATGCCTCCGCGGGAATGACATATGAATCCACGCGAGCAATACTAATAAATATGAAAATTTCATATTAAATTAGATACCTTAAATCACATAAAGTTTTTAAAGTTTTAATTAGAAATTTATTTTGGTCTGATGAAGTAAAAATCTTTACAAAATTTAGTGAAAAAAATAAAACCTCATATATTATAAGTAATTATATCTTTAGCTCATTACATGATAATCTTTAGTATAGTTTTTTTTAAAACCGTTTCGGTATTATTAAGTGTAGTAATAGGATTTTTAGCAGGTAAATATTCAAATGTTGAAAGAGATAGTATCTCTTCGTTACTATTCTATTTTATATCGCCTATAGTATTTTTTACGATACCTGCTAGTACAACCTTAACACTTGCGGCATTAAGCATTACGGTTGTAACATTTGTAATTGCAACACTCTTATCGCTCTTTTCTTATTATTTTTTTGGTAAATTTTGGCAGGATCATACACGTAATATTATAGCTTTGTCTGCAGGTACGGCAAATGGCGGGTATTTTATGTTGCCTATAGCTACAGCACTTTTTGATGATTATACATTAAGTATTTACATGATGGTTGTTATAGGAGTGAATATTTATGAATGTTCCGTCGGCTTTTATATTTGTATGAGGAGCTTTGCTAATACCACCGATAGTATATTAAAAGTAGTAAAATTACCGATTTTAAATGCTTTTTTCTTGGGATGTTTATTTAGTTTTTGCGGTTTTACTTTACCGGATTTTTTAGATGATTTTATATATAATATGAAAGGCGCTTTTTCGATACTCGGTATGGTGATGGTGGGTCTTGCTCTTTCGTCTCTACAAAAATTTGAAGTCGATATCAAATTTACTCTTGCTACTTTTGCTGCTAAATTTCTATTCTATCCTTTGGGAGTAGGGTTATTTATCATGTTTGATCATTTTGTAACAAAATGGTATAACAATGATTACTATAATGCCCTAAAACTACTTTCTACGGCACCACTCGCAGCAAATACTATAGTTATAGCGAATTTACAGAAATTTTACCCTGAAAAAGTTGCAGCTACTGTGTTTTTATCTTTGCTTTTTGTAGTTATATATATGCCGACCATGGTCAGTATATTTTTAAGTGACTTAAATTAATAACATGATGACAATTGATGACAATGATTTTTTTACAATTTATTCTAAATTGGTATTAATAGGTTCATATGAAAATTAATTCAATAAAAATTGGTCCCTATATTAATTTATTACCTCTTCAATATATACCGAAACATAAAATTTCTTATTTGGAATTCGGTGATCCTAAAAATAAAAATATAATAGTATGTGCTCACGGTTTAACTAGAAATGCTCATGATTTTGATAAAATAGCTAAAGAGTTGAGTAAAAATTATAGAGTAATTGCAATAAATTATCCCGGTCGCAGTGATAGCGAAAATTTTAAAAAAGCTAATCATTATAACTATACGACTTATATTAAAGATACGTTATTTTTTTTAAAAAGGCTAAATATCAAAAATCCTATTTGGCTTGGTACTTCAATGGGTGGTATTATAGGTATGGTACTTGCCAGTAAATATAAAAATATTTTTAAAGCCTTAATATTAAATGATATAGGGGCGTTTATTGATGCTGCTCCTTTAATTAAAATGGGAGGTTATGCTAAAAAAACGATACTCTTAGATGATTTGGCTAGTGCAAAAGAACATTTAAAACTTATTTATGCACAAAGCGGTATTAAAGATGAAGAAGATTGGGATTATTTAACAAAATATAGTGTCATTTCTACATTCGGCGGAAAATATAAAATGAATTATGATCCTGCTATAACAAAAGGAATGAAAAATGCTAGTAACCATGAAGATATTAAACTATGGTCTGTATGGAATAAAATAAAATGTAGAATATTAGTAATTCATGGGATGAAATCTCAAATTTTAACAAAATCTACTCTTAAAAAGATGAAAGCAACAAAAATTTTTGATCTTTATGAAATAAAATATGCCGGTCATGCTCCTTCTCTAATGAACCCTGAAGAAATTAACTATGTCAAATCTTGGTTAGAAAAGAAGTCTTAGATTGTATGACCTTGTATTGTACGAACGTTCAGGATGTCATTCCCGCGGAAGCGGGAATCCAGAAAAACATATAAAAAAACTATTTTTTATATGTTTTTCTGGATTCCTGCTTTCGCATGAATGACATAGGCATCATTTAAATTAATAAATAATAATTATGAAAATTACTACTAAAGTACTAATAATAGGTTCAGGACCTGCGGGCTTAAGTGCCGCTATTTATACAGCTAGAGCTGCTTTAAAACCAATATTAATAAATGGTATGCAGCCAGGCGGGCAGCTTACAATTACCACCGGTGTTGAGAACTATCCAGGATTTGCAGAAACGGTGCAAGGACCTTGGCTTATGGAGCAGATGTATATGCAGGCTAAAAATGTCGGTACGGAAATTGTTAGTGATTACGTAGAAAAGGTGGATTTATCAAAAAGACCTTTTAAAGTATTTACAGGAGCAGGAAATGAATATGACGCGGAGAGCATAATCATTTGTACCGGTGCGGAAGCAAAATGGCTTGGTATAGCTTCAGAGCAGAAATTTCGTGGTTTTGGTGTTTCGGCATGTGCTACTTGCGATGGTGTCTTTTTTAAGAATCAAGAAATAGTTGTAGTAGGGGGAGGAAATAGTGCAGTAGAAGAAGCTTTATACTTAACCAATCATGCTAACAAAGTCACTATAGTGCATAGAAGAGATAGTTTTAGAGCTGAGAAAATATTACAGGATCGATTATTTAAAAATTCTAAAATATCAGTCATTTGGGATCATGTAGTAGATGAGATTGTAGGTAGCAATAAACCAAAATCTGTTACTGGAGTTAAAATTCAAAATGTTCACACCCAAGAGATTAGTTTATTGAATTGTAGCGGTGTATTTATAGCTATTGGGCATGCACCGAATACGGGGCTATTTACCGGACAAATTGTAATGGATGACGATAATTATATCATCACGAAGTCAGGCACTACTAGAACTAGTGTAGAAGGTGTTTTTGCTGCTGGTGACGTTCAGGATAAAATTTATAGACAAGCAATAACTGCTGCAGGAACAGGCTGTATGGCGGCTCTTGAGGCTGAAAAATTTCTAAATAAATAATTTAGATTTTTTAGCTGTAAATTAACATATAAGTTAATAAAAAATTGTTGCATTTAGTAAGACACTTATTATAGTCATTGTGTATTAATTTAATGAGGTACAAATATATAATGACTTGGAACAAATATACCACCACAAAAACAAAATATTGATACATATCCATTACTTATGAAATTTTTAGTTGGATGAGGTAATTTTAACATACAAAATTTAGAAGCATTGAAAAATGCTAATTTAGAAATAGAGCTAGCAGAAGCCGCATTTTCACAAAAATTTTTAATATATTCGGCAATTAAATTTTACTTAAATCATTTTTATCCAAATAGCCAAAGTAAAAAATTTACAGAGCTAGAAATAACCGGAGTTAGATATGATCAAGTGATAAAGGCGAAATTTACTAAGCTTAAAGCTGGTGACGGATTTGATAAGGAATCGGATGTAGGTAGGTCCGTTAATTAATTCTGCTGCCATAGCAAAAATACAAAAGTTACTCGCTGATGCACAAAGTAAAGGAGCTACATTAATTTGCGGCGGTAAAACTGTTGATAATTTTATTGAGCCTACTATTATTATTGACTGTTTGGATAATATGGATATCTTTAGAATAGAAATATTCGGTCCGGTAGTTGCTTGTTATAAATTCAAAGATTTGGATGAAGTAATAGAACATGCAAATAATACCGAATACGGCTTGCAAGGATATGTGTATTCAAATAATATATCTGTGGCATAAATGATAGCGTCTAAGCTTGATTTTGGTATGGTATCGATTAACGACCCGTTACCTGCAAATGCAAAAGCACCTTTTGCAGGACGTAAAGCTTCAGGTTTTGGAGTGGAAGGCTCATTTGAAGGGATATTTGAATATCTAAATACGAAATATATAAATTTACAGCATTAAGCATGCCCGCATGGTTTCTTTTATGTCATTCCTGCGAAAGCAGGAATCTCGTAAAGAATATAAAAAATATAATTCTTTGTAGCAGTATTAAGATTATTTTTTCTGGATTCCCGCGAAAGCGGGAATGACATAGAAAATATAATAATCTAAATAGTAAAAATGATGCTAGTGCTTGTAGATAATATTGAAGTACAAATTGAAAAAATTTATGAAGTATTTGATTTAATAGATAATGAAGGAGCTGATCTTTTGTTATGGGCATTATCTGATTGTCTTGCCGAGCTATTGCTCAATATAAAGAATCGTTAACAATTGAAGATGTTGATCCTTTGATGCAACTAATTAAAAGGTTTGAAGAGCAAAATACTATAATACCCAAAATGCTTAATAATGCTTTAAGCAATATATTATTAATCCTTGAAGATGGATGTAAAGCTGAAGAATCAGAACTAATAGAAAATATAATTAATAGTTTAAATACTCTTGATATGTTAGGAGGACATGCATAGTAATCTTCCAAAAATCTCAATAGTTTTACCGGTTTATAATAGAAAGAAGCTGTTACCTTTTGCTATTGAGAGTTGTCTTAATCAAAGTTTTAAAGACTTTGAGCTTATTATTATTGATGATTGCTCAAAAGATAATAGCGTTATAGTAGCTAGGACATATGCAGAGCAGGATTCACGTATTAAGGTAATAGTAAATGAGACCAATAAAAGATTACCGGCAAGTCTTAATATTGCTTTTAAAGAGGCCAAGGGGGAGTATTTTACTTGGACTTCAGATGATAATCTTTTCCATGAAAATGCTTTAGAAAAAATGGTTAAGATACTTGATAATTCACCTGAGATAGGGCTTGTATATACTGATTATACTTTGATCGATGACCACGGTAAAGTAGGAATAAGACTTTATCAAGAACCTCCTGAGTTTTTACCGATTAGAGATTGCGTCGGTGCATGTTTCTTATATAGAGCCGATTTAGCAAGGCAAGTAGGTGGATATAATGAAAATATGCAGTTAGTGGATGATTATGAATATTGGCTAAGGTTTGGGCTTATTACGAAATTTGCTCATATACCGGAATCTTTATATTTCTACCGAGTACATGATCAAAGCTTAACAATAGAGCGTAAAGTAGAAGCAAAACAGGCAAAAAGAGTTTTAAAAGCATTATTTAAAGATCAATATATTATTCCTGCTGAGATTAAACCTATAAATGATTTATATAATTGGTTTATTGAAGATAGAAATTTAAGCTCTTATTTTAGGTTATTTAAAATAATTATTTGTAGTCCGATAATTACTATTTCGTATATTATGAAAAATCTAAGAAGAATAAGGTGATATTTTAATGCTTTAATGTCATTCCTGCTTTTGCGGGAATGACATAGTAGAGCCATAGCACAACATCCTTAAAATAAATGCAAAATCAAGATTTCATACATACATTAAATCCAGAGCAGCAAAAAGCAGTGCTTCACACTGAAGGACCGCTTTTATTGCTTGCAGGTGCAGGGACAGGTAAAACAAAGGTACTTACCTCAAGAATAGCTAATATTATTCACCAAAATTTAGCCTCACCTCAAAATATTCTAGCCGTTACTTTTACTAATAAAGCTGCTAAAGAAATGGCTGAAAGAGTTAATAGTCTAATTAATTGCTATGGTCTTAATATAGGCACTTTCCACTCAATGGCAGCTAGGATATTACGTGACCAGATTGAGCATTTAAATCTTGGTTTAAATAATAGATTTACTATTATTAGTCATGATGATCAATTAAAACTAGTGAAAGATATAGTAAAGCTAAAAGATATTGATACTAAAAAATATGCTCCTAAATTAATACATATCATAATTTCTAGATGGAAAGATCAAGGATTATTACCAACTAAACTATCAGTATCAGATACTAATTTACCGTTGCAGAGGGTTGCAAAACTTGTATACGAAGAATATCAGAAAAATTTACTTATTTCTAATGTTTTAGATTTTGGAGATTTGCTACTTTATAATAATGAGCTTTTTATTAAAAACTCTGAAATACTAAGATATTACCAAGAAAAATATCGATATATTTTAATTGATGAATATCAAGACACTAACGTTGTCCAGTATTTATGGGCAAGAATGCTCGCAAGTTTATATAAAAATATTTGCTGTGTAGGGGATGATGATCAATCTATTTATGGTTGGCGAGGAGCAGAAGTCGGGAATATATTACGTTTTGAAAAAGATTTTGCAGGTGCAACAATTATTAAATTAGAGCAGAATTATAGATCAACTTTGCCAATACTTGCTGCTGCTTCCAATGTTATTAATAATAATAAAAACCGTCACGGTAAAACGTTATGGACGGATAGGGAAAACGGTGAAAAGATAAAAATTATCTCTTGTTGGAGTGATAAAGAAGAAGCAAGATATATAGCCGGTGAAATAGATAAGTTAGTGCGAGAAAATCGGTATAATGCCGGCAATATTGCAATATTAGTACGAGCCGGATTTCAAACAAGAAGTTTTGAGGAAGCGTTTATAAATAGTGCTATGCCTTATAAAATTATAGGCGGTTTGCGGTTCTATGAACGTATGGAAATAAGAGATGTGCTTGCTTATATCCGTATATCTTTGAATAAAAATGACAATCTAGCACTTGAGCGTATTATAAATGTGCCGAAAAGGACAATAGGTGCAGCTAGCTTAAATAAAATTAGAGGTTATGCACTTGAGCGAAATATTTCTAATTTCGCAGCCATTAAAGAAATGCTAGAAATAGGTGAGATTAAAGCAAAATCATATGAAACTCTAAAAGATTTGGTTACTAAAATCGATAATTGGTACGAAAGATTTAGTATAGATGCTCCAATAAACGTAGTTAAAGCAATACTTGATGATTCCGGTTATCTTGAAATGCTTCAAGAAGAAAAAACCGAAGAAGCATTCGGTAGAATCGAAAATATTAACGAAATGCTTAGAGCTATTGCTGAATTTAACGATGTTCATGATTTTGTCGAACATTCAAGCTTAGTTATGGAAAATGAAGTGCTTGAAACCAATTACGGTGGCTCGGTTACTATAATGACCCTGCACGCAGCTAAAGGGCTTGAGTTTGACGTGGTATTTTTACCGGGCTGGGAAGAGGGGGTATTTCCGTCTCAAAGATCTCTAGACGAAGATGGCGAAAAAGGCTTAGAAGAAGAACGCCGCATTGCTTATGTGGGTATTACGAGAGCCAAAAAAGACCTCTACATTACTCATGCTGAAAGCAGAAAAATATTTTATGAAATAGTCCGTTCTTACCCTTCAAGGTTCATAACTGAAATCCCTGATGAAATTACGATCAGGACCTCTTCTATGAAAAAATACAATTCTTTTTATAAGTTTTAATTAATTTTCATTCATAAATTTTAAATTGGTTTGCCATAGATTTAAGTGAGTCTCAAGTAGAGCAGATGAACGACGAAAAACGTAATGGCTTAAGCGAAGATGAAGTGATGGATATTAAAAAACCATTAGAAAAAGCTATGTTAGAATTAGCTAACCAAAAAATATCTAAAGAACAATATAGAGAGAAATTAATAGATAAAACATTAGATAACCTTAAAGAAAATGTTTCAGAAACAACATTAGGTAACTACAGAAAATTTCTTACTAAAAATACTACCCCTAAACTTGATAAACAAGAGCAAATTAATGATCCAAAACAAGTAGAAGCATTAACACAAGCAGCATTAAAGATAGCTGAATTTTTAAAAATTACTTTTCAAACAGATGAAAAAGAAGCAAAAGCTTTATCGTCTATTCATGAGTTAGGAGTAAATGAGCCTAATATAATTAACACTTTATTACCAGCGATAAGTAAACTACCGTTTGAACAAATGATAGAGCAAGGTAAAGAAATTATCAAGAATTTTGTCCCATTACTTGAGAGCAGCAATTCTGCACTTGTTAACGGTACTAAAAGAGTATTAGCAGAGTTAAATCCTGGATATTGAAGGAACACACGGATGGGGGGAGAAAGTTATAGCATTAGAATTACAAAGAGTAACCAAACCTAAGCTATGGCAAAGAATAGTAGCAGTTTTTACCGGTACGGATTATGCTCAAAAAAATATAGATAAAGCATTTGCTAACTTTGAAAAAAGTAATAGTTTACATATAGAAACGAAAAATTTGTCGTAAGAACTACAAAGAGAAAAACAAGCACCAAATATTGTAAAGCAAAATAAAACAATACCCCAAGGCTATAAGTCTTCTATATCAACCCCTATATCTCATGTTGAAAACCTTAATAAAAGTAGAGAGAGTGGGCAACAGTCAGGGCATAGTAAGTAGTGATTTATATGATAATATAGTTGCGAATTTTTAAAAAGTTTGATAATTGTTCATTATATCAAATAACTTAATAATGAGTATTATATGGCAGAGATTATAAGTAATATAGATGATACTATTAAAAAAAACGATGAAGTGACTGAGATATTGGCTGCAGTAAAAGATAAAATAGTTGATATAAAAAACGTAGATAGGAGATTAGATACTTTGAATAAAAATATTGTTACTCCCGATCCTATTCAACAATATTTACAATCTGAAGAATATATCACTAGTACGCTTGAAGTACTTGCCAGTAAAATTATTAGTGAAGTTGTAGAAAATAAAGATATACAAAAATTAGTAGATAACTTGCATATCAATTTAGGACAAGATATAAAACTAATACCTAGTGTAGCAGATAAGCTAAAGTTTGATGTCGCAAGGGCTGAAGCAGCACTTAAGGGTTTTGTACTGCCTCTAAATACAGGAGGACCTTTTGATGAATTATCATTGATGGGTATAGAAGATGAAGAAGAAATCTTTGCCAATCCTATAAGAGCAACTAAAGAAGCATTAATAGCCGTAAGCGGAAAGTCTATACCTAAAGAGCAATATGCACAGGCTGTAAAAGATCAAGCTATAGAAATCTTAAAACAAGATCCTAAAAACACTCCAGACAAACTTGAGAAATATGAAAAATTTATTATGCAAGGAGATCAAAACCAGAAATTTAATAAAAATAGTAAGCAGTTTATCCCAAGAGTAAATCAATTATCTCAAGTGGAATTTAAGGCATTACAAAATGCAGCCACTTATACGGTACAGCAGGTTATTAATAGATTAGAAAAAAATAATAAAATTAGTAAGCAATTAGAACAAATTATTATACTTACTAACTCATCAGGCATAAAGAATCCTGAAATAATAAGGGCATTAAATAAGTTAGATTCTACTTATCTAACTGAGAATAGTACTAAAATAGCCACTGAATTAAAAGATATTAATGATAGAGGTACTTCTTTATGGGAAAAATTTAAGCAGATATTTACAGGTAGAAACTATTTGGAAACAAGATTAGGAAAAGTTGTAGATAAATATATTACTCTGAGTGATGGATATGTAGTGAAGACAATTAATGATAAAATCTTTTCAAATGCTTTAACAAATCCTGACATTGCTGCAGGTCTAACAAAATTTTTAAATGAAAATAAAGATAAAGTAGCAACTAATCCTGAATTTAAAAATTTAATTCCTGTTACGGGTGAGCCTATTATAGTTCAACCGCAACAAATTAATAATTTTAATTTAGCGGAACTCAGAAAAATCAATCCAATAGCATTTGATAAAACCATATTTGAAGATTTAATAAAACTAAGAAGTTCTAATATAACACCTCCGCAAATCACTCCTAATCCTTCTACTAAAAATCAAGAAGCAGTAAGAAGAAAGGGTTAAATTTTAATATAACTTCATCATTGTGAGGAGGCGTTGTTACATTGCTTCTATGTCATGCCCGCGAAAGCGGGAATCTAGATTTTTTATTGTCACCCCGTGGCGTGACCACGGGGTCTTGTATCACCAGCTGAGTCCTAAGATACCGCGATCAAGTTGCAGTATGACATTAAAGGTTACTAGATTGCTGCTTTCGCAGAAATGACATCAGAACATAAAGATTTAGGTGAGATGCTTAAATACGCCTCTTTCCATAATTCATTATAAAGAATAGGATCGATATTACCGCCTGAGATTAGTACTAGTAATTTTTGAGGTTTGGATTGTGTTTTTAAAAAATTTACCACTGAAACCATGTTTATACTACTTGACGGTTCGCATATTACTTTAAGTAAATGAGTAAGCCACGCCGTCCAGTAATATATTTCATATTCTTCTGCTAAATAAAAATCATCAAGTTTTTTCAGATATTCAAATGTACGAGCTGATATACTCAAGGTTTTAAGACCGTCCGCAATAGTATTCGGAGCATAGTTAAATCTATATGTTTTATTATCTTTAACAGATAAATAAGCATCATTGGCATTTAAAGGTTCTGCACCTATTAACAAGCTTGTCGGTGATATTAATTCCTTGGCAAGATATGCGCCAGAAATTAAACCGCCGCCGCCGCAAGAGGCAAAAATAGCATCAGGACTAAAACCTAGCTGCTGTAATGCTTCATAGCATAACGTGCCTGCTCCTGCTATTGTAGAATCACTATCGGAAGGATGCATATAGTAAAATCCTTGCTTTTCATCTTCTTTTGCTTTTTCTTCCGCTTCTTGTCGAGTATATGTATATATAACTTCACCGCCGTAATAAAGAGCTGCTTGCTGTTTTACTTTTGAAGTATTTAACGGTAAATAAATCCTTGTTTTAATACCGAATAATTTGCTCGCATAAGCAAGACCGATTCCATGGTTACCCGTACTATAACCGACTATTTTATCAGGTAATTTTCCTTGCTCTTTTAATTCTAATAAATGATTTAACACGCCTCTAACTTTAAATGCACCGGTTTTTTGTAATGATTCAACTTTAAAAAAAATCTCATGACCGAGCATCTCATTTAAGCTTTCAGAGTGAACGATCGGAGTTAAATGTAGATATTGTTTTATTCTATTATGTGCGGCTGCTACATTTTGAGGAGGTTGTAGTAATAAATTCATAAATATAATTAATAATGGTAGCTTGAAATCAGGTTAATACTATATTATATAGTTAATAATTAGAAATTTTAAAAGGTTTTAATTGATGCATAAAAAATCCCTTCCGTTAATGGCACTGAGAGATATGGTAGTATTCCCGGGAGTAATTGCTCCTATTTTTGTGGGTAGGCCAAAATCGTTGCAAGCACTCTCTCATACTACCATTTCCGAGGAAGATAATAGTAAATATATTTTAGTAACTTTACAGAAAAAATTTGATCAAGAAAACCCTAGTACACACGAACTTTATAACACAGCTATACTTGCCAAGATTATCCAAATAGTGAAGCTGCCTAATAATACGGCAAAAATCTTAATAGAAGCAGTAGCAAGAGTAAAGCTAAGCAATATCAAAGGCGACGAAGCTTTTGAAGCAAATTACGAAATTATTCCAGATGAAGAAATATTTGACGTTAATAACATGCGTTCACTCGTTGATAATGCAGTACAACTATTTAGTAAATATGCGATTAATGATAAGAAAGTTAATGCAGAAATTATTGAAACTATCAATAAAGAAATAAGTAATAGCACTAATTTCATAGATATTATAAATATATTAGCCTCACATTTGATAACTTCACTTGAGGCAAAGCAGCATTTATTAGAAGAAACTAATCCTTTTAAGCGTATCACTACGGTTATTAGTACGCTTACTTCCAATATAGTAAATTCAGAAACCGAGCAGGCATTGCAGCAAAGAGTAAGAAAGCAAATCGAAAAAACGCAGCGTGATTATTATCTGCACGAACAAATGAAAGCTATTCAAAAAGAGCTTGATGAAGATAAATCAGAACTTGCCGATTTTGAGAAAAAAATTAAAAGTTTAAAATTATCAAAAGAAGCAAAAGAAAAAGCTGAGGCTGAACTTAAGAAACTCCGTACTATGAACCAAATGTCAGCGGAGTCAGGAGTAACGCGTAACTATCTTGAGACATTGCTTAGCCTGCCTTGGGGTAAGTATGATAATAGCAAAATAGATATTAACCAAGCAGAGAAAATTTTAAATCGTGACCATTTTGGACTCGAAAAAGTTAAAGAACGAATTATAGAATATTTAGCGGTATTACAGCGTTCAAGTAAAATTAGAGGACCTATATTATGTTTAATAGGTCCGCCAGGGGTCGGTAAGACTTCACTTGTAAAATCTATTGCCGAAGGAATGGGCAGAAAATATACTAAACTTGCGCTCGGCGGTGTTAGAGACGAAGCAGAAATCAGAGGGCATAGAAAAACTTACCTTGGATCAATGCCCGGTAAAATTTTAGGTCAACTTAAGAAAGTTAAGACTAGTAATCCTGTAATGCTGCTTGATGAAATCGATAAAATGAGTTCTGATTTTAGAGGTGATCCGGCATCCGCTTTGCTTGAGGTATTAGACCCTGAGCAGAATAGTCACTTTGTTGATCATTATCTAGAAGTAGAATATGATCTATCAAATGTAATATTTATTGCTACTGCTAACTCTCATGATTTACCTAGAGCTTTAAGTGATAGAATGGAAAAAATATATATTTCCGGTTATGTAGAGGAAACAAAGCTCCAAATTGCGAGAAATTATTTAGTTCCAAAACAATTTAAAATGCATAAAATCAAAAAAGATGAAATTACTATATCCGAGACGGCAATTTTGGATTTAATTAGATATTATACCAAGGAATCAGGTGTAAGAGCTTTAGAGCGTGAAATAGGGGCATTAACTAGAAAAGCATTAAAGCAGATTTTAGCAGATAAAAGTGTTAAGCATATCGCCATAGATAGTAATCATCTTGAAGAATTTTTAGGAGCTAAGAAATATAATTTCGGGCTTGCCGAGAAAGAAGATCAAATAGGAAGTACTACGGGACTTGCTTACACTGAAGTAGGCGGAGAGCTTTTAACTATAGAGGCTTTAGCATTTCCAGGGAAAGGTGAAATAAAGACCACCGGAAAACTCGGTGATGTTATGAAAGAATCGGCAATGGCTGCCTATAGTTGTTTTAGAAGCAGAGCAACAAATTTTGGATTAAAGTACGACAATTATAAAGATTTTGATATTCACATTCACGTACCGGCTGGAGCTATTCCAAAAGATGGGCCGTCTGCTGGCTGTGCTTTGTTTACGACTATTGTTTCGTTGATGACTAAAATACCCGTACATCGTACTGTAGCAATGACCGGTGAAATTACTTTAAGAGGCAATGTTTTACCTATAGGTGGTCTTAAAGAGAAGTTACTTGCTGCAAGTAGGGGAGGTATTAAAACCGTGTTGATTCCTGAAGAAAATGTCAAAGATTTGCAAGATATACCGCCGAATATAAAAGAAAGCCTAGAAATTATATCTGTATCAAATATTGATCAAGTACTTAAGCATGCTTTGGTAGGAACACCGATAAATAAATAGAGATTTGTTAATAGTCAAAATATCATATATTAAATTAATGCAAGCTATAGTAAAGTAATTCTTGTTGACTTTTCAATCAAAATGCGATTTTTCTTGCTTCATTCCTGACTATCTTGAGCTCACCTATTATTATAGACTCTCTTCCTTACGCCTGTCACTAAATTGGGCTGAATTGACTATATTGTTGCGTGGATCAATTTCACCTCTGTCATCCCGTGGCTTGACCATGGGATCCAGTTAAAACTACTAATAATTTTAGTATTTTTTATTGTTTTTATGGACCCCGTGGGGGTGTGACACAGTAATGCTGCTACTACTGCGGCAGCTACTCAAAGCGGTGTATCTGAGGTAGTAAAATCCATGCCTACAATAAAAGACAAAACAGCTTAGTTTATCTTTCTGCTTTCCAAATTTCATTGAGAAATTCCTTTAACTTAATTCTAAATACATAATTAAATTTCTACACTACCAAGTAACAATATTTGTTTGGTACAGCATCGTTCCGAAAGCTTGATACAAGTGAATTTTCTGACATGTGCCTTTGCTCACGTACTTTTTGTACGTTCCGCAGGCTCAGTCGTCAATTCATCTTGTCTAAAGCTTTCGGAATCTAGCTCTATCTGCTTCTATTTTATTATTGTAAAAAAGTTGCTACAAATTATTAATTAAATGTATTAATATTAATGAAAGAATCAAAAATTTTAAGAAAATTTTTAGCAACGGCATCATTATGCGGAACATTATTCACTAGCTCTAATACTGCAGGAGCAACAATTCCTAATCTCGGTAGCGTAAGCTTGAGTCCCGGTGCCGGTCTTGTAGGAGGAGTATTTAATAACGGCAATATTTCTTCAAAGGGCTTGGAATTAAAATATCGGCAGATAAAACAAATGCTGTTATTGGTGGGATCAATACATTAATTAATAGCACTACCTGCTTTTGGTGGGGTTGAGGTAAGTCAAAATGTATCAAGAGGTGCTTTTAGTGCAACAGTAGGTCTTACTCCTAATTTCACTCCTCTTAAATTTATTAATAATGATGTTACGTCAATTGTTACCGGAGTCGGTAATCAAACATTTAGTAATATAGATTTCGCCGGTAAGAATTCTACTTGACAAATTAATAACGGTTTAAATATTACAACTCAGATAGATAATACGGTAGCTGGCAATAACGGTACAATAACATTTGTAGGTACGGGTACTATATCAAATCACATAGAACTAACTCTTTTGCTGGAATAAATCTAGGAAACGGGGAAGCACAGATTTATATGTCCGGAGCAGGTAATATTACAATTAATGCTGCAAATATAAATCTTACTAACAATAACTCTATACTTACTCTTTTTGACGGTAATATAACAACGTTAACGGGTAATATAAATAATACTACCGGCGTTGACGGTCAAGGGATACTAAATCTAGCTCATGATCTTGGTAGTAATAACATAATAACAGGCGATATAGGTAATATAGGCTCATTAGCCGCAGTAAATGTTTTACTTGGGTCGGCAACACTTAATGCTACAATATTAAAAGCTACTAATATTAATTTACACAGTAATACGTACTTAATTGAGATGACGACATAACGGTTACAGGTAATGTAGATGGTGCTAAAGGAGTCAACGGAAATTTTATAGGGAATGCTATACTTAATGGAAAGATAAATAATTTCAATATACTTCAGTGTAATGGAGGTAACGGTAAGATTCTTGATTTACAAGGTAATACTACGGTAAATAGTATTGTTTTTGCAGATAGTGTTTTAGCTGCGGGAACTATAAGTGTTAACAGTCTATTAGATGTAGGAGGTATTACTTTTAATAATAGTAATGCTAGCGGTGGTACTTTAATAATAAATACCGAAAATACAATCAATGTTGCATTATTAAACGCTATAAAAGCAAAAATACAAATAAATGCTAATTTAACAATCAATGATCCAAGTGCGGAGATATAGGTGATATTAGAATAGCGGATAATACGACATATACAATAGATGCAGCAAATAGGAATATAAATTTGCTAAAATAATAATTTAAACAAATCTGGCAATGATGAATATGGAATAGTGAGAATAGGAGCAATCACAAAATACCTAACCATAGCAAATAACGGTGGACCTTATACTATAGAATACTCATCGCCTTAAGAATTTCATAGTAGACTGAGCAGGTGATGTCGTAGTCGATAATACGGTATTTACGCAGTTACTTAGTATGAATAGCAGGTAACATTTAACCAAGCTTTTTAGACCTAGGAGCGGGTGGTAACATATTATTTAGAGTAGATGGTGAGTTAATAGTAAATGGTGTGACCAGTTCAGTTACGACCTCTGCAAATAACCAAGGCAATAACCAATGCACACTGACAATACAAAGCGGTAATGTTAACGGTACGATTGGAACTAACGGCAGCAGCTTAAAACTCGTAAATATCGGAGCAACCCCCATTACGTTCTCAGCTAATGTATTTGTTCCCGTAGCTTTAAATAAGAATGGCTCTATCTTAGCTTTAGCAGATGGGGTTACGCTAACCGGTAGCGTAGGAGCAAATGGAGTAGTACTTAGCACCGGCGGTGTAGGCGGTACATTGAATTTATAGGTGACGGTAATGTAACTCAAAATATAGGTACGGATGCTACAAATAGCCCTGCTAATGCTAATATAAATATCCCTAACTTTACTTAATGCAGTAATCTCCATTGCGGCAATTAATTTTTGTGCTTCTGCGGTATTTTCTTTCTGTATAGTGCTTATTAATTCTTGATTTGAGGGTTGAAACCATCTAAACATAATTATTTTCTTATTAAATTCTATAAATTTTGTTAAAAACGAGCTTATAGATAGAATCATAATAAGAAGTTTTAAGAATACAATAGAAATTTAACTAAAAGTGCGAACAAATGAGTTGAGGTTACTTTAAGGTATATACAAAGTTAGTTTTTTATAATATTTAAAATTCGGAATTTAAAAGAGTTTAATATGAGAATTACAATAAAAGGCGCATAAAAGGAGCATATGAATTTTTTAGAAAACGACAGGAAACCCCGAAACCTGAAAGGGGTTGGCGAGAGTGACGGGACTCGAACCCGCGACCTTCTGCGTGACAGGCAGATGCTCTAACCAACTGAGCTACACCCCCTTATATACTCTTCTGCTTTTAAGAATTGCTCTTTCATTTTATCAAGGATTGCATCTTCATCCATTAAGTATAGGCTGCGGGTGCTTACCTCTCAAAATAAAATTCAATTCTTGAAATCATTTGAGTATAAGTAAAAGATAACAATGTATATAACAATTTTTCTATTTCTGCAAGAGTAAAATATCGTATTTTATCAAAAAATATACAGAACCTAACATCTAGCTTATTCCTAATATTATAATTACTAGATATCTCTATTAATCCAAATTAGTCACTACTAGTTGAAGCCTTGAAAATTATTATACTTTTTAAGGCCTTTGTTAAAAAAGAAAAACCTAGTAGTTACATTTATTTTAATAAAATCTTACTTTATTAATAATTATTAGAGGTTTTATATGACTAAACCATATGTCATTAAATTAACTACTCCTTTTGAGCGTATTAAACTTTATAATTCTATACCCGATATTGCTCTTAGAAGTGCTATTATTATGCAGACAATAATAGATACAACTAATACTTCTAACAAGAAAGAGACAACAAAAGCAGAATATAACGCTAAAAAATGGCTTGTTGAAAATAATGAAAATTTTAATGCTACCTGCTTAGAAATTGGCATTGAGCCTAATTATGTAAGAAAGACTGCTAAAAAACTAATTAAATCGCAACAAAATAAGGATAAGCGTCCTAAACTCTACGGCTAAAGTTTAAATAAATTAATTTGTAATAAAACTTGAAATTACTCTAAATATAAATTAATTGTATAGGTGTTACTTAGTAACGCCTATATATTAATTATTTCAGATTATAAAGGTTATTTATGATTATTTCAGTTTCAGGTCAACATATTTCTATCGGTAATAATTTACAAGAATATTCAAAAGAGAGGGCTACGCAAGTCGTTAAAAAATATTTTACCGATATAATAAATATAGATATACATTTTTCAAAAGAAGGAATTAACTTTAAATGTGATATTATAGTAAAATATGGCTCCGGTAAACATAATATAGTCAAAAGTAATGATAGTTGTAGCGATATATATGTAGCTTTTGATAAAGCTATGTCAAAACTAGAAAAACAGCTTAGAAAATATAAATCAAAATTCAAAAATCATCATACGGGTAAAGTAAAAATATCAGAAATTGCTTACGAAGGTACCAAATATATTATTAAGCCGCAATCTGATAGTGAAACCTCTAACGCTGAAGATAATGATAATCCGGCAATTATCGCTGAAAAGCCTGTAGGAATATTAAAATTATCAGTAAAAGAAGCGGTAATGCAAATGGATTTAGAAGATTTACCTGCAGTAGTATTTAAAAATATAAATAATGATCGTATCAATATAGTTTATTATCGTAAAGACGGTAATATTTCTTGGGTAGATTATAATTAATGCTCATTATCCCTTACAAAGGAGTTACGCCAAGAATCGATAAAAGTGCATATATTGCCGAAAGCAGCTCTTTAATAGGAGATGTTGAAATAGGTAGTAATTCAAGCATTTGGTTTAATACGGTTCTTAGAGGCGACGTTGAATAGATAAAAATAGGAAATAATACTAACGTACAAGACGGTAGTATAATTCATGCTTCAAGGTTTAACGGACCGGTAGAAATAGGCGATAATATAACTACCGTTCATCTCTCTCTTATTCATGCCTGTACAATACATAATAATGCTTTTATCAGTATGAGTGCTACGATAATGGATTTATGCAGTAATAGAAGAATATGCCTTTATTGCTGCAGGCAGTCTTATCCTGCCAAAGAAGATAATTAAATCTCAAGAATTATGGATGGGATCCCCTGCACAATTTGTTAGATATTTAACCGATCAAGATTTAGAATATATGCAAGATAATGTAAGACATTATGTAGAACTTGCAAATGTTTATAAGATACTCGTTTCATTTGAAAAATTGGCGTCGTCTCTCTACTTTTTACGTATCAAGCGTATATAAGGAATCCTTAAATGCCTTAACCGTATTTTTAAGTAAAAACGCAATAGTCATCGGTCCGATGCCGCCTGGGACGGGAGTAATATATTGTACTTTAGACTGAACATTTTCAAAATCAACATCACCGATAATTTTATTGCTGCTAATTCTATTAATGCCTACATCAATTACTATAGATTCAGGATTAAAATATTCTGCAGTTAATTTTAAAGGTGAGCCTATTGCAGCAACAACAATATCGGCTTTAGAAGTAATAGAGCGTAAATTGTGTGTCTTAGAATGACAAATAGTAACGCTGCAATTTTCTTTTAACAGTAAAGCACTTAAAGGTTTGCCTACTATATTTGAGCGTCCAATAATTACAACGTTTTTACCGGTTAAATTAGGTTCGTATTTTTTGATAGCTGCAAGACAACCAAGAGCAGTGCAGGGAATAAAGCCTTGACTAATTCCGCTATGTAAGTAACCGACATTTAAAGGGTGGAAACCATCGATATCTTTAGAAGGTGATACTGCCGATAAAATTTTATTTTTATCTATGGAGCTTGGCAAAGGAAGCTGAACTATAATTCCTGAAATCTCGTTATCAAGGTTTAACTCATTGATTTTTGATATTAAATCATTAGTATGAATAGTAGCAGATAGATTTATTAATAAAGTATAAATTCCTACTTTATGTGCATTTTTTATTTTGTGTCTTACATAAATAATGCTTGCCGGATTATCGCCTACTAGGACTATAGCAAGCTTTGGTGAAGCGTTGGTTTGGCTTGTAAGTTCTTGAATTTCTAGCTTTAAGTCTGCTAGTATCTCATTGGCTAATGCTTTACCGTCAATTATATTATTCACTCTTATTTTTGTCTCCGTTCAGTTTTAACGTCATTGCAAGGAAATTACGTAAGTAATTGACGAAGCAATCTCAGGAGTTTGTTATTGTTTCATGAGATTGTCACGTTCTCTACGGTTGTTCGCAATGACGATCGCTTTATTTAGTCACGCTCTTACTTCTTTTCCCCGTATTTTTGGTAGTAGAATACTCAAAATGTAGAGCCTTGCCGTCAAATACTCTACTATAAGCATGATGAAGACTGCTTGCCGCTTCAGCAAAACCCGTAAGAATCAGCTTAAGCTTACCAACATAATGAGCAATATCGCCAATGGCGTAAATACCTTCTATATTAGTTTGATAATAGGAAGAGTCTACTTCAATATGGTGAAGCTTAACATTTAAACCCCAATTTGCTAAGCTACCTAAATCTTGCTTTAACCCAAAAAAAGGTAGTAATATATTGGCATCCAATTTGCGAGTATTATTTTGTAAATCTTTAACTATAACCGATTGAAGTTCACTATTATTACCATCTAAAGCATTTAATTGATAACCGGTTATTAACTCGATTTTATCGGTTTCTGCAATATGCCTTAATTGCCTTACGCTTTCAGGAGCTGCCGTAAATTTATCCCGCCTATGTACTAAATATATTTTATTTGCAATATCTGAAAGAGAAATAGCCCAGTCAACAGCCGAATCCCCGCCGCCTGCTATAACTATATTTTTACCCGCAAATTTGCTTTTATCATTGATGAAATAAAAAACTGACTTGCTTTCAAAATCTTCAATATTCGCAAGGGGCGGTTTGTTTGGACCGAATGCACCTGCTCCTGCTGCAATAATAATAACTTTGCTTTTAATAAGAGTGTTTTTTGAGGTTTTAATTTCAAAAGAATCATCTTGTTTATTTAGCTCTATAGCTTGCTGATTTAAATGATATATAGGGTTAAAAGGAGCTGCTTGAAGTGCTAACTGTTTTATTAGCTCTTCTGCTACAATTTTAGGATATGCCGGTATATCGTAAATAGGCTTTTCAGGATATAGGGTAATACACTGACCGCCGATAACTTCTTGTGCATCAATAACATGACACTTCATGCCAAGCATTCCTGCTTGAAAAACTGCAAATAATCCAACCGGACCGGCACCTATTATTACAACATCAGTATTATGCATACTTTTTATATTTAAATTTTAAAAAGGATTTTATTGGATATTGAGAAAATAATCAATGGTTATGTGAGTATATTTATAGAAATCCAACACTGTCTCAGAGGGATTTTTAAAAACTGTCGGATATTATACTAGACGAGATGCATTTAAATGTTGTACTGCATTCCACTTTTCTTCTACGGGTTCTAATATATTCGCTTTTATCTCGGCTGTGTTTTGTAGCATACCGAATAATGAGATTTTTTTAGTATTTATAGGTAATATTTGTGCTACTTCCCTATCGCTTTTGGTAATTATAATAGATTCTTTATCTGTTTGTAATTTTTCTATATAAAGAATCTATTTATAGCTAATCTGGGTTATATTCATTATATTTTAATGTAAAAAATAAAATTTAAAGAAAAACCAAAACAAATTCTGTGGGGCACATATCATTAATTCATATTTAAATATAACCATTTCTTAAACTAGCCTTGTAAAATCGTTAAACTTTGTAAAAGATTAATAATAGAAATTAATTATTTTTATAATAAATTATGAAAATTAAGATTCTACGAAATATTATCGGTTTTATTATCTTAACTATAAGTACGGGCAATAGTTTTGCCTCCTCCGCTAATGCTTTTTGCCTTGTTAGTGCGATGGTTTTACCATCTTGTATAGTTCGGCTACTCCTTTAGCTTTCGGTACGTATGTTCCAACTGTCGATGCTCTGCAAACAAATACAATTATAATAAAGTGTACTTTAGGTACTAATTATACTGTTTCATTAAATGCCGGTACTGCACCTGCTGCTACAACTAGTACCCGTAAAATTACTGGTCTTGTTAACACTAATAGTTATTTACCTTATAATCTTTACTCCCATGCAGGGAGAACGCAGAATTGGGGAAATCAATCAAGTGGCTGGGTAATGGGAACAGGACTAGAGCAAACGCTCACAATATACGGCAAAATACCTCAAGGAGCAAATGTTCCTTCCGATACTTGTAATGATACAATTACAATAATCGTGGCATATTGATATAAATATTTTTTAAGATTGCTACCTATCCTATCTATATTCTTGATTTTTAATTCTTTTGCCAGTGCCACTCGTACCTGTCAATATATAGTAATAGAATAGCAACTATGACGGTGCAAAATAATGATTATGCACCTAAAAAGTTTCAATTAATTCGTTTCAAGCGTACATATAAAGATGGTATAGAAGAATATAAAGAAACTAAAGATTTAGTGACAACTCCGGTAACATTTACCTTACATGATGGTAAAATACAATTGATACGGGTAGCTTTAAAAAACACACAGAATTATTCTACTAAAGCAAAAGACTATAGAATTTTTATAAAAGAATTACCTCGTAGAGTGAAGTTAGAGAATAGTGTTACCTCCACCGTAGATCTTGTTGTTCAGCATAGTATAGCTATAACAATATCAGGTTACAAATCTTTAAAACTAAATAAATTAAAGCAATGTGCTTTTTAAATACAATAATATCGGTTTTTATAGGTATTATTTTTTTATACCGGTGAGTTTTGCAGGTGGAGTTATCTCTGAATCTCTTGGTGATACTTCGCCTTGAATCGCAGCGGATACAAACGTACATGAGGATTAGGAGTTAGGGTTATTGCCCCAATTACCTCTAGCAGTAGAATTTGAGAATAGCGCTAATGAAATTGCGGGTGAGAGTGAATTGATGGTTTCGTTAGAAGTTAATTATACCGAAACCGATATATTGCCGACTATAGTGCAAAACGCTCAAGGTCATTATTTAATTCCTCTTGAAGATATAGAACATTTTGATGTTCAAGAAGATTATCTTAAGCAGGGTTTAGTGCATTATCATGATACTGCATATATTAATTTAGATTTGCTTGAGGGTACTAAATATGATTTAAACTTTGAGAATTTAGATTTAAATATTACTTTTCCAGCAGAAAAATTCAACCTCAATCATTTGATGCTTCAGGTGGTCCTATGAAGAACGTCGATACTAAACTTATTAGTGGGGTATATTTAAACTATGATGTGACTCTTAGTCCAAATGATGATATTAATTATTTAGCCGGAGTAGAGGAACTCAATTATTTCACTGAACACGGTGTATAGTTATAGTGTCTTATTTCAAACTGAAGCCGTTAAATCAAATTTTTCTAAAATCACACATACCACAAAAAACCAAAATAAATTTACACGTTTAGACACAAATTGGACATATGAGAATGTGGATATCATTGGTGGGTAGGGGATAATAGCATAACTAAAGTGTCTTCTTGGTCTAATTCAACTAGATTTGCCGGTATTCAGTATACTACTAATTTTGCAGTTAAACCAAATTTAGTTACCTATCCGTTACTGGATTTTAGAGGGAAATCAGAACTTCCAAGCAGTATAGAGATATTTTCAAATAGTATACCTATATATAATGCTAAAGCTCATATGGGGGATTTTGATATAACCAATATTCCGGTTATCACCGGTAGAGGTGATTTAATAGTTAAAACACAAGATATAACCGGTAAAGTTGAGACAATTACTATTCTCCTTATTACGTATCACCGAGCTTATTACGTTCCGGGCTTTCACATTTCTCTTACTAAGCAGGTTTTCAAAGACAAGATTTTACTATATATAGCAGTGCTTATAAATATTTAGTTCTAAATACTGATTATATGCTTGGTATGAATGATTATAACAAGCGGCGGACATTTTGAGTTTTTAAAAAATAATGGAGCAGTAGGGGGTAATAATTTAAAAATCGGAAATTTATTATAGGCATTTCAGCTGCAAATAATATCAAAAATTTTGGTCGCTGTCAAAGAATTAATTGCGGCTATACTTATGAATCGGAATATTTTGATATTAATAGTAATTTAGATTGGAATAATAGTAATTATCAGGACGTATATAACGATCCCGATAAAATTTTCTCAAGTTTAAATTATCAGATTTCAGCTAGTTGCGGTAATACCGATTTTGGTAATATAAGTGTTAATTTTTTGTCTTTTGTCGTAAATAACACAATGCAAAAAGGTAAACGCTCAAAGATATTATCATCAACTTATCAAAGCAATATTACTAAAAAAGGTTTCTTACGTTTTACTATAGGTACCGATTTAAACAGTAAACGTAAAAATAATTTTGCCTATATACCATTTAACTTAAATTGAGATTCCAATAAAAGCATTTCATTGACCGATTTATATCAAAATAAATATCATACAAAGTAACTTGGTGTTTCCTGGCCGATTACTTCAAATATGGGATGGGGATATAATGCTAACCTGATCAAAGCTAAAGCTACAAATTACAATGTACAAGTTAACTGTAACGGTAAAAATAATGATATTGGAGTTTATCTGCAGAAAAATGATACCGAAATAATGAAACAGTTTAATATCAAAGGAGGAATTTTCTCTATTGATAAAAGCTATTATGAGACAAGACCGATTAACGGAGGTCTTGCTTTGATTAAAGTCAATAGTTTAAAGAATGTCGGGGTTTATAATAATAGCGGGTGATACCGATGATAAAGGTAAAATGCTTGTACCTAACTTAACACCGTATGTTCCTTCCGAAATAAGACTAGACGATGAAAATCTACCTCTTAATACAGAGTTTGAAGAAATTGCTTTGAAAGTTGCTCCAAGAACAAAATCAGCGGTATTATTAGACTTTAATATTAAAATAATTAAAAGCATTGAAATGACAGTATTTGATAGTACGTGAGTATTGAAGGTTTAGATGCAGAAATATTTGTAGGCTATGACGGTAAGATATATATTAAAGATCTTGAAGTATTAAACGGTTCTATTTGTGACGAGAATGCGGAGAATAATAAATACTGTCATTTTAGCGTACCGGTTAATAGAGATTTAAATGACCCTGTAATTGATTTAGGCAAAGCAATATGCAAATGAAGACTTATTGTTACTTCTGTGTGGACTAAAAACGCTCCGTTGTCATACCGTGGCTTGACCACCACGGTATGACAAATTCTTTTTAAGCAATGTCAAGAAATCAATAATAATATTATTAATCAACATGATTATGTCAGGAAATGCTATGGCGTTACTTGCAAAATGTAATCCGTCAGTTCCAACCGTAAATTTCGGTAGTTTTAATGTCGGTGCCATTAGCACAACTTCCGTTACTGCTTCAGTTACTTGTAGTGCTTTATTATCACTACTTGTTAGCTATACCGTAACTTTCAGTACGGGAGCTGCTAATATTTATAACCCAAGAATATGATTAATGTGGTACGTAAGCTGAATTATAATTTGTATAAAGATGCCGGTTTTACTCAAATCATCGGTAACAGTACTAGTAGTACTGTAACATTTACCGATAGCTATACACTAGGTCTTGAACCGGTCACAAAAAACTATACCGTATATGCACGTCTGCCGTCACAACCTCTTGCTGCTGCCGGCACATTTCAAGACACTATTACCGTAACTCAGCCATGGCTATATAATAAAAAATCTTTAAAATCAAAATTCTTCAGCCTAGGTTCTAACTTTGTGGCTTGCATGGATTGACTCCTAGGGTGCTAGACATGGCTGTCCAGTATTATGAAGCTGTATTTTTATTATAATATCAAAAACAATTTAAGTTTTATATTACTATAACTACATTTAGTATTTTGTAGTTACTTAATATTTTTAACTTAAATAAAGGTCGAATTTATGAAAAATGAAGAACAACACAATCCACCAACTCCAAAACATGATCGAATAATATTCCCGCTTTACACAATGGGAAAAGTTTGTGTAGATAAGAAGCTAATAGATGAAGAGTGGAAACTTAACGAATTTGAAACAGGGAAAGGGAGTGATGAGCGTTTTGGAAATGATGTCGCAGGGGAACCGCTACCGCTAGATGGGCATATTCTTAATGGTGGGCGTACAGATGATACAGATTGGGTAAATGCTACTAATGAAGAAATAAGAGCGGAATTAAAAGATCCAATGTTTAACTGGATAAACTATACCATTAGAAGGTGAGAAAAAACTTACAATAGCATGGGATTATACTGTATCACATAAAACTTGCGGTTATATAGTGCAAATGACAAAAGCAGAGTTTACCTTTGCAAATAGACTGAAACACGATGATTTAGAAGAAATTTATAGTGAACTTTTTGATCAATTTCCTTACTGGGATCATACATTAGTTCCTTCTAAAATGATTGAAGTAACTTTTCCAGATAGAGAGCCAGGATATTATGTTGTAGAAGTTGATTGGATAGTAGCCGACACGCCACGTTTGTTGCATCGTTTATTGTTGAATATAAGGATGAGGTTACACCGATAGGTCTCTTAATACGAATGATAGAGAATGTATTTAACGTTATGCCCGTATAGATAAGGTCTTGTTGCATGGATCGGTTTTCTTTCTGTTACGCTGTGACTTGATCGTGAGATGACAGAGATGGAATCGATCCTTAAACTTATGTCTACGCGAAAATGCAACCGGGAACCACGCAACGTTGCCTTACTTCCGCAGGATAAGACTGTTTGTGCCTTAAGAAAGTATAATATTTGTACAAACAATTCTATATAGTAATCAAGAGTGATTTGTGTCAAGTCAAAAATCTAAAAAAAAATAAATATTTATATTGAATAAATTATTATTCTCGTGTCTACTTAAGTGAAGATTCTATACACTGAATATGGTGTCATTTTTTCAAAATAAGCATTATAAATCCTACAACCCCATTAGTACCTATAATGAACACGTTTAAAAAAAATAAATTTCAAATCACTATAAACAACAACCATAACAATTTACTTACTCCTTTCGGTAAAGCTATTCTGCGAGATCGATATCTTATGAAAGGTGAGGATTTTCAAGATTTATTTGCAAGAGTTTCTAGTTATTATGCCGAAAATAAACAGCATGCTCAGAAGTTATATGAATATATGAGTAAAATGTGGTTTATGCCAGCAACACCAATCTTAAGTAACGGCGGAACGGATAGGGGACTTCCTATTTCATGCTTCTTGAATGAGACCGATGATAGCTTAGACGATATAGTAAATTTATGGACAGAAAATGTTTGGCTTGCTGCACGCGGTGGCGGGATTGGCAGTTATTGGGGTAATGTTCGTGCTATTAATGAAGGGATTCGTGATAAAGGTCATTCATCTGGTATTATACCGTTTATTAAAGTAATGGATTCTATGACTCTTGCTATTTCGCAAGGTTCTATTAGACGAGGTTCATCGGCTGTATATTTGCCTATTAATCACCCTGAAATTGAAGAATTTATCGATATAAGACGTCCGACAGGCGGGGATGTTAATCGTAAAGCTCTTAATATTCATCACGGTATAGCTATAACCGATGAATTTATGAAAGCAGTTGAAAACAATACGGATTTTGACCTTGTTAGTCCTGCTACCAAAAAAGTCGTAAATAAAGTTAGAGCAAGAGATTTATGGGTTAAGTTATTAACTACTAGAATAGAAACAGGTGAGCCTTACTTGTTATTTATCGATAGTGTTAATAAATCTATCCCTGAGCATCATAAAAAATTAGGGCTTCAAGTTAAAATGTCTAATCTTTGTAGCGAAATTACATTGCCGACGGGAATTGACCATCTAGGAAAGCCAAGAACTGCTGTTTGCTGCCTTTCCTCTTTAAATTTAGAGTATTACGAAGAGTGGAAAGACGATAAAGAATTTATCCATTCTATTATGTTGTTCCTTGATAATGTTTTAGAAGACTTTATTAATAAAGCACCGGATACTATGGCAAGAGCTAAATATTCGGCTTTACGTGAGCGAAGCGTTGGACTTGGCGTAATGGGCTTCCACTCATTTTTGCAAATGAAAAAAGTACCGATAGAATCGGTTATGGCAAAAGTTTGGAATAAAAAAATATTTGAATATATATCTGCTGAAACTGATAAAGCCTCAATAGAAATCGGTAAAGAAAAAGGAGTATGTCCTGATGCTCTAGATGCAGGAAGTAATGAACGATTTAGCAATAAAACCGCAATAGCACCTACCGCCTCAATTTCGGTAATAGCAGGTAATGCCTCACCTGGAATAGAGCCGTTTGCCGCTAATAGCTTTGTACAAAAGACTTTAACCGGTTCTTTTAACGTGCGTAACAAACATTTAGAAAGGTTATTAGAGGAGAAAGGATTTAATAATGATCAAGTTTGGTCTTCGATTGCAACACATGAAGGATCAGTACAACATTTAACATTTTTATCCGAAGAAGAAAAACAGGTTTTCAAAACCGCTTACGAAATTGATCAGAATTGGCTAATTGAACTGGCAAGCGATCGTACTCCTTACATTACGCAAGCACAATCTTTAAACATCTTTTTACCGGGGAATGTTAGTAAGAAATATTTAAATAATATTCATTTTAAAGCCTGGAAAAAAGGAGTAAAAAGTTTATATTACTGTCGATCGACATCAATACAGCGAGCCGATAAGGTCTCGCATGACGTATTAAAGGCCAATTTTAAAGATTTAGAGGAACAAAACGATAAATTAGCAGAAGCCGGTAACTACGAAGAATGCTTAGCGTGTCAGTAAGTATAACTATGCAAAGATATTTAGACCCAACAAATGATGTAGCATTTAAAAAATTGTTTACGGATAAAACAAGGTGACTAGGCTTTCTCAATATATTATGAAGTTACCTGAAGAGTTAAGGATTATCAACCTTGAATATATTTCAAACGAACAAGCGTTGGATTTAGGATAGAATAAAAGGAGTATAGTAGACGTAAAAGTTCGAGATAACTCCGGCAATATTTATATTGTTGAGATGCAAAACGGCTATGCCGATGCTTCTTTATCAAGAGTACCATTGTACAGTGGTGTAGCATTTTCTTCGCAATTAAAAAGAGGAAAAGAATATGTTGATCTAGCTCCTGTAGTAATGGTAGTAATTATTTCTGGATTTCAGGCATTGCCCGAGGAAAAAGAATGTATTAGCTATCATCAAACTATTAATGTCGGCAACGGTAAGCAGCAACTTAAATGCTTGCGTATTTGTTGCATTAGACAAATTTACCAAAGAAGCAGATGAGTGAGAAAGCTTAGAAAATGATTGGTTATATATGATGGCTAAATTCGATAGAGCAAAAGAACCCCCGCAACATACAAAAGATGAAAATAGCATTATCAGTTTATAAAACTATTGAATAATTTAACTGGAGCGAAGCAGAATATGATAATTATATTAAAGTGATGCTTGCTACTCAAACGGAAGAGTTAAATCAAAAAAGTAAATATAATGAGGGGAAAGCTGAGGGTATTGAAATTGGAGAAACTAGAAGAAATACAGAAATAGCAAAAAAAATGTTAGCGGATAATGAGCCGATAGAGAAAATAATTAAATATACTAAGCTTTCAAAAGAAGAAATAGAAAAATTAAAAGAAGAAAAATTATGTCACTACTTGATGCAAGTCCAATTTATAAACCGTTTTCATATCCATGGGCATATGAAGCTTGGCACACTCAACAAAAAATTCATTGGCTACCGGAAGAAGTACCGCTTGCCGACGATGTTAAAGATTGGAAATATAACTTAACTCCAGGGGAAAAACATCTATTAACGCAAATATTTCGTTTTTTTACACAGGCAGATATTGAAGTGAATAATTGCTATATGAAGCATTATTCACGAGTATTTAAACCGACTGAAATATTAATGATGTTATCAGCATTTTCTAATATGGAAACGGTACATATCGCGGCATATTCACATTTACTTGATACGGTAGGTATGCCGGAAGTAGAATATTCAGCATTTCTTAAATATAAGGAAATGAAAGACAAGTATGATTATATGCAGCAATTCGGAGTGGGTGCCAAAGAAGATATAGCAACTACACTCGCAGTATTTGGAGCTTTTACTGAAGGATTACAGCTATTTGCTTCTTTTGCGATCATGCTTAATTTCCCTCGTTTGAATAAAATGAAAGGTATGGGACAGATTATTGCTTGGTCAGTGCGTGATGAAACACTTCATACTAACTCAATTATTACTCTGTTTAAGACTTTTGTAAGAGAAAACCCTGAAGTTTGGACAGAAACTTTACGTAAACGTATTTATGAAGCTTGTACGACTATTGTGCATTTTGAAGATGCCTTTATTGAACTTGCTTTTGAAGTTGGCGGTATTGAGGGATTAACGGCATATGAAGTAAGACAATATATTCGTTATATTGCCGACCGTCGTTTAATGCAGCTAGGACTCAAAGATGTATATTTGGTAAATCATAACCCCCTTCCTTGGCTTGATGAAATGCTAAACGGAGTCGAACATACGAACTTTTTTGAAAATAGAACAACTGAATATTCAAAAGCAGCGACTACCGGTTCATGGGAAGAAGTATTCACTGAGATGGACGCCACAGCGGAGGCTAAATAATATACTCAGATAGCACTTATGCTAAACATGTTGTGTTGAAGTATACATATTAAGAACAACAATAACAAAAAATTAAAAATACCTGATCTTTATTTTTAAAAATTTTTTAAAATAGATTTAGAATATTTAAACATTGCAAGTGATTTTATGGCTGTTATAAATAATAAAAACTATCAAAAAGTTGTAGAAAAAGTTTTATCTTCTTCTAAAGCTAATAAAGTACTAAAGAGTGCAATTCAGGATTTATCATCTTCAAAGAGTATAAGCTTAAGAACGATATTACTCGGAGCAAGATTTATTTTAACTAATCCTGTAAATACTTATAATCTTGTTAAGCTTGCTAACTCTTCTAAGATATATCTTGATCCGGAATTTCAAAAATCACTTCTTAAAAAATCTCCAATATGGGAATTTTTAAAAAAACATTCGGATGATTTGCCTAAAATAGGTCAAATCTTAGCAAATGCAGGCTTTAGAGAATTTCAAGATAAGAGTGCTTTAGATGAAAAGGGACTCGAAATACTAAAAGAATGTTTTAAAAATGAACAAGTACTTAAAACACTTCAAGAAATTGCAGTTGAAGTAAAGCAAGAGCTACCGGACTGGAATAAAGTGACTTCTAGAACTTTAGATATGCTGGTTACCGATAAAAACTTCCAAAAATTCTTTAACGAAAAGAGTGAAGATATTACGAAATACATACGTACAGGAGCAACTGAAATACTTCCAAGCGATTATATAAAAACTTTTGATTATATATTACAAAAACCCGAAAAGAAAAATTTATTAAAAATATTTAATGATCATCCTGATTTTAAGCAAGAACTGGCTAAAAATATAAACAATCCTAATACTCTAAAAAGATTTAATAAGTTATCTCCTGAAAAACAAATAATTATTGAAAATTTCTTAGAAGAAGCAAAAGAACAAGCTAAACCTTTCTTAAAAGAACATTTTGAAACCTACAAAATTGATCTTAATATTTTAGATATTATTCCTACTTTATTAAATAAAATGCCTGAGATAAAAGAGATTTTTGATACTCTTAATGCTCCAAATCAAGGTGTAATGATATCTCTTGAGAAATCCTTAGAAATGGTAGCTGGTGATGATAAATTAAAAAGTTTTTTTGCTAATAATAAAACAATCTTACCAAATATTGCTTTAGGTATTATTGAAAATACTCCTAGCGTACAAAACGTAACAAAAGAATATAATTTTGATAAACAAATGCTTAGTATTGTAGGCGAAGTTATGTCAAAACCGGAAGTTGCTCATGAGATTATTGCAGACTTAAATAAAGGCGATTATATGAGTTTAACCGGTAATATAATCTCCGCCCTTAATGATCTTACATTTAAATTAAAAGATATATTAGTAGAGCAAAGTAAAGGAGGTCTATTGGATAATTTAATTACAGGAGTTTTAGAACAAGATGCAAAAAATAGCCAAACTATAAAACAACAACTTATAAATTATAGTCTGGAAGCGCGTGATGTGACAAAGCTAACGAGCATAATGCCTATATTACTTGATCAATCTGAATCATTAAAAAAGGTTTTTCGAGATTTTATTCAAGGTGATTATACGGGAATGGCAAAAGAGTTAATAGCTTTAACTAAAGACAATCCTGAAATTAAAAAATATTTAAACAATAATAGAGAAATATTTGCAAGTATTTTAGATAAAACTTTAGTAAAAATACCAGGTATAAATAACCTTGATAAGAAAGAATTATATAATATACTTCCATCAATGTTAAACCATCCTAATGAATTAGTTAAAGTTATAGAAGAGGTTGAAAAAAGTAATTATCGTGAGGCTGCTAGTGCTATATATAATCTAGCTCAAAAAACAAATTATTTGGAAGGGCAATTGCCGAATATTATAACAGCAGGTTTTAGCTATGCTACTGAAAAACTAAAAGACGTATTTAGTCCATCACAAGATTTTAAAGATAAAACTATAGATGCAATTACTCTTAGAAATAATTTACATAAAATACAAAATGGAAAATTCAGCTTAGAGGGAGCTATATTAGTAGGTGATTTATCTAATATCGACTTCTCAGGCGTATCATTAAAAAATGCAGATTTAACTAAAGTCACTTCTTTAAAAGATTGTAATTTTAAAAATATTAATTTAGCAGAGGCTAAATTACCTGATAATTTAATGCTACTTACTGATACTTACAATCTTGATAAGGCTATCCCTCCTTTAGTACCTACACTAATTAAAGAACAACAAGCAAAATTAATTGATAAGGCAATTGATAAATTATTTTTACAAATACAAGCTGAAGGAAAAAGAAATGTACTTAGTAAAAAAAATTTTGCTCAACAAGTAAAAAGATTATATGAAGAAAATCAAACGATTAAAGACTATATTATAGAAAAACTAAATTCACTACCTATGAATATGGTTACTAACCTAGCTACTCCTAGAACAAATCAATATAAACATATTACAAATCATGTAAATTCTCCACTACAAGTATTGAACCCTTTATATGAAAATATTGCAAATAAACAAAATATTAAGAGTAATTTATTGGCAAATATTTTAAGCGAGAAAATATCACAAAAACTTTTTGATAAAGGTGATAATAGAGGTGAAGATTTTTACATGATAAATCAGATGCTAAAACCTATCGTTTCTGAATATTCTAAAGAAAATCCTGATAATATAAATAATTTTTTAGAGCCAACAAATCTAGAAAAGTTAGCAAGTAATATTGCCTCTACTTTATATTCTAAATCTCAATATACTGGGGTAGGCACTATTACCGGTGGAATTTATTTACCAAAAGAAATCTTCAATGAACAGTTAAAAGATAACTTTAAAAATGAGTTCGAAAATATTAATAAATTAAATGTTTTAAAAGCAACAAAAAATATAGTTTCAAATTTAGATAGTAAAGTGCATGTAGTAGATAATCACGATAAATCACATACTTACGCATCATTACCTACAAAAAGTAAACAAATACACAGATAACTCCATAAATCTTAGATCAAATTGATTTAATTACCATATTATGTAATATAAATTAAAATATTTAAGTAGTGCTTAATTTATTTCTTTGAATCAATTTTAAGATAATTTAATGTTTATGTAATTAAATATATTTCATTATTTTTACGGCAGTTACAAATTCCATTAAAGATATTAAATTAAAGAATTTTAATAAAACTGTTAAAAGGACATTATCTTCTACTGATGCAGCAAGGCATTGACAAGCTTTATTTATGACCTTGCTGCATCTCCAAAGAAAAAATATTACCAGTTAGTATAGGAGCATTATTAAAAGGTGCGAAGTTTGCCTTCACTAATCCCGTAAATAGTTATAATCTTGTTAAACTTGCAAGCTCCTCTGATATATATCTTGATTCAAAGTGTCAAAAATCTGTTCTTGAAAAATCCGAAATATAGGATTTTCTACAAAAGCATTCCGATGATTTACCAAAAATAGGACCAATCTTAGCAAAAGCAGGTTTTAGAGAATTTCAAGATAAGAGTGCTTTAGATGAAAAGAGACTCGAAATACTAAAAGAATGTTTTAAAAATGATGCTGTACTTAAAAGCCTTCAAGAAATTGTACTTGAGATAAAGCAAGAAGTACGGGACTATGAATAAAGTAACTTCTCAAACATTAGGAATGTTATCCACGGATAAAAATTGCTGAAAATTGTTTAATGAAAAAGGTAACGATATTGCGAATTACATAACTGAAATACTTCCAAGCGACTATATAAAAGCTTTTAATGATATATTACAAAAACCTCAAAGTCAATGACACATATGCAAAAGTTATAAAAATATTTAATGAACATCCTGAGTTTAAAAAAGAGCTGGCTGAAAATATAAACAATCCTAATGCTCTAAAAAGGTTTAATAAATTATCTCCTGAAAAATAAATAATTATAGAAGGTTTCTTAATAGAAACTAAAGAACAAGCGAAACCTTTCTTAAAAGAATATTTTGAAAGCTATAAAGTGGATGTAGAGACTATTCCTACTTTATTAAATAAAATGCCTGAAACAACAGAGATTTTTGATACTCTGAATGCAAATCAAGGAGTAATGGTGGCTCGTGGAAATCTTTAGAAATGGTAGCGGGTGACGATAAATTAAAAAGTTTTGTTGCTGATAATAAAACAGTCTTATCAGATATTGCCGCAGCTATTATTGAAAATACTCCGAATATACAAAGCATAACGCAAGAATATAATTTCGATAAACAAATGCTTAGTATAGTAGATGAAGTTATGTCAAAACCGGAAGTTGCTCATGAGATTATTGCAGACTTAAATAAAGGCGATTATGAGTTTAACCGGTAATATAATCTCCGCCCTTAATAGATCCTTCATTTAAATTAAAAGATATATTAGTAGAGCAAAGTAAAGAGGGTTTATTCGATAATTTAATTAAAGGCATTTTAGAGCAAGATGAAACAAATAGCCACACTATAAACAGCAGCTTGAAAATTATGGACTAGAAACAACAGATACTACAAAACTTACGAATGTAATGCCTATATTACTTGATAATCCTGAATAATTAAAAAAGGTTTTTGATGGATTTGTTAAAGGGATTATACAGGAATAGCTAAAGAATTGGTAATGTTAACTAAAGATAATCCCGAGATCAAAAAATATTTAAACGATAATAAGGAAATATTTACAGGTATTTTAGATAAAACTTTAAAAGATGTACCCGGTATAAATAAGCTCGATAAGAAAGAATTATATAGTATACTAACACCTATGCTCAATCAACCGGATAAGCTGATTCCAATCTTAGAAAATATTGCAAATAAAAAATATATTAATGTTGCTACTAGTATAGGTAGTTTAGTTTGGAAAGAAGGACAAGCACTGAATATTATTAAACAAATCCTAAATGTTGTTCAAGCAGGAGTTGGTTATTTTAATCAAAAATCTGATAAGAAACCAGAATTAGAAAATAAAGTTCCGGCTGATGTATTAAAAGCAGCACAAAGTATCGTCTCAAATTTAAATAGTAAGATTAATATTGTAGGACCTAAGACAAATACACTTTCCATTACTCCTATTTCCAATAATAAAAAGAAAGAAGCAATACGTAGATAAGCTATATAGTGTTAAAAGGGTTTTTTAAAATTTGAGTAAATTCTTCTTGGTTAGCATATTCCAATGTGATTTTATCTTGTATCTGATTTTTAAACCAAGTAACTTGTCTTTTAGCATACTGACGGGTTCGTATTTGAGCTGCATTTAAAGCCTCATCTAAAGTGAGATTGCCGTTTAAATAAGCTAAAATTTCTTTTATCCCTACAGCTTTCAAATTCGTATAATCTTTAGGAGCAAATTGCTTTTTTATTAAAGCTATTTCGTCAATTGCCCCTTCTTTAAATATCTTATCTAAACGCTCATCACATGTTTTATATAAAAACTTTCGCTCAGGATTTAAGAAAATAATTTTGCAATTAAAGTCAGATAAGATTTGTTCTTTTGGCAAAGTTTGAAAAGAAAAAATAGATTTACCGGTTTGCATGAATACTTCATAAGCTCTAATTAAACGCTGAGTATCATTTTGGTTTATTTTAGAAGCAGCAAGCGGGTCAAACTTCTCTAATTTACCCCATAATTCTATATTGCCTATTTTAACATGTAAATTTCTTACCTTTGCTTGTAAATCTTCTGATATATCAGGAATATTATTATAGCCAAAAACTAAAGAATTAATATATAAACCCGTTCCACCTATTAATATAGGTAGCTTACCTCTGTCGGTTATTTCTTTTATTTTTTCTGTCGCAAGTTTTAGATATTTTATTACCGAGAAATCTTCTGTCATTGATAAGAAGTTATATAAGTGATACAAGATTTCAGTTTTGTAGCTTTTCGGAGGGGAGGCGGTAATAATAGGAATTTCCTTATAAACCTGCATTGAGTCGATATTAATGATTTCGCCGTTATAAGCTTTAGCCAGTTCATGACCTAAATAAGACTTCCCGCTAGCAGTCGGCCCGCATAATATAATTATACTCTTCTGCTTTGAAGAATTGTTTCTGCAAAACTTCGGATCACCTATTAAATATAGGCTGTGCGTACTCGCTCCTCGTTTTACATTCCCATTCTCCAAATCATTTGAGTATATTTCTTTCTTTGTCACTTGTTTAACTAATAAATACAAACTTGTATAGTCATTGCAAGCCAGCATTTATGATGGCGTGGCAAGCTCAGGAGTTTTTTTATATTATCTTATGAGATTGCCGCGCCGTTGCTAACGTAACTCCTCGCAATGACGGAAAAACCTATCCATGTAACAACGCCTAGCAGGAATGACCTCATACCCTTAAACGGTTTCATTAGTATGTCCTAAAGTGTCAGTATTAGCATTACTATCTGCTGGTCCACTAAATGTTATTGTACCAAGTTTGTTGTCATAATTAATAGTTGGAGCACTAAATAAGCCCGCATCACTGTAGTCAATGGTCAGACTATTTAAACCATTAAATGCGGCTACGTCACTGTTAAGAGGATTATCAGTAGGCTCAAGGTCTTTATGTTTTATTACTAATGGTGCCTCAATGTTAATATTTAATGTATTTACACCTATTGGCGTTATTGTCACTAATCTAGTATCAACAAATAAGTGATTGATATTTGAGATTTTTAACATATTATTTTGCTTGATATTAATTTAATGTAAGAAAAATATATAAAATAATATTTTAGAAAGCAATGATGTGTTAATAATTAATTAATAACCCGTATTTTTCAAGATATTTATTAATTATAGTGATTATTTCCTCTAAACCATTCTTACTATCTGATTCAGCCCTTGCAACTATAATAGATTCGGTATTAGAGCTACGCAAGAGCCACCAACCATGTGCAGTATTTACCCGTACACCGTCTATATCATTAAACTCCATTTTCTCTTCTAATGCTTTTTCTTTAATCTCTTTAATAATTTGTAATTTTAACTCTGAAGGAACAACAATTTTAATTTCCGGTGTACTATAGCTTTTCGGTACATCCTCTATTATCTCATCTAGAGTTTTACTTGATCTACTAAGTAAATCTAAAAATCTAAGAGCTGCATAAATTGCATCGTCAAAACCAAAATATTTATCGGCAAAAAATATATGCCCGCTCATTTCGCCAGCGAGTAAAGCCTTTGTCTCAAGCATTTTGCTTTTAATAAAAGGATGACCTGTTCGCCATATTATAGGATGTCCTCCATATGATTTTATTTTAGCGACTATAAATTGGCTGACTTTTACATCAACTATTATAGTTGCGTTTGGATTTTCCTTTAAAATATCCTCAGCAAAAATGCATAAAATTTGATCACCTAATAATATTTTACCGCTTGAGCTTATAATGCCGATTCTATCACCGTCACCGTCAAAAGCTATACCAAGGTCACAATTTTGTTCTTTAACCACTTTTATTAACTCCTGCAAATTAGCAGGATTTGTAGGATCAGGATGATGGCTTGGAAAATTCCCGTCAATTTTACTATGTATGATTATATTCTTGTTTGAGAGATGCTTTTTAAGTTCTTCAACAATATCGCCGGTTGCTCCATTGCCGCAATCCCAAGCCACTTTTAATTTTGGATTAATGTTTATGCCATCTAAAATACGTTTTAGGTATTTAGATTGTATATTATGGATTCCTGCTTTCGCAGGAATGACATAAGGGAATGCTGGTGTGGTATTGGAATAGTTATCCAAAATCTTAGTCAATAACTCCTGTATCTGATCACCGAAAAAAGGTTTACCGTTTTGTAGTATTTTAAAGCCGTTATCGTCACGAGGATTGTGTGACCCCGTGACCATAATACTACCGACGGGCGTCAAGTGTTTATCGGCAAAATATAAAACTGGTGTTGGAACTACGCCAATATTTATGATTTCAGCCCCTGCATTAGTTAATCCTAGTTCTAAAGCTTTACAAAGGGTAGGGGAGCTAAGCCGACCGTCTAAACCGACACAGATTTTATCGTTATCTTTCGTTATAGTCATCTCGGCAAAACCAAAGCCGATTTTATAAGCTACTTCTTCCGTTAAATCTTTAAGGCTATTGCCTCTTATATCATAAGCCCTAAAAATTTCTTTGTTAATTTGCATAGAAAACTGTTTGGAATATTATTACATGGCTCTTATGTCATTCCTACAAAAGAGCCTTGTTGCATGGCTCGAAAAACCTACTCGATGTTATCCCCGCGTAGGCGGGCATGACATAAAACAATCCATGCAACAACACCTGCAAGTCGCTCGCAATAACGAATTGGCATAGTCTAAAAACTAAAGCTCTCACCTAAATACACTTCCTTAACTTTTTTGCTATTTGCTATTTCCTTAGCACTACCTTCTAATAATACTTTACCTTCAAAAATAACATAAGCACGGTCGACTATATCTAGAGTATCACGTACATTATGGTCGGTAATTAATATACCTATCTTAAATTCACGTAAATAAGTAATTAGATTTTTAATATCGGAAATAGCAAGCGGGTCAATACCGGCAAGCGGTTCATCAAGCATGATAAATTTAGGCTCTATTGCAAGTACACGTGCAATCTCAAGCCTACGCCTTTCACCGCCTGATAAGCTAGCAGCGGATAAATCTTTTAAATGAACTATCGAAAACTTCTCTAACAAATTATGGGTTTTTTGTGCAATTACTTCTTTATCATTGTTAGATATCTCAACTACAGCCTTAATATTATCTTCAACCGACAATTCCCGAAATATCGAAGGTTCTTGAAGAAGATAGCCGAGTCCAAGCCTTGCTCGTAAATAAATAGGCAAGTTGGTAATATTTATATCATTTAAAAGTAATTGCCCTGAGTCCAGTTTCATTAAACCGATAATAATGTTAAAGCAAGTTGTTTTACCGGCTCCATTCGGACCGAATAAACCAACTATCTCTCCTTGTTTTATATTCAGAGATATATCAGTTAATATATTCCTTTTTTTGTAGGATTTTGATATATTTTTAATGTGTAAGCTGTCCATCTTTTTTATTTGTTAAGATTTTGTTGCGTGGATTAATTTTCAACGTCATTGCGAGGAAATTACTAAGTAATTGACGAAGCAATCCAGTTAAAAATATTAATCTTTAGCATTTTTTTAATTATTTTCTGGGTTGTCACACTTCTTGCAATCGCTTGCAATGACGTACCAACGGTAAATAGCTCTATTTTTTAATAATATCTACATAGTAGATTAGTTTATTAGTTTTTAAAACATTATCGTCACGCTGTAATATTACATTACCAAGTAGAATAAGTTGTTTATTATCGCAAAAATATTTAGCACTATCTGCAAGTAATAATTCATTATTTATTTTTCTTTCTACAGTCAATTTAGTAGGGACAACTATATGATCAATAGTTTGCTTTTCATCTATTGTTTTATAAAAAATATATAATTCTTTCGTTCTAAGTATCGCATTATCGAAGTAAACAATAACATTTCCAAGATATGCTGCTTTTTGTTTGGTTCTATCAATAATTAAACTATCAGATGTGATATGTAAATTTGAAATATTTTTATCATTAGCATATATTATATTACTAATTATAAGAAGTAAAACAAGTTTAATAATAGACATCTTTCCAAACTTTGCTTCTAGAGGTAATTTAGACGTCAAATCGGTACTCGTATCCTCAAGTACTTCTTTGTACGCTGCGGTGCTACATTCCATATCTCCTTTAAATTCCTCTCTATAAGCTGGTTTGGCAAGATGTCTAATCCGATAAATCGATGATTGTAGAGACATTGCCTCTAAAAATTATAATATTATTTTCATCTTTTGTATTAAAACTATCCGAAGTAATTGAAGAGTTTTTGTAAAGTAACGTAACAGGGGAATGACCGGTTATATTCTTATTTACTAAATCAATCCTTGCATCGTTAGTGTTAAATATGATCTCATCAAAAAGAAGTTTTACATCGTTTTTTAAATCTAATATGCTTGATTCTTCATCTAAAAAGCCTTCTTTCGCATTGATAATAAGAGTTTGATCTTGATTTACGTTATAAATAGCATTTATTATATCTAGTTTATATTTGTTATTCGACTCTTTTATAGCTCGTTCAGTTTTAATCTTATACGTATTTAAATTTTTACTTACTCCTTCAAAAATTGAATCTTTCAATATAATATTATACTTTAAATCAAAATTTTTATTGTCTTTTAAACTTTTTTTTGTAACGTTAATATCGTTTTTTTCATTAATATAACCGCTTTTAATTAATATATACCCTATATATAAAATTCCAACTGTTATTAAAAGATATACAGATTTCCAAATTTTTTTTCGCCGTTTATAAGAAGAGGGCATAGATTTTAGCTAACCCCTATGCGTAGTAAATCATGAATATGAATAATGCCTATAATAATATTATCATCAACAATCGGTATATTAGTGATATTTTTGGCTTTCATTAAATTTAAAGCCTCTTTTGCAAATATTTCCGATGAGATATGAATAGGGTTTTTGGTCATAATGCTTGATGCTGTTTTTAAGTGGATTTGATCGTTAATATGACGACGTAAATCCCCATCGGTTATAATTCCCACCAAATTTTGGTTTTTATCTGTTACAAGCGTACAACCTAAACGTTTTTTATTCATAATAATTATAGTTTTGGCAAAGGAAGTATCTTCATATACTAAAGGTATTTCATCACCGCTACGCATTAGGTTTTTAATTTTTGTTAAATTAGCGCCGATTGTACCTCCCGGATGATAAATTTTAAAATCATCTTTAGTAAAGCCTCGTTTTTCATGTATAACAGTCATTAAAGCATCACCGAGTGATAGCATGATTAAAGATGATATAGTAGGAACTCCAATTACAGAAGCTTCCTGGTATTCAGGTACTAGTAATAAAAAATCGCTTCTTTTAGCTAAAGTAGAATTCTTATTCATTGTCATTGCAGCAATTTTTATGGAAGAGTTCTTGCAATATTCAATTATATTAAATAGTTCTTTAGTTTCGCCGGAATTAGATAACATAATTACTAGATCATTTTTCGTCACCATACCTAAATCGCCGTGACTTGCTTCTGCCGGATGTAAATAAAAAGCAGGCATACCGGTTGAAGAAAAGCTAGCAGCGATTTTTCTTGCAATATAACCGCTTTTGCCTATGCCGGTTAGGATTATCCGTCCTTTGAAAGATAGTAAAAATTCTATAATTCTGTTAAAGTCTTCAGGGATATTTTCGGATAATTTTTCTAAAGCACTTGCTTCACTAGAAATAACCCTCTTTGCGATGATTCGGTAATTATTTGTGTTGGTCATTTATGTACTCATTGTCATACCGTGGCTTATCCACGGTATCTAGCAAATTATTAGTATTATGAGCTATTTTTGTGGATACCCGAACCGTCATTGCGAACAGCCGTAGGCTGCACGGCAATCTCATGAAATAATAACAAACTCCTGAGATTGCTTCGTCAATTACTTCGTAATTTCCTTGCAATGACGATTAAGCTTCATATCAATTAAAATACTTACGTTCTGTAATTACTTCAGCAATTTCAGCATTATTATCTTCATTCCAAGCGCGTTTTTTACTAGAATCATGTCGCTGCTCAGGTTCTGAATTGTCCTTAGTATTATTAACATTAGTTTTTGGCTTTGTATTATTTGAAGATTTATCTTTATCGGCATTTTTAATAGTTAATTTTGCTTTGCCTTTATTATCAAAGCCTATTAGCTTAACTTTTACTATATCGCCTTGTTTTAAAACACTGCTAACCGTTTCTATTCTTTCTCCTGATACTTCACTAATATGCACAAAGCCGTCTTTATTACCTACATAATTAATAAAAGCACCGGAATCTAAGACTTTCACTACCGTACCGTTAAATATTTCACCGATTTCAGGTTCAACGACAATAGCTTTAATTTTATCTAAGGCAACTTTTAGCTTATCTCTATCTGAAGCATAAACAGACACCGTACCGTCATCGCTTATATCTATTTTAGCACCGCTAGTTTCACAAATTTCCTTTATTACTTTACCTCCCGGTCCTATAATATCTCTAATTTTATCCTTATCTATTTTTATAGTAGTAGTAGAAGGAGCATTTTTACTTAGTTCGTTATTTGGTTTACTGATAACTTTATTCATTTGCTCCAGTATATGCAAACGACCGAGTCGTGCTTGCTCTAAAGCTACTTTCATTATTTTAAAATCTACTCCGGATATTTTGATATCCATTTGTAATGCAGTAATCCCTTCGCTAGTTCCTGCAACCTTAAAGTCCATATCACCGAAATAATCTTCATCGCCGAGAATATCCGATAATACGGCAAAATTTTTACCTTCCTTAACAAGTCCCATAGCAATACCCGCAACCGGTGCTTTTATCGGTACGCCGGCATACATTAAAGCAAGAGAACTACCGCAAACAGTTGCCATTGAAGAAGAACCGTTAGATTCCGTAGTTTCGGCAACTACTCTAATAGAATAAGGAAATTGTACTTTATTAGGTAATATTGGATTAATAGCACGCCATGCGAGTTTACCGTGTCCGACTTCACGACGACTAGGTGCTTTCATTGGCATTGCTTCATTTACAGAGTAGGGCGGGAAGATATAATTGAGCATAAAACGCTCTTTATACTCACCCTCTAAACTGTCAACTATCTGCTCATCTAAACTAGTACCGAATGTAGTACTAACTAAGCTTTGCGTTTCACCTCTAGTAAATAAAGCTGAACCATGTGCGGAAGGTAGTAAACCTATTTCACAAGCAATTTGTCTTATATCCGTGGTACTTCTTCCATCGATACGTCTATTTTTTTCTAAAATCTCGTTACGTAATATATCTGATTCAATAGCTTTTAAAGCTGATTCGATTTGATAATGACTATATTTTTTATTTTCTATGTCGCTTACAAAATGTGTAAGAACTTTTTCATGTATTAAATCTAAATTAGTGCTACGTTCTTGTTTAGATTTCATTGCAAAAGCTTGTTCAATTTCTTTTACAAATAACTTCTCAATTTCTTTCTTTAATGAAGCAGGATATAAAGCTTGCATTTCAAGTTTTGGTTTTTTAGCTTCTTCTGCTAGTGCTTTAATTATCTTTATTACCGGCTGAAAGCTTTCAAATCCAAATTTTACAGCTTCTAACATTTGTTCTTCAGAAAGTAAATGAGCTTCCGATTCAACCATCATTACTGAATCTGATGTTCCTGCAACTACTAAATCAAGCTGACTTGTTTTTAATAATGCAAGTGTCGGATTTAAAACAAATTCACCATTGATTAAACCTACTTTACTTGCCGCAACTATTTCTAGATAAGGAGCAGGGGATAGGCTAAGTGCAGCCGATGCACCGATAATTGCAAGTATATCTACCGGAGTTTCAGGATCATATGAAAGAACACTGCAAGTTACATGCGTTTCATTCACAAAAGCCGGATGAAATAATGGTCTAATCGGTCTATCTATTAAACGAGATACTAAAACTTCTCTATCTGATGCTTTTCCCTCATGTTTAAAAAATCCTCCTGGTATCTTACCGGCAGCATATGCCATTTCTCTATAATTAATTGTTAAAGGAAGAAAACCTATGCCCTCTTTTGCTTTGTTAGCTACTACTGCCGTACATAATAAAACGGAATTACCCATTTTTACCGTAACTGCCCCGTCAGCTTGCCTTGCTATTTTACCTGTACTAAGCTCAAGCACTTGCCCGTTCCATGTAACACTCTTAGTTATTTCGTTAAACATCTATTTATCTCATCTCATAATTTATATTGTATTGTATTCTACCACGTCATTGCGAGGAAAATTACGAAGTAATTCGACGAAGCAATCTCAGGATATTTGACAAGATTGCCACGCATCCTACGGCTGCTCGCAATGACGATTATCCAACTACTTAATCTTTCTAATTCCTAGCTTACTTATTAAATCTAAATATTTGCTAACATTATTCTTTTTAATATAGTTAAGTAATCTGCGGCGGCGCCCGACTAAAATTAATAATCCGCGTCTTGAAGTATGATCTTTATGGTTAGATTTAAAATGCTCGGTTAAATTATTGATTCTTTCAGTTAAGATAGCACATTGCACTGCACTTGAACCGGTATCATTTTCCGTTATAGCATATTCTTTAATTAATTGTTGTTTACGTTCTGTAGTAATCGACATCGATAATTTCTCCTTAAATATATAGACTTCCAGTTTTAAAAGAAGTCTTATGTTAAATTAAATACTCGTAAAGAATTAAAGCAATTCTTGTTTAAGCTACCTATTGCAAGCAAAGTGCCTTTATAGCGAACCCACAAAAGATCAACAGACATCTTGCCAAACTCTACTTCTAGAGGTAATTTGTACGTCAATCCGGTACTCGCATTCTCACGCACTAAAGTGTACGCTGTGGTGCTGCGTTCCGTGTTTCCTTTAAATTCCTCTCTATAAGCAAATTTGGCAAGATGTCTAAAGTCTTTTTCATAATTAAATAAACATTTCTGTCCATATTTAATTTGCTGTGCTTGGCTGTCAGTTGCATCAAGAACCAGGATGTCGTCCAGTATTGCTTCTATCTTTATACTTTTTTCCTCTAAGGCACTTTTGGTAATTTCGTCAGGCGATTTAATTCGGATAGCATTTTCTTCTTTAAATATTCCAACCCGAGTACGGCGTAATTCTATCACAAATCCTAAACTTTGCAAGGACAATGCCAAATCTTCTGCTAAAGTCCTTATATAAGTACCTTTTGAGCATTCCGTATAGTATGTAGCGGTAGCATTTTTCTCATCAAAATTTAAACATTTTAGATCATAAATAGTTATATTTCGTGGCTTTAATTCTACTTTTTTTTCCTCTCTAGCCAATTTATAAGCTCTTACACCGTTAACTTTAAGAGCTGAAAAAGCCGGCGGTATTTGTGTTACGCTACCGATAAATTTAGAACATACGGCATAAGCTTCTTCTTGAGAAGGGACACAATCTTTCGTTGCTATTACTTTACCGGCACAATCGCCGCTATTGGTTTGCATTCCGAATTTTACGGTAAAAATATAGGTTTTTCTAGCATCAATTAGCAGATGTATCAGTTTTGTAGCTTCACCTACGGCAAACGGTAATATTCCTTCCGCTTCTACGTCTAAAGTACCGGCATGTCCTATCTTGGTTTTACCGAGTATTTTTTTTATTATGCTAACAAGTTGAGCAGAACTTATACCTCTTGGTTTATAAATATTTAACCAATAATTACTCATTTTAATGTGATTTTAACTTGACTTAAATTTAGACAATCTTTAATATATAACTCTAGCCAATAGAATAGCAAGATAGGTTAGACCAAATAATGACGATTAACCACAGTAATGTAGAAAATTCTTCCTCTAAAATCAATAGCTATTTTTCTAAACTTACCGATTATATCTGGCCTATAAAACGCCATGAAGTTTCTAAATTTTTATTCATCACTTTATTAATGTTCTGTATTTTATTTATCCAAAATCTAATCAGAGCATTAAAAGATAGTATTGTTAATACTATGATCGGTGCCGAGATTATCTCGTTTTTGAAGTTTTGGGGAGTGATGCCGTCAGCTTTTTTAATAACTGCTATATATGTAAAGCTTGTTAATAAGATGAAAGCAGAAAATATATTTTATCTTATTATATCAATATTTTTAACATTCTTTGCTCTTTTTGCTTACGTTATTTTTCCAAATCATGAAATGCTGCATTTCAGTCCTGTAACCGTTCAAAATTTAACGGCAAGTTTACCTAATTTAAAATGGTTTATATTGCTTTTATCAAAATGGAGTTTTTCGTTATTTTATATAATAGCCGAATTATGGCCAAACGTAGTTTTCGCATTACTTTTTTGGCAGTTTGTGAATAATATTACTACAGTAGAAGAATCTAAAAGATTTTATCCGTTATTCGGTTTACTTAGTCAAACAGGTATTTATTTAGCAGGGCAGTTTTTAGAAAATCTAAGTAATATTAATGATTACGTCACTAATAAATTTGCATTGCAATCGTCTTTTCATACACTTTCTATACAAATTATACTAACTATAGTATTAATTTTAGGAATAATAGCTATTAAAACCTTTTGGTTGCTTAATCATAAAGTACTAGACAAAGCGCATATGGCGTTACTCAGGTTTAAAGCAAAGAAAAAATCCATGACTATTGCCGAAAGTTTTCAGATGCTTCTATCGTCAAGACATATTAGATTAATTGCAACTTTGCTTATCTGCTATGGCATTGCCATTAATTTAGTAGAAGGTCCTTGGAAAGCAGCAGCTACTAAAATTTATAAAACTCCAACCGAATATGCAGCTTTTATAGGAAGTTATTTGAGCTATACCGGAGTATTGACTATTTTATTTGTCGTACTTGGTTCAAATATAATTAGAAGACTTGGCTGGTTTACGGCAGCTGTTATCACCCCTTTAATAGTTTTTATTACCGGTATATTATTTTTTGCCGTTAATAATTTTGAAAGATTTGCCGGCTTAATAATAGCAAATTTTATTCTAACCGATCCTGCTTTAATTGCTATAACAATAGGTGCTATTCAAAATGTGCTTAGTAAATCAAGCAAATATACCTTATTTGATTCAACAAAAGAAATGGCCTATGTTCCTTTAGATCCGGAAATAAAAATAAAAGGCAAAGCTGCTGCCGACGTGATAGGTACAAAACTCGGTAAATCTGGTAGTGCATTTTTACAGTCATTGGTATTTATAATATTACCTTCCGCTAGTTATCAATCTATTTCCATCTGTTTAATGATTATATTTATAATTACTTGCTTAACTTGGCTTTGGGCAACTAAAGCACTCAATAAAGAATATAAAAATTCTATTAAATTTTCTCAATAAAATTAGTTTTGTCTTGATATTACTAAAATCTCTATATACTATCTTTGACAGTATAACTCAAACTGTGAAAAAAGGATATGTTATGTCATTCCCGCAGAGGCGGGAATCCAGAAAAAAACGAAATAAATCGAGCTTTTAATTTAAAAATCTAGTGTGCTTAGACTTTGTAGTGACTGGATACCCGCCTACGCGGGAATGACATAAGAGGGTAAAGATCAATATAACAACATCGACTTGACTACGCATCACTTACAGTTTATGCTAATTAATTTTTGGTTAAATGAGAGGTTTTATGAGTAAAGACGGTAACCTAGATACAAGTGAATTTGATCCTTTAGCAAATAAGGAATATACAGAAGAACAAAAGCAAACATTAGAACAAGAGCAAAAAGAATTTTTATCTCAAACTACCCCAGAACTAGAAGCTGACGATGGTTTTATCGTTACTTCTGCATCTTCTACTCAATCTACCCCTTCAATGAGTGCTTTATCGGGCAATATCTCTCCTGACAGTCAGACATCAGACCCAATAACCAAGGCTGTAAGAGAAACAATTATACAACCGCAAAAAGATAATTTAATAGAACAAATATTAAAAGACCTGGCAGCCCTTACAGACCGTGATTTAGCTGAACAAAAAAGAAAAGAAATAGAAGAAGAAAAAGATAAAACATTAAGTACTTTTTTCGGTAATCCGGCTAATAGAGCATTTATTGATAAGGCTTTAGAAAAGCCTGAGCTTAAAAAGAAATTAGAATCAATAGAAATAGCCGGCTATAAAAATGTGCATAATACATTTAGCGCCGCTAGTGGATACCCTGGTGGATTTAAACCGGTACAGTGGGAAAATCACGTAAGTGCAAGCGATCTTAGAGCAACAGTAGTTAAAAATGATGCAGGTGATGAACTCTGTACCTTAAATGAAACAACTGTTAAAACTACGCCTTTTACTGTAGCTAAACAAGACGGTACTCAGGTTCAGATCAGCTCATATAGGGAAATAGATTTTCCTATAAAACTTGATAAAGCCGATGGGTCAATGCATTTATCGATGGTAGCATTAAAAGCTGATGGCACAAAGCCCTCCAAAGATAAAGCCGTATATTTCACTGCCCACTACGAAGAAGGACCAAACGGTAAACCTCAACTTAAAGAAATAAGCTCACCAAAACCTTTAAAATTTGCCGGAACCGGAGATGACGCAATAGCTTATATAGAGCATGGTGGAGAAATTTATACACTTGCGGTAACACGCGGTAAATATAAAGAAATGATGAAGGAGGTGGAACTGAACCAAGGACAGAGCGTTGATTTATCGCAAGCTGAAGATATTATAATAGGACAAGGACAAAGTAAGGAACAACCGCTAATAACTCCACAGCAAACAACAAGTTCATCGGTTGAACCACATCAGTATAAACAACAAGTACCGCCAATTACTCCTACTAACCAACCACTGCAACCTGAGACTTCACAAATGCCACAGTCGCAACAAGTGAATCCAAATCTTCTTAATGCAGCTACGGCTTTATCAGGCAGCATGCAAGATTTATTAAATTATGTAAATGTAGGTTTAACAAAAGAAATTGATAGCAATAAACAAATTGATTTGATTAAAGAAGCAGCCACGGTAATTCTTAATAATGAGAAAAGTGATATTGCTGAAAAGCAGGCTAATATCATTGCTTTCGCTGAAAATATGGTCAATAATAAAAACCTCAAACCGGATGCAAAAGTAGCTGGAGTCAATGCAGTATTAGAAACCATAAAAAATGATCAGAATACCCCAGACCTAGAAAAATCAAAAATGCTTGAAGCTACAGTAGCTATCGTTTTAAATTCAGAGAATCTTGAGCCGAAGCAAAAACAACAGGTGTTAGAAAAGGCAGTAGATGTCGGTTTAAGTCTGAAAGATGATACAAGTAGAGCTGCAGCAATTGACGGTATTAAGGATGTTGTAATAAAAAGTAACCTTTCTACTGCAATGCTTATAGCAGTAGGTGATAAGGTTAATGTCTCTGAATTAAGCAATGCGGAAAAACAAAAATTATTAGGTTCTGTATTAAAGAAAGGGGTAGAAGCCCAAGTTCTCAGTCCGGCACAACAACAATTGATGCAGCAGCATTTAGATAAGATTATGGCAGAACAAACTAAAAAAGATACAATAAAAAAAGTAAATGATATTTTGTTTGATCCTCTAAGTAATACTGAATTAAAAACAACAAACATACAAGCCATTATATCTAATGTTTTAGATGGTCCGGCTACAGCAGCAGTCAAAGGCGAAATAATTCAAGAAATTACTAACACAATTGCAGGAAGCGCGCTTGAAGCTCAAGACAAAGCAACGATTGTTAAAGGGGTAGGCGAGACTATAGCTACTCATAGTGATACCTCTTTATCCTTACCTAATAAAGCACTTATTATGGCATCAGCGGAAAAAGGTATTGCAGAAAGTCAGACCAATTTACCTGATAGAGAGCTAATGACTAAAGGGTTAGTAGACGGTATTTATGAAGGCAAAGGAGGTCCTGAAATAACTAAGGCAGTTTCTAGCGGGATCGATAATAGTAATATTAATGACTCTGAGAAAGAGGCACTTAACAAAGCTAAAGATGCAGCGAGTGAGACAGCTTTAGATAGAGACATTCACAATTTAACTGAAGGGTTAAAAGGACAGAATATAGAAGAACACAAGCCTCACGATGATATATATAACAAAGCTCGAGAAGTAATTAACGCTGTTAATCCTGTTATAGAAGCATTAGAAAAATCTAAAGAACCGGTAGTGTCAGCAGAAGAAAGAATTGTACAAGAAACTTCTAGTATATTAAATAATATCTCTAAGCTTGCAGTTGAGAAAGTCAATAATTTTCGTGCTATGCTTTCTCCAAATGGTAACCTTAAAACTCTTGAAGAAAAAAAAGAGGAATCAATAAAAAAAGTAGATGAGCTGGTAAAGGCATTTGGTACTAAATCTTCTACTGCAGAACAGCAAAGTTTCATTAAAACTAATTTAATTGATGATAAAACTTTATCTAAAGAGGTACGTTTACAAACTATAGATAAGTTATTACAAGCACAAAAACGAGCAGAAGCAATTGAAAACCCTAGTGTTAAAACGGAAGATGTAAGGGTAGTATCAGGAAAGTCTCAATTAAAACCTATAAGTAAAGATAATCCAGATATTGAAAAAGCTAAAATGGTAGTAGGAAGAGATAGAGTTAATATCAAAGGGAATATAAAAATTATGGGAGCATTAATGAATGCACGAGATATCATTCAGTCGGAAACTTTAAATAAATCAACACCTATTAAAAGAGAGTCTTCCCTTCCACAACGCTGATCAAGATTTGTATTCTGTATATTATCAAGGCAAGCAATGTTACTCCTGCTTCTGCGAGGATGACATAAATTATATCACAACGTAATCAGGATGGCAGCTTGCCGTTATGCATTAGTTTTTAGTTTTTCTTTCCAGCTAAACATTTTACTAAATTATTAACGGCTTGTTGTTCTTCTGTGCTATTAATTTTCATAAAATTTCTTGAAACTTCAATACACATACGTTGATGTTGAGTATGTACGGGCTGCGGTTTATTAGCTTCTTCTAAACCTTCAAAGAAATAATCAATATTCCTATCTAAAGCTTCTGCGATTAGTACTAGCCTTCCTACAGAAATTCTATTAATTGCTTTTTCGTATTTTTGTAATTGTTGATGCGTAACATCAATTACTTCAGCCAGTTGTTGACGAGACAACCCCTTAGCGAGTCTTAAAGAATAAATTTTCTTGCCGATAAAACTATCGATTTTTTGTATAATATCGTTTTTTCTACCCATGATCCTCTCCTTGGTTACTAATTATATCTATATTTAAAAATTTTCTTTGAACAAAAATGATATTATCCTATATTATTATAAAACATGTGGTTATTAATAATTTAATACCGTTAAACTTATCCAAGCGTAGGTAGAAATAATACCATAAATTAATATTATAAGCAACTATAAAATAACATTTTTTAAGTTTTTTGTAATCATTTAGTAAATAATTATTAAAGAATAAAATTATTTCTTATCAAATAAAAATATCATAAGAACTTTAAAATTATTTGTAAAATATGAATACCTTATGTTTTAAAAACTTATTTACTGAAGCATAAATTAACAATTTATAAAAAAAAATTTGGTGTATTATAGAAAAATATAAAATTAATGCAAGGAAAAAATTTCATTTCTATATTCATATTTTAAATCAAGGATAAAGTATAGTTTCATTTTAATTATAAATTAATTATTTACAGCGAACTTATTTAAGATTAAATATAAAATTAATAATAACAACTTAGCTTTTATAATGAGAAAAATTTGTAATTGTCTTTACGTAGCCTTATTTAGAACAATAGAAGATGATGGCGTTGAACATTCGGGATATATGTCATTCATGATACTTTTATCTATTTTCCCTTTCCTAGTATTCTTATTAGCTTTAACAAGCTTTTTAGGAGCTTCAGAACTTGGTCAAAATTTTATACAAATTTTTCTAGAGAGTCTTCCAGAACAAGCAATGGAATCAATAGAAAAAAGAATACGCGAATTACTAAGTGCTCCTCCTCAAAGTTTAATGAATCTTGCCATAGTAGGCAGTATTTGGACTGCTTCTTCTTTTGTAGAATGTTTAAGGACTATTTTAAATCGTGTATATCAAATCAAATCTCCACCCCCTTATATAAGAAGAAGATTACTTAGTATTATACAGTTTCTTATAATTAGTGCCTTGATTACCTTTACTATGTTTCTTTTAGTGGTGATTCCAATATTATTTACAAAAATTCCGATAATATTAGAGACCATTGAAAAATATAAGATCATTTTAAATTTTATAAGATATTTTTTAATTTTAATTTTATTATTTTTAGGTGCCTCATCTTTGTATTATATATTACCTAATGTAAAACTAAATTTTATTGATGTATTTCCAGGGGCTTTATTAACTGTGATATTATGGATAATAAGCGGCTATTTGCTTTCAACTTATATAGTCTACTATAATCAATTAAATCTAATGTATGGTTCACTTGGTAGTATAATAGTTACATTAATATTCTTTTATATTATAAATATGATATTTATCTATGGTGCGGAATTTAATTATCTAATGAAAAATTATGAAAATATAGAGTGAAGTGCAGCTTAAAGCACTTCATCAGAAAAATAAAATACTGAATTGAAACAATTTCGGCAGTTTTATATTTAATATTTTATATCAATCTTTATTTTAGTTGTAAAAAACAATTATTGTTTAGTTTTTAGGTTTTGTGAACAACATACAAATTATTTAAAAAAATCCGGTTTAAATAACATAAAGCTCGCCTGAGATGATGTCGGTAATGGAGTTAAATTATATTGTGGATCGAAAGCATTTCCGTAAATTTTTTCTATTGTTTGGAGCGAACTTGGAGATTTCAAAGCCAACAATATTGACTTTAAAATAGTAAAAATTGCTATATATGGATCGGTTTCGGGGGAAGATAAGCGATGTTCTAAACGTTTGGGAAAAGCATTTGGAGTTCGTACGGCTACGCTTCTATTATTTCCACCGTACGATATATGCGTAGGAGCCATAAATTTTTTATTTATCCGTGAATAATCTAGAGTAGTAGGCATAAAAGCGAGTAGGGTGTCTAACATATAGTGACATAGCCCTTGTGCTGCTAAAATTATATAATAATCATTGAACTCGGAATGAAAATTAATATGAAAATGCATACTATTACCATAATCATCCAAAAACGGCTTAGGCGAAAAATCTATATAACCGTTTAACTGCTGTGCCATTTTTTTTAAAATAGTTTTAACCTCTAAAATATTTTGTATATATTGTATTAAGTTTACAGAAGGGGGGAGATCTATTTCAAATTGGTTATTGCCTTTTTCTTTTTTTATTTTAGCAATTTGAAATCTAGCTAAGTATTTTCTTGAAAGTATTTCAAATTTAGCTATATCAATATTGTGACTTAAATAAAACTCTATTTCTACGCCCATAATAGGGATTAGGTTATAGTCTTGATGAAATTGTGCTATTATTTTTTCTAGCTGTTTATTTTTTTGTAAACGACCGGATAAAGTATTAATAAAACTATTATAATTAATATGGGATATTTTCATGGAAGGATTAATAAACGGATCAGTTTATTATAAAATTTTTGATAAAACATTCAATAATTCTAGTCATAGATATATAAAAAAAAATAACGCTATAAATGAAACAGAAATAGTTGAAAACAAAAAATCTATTACTACTTATTTTAAAGCACAAGATATTTTAATTTTAAACCAAGTACATGGCAATCAAATTGTTAATGCTGACGAGTCCATAATTGCCTTACCTGAAGCAGATGGCAGCATTACAACTAAGAAAAATTTAGTATTAGCGGTACAATCAGCAGATTGTGTACCGGTATTACTTGCAAGCGGCGACGGTAAAATAATCGGAGCGGCACATGCAGGTTGGAAAGGAAGTATAAATAATATTATTAGTAATATAGTTACTAAAATAACAGAAAAAGGAGCAAAGAATTTAATAGCAGTGATAGGTCCTGCTATAGCTCAAAGTTCATATGAAGTTGATGATGAATATTATAAAGCTTTCTTAAGTAAGGATATTAACAATAAACAGTTTTTTATAAACTCTATAAAAGAAAATCATTATATGTTTGATTTACCGGCTTTTGTAGAGTTAAAACTTAAAGAAGCAGGCGTCAAAGATATAAAAAATATTGCTGAAGATACTTACACAAATCCGTTAAAATATCCAAGTAAAAGACGCTCATATCATTTGCAAGAACCTTATAATCAGAATATATTATCAGCTATCGTAATGAAATAATGGCATTGCTAAATAAATATTGATGGTTTGAAAAAGCTACACCATTGCAAGGAGGCGTTGTTGCATGGACACTGAGTCATCATTGTGAGCAGCCGTAGGCTGCGTGGCAATCTAGAAAATAATTAAAAAATTCTGTAAATTAGAATTTTTTACTGGATTGCTTCGTCAATTACTTTGTAATTTCCTTGTAATGATAGGAAAACCGGTCTACGCAACAATGCTTGCTCGCAATAACGATATCTATCTTTATTTAGCAATGCAAAAATCACTCTTCATGTATCGGAGTATATTAATGAATCAAGATAAACCTTACTATCAAATAGTTTATGCACCAAACGATATTTTTAAAAAACAAGCAGAATATATAGACATTGTTGATGATAATATTCGTACTATTGTCGATAAAATGCTTCAGAATTTACATATAGAAAGGGCAGTGGGCTTGGGTGCTAATATGGTAGGAATATTAAAGCGTATAGCGGTAGTTGACCTACATGAAAATAATAAATCATCGCCTATAGTTTTTATTAATCCGGACATAACTTATTTTTCAGAAGAAAAACAAACTTTTATTGAGGGTTCTTTATCGTTTCCAGGCATTGAAGCATCTATTACACGATCAAAAGCAATCAAGGTAAAATATCTTGATTATAACGGTAATAAGCAAAAACTAGCAGCAGAAGGCTTTTTAGCAACTGTAATTCAGCATGAAATAGATTATTTAAACGGCAAAACTTTCTTAGATTATTTATCAAAACTTAAGCGTGATACACTACTTAAAAAGATGCTAAAGCATATAAAACTCCATCCTCCACATATTCACGGTAGCGATTGTAGGCATTAGACATTGTCTCAAACTGCGCTGCTAGAGGTAATTTATACATCAAGCCTAGACGCCGTATCCTCACGTACTAATTTGTACGCTGCGGTGACAAGTGCTTTCGTGTCTCCTTTAAATTCCTCTCTATAAGTGTTTGGAAAGATGTCTATTAAAGTTTTTGACATTTAAATTTAAAATTATGTTATAACTGACTAGTTAATTAACTAGTTCATTATATGAAAAACACAATTACAGCCTTTGATGCTAAAACCCATTTTTCTAAATTATTAGACCGAGTTAGTACAGGTGAAGAAATTTTAATTACTAAAAGAGGAAAAGCTGCTGCAAAAATTGTTCCTATTGATTCTCATAATAATATTGAAATAGCAAAGATTGCAGCTCTTAGACTTCGAAAACTTGCAAAAGAAATTAATTTACAACCATCGGATTTAGAAGTATGGCTAAATTACAAAAATGAGGGTAAGAAGTAAAAAATGGTCTCTTTTGTTTTAGATTCTTCAATTGCTTTATCATGGCTTATGCCTGATGAAGTAGCAAGCTTGGATATACTAGATAAAACCATAACAGAAGGAGCAATTGTCCCTGCTATTTGGGGGCTTGAGATTGGAAATGTATTATTATGTGCAGAGCGTGCAAAACGTCTTACTGCAAATCAACGTCACCAAACAATTTATACTTTAAAGGATCTTTACATCAAAATTGATCAAATAACATTGGAACATATATGGTGTGAGACAATGGATTTAGCCGTACAATATGGATTAACACTTTATGATCTAGCTATTTAGAGCTAGTATTAGGCTGTGGGTTACCAATAGCAACACTTGATACATCCTTAAAACACGCAAGTAAAGCCGCTGGGGTCGTAGTATTATGATCACATCTTCACAAGTCGTAGCCAAGCTGCCCAGTCACGTTTGCCTAAATCTTCTTCAAACGATAATAAGTCTTTTACCGTCTGCTTACATATTTCTACGGAAGGGATTATAAGCTCTTGTTCTTTTGTAGAATTTAGTAGGCATTGCGTTTTACAAGCTTGTTCTAAATGGTAAGTATAAAACATAGCTTCATGAATAGTTTTTCCGCAGGTAAATAGCACCGTGATTACGAAGTAACATCACATAATTCTGTTTAAGGTCAGTAACAAGTCTACTACTCTGTTTGTCGGCATCTAGTACTAGAGAATTATAATTATTATATGATATTCTGTCGTAAAAATGTAATGCCCATTGACTGATCGGTACAAGCCCGCATTTTAAAGCAGAAACGGCAATAGCTGCAGGAGTATGATAATGAAAAATAGCAGAAATATCAGGGCGTGTTTTATAAATACTACCATGAATAAAGTAACCGGTTTTATTATATTGATATTCTTCTCCTTCTAAAATTTGTCCGTCTAAACTAACTTTTAAAAGATTCTCTGTAGTTACTTCTTCAAATCTTAGTCCAAAAGGATAAATATAGTAAAAAACGGCATTTTTAGGTCTTGCGGATAGATGCGTATAAGTATGATCATCCAGCGATAAATACGCCATTATTCGGTAAGCGGCAGCTAAATTATATTTTATATCCATAATTGTTAAAATCTATATTGGTTTTATGTTATTCTCACGTGATGTTATTACGTGAATCAGCTTTCCCATCTGAGCTACGGAAATTGCATAGCAATTGATGAAGCAATCTCAGAAGTCTGTTATTATTTTATGAGATTGCCACGCAAATACTACAACTGATGGCAATGATGGGGTAATATCTACACAACAAGGCCACACAGGAATGACATAGGAGCTGTGCAATAAATCCTCAACTCTATTTAAAAGGAGCGTATACCGCTTCTTCCTTTGTTTCTATAATCGCTTCTTTAGGAGCTTTTATGCATTCTTGTAAGGATTTCTTACCTAAATACGGTACTAGATTATAATTTAATATATAACATTGTAAATTATCTTTCTTACCGCTAAAGTTAAATTCAATTTTATTGCCTTGCTCCAATAGCTTTTTCACTTCTGTTGTTTGCTGGATAAAATTCTTTTGTTCTAAGTTTAAGTGTTTGATTCTTAGTATATTTTTTACTACGGAAAACGTAGAAACAGCAAGAAGCAGAAGGAATATAAATAACTCTTTATTACTTTGCTTGTGTAAGAAAATACTATTTTTAACATACGAAGCTGCAATCATTCCGATAGCTATAACATAACATCCAAGATATCTCAGTAACGATGCCCCTCTAATTGCCTCTTCATAACTAAAGTTAAAGAAATATAAATATAACCGCCACAAAGCAAAAATTATAAAACACGCAAACGTACTTATCAGGAAAAATTTATATTCTTTCAGCAAACCCGGTTTATATTTACGAATTCCGTACCATGCAGCTATACAAATAGTATATACAACTAAACTTCCTTCTTTTAATAAGAATAACAAGAGAAATTTACCGTAATTTAGTAATAATGATCTATGCTGTTCATTAAAATTTTCAGCAATATATACTAAATTGCTAAAACTATGTTCGCATCTGTCAAAAAAATCATGGGTGTTTTTAAAATAACTCATCCAAATAAAATTACACAAAATAGGTAAAGTAAGTAAAATCAGATATGTAATATAATCACTTGATTTCTTAGGCTTTTTATAAAAAATTGTATAATGAGCTATAAGAATTATCGAAGCAAAACTAGCAAGCCATGTTCCAATTTCTCGGAAAGAGGCAAGTAATATCGTAATAGGTAAAATAAGCAATAATGCTTTTTTCTTGTCTTCCGCAAGGATATAAATTGCAAAAATAGCTCCGAACATTAAGCCAATAGTACTATCGTTATATATTGAACGAATTCCGGTCGTATATAATACTACGCCGCAAAGTAAAAGTGAAAACAACATTCCGGTTTGCCACACTTTCTTATTTGCGGCTAAAGGAGCTAGAAATGCTAAATGTAATAAGAAATGAGCAAATAATACGTTACCGTCCGAATAACCTGAAAGTAGCAGCATAAAATAATGATAAACGGCAGCTCCTCTTGGATAATGGGCATGAGTAGTAATAATGGAAGTTAACGAAGACTGATTTTCAAAAACACCGAAATATAATAATTCTTTAGTAAATATTCCCCAATGTGAGAAATCATCATAAGAATGCAGCGATGCATCTCTGGTATAAAGAAAAAACAAAAGAATCAATAAAGTAAATACAATGATTTCAATTATATTTTTTCTAGATTCCTGCTTCCACAGAAATGAAATGAAGGAGGTATTATTGCGTAGATCAAGAAATGCGTGCGGTGTCATACCGTGGCTTGACCACGGTATCCAACAATATAACTTAAAAATACTAAACATTTTTAACTGGATCCCGCGATCAAGTCGCGGGATGACAGGAGCGGAGCCACCCCCTACAACAACGCCTATAAAATGCAAGAATGACATGAAAGCTAAAAATATACCGATGCAATAATATATATATGTTATAGCCGGTAATAGCTTTAACATAGCAAAACAATATAAAATCGGTACTAATATGCTGATTGTTATGGGAATAGCGAAAGTCAATTTTGTTTTGAAATATTTGGCAAAAAAAGATGAAAACCCAAAAATGCTTAATATTGGTATTATGATCATATTAATTTGTAAATATTGTAAATAATTTTTTGGTCATTGCGTGAACCGGTAAAACCCACTGTGTCACCCCGTGGTTAAGCCACGGGGTGACAGAGGTGAAATTGATTCACGCAACAAGGCCACGCTGAAATGATATAGCACGAAAATGTCCGGTACTATAGGTATCCAATACCCGCTCGCAACAACGCCTTTATCACCCGTGTTTAATTTTAGCTTGTGCTGCGGCGATTCTTGCTATAGGGATACGATATGGAGAACAAGAAACATAGTTTAAATTCATTCTATGAAAAAATTCTATAGAGGCAGGGTGCCCTGCATGTTCTCCGCAAGCTCCGAGTTTCAAATTAGCATTACTGCTTTTTCCGCGTTTTATAGCAATTTCAATTAATTCTCCTACTCCTTCTTCATCGAGAGTAGTAAATGGATCGGATTCAAAAATCTTTTCTTCTAAATAATATGGAAGAAAAGAGGCAATATCATCTCTAGAAATTCCATATGTAGTCTGAGTTAAATCATTAGTACCAAAACTAAAATAGTCAACTTCCTTAGCTATTTTCTTACTGCCGAGTGCTGCCCTGGGTAGTTCTATCATAGTACCGAGCGTAAAGGAAAACTTATAGCTATAACGTTGCTCTAATTCCTCTATTACCGCATAAATATCCATTTTAAGCTTTTTTATTTCACCTACATTGCTAATTAAAGGAATCATTAATTCTAAGTTGCATTCTATATGTTCTTTTTTATGTAGCTCAAAAATAGCTGTAAAAATTGCTTCAATTTGCATTTGGTAAATTTCTGGCGAACATATACCAAGTCTACATCCACGGTGACCGAGCATAGGATTTACTTCATGCATAGCATGAAGACGTTGATTAATCATGGATAAAGGTAGATTTAAGCTATTGGCTAAATTCTTTTTATCTTCTTCGGTGGTAGGTAAAAACTCATGTAACGGCGGATCAAGTAATCTAATATTTACCGGTTTATCTTTCATTACTCTGAATAAAGCTTTAAAATCCTCAGTTTGCAGAGGTAATAATTTCTGCACGGCAAGCTTTCTCCGTTCTATATCAGGAGCAATAATCATGTCTCTTACTAAAGGAATTTTATTTTTATCAAAAAACATATGTTCGCTACGACATAAACCTATACCTTGAGCTCCAAACTTTACAGATACTAAAGCATCGTTAACTGTTTCAGCATTTGCACGAACTTTTAAGCTACTAATCTCGTCTGCCCAATCTAAAATTAATTTTGATTCCTCACTGAAAGTAGGTTGAATTAACGGCATTTCACCTAAGAAGATTTTACCGCTACCTCCGTCAATCGTTATAATATCACCTTGTTTAATAACTATGTCGCCTGCTGTTAATATTTGTTTTTTCTCATCTATAGATAAATTACTTGTACCGCAAACACAAGGCTTCCCCATACCTCTTGCCACAACTGCAGCATGTGAAGTCATTCCCCCTCTAATAGTTAAAATACCTGAAGAAACATGCATTCCGTTAATATCCTCAGGACTAGTATCATGGCGTACTAAAATTACTTTATGATGATGAGATAATTTTTCGGCATCATAAGGTGAGAATACTGCAATACCTGTTGCAGCCCCAGGAGAAGCAGGTAGCCCCTCAGCAATAGAAGTAAGCCCCTTACTGTAATCAATTCTTGTATGTAATAATTGATTTAATGATTCCGGATCGATTCGCATTAAGGCTTGTTCTTTAGAAATAAGCTTTTCTTCTACCATTTGTACGGCAATATTAATAGCAGCGATGGCTGTTCTTTTTGCAGTACGTGTTTGCAAAATATATAGCTTATTATTTTCTATAGTGAATTCTATATCCTGCATATCTAAGTAATGTTCTTCAAGCTTTTGTGCAATTTGTGATAACTCCTTAAACACTTCCGGCATCATTGCTTGCATAGAATTTGAATCATTTGCAATAATAGGCATAGGTGTTCTAGTTCCCGATACTATGTCTTCACCTTGAGCATTTATTAAAAACTCTCCAAAGAGCTTTTTTTCTCCTGTAGAAGGTGATCTAGTAAAAGCAACTCCCGTAGCTGAAGTTTTACCTAAATTACCGAAAACCATTGCTTGGATATTAATAGCCGTACCGCAATCCTCCGCAATATTATTGATTTTTCTATATATAACCGCTCTATTACTCATCCAAGAATGTAGCACCGCTTTAATTGCCGATTCTAACTGTTCATAAGGATCATTAATTAGTTGCTTAGTATACTTAATATGCAACCGTTTGAAATCATCAATAATTTTTTCTAATAATTCTACGGTAATATCGCTATCTTTATGAATATCGGCTTGCATCTTGTGCTTTTCGTAAATTTGTTCAAATAGATCACGAGGTATAGATAATACCGTTGAACCGTACATTTCTAAAAATCTTTTGTAACTATCAAGAGCAAATCGTTTATCACCGCAGGAATCCGCAAGAGCATTACACACTTCGTTATTCATTCCAAGATTAAGGATAGTATCCATCATTCCAGGCATTGAAACCGTAGAGCCCGAACGCACCGATAACAATAAAGGATTGCTTGTACTGCCGAAAATTTTACCGGTAATTATTTCAAGTTCAGTGATAGCTTTTTTTAAGTCGCTTTGAAAGTTTTTAGGAAAGTTATTATTGTGGGTATAAAAATAATTACATAGCTCTGTAGTTATTGTAAAACCATCAGGAATAGGTAGTTTTAGGTTGGACATTTCGGCAAGACCAGCACCTTTGTTACCAAGTATATTTTTCATTCTAGCGTTTCCATCACTACCATTACTGCCAAAATAATAAATTAATTTTTTCATATCATATATCAAAATTTGCTAACAATTTATGTGTTTAGGAGCATTAAATACATATTTATACAGTATGAAAAAAATAGTAGCAACGTTAAATTAAGAATATCTTTAATAAAATAGTTGAAATTTTAATTTGTTATTATACTTACTAATTTAATTATATTCTGTGTACAAAAGTCAAATTTTCAAAAAAAATCTTATTAATTTTCGCTAAAAAATATCTCAAAATAGCAAATCAATTAGAAACCTTCACAGAACCTAATAAGTTAATTGAACTTATGCTAAATGTTATTGACTAATTTAAGAAAATTGACCATAATTCTAAATGGTCGTGCAGTTGCGTGATAATATAGCAAAGCTATAGATCACGAGGAAAGTCCGGACTCTATAGAGGTATGGTGCCGGTTAACCTCCGGCAGAGTATTATTACTTTAGGGACAGTACCACAGAAAATACACCGCCAAGTATGAATACGAAGATCAACTTCAAAAAGAGCTAGGAGTTCACAAGACGAGGAACGGAGCGTATACTTAATACGTGAGTACCGTAGTACTTGTGAAATGACGCAGCCAATTTTTGCAGTTGATCGAGTATTTTTGGTAAGGGTGAAAAGGTACGGTAAGAGCGTACCGGTAAGTTGGTAACAAATTACGCATGGTAAACCCCACCAAGAGCAAGATCAAATAGGCGTTACAGAACTTATCAAGTTCCCGGGTTATCTCTAACCGGCTTGTAATGCGGGTAGATCGCTTGAGGTAAACGGTAACGTTTATCCTAGATAAATAACTGCAATGAATTAATATTCATACAGAATCCGGCTTATAGACCTTATTGTCATCCCGCGACTTGATCGCGGGAGCTTAGAAAATAGCTTAACAAATATTGATAGATCCTGCGATCAAGTCGCGGAATGACTAGGACTGTAACACAATTTAATGAAAAAGTTATATCATAATCCTATTTGTCCTCTTTCAAGACAAGCCCGTGTCTTCTTAAAAGCATTAGATATAGAATTTACTACGATTAAAGAAGATTATTGGCAATTCAATAAAGATTTCTTAAAAATAAATCCTGCCGGAACTTTACCTATTTTAGCAGAATCATACGGCTTATGTGTGGTAGGTATTTATCCTTTTGTTGAATATCTTAATAGCAAATATCCGAATTTTAATTTTTTAGATGAAGATATTGATATTTGTTGCGAAATTAGACGATTATTCTTTTGGTTTAACGATAAATTTTATCGTGAAGTTACTAAGATTATTATCGATGAAAAAGTTATAAGATCAATTGCTAAAATGAGCAGCCCACGAACCGAGTTTTTACGTATTGCAAAAAATAATTTAAATTATCACTTAGAATATATAACTTCTTTACTAGAAAAAAGAAGTTATCTTGTATCGGATTCACTCACTATTGCTGATATTGCCGCAAGTTGTCACTTATCGGTACTCGATTATTTCGGTGAGATTTATTGGGATAAATGGACGCTTATCAAACATTGGTATTCACTAATTAAATCAAGACCGGCTTTTAGGTTATTACTACAAGATAGAATCCCTGGCTTTACCCCTCCAAACTATTATACAGATTTAGATTTTTGAATAGACTTCTTCGGAAACTCTACTTCTAGAGCTAATTTGTGCGTCAATTCGCTGCTCGCATCCTCTCACGTACTTCTACGTACGCTGCGGTTCTGTTGTGTTGCGTGTTTCCTACACATTCCTCTCTATAAGCGCGTTTCCGAAGAAGTCTAATATATAATTTAATAATTTGATTCTTTCCGTATCATGAGCTTTTAGTATTTTATGAATATTATTAAGAGATTGATTTTTTATGAGTGCAGGATCATATTCAAGATGAACTCCACTTAAAATAGCTGTCCCGTCGCCGTAAGTACATTTTATTATTGCAGCCTGAGAATCCTCATAACTTGCTATTATTTCAGTATCTTTGGTATTTTCTGCATCAATAAAATATCCACCGCCATTATAAAAAGCATAACAATCCTTAATATTTAAATTAAGTGTTGGATTTATTTTTAGATACGCGGCTCTTGCTCCTTTATGTGAGTTGTAATAATAAGGAGCAAGCAATGGTCCTCTAACCGTTCCATTGAAAATCTTTAATTCTCTTTTACTTATAACCTCTATATTTGTTCCTTTAGCAAATTCTACATAGTTACCGCTGTAGTAACTGCCTGCACATATCCCAAGAAAATTACCACCGTTTTTAATATAATTCTTTATATTAGCATTTCCTTTGCCTTGCAATTTTTGTACATAGTATAAATCTCTTCCACCGAGTAAAATAAGTAATAAGGTGTTTTGAACCCACTTTTCGTCTATAATTTCTTGTGCAGTAATATAATCTACGTTATACTTTGGAGCATAAAGTCTTAAGGTATGCACGCAATGCTTAATACTTTCTTTTGAAACTCCTAGATCATTATAAATTTTTATTTTCATTTTTATATTCTTGACAAGGACATTATATAATTCTATTTAGTGTAATTACTTAAAAATAAATCATGCGGTAATTTTATGCAACTTAATTCAATCTCACTACCGTTAACCACAAGGCAAGCAATAGAAATAGTTTTAGGAGTGACATTACTTACTATTTGTTCACAAATAGTAATACCTATAAAGCCTATATTTATTTCATTGCAAACCGTTGCAGTAATATTCATCGGACTTACATATAATAAGACTACCGCACCTTTAACAATATTATCTTTCATAACTCTTGGAGCAATGGGAATCCCTGTGTTCGGAGAATTTTCAAGCGGTTTACGAATATTATTCGGTCCTACCGGAGGATATCTAGCAGGTTTTGTAATTGCCGTATATGTTATGGCTAGCTTAAAAGATAAAATTTTTACTTCTAATCAATGGTTAAATCAGATATCTTTATGTTTGATCGGTAATATAATTATTATGAGTTTAGGCTGGATGTGGCTCTCTACACTCTTAGGAGCAAGCGGTGCCTTTTACGGCGGCGTATTACCTTTTATAATACCGGGAATAATTAAATCAGTATTATTAATTGGACTTATCAATGCAGTAAAACCAAAAATTCGATGAACTTCAGTATTGCCTAAAAACAGTTGATCTAAAGTTTTGATGTCATTCCCGCGCAAGCGGGAATCCGCTACTTTTAAGCTTTCTAAAAGCTTGATTTATCTCGCTTTACCCTGTTTCGAGCCATGCAAAAACACCACCTTTGCAGGAATGGCATCGATCTTTAAGTTGACAACAAATATGGTATAACTCTATCATTCATGAAAAAAATCAATAACAATGCTAATGCCTCATTTTCCCGTGCCGACCTGGAAAAATAACATTAAATATGATCTTGAAAATATAGCAAGACTTTTAAGAGCCTTAGGTAACGCTCATTTAAGGCTTCCTCCCGTCATACATATAGCAGGTACAAACGGTAAAGGTTCAAGTAGTGCTATGCTTAAAAGCATCTTTACGCTTGCCGGTTATAAGGTACATTGCTATACATCTCCTCATTTATTAGAATTTAATGAACGAATCGTAGTAGCAGGTGAGAAAATCTCGGATAATGAATTATGGCAGGTTTGTGAGCAGGTGAGGGTAGCAAGCGAAAAATTTAATATTGAACCTAGCTTCTTTGAAGGTACTACGGCAGCAGCGTTTCTAGCATTTGAGAAAACAAAAGCCGATATATTAATTTTAGAGACGGGACTAGGCGGTCGGTTAGACGCAACAAATATAGTAGAACAACCATTAATTACTTTAATTACACCTATTTCATATGATCATATGCATATGCTGGGTAATACATTACCCCTAATAGCAGTTGAGAAAGCTGGTATTATGAAGTCTTGTGTTCCTTGCGTTATAAGTATGCAAGTTTTGGAAGTTTATGAAACATTATTTGCCAAGGCTGAAGAGTTAGAAGTACCGAGTTTCTGTTATGAATATGATTTCGGTATTAAAAAGACGGACAACGGATTTATTTATTCATCACGAAATTTTACCTATGAGTTTCCGACTCCTGCACTACTTGGTGATCATCAATTAATAAATGCTGCAAGCGTTATTGCCTTAATAAGCCTTATTAACAAACAATTTAATATTAATAATGAGGTTATTGCTAAAGGATTACAAAATACTATTTGGCCTGCTAGAATCGAAAAAATAGAACCGAAAAAATATTCTAAATTAATAGGTGATAATGTTCAAATTTGGATAGACGTAGCTCACAATAATGGCGGAGCTCAAGTTTTGGCAAATTGGATGCGTGATAATTTAAAATCATCGATATATTTAATACTCGGTATGACTAAAAATAGGAATATTGAGGAATTTTGCTCTTACTTTAAGGATTTGACAATTAAAGGTTACGGCGTTAAAGTTTTATCCGAACCGCTAAGCCATAGTGCAGAAACAATAAATTTGGAAGGCAGAAAGAGTGGTATTGATTTTAGCGAAAGCAACTCACTCGAAGAAGCGATTAGTGATATAAAGAAGATAAACGGCGATAATAAAGCAAATATTATAATAACCGGATCGCTTTATTTAGCGTCCGATTTTTATAAGTTACTATGATGTCATGCCTGCGTGGATACTAAATCGTCATTGCAAGCAACTGCAAGGAGCGTGGCAATCTCATAAAGTAGGACTCCTGAGATTGCTTCGTCAAAATTTTCAATTTTTCCTCGCAATGACGTATTGGTTCTCGCTATAAATATATAAAAACCAACATAGGAGAAAATAACATGACCTATTGCAACAAATCTAATCAAACCTCATATCCTTTTATCTTACCTGATTTACCTTATGAGAAAGAAAGTTTTAAACCACATTTTACTCTCGAGACTTTTGATTATCATCATGGTAAGCATCATAATACTTATGTACAAAATCTAAACAATTTACTTAAAGATAAAGAAGAATTACAAAAAAAAGATTTAGAAGAAATAATAGAATGGTCATCACAAAACTCAAATACGGCTATTTTTAATAACGCAGCCCAAATATGGAATCATACCTTTTTTTGGCATTCAATAAAGCCGCAGGGCGGAGGTAAGCCAAGCGGTAAAATATTAGAACAAATTAATAAAGATTTCGGTAGTTTTGAAGAGTTTTGTAAACAGTTTAAGCAAGAGGCAGTAGGGCAATTCGGTAGCGGCTGGGCATGGCTTGTATATCACGATAATAGGTTACAAATTATAAAAACCGCTAATGCCGGTACACCTATAGCACACGGTATGAAGCCGCTTTTTGCATGTGATGTATGGGAACATGCTTATTATATTGATTATCGTAACAAACGACCTGATTATGTTGACATATTTATTAAGCATATGATCAACTGGAAGTTTGTAGAAGATAACTTAATAAAATAAAACTATGGCTGATATAAAGGTAAGAAAACATCCTATTATTAATAATCTGAAGCAAGAGTCACAAACTCCTGTAGTTAATGAGCAATCTGATATATTAGAGGAGTTAAAAGACCTAAAAAAAATTCAACAATCTTCTAGCAATCAAATAAAAACATTGCAGGAGTTAGAGCAAGCACAGAAAGCTCCTATCGAATATATAGCTTTTAGTGGAGGAGGAGCTAAGGGAGCAATATATTCCGAAGCTTATGAGACAGCAAAAAAGCTGGTATTTTAGATAATGTCAAGGCGGTAGCAGGTTCTTCCGCTGGTGCTATAACTGCCACAGTGGTAGCTCTTGGGACACCCGCCTGAGCGATTTGAAGCAATTTCTAAAAATACAAATCTGCAAACTTTACTTGGAAAAAAAGGATTTTCTGTGGATATAGTACAGTTAAATAAAGACGGTAAACCTTTATATGCTCTATTAGAACTTGTTATTAAAGAAAATATAGGAAATTTTTTACAGAGATCAGATATAGTAAATGTTAAAGATGATAAAGCTCTTGATGAATTAAGAGAAAGATACAACCAAAAAGACGGTAAAATATATTTTAAGGATATAACGTTACTGCGAAAATAAAATCCAGTGCAGTATAAAGATTTAGTAATTATGGCAACTCAGCAAGAGACAAGTGAACTAACTATTTTCAATAGCTTTGATACGCCAAATGTTGAAATTACTTTAGCTTACTGTGCTTCTGCTTCTATACCGCTTGTTTTTAAGTCGGTAGAAATTGACAGTAAAAAATATATAGACGGCAGATATAGAGATAATATACCGACAAAATATTTTAAAGGCAATGAACTGGAATTTGATACAAAAACAATAACTGATAATATGGAGGAGATTACCTTAGCTAAAAAACAAGGTAGAACTCTAGCTATGGCTTTTGGTACGTGTATGGAAGCTGATGCAAATATTGCTATATATAGTGCAAAAAAATTTGAAAGCCCAAGTGATATTGTAAAGTTTTTAGCTGATATATTATTTAAGACACTTGCAAAAGTAGGAGGAAAATTTAAATATACTGAAACTCTAAGAGCAACTAATGAACAGTTACGTGAAAATGCTTTAAACACTGCTGTTTTAGATACTACCGGAATAGATACTTTGGATTTCAAAGATGCACACAAATATTCTAATTATTTGCATATTAAAGGATATTGTCAAACTAGAGAACATTTGAATAATCATGACCTTGGCAAAGAAGCAGATAAAATATTTGACCATCAAAAATTTCTACTATAATGTTTATGAAGTTTATGATAATAACAATCTACATAAAACATTTGGCACTACATTGTTAGAAATGTTTATTCAGTCAAAAGAAAATAATACTTCTAAATGGCAAGAAGGAGTTATTGAAAATCATGATGATGAAGCAAAGATGTTATTATCATTTTGTAAAACCGGAGCATTAAACGAAAAAGAATTAAATGAAAAGCTTAAAAAATATGTAATTATTGCTGCCACTAGTCGTAATAATACACTAAAAGCCGATACAAACTCATTGAACGCTTTATTGTATACCTTAAATGATACTGCTGCTTCAAGTAAAATAAAAGATAGTTTCATTGAGGTACTTGGAATAGATAAAAATAAAGATGTAAGATTTGATAAAACTAAAACCTTTGATGAAAATATTGCTAAGTTTAAATTGACTAAACAAGATTTAGAAAGCTTTATAACTAAGAGTAAAAGCGAAGCACCAAAAATTCAAAGCAAACATAGTGTAGCTACAAGTCATGTCAGTAGGGGGCGAGTTAGGTGTTTTGATGTCATTCCCGCTTTCGCAGGAATGACATCAAGCGGGTTTTTCAAGACATGCAACAAAGCTCGCCTTTCCTCGCAATGACGGCTACTCAAAAAAATGAATATCGGTAAATTTAAACTAATTGTTTTTGACAAGCTAGACAGTACAAACTCTGAGGCTATGAAAATGGCTCAGAATGCTAAAGTTGATTCAAACTATGCAGTACTTGCCAAATCTCAAACTAATGGACGTGGTAGAAGCGGCAAAAACTGGCAGTCTAGGTCAGGTAACTTACATGTAAGTTTACTAATAAAGCCTGATAAAGAGCTAGAATTAGTGCCGCAATTATCTTTTGTTACGGCACTTAGCGTTTATGATAGTATAACCTCTTTATGTCACTCCTATAGTTCTCTATGTCATTCCCGCGAAAGCAGGAATGACATAAGGAACGAAAATAACATTATACAACTCAAATGGCCCAATGATGTATTAATTAACAGTCGGAAAATTGCCGGTATACTTCTTGAATCTGTTAAAGTAGAAAATAATTATTACCTTATTATCGGTATCGGCATTAATATTAGCTATCACCCTGATAATATCGACCAGCCTACTACTAGCTTAATAAGCGAAAATCTACCACCTATAGAACCGCAAGCTTTACTTAAGATATTAATAGAAAATTTTGAAGAATATTATCAAATTTGGCATAATAACGGTTTTCCTTTTATTAGAAAAAAATGGTTAGAACATGCTTATAAGTTATATGAAAATATTAGCGTTAAATATCAAAATGATATAGTAACCGGTCTTTTTAAAGATATCGATAATACCGGCAGAATAATATTGCAACTACCGTCCAAAAAAATAATCTCTTTTTCCAATGCCGAACTTTTTTTTTAGCAAAAAATATTACTAAATTTAAATTGTAGATTTAATTTTTGTTAACTTCTACTTAAGCTCCAATTTAAACAACCCAAGTTATCTGTCTCAAGCGTTTTTAACAAATGCATATGAGCCATTAAACGAATTTAAAAAACTTTCTTCTAATAACATTCGTACATTAATGCAAGATTTTATAAAATTGAAAAAGCTTTTAAATGTACACTATTTACGGGTAATAATAACGCATGTGAAGGTTTAGTAGAATTATATGACGAAGTAATAAAAAATGCCTAATTAGGAACTTCAAAATATAAATATAACACAATTTAGAGATATTATGGTCTTAGTCGGAAGAGAACTTAAGCATGAACAATGTATAAATACCTCCTTATTGTCAGTAAATATTAATGAAAAATTTCTCAAACCAAGTGTTGTTACTCACGTAAAAACTATTGAAATATGTCAACAGCAAAATAGTGAAGATCCTTTCACAATTAACGAGTCAGAAATATTTAATCAAAAATGCAAGGTTAAGCAGTACGGAATTTGAGCAATTTAATAGCTTTTTTAAAGCAAGATGTGGAAGTAATTTTGCTTTGAGATTTAGGAATTATGCAGATTATAGAGGAATTAACGAAGTTATTGCTAAAGGGGACGGTAATTTAAATAAATTTCAGCTAAGGAAGATATATGGCGATCCTATTGCTCCTTACGAACGAGTTATCACTAAACCGGTTAATAATAGTGTCATTCTATACATGAATAATGTCAGAACTATGGGCATTGTAGATTACAACGATGGTATAGTGACCTTACCAAGTCCCTTAGGTCAAGATGTAATTTGAACTGCTGATTTTACTTTTGACGTAGCAATTAGATTTAGTATAGATAGTTTTGAATATTCTTATTGTAATGACGGTTCTATAGCGTTATACAACATAGAGTTAGTGGAGGTGATTATATGAGTATTGCGATTGAAGAGGTAATTACAAAGCTTACGAATTTTGTTTATTGTTTTTAAATTAAGCGAGCTAGCGGTGGGGAATTAAACTTAACAAATAGCGATCATGCTATAAAAAGTGAAGAGAGAGTTTTTTTACCGAATTCCAGTTTAGATTTAAAAGAAGCAGAATTTAACGATTCCGCACAAAACCATATAATCATTGAAGGTATTTTTGAGGAAAACGGCTATTATAACGGCGGTCAAATTATATTCAGCAAAATCGTTTTAACAGTAAAGTTCTAAGCAATTTCGGTAATTTGATTATATTAGAGGATATTATACCGGATTATGTTAAAGATGCCGAGGAAGTAAAAATTACTGCCGGATGTGATAAAAATTTTATAACCTGTTGCAATAAATTTAATAATGCTATAAATTTTAGGGGCGAACCGCTAATACCAAAAACAGATTTTATAAATTTAGTATAATCAATGAAACAAAGTTTTATAAAACTAGTATATGCAGAGCTACAGAATATAATAAATATGAAAAGCTCCAAACAACAGCAAAAAAAAGAAACGCAATTAATTGATTATTTTAAAATAGTTGAAAGTAATATATTATATACATTTCAAAAAATAACACAGGGATATGAAAGAGACTAAACGTTTTTTTAATAAAAATAATAGATTAAATAAAGGTTATGCTAAGACTTTTAGTGTAAACGAACCTGATAATAATTTTTACCGTAAAAAATTTGAACATATATTACCGCCAATTGATTTAATCAGTGAGTATGAGAGTATTTATCCCGGTACTTTACAGGAATTAATGCATATGGCACAACAAGAGCAAGCTCATAAGCATGCTATAGACCTAAAAAACTTGAAAATACAGGCAAGAGTCGCTAAATTAACACGAATCTGTTTATTAATATTTGGAATTTGCCTTGTAGTTTCAATTTTTTTTAAAACTTTCTAAATAAAATTAAAGATAAAATATTTTATTTACTTGTAATTTTAAATAAAATAAGTTAAATCCAATATATATTTATTTATAAACATAATACGGAGACATTTTATTTCTAAAAATAATTTTCCTAAGGCTAATAGAGAAATCAGAGCTAGAGAAGTGCGTTTAGTAGGCGAAAACGGCGAAATGCACGGCGTCGTAAATATTAGAGCAGCATTAGATATGGCGGAAAGAGCCGGTCTTGACTTAGTCGAGATATCACCGAATGCTGTACCCCCTGTCTGTAAAATTCTAGATTTTGGTAAGTTTAAGTACGAAAGCAAAAAACGTTTGCATGAAGCACGCAAAAAACAAAAAATCATCGTACTTAAAGAAATGAAATTTAAACCTAATATTAGTATAGGTGATTTTGAAACTAAGTTAAGAAAAATAAAAGAATTTTTAAAAGACGGAGATAAAGTAAAAATTTCTTTATGGTTTAAGGGACGAGAGATTCTTCATAAAGAGGTCGGTCAAGAACTATTTAAACGTATAGAAGTAGGGCTCGAAGGACTCGTTAAAATCGATCAGCATGCTAAAATGGAAGGTAAACAGATGATAATGATCGTTAGCCCTGATATTAAGGTGCAATAGCTACTCAAATCGTCATTGCGCGTGAACGTAGAGAGTGTGGCAATCTCAGGAATTTTACTGTTTCATGAGGTTGCCGCGTCGAGGCTTGGCCTCTCCTCGCAATGACGTGTAATAACAACAATAAAAAGTCAAATCTAAATAAGTTATGCCGATTAAAATTTTAATGCCTGCTTTATCTCCAACTATGACGGAAGGAAATCTAGCTAGGTGGTTAAAAAAAGAAGGGGACAAAGTTAATCCTGGAGAAGTAATTGCTGAAATTGAAACCGATAAAGCAACGATGGAAGTAGAAGCAGTAGACGAAGGTATACTTGCCCAAATAGTTATCCCACAAAATAGTCAAAATGTACCTGTTAACTCTTTAATTGCCGTGTTAAGTGAAGAGGGAGAAGAAAAAACAGACATTGATGCGTTTATTGCAAAAAATAATAGTGTATCACCGTCACCGAAAACAGATGCTAATCTTCCGAAACCCCACGAGAATATAACTAATGTAGAAGAACAGGTAACAGTTATAAAACATGATGCTAGTAAAATATTCGCCTCACCACTTGCAAAAAGACTTGCAAAAATGAGAAATATTAGATTTGAGAGCGTGAAAGGTAGCGGTCCGCACGGTAGAATAGTCAAACAAGATATCTTATCATATACTCCTAGCACTGCTCATAATAAAATAGTTAGCAGAAATCCTGCAGAATATCGTTTAGTACCAAATAATAATATCCGCAAGATTATAGCCAAGCGTCTGCTTGAATCTAAACAAACAGTTCCACATTTTTATTTATCTATAGAATGTAATGTCGATAAATTGTTAGATATAAGAGAAGACATTAATAAATCTTTTTCTGAAGATAAATCAACAAGGATATCGGTTAATGATTTTATTATTTTAGCAGTAGCCAAAGCTTTACAAGAAGTGCCAAATGCCAATGCTAGCTGGGGAGAAGATGCAATTAGATATTACAATAATGTCGATATTTCAGTAGCGGTAGCGATTGAGAACGGGCTTGTTACACCGATAGTTAAAAATGCCAATCAAAAAAACATTCTAGAACTATCTCGTGAAATGAAAGCATTAATAAAGAAAGCAAAAGATAATAAATTAACCCCTGAAGAATTTCAGGGCGGAGGGTTTACCATTTCTAACCTCGGTATGTACGGTATTAAGAATTTCAATGCTATAATTAACCCACCGCAAAGTTGTATAATGGGCGTCGGAGCTATTGCAAAACGTGCTATAGTCAAGAATGATCAAATAACTATAGCCACAATTATGGACGTAACTCTTTCTGCCGATCACCGAGTAGTAGACGGAGCAGTCGGTGCTGAGTTCTTGGCAGCATTTCAAAAGTTTATAGAGAGTCCTGTTTTGATGTTGATATAAGTCGTCATTACGAGCAGCCATAGGCTGCGTGACAATCTCGTCAAATATCCTGAGATTGCTTCATCGTAACTTTCAGTTGCTTCTCGCAATAACGTTGAAATCTCAGCCATAAACAAATCACAATAAAATAACATGCGTTTTTCAGATAATTTAGCAAAAATTTTAGACAAATACGAAAATTTAGGCAATAAACTATCTTCCGGCATTATGGGAGACGAGTTTGTTAAGGCATCTAAAGAATATGCAGAACTTGAAGATGTTGTAGCAAAAATTAAAGAATATAATAAGGCTAAATCTGAGCTTGAAGAAGCAAATAATTTTAAGCTAGAAGTGGGACTTGATAATGCCACTTTAGAAATGATTGAAGACGAAATATACACTCTTGAAAATTCGTTACCAAAACTTGAAAGAGCCGTAAAAATTGCTTTATTACCAAAAGATGATGCGGATAGTAAAAGTGCTATTATTGAAGTTAGAGCAGGAAGCGGCGGAGAAGAAGCGGCACTTTTTGCTGCCGTACTTTTTAATATGTATCAAAGATATGCTGAGTTAAAAGGATGGCGTTTTGAGATATTAGCAATTTCCGATACGGGAATAGGCGGTTATAAAGAAGCATCGGCGTCAATAAAAGGCAAAGATGTATTTTCTAAGCTCAAATTTGAGTCAGGCGTTCATAGAGTACAGAGAGTACCGGAAACGGAATCACAAGGACGTATTCATACTTCGGCAGCAACGGTTGCAGTACTTCCTGAGGCTGAAGAGGTTGATATTAAAATTGAAGATAAAGACTTAAGAATCGATACTTATAGAGCTTCAGGGGCTGGTGGACAGCACGTTAATACTACCGATTCTGCCGTACGTATAACTCATATCCCTACCGGTATTACCGTAGCCTTGCAAGATGAGAAGTCACAGCATAAAAATAAAGCAAAGGCGTTAAAAATTCTACGTGCTAGAATTTATGAAGAAGAACGACGTAAAAAGGAACAAGAAAGAGCCGATAGCAGAAGAGGGCAGGTAGGTTCGGGAGATCGTTCGGAGCGGATACGTACTTATAATTTCCCACAGGGAAGAGTATCCGACCATAGAATACACTTAACACTTTATAAGATAGACGAAGTAGTTAAAAACGGACAATTAGATGAGTTTGTTGAAGCTTTAATTGCAGATGATGAAGCTAAAAAACTTTTGGAGATATAAGTGTATATCGTCATTGTGAGTAGGCATTGTTGCGTGGATCAATTTCACCTCTGTTCACCCCGTGGCTTGACCACGGAGTCCATAAAAATAATAAAAAATACTAATAATGTTAGTATTTTTAACTGGATCCTGTGGTCAAGCCACGGGGTGAACAGAGGTGAAATTGATCCACGCAACAATGCCTACTCACAATGACGATATACAGCAAAAATACAGCCTAATAAACAAATGAAACCACAAGCATCTATAAACGGTAAAATCTGGCAGCAGAAACTGATTAACGAAGATATAGTCACCGAGTTATGTCGTAGTTTCAAAATTAGTGATTTACTTGCTAGAATAGTATCATTAAGAGTAAATAATCTAGAGGAAGTAGAAAATTTCTTGAGACCGAAAATCAAAAATTTATTACCTGATCCTTTTCATCTACTTGATATGGAAAAGGCTGTAGATAGAACTGTTACAGCTATTTTAAATAACCAAAAAATATGTATCTTTGCCGATTATGATGTAGACGGTGCTACTTCAGCCGCTTTACTTAAAAATATTTTTAGAGATTTAAATATACTATGTGATATTTATGTTCCTGATCGTATAGCTGAAGGATACGGTCCAACTCCTTTTGCTATGCAAAAAATTAAAGATAACGGCACAGAATTATTAATTACGGTTGATTGCGGTGCTATGGCACATGAAGCCCTAAAATACGCAAAAGACGTTAACCTTGATGTTATAGTAATCGATCATCATATAGCTACGGAAATATTACCGGATGCAGTAGCTATAGTAAATCCAAATCGTATTGATGAAAAAAGCGAATATAAACATTTGGCAGCCGTAGGAGTTGCTTTCTTATTTGCAACTGCAATATTATCGAATTTAAAGAAGCAAAATTATTTCACGCAAACAATGCTTCAGCCTAATCTAATGCAGTATCTAGATTTAGTGGCTCTTGGTACTGTTTGCGATATGATGAAATTAACAGGCTTAAATCGTGCATTTGTTGCAAGCGGATTGAAAGTAATGCAACAAAGGCAAAATATAGGGATTAAAACATTATATGATATGGCAGGGCTTCATGAAATACCAAAATGTTATCATTTAGGGTTTATTCTAGGTCCCCGTATCAATGCAGGCGGTAGAGTAGGAAAGTCAAGTTTAGGGGCTCATCTCCTATCTACTAGTTGTTCTAATGAAGCAAATAAATTAGCTAAAGAACTTGAAAAACACAATAATGAGCGTAAAGTAATTGAGTTATTAATGATAGAAGAAGCGATGGAAATTGCTTTGACACAACAAGAGAGTAGTGTATTATTTATCGTAAAAGAAGGATGGCATCCAGGCGTTATAGGAATCGTTGCCGGCAAATTAAAAGAAAGATTTGATAAGCCGGTGGCAGTTATAGCTTTAAATGACGGGATTGGTAAAGCTTCATGCCGTTCTATTTTAGGTATTGATTTTGGTGCTGAAATTATCAATGCTAAAAGCAAAGATTTGCTAATAGCAGGCGGAGGTCATGCTATGGCGGCAGGTTTTACCGTAACGGCTGAAAAATTACAAGAATTGCAGAATTTTTTTAATAATGCTTTTAGAATTAGTATAACTAAACTAGAAAATTATAAGCATGCGGAATATGATATTGATTTAACGGTTAATAGTGTGAATTTCCCTTTAATGGAGGAATTAAACACTTTAGAGCCTTTCGGTCAAGGAAATCATGAGCCTATATTTAAATTTGATGATTTATTTGTATTAAAAGCGGATATCGTTGGAAGTAAGCATATTAAATGTATGCTTGTTCCAAATAAGCGAGGCTTTGGTAATAAAGCCTTATCTGCTATTGCTTTTAATTCGGTAGGAACTGCATTTGAAGATGTTTTATTAAGCCCTAAAGCAAAAAATATTGCCGCAATAGGAACGTTAAAAACTAATAATTGGCAAGATAATTATACTATTCAATTAATTATAAAAGATATACTGCTAAAAGAGTAGATATGCTAAGTATATATAATAACAACGTAAAAAATAATAATTTATGAGCAATTTAAAGAAAACAAAAAATACTACAATTTCTAAAGACTTAGCAGAAGTACAAGAGCATTATCAAGATTATCCTTATCCTTTCAGAGACCCAAATCAAGAACAAGAATATTTACTTGCAACATGCGGTGAGTTCTTAGGAGAATTAAACCATTTTCTATATCAAGGAAAAGAAAATTTTAATAATAATTTTAGATGCTTAATAGCAGGCGGCGGCACCGGTGATTCGACTATTTATCTTGCCGAGCAGTTAAAAGATAAAAATGCCGAAATAATATATCTAGATTTCAGCAAGCCTAGCATGGAAGTAGCACAAAAACGTGCAGAAGTACGAGGTCTTAGAAATATTAAATGGATTAATGATTCAATATTAAATATACCTAATCTAAAACTTGGAAAATTCGATTATATAAATTGTACCGGCGTGCTTCATCATTTAGCAAATCCTGATGAAGGTTTAAAAAATCTAAAAGATTCTTTAAAGCCGACCGGCGGTATGGGTTTAATGGTATATGCTAAATACGGACGTACCGGTGTTTATCAAATTCAGGATGTAATGAAAATGATAAATAAAGATACTAAAAGCCGTATCGAAGAAGTAATGAACGGGAAGCTAATTCTAGAGAATTTGCCTGCTACTAACTGGTATAAAAGAGGTTGGGAGTTATTTTCAGATTACCAAAATTTCGGTGACGTCGGAGTTTATGATATGTTCCTGCACAAACAGGATAGAGCCTATTCCGTTCCTGAGTTATATGAATTCGTAGAAAAAGCAGGCTTAAATTTTGTTGATTATCTTGATCCTTTAGAGAAAATTTTATTAAGACCGGAAAATTATATAAAAGATTTTTCACTTCTACAAAAAGTTAAAAAGATGGATAAAGTAACTAGAGAAGCAATTTCTGAAATACTTACCGGTAATATTATTAAACATTCATTTTACGTATCAAATCAAAAAGATAGTGTAGCCTCTCTTGATGACCTTGATAATATACCGTACTTCCATAATATTGCCAATTTTGCTAAACAAATTTATGAGCATTTGGAATCTAATCCTTCAGCAGTAAATAATGCTATTAATTTTACTATTAATAATGGAATATTAAATAATGTTAATATCTCAATGTCGATATTTAGAAGCACTAAATATATTTTTAAATATATGGTAGAAGAGAAAAGTTTAAGAGAAATATTTGATGCGGTACGCAACGAATTAAACCCAGCAATAAGCAATGAGGCCTTATTAAATGAAGTTAAAAAGGTATGCATGCCATTACTTAATACAAATGTGTTATTGTTAAAATCAAAAGATTGCTAGAGTTACGTGGATTGATTCATCCGTCATTGCGAGAAGAGGTTACCAAGGTCGTCATGAGCTACGCAGCCGTAAGCTGTGCAGCAATCTCATGCAATAATAATACACTCCCAAGATTGCTTCGTAATTTTCTCGCAATGACCATTTACCAATTACCTGCTCACAATGACGATTTGGGTTGACAATGTGCTATTAACGTTGTTAGTATGGTTTTACATACATAGCCAGCTCTGATAAGCTAACAAGATAAATAATTCTTTAAACCACAAGAATAAATAAAACTTTCTAAAAATCTAATTTGATTCCTAACTTAAATAAGTATATTACTTACCTTTAAACTTGATTGCTAACTCAACTTTTCAATTATAATCTATTAATAATAAAATAATGAACACAACTAATAAAGAATCCACAGCAGAACTTAACAATACCGAATCCAATAACAATTATAATAATTTTGCAGAGAACGGTAATATTATTAATTTAAAACAATTAAAACGTAAATTACCGGAGGAACTACAAGCTCAAGCAGAAGAATTAAAAATTGAAAATATTAATTCATTACTTAAACAAGAATTAGTTTTTGCAATTTTGAAAAAATCCGTAGAGCAGGGAGTTTTAATAGTGGGAGAGGGGGTACTTGAAGTACTACCTGACGGATTTGGTTTTTTACGTTCGCCGGAAGTAAACTACTTAGCAGGCCCTGATGATATTTATATTTCTCCTAGTCAGATTCGTCGCTTTGGTCTGCGTACCGGTGATACTGTAGAAGGTCAGATCAGAGCTCCAAAAGCCGGGGAACGTTATTTTGCTTTACTGAAAGTCAATAGAGTAAATTTTGAAGACCCTTCTAAAGCTTATCATCGTGTTCATTTTGATAATTTAACCCCCTTATACCCTGATGAAAAATTAGGATTAGAACTTGAAAATAATAGTAAAGATAGTAAGGATTTTAGTACACGGGTTATTGAACTTGTTGCCCCTATGGGTAAAGGACAACGTGCATTAATAGTAGCACCGCCTCGTACAGGTAAAACCGTACTATTACAAAATATAGCACATGCAATTACAACCAATAATCCGGAAGTATTTTTAATAGTACTGTTAATAGACGAAAGACCTGAAGAAGTAACCGATATGCAACGTTCCGTACGTGGGGAGGTTGTTAGCTCTACTTTCGATGAACCGGCAAGTAGGCACGTGCAGCTTGCAGAAATGGTTATCAAAAAAGCAAAGCGTTTAGTAGAACATAAAAAAGATGTGGTAATTTTAGTAGATGCGATAACACGTTTAGCTCGTGCTTATAATACCGTAGTGCCGTCATCAGGTAAAGTATTAACGGGCGGTGTTGATGCTAATGCTCTTCAGAGACCTAAAAGATTTTTCGGAGCAGCAAGAAATATTGAAAACGGCGGTTCGCTTACTATAATCGGTACGGCTTTAATTGAAACCGGTTCTCGTATGGATGAGGTAATTTTTGAGGAGTTTAAAGGTACAGGTAATTCCGAGATAGTTCTAGATCGTAAGATTGCCGATAAGCGTATTTATCCGGCTATTGATATAACTAGATCAGGAACTAGAAAAGAAGATTTATTAGTAGATAAAATAATATTAAATAAAATGTGGGTCCTTCGTCGTATTATCGATCCAATGGGTAGCAGTGAAGCAATAGAATTTTTACTCAAAAAACTTGAAAATACTAAAACTAACGGTGAGTTTTTTGAGATGATGAAGAGTCCTGAACGTCCTAAGAACGGTCTATAACCTATATTGTGCTTCGTTGTGCGTCGGCTTCACCTTATTATATTATAGGCTTCGCTCCTCACGCCTGTCACAGTATAGGTCTGCATTTAGTATTCTAAAAAAGTATATAAGATCATGAGTATAACACCTGATTATTTAATTGAAAGAAGACAAATAAAATCTCGTTTGTTAATTTGGAAGCTAGCAGCTATTATTTTAATTGCGATCGTATTCTTACTAGTCGGTAAAGATTTTGCTCCAAAAGAGGTGTTACCTATTAATAGTAATGAAGACTATATAGCTTCCGTATTAATAGACGAAATAATTCTTGAAGACGAAAAGCGTGACAAAAAACTCAAAAAAATAATCGATGATTCTCATATTAAAGCGTTAATAGTTAACGTAAATTCTCCCGGCGGTACGGTAGTCGGCGCTGAAAAAATTTATAATATTCTGCGTAAAATATCCGCAAAAAAGCCGGTAGTGATAGTTATGGGAACAATAGCTGCAAGCGGCGGTTATTTAATCTCTCTTGGAGGTGATTATATTATCAGCCATAACGGAACTATTACGGGTTCAATCGGTGTAATACTACAAACAGCCGAGGTAACGGAGCTTGCTCAAAAATTGGGGATTAAGTTTAATAATTTCAAATCGGGTGAATTAAAAGCTGTCCCAAATCCTACCGAAAAACTGACGGAAGCAGTGCGGGTAGCCATTATGGAAAATATAGAAGATACTTATAATTTCTTCCTTGAACTTGTTTCAGAGAGGCGTAATCTTCCTATAGAAGAAGTAAAAAAGCTCGCAGACGGACGAGTATATTCAGGTCGTCAGGCTTTAAAGTTAAAGCTTGTGGATGCTATAGGCTCGGAAGATACTGCATTAAAATGGTTACAGGAAGTTCAGAAAATTAATGTTAATCTACTAGTTAAAGATTATCAATTAAAACCAAAACCAAAATTAATGGACCTAATACTTGAAGATTTTGATAGTATAGCACCTAGTTTTTTTAAAAATAGTTTTAACGGAATCAAAGCGATTTTTTAATAATGATTACTAAGAATTATTTAATAGATAAAATACATAATAAGCTGAATTATCTTTCTAAAGAAGATGTTAAAGATTCAGTAGATTTAATTTTAGATTATTTAAACGAATCTCTTAAACAACAAAAGCGTATCGAAATCAGAAATTTCGGTAATTTCTCTATCCGCAAACGCAAATTTCCTGAAAGCGAAAAATTCTATAATACGATTTATTACAGAATGCCTAAAAATTTATTTAAGGAATAAATTTCCATGGCTCTTCATACTGAAGATTTAGAACTCTTCAAAAAAATATTATCGATAGATGGGAAGCTGATTATTCAAACACTTAATATAGACTCTTTTATATATCACGATATTATAGGTAATAGGCAATATGATTCTTTTTTTGAAGCATTATATAATTACTTAAATGATAGTACACCAACAATCATGCCTTTAGTATCTGAATCAGAAAGAATATTATCCTATTGTTGAAGAATTATGTAATGAATCTTTAAAGGAAAAAACATCATCAATAATGATATATTTAGAAAAAGAATCTGATAATCACCCTCTACCTAGATGGGAATATGAAGAAACTTTAGAATATTATTGAAAAACTAGAAAAAATTATGATAAGCTTAAACCTGAACCCGAAATAGAAAGCAACAAAGATGAACCTAATTTAAATTATGCAGAATTAGATTTAAAATATTATGAAGAATCTTTAGACTATTACTGAAAGGTTATAGGGTAGGGTAATAAAATTTTCCTCTCACTTGACATTATAATAATAGGCAGCTATCTTAAGTGTAAAATTAAAACAGGGTATTTATGATAAGGTATTTAATAATTTTATTTGCTTCTATAGCTTTAATTGGCTGTACCAGTCCAAAAACTACGAAACCCAAAGAAGTAGTAGAGCTTGACGGTGATCCAAGCTATGCAATTATGCAAACAATCGATAGTACTAACAGAAATATCGCTCGCACTACTGCATCTCTTCCGAGTACTCCGGCTCGATAGAAATGCTTGCTATTATTTCTTCTGCTAAAACTCTAAATTTCGAGAAGTTAGCTCCCAAGACGGAGCTGACGATTCCAGTGTTCCTTACGTTAACTAATCAACTACTTTCTACACTCCAAAGCTATTCTGAGAATCAATTATCGAAAATAATGAATATAAGTGCAAAACTTGCATCTATAAATAAAGAAAGATTTAAGGATTTTGATAATCAAGAGAGTAAAGCGACTATTTTTGCTTATGCAGGAGATGTTTTTAATAATATACATATAGAAAAATTAACTAATCATGCATTAAATTTCTTGCAATCACATTTGCTTATTATATCAGGACTTTACGGAGTCTTAAAACCGCTAGATACTATTAAGCCGTATAGATTAGAAATGGCAACAAAATTAAATGAAATAAATTTAACAAACTTTTGGCAAGATGAAGTCACTAATTATATTAATAAAATTCTTGCTACACAGGAAAATAAATATTTACTCAACCTAGCATCACAAGAATATTCATCTGTAATAAACCCAAATAAACTTAAATATCAATTAGTTAACGTTCATTTTAAAGAAAATAGGAACGGTAAATTATCAACAATCGGTATAAATGCTAAAAAAGCTCGAGGGGCGATGGTCAAGGTTATTGCTAACAACCTAATTGACTCACCTGAGCTACTTAAGAATTTCTCATATTTAGGTTATGCATTTAGTACTAAACACTCATCTGATAACGAATTGGTGTTTATTAAGAGTTAAAATAGTGGGGGTGAAATACCAATAGAAATGCTTCAAGTTATTAACTTTAATTAAAAATTAGTATTTTCTTTACAAAATAGTGGGTTTACTTTATAATACATGCCTATTTATTAATAAGTATTTATTATGATAAAAAATCCTAAATCTTCAGCAGTCTCAAAATTTAATCCTATAGCATTGTCATACAATAAAATAATAGAGTTTAAATCACAAAAGGCTTTAATTGTAGCGGAGGAATGAATAGAACCATTAAAAAATGTAAAAAGTTCTATAGATGCTAGTGCAGAAATAGCAACAATTCTTTTAAACTCTTTAGATAGCATGGTGGGAGCATAGCCGTATACTTGACCTTCTCCTTTAATCCACCGCGTAACAAAAAACGGAAAATATGAATATCCTGATTGACTGATAATTTTTTGTTCAGATAAGTAGATATATTCTGAGCTATAGGCAAGTGTTGTCATTAACCCTTTTTTTCCACCTTTACCTCTCTGATTCTCACTTTGTGGGCTAACTATGTGCAATATCTCTACTGTTTCATCAGGATTCTTAGCTAGTCTTTCCTTGAAATCGGCAAAGTCTGGCCATTGAGCTGATGCAGCTTTATAAATAGTCGGTACATGGTATTAACAAAACCAAATTTATCTTCTTCAAAATAACATTCCTATAAATTAATATTACGAAAAAATAGAGTTTGGGGCAATAATAGGTCTTCTTCAACATAGAATATCGCTGTACCAAAGGCAGCTAGATTTAGAAAAAACTGATGAATCTGATTGTAGAAATTAGAAGCTGAATTGTTGAATATATCCATTATGGCTTTTTCTATCATTTGGGCTAACATGTTCATCAGCTGATGTTAATTTACTTTGGTATTGATTTTCATCCTCCACTACTATGCTCAGGTTAAACCAGTTCAGTGATGGATTAACTAGCAAGCTTTGTAAACCTGAGGCTAATTGTTCCCTTGACCAAATGGAAGTAGAATCAAATATTACCTTATTACTCTCAGTTTGTGGACAGACATATCTCTTTAGCTCATCCCATATCTGATTCCATTTTTCCCGCTTGCTTTTCAGATTATCAAAATATTCAATCTTTTTGTTTAATTCATTATCATGCATAGTTCATAACTCTTGAGTTTACACTTGTATTAGCTGTTAAATATGGTGTTGCCAATTTTTTTGATACTTTCTTAAGTTTCTTGAGGAAATCACTATTATACAGCATTGCATGGTTATATTTTTTGCCACTCGCTGCAGTCATACTAGGCAAGCCTAGGGTTAATCCTTCAATATCCTTAAGGGATATGATCTTGCCAAGAGATTCATGTAACGGCGGTAAATCTTTTAATCGTGGTACTGATATATTAAAATGTTCCAGCGATTGTTTTAGACCACCAAGCTCAGCTATTGCCATTTTTCTTAATCCTGATGGACCGTATTTTGCCATTCGCGACAAATCAGCACCTATACTTGGATCATTGTTGTTAAGATTAATTCTTTCAAAACCAGCAAGTTTACGACCAATATCGGCTCTATTCATATAATGACCTATACCAACAAGCGGAGATAACATTTCGATTCCTGAACCTATCCCAGCAAATACTGAACCCTTAGCACCAATTGCTCCTAATCCTGACCCAAGTCCAAAGGTTAAAGCCGTTAGCCCCAATCCTTGTACTAATCCAGTAGTTCTTGCAGATTTTTGATACCTCCCAGCCCGCTATTCTAAATCTCTGCCAATAGCTATCCAACTGACTCTGAACTGCTGCCCCATAACTCTTTAACTGGTTTTGCAACCCTTCAGCATGCGATGGCTGTCTTGCATAATCAGCAGCAATGTGCTCTTGTCTATTTTGTTCTTCCTTGTATTGTTCAATAATTCTGGTTAATTGTTGTCTAGTATTTTACAGCATCTTCAAATGCATACGGAGATTCCATAATTTTTTTGTTCAATTTCATATGCAAAAGATTTAAAAGTGTCTGTACTATGTTCATAACTAGTTTGCTTATACCGTTTAGTAGTATCCTTTACATTTGTAATTCTACGTTGTATTGTGTTGTATAATCTTGCTGTAATTTAACCTTATTATTAAAAGTACAACCACTTAATAAAAGGAATTAACAAGACAAATATTACCTTAATAATCATAATCTCTATAAAATAATATAATATTCCAGCTATTTATAGTGTATTATTCAGCAATCTGCAAGTGATATACTGAAGTTTTAACAAAGATAAGAGACAAAATATAATGTAGACGGATTTTTATACTTTTATAAAACATGTTATAAATCTAAATGTATTGTTGTTCAAATAAACGATAGTATTAGCTAGAACTTGTTACATCGAGCTAAGGTTAGCTATATTTTTTATTCAAAAATTTTTCAGTTCGCGGACACTCCCATTATTGCCATATACTTTTTGAACTAAAAATATACATATATAAACTGTTAATGAATATGCACATTTATATAATACTTCTTTATAAAATATCGACAAAACTTTACTTGTAGAGAATACATTTACAAAAAATCCTGACATCACAATACCATCTACGACAGCACACATTATTAAACTAGCAAAATTTCTTGTATTCAAAGAACATCTTGGCTTAAGTTGTGAAAATATACTTGTACTACAATATGTTGATAATAATACAGATACAAAAGATGCAAAAACAACTCCTTTAATAACACGACCATGAATATAATAATTGAAGTTCCATAACAAACCAAAACTTACTATTATACATAACGCCACAGCAATCAAAGCTCTATTTCTACCATATAGCTCAGATATAATATTGGTAGTTATAGCTAAAAACACAAATACTAAAGAACACTGAGATATTTTATTAAAATAATTTAGTAAATAAATGAATATACCAAGTAGTGACACCAATGGTATGTAAAACTTAGCGTTAATATTACTCATAACTTTCCCTTTCTTTTAGGTTTAATTTTATCAAATAACACAGATTATTGCTAGTAATAAAAAAATAAAAATTTTTAATAATAAGCGATTAATTATCTTTAAAAAAAGTTTACAAAAATCCCCCTATACTTGATTTTATACCACATAGCCCCCCTATTGATTCTGTGAGGTTATTTTTGCCAAAAAATGAAAAAAACTGATAAAAATCTTGTAAACAAGTAGTGACACCAATGGTATGTAAAACTTAGCGTTAATATTACTCATAACTTTCCCTTTCTTTTTAGGTTTAATTTTATCAAATAACACAGATTATTGCTAGTAATAAAAAAATAAAAATTTTTAATAATAAGCGATTAATTATCTTTAAAAAAAGTTTACAAAAATCCCCCTATACTTGATTTTATACCACATAGCCCCCCCTATTGATTCTGTGAGGTTATTTTTGCCAAAAAATGAAAAAAACTGATAAAAATCTTGTAAAATTAGTTGTAAATAGTGAATTTAGGGCTAGGCTTTCTCGTTACCCACGAAAAAGTTAATCCTTTATAAACCCCATTACTCTCAAGATTTCTCAGTTCTCTTAGTGCTATATGCTGGTTACATGCTGGTTTTTCCTTAAATGAACAATTATTTCTCATTATTACTCTATCGTAATTATTGTCTTCTCAACTAATACAATTAGTTTTATCAAACTATCACTACCAATTTAAATTTTTGCTTTTCTCACGTTTCGTCACTCTAGACTATATTTCTTTAAAACACACTACCAATTATTGAAATAACATCTTAAAATTTCATAAATACAGACTTGTACAATAGTGTTATTTGTTTTTAATAAGCCCCCCCTTAGCTAAAATTATAATCCTCTTATAAATATGTTGAAAATAGCTTTAAGTGCTATTTCTTTAATGTCCCCTTCGGGGATATAAAATCCCTTGCCTTTAGGCGAAGGAAAGATATAATGAAGTTGCGTAGCAACGAATTTATATCAGAGAAGGTATATGAGGAATTATAGAAAAGACTTTTTCGAAACTCGCTTATGCACAAGAATTTGAAGGAGATGCTTCACCTCAAACTGCAGTGTATATAAATGTACGTGAGGATTCGAGTACCGCATTATTATCCAAATTACCAGCAGAACTGAGTTTCGCAAGAGGTCTAGTGAACGATAATCGATTTCTAATCGATTCCACTTTATAACCCCTCAGCTTATAGCTGAGGGTTGTTTAGTTTATTAAATCGTAATAAAAAACTTCTTCCTTTTATTGTTATTTTTTAATACCAATTAACAGCTAAATAAAAAAATATTAAACCTCCTCATATCCTATACCATTGCACTACTGTCAACTTTCATAAACTCAAAAGTAAAATTATGACTGTGAAAAGCATGCCTTAAATCCATACCATACTTCTGCTTAATCCAGTCACCAATAAAGGCAGTTGCTGGTTTGAGAATGATTTTTTTGCAAGTCATATCCTCTTCAACCACTTCTAACTGGCTAAACCATGCTTTATCAACAAATTCACCATAAGATTCCAGTAAATATTGCCGTACTTTGTACCACACTGACTGTGGATTTAGCTGGCTTAGTCCTAAATAGCTTGATTTTGATTTATCGGTAGTTGTGGTAGTTTTTTTGCTAATAATCTCCAAGTGCTGTACCTCGTTGCCGTATACCACTTGTACTTGATGGAGTAATTTTGTTTTCTCATACTCAGGCAACCTAATATCCTCCTGTGTTAGCTTGATCTTATATAAATCACCAAAGACCCCTAGGAAACAACAACTAGTCAGCAATTTATAGGCAGTATTACGCTCAAATACTCCAGCGATCTTGTATTTTAGTTGATTTGTTGGACTAGTGTCTAGACTCGCTTCTACCTTCTGCAAATAACTCTCTCTAGTCCTAGTAGTATCATCCATTTTGAAGTTAAAGCGCGCGTTATTTGCCAAAGCCGGTTGACGCATTTCATGCATCAAAGCCAAAGTCATGTAACTTAGCACGGCTTGCTTATTGCGAAAGTAATTATTGGAACGTTACTTGCTTAGTCTAATCAACAACTTGTTGATAAAACTCAAGTTGAAGTCACGGCCTGATCTCATTCTTAGCACATCGCCATCGTCTTCAGTCAATGGATGAAACTCCTCTAACTTCTGAGGCAAACCCCAACCTTTAACCTTGCTGGCAATTTTGCTAATCACACCAGCCAATTTTTGGCAAGATTGATTAACCCCTCCACTACCTGCATCATCATCTTTTGAGTCAGAGTCTGACTTACTGCCTGAATCGCTGATTGGAGAGGACTCACTAGAATTTATGGGTGGCATCTTACTTACTGAACTTACCACTCCTTCTGATTGAAAGTTTTGCTCTTCCGTTGATTTACTCTCTTCCAAACTTTGTCTACAATTTTCCTCAAAAAAATTTTTTTTTGCCATATCTAGATATAGATATATTATTATATATATCTATTATATTGTGTGATGGAAAATTTTTTCCGGTTGAGTGGAAATTTTTTTTTGGGTTAGGTTGAATATTTTGATCTATTGAGTTATGTTTTGTTTCAGATTGCTTTGAAAATTCTTGTTGGTTAGAGTCGCAATTAGTTTTACTACGAAAACTGACAAAATTTTTAAGGAGTTTGATACATTGAATATTAGGACATCTCATAATTATGTATAATCAAGGTAGTTGAATAAAAATCAATGAAACCACTGCCTTTCAGTTCTTCTAGACATTGCTTTACCCGTTTTTGACAAACTCCTAGCTTTTGCTGGAAGAAAAGAAAACTTTCCTGTAGTTCTTCTGCTTGCTTACCAAGCTTATTATAAAAATTTATACGAGAAACTATTAACGATAAAAGTTGACGAGAAGTTGTACTTAATCTTTTACCATGGTTATTGTTAAGATTTCGCCACTCAGGTGGAATAAAATTACCCACAAAATTATAAAATATGGTATCATGATTACCAGCAAAATGACCGGGAAAAGTTAAAATTTCTGTTATACTCCCTCCTTCTGTAGACCAGTTAGAGGAAAACTTTATAGAGAAGTATATGGGGGTAACTTTAGTAAAAAACCATCATATAACCAGCATACGGGTTTTTTATTAAAATCATACAAGTCTTAAAAGCCTAGAGGTAATATGGTGGGCGATGGGGGATTCGAACCCTCAACCTTTACGATGTCAACGTAATGCTCTAACCAACTGAGCTAATCACCCTTATAATTTTTTTAATCTTTATGTAGTTTTGGGTTTATTGAATTATGGACCTTATAATATTTACAATTAAGATAAGTGTCAATTGATTAGTTCAAGTTATATGTTAAAAAGATTATATTGATAAAAAATAGTTATATTGCATACATTTATTAAAAAAACAGAAAAAAACTCCTAAAATAGCTATTTCAATAACTAAAACTTAAGATTAAAGGAAGGTTTTAATGAAAAACTTTGATAAATTTAAAAAAGAGTTATTATCAAACCCCGAAGTAAAAAAAGCTTATGAAGCACGAAAAATGGAATTTGAGATAGCAAGCACTTTATTAAAGGTTCGTCTTGCATCTAATATGACTCAGGCGGATGTTGCTAAAAAAATGTCTAATTCTCAAGCGCAAATAGCAAGAATGGAAAGCGGACATCATATTCCTAATTTCTTAAACACTAAAGCTGTAAATCAAAAAATTAATTTGTTGATTACCCCATCATAGGGTGTACTACTAAATCTATATGTAGTTTTTAACCCTTGTTTTTTTAAAACATTCATTAATGTACTAGATTTCAAGCTTTATTTCCATTATTTATAATATTTTATTATTTAGTCTATAATTTTATGGTGGATTTAAAAACTAAAGCCTTTGATATTTCTCAAAATTTCACTATTGCTCTTGACGGTCCTGCTGCTTCAGGTAAAGGGACTATCGGTTTAATACTGGCCAAGAAATTTTCTCTTAAATATTTTCAGTCAAGTATTGTTTATAGGCAGCTTGCGTTTGACTGTATTAGTCAAAAAATAGATGTCACTGATATAGATGCGGTAATTGCTTTATCTAAAGAATTAAAACTCGACAATAATTTTGACTTAGAGAATGAGAATATAGGAAATATAGCATCGCAAATTGCCATAATAAGTGAAATTAGAAATAATCTAAACAAATACCTGATTAATCTAGTAAAAACAACACCTAGAATGATTATGGAGGGTAGGGATATAGGCACCGTTGTTGCACCGGACGCCGATTTAAAGATTTTTATAACCGCAAATCCTCAAATTAGGGCTGAAAGACGATATAAGCAGTTGCAAGCACAAGGAAAAACATGTATACTCGATGAGATTTTACGGCAAATAATTTTGCGAGATAAAAGAGATAAAGAGCGAAAAGCTGCACCGTTATTACCGGCTTCAGATGCTTTAATTATCGATACTTCAAAGCTTTCGGCTATGGAAGTCGTAGAAGAAGTAACAAATTATATAAAGAATAAAATAACTTGAAAAAGTGCTAGGTTATTTTATTCGATTTTATGGCGTTATTGCATGGCTAGTATGTCATTCCCGCGTAGGCGGGAATTCAGCAACTAAAAGGTGAAAACACACTGAATTTTTAATATTAAAAGCTCCATTTCGCTTGTTCTGGATTCCCGCCTACGCGGGAATGACATAGAACGCTTTTTTTAGCCATGCAAGAGCATCCAATTTTATTAACCTTTCAAAAAAATTTTATTAGCCTAGGCACTTTAGCTAATATTACGAGAAGAATATGTCAATAAAACTAAAACAACGATTTGTTCCACAACTTGCAGCAATGAATCACAAATTTGCAGAAGATTTCTCTAAAATGCTTGAAACCGTTGATACAAGTCATATAAAAGAAAAAACGGTAGTTAAAGGTCAAGTAATCGAAATAAAAAACGATATAATTATTGTTGACGTTGGATTAAAAAATGAAGGTAGAATACCTAAGTCTGAATTTTTAGCTTTACCTGGAGTTGGGGACGTAGTTGAAGTTTTCATCGAGACAATTGAAGGACGTAACGGCAGAACAATATTGAGCCGTGAAAAAGCAGTTAAAGAGGAATTATGGGGACAACTAGAAATCATGTGTTCCAAGGGCGAATTTGTCGACGGTACGATTTTCGGTCGTGTAAAAGGAGGCTTTACCGTGGATTTATCGGGTGTAGTAGCATTCTTACCGGGAAGCCAAGTTGACGTTAGACCTATTAAAGATCCTACTTCTATAATGAATATCAAGCAACCGTTTAAAATTTTAAGTATGGATAAAAAGCTTGGTAATATAGTAGTTTCAAGAAGAGCCATTTTAGAAGAATCACGTTCCGAAGCTAGAGATGAGATGCTATCTAAAATTAAAGAAGGCATGGTATTAGAAGGAACCGTAAAAAATATTACTGATTACGGTGCGTTTATCGATCTTGGCAGTGTTGATGGTTTATTACATTTAACCGATATTTCTTGGGGAAGAGTTAACCATCCTTCAGAAGTGTTAGACTTTAACCAAAAGGTTAAAGTAATGGTTATTAAGTTTGATGAAAAAACCAAAAGAATATCACTCGGTATAAAACAACTTGATTCTAACCCATGGGAAGCAATTAAAGAAGAATTCCCCGTCGGTAAACAAATGACCGGTAAAGTTACAAATTTTGCTGATTACGGCGTATTTATAGAATTAAAAGACGGGCTTGAGGGACTTGTTCATTCAAGCGAAATTAGTTGGTTAAAATCTAATCAAAATCCTAGAAAAACGCTAACTATAGGGCAAGAAGTAGAATTCGTAGTTTTAGAGGTCGATACTGAAAAGCATCGTGTTTCTTTAAGTATTAAACAATGCCAAGAAAATCCTTTAACAAAGTTCGCTGAAAATAATCCTGTCGGTACTATAATTAAAGCACCGATTAGAAATATTACGGATTTCGGTATTTTTGTTGCACTCGGTAATAATATGGACGGCATGATTCATGAAGGTGATATTAGCTGGGAAGATAAAGGAACGGATCTATTAAAATCATACAAAAAAGGTGACGAAATAGAATGCAAAGTTCTAGCCATTAATATTGAAAAAGAACAAGTGAGTTTAGGTATAAAACAATTGTCGCCGAATCCATATCAAGAAATCAGTGATGAATATAAAAAAGGCACCATAGTTAAAGCCCTTATAACAGCAGTTAAAGATGAGGGACTCGAAGTATTATTAAACGATAAAGTAGCAGGTTTTATTAAAAGCACTGAACTATCGGATGAAAAAGACGAGCAGAAGCCTGAAATGTTTCAAATAGACAAAGAAATAGAAGCAAAAGTTGTGTCTATCGAGAAATCAACCGGTAGAATTTTATTATCGGTCAAAGCTCATAAAATAGCAGAACGTCAAAAAGCTCTCAAAGCATATGGTTCTAGTGATAATACTACCAATATGGGAGATATACTTGCTAATGCTTTAGAAGATAAGAAGTAATAATCTAGTATAAGTTATTGCGAGGAGAAACTGTAAGTTGCAACGAAGCAATCTCAGGAGTTCTATGCTACTTCATGAGATTGCCACGTCGGTTATTAAAATAACCTCCTCGTAATGACGAAAAACTATTTAATTAATCAATTTCAGGAGAAAATATTAATGTCGTATGTACCGATAGTAATTGAACCAACATCACGCGGTGAACGTGCTTATGATATATATTCAAGATTGCTAAAAGAACGTATAATCTTTGTATGTAGTACTGTTGAAGATCATATGGCCAACTTAATTGTTGCACAATTATTGTTTCTTGAAGCAGAAAATCCTAAAAAAGATATATATATGTATATCAATTCCCCCGGAGGAGTTGTAACCGCAGGTCTTGCAATTTATGACACAATGCAATATATAAAACCTAAAGTGGCTACATTATGCATAGGTCAAGCTTGTTCTATGGGTTCACTTTTACTGTGCGGGGGCGAGAAGGGGATGCGTTATAGTTTACCTCACAGTCGTATTATGATCCATCAACCATCAGGAGGTTATAAAGGGCAAGCTACCGATATAGAAATCCACGCTCAAGAAACCCTAAAAATCAAAAGGTTACTTAACGAATTGTATAGTAAACATACTGAACAAGAGTTACAACATATCGAAAAAAGTATGGAACGTGATAAGTTCATGTCACCGGAAGAAGCAAAAAAATTTGGATTAGTAGATAATATAATATCGTCCAGAGATGCTATGGCATTGTTAGCAAAATAAAGATTAAATTCTATAGATTTAGTTTTATTATTATAGTATAAGAGAATTAATTTGTTATAGTCAAGTCAGTGGGATTTGTACACTAGAAGCGAGGAGTTAAACCTAACTAATAGGAGAACGACGAATGACGATGCAGGCGAGTCCAAATCCATTGACTATATTGGGGTCATAGCTCAGTTGGTAGAGTGTTTGAATGGCATTCAAAAGGTCGGGGGTTCGACTCCCCCTGGCTCCACCATATCTTATTGCTATTTCAATTTATAAATACTTCACACAGTAAACATATCATAAACTAAGGACTTTTTGCTTTTCAAAAAAAGTTAGATAATATTCAAATCTTATCATAATTCCTTTTTAGATTAGTTTTAACTTACTGAGTGAATTAATAAGAGGCTATACAATGCATAAAGTAATTACACAATTATCAGAAATTAAATTAATTGGTATTACAACAGGCCGGAGAATATAAAGCTCAAAGCAGGGCATTTTAAAGGTAATACAAGTTATTTAATGATAAACAATATATTAACATAAGCTTTACCCCACTTTCTACTTCTCATTTTTTGCTTTTTTTAAAATGGCTAGAAATGCCACATATAAAACTATGGTGGGATCAGGATATAGAATGGAGCTTAGAATTGATCGAACAAAAATACTCAAGCTATGTTATAGGGTATAAGCTAGAAAATAATGAGCCTAAAAATATACACGCTTACATTATAGAAGCAGACTGTACTCCTTTACAATGCTTATGATTTTGAGCGTTCAGACCCATTAATAAACTTACCTTCAAAACTTGCAGCACTTGATTATTTCTTTAATGCTTAGGTGCTGTAGACATTTAATAGAATAATCATAATTATGACTCTTTTTTTGCTGCAAATTATAAGTTTTTTTGAAATATGAATAACTATTCCTTCAAAAATCTTATTAATTTTCGCTAAAAAATACTTCAAAATAAAAAATCCATTAGAAATCTTCACAGAACCTAGATATATTAATATAGATTAAGTGTAAAAAGAATTAGTGAGAAAATGCTAAAAGATCAGAATTTAGATATAGAAAGAAAGCAAGACCATATTGAAATTAATCTTACGAAAAACGTTGAATCTACACTTAAAAGCGGTTTTGAATCTATTCACTTTATTCACAATGCATTACCGGAAATTCACTACGATAGCATCAATACAACTACTACTTTCCTCGGAAAATCTTTACAAGCACCTATCCTAATTTCTAGTATGACCGGAGGCACGACTAGAGCTAGAGATATTAACTATAGACTTGCACAGGTCGCTCAAAAAGCCGGTATTGCTATGGGGCTTGGCTCTATGCGGGTTTTGTTAACGGAACCGGATACAATCAAGACATTTGCAGTAAGGCATATAGCTCCCGATATCCCTTTACTAGCCAATATCGGTGCAGTACAGCTTAATTACGGAGTGACACCTAAAGAATGTCAGTATTTAGTGGATGCTATTAAAGCCGATGCCTTAATTTTACACTTAAACGTGTTACAGGAACTGACTCAGCCGGAAGGTAATAGAAACTGGGAAAAGCTGTTACCTAAGATAAGAGAAGTGGTTCATTACCTCTCTATTCCAGTAATTGTTAAGGAAGTAGGATACGGTTTATCTAAACAAGTTGCTGAGAGTCTTATTGACGCAGGGGTTAAGGTTCTTGATATTGCAGGGAGCGGTGGGACATCTTGGAGTCAAGTAGAGGCTTATCGTGCTACAAATTCGTTACAAAACCGTATAGCTAGTAGCTTTATTAACTGGGGAATTCCGACTTTAGATTCTCTAAAAATGGTGCGGGAAGTTTCAAAAGATATTCCGATTATTACCAGTGGCGGGTTAAAATCCGGCATTGACGGTGCAAAAGCAATTCGTATAGGAGCTAATATTTTTGGACTTGCCGGTCAATTTTTAAAAGCGGCAGATATTTCTGAAAGCTTGCTTTTCGAAGAGATACAATTGATAATCGAGCAGCTTAAAATTACCATGCTATGCACCGGATCACGCACTTTAAAAGATTTAGCAAAAGCAGAGATTAGGTTGTAGTAAAATTTATATTCATAATATATTGGCACCAAATTCAAAAATAACTCTTTCGGCCTTATAATCACTCATTTGAACAAGTTTAATTTCCTCAAGATAAATTACCTTTGGTAAATTCATTAATGACTTTCCGCCAAAATATTAATGCCAGCTTATTTTCAGGAATAATCACAACTTCCCATAATCTTTTATGCATTTGCCAAATTTGCTTAGCTACTTGCCTACCAACTCCTTTATATTTAATTTAATTCAATAGGCTTTCCTATCCGTTTCTATAAAATATTTTTTGTAATTATCAGCTTCATATAAACCATCTCGTGACAATGTCCAATCATATTCATCTGATTCAAACCCACAATAACGCGATATATCATATATATAAAACCTTACCATATTTCGGATTAGAGGATAATCAGCAACGGTTGCAGTGGTTAAACGTATATTCTTTACAGATTCATTCTTCATAACTCTTGTCTTAAATATAATTTAGCCATTTCTCCGGAATTATGATAACCTAGCACTTCATAAAATATATGCGTACTATCTGTAGCACATCGATAACCAGAAGTAAGATCAACGATTACGAGGCTATATTTTTTTACTATTTCTTCTAAATATTCCATAAGCTTTTTACCTATTTGTTTTCCCCGATAATTCTCATCAATCACTAAAGCTTCAATATGAATTCTAGTGAGCCATCAAAGGTAAAATATTTGTAATATTATCAGGAGTTGCTAAACTAATATTTACACTACTCATAATTATCCTTTTTCTCTTCGTTTCTTTAACCTAGCTAAATCTTTTGGACTAGGTAAATAGCTTTTTCATTTCGTAGGTAAATTTTTCGGTTAATTTAAGTTTAAATTTACCCGTTTTTAATTCAATAACAACATAGCATTTAAGTTTAACATGATAAAACAATAAATCTAAGTAATAATCCTCTCCTTCTAATTCTATAGGTATGGATTACCTATAAATGCAAAATCTTGACCGAGTTCTAATAAAAAATCCTTAATATTATCTATTAGCTTATTTTCTAGTTCTCGTTCTAAAACATTTTCTTTAATATCTAGAAATTCTAAATTATAAGGATTTTTTATAATTGATTTTGCTAAATCAGACTGCATTGCCGGTAAAGTATGTCCAAAATTATTTATACTTTTTCCTGATCTTGCGTATAAATTGCTTTTAATTTGCAAGGTTAGTACGTTACGTGACCAACCGTTTTCTATAGTTTTGTGTGCATACATACCAAAGCCTTTCAGTATGATTTTTAACTTTTGAGACAATGACTATATGATATCCCCAGGGAATTTCTCCAACAGGCTGTTGGGGGATTTGTTCATCGTTATATTCTTCAGCAAATTGCCTCATATAAGAAATATTTTGATAAGATAATCTTTTCATTTCAGGAAATTCTTTTAATAAGTCTTTAGAAAAATTTTCTATAACTTTTGCTCCCACTTCTCAAGCTTTTGACGTTTAATTATTTGAAAACCAATATTTCAATATAGTTTTATCAATTCTTTATTTATGCTTAAATGTGCACGAATTCGTATTTGCTTGATTTCTAGCTTCAGATTCTCAATTAAATCGTAGTATGATTTGTAATCTAAAATATTATTCATTTACTCAATATTATTTGTATGCTCTAAAATCTTCTCTACTAAAGCACGTGCCGTTAGATCACTAACATCTATTTCTAACAAATGAGAATGCGTTATATTAATTAACTCTGCGTTTCCTTCAATACTCAAAGATTTATAACACAACACTCTATCGGGCCTTTGTATTCGTTTATTATTTTCCTCTACTGAAATAAGTAGTTTTACCGGTACAATAAGAGAGTCACGCTGCAAAGCCATATTTTCTACTTGCTTAAAAAGCTTATGATCACCTTAATTATCTTCTAAGACATTGGTTAATATTATTATATGGCTTTTTGGTTATTTAGGTATATGTTAAATATTGCTGAATATCATAGAAAGTACTAAAAAATACAAAATTTCCTTTCATATATCCTTGAGTGTTTTATAATGGCATACAAAAATAATACTGCTCCTTTAAATTTATGGGAATTATTTGAAAATAGTGAATTAGTAAACGCTACTTGTATTAATGATTATCAGCTAATTAATGTTCATGAAATTCCTGATGAAAAATTGACAGAAAATACTTGGTCAGGAATTTTATAATTTTTTATGAAGCACATTCATACACGAGATTTGTTAAAGAGATGGTAAGAAATAGCAGACCTTTTACCTATATTTGCTGAGGTTAATATAGGGATTGATTTAGAGTTAATTTTATTCTACATTTTGATCAAACTCGGTCAAAATGATATAATAGCAATAGCAAAAATACTTAAAGCACAATTAATATAGCCAAAAATTTAATCACAGCTGGTGTAAAAACTGATTTAATAGCTACCTCAACCGGATTAAAGAAGGAAGAGGTTGAAAAACTTAAATAAATTACTTATACATGTATTTATTATCATTTATATTAGGAGGATTAAACGCATTACTCCGTCAATTACATTTATCAATTCGCTCTATAGAGTTTTATAAAGATGTATATAAAAACTATCAAGGGTACGGAATAAGATATGTATTTACCTTATCTTTTATTCCATCAATAATTTATTGTATTTTTATATTAAATTACCTAATAACTTTAAAAGATTATTTTAACGGAATACAATCATCAAAAGTTACAGCCAACATTGAATATATTATCAATCAATTACCGGAAATTAAATATAATAATTCAAACATTTCAGTTGCAGAAGTAGAGCCTATATATTTATATAGCAAGAATAACAATAAAATAGTCGTCATTGATACAAAAAATCAAGTTTCTAACAAAGAAAAAAGCAAAATACCGTTTGTACTTGAAGAGAATAAGCTGAAGATAAATTTAATTGTAGCCAATACTAAGAAAAATTTCCCAAGTACTATTAACTATTCTGAGATATTCAAGCAAAATGAAGTAATTTTAACTCCTGAAATAATAAAAAAATATTTTGCCGATCATTTATTATATGCCCCCAATTTATTTATTTATTTCGGTATGCCGGCTATTATATTATTTTGGTTTGTAACATTCTTATTAGAGAGAAGTATTATAGTTTTGTTAGTATATAGCTTAGCTAATTTACTTACTACTAAAACTTCAATACAAACTGCTATAAGGTTAGTAATGTTTTCAAGCGGAGTCCCGATAATATTACAACCGGTTATTATTATATTAATACCGGAATTAAGCATATTATTACAGCTACTACAAATGTTTACAACTTGTTTAGTATTTGTCGCTATTTGGCAAATTAACAAGAACCTATCGCACTATATGTAAGAAAAATCAGTTATCATATAATATGTGATTTTAAATCCTCAATTTACTAAAAAAATAGCCTATTATTAACAAAATAAAAGTTTTTATTGTTAAAATGAAACCTAAAGTTATTTTTTATACATTTATTTAAATGGGTAAGGACAAAAAAGAAAGTAAGGTTTGCAGAAGAGCCGCAAGTTAAGGAATTTTCACAAGATAAAGAAGCAACAGAAGTAGACCTTATAAGAGGAAGAATAATTAATATTTATGATAAAGGTGGCTACTTAAAGCCGGATCAATTGGTAATTCATTAACGAGAAGCTATTGGAGTAAAAAATGTTGAAGTAAAGAGCAATCTAAATTTCTTTCAACAAATTTTCGCTGCAGTAGGTCTTATAAAGGACACAAAAACAATCAAAGAAGAATTTACTTATACTATCGGCGATATACAAGGAATATTAAAGGATAACGGTCAATTTATTAATAATTCTGAAGAAATTAGAAAATTTGTTGATAAAAATAGAGATATTCAAATTGCAGATATTGACGGTATCGGTATTGGTAATTTAAATCATCAGGATAAAATACAAATTAATTCATAAGTAATGAAAAAATTATTCTTTATAAGGATGGTCAATTAGCTGCTATTGCAAGACAAGGTCCACTTATAAATCAAGAAGGAGAGCCTTTATACAAAGATAACTTAGTCCAAAAAGATAATAAAGTTTATCTAGTTGGAGATGTCAGAAGAAATATTGATACACCTTTTAGAGATCCCAAAACTAGAGCTAGAGATAATTGGAATAGATTAATAAAGAAATTTAAGCAGGCTTTAATACCGGAACATGAGTTAGGAAAATTAAACGATGCAATAGTAGATTCTGTAAGAGTTAAAGTAGTTCATCCAAATCCAAAACTTGCAGAACATCATCTTCAAGAAATAGCTCAAGGTAAACAAATATGGGATGGGCATAAATTTAAAATATTACGTATGGGACCAGAAGAAAAAAATCACCAATTATTCTATGATACCTCCTCTCAAAGATTACTTGATGCTAACGGTAAAGTAGCTTCTACTATCGGTAAAGAAAGTAAAAGCATGAATAATGTTCAAGTATTTGTAATGGGAGAGGATGGAACAATTTATATGGGTACTCATAAAAATCAATATTTGCCAAATACTAAAAATCTTGTTCACGGTTCATTTTTAAGTGGAAAGCCTGCGGAAGCAGCAGGAGTTATAGGTATAAATGATAGGGGAAAATTGATTACCTTCGTAATAATAGCGGTCATTATCAACCTGAAGCTTTAGATATGTACTGTGTTGTAAAAAAATACAAGAAACTATGCCCGGTGCTTTAGATAAAAATTGTCAAATCGATATTCAAGGGCATCTCGAATACTTGTTACTGATTTTGTAAAAAATATGGAAACCAAAGTAGGTTTCAGCAAAAATGCTAAAACTCATTATGAAAAACTAAGAGAGGCAAGAATAGAGAAAATTAAACATTATCAAACTAATTTAAAAAATATTGCTGCTTCTTCAAAACCTAAAGCTAGAAATAGAACAACAAACAGAGGGCGTGGATAATAAATTAACTATTTATAATTAAATGTCATTCCTGCGAAAGCAGGCATCCAGCTAAATGTCATACTCCAGCATTGTTGCGTGGATTGGTAAAACCCATTATGTCACCTAGTGCGCTTGACCACTGGGACCATAAAAATAATTTAAAGTACTAATATTTAATTGGGTCCTGCTACAAGCTTGCGGGATGATGACAAAGCAATTTTGGATTCCCGCTTCTAGCTAGGAATGATATCGAAGGTGTTTTTTGCACCATGCAACAACGTCCCTAGGTAATGTTGGATTAACACTTATTTATAATATTCTCTCCTTCTTTTCTACTGCTACTAGTTTTTACACAATTAAATTTTAGTTTATATTAACAAGCTAATTTTTTATTAAATAATATAATTATATACTTGACTAAATTACTTGGGTATTGTAGATATTAAACAATTTTAAGTTTTAATAGGTTGGTTATATGATGCTGACGACGAAAGGAAGATATGCCGTAATGGCAATACTTGAAATGGCTTCAAAATCAAGTGCCGAACCGGTCACTTTGAATGAAATGTCCGTAAAACAAAATATATCGCTTAACTATTTAGAGCAGATATTTGCTAAACTTAAAAAAGCTGATCTAGTTAAGGCTATTAGAGGATCGAAAGGTGGGTATATTTTAATCGGTAACCTAGAAGAAATAAAAATTTCCGATATTATGGACGCCGTTAACGAAAATTTTATAATGACTACCTGCTATAAGAAGTCAGTTAAAACTTGCGTGCCTGATACAATAAAATGTAATTCGCATAAATTATGGCAAGGTCTTGGTAAGCATATTAGAGATTATTTTGAAAATATCTCAATTAAAGATGCTTTAAACTCAAATTTAAATATATGATATATTTAGACCATAATGCTACTACTGTTATCGACCCTAGAGTTAAGGAATTCATAATAAGTTTAATGGACAAGGAGCTTAACCCTTCATCAGCACATAGCTCAGGTAGATTTGCTAAGAATCTCATAGAAACGGTACGCGCACAAATAGCGACGGCTCTTGGTATAACCTTATCATCTAGAGAATATGATATTACTTTTACTTCATCAGGAACTGAAGGTAATAATTTAATAATGAAAAATTTTTATGACGGCGATATTTTTATTTCAGCTATTGAACATTTATCGATCTATAACCATATAAACTACGCTCCAAATATTAAAGTTATAAGTGTTAATACGCAAGGGCTAGTTGATTTAGAACATTTAGAAGAGTTGTTAGCTCAAAGTAATACTAGTAAAAAACTAGTTTCCATAATAATGGCTAATAATGAAAGCGGAGTTTTACAAGATATAGCTGAGATAGGTAAAATAACTAAAAAATATGAGGCAAAATTTCATAGCGATTTAGTGCAAGGTTTTGGCAGAATACCAATAAATATCAAAGCATTAGGATTAGATTTTGCTACAATTTCAGGGCATAAAATAGGAGGGGGGCAGGGTGGTGCTGCTTTAATTTCTAGCTCTAATTTTCAAATTACTCCAATGATTATAGGAGGAGGGCAGGAAAAATCAGTACGCTCAGGCACTGAAAATGTTTTAGCAATTGCAGGATTTGGTTTAGCTTCTGCATTGAGGACAGACAATATCTCAGAAAATTATATAAAAATCAAAAAGTTACAAGAAAATTTAGAGAAAAAATTAAAAAAATATCCTAATGTAAATATTGTTAGTAATAACGTAGCTAGGTTGCCTAATACTACATTAATTACTATACCAAATACGGATGCACAAGCGAAATTAATCGGGTTTGATTTACATAATATTTGCGTAAGTTCCGGTTCTGCTTGTTCATCGGGAAAAATATCTAAATCACATGTATTAACCAATATGGGTGTAGGGGAAGAAGAAGCAAAATCTTCGATTAGGATATCTTTAAGCCATACTAATACGGTAAGTGATATAGAGGCTTTTATAGAGGCTTTTGAGGAGATTTACGATGTCATTCCTAGCTAAAAGCTACGTTGTTGCACGGCTCCGTTTATGTCATTCCCGCTTCTGCAGGAATGACATCGATGACTGTTTAAACTATACCAAAACATGAATTAATTTAACCATATGAACCCACAATTAAACAATTTAACCTTACCGATATATATGGATTATCAGGCGACAACTCCAATAGATCCAAGAGTAATGGAGGCAATGTTGCCTTATTTTACTACTAAATTCGGCAATCCTCATTCACGCAGCCATTCTTTCGGTTGGGAGGCAGAAAACGCCGTTGAAGAGGCAAGGAGTATGGTAGCAAAGTTAATAGGAGCGGATACTAAAGAAATTATTTTCACTTCCGGTGCAACTGAGTCTAACAATCTTGCAATAAAGGGAATAGCAAAATTTTACAGCAATAAAAAGAATCATATTATTACCGTAGTCAGTGAACATAAATGCGTACTTGATGCTTGCAGGCATTTAGAGCAAGAAGGTATAAAAATCACATACTTACCGATTAAGCCAAATGGAATAATCAATTTAGAAACTCTAAAAAATGCCATTACCGATCAGACTATGTTAGTTTCAGTTATGGTGGTTAATAATGAAATAGGTGTTGTTCAGCCTTTAAAGGAAATCGGGAAAATTTGCCGTGAAAAGGGCGTTTTTTTTCATTCCGATATTGCTCAAGGTTTTGGTAAAATTCCAATTGATGTTAACGCATTGAATATTGATCTTGCCAGTATCTCAGGGCATAAAATTTACGGTCCAAAAGGAATAGGTGCATTATATGTAAGGAAAAAACCTCGTGTGCGTGTTACACCGCTCATAAACGGTGGCGGGCAGGAGAGAGGTATGCGTTCAGGTACGCTACCGACTCCTTTAATTGTAGGGCTTGGCATGGCTGCTGAAATAGCGTATAGTGAGATGGAAAAAGATACTAAGCACGTAAATTACTTATTCGACAGATTTTTAAATAATATACATAAGCGAATTTCAGAAGTTTATTTAAACGGCGATAAAAATCAAAGATATAAAGGTAATTTAAATTTAAGCTTTGCCGGAGTTGAAGGAGAATCAATGATCCTTGCCATTAAAGATTTAGCGGTTTCCTCCGGTTCTGCTTGTACTTCTGCCTCTTTAGAGCCGTCATATGTTTTACGTTCTATGGGAATCGGTGAAGAGCTTGCCCATACTGCAATTCGGTTCGGCATAGGTAGATTTACTACCGAGCAGGAAGTTGACTACGCAGTAAATTTAATATGCTCAAAAATCGATAAACTAAGGGCATTAAGCCCTCTTTGGGAAATGATGCAAGAGGGAATTGATTTGAAAAAGATTAAATGGGCTGTACATTGAGAATATCAGCATTGCGAGCAGCCGGTAGGCTGCGTTGCAATCTTGTCAAATATCCTGAGATTGCTTCATCCAAACTTACAGTTTTTCCTCACAATGACGGCTCAGGTATTCACACAAGTATAACATACAAAACCAAATTTTAGAGAATAACAATGGCTTATAGCAAAAAAGTGATAGATCATTATGAAAATCCTCGTAATGTTGGATCGCTTGATAAAGAAAATAAAAATGTTGGTACAGGACTAGTTGGAGCTCCTGCTTGCGGTGACGTTATGAAGTTACAAATCGCAGTTGATGATGACGGGATTATTACAGATGCTAAATTTAAAACATTCGGCTGCGGTTCAGCTATTGCTTCAAGTTCTTTAGTAACGGAGTGGGTTAAAGGAAGATCGGTAGAAGATGCCGAGACTATTAAAAATACCGAAATAGCAAAAGAATTGTCACTTCCACCGGTCAAATTACATTGCTCACTACTTGCTGAAGATGCAATAAAAGCAGCTATAGCCGATTACAAACAGAAAAAAGAAAGCAAAAAAGACTCTTAACATATGAAAAATGTTATTTCATTAACCGATTCTGCTGCAAAGCAAGTAAAATTGCTAATAGAAAAACGCGCCAAGCCTACCTTTGGTATTAGGGTAGGGGTTAAGTCAGGCGGTTGTGCCGGTCAGACTTATTACGTGGAATATGCCGATAGTAAAAATCAATTCGATGAAGTAGTTGAAGAAAAGGGCGTACGGATACTAATCGACCCAAAGGCATTAATGTATATTCTAGGTTCTGAAATGGACTATGTAGAGACTAAATTCAAATCCCAATTCACTTTCACCAATCCTAACGAAAAAGCTAATTGCGGCTGCGGCAAATCTTTTAGCGTGTAACACTTTAGAATCAATAAAGGTTTTAAAATATGTTTAACTGGGTTTATAATAAAATATTCTCTTAAAAGCACTAGAGGAAAGAATTGATTTCTTTTCTCCGCTTAATACAGAAGAAAAGGAAAAAAGAAGGGCTGAAATTAGACTTATGAGGGATGCTGATATCGAAAATGATAAAAAGTCTATTCTAGAAGCAATAGTAAAAAAGGACAAATTATTTTAGAACCCTATACGGAAATACCTTTAAAAGAAAGTTGGCTATTTAATCACAAAAAGGTTTTAATGCAATTAAATAATGGTATTAAAGATTCTGCTAAAGGGCAAGTTAAATTTATAGAAGATTTCAGTAAATATTTAGATGATGACTTTGAAAATTCTTTTTACTATTCAAGCTAGTAAAGATTTGGAAGAACTCGAAAATAATAAAGGATTAGAAAAACGTTTAAAAGCAGTAAAAAAACACTGGCATATCTACAGGCCAACCCTCGTCATCCTAGTTTAAATACCCATAAATATAAAAATCTGTTAAAGGACATGACGGAGAAGAAATATTTAAAGCTTATGCTGCAAATAATATTCCTGCTGCTTATAGAATTTTTTGGTATTATATGGACCAAACAAAGATAATATCACACTATTCTAGCAATTACAGCACATCCATAAAAAGTCAATTGCAGTTGACTATTACACCAATAGCTTTATTTTAAGAACAATCATGCAAATCACTGGAAAATGAAATCCCCCAGCCTACTGCGATATGATTAGGATCGCGTATATTAGTATATTTAACTAAATCCTGAACAGGAGTATCATAATTTGTGAAATTTTTGATAAAGCATCTCCTGATTTCACTGTATAAACTTTAGCGGTGCGATTTGGCATATTAACCCCTAAGATTATTTTTGATAGCTTAAAAAGTTATCAATCTTTTGTTTAGAAATCAAGAGTAAAATAATTATAGTAGTTTTAACTATTGCTAAAAATCATTATTTCAGCTATGTTAAAGCTGTTTTCTTTAAATTAGATTAATATGTCACAAAAATTAGGTTTCTGGGCGGTTTTTGCCTTAGTAACCGGCAGTCAAATCGGTACTAGCGTTTTTATCTTGCCGTTAAGTTTAGCACCGTTCGGTATATACAGCATTTGGGGCTGGGTACTTTCATTATTCGGTGCTATGAGTATAGCACTTGTATTTTCTACCCTTTGTGCACAATTTCCTAAAACAGGAGGTCCGCACGTTTATGTACGGGAAAATTTTGGGGATAAAATAGCTTTTTTCACCGGTTGGACTTACTGGATTATATCCTTTGTCAGTACAAGTATAGTAGTCATTTCGGCAATAGGTTATCTAACGCCTTTTTTTAAATCACAAGCGATTTCAGACTTAATATTACAGATCATATTATTAGGTGCTATTATGGTTTTAAATTTAAAAGGTCCTGAAGTAGCAGGAAAAGCAGAGTTTTATTTAACTCTCTTAAAATTTGTTCCATTGCTTATAGTAGGTTTATGTGCTTTATCACATTTTAATATCGATAATATAACTATTGCCGAGGAAGTAGAGAATTTAAGCATTCCGAGCATTATGGGAAGAGTTGTACTGCTTACTTTTTGGGGATTTATTGGCATAGAATGTGCAACTACCACGGCAGGTGCAGTAAAAGATCCGGCAAAAACCATTCCACGAGCCATAATAGTTGGAACTTTTTGCGTAGCAGTGTTATATATTATTAATAGCATAGGTATAATGGGATTAATCCCTGCTTCTGAACTTGTCAGTGCTAAAGCTCCTTATGCCGATGCCGCTTCATTATTATTCGGGGGTAAATGGTCAAGCGTAATTACGGTTATAGCCTCGATTATATGTATAGGTACGCTTAATGCTTGGGTGCTAACTAGCGGACAGATAGCTCTTGGGCTTGCAGAAGACGGTTTATTACCGAAATTTTTTGCTAAGAAAAATAGCAATAACGCTCCAACTCACGGAATTATTGTAAGCTGCCTTGGCATTGTGCCGTTATTAGTCTTTACGGCAAATGATAATTTGGCCAAACAGATTACACAAATAATAGATTTCTCGGCAATCACATTCTTATTCGTCTATTTAATTTGTAGCTTAGCTTTTTTAAAGATGATTTTTAGCTCAAAAGAAAATTTTTCTTATTATTATTTACTTATAGCTATAATATCGATTATCTTTTGTGCATGGGTGATCTATGAAACACCTGTTAAAACTCTGATTATAGCTAGTTCTTTTACTATCTTTGGTATTCCTTTGTATTATGGATGGTATAAATATCATTCCCGTCTATGAGCGTTACCTAGCTGGATGCTGAGCCGTTATTGCAAGCGACTGCAAGTAATTTCCTTGCAATGACGACTCAGCCTCCAAGCGGGCAAGAGCACGACATAAGAGATATAAACAGAGATATAAAAACATGATCAAAATCCGCATTAATCTGCTTAGAAATTTATTCACAGAATATGATATAGACGGTTATATAATTCCGTCTAACGATAAATATATGAGTGAATATGTTCCAAGCTATGCAAAGAGACTTGAATATATAACAGGTTTTACTGGTTCAAACGGTATAGCTATTATATATAAAGATACAGCATTATTCTTTACCGATGGACGTTATTTAGAGCAAGCAAATAAAGAGCTGGATTTAGAGCTTTTTAAGCTTTTTGACTTAAAAGATATATCTAAGTTTGGTAAAGATGCAAAAATAGGATACGATTCTGAATTATTTACTTATCCCACTATATCAAATTTAAAGTTCAATTTTCAGAAGATTAATGGAAATTTAGTTGATAAGATTTGGCCAAATCAGCCGCTAGAGCCAAACTCTAAAGTTTATTTGCATGATATTAAGTTGGCGGGCGTTAGTCATACTGATAAAATAAGTAAATGTCGTGAAATTTTTTTGGATTCCCGCTTTTGCAGGAATGACACCGAGCAATCTGCCTTAGTCATTCTCGATAGCTCCTCCATATGTTGGTTACTAAATTTGCGTGCCAGTGATGTTGCTTATACGCCTTTAATGTTTGCAAAAGTTATACTCACTTCTACACAATTATATTTGTTTATAAATCCTACAAGAATCGATGCCGAAATTATTAATGCTCGTCCTGAAATAACGATTTTACCGGAAGAAGAATTTGAAAATATTTTAAGAGATAGCGAGAATAAACATCTTTCCAAACCAGCTTATAGAATTTTTATTGATGATACTATAGCATCTGTTCATATAATGGACTTAGTAGCTGATAAAAAAGTACAAAAAATTACCGATCCATGCTTAATGCTTAAAGCTTGTAAGAACGATGTAGAAATTAAGCATGCAATCGATTTGCATATTAAAGATGCAGTAGCTTTATGTGAATTTTTTGCTGATTTTTCTCAATGTCATCCCTGTGAAAACGGAGATCCAGAAAAACATAATAACGAATTGACCGAGTATTCCCTCGGTTTAAAGCTTACAGAGCAACGAGCTAAACAAGAGGGATATGTTTCGGATAGTTTTCCTGCTATTTGCGGATTTCAGGAAAATAGTGCTATTATTCATTATAGAGCTGACCAAAAAACTGCTAAAAAAATTGAAGGGCAGGGGATATTACTGATAGATTCCGGCGGTCAGTATCAAGGTGCTACTACCGATATAACTAGAACAATAGTAATAGGTACACCGACAGATGAGCAGAAAAAGCGTTATACGCAAGTACTTAAAGGACATATTGCTTTAGCTAAAGCCAAATTCCCAAAAAATATCATCGCAGGAGCTAATCTTGATATACTCGCTCGGCAATATTTATGGCAAGAAATGCTAGATTATCCACACGGTACAGGGCATGGGGTAGGGAGCTTCTTAAGTGTTCACGAAGGACCGCAAAGCATAAATCTTCTTAATAAAACAATACTTAAAGCAGGTATGATCTTATCTAATGAACCGGGGTTTTATGTTCCTGGAAAATATGGTATTAGGATTGAGAATTTGATGTATGTAAAAGAAAATAATGGATGGCTGGAGTTTGAGACCTTAAGCCTAGTGCCTTATGCTAGTAAATTGACTGATATGAAACTACTTAATATTGATGAAATAAACTATATCAAGGAATATTATAACAAAATTAGAGCTAAAATTTATGATTTATTATCCACGCAAGCGAGGAATTGGCTTAATAATGAAATAAATTTATATTGTAATTGACGTTTCTGCTATTTATTGGTATAAATTTATATTGGTATAAATTTATATTGTAATTGATTGTAATTGACGTTTCTGCTATTTATTGGTATAAAGTCTATTTCTATATTGGGACGTCGCCAAGTGGTAAGGCAACGGTTTTTGGTATCGTCATCCGGAGGTTCGAATCCTCCCGTCCCAGCCATTCGTCAATTTTCAATATTTTTACAATCCCTAAACATTTTTACAACCCATAAGTAATTGTTGTTCTATAATCTATATTATGGAAAATAAAATTTTATATGGTGCATTCGATTGGATTTGAACCAACGACCTTTGCCTTCGGAGGGCAACGCTCTATCCAGCTGAGCTACGAATGCAAATAACTAATAAGAGCGATCCAAAATAAAAATAACTAATAAGAGCGATCCAAAATAAATTTAATAATCGAAAACAAATAGTCTTTATAAATATTCTGAACCGGAACCGGAATTTTATTTAATAACTTACTTGCTGCATTTTCTAAGTTACTCAAATAATTAACTGTTTCATTGTAAATTTCATGCTTTACCATTAAGTCATGTATTTTTACAAAGTCATCTTTAGTACGCTTATCACATTTAATTATATTTTCAAGCCAAAGCTGCTTATCTTGCGCTAACTTATTATATAAAAAAATCAGCGGTAACGTAACTTTTCCTTCTAAGAAATCATCGCCAATATTTTTGCCTACCTGTTTATCATTACCCAAATAATCAAGCAAGTCATCTATAACCTGAAATATCGTACCGAGTAATTTCCCAAAGTCCTCCATATCTTTAGAAATATGGTCTACCTGCTCTGCTATAATAGCTCCAACTGCACAAGCAGTTCCAAATAGTTCGGCGGTTTTAGATTTAACTATTTGCTGATATTCGTCTATAGTTATAATACGTCGTTCATTTAACTTCACTAGCTGTACTACCTCCCCTTCGGAAATAATTGCTGAAGCTTTAGCTAGAACATTCATAGCTTTAATAGAGCCGGAAGCTACCATTAACTTAAAAGACTGACTAAAGAGGAAATCACCCACTAAAATACTTGTTTTACTGCCCCAAATAACGTTAGCCGTAGGTTTGAATCTTCTTAAAGTACTGTCGTCTACCACATCATCATGAAGCAATGTGGCGGTGTGAATGAATTCAACGGCACTTGCGAGCTTTATATGATTATCGCCTTTATAATCAAACATTTTAGCAGTTATTATAGTTAAAAGCGGACGAATTCTTTTACCTCCTGCTTCTAGTAAATATTTACCGACCTTTTCTATTAACTCTTCATCACTTTTTAAACAGCTAATGATTAAATTGTTTAACTTAGTTACTTCATCTTTTAAATCTTGCTGTATTTTTACTATAATATTCATGGTTGGTATTTTTATACTCGTGCCAAAATCCTGAGATTGCCACGCTCCTTTCAGTTGCTTGCAATGATGATTAACGCAGTTCATCGAGTATACATTCCTCTAATATTTTTTGATTAACATTAGGAATTAACTCCATAATTTTTTCTTTTACATTTTCACCGGGTTGCACTTTTTTTACTGCTGCTTGATATAAAGATAAATAATATAAAGGTATAAGTTTATTTATATCATCTATATTACCTATTTTAGCTTTGTTTAAATCGGACAAATCAAACACATACTCAATGCTAGCATCAATTAAATTAGATGAATTCGGGTGATCAGAAATAGTTTTTAAAAATGATTTCAAAGCATTCCCGTATACTTCCTTACTCTCTTCCGAAAAATCTTTAAAATCCCCTACTCCGTATATATATGCACTTAAAACATCTATTATTCTAGAGTAATCATTAATTATTATAGTACCTTTACTGTAAGAATCTTTAAGAGCATTTACTATAGTTTCATTTGTTATATTAAATCCCGATGCGTTTGAATAGAGACTTAAAGCATTTATCTGTGCTCTAGTTAATTTGTTTAATTCAGTTACTAAATTAATATTTAAATTAAAATGATATTCCCTATCTTCAAAAATACTAAAATTATATTGTTTATTATTATTTAAAATATAGCTTAGTTCATTATTAAAATCTTTATATAGCTTATTATCAGAAAGTTTAAATAAATAGGTTTGCTTATCGTAATATTTCTTTATAAATTCTAATGAACCTATTATAAAACCAGGTTTTAGCTTAAATTGCGAATCTACCAAAAGATCAATATTATTATTGCCGAAATCGTTTAACTTACCTTTATATAATAAATTAATATTATTTTCAAAGTTATTACTATTGATTTTTGCATTAGTAACTTCAATTGTTAAATCTTTAGCAATATCTTTAAAATTCACACTACTAGTACTAATCAAGAAATTACCGGAAAATTTGAAATTATTATTCCAAGCGGGTCTATATAATAATAAGCCGGCAGGTATTATTCTATCTTCAAGGTTACTTTGTACTATTTCGGTTTCATAATAAATTGCTAATTTTTGCGGTATGTTATCAAGGAAATCCTGTTTACTTGTATAATACTTACTTTTGTCAAATAACATAGTAAGTATAGTATGATCTTCTTCATATAATTTTTGATTATCGACTAAATCAAAAATTTCTGTTTTACCGGAAGTAAATTTAATATTTTCTATTAAATTTATAACTTCAAATAAATCTTTTTTAAATCGTACTATTTCAAATAATTTAAAATTTAACGGTATTTTTGTTGATAATATACAGTTCTCATTATAAAATCTTACTCCAAAGCCTCTTTGAACCGGCTTAAATTTTCCGAATGCTTCTCCGGAAAAATGTATAAATAATTTCTGCTTAAGTAAATCATAACCGATATTTATCGGTGTGGTAAATTCAGTTACTCTATTAATACTCTCTTCTTGCCAATTAATTACTGAAATACCTAATTTGAAAGGAAAACCATATGGCTGAACTTTAGAAAACTTAATAAGATATTGCTGATTAGGATTATTATCAGCCTCTTCTATATTAAGGTTGGTACCGGCATATTTTTGATTTATAGAGTGTGATAAAGAGAACATAATAGTAAACCACAACCCACTATATGCGAGTATAATAAAGATAGTTATAAATAATATTATTTTAAGAATTTTTTTCATCTTTAAATCGGTATTATAGTGTGATTTTCTTTTGTTGTATGGATAAGTTTTTTTGTCATTGCAAGGAAAAATTGAAAATATGACTGGGTGGTATATCCACGCAACAATGCCCGCTTGCAATGACGTTTACTTACACAGCTCTATATATTCCTTATTCAATTTTATAACGTTCCAAATCCATAAACTCATCATAACTATAAAAGTTACTAATAAATATATTATAATAGAATCAAAGGTAGCAGTCGGAATAATAATAAATATCAAAGACTGTATAAATGCTCCAAGCGATTTACCGAATTTAGTACCTATTACCTCTACGGCAGCTTTTCCCTTAGTTCTAAGCTCTAAAGATAAAGGAATATACGCCATTTCTTTTGTTGAATCGAATAATGAATATTTGGACGATTTACTCAGTATGTTCTGAATTGCTCCAACAATAATCGCTGCATATAGAAGATTAAAATCACCGAAACATTCTCCTATTTCTTCAATAAAAATTATAAAGATAAAAAACATCAAGCCGGTAATAGACAACATCATAGGAGTTAATAATGCCGAAATGAGCCAACCGAGTCTTCTAAGAATATTACTGCCTATTATCATGAAAGTAACGCATGATATCCCCATCCAAATATTAAACCTGCCCATAAAGTTAACATAGTCTATAGTGTTGGGATGTAATTCTTTTATTTTTGCTTTCCAAGGTCCTTCAACTATATTTATTAATAATCCATAACAGATTATTAATAAGGCAATACGACCTATATATTTTGAGTGAATTACTAATTTGATACTTTCAATTACCGAAAGTTTTGTTTTCATTTTAGCTGTAACTTTTTTTGCATCTAAAACATTTATGGAATCTGTTAAAATAAATCTATTGATTATTCTAAATAGAAGCATAGCAATTATTCCTACAGTAACAATAATTGACATGATTGGCTGAAGCATTATAGCATTTCCAACAGATAAATTAAAAGCATCCGGTAATAATTCTGAATCAATGACGTCCTGCCCGCTTGAGAAAAAGACAAGTACGCTGCCTGCTATTATAAGACCGATATTACCGACCATTCCAAGAACGGGATAGAATCTTTTAGCTTTAGAAGTATCAAAAATGTGATTGGCAAACTGCCAAAACATTAAGTTTATGACTACTGCACTCCATAATTCCGCGAAAATATACATCAGTGCATAACTCCATTGACTACCTATTTTAATAAACCATTTAAAATGAGGGTATGAAGCAATTAATTTATTTATCATTTCATCATTAGGATGATAAATATCTTGATTTGGATAAATAATATAGGCAAATAATAAGAAAAATAGTAAAAAACTGCCGACTATAATGTAGAAAATATATTCAAAATTTAAGTTATTACTAAGTTTAACATAAAGTACGGTAAAAATTACGCACGAGGGTAATACTAACCATAATTTTAAGAAGCTAATAATTTCAGCCCCCATAGAGGGTACTACTAAACTATCTTTGATAGATCTTAAAGCCCCAAAATTAAAAAGGATACATAACATCATTAAAGCCATAGGTATAAATAGCTTTAATTCTTGCCTTTCTATAGGCCAAATTATTTCTTTAACTTTTTCAAAGAAAATTTTAGGCGGTAACATTTTTATTGTAACCTTACATATTAAAGTTAATTTTTAAATCTCTTAAGTGCTAAAGTCAATTAAAATAATTAATTTATACTACTCCAAGGTGTTATTTCTTTATATCGCCAGTAATATTTTGTGATCTTATCTAATTTGTCCTGATGTGTCTTCCATAATTCCTGCTTATCGGTAGTCCATGGCTTAGGTCCTGCATAGTGTAAAATGAAATAAGAAAAATAAGGGCTTTGAGTCTAAAAATATGTAAAACAGTTCCATCTCATCGATAAGATTTAATAAATCTTAGTTAGGAAAAGAAAAATCACATTTTGACTTTTGTAAAGTTTTTAAAAGCATATTTTTATCTTGCGTTTTGTGCATATTTTTTAAGTTTAAAATGAGCTATATTTCTCTTACATTCTTTTGTCACTTTATGACTAATCTATGGGAGTTATTTGAAAACAGTGAACTTGTAAAAAATACATATGGATTAATGATTATCAGTTAATTAATGTTCAAAATATTTCTGATGACAAATTAAAAGAAAAAGCTTGGTCTGGAATCTTGCAGTTTTTTTTAAAACATATCCACAAACGAGATTTATTAAAGAGATGGCAAGAAGTAGCTGATCTTTTACCAGAATTTATTAAAGTTAATATCGGTATAGATTATATAGAGCTAATTTTGTCCTCTACACCTTGAATCAGACTAGGGAAAATGATAAAATAGAAATAGAAAAAATACTTAAATAGCATTGAAACCCTGCATTAGGAGGAAACCTTATGCATAATAGCTTAGCTCATAGCTGGAAACAAGCAGGTATTGAAGAAGGTAGAAAAAAAGAGAAAATTACTATGACTAAAGCAATGAAAAAAGAAGGGCTTTCTTTAGAAACTATTATGAAAATAACAAAATTAGATAAGAAAGATATTGAGACATTAAAATAACATGATTACATTACATGCTGCAAATCAACCGAAGACTCACATTTTTGCATATTAAGCCTATAGGAACTTAGAGCTAAAGGCATATATACTCGATCAACTTCAAAAATTGGCTATGTTGTTTCATAAGCTCTGCGGTGCTCACGTATTAAGTATACGCTCCGCTCTTCGCCTTATAGACTCCTTGCTCTTGTTGAAGTTGATCTTCGTCTATCAATTCTTCATTTACTCGAATTATATAAATTCATGTTAAATAACTCTCGTTTATGTATTATTTGGTTGTTTGGGCTTATTAGCGGTTTTAATCTAATGATTACCGGTAATACTTTAAATTATTGGCTTGCTAAAGAAGATATAGCACTGCAAACAATCGGTATATTATCATTCATAACGCTTCCCTACTCTATTAATTTCTTGTTAGCACCGATTTTTGATGCAGTGCAAATTAAATATTTAAACAAAATATTCGGTCATAGATTATCTTGGATTTGCTTAACTAGTAGTGCATTGATATTTCTTATATATATTTTCAGCTTTCTAGATCCTAGTACTAATCTATTATTATTTGCTTTCACAGCTTTAATTATTTCTTTTTTTAGTGCTGCACAAGATACTATATTAAGTGCTTTAAGAACGGAAATAGTACCTAAAGAATCGCTTGGGTTTACTTCAGGAATATATATATTCGGTTATCGGGTCGGTATGCTTTTAGCCGGTTCTGGAGCTATTTATTTATCTATTTATTTAACATTTAATGAAATATATAAAATCTTTGCCGGTTTAGTATTTATTTATTTAATTTTATTGATTGTAGGAATTAAGTATTGTTATTTAAACGAGAACATACATATACAGATAATCAAGAATGATATAAAAAATAATCAAAATAAAAAAAACATAATAAATTTTATATATAATGCGTTAAAACCTATAGGTTCTGTTTATTTCATTATTCTTATATTAATTTTCCTAGTATTATATAGGTTACCGGATAACTTAATTAATGTTATGATTAATCCGTTTTTGCTTCATCTTGAGTATGATGCTTTTGAAATAGCAAGCGTTGGAAAGTTTTGTGGAGTTGTAGGAGCTATAATCGGTGGACTTGTCGGCGGGGTTATTATGAAACATAAAAATATATTAAATAGTATATTTTTATTTGGTATTATTCATGCTTTAGGACATATTTTATTTATTTTTCTTGAAATAAACGGTAAAAATTCTTTATTATTATTTATTACGATAGGAATAGCAAGTATTACCGGCGGTATGACAATGACTGCTTATATCGCTTTTATTTCTGCACTCTGTCAAGGTCAATTTCGAGCTACTCAATATTCTTTTCTTTCATCGATGATGGGGATTTCGCGCTCAATTTTTCCTATAATTTCAGGCTATATGGTAGTAAATTTCGGTTGGCAAAATTTCTTTTTATTTACTACTATTATAACTATTCCGTCTTTATTAATATTATTAAAAATAAAAACTAAATTACAATAATGAATGAATATATTAAGTATAATATTTTTAATACCGTATTTTGCTATTTCTTCCATTATACCAAGTATTTTTATATTAAATCACAGTGCAAAATATCGTAGCTTCAAAAAAGCTCTACCTAGTGTAATTGTTGCTTATGTTATAATATACTTATACATATAATCGTTTTCAATCATGATTTCTTCTTTATTTTTATGATTTGATATATAACAATACCTTTTTTCATAATTGGATTTATTTTTCTAAATTTATTTTTCTAATCTGTATGGAATATAATACTTGGCATCAATCATATTTTAATTTAACAATAGAACCTTAGCCTATTTCTATGTAGAAACAAAGTTTAGTTTCTATATTGTGATATCAATATTATCTATATTAAACCCATATATAATGAGTATATTAAATATTGGTTTTTACAAATATCAAGGAAATGACATTAAAATTATTTACATTTTTATTAGTATATAGTTTTTATCATTGGCAATAATTGGTTATAATATTAGAAAATTAAATAAAAATGCTATAATATTAAAAATAATTAATAAAATGGGAGCAGTAACAATTTGGAGCATAGCTCTAGTATATAAAATGGCTATTTAAATGAATAATGATATATTAAGTGCTTTTTTACATGGCATCGTTTTAGCTCTCGGTTTAATAGTGCCGCTCGGAGTACAGAATATTTTTATATTCAATCAAGGAGCAACACAGCCAAAGTTTAGCAAGGCTTTACCTAGCATAATTGCAGCCTCAATATGTGATACTATGCTTATATGTATGGCAGTTCTTGGGATATCTTTGTTAATTCTTGAAATTTCTTGGTTAAAATTATCTATATTTATTGTTGGATTTATTTTCTTAATTTATATGGGATATAATACTTGGAATCAGCCGCCTATTGATCTTACAATGAAGTCCGGGGCTTTTTCAGCTCAAAAACAAATTTTATTTGCTATATCGGTGTCAATATTAAATCCGCATGCAATTATGGATACGATTATAGTAATAGGTATTAGTGCTTTAAAGTATAGCGGTATTGCAAAAATTATATTTACCTTAACTTGCATACTTATATCTTGGATATGGTTTTTTTCTTTAGCAGTTGCAGGTTATAATATTAGAAAGCTAAATAAAAGTAGTACGATTTTCACTATAATTAATAAAATAGCTGCTATTATTATTTGGGCAGTTGCTTTTTATATTGGAGTACAAATATTGTATGAAATCGGTTTTATTAACTAGACATATTGAAGAAAATAATGAAACTATAAAGGAAATAAGTAAATATAATTTAGATTTACGTGATATTCATTGTCCTTTAATTAAATATAAAACTCTAGATTTTAATATCGATATTTTAGATAATTACTCAAATATAATAATAACTAGTAAATATGCAGCAAGTATCTTAACCGGTCATAACTTAAAACAAGATATTTGGGTAGTAGGTAGTAAGTCAAAACGATTATTAGGCAAGGAAGTAATGTATACTGCTAAAAACGTGGAAGATTTGATTAAGCATTTTCCTCCTGATTTATATGAGCAGACTATATATTTATCTTCAAATGAAATTACTAAAGATTTACCTAGCAAAATAGCTAGACATATCATTTATAATGTAGAATATTTGAATGAGCTGCCCGTATCTATTATAAAAGCATTTAAAAATAATATTGATTTTATATTACTTTATTCTCAAAATAGTGCTAGGACTTTAGTAAAATTATTACTGCAAAATAATTTACTAGAGTACTTACAAGATAGTTTAGTTGTAGCCATAAGTTTGAAAGTTGCAAATATAGTTAGACCTTTTATAAAAAATGTGGTTTATTGTGATGATCAAAACCTTAACGATATAATCAAGTTATTATCTGAAAATGCACAAATTCGATAGTTTATTTAAAAGCAAAAACATCTTTTTTATAGCCATAGTAATATTTGTCTTATCTTCTTTTACTCTTTATCATAATAGATCCAATATTTTAAAACTTTTTAAAAGTGAAAATAAGGATTTAAGCCAAATTCCTGATCAAGCAGTAGAAAATAAAGAAAATACTACCCTGGAAGAAAAGGAAGCAGCTCCTCTATTATCTACCAAATCGCTTTTAAATTACGTAAGTTCTTTAAAGTTTCCTGAAGCACCGACTAATTTAGTAGAACCAAAATTAGAAACTGTAGTCAATTCAGCTTCATTCGGATACAAGGAACAAGGAGCGAAGAAGCCTATAACTAATAGGAGAACGACGAGTGATGAGGTAGGCGTATGGGTATCACTTGACTATATTAATTACTTATTAAATGTAAATCTATTAGTATATAATTTCATGCAAGATAAGGATTATAGTAAAGAACTAAGAATAGTAAAGTCCCGTCTGCTGCCTCAAGATATAAGGAATATTTTAAATAACTTAGAAGCATATAATAATTATCTTTTTTCTAAATCAAGTAGTACGGAAGTAATTTTTCCTACCAACCATAAGTGGCTGGCGAAGTTTATCAAAATTGAAAAAAAACCTTCTGCTATGATGATAAAAGAACAAGATAAACCTCTAATTTTAGAGAACTTAAACTATCTAATCGATTGTCTTTATTCAGAAAAATTTATGCAGGAGTTTGTAAATAAAGATGTTTAGGTTATTATTAATATGTGCTACTTTTTTACTGCTTTATTTCGGGTTTACTTTTATAGAGAGCTTTGATTCAAAAGTTTTTATTAGTTTATATGATTATAATATAGAGACTAACTTGTTCTTTAGTCTTATTTTAGGCCTTTTATTACTAATTTCTTGTTTTATTGTCATTAGATTTCTAATATTAATTATCGATTTACCATCTAAAATACATAATATTTTTAGTAAACGAAAAATTAATCATGATAGATATGCTTTAATTTTAGCTTTTGCCGAATATATTATGAATAATAAAGCTAAATCTGCTTCTATTGCTCGCAAAAATTTATCTTCTGAAGATCTAAAAGATTCACAAGAATTCCATAATTTAATCTTAGCCGTAACTGAAGAGGATGTAGATAGAAAAATTTCCTATTTTCAAAAACTTATTACATCTAAAGAATTTGTTTTTTACGGTAGCAAAAATCTAGCAAAACTTTATTATGATAAATCTTTTTATGAGCAAGCAGAAAATTACGCAACCAAGGCTTATAATTTCAATGAACTTGATATTGACAATTTAATTACTTTAATGCGTTGTTATGCTAGACTTTCTCTATGGACAAAATTTATTTTTATAACGAATAAGCTCGCAAAATTTCATAAACATGAGTCTATGCCGGAAATTGCTGAGTATTATTTATTAGCAGTGAAGCAAGAAATAGAAAGTAATAATACGGCTAATGCTATAGATTATTTGGCAACGGCTGTAGATTTAAATTTTTATAACGACGAATTACTAGAATGTTACTTTAATTTAAATAATAAGCTGAATGTTAATAAAAAGATCAAAATATTAAAAGATGCTTTTCGTATTATTCCTTCTTTAAAATTAGTGCAGCTATTTAAAAAATTTACTTCTCTATCAGATAGGCAAATTTATGAAGAATTAACTCAAGAGTTAGATGCTAAACAAGATGAAATATTAATTTTAGCAATAGAAGCTTATTTAGAATTGTAGACGTTGTGATATGGATTCTTTTATGTTATTCCCCACGAGATATTGTTGCGTGGATACCAAGTCGTCATTGCAAGCAGCCGTAGGCTACGTGGTGATAAAAAAATATGACGACTTGGGTACCTGCAACAACGCCTGCTTGCAATGACGGATAAGCCGAACCACACAACAAAAACTAATATAAAAATAATTTCTTTGGGTGCTTACTAATTTCTTCATTTACATTATTATTATGGTGATGATAATTAGATTGAATTGTTATTAAATAAGCATTTATTGCTTTAGCAAATTCTTCAGTTTTATAACGAAAGAAATGGTCAGCTCCATTGATAATTTTATAATCAACTTTAATATGGGATTGTTGCTTAGATAATCTATTTGCTAGGTCTTTTACATCATCTGCCGATACTATACTATCATTATCTCCCTGTAATATAAACCCTGGAATAGGACAAGGTGAGAGGAATGAGAAGTCATATTTATGAATTGTATTAACTGGCGGTGAAATAGCAATAAAATGATTTATTTCCGGACGTCGCATTACAAGTTGCATAGCTATCCATGCTCCGAAAGAAAATCCTAATATCAGATTAGACTGAGCATTTGGGTTATTCTGCTGTAACCAGTCGAGAGCTGCCCCCGCATCAACCACTTCACCGACTCCGTTATCAAATTTACCTTGTGATCCCCCTACTCCTCTAAAATTAATACGTAAGACGGTATAACCGTTATCTGCTAAAATCTTATAGGCATTATAAACTACTTTATTATTCATATTACCCTCATATAAAGGATGAGGATGAAGCACTAATGCAATAGGGGCGTTAGGCGCGGTAGCTTTTACATATCTTCCTTCAATTCGTCCTTCCGGACCGTTAAAATAAATTTGTGGCATAATTATTCATAATATTTAATTTGTTCGATATGATATTTTACCACTTTTTCTTATTAGTGCAACTATTCTGAATTAAAATATGAGTGTATTGACGCATGCCGCCATATATACTAAAATGTGGTCAAATCAGTTGGATGTAATTACAAAGAGCGAGAAGCGCAGCCTATAATAATCGGAGAGCGACGAGAAACGATGTAAGTGAATTTAAATCATTTGACTATAGCGGATAATAATAATTGAATGGAGCTATATTCAGTAGATATTAGATTACGCGTTTCAGCAGATATAAAACTTGAAGCAGCAGAAATATTTAAGCAAATGGGGATGACTATGTCAGAAGCCATGAGGATATTTTTCTAACTCAATGTATAAATAGCGGCGGTTTGCCTTTCAAACCACATATTAAGATTCCTAATGAAAAGACTATAAAAACTTTTGAGAATACAGATAAGCAAATTGGTTTAACTATCGCAAATAATACAAAAGAAATATTTAATAAGTTAGGCACCTAATTTGTATCATCATTACAAACGACTAAAAACCTTGTTGTACGACTTCTATGTCATTCCTGCGAAAGTGGGAGTCTAGAAAGGATCACCTTAATACTAGTATAAAAATTACAGATTATTGACCAAATAAACCTAAAAAAACAAGTTTTTTATAGGTTTTACTGGATTCCCGCCTACGCGGGAATGACATATAAAGATTATCTAAGAAAATACTGACATACCTCCATAAGAACTAAGTTGTAATTTTATGATAATACTAATTATTTTTAAAACCTAATATTAATTTAATAATTTTTGCTTTTCACTGTTAATAATTTGCTCAACCTTGTCATTAAGTATACGTACGTCTGTTTGCTCTATTTCTTCTTTTTCTATTACACCTATAATCTTTATCTTTATAGTTCCAGGTCGCTTAAACCAAAAACCTCTAGGCCAAAATAAACCGGCATTATGAGCTATCATCACAATTGGAACTTTAGTAATTGAAGCAAGCTTTACGGCACTTGGTTTAAATTTTACCGTTCTATCAGGCGGAACTTTAGTTGATTCCGGAAATATTATTAACCATAATCCTTCTTTTATTTTTTCCTGACCTTCTCTTAAAATCTGAGCAACCGAGCTATTAGTACCACGGTCAACTGCAATAGGTTTAACCATCCGAAGTCCCCAACCAAGCAGGGGTATATTAAATAATTCACGCTTTAATACCCAAGAATGTTTAGGAATAATCAGTTGCATAAACATTTGATCCCAAAAGGATTGGTGATTAGACACGACGATTGCAATAGTCTTCGGTAATTTCTCAAGCCCCTCTACTTCATATTTTAAACCGCAACAAATTTTTGCAAGCAACACAAAAGCATAAGAAAAGATAATGGCAATTCTATATCTTATTTGATAGTTGACATTGAAAAATGTTACTGGTATGTAACATATAAGAAAAAAAATAAATGTAAATAACGATAATAATCCGTAAAATGATAAAATTCTTAAACGCCACAGCATAATTATTAAGATACTTATATTAATAAAAATGGTATTTATAACATAATTTTACAATGAGTAAAATAAAAAGGTATTAAATGAAAAAAACTGTTCTTTCCGGTGTGCAAGCAACCGGTTCTTTACATCTCGGTAACTATCTTGGCGCAATTAAAAACTGGGTTAAAATGCAGGAAGAATATAATTGTTTTTTCTTCTTAGCAGATTTGCATTCTATCACGGTTGATATTCAGCCATCAGAACTTAACAATTCAATTATGGAGGTGCTTGCTGTTTATTTAGCAGCAGGGCTTAACCCTGACAAAGTAACGATTTTTGCCCAAAGTATGGTGAAAGAGCATACTGAACTTGCTTGGCTACTAAATTGCGTTACACCGCTTGGATGGTTAAAGCGCATGACGCAATTTAAAGATAAAGCAGGTAGCGATCAAGAAAAGGCTTGTCTTGGGTTATTTTCCTATCCGGTACTTATGGCAGCGGATATCTTAATATATAAAGCCGATATAGTGCCTGTAGGTGAGGATCAGAAGCAGCATTTAGAGCTAACAAGAGATATTGCAGGGGTAATAAATAGAAAATTTAACAAAGAAATTCTAAAAGTTCCTGAGGTTTTAATTAGTGCAACAGGCACAAGAATCATGAGCTTACGGGATGGATTACAGAAAATGAGTAAATCTGATATTTCGGATTTTTCCCGTATCAATTTAAAAGACGATAACGATCTTATTCATCAAAAAATAAAAAAAGCCAAAACCGATCATTTAAGTTTTGTTAGCTATGATCAAGAAACAAGACCGGAAATTAGTAATTTATTAGATATTTATAGCAGTTTATCCGAAGAAAGCTTGGAAAAAATAATCGGTAATTATCAAAACCAAGGTTTTGCAAAATTTAAAGAAGATTTGGCAGAAATTATTATTACAAATTTACAACCGATACGTGATAAATATTTAGAATTAATGAATGATAAAGGATATTTATTAAAAATACTGCACAAAGGAGCAGAAAAAGCAAGAATTAGAGCTTCTGAAACGGTTAATGAAGTGAAAGAACAATTCGGATTTGTAATTTAGATTCATATATTGCAAGATTTCCCTTGAAATATATAAGATTATTTGGTATGAATCTTCTTGGATAGGTGGCCGAGTGGTTTAAGGCACTAGTCTTGAAAACTGGCGTACGGGCAACCGTACCGTGGGTTCGAATCCCACCCTATCCGCCAGCTCAGTTTATAGTATTATACCCTTTTATTTGCTTTATAGTGCTTAGTATATTTTCTAGTAAAATCCTAATCATTTTTTGATAAGGCACATGTGCAGTTGCTGCTTCTGATTTAAAAAATTCTACGCTCTCTTTACTTAAAGACATGGTTACTTTTACTGAATCATCTTTTAATAAAAGTTCTCTAGGATGTGGTAAGAAATCTTTTACTATTTTTACTTCCCCTATTTCCCCATCAGTGTATTTTAGCTCTTGTTCATAAATTCTCTTGCCTTTACGCCAGTATCCTGCTCCCAAAATTCTTATATGATTACCTCGGAACATAAAACGGACTGTTAAATATTACCATCAACTTTACCTAAACAAAAATATCTTTTTTCTGTAACACTATGGTCTACATCTTGAAGGATTATCCTTTTGATATCTAGAAAAGCTTTTTGAGCTTCATAAAAGCTTACGTTATGCTACCAATATTAATTTTATTTTTTTCTTCATCCCATTCAAAAGAAGAATGCATTTTTAGCCTTTAATCGATTAATTTAATAATACTTAGCTCTATACTAAATGTCCATATATGTAATTTAAAATCACTATCTTTACTAAATTCTAATAGACCTTCTAAATGATTTTTGTGTATAGAAGAAGCAATTTTAACTTCAAATGCATCACTATTTTGAAATATAAAATCAACCTCATATCCTTCTTTAGTACACCAATAAAATAATTCATCTCTTTTGTTGTTTAAATATTTATAAGCTATTAATTCTAAGAATACATAATGCTCAAAAGATTTACCAGCATCAAACCCTGTCATTTCCTGATATTCATATTGCCTTAGGTAATTTGCTAAGTGCGGTATCGAAAAGGTAAAATTTAGGCATTGCCGTAATAATTCGCCTTTTGCTAAGTGATCTATACGGATAAAGATGATATCCTAAATATATATCTTCTAATATTTCAAGATATGTTCTAACGGTTTTTGCATCAACACCGCAATCTCTTGCTATATTACTATAATTTATCATCTCATCGTTTGAAATGCCTATAATCTCTAGAAACCTTGCGTTTTCTTAAATTTGCTTCACAAACTGTACTTCAGGTAAAATATAGTCATATAAATAGGACGCAAGATATTTATGAAGCTTTTTTGATGCAATATAATGATCAGGTATTAGTCCATGATTAAAAATTTTATGCCAATCAAGCTCTTTTAGCTCAGAATAGCATAGAGCAGCAAAAACATATATCTCCAAGCTCTTCTGCCAAGTAAATTGCTACCTGTTGATTTTAAGCGCCTAGTACTGGAGCAGCAAAGGATAAATTGTAAAGATTTATTAGATTCTATTAAATAATGAACCTTATCTAACAGTAAGGGAATTTTTTGCACCTCATCAATAATAATAGTTGAGATGCCGTCTTTTGACTTAAATTCTTCTCTTACACGTTCAGGATTTTGAAAGTAAACTTTATAGGATATCAGCTTGTAATAAATCTATATATATCCGGAAAACGTTGTTTCAGATATGTTGACTTACCAGTTTTACGTGCTCCCCACAAAAAACAGGACTGTCCTTTTGGTAATTCTAAGTCTAAAAATCTTTGTATTGTCATGATAATATCTTGCAAATTTAGATATTTTAGGAGTATATTCCCTAAATATCTATTTATCTAGTTGATTTAAGAGGTTATCTGTAAATAAATTGTAATTAGCAAGTAAAGAGCTTTTTTAGCAAAAATTGATAAGATTTTTGATAGGGTGTTATTCATATTTCAAAAAAATCTTATAATTTGCAGCAAAAAAGAATTAAATTATCGATTAAAATTTATTTACAGATAGCTTCCAACATCATTTTAGCGGCTTTTATGCCTGCTTCTGTTGAAGTTTTTATATTGGTAGTTTCGGTATGGAAAGTTATTTTACTGCCATCAAGGTTACCGAGCATAAAATTGGTTTGTATATTAGACATCTTCCCAAACTCTACTTCTAGGGGTAATTTGTACGTCAATCCGGTACTCGCATCTGTGCGATTGCTTTTGTACGCTGCGGTGGCAAGTGCTTCTGTGTTTCCTTCAAATACCTCCCTATAAGCGAATTTGGAAAGATGTCTAGGATTTACATCTAGATATTGTGAATAAGCAGCAATCGGGGTGCGGCAATTAGCATCTAGATACTCTAAAAATGCTCTTTCGGGTTTTATGAGCTCAAAAGTGGGCAGATGATTAATTTGGTTGCATATCTCAAGCATAGCATTATCATCTTTTCTAATCTCAACTGCAATGACTCCCTGCCCTATACACGGTAACATCTGTGAATACTCTATCAAATGGCAATACTCCGGATTAAACACCTCTAACCTTTTAAGACCTGTATATGCTAAAATTGTTGCGTCAACTTCGCCGGTCATTAGCTTTTTTATTCTTGAATCAACATTCCCTCTAAAAACCGTTACCTTTAAATCCGGTCTTATTTTTTGGATAAATGCTTTTCTTCGTACTGCCGAGCTACCTATTACGGCATTTTGCGGCAGCTCTTCTATAGATTTATATTTTAGACAAACAAAAACATCTCTGGGGTCTTCACGCTCTAAAACAGCAGCTATTACTAGCGGTTCAGGTATTCTACCCGGTACATCTTTTAAAGAATGAACAGCTAAGTCAATTTTTTTATCAAGCAAGGCTTGCTCTATTTCCTTTAAAAATAAAGCTTTACCGCCTATATCATATAATGGTTTATTTTGGATTAAATCCCCGCTAGTAATAATCGGCACTATTTCACAATTGATATCAGGAAAAAATTGTTTGATTTGCTGAATAACTAAATTAGTGTGTATTAAAGCAAGTGGACTTTTTCTTGTACCTATTCTGATAGAATTTGTCATTTGTTTTCTACTATTTCAAAAGGGCTAGTAAAACTTAAAACATTACTGTTTATAATTACTTCATGATTCATAATAACTGCTTGTTCTACAAACTCATCCCCTTTAGTAAAATCACCAAAGATTATTGCCTTTATGCATTCAAATATACCGGTATTTTTTAATTGAACTAGATTACGATGTACGGCATAGGCTTTTTCATTAACGTCTTCAAGCAATAGAATTTTATTGTCATCCCCGTGGAAACGGGGATCCAGTATTATTTTTTCTGGATTCCCGCTTCCGCGGGAATGACATAAAGAAGCATAGGAATGAGAATGAATTTGCAAACCAGTACTAATCAATTTAGTTAAAACCGTTAAATTCCCGCCTGTTATTGTACCTGTTATATTTTCCTCACTAATTTTCTTTATAGGTATAAGTTGTATTTCACTCTTTTCTCCTTTAAGAACATTTATTATAGGCATAATATCCTGATTAGTAGGCGGTAGTAACGAAGTTAACACTGAACCGTGAATAGTTGGGATATTATAATGGTTATTTAGTAATAAATGCAAAACGGTAATATCGCTATAGCCTATCAGGACTTTATCCCCTTTTTGTTCTATATTAAAACAATCTTCTACAAATTCACTGCATCCACATCCGCCACGAAAAGCCCAAATTATTTTAACCTGTGCATTTTCCATAGCTTCAAACATTCTTAACCTTTCCTCTTTAGAAGCAGCGAAAAAAGGCAATGCATCACCTGAAAAAATCTTATCATCTACTAAAGTGTTAAAACCATGCAACGCTAGTATTTTAATAGCTTCCTTTAATTTATCTTGTGCATCTAGACAGCTTGACGCCGGTTCTATAATTGATATAAAATCTTGTTGTTTATTAAAAATAATTTTTTTCATAATAATGTCATACCGTGGCCCTGCCACGGCATCCGGTAAAAATGTTAAAAATGCGTGTTATAAGTTGTTTTTTGGATACCGTGGCGGGGCACGGTATGACAGCAAACAGTACTGTATTCCTGTGCTCAACGGAATGACATTTTCAATTACAAAGGCATCGTAAAAATAAAAGTAGTCTTTCCCTGTTTATTGTTTTCTGCCCAAATTTTTCCGGCGTGCAGTTCTATTACTTTCTTACATAATGCAAGTCCTACTCCTCTACCTCCTGCCGTACGTGTTTTAGAGCTTACGACAAATACACCGAATATACTCTGCAATTCCTCTTTCAGTACTCCTATTCCATCGTCTTTTATACTATAAAACAAGATATTATTTTCTTGCATGTGTAGATCAATGTTTATTATTCCCTCACTACAATAGCTGATAGCATTTATTATTAGATTAGCGAATGTGTGTTTAATATAATGAGGATCACAGTTAAAATTGAAAAGAATATAATAATTATATTCTTTTCAATATCAGATACAAAATTTAAGATTTTGCCGTTTAGATATAATTTCTTACATATTTTAATCCTTTCATGTAGCAATTCGCTTAAGTTTATATCTTTTTTATTGAGTGCATCATTAAGACTGGATAATTTTGAAAAATCTAGAATATTATTTATCAAGCTATTTAATTTAATAGAGCTTTTAGCTATAACCTCTACTGCATTGCGACGCTGATCTTCATTAAATTTATCATAATTAGCCCATAAGGTTTCACCAAGGCTAATAATACCGGTTAGCAGCGTATTGATTTCATGGTTTATATTACGTAAGAACTCATGTTTCAAATCAAGTAACTTCTCTAATGCCTGCTCTCTATAATTAACTCTATTACCTAAAGGAGTATTTTTTAGGTTAACTAATTTTTCTTGCTCCTGCCTTGGTTTTAAGCATACTATTAAAAGGCTACTAAATAAGGTTAGGAATATACTACTTTGAATTGAAAACTACCTATGCTAATTAATAACTTCTCATCCATAAAATATTTATAAAGCTCTATACTAGCAAACGTAACGGTCATAAGTAGTAAAGTAGCTTGCCACCTGAATATCGTTGCAATTATAAGTAAGTTAATTATCAAACACATTAATTGCAGTTGATCAAAACTAACTTGATATAACAAGTAAACTACCGAAAAATATTAATATAACGAAAGTAGCCACAAACCAAGATAAAGATATAATATAATTCTTTTGAAACTTTAAAGACCATAAAGGATAAGTAATTAATATTGCAGCAGTTATAAGTGTGGTATGGTAAATAATATTATATATCTCCAAATGGTTTATTATTCTGCTACCTGATGTGATATATAAAGATGAGAACATCGATATTAAAATAAATATACCGACATAACTATAAGTAATTTTTTGATTTGGTAGGGTACTTTCCCAATATTTAAAGATGTTAAAATTCTTAAGATCACGAAATAAAGTCAAACCTTTTCTTGCTCTCTCTTGCCTGATTATTTTAACGGTTAGCGGCTCTTTTAAAGAACTAAACCCTCCGGGTTGCTTTAAAATATAATGGCTTCCAAGAAAAAAGAGTAAATTTACAATAGTTGCGGGTAGTATCGGATAAATACCTAGAACTGCTCTTAAAGAAAATATTTGCCACAATATAATAGTTAATATTGCAGTAATCATACCGATAAAAAAACTTTTGGCACTTGATTTAAAACCGTATATTAACAAAATTAACGGCAAAGTGATTAGCAGTAAATAGATGCTAGTCAATAATAAAAATAGATTTATTAAATCTTTAGTGTAGAGCGATATAATAAAACCTATTAATCCTATAGTAATTGCGGTTATATAATTATAATTTAATGAAGCTTTTTTAATTATGTCATTAGTCAAAGTTACCACTGCAACGTTAATATAAGCGTTTGTACTTGCGATTATCATTGCCATAATAACGCCGACTATTAACCCCTTAAATCCTATATAACTTGTAATGATCCGTAAAAACAATTCATTGGTGTTAACTACTGGATCTTGAGACAATAATAATATTGCAATCCAAATGAATAAAACGGATAAAAAAAGACAAATAACTGCCGAAATAAAAAATGTTCGTGATATTTGCCTTGTGTCTTTTGCCATCAATATTCTTTGAAAAATTGAAGGACCAAGTGACGGAATCACAAAATATATAAAAATATTTAAAGAAATCCAAAATTTAGGACTAGTATAGTGAAACAATCCTTGTAAATCAGTAAGACGAGTTTGTACATTTGAGTCTATAACTATATGCGGATCGCTAAAAACATTCCATACGACAATTCCTATTACTGGAATAATTGCACTATAAGTAAAAAACTGTACGGCTTCGGTAAAAGTAACCGATTTTACACCGCCAAAAGCAGAATAGCTTATTATTACAGTGGCAATACATAAATCTATGTACAAATTTGAAATGTTAAAGAATAGCTGTAATATTAAACTTGCTACGTGGAATTGCATGGCAATCCTACCTATAGACATTAATATACTAACTATCGACGTAAGAATACGAACTTTGTTACCATACGCCTCCCCTATTATTTCTGCTGCCGATAAGCTACCCAAACAATTCTCACAACGAAGAGCTATAAAGTCACTAATTAATAACCAACTAACAACGCTACCGAATATACTAGGTAATAAGTACAATAATCCGTCCGTATATATTCTTGAATTATCGATTAAAAAAGTACTAGTACTGATCCAAGTAGCAATAAGAGTTGCGACTATTGTACCTGTAGAAAAATTCCTTGTTCCTATCGCATATTCGCAAATATTTTTTATATTTGTGATATTTAGAAGTCCAACTAGCAAATTAATCGCTAAAAAGCTAGTAAAAATAAGGAGATCTATATTTGGCATAGATTTAAGTTATAGGGATTTTCTATGCAAATAATAATAAAGATAAAAAAAGAAACAAACAATATTTTTGTGGAGTTAAAACAGTATGTCATTCCTACGAATACACATGGGTGTCATAAGACTCGATGTCATTCCCGCGTAGGCGGGAATCCAGTACTTCAAAACTTTTTAAAAGATTTTTTTTAAAGCTCGCTTTATGCTGAAATTCCTGCTTCTGCGGACATGACATAAACGAGCCATGCAATAAGGCCGCTTTTAGCTAGGAATGACATACAAGACTCATTTTTATATTCATAAAGATTAAACTTCTACTGCCCTGACCTAATGATGCTACAGTATAATCGTTATTATACCAAGTTGTGTACTCATCAAGTGCATTATGACAATAATTGTCATCAACTATAGCTGTTTTTTTTCTCTTCTCATACATCTGCTGCCGTTTTTATTACCTACCATCTTGATACTTGGATCAAACGGTGGCTTGTTTTCTTTATTTAATAATGCTTTTAGAGTTGGCAGTTTTGGGTTGCTAGCATTATACTTTTGAATTGTTTAAAAATAATCTATGGCTAGGAGCAGCTGCATCTTGAGTACACTGAAGATTTACATTACCGCCATTTTTTATTAAAGTTTCTACGATTTTAGTAGCGTTATAATCGCTATACCAATCAAGTGGTGTTTTACCACTCTTATCATAGAAATTTACATCAGGTTTTGTATGCGTATTTTTATGCATTTTTCTAAGAAGTTTTACTATTTTTTCTATTATAGGCTCAGCTAAAGATTTCAGTTCTTTAAAATTGTTGATTAACAATGTTTTTGCTTGACCGGATGCTTTTGAAATATCTTGTTTAATAGACCATATTATATTACCAAGCGTAGCAATCATATTATTACCACCGGTAGAATTTTCAAGGTTACACTTTCCTAATGTTTTTTCTACTAATTCCTTTACATTCATTATTAAAGTTTTAAAACCTGCTTGAGCTAAATATTTATGACCGTTATCAGACATTTTAGATATTGTATTTTGTATTTGTAAAGTACCGGTAGCTAATAAATTTAATATATTATTTGCTTCAAGCGAAGGATTAACACCAAATTTAACTAGATTCTCAATTATTTTATAATATTTATCCATTTGAGTTTGAAATAAACTTATATTTTGATTACTCGGATTATTAGTAATAAGCGGATATTTATTGTAGAATATAAAGCAATATGATTATCTTGACCAAGATCATTAATATCTAAACCTAATTGTGTAAATTTTTCAATTTGTGTCTTACGGAAATCATCAGAAATATGCGACTCTATAGCAACACAGAAAAAATTATGAATTTGTGCTTTCTCAGTTGAAACAAATTTTGCCATAAGTGCAGGGTTATGATGAAATACATCAATAACATTGGAGCTATTACTCCAAATACCCCATTCAAGTATCCGTTTGTATCTTTCTTATCCCAATTAGTGTCAGGGATGAGGATCATTTTGTTTAATATCTGTACAGCAATATTTTCTAAAACATTTTTAACATTCTGATCTTATTGTTGAGGTATTAAACTACAAAGAGCTTCAAAAATATTAAGTTTGTTGTTAACATTAGTTCTGTTTAATATAGCCGGTATTAATTGTATGTTTCCTGAAGTTAATAATGGAAAAGGTGTATACATAAAAGTCTCCAATTTATATTAATTTTTTATAAAAAATACCATGAAATATGGTTTGTGTCTATTTATAATTATAATAATACATGCAAACTTGATAAATGTCAAGTAATTATTAAAAAATTAACTATTATTTAATACCAAGGTGCGAGAGATAAGTTGATTTTAATCCCTTTAACGGTAACATCAGCTTCTTTATCGGCAAGATATTTTTCTTCTCTGATTAAGGCGATTGCTTTATTGTGATAACTTGAGCATATTACGCCGATTTTATTGTTATCTGCGAGTATTTCTTCATCTTTAACTAATGAAGATAAATCTTCATCTGCTGTAATTTTATATATCTTTCTTCTTATAACTCCTTGATATTTAGCCCTTGAAATCACTTCTTGCCCGACATAACAACCTTTATCAAAACTAATTGCATTTAACTCCTCAGCACCATACATATTTGGAATAGATTTATCTGTGATTAAATCTTCCACACCATCTATTATTGCAAAATTATATTTATCTTCTAGGTATATTGGATTCCGGTTTTCACGGGGAGATGTTGTTGAGGAGAGCGGTTCCCCCTCTATCACCCTGTGGCTTGACCACGGGATCCAGTCTTTTTTAATTATTGTCTGGATACCGCACAGCGGTATGACATCGAGCTTATTTATTGAGCGGAAACCAAGCTTAGCATAACGAGGATCACGAACCGTAATTAGCGAGTCTATATCTAATTTTTGAAGTGAGTAGATAACTTTATATTCGTTACTACAATCTATTACTTGTATTTTTGAGCGAAATTTATAGAAGTTTAAATACTCTATCAAAGCAGCTTTATTACTTTTATCAATATCAAGGTAAATTTCTTCAGAGTTATGAACATACACGAAAAAATCAAATAAATATCTTCCTTGATTATTAAGCAAATAAGTATAGCAATAATTATAGTCAATTGATTTGGACTCGCCTACTGCGTTACTCGTCGTCTCACCTATTATTATAGGCTTCGCTCCTCGCTCCTTGTATCTGAATTCAACTGAATTGACTATACTCTTACAAATATCGTTAGTAATGAGATTTTGTAGGAACTTTACGGAATCGAAACCTATTATTTTGATAACTTCTCTATTACTTAATATTTCATACATAATTATAATATTATTGACTTTATAGGTTCCTAACTACTATACTCTAAATTTATATAAATTAAACTGAATAATCATGAGATGTTCATCTTACTGTACTTCTTCCGAATATAAGATGAGTGATCTAGTTACTAATTTAAAAAAGATTGGTCTTGAACCTCAACATTTTGATGATGTTTTATATATTCGGAAAGAGATAAATAAAGATTCTGATTTTATAGAGATATTTTTCTTTCCGTTTGGTTGTGTAACTATTTGGGGCGGCGATGAAATTCAAGAAAAAATAGTTTTAAGCGATACTGATTTAGTACCAGTAAATAAGCTTAAAGAGCCGGTATCCGATTATATTTATTTTGAATATAATACGGAAGTCAAGAAAACATTTATTGATGAAGAAAAAAATAAAATAATCTTAGCAGATAAATCAGTTTTTGTTAAACTTTCTATTTCCCATGCTCTTGCACAATCGGTTAAACTTAGCGTTCTTGAGCAATCTGTTAGTAACTTGATTGTTCAGACAACCCCTATACAACAGGAACTAGCTAGAACCGGTAGCGTATCGCTTTCTAAAAAGGAGATATTACAGCAAATAGGTATATTATTTAACGAGCGTTATTCAATCAGTTTGCATAGCGATATATTCGATACTCCAGAATTTTTTTGGCGTCGTCCGAGTTATGAGCCTCTATATCTCATGACAGCAGAGTTTCAAGACATAGAAATACGGCAAAATATAATGAATCATCGTCTTAATATGATTCACGAGCTTTTAGACATTCTTTCAAACGATCTTAATTATAAACATTCCACCAAACTTGAGTGGATTATTATTATTTTAATCGGTCTTGAAGTGGTTCTGTCGTTATCTCATACTAATCTTTTCTTAAAAATTATCGGAGCTTTATAAATAGCTTCTATGCAAATTATCGATAATCAAAAAATATTAGAAGAATTTTGTAACCGGTTAGCAAATAAGGCATGCTTAAGCATAGATACGGAATTTGAGCGTCGCTATACTTATTATGCTCAGCTTAGTATAATTCAAGTTAAAGCAGAAGAATATTGCGGAATAATTGATGCATTAAGTAATTTAGATCTGAATATTTTTAATCAGCTGCTTGCAGATAATAATATTACTAAAATATTTCATGCTCCTCGTGAAGATTTAGAGATTTTCTATAATTTATTTAAAACACTACCTGCTAATGTTTTTGATATACAAATTGCAGCAAATATTTGCGGATTCGGTAAACAGCTAAGCTATGATGACCTTTGCTATAAGCTAATCGGTATTACTATCGATAAAACCCACCAAAAATCTCACTGGCTAAAACGCCCTATTACTAGTGATATGTTAAATTATGCAATGTTAGACGTGGAGTATTTGTATAAGATATATAAAGAGTTAAATAATATAATTGTTAGAAATAATTTAACTAATAAATATCAAACTACTCTTAGTGCTTTATTAGATGTTAGAAATTATAAGGTTGAGCCGAAAGATGCTTGGAAAAAAATAAAATATGGAAGTGATGATAAGAGTTTTAATCACAAAATTCAAATGCTTGCAGCTTATCGTGAAGAGAATGCACAAACTATAAATATTCCTCGTAAGCATTTTATTTTAGATGAAGATTTAATAAAGCTTAGTAAATACCCGCCATTGAATCACAAGGATTTTAAAAATCTAAATTTAAAAAGCAAATATTTACACAAACAAAAATATAAAGATGAAATAATAAGTTTGTGTAATAACTTATAAGAAAAAAGCTATAAATCGAATAACTTGTAGCCTATTATGAATAGAAAACAATTAGCCCACTAATGTAACTTATATCTCACTATCTTGTACTACTTTGACATATTCGTTGTATACATAATCAGGCAAGTTACTAAATGCCTGGGCTATGATCAGTGTCCCTACTAATGCTAATTGAAGGCAAATATCTCCAGTCTGAGTATCGCCGGATATTTGTCCTGTTTCTAGCCAATCTCCAACTGCTTGTGCAAAAAAAGCAAAAGGTACACCGATCAATACAACAATTTTTTTATTATATCAACCATTTTACCCTAAGTTGATTTTTATAATTAAATATAAATTAATATTTTATACAATAAAGTTAAGGTTATTATACCGAAATCATAAATTTAAGCTTACGATCATGAGATTCAATCAGAAAATTATCTATTAATTGTTCTTTTAAACAAACTCCGGCGGTTAATATATTGCGGTTATTATTAAGATATCGGTCAAAATGTCCTTGGCCGTATCCAAGTCTATAACCCTCCTTACTAAACGCAAGTCCTGGGATAATAACTAACTCAGGAATAAAAAAATCATTATTTATAGGTTCATAGATTTTAAAAGCCCCTAAAGCCAATTGATCGTTATAATGATAAGAACAATATTTTATCTCATTTTTTATGATTTTCGGTAGGAAGAATCTTATTGCAGGATGTAAATTTGTTATTTCAAGTAAGTTAATTTCGTATTTTAGAGGAAAGTAAAGTCCTACTGTCTTTACTTTTAACTCCTGTAATAACCGGCTAATTTTATTGATTAGAGAGTTTTTGACTAAATCGGAATTAATCTTATCTTGGTTTTTTATTAAAAATTCTTTGAAATAAAGACGCAGCTCTTGTTTGGTCATAAATATCCTTAAATTCGTCATTGCGAGCGACTGAAGGCCTTGTGGGGCTCGCTTCATCTCTGTCATCCCACGACTTGTTCGTGGGATCTAGTTAAAAATACTAATATTATTAGTATTTTGAGTGGTTTTACTGGATACCGTGGTCAAGCCATGGTATGACAACGAACTGGTTTTTCAAGCCATGCAACAACGCCGCGACTGCAAGGAGCGTGGCAATCTCATAAAGCAGGACGCTTGAGATTGCTTCGTCAAAACTTACAGTTTTTCCTTGCAATGACGTAGAAATATATCAAATATTAATAGTCCTCTTATCTACACTAAGTGCTGCCTCTTTTATAGCCTCGCTTAAAGTTGGGTGAGCGTGGCAGGTTCTTGCTATATCTTCTGAAGCTGCTCCGAATTCCATATAAGCCGTAAGCGCGGCAATTAATGTACCTGCATCAGCTCCTATAATATGAGCTCCTAAAACCCTATCGGTTTTACTATCGGCAAGGATCTTAACCATACCTTCCGTACTACCGATTGCTCTTGCTCTACTATTTGCTAAAAACGGAAACTTACCGACTTTATAATTAATGCCTTTTTCTTTTAGCTGTTCTTCCGTTTCACCGACGCTTGCTACTTCAGGATAAGTATATATTACGCTTGGAATTAAGTTATAGTTAACATGTCCTGCCTGCCCTGCCATAATTTCTACGGCAGCTACAGCCTCTTCCTCGGCTTTATGAGCAAGCATAGCTCCTTTTACCACATCACCGACTGCATAAATATTGGAAACTGCTGTTTGGAACCGGTTATTAATCTCAATGCTACCTTGCTTATCCGTAATAATACCGACAGACTCAAGCCCTAGATTTTGCGTATAGGCTTTTCTGCCTACCGCCATCAACACAACATCGCTTGTTACTACTGAACTCTTACCGTCCTCCTCTATTGTTAGATTTACTTTTCCTGACTTTACTTCAGCAGATAGCACTTTAGTATTCAGTTTAAACTCTATACCTTGTTTTTGCTGTAGTTTCATAAATTGTGTAGCAATTTCTTTATCAAGCATAGGTACAATGCTCGGTGCATACTCAATAACTGTTACTTTAGCTCCCAAACGACGCCAAACTGAACCAAGTTCTAAGCCTATATACCCTCCGCCTACTACTATTAAGTTCTCAGGTACTTTAGAAAGTTTCAAAGCACCGGTAGATGAAACAATAAATTCTTCGTCTATTTTGATATTCGGTATTTCTATGACGCTGGAACCTGTAGTAATTAGGATATTTTTGGCTTTAATTTGCTCTTTATTTACTTCAACGATATTACTAGAACTAATTTTAGCTTCACCTTTTATCCTAGTAACTTTGTTTTTGGCAAAGAGACTTTCTATACCTTTTGTGAGATCAAGAACTACTTTATCTTTATTAGCTAGCATTTTTTGTAAGTCTAATTTTACATCCGCAGTAATACCTATATTCTCAAAATGTTTTAGAGCTGCTTCATATTTTTCGGAAGAATTCAGTAAAGCTTTCGATGGTATGCATCCTATATTTAAACAAGTGCCGCCAAGAGTATCGCTTTTCTCAATACACGCTACTTTCATACCAAGTTGAGCAGCCCTAATACTGCCTGTATAACCGGCTGGACCGCTACCTATTACCACTAAATCAAATTCTTGCATATTTGTTTGACCTTAATAAATTGTTGGATCGTCATTGCAAGGAGCCATAGGCTGCGTGGCAATCTTGTCAAATATCCTGAGATTGCTTTGTCAATTACTTACATAATTTCCTTGCAATGATGTAATACTGCTAAAATACACCACTACCACCTTTATAACAACTTTAATCTTATACTATTCTTATTTGGTGAAGCAATAAAACTAATTAAATTAATATTATCTTCAAAACCGTTTGTATAATTTTGTAGTAAAGAAAACATCTTTTTAGAAATAGCATAATTATGACTAGCATTTAGTGAATTTGCCTCACCTATATTTTTTATTTCTCTCATTAAAGCTAAAGGATTATCAAATTTTAGCTCTATATTTTCATAGTCAACAATTACTTCGGCAAATCTTGCTTGCGAAAATAAAATCGGAACATGAGCAAAATGAATAAAAGGAGCAATATGAGGAGAGTGCTTAAAATCACTTGCTATTTCGGCATCTATTAAGGATTTACGTAAATTCTTTAAGCTATTTCCTCCGACAAAATTACCGATAAAAATACCGTCAGATTTTAAAAATATTCTTATATTAGATAAAAAGCGTTGTACATCATTTATCCAGTGTAACCCTAATGAATAAATAATTAAATCAAAAGAGTCTTTTGGCAATGCTAAATCTTCATCATCGGTTAATAATTTATGATTATGCTCAAAAGAATCAAGCAATAAAGGCGACATATCTGTTACGGTAATATCGGCACTTCGATAAGCATTTTTTAGTAAGCTCGTAAGATAACCGCATTTAGCCGATATTTCTAGAATATCCGAAAAATCCTTATCAATCATCCCTAATCGACTTATTATATCATTAGCTGCATGCTTGATAAATAAGCTGTTACTTATCGCCTCTACTGCATTATTTCGGTGATTTTTTAGCTTTAGTCTGTTGAATATATAATCTTCTCCTATCTTGAATTTTCTCTCCTAAAATTGTTGGTGGCGGTCGAGAAATAAAACCCGCTAAAAAATCTCCTAGCAAACTATTTTGAACAAGTTCTCTCTGTCTTGCAGTGCGAATATCATCCCCTTTAACTCTATCTAGCCCTTCAAAAGTCTCCTGAATATCTACAATTATAGGTTTCGTATTGTTATTATTAGGTGATAAAGGTTCTAAACTCAACAGGCTTTTTTCTGTAGGATTTAAATCCGCAGTTAGATCAAAATGCTCTAAGTAGACAGGTTTTAGTTGTTTATCATTACTAGAAACTTTTTTTCTTTCTATCGCTGAAACATTGTTCTCGGTCTTATTAGATTCTCCTAGAGATTTATAACTACTTATACACAACAATACTAATATAAAATTCTTTAACATAAATAACCCTGTATATTAACAGTTAGTATACATTAATCAAGTACTGAAATAAATTAAGGGAATTATATACTTGTATAACCTATATTTTCTTTTTATTTACCCAAGATGTAAATTCAGACATACTAAACACTTCTATTAAATTACTGCCAACTTGATCCTTGAAACATTTCAAGGCTTCTTTTTTATATCCATCACCATCAATTATTATTATAGTATCATAAATTCCTTGTTTTTTTTATGTTTAGCACAAGATAAGTATATTTTTCATCAACCGATCCTCCTGATTGTTGCCACTTAGATTCTATAACTAGGCAATTAGGGTGACGTTCTGGATGATATAATATAAAATCGCTATCTGAATTTGAAATAAAATATACACCTTTCTTATGTAATGCTCTGCATTTTTCATAAAGCTTAACCTGATCTGCCTCTGTAAAGCCAAGCTTTGTATATTTTGTAAATGAAGTATTTTATTAATAGGTTGATATGACGGGTCTATATAAACGAAATCTTTAGGCTTAGGCGAAATATTGCTGAAATCCTGATATATTATTTCAACATTTTGTAAAGCTTTACTACACGCAAGCAAGTATGTTATCCTTATCAAGAATATTAGGATTCATATAAGCTCCCATCGGGACGTTGCACTCTCCTTTGCTATTTACTCTATAAAGACCATTATAACAAAAGTCTTGTTAAGGTATATGAAACGTGTTGCTATCTCAATAGGGTTATCGCTATTTGCGTTCTTTCTAACAGCATAGTAATAATCTTGAGAGTGATTAGCTTTATGCTTAGCTAACAGCTCAACTAATGCTCGAGCTTCATCTTTAACTGCCTTGTATGAAATCTAAGTTTATATCTGATATAATAGCTTTGTCTGGAACGAGTGCAAAAAAGGGCTCCCCCTAAAGACTCATAATGATTATTGTAACTAGCAGGTAAGCGTAAGCACAACTCTTTGATAAGGCTTCTTTTTCCCCTGTCCATTTTATAAATTTTATAAATAGTTTAGGGATTTTGTCTTCTGCAATCTCTGGAGAATTAATTTTTAACGGAGCTTGACCTATCATTGCTAAAACCTCGTTAAAAGATAATTCTCCGTTTTTAACTACTTTGAGTTGCATACCGACCTACCAAGGCTTTATAAAATCAATAATTACCTGTATTTAAAAGTATAGCATTAAACATATTTCTTACATTATAGTTTTTATGGTTGCACCTAAATACAAACTCGTTTAAATATCTCTCCATGTGTTTTTTTCTAATAGAATAAGAGTCCGATTATACCACGCTTAAACAACGCCCAAAAGCTTTCTATCGTGTTTGTGGACACAGACTCTCTTATATATTTACCTAAGTCGTGATTTATATATTCATGATTATATAACTGTTCTAATACCTTGTAAGCTCCCCATTCATCAGATAAAATAGTTGACCCTATTAGAATATTATTTATTGCAATTTTTTCTATGGTCTTTGAATTAACTTTTGTTATAACTTGAGCCTTAGCGTTACCGTTTCTCTCTATCATGCCGATTACAACGGTTGTTGTCTTTGTGCTGCCACCTTGTGTACTTTTAGTTTTTTTTATTTTGATGTTTGTTCTTTTCTTTACCACCAATATACGTCTCATCTATTTCTACAGTACTTTTTAAAGGCATACTAAAACTTTCTAGTTTAGTCACTTCTCTAATCCTATGAAGCATAAACCATGCAGTTGTTTGGGTAACATTAATATCTCTTGAAAGCTGTAACGATGATAAACTTTTTTTTGCGTAGTCACTTGTAAAACTGCTGTAAACCATTTCTTTAAAGAAATCTTACTATTTTCAAAAATTGTGCCAACTTTGATACTAAAACGCTTTTTACATGCCTAACATTTGTGATTCGTTCCATCCGCATAATGAAAAATCTTTTGGTTGCCGCAATACGGACAATAAGCTACGTTAGCCCAACGTATATCAGTAAAATAATTATGCACTTTTGTTCAGTAGGTAATTTTTCGAATAAATCAACAACACTTTTAAAATCTAACACTTAACTATACTAACACAATTTTATATAAAATTATCGAAACAATTTAGGTTATACAAGATATATAGTTGCCTTAATTAATTATTTCTAAAGATATTATCTTCGTATTTTTTTCTATAATATATTTTGTAATTCTCATTTCTTATATCATTAAACCATTGGTCTTGTTGTTTTTTAATATAATAATTTAGGGAATGAGATTTACTTTTACTAGTTTGAAAATTATCTTCACAAAATTTTAAAAAACCTGATATTAAAGTTTCTACTCCATTAGTCTCAGATTTTTTCTCAAGAAATTGCATAGAAAAATTAGTAGGATTATTATGTTTTAAATAAAATTGTTTATATTTCTCACGAATTTTATTTTCTTTTTTTATTTGTTGTTCTGAAAAAGATAATTTTTCCTCTAATAATTTATGAATTTCGGTACAATCGCTCCAAGGTAATTCTATTATTAATTGCTCTTTCTGATATTCAAAATTATCTTGAATATTGTTAAAATCGGCATTTACTTTTACCGCACTTACTAATATTAAAAAACATGTAATTAATTTAATATTCATAGAATTAATTAATTTTAGCAGGAACCGGTATCATAATACTACTTCTGTATCTTTTATTGCCACTAAAAAGTGATTTTTTTTGAACTTTGTTATTATTTACTGGAATTGTATCTTCTAAAGCCCCTTCATTATTATTTAGATAACTATGTAAGGATGCTTTATAAAGAGCCATATTACTTGCTATTTTAACTACATCTTGTTTATATTTAAACCCTAAAGAATGTGTAGCCGAATGATAATGAGCTATCGCCTTGTGCCAGCTCCCTAGCTGATCATATTTTGAACGCAAAAATTCTGCACCGTAACGAATGTTATTATTTGGATCAAATGCCTGTTCAAGGGAATTAAAAGCCCCTAAATGATGCCTTAAGTTAATCTGCATGCATCCGATATCAATACTCTCTCGCCCTTTTATAAGCTCTACTCTAACAAAACTTACGGCTTCTCTTTTTGTGTTAAAATAATAGCCTTTTCCTTCAACATTTACTGTCCAAGGCCATACTATTGTAATTTTACGGGTTGTATGTTTTTTCCCCGATTCTTTTAAAGCTATTGAATGTAACGTATTAGATGGGATATTAAATTTTTTTTCAAAGTAAGGAAAAAGTTTTGAACATTTAAAGGATTCAGCTATTTCAGGATCGGCAATAGCCGGCTTAGAGAAAAGGATACAGGATAATAATAGGAGTAGTATGGTTTTAACGTCATTGAGAGGAAAATTACGGAGTAATTGACGCAGCAGTCCAGTAAACAATTCTGATTTACAGAATTTTTTTATCGTTTTACTGGATTGCCACGCTCCTTGTAGTCGCTCGCAATAACAATTTTGGCATAATTCCCAAACCATACCGGCAACGCTAAAATAACTTGAGTTACAATAAGATAAACTAGCCTACCATAACTTATCTTACGAAGCAAGGGAAGTTATAGCATGTAAGAGGTAAGGATTTAATCTAAATCCCAAGCAGCATCATTAGTGTTTTGAGGATTACCTAATATATCGGGTACCATATCCAACAAATTATTAATATCGCCTCCTGTCGCTTGCAAAAGATTACTTACTTGTATTACAAAGTCTTCAGCAGTGCTACCTTGAGCATCTTGAGGATTAGTAGTCCCATCTAAAGCTTGAACTCCGGCATTAATTAATGTTACTAAATCCTTATTGCATACCTACTGTACCGCTCTCTCCTCTATTAGAACTAGTAGAAGGTTGTATATGTGGTATTTCCTCTCTGTTAGCGTGAGCAGTTGCTTGATGAACCAAAGCTGCAAGTTGTTGATCGTTAAGATTATTTTGTTCCTTTGACATTTCTGGAGATATAGTAGAATTATCCTCAGATAGATCAATTAGATCTTTTTCTTGCAATATAGAGCTTGTATCCACACTATAGCTTAAAGCTTAACATTGAAAAATCATCATCTTTAATTACGCTTTCATACCATTTTTTATGTTCGTTAGCTGCATGTTTTGCATTTTCATTATTTTTATAATTATTTGGAATAGCGTATAAGCCGTATCCTCCTTTATTTGCTGCGTCTATTATGATTTTAGCTATCTTTAGTTCATCTATACTTAAGTCAATATTTTGTTTCACTTTGTTTAAAAGAAGTGTCAGTATCTGATTGCCTTGTGCTGCCCCTTTATTATTTTCCCAGCCTCTTATTAAACTACAATAATCTATACCTGATGTTTTAGCATGCTCTAATACTGCTTTTATAGCTTTCCTTGATTATTAGCTTTTTCATTTTCACCTTGCTGCTCATCTTGAATAGCATTCTCAGCCCATTTAGCAAGTTGAGCATATGATGCTCGCTCCCTTACTGCATTAAATATGGATACACGTTTACCTGGATAATCTATAATCTACTTTTGTAATTATTTCAGATAGATCAAATTTTTGAACTAATTTCGGTAATTCAACAAGCAATTCATCATAATATGGTTTGTTTAAACTCCATTCTCTTCCATTTTGCTTGATTTCATTTATGGTTTCTTGAGTAAAGTTATATAATGAATATTTATTCATAATTTGATCCCTTTGTAATTATTGGTTAAATTTATAGTTAAAAACCACGAAACATGGTATTTTTTAAAAATGCTTTAAATTGTTAGGTTCTGTACACTTTTGATTAATGATTATAATTTTGAGATGTTTTTTAGCAAAAATTAATAAGATTTTTGCAGAAATAGTTATTCATATTTCAAAAAAATCTTATAATTTGCAACTAAAAATGGCCATAATTATGATTATTCTATTACAAGAGTACAGAACCTAATTGACTGATTAAATAAACATGTTTATTATCAATCCAAATTAAATGTAAAAGTATATTTTATGAAAGTTGTTAGCTCATTAAAATCGTTAAAAAAACGTGATAAAGATTGTCAGATCGTTAAAAGAAGAGGCAAAATTTTTGTAATAAATAAAAAGAATAAAAGATTTAAAGCAAAACAAGGTTAATTAATCATTTGTGGAGAAAAAAATATACTCGATGAACTTGAAAAATTAGCTACGTCGTCTTTGTAAGTCCTCGGATGCTGAGTGTTTATTATATGCTCCGCTCCTCGGTTTGCAGACTCCTTGCTCTTTTTCCAGTTGATCTTCGTATATTACTTTTCATTTTACTTCAGAGTATATAATACTACTTTTGAAAGAAAAGAAATAAATATGGCCGGTCATTCAAAGTTCAAAAATATTCAGCATCGTAAAGGGGCTCAAGATAAAAAAAGAGCAAAAGTTTTCACTAAATTAATTCGTGAAATAGTTACTGCAGCTAAAACCGGTTCTTCTAATAACCCTGAAAATAATCCACGTCTTAGAAATGCTTTAACCGCTGCACGTAGTCACAATCTCCCTAAAGAAAGAATAGATAAAGCTCTTAATAGTGCTAATGAGTCTTCTAATAACGAAAATTATACGGAAATTAGATATGAAGGTTATGCACCGAATGGTATTGCTATAATAGTTGAAGCGTTAACCGATAATAAAAACCGCACTGCTGCAGAAGTACGCTCTAGTTTTACTAAATATGGTGGGAGTTTAGGCGAAACCGGTAGTGTCAATTATTTATTTAACCATTGCGGCGTTATTCAGTATCCAATAAATATAGCATCTAATGCAGATGTTTTAGAGGCAGTCATAGAAGCCGGGGGGCATGATATTATATCCGATGATACCACCCATACAATCTATACGGATATTGAAAATTTCTCTAAAGTTCTAGACTTTTTCACTGGCAAATACGGCATACCTGAAGATTCGTATATAGGCTGGATCCCATTAAATACAATAATTATAGATGATAAGGAAAAAGCCGAAAAATTACTAAAGCTTGTGGAAGTTTTAGAAGAAAGCGATGATGTGCAAAGAGTTTTTGGGAATTATGAGTTATCTGATGATGTTTACGAAATAATACAAGGAGAACCATGACTTATAACGATGCAAATTATCAAATAATTATTTTAGCAGCCGGTAAAGGTACTAGAATGGAGTCCGATTTACCGAAAGTAATGCATCCAGTCGGTGGAGTTCCAATGCTTGAAACGGTATTAAAGAATTCGCTTAACGTTACAAATGATGTAATTATAGTGTATTCAGAAGAACTTAAAAAACATTTAATGCCCTATGAAAATATGTGTCGCTTTGTACTGCAAGCAGAACCTAAAGGCACAGCTCATGCTACTTATGTAGCAATAGATTTAATTAATAAAAATAAAACAATATTAGTTTTGTACGCTGATCATCCTCTTATTACTCCAAAACTTATGCATGAATTAATAGCTTATTTAAGCCTTACTAATTCTGCATTAGTGACTTTAAGCTTTGAGAGAGCAAATCCGGTTCAATATGGGAGAATATCTACTGATAAAAATGGTGAATTTTTAGAGATAATCGAACATAAAAATGCAAGCGCAGAAGAGAAAAACATAAAGCTTTGTAATTCAGGTATTATGGCTTTCAGTAGCGAAATTTTAAATAAATACTTACCTTTATTTGCTACTAATACTAACGGTCATAAGGAAGTTTATTTAACTGAAATAGTAAAAATATGTAAAAATCACGGTGAAAAAGTTTCATATTTATTATCTACTGATCATGATTTAATTGTTGGTGTTAATACTAAAAATGAGCTAGAAGAAGCTAATAATATTTTTTCTCAGAATAAGTCTTAGCTTTGTCGTATGGATACCCGAGTCGTCATTGCAAGTGACTAAAGGCTTTGTGACATAGATTGTTTTATGTCATTCCCGCGAGAAACCGGGAATCCAGTAAAACCTATAAAAAACTTGTTGTTATAGGTTTATTTTTTGGGATCCTCGCTTCCGCTGGGATGATATCGAGTAGGCTTTTTACTCTATGCAACAACATCAATACCTTGTGAGAATGACATAGGAAGCCATACAGGCAATGCTAAAAATTTGGGAGAGATGGCCGAGTGGTTTAAGGCGCACGCCTGGAAAGCGTGTTCACGGCAACGTGTCGGGGGTTCGAATCCCCCTCTCTCCGCCAGTTCAGTTTATGGTATACTCGCATGATTTCAAGAATTGAATTTGTTATCAAATGGTGAGTGTGTACAGTTTATACTTAATAAGTGAGTACGTGAATTCATGCAGATAACAAAGAGCAATTCTTAAAAGCAGAAGAGTATGTTATGCTCGTTTATTTTCTTTATAATACTTAGTATATTTATCTAGTAAAGGAACATGTGCAGTTGCTGCTTCTGATTTAAAAAATTCTACGCTCTCTTTACTTAAAGACATGGTTACTTTTATTGAATCATCTTTTAATAAAAGTTCTCTAGGGTGCGGCAAGAAATCTTTGACTCTTTTTACTTCCCCTATTTCCCCATCAGTGTATTTTATTCTCTTGCTCATAAATTCTCTTACCTTTGCGCCAGTATCCTGCTCTAAAAATTCTTATGATTATCTCGGAATGTAAAACGGACTGTTAAAATATTACCATCAACTTTACCTAAACAAAAATATCTTTTTTCTGTAATACTAACTTACCATGCTCTAGTCTGGACAGTTAGCCAATTTTTGTAGTTTATCGAACCGGAAAGCTAAATAGTAATCAAGGTTTCCACTGTCGAGTATTTAAAAGTTGCATATGCATTTGTTATTACATTTATAAAGTCTAAAAGCTTTTTACAAAGCTTATCGTTTACTAATTACCTCATATTGATAGTCTTTTAATTTCTATTTTTACTTTTATAATAAAAATAGTTGTATCTTTATATTGTTTTTTTATTACAGCTGTAATTTTATAAGTTACAATTATATACCTAAGAATCAATTAATTTATATTAAGTTATGACTCATAAAGATTTATCACATTTAACAGAAGAACAAATCAAAGATTTAATAAAACGTTATTATAACTATGAGAAAATAGCTAAATTAGAAGAATTGAATGTTAATGCCAATAGTTTAGTTAGTTTATTTCCGCTTGTTACGCATCATAAATTATTCTGTAAATACTACCGAGATACAAATTTAGTTATTAAGCGAAAGAGTAGAAATGATTATAGCTATGTTTATGGAGAAATGAGTTTTGCTCTATTGGGTCCTATATGTAATCATAACAATAACTCTAGTTGTTCATGTGATAATTGTAAGAAATCTATAAAACAGCAAAAACAAACTGAAGAAGCAGCAAAAAGACATATTTTAATAGATACATTTTTGTATAAAAATATTAAAGCTCCGCCAATTGAAGCATTAACTCTAAAAGATGCTTTATATTTATTAAGTGTAGTAGAACATTCTGCTGCTGAAGACCTTGAATTTGTAAAGCCATATTTAAAAGGATATTCTGTACCGAGTTTAACACCGGACGAAGATTTAAATGATCATATTGTAGGAAAATACGAGAGCTTAAACCCCCATTTGATACCGTCTATAACTTTTATTGTTTTACGCTCATGATCAATTTTAATGGCATAAACGTGACCGATCCAGTAAGATAAAGGTTTAGAGAAAAGTGTGTAGTACCATAAAGGAGAATCATAAAAATCTTGTTCTAAAGTGTAAAATGGGTAATTGAGTTTTATATCACCGTCTATAAACTCTTGTAATTCCTTATCCGAGCAAATCAGTGCGAACTATGTGAAGCCAAGTATTATGTTTTGCATCTGTTTTAGTATGAATAATAGGGAAGGATGGATTAAAACAGTCTTTTTCAGCATTTGGGGTATAGGAAATATTAAATGCTATTCCCATAGAATTAACCTGTAGGCTTTTATGAGCATTTTTATATAAACAAATTCCTATATCATCAGCTACTTCATTATTTACGTCGGGATTATTGCCAATGCAAAGCAAAATTTACTCCGTATAAAGTAAGTAAAAATATACTAAGAAAGATTATTAATTTAAGAATGCTTTTAGGGTTTAACATTTTTAGTTATCTCTTTTGCTTCTTTCCAAAGCTTCAGCATAAATTCTACGGATTGTCCGTGCAGATTTGGCAGGTGATGCTTTTTGGTAAGCATTTTTATTGCTCTCATACGTTTCTCAAATTTTTCATTTGTCTTGCTAAGCGTTGTCTCAACATCCAACCCTGAAAAAATACACAACGAAATCGCCGTATGGAGCAAATCCCCTATTTCTTCTTGTACTCTTTCTGGTGGTTCGGCATCGTCAATAGCTTCTTTTATCTCTCTACATTCATCTATTGCCTGCTTTTCTAAAATCATCTCATGATCCGGCCAATCAAAACCATAGCCCCGTGCGTCTTGCTCAAGCAGAATTAAATTTTGTAGAGGATTTGTTAGATTCTAGATTCTTAACCATATACACCATATTAAATTCATAGTTTTGTGGCTTTAAATTAAATAATGGTTTAAAACCGCAAGCTTCATTGTATATTTACCGAATCCTTGGTTTTGATAAGGCCTATCTACTGCAAGTGACCTTAGTGCCCATTCATTTTCATTGAACAATTCTATATGAGCAGTTGCAACGATTTTAACTCTTTTATATAACACAAAATGATAATGATTCTCTGCCGTTATAGTTGGATGGTTAGAATCATATTTTACATTTATAGTATCAAAGATTTGTTCAGCTCGTATGCGATGGTATTCTTTCCACTCGCTATAATGTGTGCAACGCATAAGCCTAATGGAGTTATTACTTAAGTGCATAATATATAGTGAAGTTAAAATTTTAATGATTTTATGAAAATATTTAATAGTTATCGTGATTCAATTTTCATCAAAGATCATGTTAAATCGAAGCATATTATAGATAAAGAAAAAGAACAATTACGTTATGCAATACTTGAAAAAGAACATATTTGGCTTTTAGATAAGGAACTTGAAGAAAGATTTAAAAGTAAATAAACTACTTTGATAAGTTTATACATAAATATATTTTTTCTAAAAATTACTTGTGGGACGATTTATTATATCATAATTGAGATTAGTGAAATATGAATCAAGTTATAATAATCAACGGTCCTTCTTGTGCAGGTAAAACAACAATAGCCAAAGAAATTGGTAGGCAATTTAATAATAAATTTATTCATTTACAAATTGATAAAGTCGGAGCGTTTTATAGTACGATTTTTCCTACAGAATTTAAGTTTGCAGAAAATGAGGCTGGCACTGAAAACAATGATGATAGACTAAAAGGTCGTTTTAATAATAATAGGTTAGCAAGAAGAAAAATTGTTGCGTTGATATTGCTTACAACCGCAAAAGCATTATTAGATAAAAATTTTAATATTGTAATCGATACGGCACTAGATGGTCTGGATGCTCAAGAACTTGCTAAATTTTATCTTAAATATCTAAATTGTTACAAAATCACCTTTTTAAGGAATCTTTTGTCCGGTTGAAGAACGATTAAAAAGATTAAACACTAGAACTGACAACCTCTTCTTAACGGAAGATTTTGTAAGATTACAGAGTGGACAATATGATGTTTTTGAATCTTGTAGAAACTTCTATAATACTTGGTTCGATAACTCCAAGTGAAGGGCTATAGAAATTGCCTCTAAAATATTATCTATTTAATAGGAAAGCCCAGGACGGGTAAATATACTATAGCGAAAGAGCTTATGTTATATATGATAATAAGTTAATTAATAATCATATTTTTGCTTTGCGTGGATATGACGGTTTTAAGAAGATTCCAGAATTTGTATGGGATACAATCGGACGTATTAGAGATCATGTTTTTGAGTTTATCGTGCAAGAACCTTTTAATAGAATAGTTTGTGACAACGAGGTTGTATCAAAGAGTTGTTTCCGCTAGGCAACCATCTATGTCACTAGATGAACCTAAGAGTATGCATAAAGAGACTCAAAATGAAATATTTACCGATTGTAAGACATGTGAAAGTTAAAATGGATACTACAATATATGATCCGGCATATAAGAAATATTTTGAAAAGCGTGAGCCGACTCAAAAGAAACTCATCACATGTGTATTAAGGTTTGAGCTGTGTGCGGAAAAACCAGCATACACGATTCTTAGGGGCGTGGCAATTGCTGCTTATCTGATTTTACATTTATTAGGTGTCAGAAGAGATTAACATTAGACAATATTACTATTTTCACCCTTTTCATCCTGCACGTAAAAATCGTTTTTTTCATTCAATATATCATCACGGTTTGTATATAAAGATTCAATAAATAAAATAGAGTCCTTTAAAGCTAGTTGCACAGCTATATTATCCTGATCATGTATTTCTATAGTTTTAGAAAAGCCCAAATTCTTTAACTACATTACCTAATTCTTGTATATTAGCTCGAAATCTAGTAGAATCAGAATGTGACATAGGTGTTTTTGAGAGATTTATTATTTCGTTTCTACGTTCTTGTGTTTTAATAATAACTATTTTCTTTAAGTGATCGTCTAAATCTTCCATTCCAATTTTATTGCGAATAATATCGTTTATACTAATTACTTTATTTCCATGCTTTCTCTCATGCGTTGCTGCTACTATACTGCAAGCCAAATCTGTTAATATATCTATTAAGAAACTTTGCGTTATTAAATCTATACCTTTTACTAAAATTTTTATTATACCCTCTTGCTCATTAATATTATTTTTAAATATTTTAGTTTCAACAATACAGCAAGCATTTATGATATTTTTATATTCCAATAAAATGCATTACAGTAATCGTATAATAATGGGCTTTCTTGTGCTAAACTTTCAATTTCTCAAAGATTTCTGCTTTTTGTATTGTTCCACTATAGTATTTTATTGTGGCTATCTATCTTAATTGCATAGGCATCTAATCTTTTATTTGCCCCGGCATCTAGTAATTTAAAATTACTGGTTTTCAACCTTATTTTTGCATCTTATTATCTGTTAATTGATTTTTTAAATAACATGCGGCTAAAAATTCTTGAATAGTTAAGTGAATAAATTGATCATTACTTCCTTTGCTTTTTAATCATCCTTGTTCTATAACTTCATCTATATCATTAGCTTCAGTTTTATTTTTATATTTTGTTTTTTTCTATATGCCTATTATTAAGCCAGTTTATTACTTCACTATATAAACGACTTATAAAATCTTGATTACTGTTTTTTTTGAAATTTATCCCTTATTGTTTGATCACTCCAAACCAAACATATTAATGCAGTATTGATAGGAACTTCACATATTTCTTTTATTTGGCTATGAGTATCCAAAAAGCTTTTTAATTGCACTCCTAGCTCTTTATCATACTCAAAATTTTTATGTACATATTGCTCTATTCCCTCACTATCCCAGCCTGTCCTGTATTGTCTAATTTCCGCGCAAACCTGTTTTACGCATTTCTTCTACAACCACATTAGGTCTAGCACTCATTATTACGTTTTGATATTCTAATATTTTATCTATTAACTTTTTACACCGCGAGTATTTAGATGTGCTACTGCATCATACCCATCAAGTAATAACAACATCTTATCTTTATTTTGGATATCCATTATTTCCTTAACACTTAAGGTACTTTCACTACTGCCTAAACAATAATGGATAAAACAATTAAGCTGACTTTGAGATAAATTATTAATATCAAAATACCCACTATCACCGTCTTTCTAACTTTCATTTAATAATTCTTTTAACTCTAAAACATAATCAAACTTATCGCTCCATAACGCCCCTTTTCCCCATTTATACGATAGATAATGCATTAACGTGGTTTTACCTATTCCTGCACTACCGAGTAACAGTACTTTACCGACATCTGCTTTTATTCTGTTTACTTGCTCAATTATATTTTTTATTTCTGATTCACTTTTATTAGGTAGATTTCCGCGAAGTATCTCAAACTTCTGTTCTTCATTTAGTGACTTAACTATATTATCAATTTTTTCTTCTTGAACTTGATAATTTTTATTAAACAGCTCTCTTATCTTTCCGTATCTATGGCTTTAAAAATATTCTCTATTTCTATCGATCTCTTTTCTCCGACAACTTTATCGCGTAATGCTGCTTTAGCTGCTTCATCGTCTTCACTAAATAATATCTGTAATTTTACTTAATATTCATCTAAAGACTGAGCTTTTTTTTCGTATTCTATTAGCTTTGGTAAAGTATCGTGAGAACTATATAAGGTTCTTAACTTGTCAGTTAATGGTTTTGAAGTAGAAGGCTTCATATTTTTATTAGAAAACCTAATTAGATTAAAACAATTATAGGTGTGAGTTTAAGAATTTAATTTTATTTAAGCAATTTAACATTGATTAACCAAAATAATTTATTTTTTATTTATTGCAACTATTAATTATTAATGTATAAGACATTATACACTCAACAAAATTAGCACTTATAGTTATGAAATATTAGCCATAGGAATTTTAATAGCCGGTAATAATATATTTGCACAGGATACGAAGCCTGCTAAAGAATAAGAACAAAGAAGGATTATGAGAACTAAGCTGTAGAGGGCTTTAGCAACTATAGGGTTTTCAAATGCACTACGTACAATCTCATCATGTTTAGGCTTTTTTTGTATAAAATAATTATACGAAGAAAATAATTTTAATTAGAGGTAGTATTAAAGTGCAATATTATATATAAGTTTGTTGATAAAAAATGATTTATTTACTAATATTTATATTTCCATAAATAATATTATTTTTATATGCTACTGCTACTTCCTGAAATAACTTTGACTTTAATAGCACTTTTAGGGCAGTTTTTTGCCATAATGATCCCAAATAAAAATAGAATTATTTCTAATATCATTATTTTACTATGCATATTATCAATTTTTCTTACCTTTAAGTACTCAAGTTATGAAGGAGTATGGTACTCATTTGCTACCGGAATAAATATCGGTATTAGTAAAAGCATAGTGCTACTATTCACTATTATCTCCATGATTATATACCGTGATTACTCTATTCTTGTTGCTGATGAATTAAAGTTTGAATTTATTACTTTAATGTTATTATCGGTTGTAGGTATTTTTGTTGCAATTTCATCACGGAATTTTCTATTATTATTCTGCGGTATGGAGCTTACTGCTTTAACTTCATATGCACTTGCAGGATTCAAATTAAATGATATGAAATCATCGGAAGGTGCTTTAAAATATTTTATCTTAGGTAGTTTAGTTAGTTGTTTATCATTATTCGGTATTTCTTTTATATACGGATTCGGCGGAAGCCTACAATTTGAGGATATCTTATATAAACTAAATGATAATTCCGGAATGAATCTTGGGTTAATAATCGGTATTGTACTATTTTTAAGTAGTATTTTCTTTAAACTCTCAAGTGTTCCACTCCATTTTTGGGTCCCTGACGTATATGAAGGATCACCGATTACTGCGGTTACTTATTTCAACGCTGCCTCAAAAATAGGTATGGTTATTGTTTTATTAAATATCAGCAAATTAATTATAGGTAATTACTATCCTATTAATTATAATTTAATAAAGATAATTGCTATATTATCTATGCTGTTTGGAGCTTTTGGAGCAATTCGTCAAACTTCTCTAAAAAGATTAATGGCTTATAGTACTATTTTAAATATCGGTTATGTATTAATCGGCGTTCTTCTGCATAATCAAGAAGGATATAAAGCAGCTCTACTATATATTCTAATATATGCGGTAGGGAGTATAGGATTTTTTACTTGCTTAATTATACTGCTCGGTAAAGACGTCGATAAAGCTAGTTTTAAAACTATACAAGGAATTGCAGAGTATCATAAAACTATAGCTGCCGTAATTAGCATAGTTATGTTTTCAATGATTGGAATCCCTCCTCTTACAGGATTTTTCGGTAAATATTACCTTTTTTACCAAGCAATTAATCAAGAAGAATTCGCATTAGCTTATTGTGGTATTTTTACCAGCGTAGTTGCTGCGTTTTATTATCTTAAAGTAGTAAAAGGCATGTATTTTTCTAAAAAGATTGAGATAATTAAGCTGCCGATGCAATATGGGCTTTTACTGATTAATTACTTAGTTGTAGGCTTCTTGTTGCTTGGTTCATTTATTATCTCGTTTTAGCCGGTGTAGACTTTTTATTAACAACACTAGCTGCAGTAGTTTGAGTAGGCTTCATAACCTTGCCTTTTAGATTCTTTATATGTTTTAGATTTTCTTCATCTAATTTTAATAAATCTTGGTCTTTTTGTGTAGCTTTTTTAGCTAGGCCTAATTGACTTGGAGTAACACTAACAATATCATCCGTTCCAACTTCTTTCTTAAATTTTTCTAGAGCATCTACATATTCTCTGTTTGCATATATATTTGTCTTTACCAATTTTTGTTTTGGTTCTTTCTTTATTTTATCAGAAGAACCAGCTAAATTTCTTTCATCTTTAATATCTTCATTTAAACTTTTTATTGTCTTTATTAAATGTTTTTTCGCACTATCTCTAATACCAAGTATTTCTAAAATTCTTGCAAAATTAGTAGTAATGTTATTTCTTAATTTAAGTTTTTGTCCTCCTTTTTTTCTTTCTTCATAATTAAGAATGTTCGCAAAATAATCAGGATACTCTTTCATTAATGTTTTTAATCCTTGCTCTTTCACTTCGTAATAAGGAAAACTATATTTTTTAGAAATTAAACTATTTACTTTAATTTCTAAGCCGTATTCCTTTAAGGATTCTTGCCTTTTTTTCATTGTATCTATTAAACTAGCCTTAATTGCTTCAGGCGTTATTTCTTTAGATTGTTTATTATTAAATTGCTTTGGCATCGCTTGTTTTGCAAATTCTGCAATTGCTTCATTACTATAATATTTAGTTAATGCATCAAAACTTTTATCAATAGTTTTGCTTAAATCAATTTTAGAAACTGCAAGTAAGCTATCGGCAAAATTAGGATTTTTTGTTCTTAAATTAGAAGGAAATTCTCTAAAATGGTTAGTGGGACCGAATCCAGGCAAATGTTTAGCTCTTGAATGCGGATATATATTATTTGTTAAATTATCAAAACTACCAGCAAAATCAATTCTTACTAATTTAGGTAAAGTTTTTGGATTTTTTGGATCTCTGATAACTCCTATATTTCCAACATGTATATCAAAATCGCCGATCAATAAACTTGCCGGCATAATGTTTTCAAAGTTCTGATACTTAATTTCCTTAAAAGCATTTTCTAAGGTTCTAAATAATTTATTTCTAGTCCCCATAAAAAGTGGTCTACCGCCGTCCTTTCTAAACCAAGAACTCGGTTTAGTTTTAGCAGACATATGTTTATCCATGTCCACATACATATCACTACTATAATTCTCAAAAAATTCAGATTTGACATATATTTGCAAATCAACGGCTTTAGATTTATTAAAATCATCAGGAGCAATTAAATTAACCTTTGCTCCATTTCCAGGACTTATAGCTTCAAAAATTTGAGATCCTAAAAACTCAGCTATATTTTTTGCGCTTGAAGCCTCTTTTTTTATCATCGCCGTAATTTTACCGTCTAAGCTTTGATATACTCCGCCATGCTCTCCTACCTCATTAGCTCCGCCTCCTTTAGGCTTTAAAAAATTCCAACCTTTAAATACTGATTTCTTATTTTGCGTCATCTTCGCCTCTTTATAATGATTTACACTACATTGATAATTTTGATATAATTAACATATTATTTATTTTATATCAGAAGCTGTTTTGTACCTAATTTTATTGTTCTTTAATATTTCAGCTACTTCAAGAGCTGCATAGGTAAATATACCTGTGGCACCGGCACGTTTAAAACTAATTAATGACTCCATCACAGCTCTCTCCCAATCCATTGCCCCTGCTTCTGCTGCAAATTTTAACATTGCATATTCTCCACTAACCTGATATGCAAAAATTTTAGCATTTAAATTATTTGCCGCTTCACGAATAACATCCAAAAACGGCATACCAGGCTTCACCATTACCATATCGGCTCCCTCTGCTATATCATGCTCCATCTCAAGCATTGCTTCCTTAATATTACGTACATCCATTTGATAGCTTGATTTATCTAAATAATTCTTTTTATTACTCTTAACAGCATCGCGAAACGGACCGTAAAAACTTGAAGCATATTTAGCGGCATAAGCAAGAATTCCAACATTTATAAATCCCTCTTGGTCAAGATATTCCCTTATAGCCCTAATTCTTCCATCCATCATATCGGAAGGTGCAACAATATCTACTCCAGCTTTTGCTAGCACTAATGCCTGATTACACAAAGCGCTTACTGATCTATCATTATCAACTGCCCCATGATGCACAATACCATCATGACCATGTGTAGTATAAGGATCAAGTGCTACATCGCATATTATACCAATATCGATATTAGCGTTTTTGATGCTTCTAATAGTTCTACATATTAAATTATCTAAATTATAAGCCTCATCGGCATTTTCGCTTTTTAGACTTTGATCAATACTTGGAAATAATGCAATAACATTAATACCCAGCTCTGCTGCTTCTTTTGCCGTTTCTACTATTTGATCAATCGATAAACGATATATACCAGGCATAGTTTTAATTTCTTGCCTTTCATTATGTCCTTCAACAACAAATAAAGGCAACACTAAATCACTAACCGATAAATTACTTTCGGATATTAACTCTCTAAGCCAAAAAGCTTTTCTATTTCTTCTAAGTCTAATATGGGGGTACATAAAATTCATATCTCATTTTAGTTAATAACTTGGATTCTAATATATAAAATATATAACCTAACTATCTTATAGTAAAAATATTGCATTACAAAAAGAAATTTTGCTTGCAATTTATAAAAAATTTAAGCAAGCTGTTTAATTATGTAAATAAACATAGGAGCTTAATATGACACAAGATAATATGCCAAAATCAGTACAAGATAGAATACAAGAGTGGGAAAAAAATCAAAAAATATGTCAAATAACCCACTAAAAAATACAAAACCGGCTGTTCCTCTAAAACCCACTTCTGAGCACATAAAGGCATGGAACGAGGCACATAAAAAACAGCCTGACTTAACTACACATTCCCAAGCACTTGATATATTTGTTGATACCCCATCTCCACAAGTTGAAACCCAAAAGCCTATTATTTTTTCAAAACCGGCTCCGGAACAAACAAAAGTACCGGAAACAACACCTAAAAAACAATCCAATTTAACCGTAAAAGAGAAAAGAGAGCAATTTTTTAAAGATCATAATATTGATACTAAAGATGCTTTGATTCCGGAATTTAGCCACTATATAGCATTAAGCGGTTCTATGGCAGGGAAGCATCGTGATGTTACTATTAAAGCTTATGAACAATCATTAGGACGGCTAATAAAACAAGTAGGAGTACCCCAAAAAGAGTTTGTTTCTTTTATAGAAGATGATCTAATCAAGCATCATCCACACAAAGATAAATTTGAAAAAATCAATCAACATTATAAATTACCTGAACCACCTACACTATCTGATATAATTGATAATCTGAGAGAATTAGTAAACAATGATGATATAATAGCTCATTTGAAACAAAGTAGACAACACATTGAATTTAAAGAAAAAGTAAATAATATTATTCAGATTTATGATGATAATAAACATAATCCAGCTGCTATAGCTAAAGTTGAAGCAAAACTGCAAGAGGTAGGTAAATGGTGTGAAAAAACTACAAAAATGGATAATAATCCTCTTTGGAAAAATATTGGTAATTTTATACAATATTCTTTTACCGAAGATAAAGCTAAAGCTGCTTTTTATAAAGATGCTATAAAAATTCTACTCAAAATACTAAAAAAGCTATAGAAGAAATACAAAAATCTCTTACCAACCCTTCTCCTCATTCATCTAATGTTCCACCGTCGAAGAATCAAGGAGAAAGATATAGAAGCTAATAAAAACTTTTAGGATCGATATCTATTTTTAGATGGCAAAAAGAAGGAATTTTTATAAGGCTTAGCCAAAATTTTAAATATTTCTGCAAATTAAATTTCTTATCGGCTATAATAAGTATTCGGTAACGATATTTACCAGCGAGCTTTGACATTAATGAGCTTGCCGGTCCTAAAATTTTTACGTTTGCTTTTGGTGCAATTCGGACCATATCCCTAGCAATTTCTAGAATTTTAGCCTCACTGGAACCTGACAAAATTACCGATGCTGTTTTGGAAAATGGCGGCATATCTGCTGATTTTCTTATTTCAAGTTCATGTGCAAAAAAACTATCTTCATCACCGGCTTTAACATAACTAAAAATTGTATTATCAGGATAATAGCTTTGTAAATATACTACACCTTTACTATCTCCTCTACCCGCTCTACCACCTACCTGATGTAGTAGCTGAAAAGTTCGCTCAGATGCTCTAAGATCGGCATTATTGCTTCCAAGATCGGCATCTATTACTCCAACTAAAGTAAGATTCGGAAAGTGATAACCTTTTGTTATTATTTGTGTGCCTATTAAAATATCAATTTCTAAATTTTCCATTTGATGTAGAAGCTGTGCTATTTTTTCCGGGCTTTTAGCATGATCTTTACTTATCACTGCAATTTTACTCTCAGGAAAAAGTGCTTTTGCTTCTTCCTCTATTCTCTCTATACCTGGACCACAGATAGTTAATGTTTCATCCTCTAGACATTCAGGACAAGAACTAAAAATTTTACTTTGATAACCGCAATGGTGACATTCAAGTTTGTTAGTCGCTTTATGTACTACCATCCAAGAAGAGCAGAATTTACAGGTCAATCTGTGACCGCAAGCTTTGCATAGCATGAGCGGAGCATAACCACGCCTATTAAGAAATAATAAGACTTGCTTTTTATTATCTAAATTACCTTTGATAGCTTCTATAAGAAGCTTGGATAAATAGGAATTCTTAGATAGCTTTTCTTTAGTCATGTCGATTATTTCTATATTTGGCAAATCGACATTTTTGTATCTATTAACCAATGTAACCAATTGATATTTACCAATTTCTATATTATGTATCGTTTCAATAGACGGTGTTGCCGAACACAAAACAATTTGTGCTTTATCAAATGTACCTCTTACGATAGCCGTATCCCTAGCATTATATAATATACCGTCATCTTGTTTATAGGAATCGTCATGTTCCTCATCTATAACTATTAAACCGAGATTTTTAAAAGGTAAAAACAAACTACTTCTAGCCCCAATTACTACTTTAACTTTATCGCTTAATATACCTCTTAAAATCATTTTCTTGTGAGCTTTGGTAACGCTTGAGTTCCATATGATAGGCTCAAAACCGAATCGCTCTATAAAACGATTAATAATTTGTGTACTTAAAGCAATTTCAGGCAACATAACAAGCACTTGTGTGCCTTTTGCTAAGTAATCTGCTATTAGATGAAAATATATTTCTGTTTTACCTGATCCCGTAACACCTTTAACAAGTGTTGGCTTATTACTTTCATTTAAAATTGTTACTGCTTGTTTCTGCTCTTCTGACAAATCAGGTAGCACAAAGTTATTATTGACTTTCTGCTCCTTAACTTTAATCGGTTTTTCAGCAATATCCATAGGTAATACTAACTTGGCTATGCTCCCAAGCTCTGACATATAGTAGCTACTCATCCATTTAATTAATTCTAAAACTTCTGAAGTAATATTTAAGTTTAACGGTACTTTCGCTCTAATAGTTTTTATTTTTTTTGCCTCGGAATTTGAAACAAGCTCCCATACTATACCGGTTAATTCCTTATTTCTAAAAGGCACTACAACAAGATCACCTATGTTTAGCTCTAAATCTTCAGGTATTAAATAATCTAGCGGAAATAATTTTGCTACCGGTAATAATATTTTTGCTATTCGCATATATAATGTATTTTATATTTTTTTTTTTATTATATACTAAACTGATAAATTATAGAAACCTAGATGAATAAAGAAACAAAAATTGTTATAGCAATTTCTGGAGCTTCAGGCACAATATACGGTATTCGTTTGCTTGAAGTACTAAAACAACAAAATATCGAAACTCATTTGGTTATTTCAGAGGGAGCAGCTCTTACTATAAAGCTCGAAACTAAATATTCTATAGATAAAATTAAGCTACTGGCGAATTATTATTATGACGATAAAGATTTAGGTGCTACCATTTCAAGCGGCTCTTTTAAAACTTCAGGCATGATAATAGCCCCTTGTAGTATGAAGACCTTAGCAAGTATTGCTCACTCAATGGAAGATAATTTAATTAGTAGAGCGGCAGGTGTTGTACTTAAAGACAGAAGGAAACTTATTTTAATGACCCGTGAAACTCCTTTGCATATCGGACATTTAGAAAATATGTTAAAAGTAGCGAGTTACGGCGGCATTATATCACCGCCCGTGCCGGCTTTTTATAATAACCCTGTAAGTATAGATGATATAGTGAATCATTCTATTACTAGAGTTTTAGATTTTTTCGATATCGAAACTAATTTAATTAAACGCTGGGATAGTTATGAGCAATAAAGTATCAACTTTACTATTAAAACTTGCATTTAAAAAAGCCTGTAATATTATTAATAAATATTTTTCACTGGAAAAAAGTGTAGTAGATAAATTAATGGCTGAACATAGAAATGAAGCAAAGAATGCACAATGTACAATGTTCTGTTTTGGGCTTTGTTGTGTGGATCGGTTTTAACGTCATTGCGAGGAAATGACATAAGTAATTGACGAAGCAATCCAGTAAAAATTCTGATTTACAGAATTTTTTTATCACCACGCAGCCTACGGCTGCTTGCAATGACGACTCGGTATCCACGCAACAATACCTCGTGGGAATGACATAAAGGGCTTCTTTTTTCAAACCATATAATAATTTAACAAACAACAATGGCACGTAATAAAATAAATAACGAAACAAATATATTAGCTGATAACGAAAATAATTTACCTATACCAAGGGTTTTACCTTCAAATGTTCAAGCAGAGCAAATGCTACTTGGGGCGATTTTAACCAATAACGAATTACTAAATTACGTATCGGAATTTTTACGTGATGAGCATTTTTTTGAACCTATTCATAAAAAAATCTATAAGGCAATTGAGAAAATTACTGAAAAAGGGCTGACAGCTACACCTATTACTTTACGTAGTATGTTAACTCAAGATGCACTATTTCAAGAAGTAGAAGGAGCGGAGTATTTAGCACAATTGATAACTATGTCAATGATGGTAATAAATCCGGTTGATTATGGTAAAATAATATATGATTTAGCAATAAAGCGTAATTTAATAAATATCGGTGAAGAAGTAGTAAATAATGCCTATAATTCTTCATTAGCAGTTGAAGCAAAGGAACAGATTGAACATGCCGAAGCTAAACTTTACGATTTAGCTAGCGAAGGTTTGAATGAAAAAAGTTTTACCAAAATCGGTATATCTATTTCAGAATCACTAGCTAGTATTAATAGGGCTATGAAAAATAATGATCATATAATTGGTATATCTACCGGTTTGATTGATCTAGATAATAAATTATGCGGCTTTCATAATTCCGATCTTATAATTCTTGCAGGACGTCCGTCTATGGGTAAAACGGCATTTGCTATAAATCTTGCACTTAATGCCTGTAATAATATGCGTCTTAAAAATATTAGAGATAATAAAGAAATTCAGTCAGTAGGTTTTTTCTCTTTAGAAATGTCCTCAGAACAGCTAACCACACGTCTACTTTCAATGTGTGCAGAAATTGATTCTACTTCTCTTCGTACGGGGATTCTAGGTGAAGAAAAATATAACCGTCTTCGCAAGGAAGCAAATACTTTATCGGAATTACAATTTTTTATCGATGATACCCCTGCTCTATCTATTTCCGCTATAAGAACAAGAGCTAGAAGAATGAAACGCAAGCATAATCTCGGTATATTATTTATTGATTATTTACAATTAATTAGAGGAGTAAGTAAATCCGAAAATAGAGTTAGCGAGATTTCAGAAATAACCCAAGGTTTAAAAGCAATAGCAAAAGAGTTAAATATTCCGGTTATTGCGTTATCTCAGCTTTCAAGAGCGGTAGAACTACGTGAGGACAAAAAACCTATGCTATCCGATCTTCGAGAATCGGGAACTATAGAACAGGATGCTGATATAGTAATGTTTATTTATCGTGAAGAATATTATTTAACTAGAAAAGAACCGGCAGCAGGCGATGCTAAACATGCCGCATGGTTAGATAAGCTCAACAAAGTATATAATATTGCCGATATAATTGTTGCAAAACATCGTAACGGACCAGTTGGAAATGTTCCGCTTTATTATGATAGTCAATTTTCGAAATTTGGTAATTTGGAGACAAGAACTTTTAACTCTAATTAAATCAGAATTGTTTTACGTCATTATTGCGTGGATACCAAATCGTCATTGCGAGCGAACGTTAGTGAGTGTGGCAATCTCAGGAATTTTTCCTGAGATTGCTTCGTCAGTTACTTCGTACCTTCCTCTCGCAATGATGATGTTTATCTTTATTTTTTTCTGTCTATCCTATTGCTTTATCAAACACCTCATTATTATTGTTCCTATAAAGCCACATCTCATTATAAGGAATGAACTTACCGGGCTTTATTATTATAGCACCATCACTTGATGTTAAAACTTGTATCTGTTTTCCTGCATATTTCTTCCCCACGGGTATTTGCCCGTTATTTCTTACATGTTTTATTGTTGCTATATTATTTCCTATTATCATAATATTTATATTTACAAAATTCCTATTTTTCAATATTACTAGTATATTTAATAATAAATAACCTTATGATTTAGTTACTATATTAACAAGTTCATAGCCCATTATAAGCATTTCAACAATTACACATATAATAATTAGATATTGTTTTTGTAATTCAAGATAATAAATTATTTATCTTTGCTTTATATAACAGATAAACCGGTAATAAAATTGCAATAATTACGAGAATCACAGCAAATCCTAAAATTATAATAAAAGCATTAGGTACTACTACTGCTACAATACAAGCTGGTAATATAGTAACGATAGAAGCGGTCATATTACGCATTACTACATTCGGTATCGAATTCATAAACATAGTTTTAAGGGAATTACATAGCCCTACTCCTACTCCGAGTATTGATCTAATGATAGCAAGAGTTGAAAATATCTAAACTAATAATTGTACGAACGGCCATTTTGCTATATTACTTAATTCCTTAAATCTCCGACTTCTACATTACTGGTAATCATTTGTTGATAAAATGTTGGATTATTATGATGTACTACAATAAGAATACTACAAGTCCAAATTATATATACTATTGCAGGAATTAAGCTTCCAAATAAAAACGCCGTCTTTAGCATTTTTGTTACAATAATTAGTTAAGGTATGGAAGATTACTTGAAAACTAAATGAAGTAAAAACTACCGAAGTGACTATACCCCATATAGATATTTCTTTTAGAGGTAATAATAATACACCATGCTCCTATATAAGTTATACTTGTATTTAAAGCTAATAACTTCTGTAATATTGAAGAGCCTCCGTATATAAATACTGCAAGTAAAGCATATGAAAGGAGCTTAAGCCTTACAGTACCGATGATTTGAGCAATATGTCCTGAAAAATATTTTCCCAATGCCCAAGTGTTAAGCCTTTACCCGCTTGAAGATTAAGCTCTAGGTTAATTAAAGAAGTATAATACATTATAAACCAAATTACAAACATCAATATTATACTAGGTATTATAACCTAATGTTGCTAATACCATGGGTAGTGCTATCATACCGCTACCTATACAAGTACCTGAAATTAACAGGATAATAAGTTTTTGCATAATTTAATGAAGTTTAGATTAAAGCAAAGGACTTAATTTTTGTTAAAAAGAAAATCAGCTAAAAAAAGACGATAAGAATTTTAAAGAATAAAAAGTTTTGATAAGTAAAATTAACATTCGTATAATTTTGTTAAAACATATGTAGCGGTATAGTATAAATTATATTAATAATTTATGTAAAATTATTAATATTGCTTTTTAAGGGTATTTTTATATATTCTTATTAGACCTCTTCCCAAACCAACTTATAGAGAGGAATTTAACGGAGACACGGGACACAGCACCACAGCATATATAGAAATACGTGAAGATGCGAGTACCGAATCGACGTATAAATTATCTCTAGAAACGACGCTTGGGAAGAGGTCTATTGAAAATTACTATATTTAAAAATGCATAGATTAGCTAAAATAATTAGTAATGCAGGAGTTTGTTCTAGGCGTGATGCTGAAAAGCTGATAGTTGAAGGACAGGTAAAAGTAGACGGCATTACAATTTTATCACCAACTACAAATGTTGATATTAGTAATCAAATTGAAGTATCAGGCACATTAATCAATAATATACACAAACCAAGGCTTTGGATTTATTACAAACCTGTTGGTTTAATTACCACTCATAAAGATCCTTTATCTCGTAAAACAGTGTTTGAACAGCTAACCGGTTTACCTCGTGTTATTTCAATAGGTAGGCTGGATTTAAATAGTGAAGGTTTATTATTACTAACTAATAGCGGTGATTTAGCTCGTCAGTTTGAGCTCCCCTCAAGTAGGTTAAAGCGAGTATATCATGTTAGGGCGTATGGGAAGTCTGATGTTCTACTAAAAAGCAATTATAAAAATTTAGAAATTGACGGGATATTTTATAACCCTCATTCGATAAAATTACTTAAGCAAAATAAGACTAATTGTTGGTTTGAAGTAGTTTTATTTGAAGGAAAAAATCGTGAAATTAGAAGAATATTCGAGTATTGTGGACTAAAAGTTAACAAATTAATTAGGATTCAATATGGTAGTTTTACAATAGATAATCTAAAACCCGGAGATTATAAAGAAATAAATAATAAAATACTGGAAAATAATTAGTAATGTGTTATTATTAATACATTTTAACTAATCATATAGAATACATATGACAAATCTTAATATATATACATGTGCAGAAAAAGACCTAAACGATTACCTTGGTTATATAAAAGATAACCCTAGTGTCTCGCTAAATGATTTTATCAAAAATAAATATTTCGCTGAAGATAATGATAACATTATCATTACTAGTTTAGAAAATATGGAAATTAACGCAGATTTAGCCAATGCTAATTTCCAAGGTACAATACTAACAGATGCCGTATTTAATAATTGTGACTTAACAAATACCATATTATGTGATTCAGATTTAACAAATGTACAATTTAATGATTGTACATTTATCGGTACCGACTTTAGAGGAGCAAATCTTCATTATACAGATTTTAATTATAAAGATTATGATTATGATAACTATAAAATCCCCAATCTCAAAGATAAAATACGAGATATAAAACTATCTTTTTCAGATCTTGAAAGATTAAATCAATATATAGATAAAGATTTAGAAAAAGAACATATCAAAGAAATAGTTATAGATGAAGCTACGAAGACAAAGAAATATATTTTGGCTGGAGAAGACGAAAAAACTTTATGGAACATCAAATCAAACGAACTAAAGACTAAGCAAGAAGAGTTAGAAACTCTAAAGCAAAATTTAGATAATCCTGGGATTGCTACCAATTTTTTAAATGCTTTTTGGAATAGTGCAGAAACTATTGCTAGAAACCGACAACACGCACTAGAAAAAATCAACAAGTTACAGCATGAAGTAAACAAATTAGAAACTGAAGTATATGCTTTAGATAATCTTAGAATGTTCTGCGGTAAGGGTTTAGAGGGTATTTTTGAGCAGTTAAAAGACGAAGAAATACAAATAACACTAGACCCATCATATATTATAGGCTCGACTGCCAAAGAACGAGATATACCGAAAGAATATATAAAATTAACTTCTGCCGAATTTGATCTATATTTAGCTGAAGCAGCAAAACAATCCAATACAAAATTATCTCTTACCGAATTTGTTAGAAAGCAAAAAAATCTTTCAGACGATTTAAATATAGTTCCTGATCTTTCAGCGATTAATTTATCAGGTAAAACTCTTACTAATCTTAACCTGAAGAATACATTATTTGCTTCAGCCAACTTAGAGAATGTCAAAATCTCAAATTGTAATTTAGATTTTACTAATTTTGAAGGAGCTAATTTACAAAATGCCGTTTTTCAAAATGTTACGGCTCGTAACGCAGGATTTCTTTTTGCTGATCTTAAAAAGAGCAAAATTGAAAATAGTGATATGTCGAGAGCTTACATGCCTAAAGTAGATTTATCTGAAGTAGAGGTAACAAATAGCAAATTTAATGCGGTTATGATGGTTAATGCCGATGCTGAAAAGTTCATTATTAAAGATTCAGAATGGAAAAATTCTAATCTGACCGGTATATCGCTTGCCTATGCAGATATGCAAAGAGTTCAAATGCAGGGGGTAGTTTTAAATAATGCACTTCTAGATCAAGCAAATATCGTTTCTACTAATCTTGAAAATGTTTTTATGAATAAAACACATGCATTAGAAGCAAAATTTAAAGAGCAATGTAACATGCAAGGCATAACTGCAAGAAATGCCTATTTTAGCGATGCTGAATTTGAAAATATACTATCTTTAAAAGAAGCTGACTTAAGAGAAGCTATAATGCAACGTGTTAAACTTAAGAACGCTGATTTAACAAAAGCACAGCTTGATAAAGCAAATCTTGAATATGCCGATCTTACAAACGCTACGCTTACTAATGCAACTGCACAATTTGCTCAGTTAAGTAATGCTACTTTAGAAAAAGCAGAAGCCGAGGGATTAAATATTTCGGATGCTATTGCTAAAAATATTAATGCTAAGGAAGCTAACTTTAAAAATGCAATTATGCAGCGTGCCGATCTTACTAAAGCCAATTTCACTAAAGCAGTGTTGGAAAATGCCGATATGCAAGCAGTGGAAGCAGCCGAGGCTATATTTAAAGAAGCAAATCTAAAACAAGCGAATCTAAAAGCAGCAAATCTAGCTGGAATTAATAAAGAAGGAGCAGATTTTGATAAAGCAAAAATCAACGATGCTACAAAGATGCATGATACTAAAGGTGAGGCTAAAGGGAATTTAGATCATCAAGATAAAGACGGTAAAAAAACATCTGTCAATGTTAACGAACATGCTAAATTACAAGATAAAATTCATGCCAGAGAGAAAAGCGGTTGGTTTCTGAAAACCGGAGTAGGACAGTTTTGTACAAAACTTGCTAAAAGTACTACATCAGGACTTAGCCGCGTAACAAATTTTTTAGCAAGTAAAAAATTTTTAGTAGGACTTGCCGTAGTAACCGGTCTTGCAGTAGCAGCTGCACCTTTCGTAGCAATGCCTGTGTTATTGGCCACCGGCACGGCCCTTACTACTAAAGCTGTAATTCTAGGCGCAGGTATTTTGGCCGGAGGGCTAGTCGCTACCGGCACTTATAAACTCACTCAAAAACCTTTACGCAATCTTCAGAAGTCATTTGAAAACTTAACTAGTAGTATAGATAAATATATCTCACCGCCTCCTAAAAATATTGATGAATTAGTAACAGCAAAACAACAAGCAAGACAAAAAGCTGAGACAGAAAAATCTAAAGAAAGGGAAGAAAATTTAAATAATGTAAATAATAATATTGATAAAGCTAAAGAACAAGATCTTTCAAAACAAGCACAAAATAATTTAAACCAAACAACGCCAAAAGTAGAAATCAAAGAAAAGCAAGATAAAACTGTAGAAAAACAACAAGCAAAATCTAATACATTTGCAGCAAAATTTAAGCCTAACACTCAAGGCAAAGGATTTGCCACAAAAATAAAAAACGAAAAAAAATCACGCTCAATAAAAGAAGCATATAACTAAATAAGTGTTAAAAATAATATCCGGTAAATATAGAAACCAAATTATACCTACCGCTAAAAATATCAAATATCGACCTTCCACCGGTAAACTCAAAGAGGCAATATTTAGTATATTAACCTCCGGTGAGTTTACCGGTAATAAATTATTTAACGAAAATACTCACATTCTCGATTTATTTGCCGGTAGTGGTAGCCTTGCTTTTGAGAGCCTATCAAGAGGAGCAGGTTTTGCTACCTTAATTGATATTGATACATCCTCATTAAAAATAGCAGCAGGATTTGCTAAATCTCTAAACATTGAAAATAATGTTAATTTTGTTAATATTAATGCTTTAAATCTAACGAAAGCTACTAGACATCTTTTTAAACCAGCTTATAGAGAGGGATCTAAAGGAGACACGGAACACAGCACCGCAGCGTACACACTAGTACGTGAGGATGCGAGTACCAGATCAACGTCTAAATTACCTCTAGAAGCGAAGTTTGGGAAGATGTCTAATAAAGCATTTGATCTTGTCTTTATAGACCCCCCTTATCATAAAAATATAGTGCCTAAAGTAATGAAACTGCTGATAAAAAATAATTGGCTCAAAGACGGTGCTATTATAGTTATTGAGATGGCTAAAACAGATGATTATATTTTAGATGAAAATATTGAAATTATACGTGAAAAACTATATGGTAAGAGTAAGCTGTTGGTTTTGAGCTTTACCGTCATTCCCGCGAAGGCGGGAATCCAGTAAAACATATAAAATATAAAAACTTGTTTTTATATTTTTATTTTATTAATAGTATGTAATTTTGTACCTGTATTAAGGTTATTTTTCTGGATTCCCGCTTTCGTGGGAATGACATAGAACCGCGTAACAAGACATTAAAAACAAACATGACCAAAAAACATTACATATGTTCTAACTGTGGAAATATTAGTCCTAAATGGTCAGGGCAGTGCTTTGATTGCGGTGTATGGGGTAGTATTGTCGAAGAGATAATCAGTACAAATCAAGCAATTGTTAAAGTCGGTAGCAAGCAAGACTTCGATAAGCTTTCAGGGCATGTAACCGAGCAGTTACGCATCCCTACCCCTATAGGTGAATTCAATAGAGTACTAGGCGGCGGTTTAGTGCTTGGTTCGGCTATATTAATAGGAGGAGACCCTGGTATAGGCAAATCTACTTTGTTACTACAGCTAGCAGCAAGTAACTTTGCATCAAAGATGAATTGCTTATATATAACGGGCGAAGAATCGTTAGACCAAATAAAATTAAGGGCCATAAGGCTAAACCTAACTAACTATAATACCGATATTTTAGCAGCTACTAATTTGGAAGATATTATTGGGAGTATAGAAGCTAATAAAAATAATATTGATTTAATAGTGATTGATTCTATTCAAACAATTACCACAAAAGAATTATCATCGCCTCCAGGCACTGTTTCGCAAATTCGTACATGTGCAAATGAGCTTGTTAATTATGCTAAGCAAAACAATATAATTATTTTATTAAGCTGTCACGTCACTAAAGACGGACAACTAGCAGGTCCTAAGATACTTGAACATTTAGTGGATACCGTGCTATATTTTGAGGGAGATCATAATAATCATTTCCGTATTTTACGCTCATATAAAAATCGTTTTGGCGGTGTGGGTGAAATAGGAGTATTTGAGATGAACGGCAGCGGACTTATTGAAGTAACAAATCCGTCTGAACTATTTTTAATGCAGCGAGAACAGAACGTTATAGGTACGTCTATTTTTGCAGGAATCGAAGGTTCAAGACCGTTACTTATGGAAGTACAAGCCCTTATAGTACCCTCAAATATGGTAACTCCTAGACGCTCTGCGGTGGGCTGGGATGCTAATAGGTTATCAATGATACTTGCCGTGCTTAGTAGTAGGATCGGACTGAATCTTGCTAATTATGAGGTATATTTAAGCATTGCGGGGGGACTTAAAATTGCCGATCCTGCTTCTGATTTAGCAGTAATAGCGAGCTTAATATCTGCTGCAACCGGCAACCCTGTACCCGAACATAGCGTCTTTTTCGGCGAAATAAGCTTATCGGGTGAAATAAGAAAAACCGCAAAGGCAGAAACAAGAATAAAAGAAGCCGTAAAACTTGGATTTAATAAGATTATCTGCTCTAAATTTGAAAATTTAACGTATGACTTTATATCTTCCGTCTCACATTTACAGGACCTAAAAGAGATAATTAAATGAGTATAGTTTATGAAATAAGAAATTTGGAAGAAGCACGTAATTTTTTATCTAGTGTAGAAGAACAGCTGATATTAACAAATCATGCCTCTAGCGTAAAATATTACGGTATGCTAGCAATTGATTACATGTTTAAAACTCTAAGTAAAGAATTTCCAGAAAAAGTTTTAGATCTTACCGTAAATGTAGGAGAGGATCACGCTGCTTTATTTACTGCAATCAAACTAGGGTATAGGAATATATCATATACAGGGAATTCTGAGGAAGCTAGGGGGTTGTTGTACGGATATCAAACCGTCATTGCGAGCGACTGAAAGGAGCACGGCAATCCAGAAAATAATTAAAAAAATGCTAAAAATTAGCATTTTTAACTGAATTGCTTCGTCAATTACTCCGTAATTTTCCTTGCAATGACAACAATTTAATAAAAAAAACCATGAATATCAAAGATATAGGAGTAATAATTGCTAAAAAACCTTTGAAAGAAAATACATTTATTATTACGGTTTTTACTAAAAATCATGGTTTATATTCGGGAGTTGTAAAAGAATTTACTAAAAAAAGTAAATTTATATATCAAGAAGGGAATATTATAGATTTTCTTTGGCAGGCAAGATTACATGAACATATTGGCATGGCTAAATGTGAACTCATTAAATCTTACACCGGTTATTTTATCACAAATAAAACTAAATTATATGCTTTTAATTCCGTTATATCTTTAATCAAAGAGTTATTTCATGAAAGAGAAGAACATTCTAAATTTTTTTCATTTCTAATTAACTATTTAGATAATTTATCAAAGAATTTTTGTTTTCGTGATTATATTAATTTTGAGCTAGCTTTACTTGCCGAGACGGGTTATAAGCTTGATCTTACCAAGTGCGGCGTGAGCCATGTTACAACTGATTTAATCTATGTATCACCTAAATCAGCTAGAGCATTATCATATGAAGTAGGAAAAGCTTATAAAGATAAATTATTGATGTTACCAAGATTTTTACTTTCAGATAATAGTGAGATTACATTAGAAGAAAAACGGCAAGCTTTAGCTCTAACAAACTATTTTTTTAATAGATATTTATTTCATAATAATAGACAGGTTGAAGCACGCCAAACTTTTATTGAATATACTTTAAATAATTTTTAGAGACTATATTTTTACTTTTATTTTTCTTATTTTATGATATACTTACTTAAGTAATTACTTAAATAAGTATGTAATATGACTAGACTAAGCATAGATATACCAAACGAATTACATCATTTTCTTAAAGTTCACACTGCAAAATGATACTATTATGAATTTTGTAAGAGAAGCGATATATCATAAAATAGCACAGGAAAAAGCATTAAATGCAGAATCAATAAAAATATTAGAAGAATCAGCAAAAGGTTTAAATATTAATAAATATTCTGCGTATAAAGAAATGTATAAAAACCTTAATTTAATATGATTCTGCAAATCTCTACTATTTTATTACATGTCATTCCTGCGAAAGCGAGAATCCAGTTGAGTAAAGCTTCTTAAAAGCTTTACTCAAGAAGAAAGTAATATAATAAAAAAATCTTTAAAATCAAGATTTAATGACATAAGGGCTTTTCAAAAATTTCCTGGTACACTATCTATACATACCGGTACACATAGTGACTTATTCAAATAATAATCTATGAAAATACTAGCATTTGACACAGCCAATAATACTGCATCGGTAGCAATATCCGAAAATGAGAATATCCTGGCATGTATAGAAGAATTACGTCCTTCTATGCAAGCAGAAAATCTAATGCCGATGATAGAAGACGTGATGAAATCAGCTAAATGTTCATATGATGATTTAGATTATTTAGCGGTAACTAACGGACCCGGTAGCTTTACCGGCATTAGAATAGGACTTGCTAGTGCTAAAGGTATATTATTTTCCAAGGAGAATATTCAAGCAGTAGCGGTTAGCAATTTTGAATATGCTTATTTTAGAGCCATAACTCAAGTTAAAGATTATGATAAAATATATGTCTTTTTAAATGCTTATCGCTCACAGCTTTATATGCAAGTTTTTCATAAATCAGGACAAATAGAAGAGCCGTTATTGATAGATTTCGAGTATGCTATAAAACTGCTTACAAATGAGAAAGGGCATATAGTTTGTTGCGGTAGCGGACTTGAATTTATATATCACCAAATTATGCATTTGCCGAATATAATAACCTTGCCACGTTTTGCACGAGTTAAAGCTTGGGTTACCTGTAGATATATTGCTAGTAGATTGTCGAGCGATGTAAAATTAAATAGCTCTATCGAGCCACTATACATACGCCCTCCTGATGCTAAAATCGCAATCAATTATGCCATTCCTAGTTAAAAGTAGGAATCCATTTACTGGATTTCTATAATCAACGAAATGACATAAGAGCTTTATTATAAGTATACTACATCATCTTCATAATTAAAGACTCCAAAATGATAAGATAATTTCATAGTAAAATCACTATTAGAGTGTTCTACTTGATTGTCTGGTACTTTTATTTCATCTTCATAATCAAAGAATCCGGAATCACTATCAGAGACTGCACCTGATTCTTGTTTTACACACTTCTTGTCGTGTATTAAGGCTATTATTTGCCCAACTAATGATTTCGATAAATCATGATTATCCGAGTTAATAATATCAATGATTCTTACTAGACTTTCATCTGAGGCGTGCAAAATTATTGGTGCTAGCTTATCATTTGAAATATGACTCATGATTCTTACTAAATTTTTATTTGGAATAATATCAAAATTTTCTGCAAGCTTTTCTTCTCCTGCTAAAATAATTATATTTTCAAGCTGTTCATCAGAAAGATCCTCATCTGATAATTTTTTTAGTTCCTGCTCGGTAAGCTTTTCTAAAGAAAGGGTAGTATCGATATATGTATTTAATTTATCTAATGGAATAAATTGCATTAATTTTTCAAAATGCTCCGGCAAAATATAATGAACTAATTTTTGTGCTTGTTCATCGGAAATATTATTAATTAATTCTACCAATTTTTTATATGTTATCTTTTCAAACACTTCATCTAATGCATTTTCAGACGTGTTTAAAATTGCTTCTACTAACTCATCATCAGGAAGAGTTTCTAGTTGATCTAAGAGATTAAATGTTTCTTCAGCGTTATTATTTAAATAAGAAAAAAGTTTATTACTCACAAAATTACAAGTTTCAGCAACTTTAGAAGAAAGAATACTAGATGTATTTTTTATAATATTAAAACTCTTTACTCCGAAATCATAAACTGTTTTTAATGATGAACTAAATGTACTGACAAAACCTTTACTTTTAGGTGTGTTAGTTACTTTTTCACTACCATCAAGCTTATTTAAAAGATCTGTAAATCTGATTTGAGAGATGCCTAGAGTATCTGGCTGACCTTTTACTGCTTCTTGGAAGATTATTTTAGAATTTAAAAAAGGATCTTTAGCTTGAGCTTCTACTATTTTTTTATTACATCTTGCACTTTTTTCGTCATACTGCTTAATTGAATTATCTAACGCTGCTAAAAAATCAGTATTTTCTTCTTGCTTAGTAGGAGAAGTTATAAACTCAAATTCATCGTTAGCAAGATAGGAGGCCGACTTTGGAGAGGTATTATTTGGGATTAAATTTTGTAACTTATTAAAAATTGATGTTATGGCCATAATTTTTCCTCATTTCTGATTACAATAATCAACATTGCCATTATAATAGAAATTATGAGGAGGTCAAGATAAAGGCTAATAATTATTAACTTTTTATTATATTTTACTTCAAATTGATTAATTTATCAAAAAGGGATATTCTACTAAATGTCATGCCCGCGAAAGCAGGTTGTTGCGTGGTTCTAACTTTTCGTCATTGCGAGGAAATTACAAAGTAATTGACGAAGCAATCTCAGGAGTTTGTTATTATTTCATGAGATTGCCATACAGTCTACAACTACTCGCAATGACGATTTAGTAGTATCCATGCAACAACACCGCAGTACTTGTATGATAATGTAGGCAATTTTTGAAGTTCAACGAGTATATTATAATTGTCTTTGTTCTTGAATTAGCTCAAAAACTTCAACTGTGTCTCCTTCTCTAATATCTTCATAATTTTCAAATGCTATACCACACTCATATCCTTCTCTAACTTCTTTAACTTCATCTTTAAAGCGTTTTAAAGTTTTGAGTTTTCCTTCATGAATGACTACATTATCACGTAATAAGCGTACGCCCGCTCCTTTCTTAATAATCCCTTTAGTTACATAGCTACCGGCGATTTTGCCAACTTTGGTAATATTAAATATTTGTCTAATTTCTGCGCTTCCGATATACTGCTCTCTAACGATCGGATCAAGCATACCGCTCATAATGGCTTTTATATCATCAATTAAATGATATATTATACTATAATATCGAATATCGACTTTTTCTTTTTCTGCGGCAGTTAAGGCATTTGCCCCTGCTCTAACGTTAAAGCTGACAATAATAGCCGAAGAAGCATGTGCAAGAGATACATCGGATTCCGTTATCGGACCTACGCCACTATGAAGTATACGAAGCTTTATCTCATCACTCGGTAATTTTAATAAGCTACCTGAAATAGCTTCAACCGACCCTTGAACATCACCTTTAATAATTAAAGGTAATTCCTTAATTTTACTATTACCGGAAGCTTTTAAAAACAAATCTTCTAAACTTGAACGCGGTGCAATAGATATTTTTTTTTCTTTAGCAAGACGCATTCTATATTCGGCTATATCTTTTGCTTGTTTCTCATTTTGTACTATGTTAAATTTATCGCCGGCAAAAGGCACTTCATTTAACCCCTGAATTTCTACAGGAACAGACGGAGTTGCTTCTACTATTTCTAGTCCCTTATCATTAGTCATCTTTTTAACTTTACCGTAAGCAGTACCAGCTATTATAATATCACTGTTTCTTAAAGTACCTCGCTGCACTAATATAGTGGTTAGCGTTCCTCTTCCTTGTTCAATTTTTGACTCGATTACAACACCGGCAGCTGAACCGAAAGGATTTGCCTTTAAATCCTGCATTTCTGCAATTAATAAAATTGCTTCTTCAAGTTTATCTAAGTTAATTTTCTTTAGTGCCGAGATAGGAATAATCATAACGTCACCACCTGCCTCTTCGCCGATAATTTCATGGACATATAATTCATTCTTTACACGCTCAATATCAATATCAGGCTTATCAATCTTATTAATAGCTACAATTATAGGAACGCCCGCTGCTTTCGCATGATTAATTGCCTCAACCGTTTGCGTTTTGATTCCATCATCTGCTGCGACCACTATAATAACTATATCCGTTACTTTAGCACCTCTTGACCGCATTTCCGAAAAAGCTTCATGCCCCGGAGTATCAATAAAAGTAATTGCTCTACCATCTGCAAGAGTTACTCTATAAGCCCCAATATGTTGTGTAATTCCGCCTAGCTCACCTGCAGCAATATCTGTAGACTTAAGAGCGTCAAGCAATGAGGTTTTACCATGATCGACATGACCCATTACCGTTACAACCGGAGCACGCGTTCTTAAATCCTCAACCTTATCATCACTAATTAAAACATTTTCAACATCTGACTCTTGGACTCTTTTTACCGTATGCCCTAAATTTGTTGCAACTAGTTCTGCCGTATCGGCATCTATTGTTTGGCTAGCATTTGCAAGAATACCGAGTTTCATTAATTCTTTAATTACATCAGCCACTCTTTCAGACATAGCATTTGCAAGATCGCCGACTCCGATAACTTCCGGGATCGTCACTTCTCTATATACTTTCTCAGGTGCTTGTGATGCTAATTTACGCTTTTCTTTTTCTCTAGCTCTTTTTATAGAAGCAAGACTTCTAGTTCTACAGCTGCCGCTTTCGTCGTCGCTAAGCATATTGAAAAGATCGGCTTTTTTGAATTTTTTTGGCTCTTCTAGCTTAATTTTTGGTGCTATTATTTTACTATCTGCTGTTTTATCTAATTCTTTCTCTGATTCTATACCGTAACGTGTTCGCATTCCTACTAAAGGAGACTTTACAAAAGTTTCTTCTTGCTTTTTAGGTATTTGTGACGGTATATCTTCATCATCTTGAACGATTTTAGCACTAACTTCTACTTTATTTTCTTCGGTATTTTGCTGTTTTTGTTCAACTTCTTTATCAGTTTCTAGCGGTTCTATTTTGGAGTTAGCAGACTGGTTAATACTTGCAAGTTTGCTTAAAGTGCTTATTTTTGAAGGGTCATTTAATTGAGATTGCTCAGCAGCTTTTTTTAGAATAGATAAACGTCTGTTAAATTCTTCCTTATTAGCATCAATAACAGTTTGATCTAAGCTATTCCTTTCTTTATTTAATGAAAGGGTAGTAGCACTACCGGTAGAGCTTTTTCTAACTTCTACTAGCGTTTTAGATTTAGCATTAACAAAGCTTTGAGCTCCTGTAAGAGAGTCAAAAGACTTATTAAGCGATAATTTTGAATTGCCAAGTGTCAACTTTTTGGGTTTGATTTCCTGGTTATCCGTCATATTTAAAACCTTTGTGTTTCTGTTTTGTCTGTCTACTACTTGATTATGTCATTCCTAGCTAAAAGCGGCGTTGCTCGCATGGCTCGTTTATGTCATTCCCGCGAAAGCGGGAATACACTAAAATTTATAAAAAAACTTATTTTTATAGGTTTATTTTTCAAGGACGCCGTAATTACTAAGCTATTTATTCTGGATGCCTGCTTTCGCAGGAATGACATACACCCTACATTCAACCCACTAACTATCCTTCAATGCACCATGCTGTCTAGCAGTTTTAATCAGCAATTTAATATTTTCGTCCGTTATATTAGAATTTGGAGCTAAATTTTTAAATTCATTTACACTCATCTCTCCTAAATCTTCTATGGTCTTTATACCATATTCGGCAAATTGTAATATGAATTCAAGCGATAATTCTAATATATCTATTAATTCTTGCTCAACTCCTAGATCCTCTAGCTTTTTGATAATCTTTTCATTCTTAAGGTCGACGTAATTAATAGCTCGATTTTTAATCTCTACGGCAAGTTCTTCCTCAAAGCCTTCAATTCTTGTTAAAGTACTAATCTCACTACTAGCAATTTGTTCTACTGAATTAAATCCCGTTACCGATAAAAGCTGACCTATAACTTCTTCAACATCTAAAGCTTCCATAAATAATGCCGTAGAAGTTAAGAACTCTTCATTTCTTCTTTTTGATTCTTGCTCTTCGGTCATTATATCGATATTCCAACCTGTAAGCTGAGAAGCTAAACGAACATTCTGCCCTCTTCTACCTATTGCAATACTTTGATTTTCCTGCGAAACTACTACTTCTACCTTATGCCTATCCTCATCAATCAAAATTTTTGTGATTTCCCCAGGTGCAAGCGGTGCAAGAGCATTAACTATAAACTGTGCAAGATCATTACTCCATAATACTATATCAATTTTCTCTCCGTTTAATTCATTTGTTACGGCTTTTACTCTATTACCTCTAATACCTACGCATGAGCCTACGGGATCTATACTACTATCCGAAGCAAATACCGCTATTTTTGCTTTTGAACCGGGATCACGTGCTACTGATTTTATTTGAATAATAGATTCAAGAATTTCAGGTACTTCTAGCTTAAATAGTTTAACTAGCATCTGGTTATCTACTCTAGACAAGAAAATCTGCGGTCCTTTTGTTTCTTGCCTTACATCCTGTACATATGCTTTTATACGATCATTAGGTTTAAAATTCTCACCCTTAATTAATTGATCTTTTTTTATTATTGCTTCCGCACGACTCAGGTCAACTATTATATCACCGTATTCTATTCTCTTAACTATCCCATTTATAATTTCGCCTTTTCTATCTTTAAAGTCATGATATTGTTTTTCACGTTCAGCTTCTATAACACGTTGAGTTATAACTTGTTTTGCAGCTTGAGCCGATACTCTAGCATGATCAATCGGCGGTAAATATTCATATATCTCATCACCGATTTTAGCTTCCGGATTCTTTATTAAAGCTTCTTCAAGTGAGAGTTGCGTTAAGTAATCTTCTACATCTTCTACTATTTTTAAGATCCTTAAAAGATTTATCTCACCGGTTTTCCTATTTATCTGAGCTTTAATATTATATTCATTACCGTATTTTTTTCGTCCTGCTGCTTGTACCGCTTGTTCAACCGTTGAAATCAAAATTTCTTTTGATATTCCTTTCTCACGAGCTACAGAATCTATAATTTGTAAAATTTCTACATTACCTACATTAGACATACATTATCTCTTATTGCTTTAGCAATTTTTTAAATACTTCTTCAGTTAACACTAGATTAGCATTTTTAATTAAATCATAATCAATTAGTACTTCTTGTTCTTCACATTTTAAATATATTTTATTATTTTCTGCTTTAATTATTTTACCCTGATAACGAGTTTTGCCGTTCAATAATTCTTTAAGTTTGATTTTAACTTCTCTTTCTAAAAATCTATTATAATTTTCAAACTTTACTAACGGACGTTCAAGACCGCTTGATGCTACCTCTAAAGAATATGCAGCTTCTATTAAATCTTCAACATCTAGAATAGCGGAGATAGTCCTACTTGCTTTAGTACAATCTTCCACAGATACTTTTTCGCTGTTTAAGCTATCAATCAATATCTCGACTACTTTAGGGTTAACACCTTTAAACTTCACAAGAACTAACTCAAACCCCATATCTGTCAAGGATTCTTCTATTACGTTTGTTATTTGTTGTTCAATAGTTTGCATATTTGATATTTATAACAAAAAAGGTGGGATAAACCCACCTATCTATAATTTTTATAATGCTTATCCGTAACCAAAATACACTAATTAGAATATATAAGCAATATTTAACTTTATATTTTTGTAAAACTACATATTCATAAAGGGGCAAATACTCGATAATCCCTCTGGTCTGCTTAGAGATGAATCATAGTCTCCTCCTGATGAACAAAATGCTTCTACATGAATCTGAGTATACACATCACCCCCATTTTCGCTTCTAATATATGCTGCACATGATCGTTAAAAGAATGAGGACCACAAATTTCATCAGTTTCACCTTTTAAAAGGCCTAATAAAAATTCTTCAGCTATTCTACCGATATGATAATGTATATTATCGTTCTCATTAATATTATTATAACTATCTTGAGTATAAAATTTATAGTGAATTTCAGTATCGCATATTGCGGCCATATCAGTTAATTTTTTGACAGCTGCATCTAATTGAAATGTATCACTGTTTTTATTTCTAGTAGAGTGAATAATGTGCATAACGGCGGAAAGCTTAACATTTTCTTCATTTGTTATACTATTAATTCTAGAAATAGAATGGCTTGCTCCCGACCCGCCGCTGATAAGAACGAGATCTTTATTGTTTTCTATATCCGATTCAATATATGAAGGGTGTACTTTTACCAGATGATTTTCAGAATCAAATAGATAATTTGTTACAGTGCCATTAGGATTTTTCTTTATTAAGTATTCATAATAATGACCTTCTTCATCATGACCGGTTTTTATAACTGTAAATTCACTGTATCTTTCTCCTACTTTAAAAGTAATAATTTGCCTATGTTTGTGCGGTATTACTTTTTGTTCAGCACTTTCTATTTCGATTTTTATTTTATGACTTTCAAAACTCGCTATATTATACTTTGCTTTTAATTCATCATATTGCTTCTTTTCAGCACTTACAAAATGCTTTCCTACTATATTTACGTTACCTACCAGCTTGTTACCCTCATCTACATTTGCTATAAGCTCTTCAGCAACAGGTTGATATCACTCTGAAGGAATATTACGCCCTACAATGTATCAACAATTTTTGATACCGCCCTTTTACATTTATGATCATTCTCTAATGCTTGGATTGGATCACTTCTAAAAGATCTACTTCATCTGTTTCGCTATATGCACTTAAAACCTTTAGAATACTACTGCCGGTAAGATTTAAAAAATTTTTCATTGCATTTGGCTGTATTCCTTTCTCAGGTTTTTCAGTATTAAAACTCTTACTATTAAAAAATTCATTTACCACTGCTTCATGTTTAGTTGCTAAATTTCCATAAAAATTTAAAGATTTAGTAATATCAAAATTCTTAAATAGCGCAGCAGTTTTGCTTATTTCGCTCACTATAGTTGTTCTAGACATAATTACTCCTTTTTGAATAATATAACCTTTACTACAAATATGCATTTAAAATACATATTATAGTAACTAGACTTATATAGACGTTTTTTAAGGTAAAAATAAATAAAATTTTTATGCAGTTAACAAGTTTTACCGACTACGGATTACGTAGCCTTATATATCTTGCTTCAACACCGGAAAGAATTTGTAGTGTAAAAGAGATATCAGAGTACCATAATATTTCCCTTAATCATTTGATAAAAGTGATTCATAGATTAGCACAATTAGGATATATTAATAGTAGTAAAGGAAAAGGAGGAGGAATTAAGCTAGCATTTAGCCCTTTTTCCATGAAGTTGGGAGATATAATAGAAAAATTAGAACCTAATATGAATATAGTAGAATGTTTCAATAAAAATACTAATAGCTGCAGAATTACAAATTCATGCCAATTTAAACATTTTATTAAAGCAGCAAGTGAAGCATTTATAAAAACATTGAATAATTATACATTAGAAGATGCAATGATTACTAAAACAATTCAAATTAAGGATAAACTATAGAAAAATAAGCGTTTTTCTTTTTCCGCATATTAAAAACTCTTGATTCCCCTTAGCTCCTAGTATTGGACTTGCTATTATACCGAATATTTTAAAATTATGCTCTTTCTCAAGCCAATCTTTGATTTTATCGCATACTTTTTGATGTAAGAGAGGATTTTTAATAACTCCTCCCTGCTCTACTTCATGCTTTTCGACCTCAAACTGCGGTTTTATTAAAGCAATAAGCATGCAATCTTCTTTAACTAAATTTAGTGCAGTCGGTAATATAGTAGTTAAACTAATAAAGCTGGCATCGCAAACAATTAAATCAGGCTTCGTTATTATTTGTTTATCGGTTAAATATCGTGCATTAGTCTTCTCAAGCACCTTAATGTGTGGATTATCGCGTAATTTAGGATGAAGTCCGCCATAACCGACATCTACGGCAAAAATTAATTTTGCTTTACGCTCAAGTAACACTTCTGTAAAACCGCCGGTGCTACTACCGATATCAATACAAACTAAATTTTCGGGATCAATTTGAAAATAATCCAAAGCGGCAATTAATTTTAATGCCCCTCTTGAAACATAATTATGCTGCGGTAGCTTTACCTTAATGTCGGTGTCATTTATATTAACCTGTATCCCAGGCTTAATTAACTGCTCATGCTTATTATGTACTTTACCTTGGATAATCAAACTTCGTGCTATGGTAATATCTGTTACAAAACCTTTTTGCAGCAAATATTCATCAAGCCTTATTTTAGTCATTACTGTTTAAATTTGAATTTAACTTATGTTATAAGGGCCCATTAGATAGACAATATACAATTTGTCTAATTGAAAGTTACAGTTTCAATTAGACATAATATATTTGAGCCATACAATAATGCTACAACTGAAGGGAACATGGTAATCTAGAAAAATATTCAAACCCTAACCAATATATGTCTTTTCTTACCGGCAGAGAGCTTTATAACTTTTTTATCGAGTAAGAAATTAGTGTTAATTATCATATTTTCATCTGCGACTAATCTATCATTTATCTTAGCACCATTCCCTCTTATAAGCTTGCGTGCTTCCGATTTAGAAGTAGCAAGCCCTGCTTCATGAAATAATTCATATGCACTAATACCTGCTTGTAATACTTCCTGCTCTAAAACAACGGTAGGTAAATTCTCATCGATTTGTCCTTCTTCAAATATCTTTACTGCAGTTTCTAGAGCTGATTTTGCTGCCTGCTCCGAGTGACAAAGCTTAGTTAGCTCATAAGCAAGCTGTTTTTTAGCTGCATTAATATCTTCTGCCACTAAACTCTCAAACCTATTAAGCTCTTCTTGAGTGAACTCGCTATATAATTTGGCAAATCTAACTATGTCGGCATCTTCACAGTTACGCCAATATTGGTAATAATCATACGGGCTTAGCAAATCTTCATTAAGCCATACCGCTCCCGCAGCAGTCTTGCCCATCTTAGCACCGGAGCTAGTCGTAAGTAGCGGTGTCGTCATACCGAATACTTCTTTGCCGCTTATTTTACGAATTAAATCGGCTCCCATTACGATATTGCCCCACTGATCACTACCGCCAAGCTGCAAGCTGCAATTGTAATGCTTGCTTAAATAGTAAAAATCATAGGCCTGCAATAACATATAGTTAAATTCTAAGAAGCTTAAATGCTGCTCACGCTCAAGCCTTAGTTTTACCGAATCCATAGTCAGCATACGGTTTACCGAGAAATAGCTACCAAAATCCCGTAGAAAATCTAGATAATTGAACGCATCTAACCACTCTGCGTTATCCAGCATAATAGCATCACTTTTACCGTCACCGAATTTGATAAACTTCGACAAAGATTTTTTAATACCTTCGGCATTTTTAGCTATATCTTCTTTGCTTAAAATTTTGCGCACTTCGTCTTTCCAAGTAGGATCACCGATTTTACTCGTACCGCCGCCGATAATTACAATAGGCTTATGCCCGTGCTGCTGAAGCAATCGCAGAATCATTATCTGCATTAAACTACCGATGTGGAGTGATGTAGCAGTACAGTCAAAGCCTATATACGCAGCTATTTTTGTTTCTTTCGTTATAGCAGTTAACCGATCCAAATCGGTACATTGATGGAAATATCCTTTATTTATAAATTCTTCTATAAAACGCATATATTATTTCTTATCTTTTAAAAATTCCTTTTTTGCTTTTCTGCTAGGCAATAAAGTGTTAAGGAACATAGCATCTTTATCACCTTTTATATAAAGTACTGCATGTACTTGCGCAATCATTTGAACATATAAAATTTTTTGACCTTTATATTGCTCTTGATTATGATGTAATTTAATATCTAATAAATTACCGTCAGCAATCGACTGTATTATTTCTTCAAAGCCTATACCACCACGCTCATTCAATAACTTAACGTTCTTTGCATGATTATATATATACTTGGTCATATATTTAGAGTTTAGTAGTGTCTGAATGAATTAGCATATTAAGATAGGTCTGATAAGGCAAACCATACTTAGAAGCTTTAATTTTTATTGCTTCTATGTCATGTTCTGCAATCCTAATAGTAACAGATCTTTTTTTATTAAGATGTGCTTTTGCAAATTTTTGAAGCAAAACTATTTCACTTCTATCATCAATTTTTTTGCTGCTTTTCAAAATTATCTTCAATATCTTGTTCGTAAGAATCTAGTTTGATACTCATAATACAAACATTTTCAATCTTATAAAGAATGTAAGTACTTTGTCAATACTTGATATATTAGATTATCATGCGAATATTTGTAAAAGCAGCAATATCAACGGCTGCATGGAGATTTTATGCTCATCCTACAGTTGCTATGGGGATTTGTGTTGGAACAGCTCTTGCATATTCACCGGAGAACACATTTGAGTTATTAAAAAATACGACTTATACAGGAATAGAAGCAGCAAAATTTGCTTATGAAAATACAGCAGGGATAGTAAACGGAATAGCCGGCTTAGCTCATCTTGTGTATGATAACTTACCAAGCTACAGCGAAACTCCTCAAGTGGATCTAGTCGGTAGCATAGAAATTTCATGGGTAGATGCTGTTGCATAAATCGCTAAAATAGCCAATAACTAAAAAAGCTGATTATGTCATTCCTGCAAACCAGGGACGTTGTTGCATAAATCGGCGTCATTCCCGCAAGACATTGTTGCATGAATCAGTAAAATCCACTGTGTCATACCGTGGTTTGACCATGGTATCCAAAAAAATAACTTAAAACACTGGGGATGCCCGCTGCTGCAGGAGGACATTGCCTGCGTAGATCGATTCCACCTATTGTCACCCCGTAGCTGGGTCCAGTTAAAAATACTAGTATTTTTTTATCATATTTATGGATCCCGTGGTCAAGCCACGGTATGACAACAGGAAATCGATCCATACAGGCAATGCCCCACGGGAATGACATAGAATAAAAACTGTCCGGTTACCTTACTGATATCTGTTATATTTTATAATAATAAAATTTTATTCCTAAAACCCTTTTTCAAAGAGCTACAGGAAAAATTAATATTACCGGCTTGAGCCGTGTCCGGTCCTTCATTTTTTATTTTCTCTATATCCTTACTACTTGGTACTACAACGGCAATATGCCCTGCTCTTTTTGGATTAGCATTGTTATATACGGATAGAACAAAATATCCTTGATTAGCAAATTGTTGTGCTTGAATAAAACTATCATCACGATTTCCTGCTTTAACAAAATGCCATCCGTTCTTTATTCGGTCTGTTTCAAGCCACTCAGCTTGCTTATTTGATAAAGTAAGGTATAAACATTTTATCGCTTTCAGGATGGTAGAGACTGATTTGGAAACCCCAAGGCTGCACTAGCAGCATACGCACAACAACTACAATGAGTCAAACGCTTTAACTTAGGAGAAGTATATTTTTCTGTTTCTTCTAATAAAGTTTCTCCCGACTTACAATTTATTACATTACCTTTCTACCACTTTTCCTTAACATTTAAAGAGTTCATTACTGCTAATTTTTTTTAGCACTTTCTGATATATTGTCTGCTTGTGCAGTCATATTAATCCAAAGTAAGTAAATTATGATTAATTTTATTCATTTTTTTCTCATATCAATTTATGAACCTCTATATACAATATATAATATGATAATTCAATTATTAATTGTAATTTTTTATATTTTATTATTCAGAGAAACATAAGAACACTTTATGTTTCTTGACAAATACTATGCTTTTATATATGCTTCTTCGTATGTTAGCAACAAGAAATAAGGCTTAGAAATAAGTACTTCAAACTTAGGCACCCGTAGCTCAATTGGATAGAGTATATGACTACGGATCATAAGGTTAGGGGTTCGACTCCTCTCGGGTGCGCCATTCTTCAATTTCTTTCACTTTTATGAATGAATCAAACGGTGGACGCAGCATAAAATCAAGCTTTTCAGGTTTAAGTGTTAGGTTAGCAACAACTAAAGGTGGTAGAAAAACGATGCGGGCAGCATTATATATGGCCACTGTTACGTCTGTAAGATATAATTCTGCAGTTAAACCTTTTTATAAAAGACTTGTAAAACAAGGAAAAGCCAAAAAGTTAGCTCTTATCTTGACGTCTTAAACACAATTACCTATGTAAAGGATAAAGAACTTAAAGGCTTAGTTAAATGCCGTAAGCTGGAACGGACTATATTTTGAGCGAGGTGGATTTAGCTTTACCAAGTGAGATTTAAGCAAGAAAGAAACACATTTATTCTCGCGAAATAAAGATTTTTCTTCTATATAGAGTTATCTCCCAATTGAGATATTGCTTTTTGACTGATCGTTTAAAGCTTTCCGTTGTACTTAGCAGCAATTATCTTTTGCCTAGGTTCATTTTTTGCTTCAGCTTCAATAGAAGAAGTGTCAGCAGTCAATTTCTTTTGTCTATGTTTTTTCAAAGGTTCATGTTCTTTATCTTTGCTATGTTCTTTCTCCGGGTTTATTTTAAGCAGGGTGTCCTTAATCTTTAATTCCCCTTTGCCTATATATCTTACTATACCGTTAATTGCTATTTTCTTCTCCTGTTCTGATAAAGCGTTATATTTTTCATATGCTGTTTTACCTAGCAAATCCTCTAACCAGTAAGGATTTTTTCTTATAACATCTATTCAATCCCATTCATATCCTACTCCATTTCCTCCGCTAGTAGTAATATTAAGCGGTATTAAGTGTCTTTGTTTACTCTTATCAGTAAAATGCAAATCTACATTTTTCGTTTCTTTATTTATAATTAAATCACAACTAATACAACAAAATTTAGACAATCCTATGTATTATATTGCTGCACTTAATTGATTATCACGATCTGGAAGTTGTGCTTTTATATACTGTATTATTCTCATTTCAGCATGAGCTTTATCGCTAAGTGGACCATCTAATACAATTTTATATGGTTGTTTTATAGCTTCAATAATTGAATGGACAAATTTTTTACTTGCATCAATAGTATCAGGGTTTAATGCATCTTCTCATTTCATCAAATCTCTTCTAGCTCTAGCTACTGCCTTCACTACTTTTGGACTTACACTGGTTACATTACAGACTTTTTGTTGCACCTCTTGATTATTATTCGGATATTTTTCTAGCTCTTGCAAAATACGTGGTAATATATCCTTATGGTCACTATTATTTTTATAATAATATTGTGCAACATCTAGAAGTAGCGCTTTTCGTTGAGTAGATAGATTTTGTTGTTGTAGAAAATTTTTTTGCTCTTCTGTAGGTAAAGCTGTGTAAGGAGCATAATCTTGTAAATATTTAAAAACTTTTGTGTTATGTGTCTCAATTTGTTCAACTTTATTTGTGTTCACACTAGAATTATGTAATTCGTTGAACGCTACTAAAATTTGTTTGCCGTCAAAACATACGGCACTACATTGGCTATTATATTGAATTAACCTACCTAAGGCATCAAAGCGTCTATTTTGTAAAGGAGTATCATTTGCTTTTATAATCTTTGAGTTAAGTCGAGTACGGAAAGCATATGCAACATTCTGCAGATTTGAGTTGTTGTTGTCATTGAATAGCCCATGGGTAGGATTCTCGTCAGCAAATCCAACATGAAATACCATATAAGGAACAAGTTGTTTTGGAATCATCTTTGCTGTTTTACTTGCTACAACCGCTAGAACTGCTAATTTTTCAACACTTTCATCCAGGGCTTCACTATTATTTTTGTGTATTTTCTTATAGTGTTCAGTAAGGATTTTTAAGGCAGATATAGATTCGTTTAATATAATACTTTTTAATAAAGCCTCTCTCGATTTTTTATCTCTTATGATTCCTCTACTGTCTGGCTATCTACATATTTAACACACTCTACTGTTAACCTTTCTTTCTGTGCATTTGTTAGATTTGCCATATAAATATTATTTTATAATTTTAATTCTTTTCTCCTAAAGCCTCAACGCTTTTCTCAAATATTGAATTATCAATATCATTACCGTCTACTACAATCGTCATGTTACCTGGAATGCTTTTTAAGCTTTCCGCACCCAAATTGGTTATGTTATTATCTATTAGATCTCCTAATTTAATGTTCATAAGCGCTAATTTTTTTAGAGAATTGTTTTTTTGTAGCATGTTCGCTATTGCTTCAAAACCTAGATCTCCTATTTCAATATTATTGCTTATGAGTAAAGTTACGCTTTATTTTCGGTTAATGCAGTAGTAAGTTCTTTTATATTATTATGGGTTAAATTCTTGTTATTAAGATTTAGAGTTTTTAACCATGGATTTCATTTTAAAGCAGATGCTATATATTTTCATCTCCTAAGTTATTATTTTTAAATCTAAAGTATCAATAGATGTGAGGTTAAAAAATTTTCAATTACTTCTGCACTTTTTTCGGAGATTCTTGTTGCATTTAATATTAATTCTTTAATATATTGATTAGCCATTAAAGCATGCAGTAATTTTATGACTCCCTTGTTTCTAAGGTTATTATACCCTAAATTTAACGACATTAATTTTGTACTGCTAATATTATTTGCGATAACGTCTATCCCTTCGGCAGTAATATTCATTTGTCCTATATCTAAGGATTTTAACGGTAGTTTTGAATGAAACAACTCACTAATAATTGCTGCTCCTTTATTTCCTAGTTCACTACTACCTAATGCTAAAGAACTTAAATTAGGGTGGTTTTTAATAGCATCTATTAATATTCTTAAATCTTCTATTTTCAGCGCAATAGAATTTAAAGATAAATATTCAAGAGAGGTATTATCTGCTAAAGCATCAATAAGAATTTTTATTTTTTCACTATCTAAAGAAGTAGAATTCAGGTTTAAATGTGATATTTGATTTAACTTTACAATTTTACTTAGATTTTTTATATCATCGTTACTAAGGTTGCTGCCATATCAATCAATTTCTTTTACTACAGTATTTTTCTCTAAAGTTTTAATTACAATTGACAAAAAACTACTATCTTCTTCATAAGGTAGTTCTACACGAACAATTTCAGGATCATTATTCTTAATTTTCTGCAACAATAAATCATTTCGACTGAGGTCAATTTTTTGTCTTTTGAGAGACTCATCTTTCTTCACATCATCTATGCTAAACAAGATATAGACATTGAAAAAGGTGGTAGTAATAATTGTTGTTTTACGTCCTATAGCGTCTCCTATCCAACCAAATATTAAAAAGCTCCAAAAGGTCTTAATAAATATGTTGAACAAAAAGCAGATACAGAATAAATAAAAACTACTTTTGGATCAGCCTTTGGCAAAAACAATTCATTGAATACTACTACCATATGTACATAAAGCATAAGGTCAAAATATTCAAGCAATGTACCAACAGATAATAAACCTATTGCTTCTTTTTAATTACGATTTAAGCTGCTTTGTTCTTTCTCATAGCCGAGCATAATGTCTTTATAAAAAATTAAATTGTAAAGAAACTTATACTGTTTTATATAAAAGTCAATAGGAAATTTCGCTTTACACGATAAATAAGGACACGAAGTGCAACTTAACTCACTTCATATACTCATGCGTTGATCTTATATGAATATGGCATCACCTCACCGATAGTGGCAAACTAAAACCTATTAAGAACCAAGTTAAATAAAACTTATATCCCAAATATTGTTTGAATAGATAATTAATATATGCAATCAAAGCTACTGAAGCAACAATGATAGCTAAATTAATAAAACGATTTAATTTTGATTGAGGAAAATCAAAATATTTATAAAACAGTCCTCCAGAAATAGTAAAACCGAGTAATCCCCAAAATACCGTCCATACCCAAGCAAGACAATGCACGTCAATAATTTTAAGATAAGCTACCATCGGTACGGTTAATAGTCATAAAAACGCTCCAAACATATAAGGGTATTTTTGAATAATCTCTTCTTTGGTTACACTATATATAACAGCAATAACCATTATTCCAATTGTTATAGATGCAATAATATCAACCGGATAATGATAGCCCTTATAAATCAGCGCAAATCCCATACCGGTTAAAGTCACTACTATTATTATTCTTAATAAGGAATATATAATATTTGCAAAAAACCAACCGTAAAATAGTACGCTGCTGCTCATATGACTCTAGGGAAAGCAAAACCTTTAATATTTAGAGCAAGATTCAAAGTTATTTCAAATATATATTTTAACAATATATTTAAAATTGTAGTGAAAAGTAATACACAAATAGCTTGTGCAAATAGTTGCCTCCTAATATAGTAAATCCGAATATTATGATAATCTCATAACACTCCTCTTGTCCAAATAACAAAAAAATTTTTGCTGAATATTGAAAAAAATATCCTTATTCATTACTTTACTTAATTTTATTTATATATAATTGAAGTTATCATAAATAATAAGCTATAGATATGAAAAATATTTTCCGCAAATTTGTATTTACTATTTTCGTATGTTTAATAAATTTACAACTAATTGCTGCAAGCTTTAACAAAAAAATACCTTTATATTTTAAATTAACTCACGAAAATCTGTTAGCAGGACAAAATGCGTTAAATATTGACCTTTGCGACTCTAGCATTAAAGAATGGTGTACAAAGCCACAAAGAGAGCTAGGGCTTAACGGAAAAAAAAATAAATGATTACATATCTATTTCATCTGATATTAAAGGAGCATGGTGATTTGGCTGGTGGTATAACATAAATTTTACTCCAGAAAGCACTTTTGTAGCTCATCAAACTGATAAGATTACTATCGAAGATTATATATTCCCTAATTTTGTCGGTTTAAAAAGTAATAATATAAGTTTCACGACTTTACCACTACTTCCTATTATTAAAGAAATGAATTATCTACAGGATAATATCGATATTTCCAAAAAATTCGTTCAAACTAAAATAGCTTTTAACTATCCTATCGATCCTAAAACTCTAGAGGAAAGAATAGAGTGTATAAAATCTTCAACTAAAGAAAAATTACCTTTTCCTATCAAATTCAATACCAATAATACGGAAGCTACGATTATTACTAATATACCACCGCTTACAGATAAAGAAGATACAATTTCCGTAATTATAAAAGACGGTGTTAAACCTCTACATGGCGGAGAAGTTTTCACATATAAAAATGTAAAAGATCAAAATCATAAGACGCCAAATAACATAAGATATTCTTATAAAGAAAATGTATTAATTCCAAGTCTATCCTCATATTTAAAAATCACTAATAGTACTGCTACAATTGTTAAAGATGATAAACTAAAACCGGAACAGATAATTATAATTACCACAAATACACCGGTGTCGGGTGAGGAAATAAAAAAACATTTAGAGTTATTTTTATTACGGCAGGATAAGCCGGCTTTCTTAGGAGTTGCAGGCAAAAAAAACTATAAATGGCAAAATCCGAAAGAAATAACCGATGATATTCTTAAATCGAGTGAAAAAATAAATTTTGAGCTTTTATCTTCCGTCCCAAGCATTACTACTATGCATAGTTTTAAAGTAGATACGTTTACCTCAAGAGCTTTGCTTGTTAAAGTAAATCAAGGTGTTAAAACATCGGATAATTTAACACTCGGCTCAGATTATTTTCAAATCGTACAAATACCGGGTAACCCTAAAGAAGTTAAGCTAATGTCCGACGGTTCTATTCTTTCATTAGCTGGCGAAAGAAAGCTGCCCGTATATTCACTTGGCATAGATAAATTATATTTAGAAATCGATAAGATTAATCAGCAAGAAGTTAATCATTTAATCAGCCAAACAAATAGATATAATATTTTCCAAAACCCGACTTTTATAAATGAATATACCTTTAATGAGTATAATATTTCCGAGGTATTTCAAGAGGAAGTAATAGTGAACTCTCAAAATTTAAATTTACCTCATTATACCGATTTAGATTTCAGTAAATATTTTAATGTAGAAGAAGCAGGCAGCTATTCCAAGGAGTTATTTCTAGCAAAAGTTTATGCTCAAGACAATAATAACATTATATCTCAAGATAAAAGATTAATTTTAGTTACCGATCTTGGTTGTATAGTAAAAACTGATAAAACCGGGACGCATCATATCTTTGTTTCTTATATCAGTAACGGTAAACCGGCTGGAGGTGTAAAAGCAGATATTATAGGACTTAACGGTGAGGTGTTAGTAAGCAGCAAAACCGATAGTAAAGGACATGCCGTTTTATCAAATATAAATGATTTTTCAAAAGAAAAAACTCCAGTGGCTTATATATTAACTACTAAGGATGATTTTTCATTTATGCCGTATAGTAGAATTGATAGACAAGTTAATTATTCTCGGTTTGATGTAGCAGGAGCCGTTAGTTCTGATCAATGGTTAAAAGCTTATTTATTTTCCGATCGGCTGCATCTATCCAAGCAAGCAAGGTCACATAGGCATTATGCTCAAACAAACCGACTGGCAAGGAAAATTTGACGGCTTACCTTTAGAAATACAAGTAACTAACCCTAGAGGAAAAGTAATAGATAAAAGTAAAATAGTTCTAGATGCAGAAGGATTCGGCGAATATTTATTCTCAACGCTTGATGATGCCTTAACCGGCTTATACAATATAAGCTTATATTTAGTAGGAGATAAAGGCAGCAATAACTATCTTAATAGCGTGTCTGTCAGGGTTGGTGATTTTCAGCCTGACTGCATGAAAATAAACATAAACTTCAATAACTCACAAGATGAGCTATGGACGAATCCAAAAGATCTTAAAGCAACCGTTAATCTCATAAATCTTTACGGCACTCCTGCAGAAAATAGAAAAGTCAGCGGCTTTATTGATATTAGACCTACCGAGTTTTTCGTACCTAGATTTAAAGAATATAAATTTTATAGTAGCAAAGGAAATAAAGAGTTTTTTTACGAACGTTTAGGAGATATTACTACCGACTCTAAAGGTACGGCAAACTTTGACCTTAACCTTGAGAAATATTATAACGCTAATTTTAATCTAACATTTTCAGCAGCAGGATTTGAGCCTGATTCAGGAAGAAGCGTAAACGCAAGCAAATCGCTTATAGTGTCACCTCTGCCTTATATTATAGGATTTAGAAGCAACAACGATCTAAAATATATTAAGACAAAAACAAGCGCGGCAATAGAATTCATAGCCATATCAAATAAAGCAGAAAAAGTAGCTGCACCTAATTTAACTCTTAACTTAAAAAAGATTAATTATGTAAATAACTTAGTAGCAGATAGTAACGGTAATTATTCTTACAGTTCAGTACCTATTGAGACTAATATATCTTCTGACAAAATTAATATCACGGCAAACGAAAGTTATATTTATAAAGTGCCTACTAAAGAAGCAGGCGATTACGTTATTTACTTAACCGATAAAGAAGATACAATCTTTGCCCAAGCTGAATTTTCGGTAATAGGTGAAGGAAATGTTACGGCTAATTTAACAGACAAAGCAAATTTAAAAGTTAAACTTGATAAAGATGATTATAAAGCCGGCGATACTATTCTTTTAAATATTATAACTCCTTATACAGGTTATGGGTTAATTACTATCGAGACCGATAAAGTACATAATTTTGAATGGTTTAAAGCTGATGCAAATAATAGCATTCAAGAAATAAAAATTCCTGACGGCTTTGAGGGTAAAGGATATGTAAATGTACAATTTATAAGAGACATAGAAGCTACGGAAATCTTTATATCACCGTTTAGCTATGCAGTAGTACCGTTTACTGCGGGCATTTATAAACATAAACAAGATATTGGATTAACACTTCCTGCAAAAATCAAATCGGGAGAAAAGCTAGCAATTCGTTACCGTACTACAAATCCCGGTAAAATAATAATATTTGCTGTTGATGCAGGGATATTATCATTTGCTGGTTATCAGACTCCCGACCTGCTTAATTACTTTATTAACGATAAAGCCTTGGGAAGTCCGAACATCACAAATCATGGATTTAATATTACCTTAGCGTCCTTTATTAATGAAAGCTTATATGGCGGCTCCTGCCGGAGACGGTTGTATAAATGTCGCTCGAAACCTTAATCCGTTTAAAAGAAAAAGCTAACCTCCCGTAGCATTTTGGTCAGGAATTTTAGAAGCAGATCTTGATGAGAGAGAAGTCACATTTGATATACCAAGCTATTTTAACGGCACTTTAAGAGTTATAGGGGTAGCCTCAAGCCTTGACTCTATAGGAACTTCCAAAGCTGATTTATTAGTCCAATCTGATCTTATTATCAATCCAAATTTACCTTTATTTGTAGCTCCAAATGATGAATTTACAGTACCGGTAACAATATTTAATAACCTAAAAGATTCAGGAAATGCTCAGGTTTTTCTAAATATTGAAACAAGTGAAGGACTTAAAATATTAGATTATCCTAAAGAGATCCCGATAGACGAAAATAAGGAAGCTACTATTAATGTTAAATTAAAAGCGACTGATCAACTCGGTGCGGCAGATTTAAAGGTTGTGGCTTCTATAAATCACCTAAAGCCGGATATAATATCTATGGCAGTAGTACATAGCTCCGAATGAACTTAGTACTACGAGCGTTCGCCCTGCTAGTCCGAGCGTTACAACAGTTAATACAGGCTTTATTACAGACAACAAGACTAATTTAAAAATCTTACGGGATGTATATCCTGAATTTGCTAAACTACACATTTCCGCTTCTAAATCACCGCTAGCTATTATTTCTGGCTTTAAAGATGTCCTAGATAATTATCCTTATGGTTGCACTGAACAATTAATAAGCCAAAATTTTGCCAATATTTTATTATATAATGAACAAGAGCTAGTTCAGATTCTTAAAACTGATCGTAAAAAAATGGATGAATCATTATCAAAAATATTCCAAACTTTATCAGAACGTCAAAATTATGACGGTGGATTTAGATATTGGAACAATTTTAATGACGATTCCGATCCATTTATTTCCGTTTATGCTATGCATTGCTTAAGCGAGGGAGCAACTAGATATTTAGCTGTTCCAAGTGATACATTTAATCAAGGTATTTACTATTTAGAGAATATGGCTAACAGATCAATAAACTCCTTAGATGAAGCAAGAGAAAAGGCATATGCGGTTTATATCCTGACGCAAAACAGCGTTATTACTACAAGCTATATTGCAAATATTTTAAAATATTTAGACGAGTACCATAAAAATACATGGCAAGATGATTTGACTAGCGTTTATTTAGCAGCTAGCTATAAAATGCTGCAAATGAATGAAGAAGCGGAGAAATTATTAGACAGATTTACTCTAAATAAACCTATATCAAAAACAGACTATCAGTATTACAATCCTCTAATAAAATATAGTCAGTATTTATACTTAATTTCTATGCATTTTCCAGAACGGTTAAAAGACTTTGACCCAAAAATTGTACAGGATATCGCTCTTTTTGCTAAAGATAACTATAATAGCCTATCCGCAAGCTATGCTATTATGGCAAGTCTTGCCTATGCCGATAAAATAAATCATGTAGATGAGGCTACTATTAAAGTAACCTCTACAGATAAAGAAGTTACTTTAACAGGCAATAAAGTGATGATTGCTGAGCTGTCGGTAGAAAATAAGAATATCGACTTAACATTCTCAAGTAACGGCTTTTTCTATCAGCTTTTAACTTCAGGCTATGATAAGCAATTAACAGAACATAAAGAGATAGTTAAAGGCATAGAAATAACAAAAAAATATCTCGATGAAAATAATAAAGAGGTTAGCAAAGTAAAATTAGGTGATAATATTACGGTGGAAATCACCATGCGTTCAGGTAGTAATAAACCCTTGAGCAATATGGTTCTACTTGATTTATTACCGGCAGGCTTCGAGCTTTTACCGGATAACAACCACATAAATATATTAGAACGCACGCAGGAAATAATGATATGGAAACCGATATATATAAATAATCGTGATGATAGAGTTATGATTTGCGGTACTATTTCTGATCAAAAAATGACGTATCAGTATAAAATCAAAGCAGTTAATAAGGGCATATTCTCTACTCCTGCTATTTACAGTGAAGCTATGTACGACCCTCAAACTTACTATCGTGGTGTTATAAGCAATATTATTTTGGAGTAGCATTACCCGCACGGTTTTTATGTCATTCCTGCGAAAGCGGGAACCCAGTAAAACCTACAAAAAACTTGTTTTTTTAGGTTTATTTTGTCAATATTAAGACTACTTTTCTGGATTCCTGCTTTCGCAGGAATGACATAGTAGGAGTTTATCCCACAATTACTTTCAGCTTCTCTATAGTTTTTGGATCTTTTACAAGTTCTAACAATATTTCCTACTCATAGGCAAGTAGCTCTTCTTCATTTGTTTCATTATGTGTATCAATAATATCTTGAAATTTGCTAAGCACCTTATTTTGTAGATCGTTATATTTTGATGTATCTATTGCTGTTGCTAAATTTATTTTAGGCAAAGTAATTTTATGCGGAATCGGTACTATCTTTTTAGGTAGGTTTAATTTTAAAGCTTCCTCTAAAATATAATACTTGTTCATATTTACGTGCATCTTCTCTACATCATAATCTGCTTTCAAGTAATCGGGCTGAACTTGTTTTATTCTGCTCTATAATATTGCTGATATTTCTAATTAGTTTAGTTTTATTACCATTACCTCAAGCAAACATTGCGGTAACACCGCCCCACCCGGGTATTAAACCAACACCAAGTTCTACAAGCCCTGCGTTAAGTTCTTGATTTCCTATAATAAAGCTTGAGTGCAATAACAGCTCATATCCACCTCCAAGTGCCACACCAAGACCACAAGCTAATAACATGTACAGAGGAATATTTTAAGTGGAGCATGGTTCGCTATCCCAGCTTTAGTAAATTCTCTAGATCGTGAAAATTCCTTCAATATAAGACAGCAGAAGTTTTAAATCAGCACCGGCAGACAAATTATTTCCTTGCGGATAAATACAAAGATTTTTACCGTCATTTTCGGCTTTACTTGCTGCTTCTTGTAGTAAATAAAACACCTCATGATTTAAACAATTCATTTTTATAGTAATAACAAAAATCAAAACATCTTGATAAAGTATTAATTTTGCCGAGCTATTCTCTAATACTATCTGACTTTCTTGTAAAATATCTTTGTGAGAATTAAATTTTTGTTTATCGATTTTTTGATATTCTTTATTGGCTAAATATTGCGGAAGTGGGATATGCATTAAATCAGCATTTTTAATTACCGAATTCCAACCGTTTTTAGCCGCTATAGTTCAATAATTCAAATGGACCATATTTCCAGCTGTAACCAAGCTTCATAGCATCGATATCATAAATATTATCCGTAACCGACGAAACTAAACCTGCTAAATAAACATAAAATTCCGTGATAATTTCAGTAAAAAATTTACCGTAAACCGAATCACTTACAAGAAGCGCATCAAGATTAAAATATCTACTTTTTGAACAGGACTATATGATAAGTCGTTTATATTGATAACTTCTTTAATCTTTTTGCCATTTGATACCGATAAACGATAAAATCCACCGTCACTTTTACGTCCAATTAACTGCTTCTCTATCATCTTATCAAGACAGGGGTCTTTACATATTATTTTATGATAAGCATCATTTGCAGGAAGAGAGGCAAGTAATGAACTTGAAATTAACTTCATTACGTCATACCCGATTAGATCATATAAACCGAAAATTCCGGTACTCGGCAGCCCCAAAAATGTAGTAAATATTTTATCTATAGTAGCAATATCAAGATTCTGACTTATCGCTTTACGGGCTACTAATTCAAGTAAAAAATACCATACTCTATTAGCAATAAAACCAGGCGTATCATTACATTTTACTATAATTTTACCAAGCGTTTTCGTTAAGAACTCTGATACTCTTTCTATTACTTCAGCCTTTATCATAGGGTCTATAATTAACTCAAGCAGTTCCATATTATCTTGGCGGATTGAAGAAATGCGTAATAACGAACCTAGATTTAATATTATCTGGTAAATTCTCTTTGAGTCTTTCAAGCGGTAATGTAGAGATATTAGAAGTAATAATTGCATCTTCTTTAAGATCAGGAATAATTTTATTATATAATTGGTGTTTGATTTCTAACTTCTCAACAATAACTTCAATCACTAAATCACATTCTTTAATTAAATCTCAATCATATTCTAAATTACCGATGGTAATGAAATTTGCTTTATCAGGAAAAGATAAAGGTGGAGGTGGAGGTTTTTGTTTATGCAATTTGTCTTTAGCGGTGTTAACTATTTTATTAGGATCATCGGAATCTTTAGCGATAATATCAAGCAGCACTACTTTATAAGAGGAATTAGCAATTAACGCTGTAATCCCTGAACCCATTACTCCCGCACTGATAACACAAACTTTTTTTATTTCATTTTGCATAAGTTACCTTCTGTGTTACCCCGTGCCTTGACCATGAAGTCCAGTTAAAAATACTAAAAATTTTTATTATTTTTTGGATCCCGTGGTCAAGCCAAGGGATGACATCGAGTGTGTTTTTCGATACACACAACCATGTCCCCTTGCAATAACGTTATGTCATAGCAACACTTAAGACTTTTACCAACGCCACCCCCGGCTTGTCGTAAAATTTTAGCACATTCATTTATAGTAACAGCAGTGGTAACGACATCATCGACTAATAAGATTTTTTTACTGACAATATTATACTTTGTGTTAAATTTGATACTACCCTTTATATGATTTGTGTGTTGTTTTCGTGAGAGAAAAGTCTGAGACTTAGTCCATTTTGCTTTAGTTAAAATCTCAGCTTTTAACATTTTATCGGTAACTTTTGCAATTTCCATAGCTAAAATACGAGCAGGATTATACATTCGTAGGTACAGGTATGATTAAATCAATATCTTTTATATCCTCGCTGCTATATCTATTATATAAAAGCTTAGCAAAGGTCTTAGCAAATATCGTCTTATCTTGATATTTAAACTGATGAACTATTTTTTTGCTATGCTCATTACACTTAAATAAGCTGCGAGCAAACTCATAATTAGGTTTGTTGCTATAACAATTTCCACAAATGCAGTTATCTAAGATTTTTATACTAAATCTTTGTCCACATATACTACAATAGAGTCTTGCTATAAACTCTAGCTTCTTCCAACAATCGCTACAAAATTCACCGCTCCCCCTAGTATTTCCGCACCGCTTAAAAACATCTCTGCGGCAAGATATAATCTATAAGATAATTATAAGTCTTTATTAACAATTAAAATCCTCTTGAAGATTCATGGTGTTTAGAAGCATTCGGTGTTGATTGTGATGATGGTGCGCTAGCACCATAACGACCCCCCTTGCCACGTGACAAATTCTCTTGCATATGTTAGCTTGCTCATGAGCTTTATTTTGCTCAGGTTTTACTTTATTGCTAACATTGGGAGTTATAAAAGATTGAAATATTTCTTTTTTTTACCGTATATTTCTTTTAAATCACCAAATTGCGATTCAACAAAATAACCGACTCCTACTTTTACTGCCGATTTAACTTTTTCAAAATTAGTTTTTTCAGCAGGAGGAGCAAATTCAGGTCTCGCTGCAACCTTTGCTCTAGTTACATTAAAATGCTCTCTTAGCTGCCCTGCACTTAATTGATCAATTTTAGGGGGTATAGTTAAAAATTCTTCTAATGCTTTGGTATCTATTTTTGCTTGCCTTTCTTTTTCAAGCAAGTCTTTCTTATCTGCATAATTTCCTATTGATGTTTTAAACTATTTATTTGATTGATTTTATCTTTTTTTCGCTCCATACGGACTAAATTAGCATCTCCTTCACCTATTACATTAGGCTCTGCTCCTCCTCCAGTAGCACCTGCTACCAAACCGCCTATAATACCGCCTACAGCACTTGCTTGTGCTACTAAAGATACCGTCTCTAAGGTAGTATCTCGTATTGCTTTTAAAATCTCTTTAGTTCTAGTTGTATTTAATTTTTCAGATTCAACTTTTTCTTGGTAAATTTTAGCTCATTGAGTATCCAAGACATTTGTAAGTTCAGGGCTATCTTTTGCTTGATCTATTCGAGTAGTAACTACTAACTCTGCTTGCTTCACATAATTAGCTTTAATATTTTCTAAAGTTGTTTCTTTCTATCTAAACGCTTATCTTCTTTTACTTCCAAAGTTTCTTTTCCAACATTGTAAGCAACGGTTGATAAAGAAAGTGCAGCAAGCCCAACCCCAACGGGAGTGGGATTAAGGACTAACGATACTGCAACGCCGCCAATGCTAGCCGCACGTCTGACTGCTTTACTACCTAATGTTTTATATGTTTTCTCTAGAACATTTGCTGCAGTTTCACCACCGGGTAGTGTCATGATTTTATTTAATGCCTTATCGGCTAAACCGGGACTTGGGGGACCTTTTGCTTTAATTTTTGCACCTTGCTGAAGTGTATCAACCGGATCATAAGCTTTTGCTACTTTTTCTCCAACGTTAATTACTACTTCTACTAATATGAGTAGGACTAGCGATAACTTTACTGCCCTCCTGTACCACTTCGATTGCTACTCCACTTGCAGCGATTCCGGCACGAGCAACTCTAGCACCGTAAAGTGCTGTATCCTCTTGCAGCGTTCTTTTTCCTGCTGGCTTATTTTACGATTGCTGTTCTCCTGTGAAGGCTCAGAAGCTTTTGTTTGTGCTGCTTCTAAAAGCTCTACTCTTTCAGGAGTATTTATTGAAGATTTAAGCTTATTATCTTCTGCTGCATTTTTTATTTCTTCTTTAGGAGTATTAATAGATGATTTACTGCTTAAATTTTCTTTACTCATGCATATCTTATAAAATTCTGTTCTACGTTATTTCACATTCTATGTCATTCCCGTGAAAGCGGGAATCCATCTTTTAAACAGTATAAATAAACAATGCTTTTATCGATTCTTGATTACTGGATGCCCACTTTCGCGGGAATGACATCAGAACTAGCTAGAAATGATACACAAGAACACTCACCTCTTCCCCATCGCATAGCTAGTAATCAAGTTTTTTACAGGTTTAAAATTATTGATCACCTTAAATCCTATTTGTCTTAAACATCTTAAATTTTTGGAATAATTTGAAAAAATATTATTTAACTCATCAGTCAGCTTATACATAATACAATTATCCTCTTGCCTTAGCTTTTGATATTCTTGTAATGTGCCATTACTACTCACTATCATACTCAAAATCTCTATATCCTTTATGCCCTGATTAAGCCCTTGTCCGGCTAGCGGATGTACTGTGTGGGCAGTGTCGGCAACAAGCACTATACGGTTATGAAAATATCTATTTGCTATACGGGCTTTTAGTGGAAAGCTACTAATCTCACTATCAATAGTAATTTTACCTAGGGAATTACCGGCATTTCTTTGAGTTAAGAACCTAACTTCTTCTACAGACAAATTAACAATTAAAGCAGCCTGATCAGAAGAAGTTGACCATATTACGGATGAAGCATATTGATCTTTTAAAGGCAGCAAAGCAAAAGGACCAAGCGGCAGGAAATGCTCCATAGCACAATTTTCATGCGGCTTTTCATGCTTAATATTAAATGTAAGAGCAGTTTGATAAGGTTTCTCAATTTCATTAGCAAAGTAATGAGACCTCACTTTTGAATTTGCTCCGTCACATATAATTAATAAATTACACTTAATTTGGTTATCATCAAATTTTATAATCGAGTAGTCATTATGGCTTATAACCTCTTGATATTGATTATTATCAATTAATGTTATCAACGGATTATTAGTTATTTTTGACAATAGCATTTTTTTAAAGTCGCTATTCTTAACCACATATCCAAGTACAGCGTCAGCGTCATTTCGTAAGTCTAATATCTCTGAAGCCTTATTATCTACTACATATATGTCTTGCATTTCTGCTACAAACTTCTCAAGCTCTTCCCATATATCAATAGAGAATAAGAAATTTTTAGAATGCGGCGTTAAAGCAGTAGTTCTTATATCTTTAAAAAACTCTGGGCTTTTTACCGATTTACTCTCGAATATAGTAGTTTTTATACCCTTTTGTGCAAAAGAAAGCGCCGTTAACATGCCGCTAAGACCGCATCCTAAAATTACTGTATTAGACATCTTCCCAAACTCTTTTACTTCTAGAGGTAATTTGTGCGTCGATCCGATACTCGCATCCTCACGTAAGCTTGTGTACGCTGCGGTGCTGCGTTTCGTGTCTCCTACAAATTCCTCTCTATAAGCGAATTTGGCAAGATGTCTATCAATCTGTTTTGTTTTCATTCGATTCATTTATGAAATATTTTAAATATCCGTTTGTTGCTATAAAGCTTAGAAGAAAATAAATAATTGCTATATCCAAATATGAACTATTGCCTGAGTATAAACCTAAACAACAAATCAATACACTCGCTAAAGTCGTGAAGCTATTTAAAATCAACAAATTTGTTAAAATATCCGTTTTGCTGATAAATAGGTAGGTTATTAAGCAAATAAATAATGAAATAATAATTAAAAAGATGTTAAGCATAATTTTTAAAATCGGTTTTACTGTTGGATACACAATCATCATCGTCATTGCGAGGAAATTACGAAGTAATTGACGAAGCAATCTCAGGAGCTTGTTATTATTTCATGAGATTGCCACGCTCCCTACGGTCGCTCGCAATGACGGCTTGGATATCCTACCCCTCTCATTATATATAATCATTTATAACACTACAAACTGCAAATAAAATTAATTAAAATTCCTTAAATAATTTTAATATTATGTAATCTTAGCCAACCTTTACATTATAAATAGCTATTGTGACAAAAATGTTATAAAAAAATGTTGCTTTCTTTTACATTCGGCATTAACGTATATATTTAGGTTCTTGCGTAGGATTTCTAAAAAGATTTAATTTTGACTATTTTTTGCTGCAAATTATAAGATTTTTTTGAAATATGAATAACTAATTCTTTCAAAAATCTTATTAATTTTCGCTAACAAATATCGTAAAATATTAAATCTTTTTAGAAATCCTACGCAAGAACCTAGTATTAATATTTTTAAGGTAAATTGTAATGTCACAACTAGATGTTTTAATAGTAGACGATGAAGAGAGTATACGAAATCTCATTGCTGCAAATTTGAAAGATGAAGGTTTTAACCCTAAGGTTGCCGCTAATAGTACTCAAGCCCTTAAAATACTTTCCGAAAAACCGGTCTCTGCAGTTATACTTGATATTTGGCTTCAAGGAAGCGAAATTGACGGACTTGGGATTTTAGAGATAATAAAAAAACGCTATCCTTTAATGCCAGTAATAATTATTAGCGGTCACGGTACTATAGAAACAGCAGTAAATGCTATAAAAATGGGTGCTTACGATTATATAGAAAAACCGTTTAATAATGATAAATTAGTTATTTTACTTACAAGAGCTTGTGAAGTAACAAAGTTAAAACGCGAAAATATAGATTTAAAATCAAAGGTTATAGATAAAACTGAATTAGTAGGCGAATGTGCGGTAACTTTAAAATATAAAATGGCAATAGCAAAGGCAGCTACCTCTAGCAGTCGTATAATGATTCACGGTAAAGTCGGTAGCGGTAAAGCACTTGCAGCAAGATTAATTCATAAACAATCTAAAAGGGTTAATAATCCGTTCATTATTTTCAGCCCTACCTGTATGACTACGGAAAAAATCAATCAAGAATTATTCGGCGAATCGGAAAAGGAGGCAAATAATAAACGCCCTACTATCTTAGAATTTGCCAATAACGGTACTTTATATATAGATGAGGTCAGTAATATTCCTATTCCTATCCAAGTAAAATTATTAAAATTCCTTAAAGAGCAAACTCTTACAAAACCTTGCGGGAAAAATATTAAAATTGATATAAAAATTATCACCGGTACTTCTAAAAATATCCAAGATGAAGTTAATAACGGCAAATTCCTAGAAGATCTATATTATCGCCTTAATGTATCCTCTCTAAAAGTACCTTCATTATATGAAAGAAAAGAAGATATACCGCTACTCGTTAAGTATTTTGTTAAGCAACTTTCAAAATTTTCAGGTTTAAAAGAACGTAGCTTTGCCGATGAAACTATCGCTGCTCTTCAATCCTATGAATGGCCAGGCAATATTAGACAATTACGTAACGTTGTTGAATGGACTTTAATTATGAATCCGTTAACTACAGGTAATAATGAAATTATAAAACCTTATATGATACCTTCTGAAATATTAGCAAATAGTGCTAATCTTACAAAACTTGAAGATAGCTTTGATATGTTATCTATGCCGCTTAGAGAAGCTAGAGAAGTTTTTGAGCGTCAATATCTATCGGCACAAATGAGTCGTTTTAATAATAATATTTCAAAAACATCCGCATTTGTCGGTATGGAAAGATCGGCTTTGCATCGTAAATTAAAATTATTAAGCTTACATATACCTCCTACCAATAGAATAAATGATGAAGAATATGAGGAAGCAAATGCTTAAAGTCATATCAATAATTACGATTTATTTGTTATTAAGCAGCTGCTCCGAATCTACTCGTGATGCGAACGGATTACTTACGGATAGCCAAAGCACGGTAATTCGGAATTATATAATATCGCAAAATTCTAAAAACCTTAAAGTGAACCTTAAAGAGAAGTTCGGTTCAAATTTAAAAGGAGTAAAATTAATAGGAGTACAGCTAATCAATGAAGATTTATCAGGAATAGATTTGACTTCCTGCGAAATATTACGTGCTGATTTTACAGGTAGCAATTTAGAAAAAGCAATACTTACAAATGCTATAATTCAAGAAAGTAATTTTGCAGATTCGGTAATAAAAAATATTTCCGGATATAATGCTGACTTTCAAGGTTCAATTTTTCACAATATAACATTACAAAATACAAATTTTGTTCAATCAAATTTTAGCGATACTGCTTTTAATAAAACTACTATAATAAATGTCAACTTTGAAAATTCTAAATTTAGTCATGTATTATGGAGCAATAATACTATCGACGGTGTTAATTTTCAAAAAGCTACCCTACAGAATAATAGCTTTAAAAATACTAATATAACAAATTCAATATTTTACGGTACGGATTTAGAAAAAAGTCTAATAAATAATACCAATTTTACTAATAATTATTTTGAATCTAGCAACCTAAGTCAAACTACATTAACAGCAGTAATAATTAAGGAGTCTAACTTCACACACAGTATTTTTAATGCAGTAAATTTTAATAACGTACAAAGTAATAACTCTTGCTTTTCATACGCTTCCTTTCAAGATTCAACACTACAAAATATTAGCCTTACTAAATGTGATTTACAAAATAGTACAATTAGTAGTTCAGTTTTAAAGCATTTTAAAATCAATAATGCGATATTAAATAATATGAGTCTAAACGATAATAAATTTAATAATTTATCAATAAAAAATAGTAATGCTAATTTTGTAAGGATTAATAAAACTAAAGGCTCAAATGTTACTTTAGATAATATTAGCTATACTAATAATATTTTTAGCAATAATGATTTTAAACAATTTATAGTGATTAATACTGACTTAAACAGCAGTGAAATAATAAACTCAAATATAACTAACGGACAATTTAATAATATAAATTTTTCTAAATCTTTAATACAAAACGTAAATTTTTCAGATGTTAAAATTACTTTAGGCAATTTAAACCAAGTAGCTCTAATAAATTCCACTCTAACAAATACTGCGGTTATTAACTCCGTCCTTTCTAATTCGCAAATAAATAATATTAACTACCAAGCGTATTCCGGTTTTATTAATACTAATGTTTTTAATAATATTATTTTAAATAGTGATAATTCGAGCAAAATTCTACCAAATAATATAGTAATAAATTCGGTAAAAGATTTGCAAAAAATAACTCACTTAGCAAATATGAATTTAACAAATTTTGACTTGAGCAACTTAATATTTGATAGAGTAGATTTTTCAAATAGTATCTTTAAAAATGCTAACCTAACAAATACGGTAATAAAAAATTCTATTTTAAAAGAGGCTAATTTTTCTGCAGCAATACTTACTAAAACAGATTTTTCAAACTCAATATTAACAGATAGTATATTTAAATCAGCTAAAATTGATCAGGCGGGCTTTAATAACTCCGACCTAACAAATGCCGATTTTACCGAAGCAGCAATTAAAGATACTTCGTTTGATAAAGCTAAGACAAGCGGAATGAAAGGAGTAGAATAATCTTTAAATACCTTGGTCCTTATACGAACATTCAGTATGTCATCCCCGCGTGGCATTGTTGCGTGGATCAGTAAATGCTCTTTATGTCATTCCCGCGAAAGCGGGAATCCAGTAAAACATATAAAAAATTTTTTATATGCTTATTTTGTTAAAGGTATAATTTGATCCAATATTAAGGGTTATTTTTCTAGATGCCTGCTTTCACAGGAATAACATAGCATTTACCTTTGGTTGCTCTTGGAAGACTTTGCTTTATTAGTAGGAGTATTAGACGGTGTAAATGAATTATTATTTATAAAAGCAGTAGGACTTTTCTGCTTCATTCTATTAATAATTTGTTGTTGTTTAAGAGTATTTATCTTTTGTTTTCCGGCTATCCTTATAGATTGAGTAATTTTGGCAGTTTCTACAAATATTTCCTTAGGAGTTTGTAGCTGATCAATTCGCTCATAATGTTTTTTAAGAAACTCTTCTTTTATCTTTGGCTTTATTCCTTTCAAATCAACATATGTTCTATATAACTTCTTTAATTTTATTTGTTGCTTGGAAGATTTGTGAGGAAGTGATTTAATCGCATTAACAAGACTACTACCTATTTCTTTTATAATATTAACTGCAGGCGAAGCTATTTTCTTTATTCCTTCATAAATTTTACCTAACCCACTAGCAATAACATCTAATAGTTTAGGCGCATATTCTTTAGATATAGGGGGTATATCCCTAATAATATCTCTCGCTTCAGTTAGATTATGAGCTAAATGGAGTAATGCTTTTTTCTCCTCTAACTCGGTAGAGCGATTAGCATATGAACTAGCGATATCTGCCTGAGCATCTATAGTATCGGTAATTATTGATTTAGTATCATTAAAAGAAAGATCTATAGGTGTCGTTTTTTGCGTTATAGGACTGTCTTCTCTTAATTTATCTAGCCTATCACGTATTGCTTGGTCTTTTTGATCATTAAGGCTTTTACTTTTTTGTTCTAGTTTAAGCTCAGATTGCAGCTGCTCAATTAGATCGTCTACTTCATTACCGGATTTTTTTGTGGGGATATAAGGTCTATCTTGGAGCTTTGCAAACCTTTCTTCTAATTCTTCAAGTGATGGAGGAGTGCCTTTAAGTTTTGCTAGTCTTTCTTCTAATTCTTTTATTATTTGATCGTCCTGCTTTTTCTTAGACATATATATACCTCTATAATAATTCCTAGGTTTTGTAAAAGAAAATTAATAAGATTTTTGCAATAATAGTTATTCCTATTTCAAAAAAATCTTATGATTTACAACAAAAAATAGATTAATTCAATTTTCCGCATGCAAAGCCTAGTTATTAATAACACAAACTACTAACTAAAATAAAGTATTTTGTGATATGAGTTAAGATATAATTATATAAAGCTAGAATTATACGTGTGGATCAGTTTTGCCATTGTCACCTAGTTCCTTGATCACGGGGTCTAATTAAAAATACTAATATTATTAGTATTTTAAGTTGTTTTCTGGATACCACACAATTCAGCTAATTCTGCACGTGCCTTATTTTCTCATATAACTTTAAACATTTTTCTTTTTTAACCATTCCCTCACTTCGTCAGTAGTGTAAGTTTTAAAATCAGGGGCATTAATTCTTTGCAAAGCAATTTTGCATCTTCTGAATCTTCTTGTATTTCCTGTAGATATTCAATCGCTTTACGTATATATACCCTTTTGATCTGTCTAAGTTTTTTGCTGACTATGCTAAACTATTATTTAGTTCGTCCGGAATAGTTAAATTCAGTCTTGCCATCTTGTGACCTATCTAACACATTACGACACATAATAGCACAAACTACAAACTAAAAAAAGCTATAAATACTTATCCAACACGTCCGACATAATTTTACGAGCTACAGGGGCGGCGGCTTTACTACCGCCTCCACCATGATCAATAAAGACGGTAACGGAATAACTAGGATCGTGATAAGGAGCGAAGCCTAAGAACAAGGCATGATTACGCCTCTCCCAAGCAATAGCTTTACGGCTTAAATCATCTTTAGCATTTAGTTTGCCTTGCACCTGCGAAGTACCGGTTTTACCAGCGAGCTGCCTATTTTTGCCTAAAATTCTATTATAATACGCCGTACCTCCCGCAACATTAACGGTATTATACAAACTTTCTTGGATTATTGTGATATTTTCGGGCTTAATATTGACATTATAAAATTCCGGATCATTTTTTAATATTCTAGGCGTATACAGTTTACCGTTACTTGCAATAGCTGTAATAAACCTTGCAAGCTGCATCGGGGTTACCCCTAGAAACCCCTGTCCGATTGCTAAATTAAAACTATCTCCTATTGACCAAGGACGCTTTAATTTTTTCTTTTTCCACTCTTTTGACGGTACAAACCCGCTACTTTCAGGAGCTAAATCAATACCGGTTTTTGAACCGAGGCCAAATTCTCTTGCAACTTCAAGAATTTTATCCGGACCTACTATTCTTGCTAATTCATACATATAAATATTACAAGAATGCTTTAAAGCAGACATCATATCTAACGTTCCGTGTCCGCTATGATTCCAACATCTAAAGCTATTAGTACCAAGAGCAGAGCTACCGTCGCAAAAAACGGTTTTATTAGGATTAATGCCTACTTCAAGGGCTGCAAGTACGGTAATTATTTTAAAAACCGAGCCTGGAGGATAAGAATTTTGTATTACCTTATTAATTAAAGGCTTATAAGGATCACTCGTTAAACTTTGCCAATAATTTTCCGATAATTTACTGAAATGATTTGATTCAAAACCCGGAGTGGAAGCACAAATTAGTACATTGCCGGTTTTAGTATCCATAACTATTGCCGAAGAACCTTTAGGATTTAAATATTGCTGGATATTTTTCTGAAGCAACACATCGATATTTAAATGCATATCTTCACCCGATTTAGTAGGGGTTCCTGCTATTTCTCTTACCTGCTTACCGTAAGCGTTTACTTCAACTTTTTTATAACCAAATGCTCCTCTTAGTTTGTTATCGTAATATTTTTCAATACCGGATTTACCGATATTAAAATCGCGTAAACTATGTATATTTAATTCCTGCTTCTCGTGCTCATTTATTTGACCAAGATAACCGATTAAATGAGAAGTAACGCTTGAAAAAGGATAAAACCTTAAATAACCTATATCAATAAATATTGAAGCGAGTTTATGCTTTTGTTCTTCAATCATTGATACTTGCTGCCAATCAAGCTGATCAAATATTATTAAAGGAGTGTGGCGACTAGATTTTTTAATTTTTTGCTTAATATAATTATATTTTTCCGGAGATAAATTTAGAATATTACTAATTATTTCTAATTCATCCCTATAATTATTATTAATGCTTCTATCTATTACTAGCTGATAACATGGTTTATTAGTAGCTAAAATATTGCCGTCTAAATCGTAAATTCTTCCTCTAGTCGGTGGAAGTACAACGAAATTAATACGATTCTTATCCGATAAAGTCTTATATTCTTCGCTTTTAATAAGCTGTAAATAAAACATTCTTATTCCAAGCAACGATAAAAATCCGAGTTTACCTAATCCGATTATAAAGGCTCTTCGTGAAATTAACTCACCATGTAGTATTTTCTTATTTAGCATACTTTTTAAAGTAATTCATAGGAGAGTCAAGTATAAGACGAATTATATTATAAGAAAATATAGTTGTTAAAAATTGAAAGAAAATTATTAAATATCCGTCTGCTTCTAGCTTCTTGATTGTTATTAGTAAATATTTAAAATTCAATATAAATAAACAATAAACGCAAAAAATAATGAAATTTATTAAATAGTTTTTAGCTACAAAATATTGTGAAGATAATTTATAAATCGTATATGCCGATAAAAAAACTAGCGAATTTGTACCGATAGGCATACCACTTATTTGATCTATAAATAGACCGAGAAAAAATATGCCAAAAATATTTAAGGAATATAACGACATAAAATAATAAATAAATATAATTTCCATCGCCGGAAAGATTCTGCTTTGAATATTTATTTTATAACTCACTAACGGAAATAATATTATAAAAAAACATAGCAAAGCAAACAGCAATTTTAATATTATTTGTAAGCTATTTTTATATATTTCCTGTTTTATCTTTAACATAAATAGTTTTTTGTTATATAGTTTTATACTGTGTCATACCGTGACTTGATCGGCAATTAGGTTGTCATCCCACGACTTGATCGCGGGATCTATATAAACAACATTTTGTGTGGTCATTTTTACTGGACCCCGTGGTCAAACCACGGGGTGACAATAGAAAAATTGCAACCACCCAACGACCATATCAACCATATACAAAATATAAATTAATTTTCTATTTTGTACAGTTTTAAAAAATGAATATGGATTCTACAATAACTCACAACAACTAGGGTTAGGTCTTTTATCATTATCGCTAAGCTCTAATTCTTCTTGTGCCTTGGAACTTGTGGATATAAATAGTTGTTTTGATATAATATTATTTATTGTTGTCGTGAGATCAAAAAACTTAAGCCGTGGGATAGGTATACTAGGTTTATCTGTTATATTTTTATTTTTTGACATAAAAACCTCCTTTTTAGCTTATAAATGCGTCATTACCAGAAAATTTAGGCTTTTTGTTGCACAGATCGTTTTATATCATGCCCGCATAGGCGGGGATGACATCAAGTAGGTTTTACCGATCTACGCAACAATGCCTGCTCGCAATGACAAAATCTATAATTATTAGGTAATATTTTAACTTTCTTCCTCACTTTGTTCTATCGGTTCTAAACCATATAAAGATATCATACGTTCAAATACTCTACCGGCAGTAGGGGCAGCCGTCCAACTTGCGGTTGCAAAGCCAAAGCTTTCTTTAGTCGGTTTCGGCTCATCAAATCTAATAAAAATAATATATTGCGGGTTAGATGCAGGCAGCATACCTAAAAACGATGACGCTCTACTATTTTTTAGATATTTCTTTTTTCCCCCTGCCCCTTGTGAAAGTTTTTCTGCCGTACCGGTCTTACCGCCGATAAGATAGCCTTTGACCTCTGCTCTTTTACCGTTACCTTCTTTTACTACCGCTCTAAATAATTTCTTCATTTGGGTAGAGGTATTTTCACTAAAAACTTTTGTACCTATTACTTTTTCATCCTTTCTTTTTAATAAAGTAAGATCATATAAAGTACCGCCGTTAACAACCGGTAACATTGCTCTAACAAAATGCAAAGGGCTAATCGAAATGCCGTAGCCATACGACATAGTAACACTCGTTAACTCATTCCATCTTTTCTCGGAAGGAAATAACGGAGTACCTCGTTCAGGTAATTCTATTTGCAACTGATCTAATAGACCTAATTTCTTTAGGTATTTTTTAAAATTGCTTTTACCGATTTCAAGCATAATTTGACTTGTGCCAATATTTGAAGAATATAGAAAAATCTCAGGTACACTATGCCATCCTTGCCTTGGCGTATAATCCTTAAGCTGGAATCCTCCTACTTTCATATAACTTATATCATAAGCATCATTCATATTTATTGCACCGGTATCAAAGCCGACTGCCATAGTTAATGCCTTAAACACCGAACCCATTTCGTAAATCCCGAGACTTGCTATATTAAACAGCTCTTCTGGTTTGGCTAAACTCGGATAATGCGGATCGAAATCAGGCTTATTTACTAATGCTAAAATCTCGCCATTATTTGGATCAGCAATAATGCCTACTGCTCCTATGGCCTTAAATTGCTTTAAAGTTTTATCAATCTCCTCACTTAAAATACTTTGTAATCTGATATCAATAGATAATTGCAGCGGTTCTTTCCGATTCTTTGGTTCGTTTAATTCATAATCAGAATTAGTTAAATACTTATCATAAGCGAGCTCTAAGCCACTAAGCCCTACCGAGTCTCTACCTACATAACCGATAACATGCGACAATAAATTAGAAAAGGTATAAATTCGTTTCTGCTCTTCTTCAAATTCAAAACCAAGTAACCCAAGGCTAGTTATCTTTTCTTGCTGACTAGGTAGTACATCCCTTTTTACCCATATAAAGCTTTTATTTGACTTAAGTTCTGCAAGTAATTTAGCTTTATTAATATCAGGTAGAATTTCTGCTAGCTTTTTTACGGAAGTTTCAGGATCAAGTACTATTTGTGGATTAGCAAATAATGAGGCAGAAGGTAGGTTCACTGCTAATAAATTACCGTTTCGATCAACTATTTCTTTTCTAAATTGATGCTTTTTTTTAAAGGAATTAATATTTTTATCATAAACATTCGTAGCAACGATTATCAATCTGTAAGATAAAGTACAAAAAAGAAAAGAAAAGACACAAATAACCATTAATAATCGGATTTTTGTATTTTTACTACAAACATTCCAAATTGTTAGACTTTTAATTGTAGGTTTCCATTTTTCCCAAATTTGTTTCATATGTTATTTATGGTGTTTCAAACACTAATATTTCTGCAATCCTTATGTCATTCCCGCGAAAGCAGGAATCCAGTACTTTAAAACCTTTTCAAAACTTGATTTGAAAAATAAAAAATCTTTAAAATCAAGATTTTTTAAAAAGCTCGATTTATCTCGCTTTACCCTAGATTCCCGCCTACGCGGGAATGACATCGAATGCTTTTTCCAAGCCATGCAACAATCCTACCAAGATACAAAGATCAACGTCAAAAAGAGCAAGGAATCCACAAAACGAGGAACGGAGCGTATACTTAATACGTGAGTACCACAGTACTTGTAGGATGACGTAGCCAATTTTTGAAGTTCATCGAGTATCCTTCACTCTACTCGAAACAGTCTGTATATACTTATTATTTGTAATTCTTTTGTAACGCCATTTACTACTCTTGGAAATACTAATATTATGATTAAATTTAATATTTTGATCGATATTTGGCCCTAACGGATCTTTTATCATTTGATAAGATTTAACTGTTTCTAATTTTAAATAAGCCGCCGCAAGTTTTTCCAATCGAGCCGGCAAAAGTAGATAAGCTTGCTCTGCTTTTAAAATATGAATATTATTATTCTCACTATTTATCTGTTTTACAACGCTACTTAATTGATAATCAAGAGTTGAGACTCGCTCCTTTATGCTAAACAAACTACATATTGCTATAATTGTTATCAATAATGTTAAATAGTGAAGCTTTCTTATACTCATAATTAATTACTCATATATCGCTTTTGCTGCTCGAAGTTTTGCCGATCTCGCTCTAATATTTAGCCCTACTTCTTTATCTGACGGTGCTAGAGCTTTGTTAGTAATAATCTTAAGCCATTTATTTGGATCAATCGTCATATCGTCTTTAGCATATTTTGATCTTACTACCGGCTTTTCCGAATGTTCTTTAAAGAAATTCTTAACTATCCTATCTTCTAAAGAGTGAAAAGACACCACAACTAAACGTCCGTCGTTCTTTAATATATTTTTTACATTCACTAAAAACTGCTCTAACGCCCCAAGCTCATCGTTTACATAAATCCTAATGGCTTGAAAGGTTTTAGTTGCAGGATCAATTTTGCCTTTTCTAAATCCTATACTACTTCTAACAATCTCGGCTAACTTGCCTGTACTATCAATTCTCGCCGTTTTTCTATATTCTACAATTCTCTTAGCAATTCTTCGTGAAAAGCTCTCATCTCCGTATTTGTAAATTACGTCAGCGAGCTCTTTTTCCTCTGCCGCATTTACAAACTCCTCGGCACTAAGCCCTTGCCCGCTCATACGCATATCGAGTGGTCCGTCATGCAAAAACGAAAATCCTCTATCTGCTATATCTAACTGCATTGATGAAACGCCTAAATCCAGCACTATCCCATCAAATTTTTTTTCCTTAAGCTTTGCAAAGCTATCCGCAAAATTTGTTTCTACAAAATCAAATCTCTCACCGTAATTTTGCTGAATTTCTTCGGCTCTTTTAATTACGTTTGGATCACGATCCAAGGCTGTGACATAACAGTTACAGCTTTCTAATATTGCTTTGCTATATCCTCCTGCTCCAAACGTACAATCTAAATAAGACTCACCAGCTTTTGGGCTTAAGGCCTCTAACATTTCATTTAGCATTACAGACACGTGAGATTGTATCATTAATGAGCATTCCTTAGAGTTAAGCGCTTTTCATGAGCAATTTTTTGAGCGGCATTTAAATATTTCTCAAAATTCTGCGGCTGCCAAATCTCAAAAATCACCCCTTTACCTACAAAACATGCTTGCTCTTCGATTCCTGCATGCTTCATTAAAGATTGCGGCAATATAATTCTTCCCTCCCCATCAAAGGAAAGTTGTACAGCTTCCCCGAATATCATAGTCTCAAACGCATCACGCTCCTCGGAATAAGGATCAAGCGTCTCTATCATCTGCCTTAATCTCTCGATATGCGAAATACCGCACACCTCTATACAATTATTCCTAATCGACGGATAAGCAATTACACCGTTAAATAATTCTTTCCCTAGTACCGCACGGTAATTCGCCGGCACCGACACCCTACTCTTTTTATCAACACCATTTATATACTTAGATAAAAATACATTCATTGGTATAATTTGGGTTAATTTGGGATTTAATGGGAAATTATAGAATATTATAGGAATATCAAGGAGTCAAGGGTTTTTAACAAGGATGAATTAAATTATTAAGATGTCATACCGTGGCTTGACCACGGTATCCAAAAAAATAATTTAAAATACTAATATTAGTATTTTAGAATGGATTCCGCGATCACGTCGTGGGATGACAGAGGGGACATTGATCCACACAACAACGCCATACAGGAATAACATCGAACCACACAACAAAGTTTAATCCAATGATTTTATGGATTTTTTAAAGTGATTTTCACCTTGAAAATTCATATTATTTAATATATTAATTTCAGATAAATGATTATAGTAATTTTATGGCTAAAGTTAGAGAAATAGAAACGATGGCTACTCTAATAACAGAACACACATCTTCTTATGATACAGGTATGGTGTTTGGATATTACCTTACTAGAGCAAGGCGACACCCTAACTCCTATTGTTTCTTCCAATTTTATCCCTAGCATTAGTTTATCGGCCATTCAAGAAGTACCACTGATATCTTCCTTCTGCACAAGACTCCGGCTACAACATTACACTAGATAAACTATTCGAACAGTTTCACATCACTTACGGAGCATATTCTTTTTACCAATCCAAGTTTTTTCAAACCGCTCAACTAAAACATCTTATAAAAAAGATTTTAGATCATCAAGGTGATGATATCAATATTCAAGATTCGTTTTATCATACAGTTCTACATAAGGCTATTTACCGCAAACTTTATGATATAGCTGAATTTTTACTAGAAAAAGGAGCTTCAACAGAGTTAAAAGATTTAGATGGATATACACCTCTTCAATTAGTTATTCATGAAGGCTACACAGAAATGGTTAAATTTAATAATATGGAGCAGATCATCGAGATAAAAACTAATAGAATTAGTACCCGATGATAAACCTGAATTAAAAGCTTTTTTAAGCCTTGCAATAGCGTCTCAAAATAATAATTCTAACACAATAGATAATTCTCTTGTTACCACTAAAGATATAGAAAAATTAAATGATACTACAAATTTCTATACCGGTTCAAGAATATCTAAAATTGTTTTGGTTGCTAATGAAAATCCTGAAGAGTTGGGACTTGAATTAGCTGGTGAAGTACATGAATAGGTTTCTTAAACATACTCAATAATAATGACCTATAGAACTATTTTAATATAGGTTAATTTAAAAAATATTGACTTATATTATGTTTTATTTGAAATAATTATTGATTAATGTTAATAATGATTTTATTTTTTACATAAATAAAGGTTAATTATGCCACAACTTAAAATAGGTATTTTTAAAATACATAAATATTGTAAAAATATAAAAACTACAACTCAATCAAACTCTAACGATCCCCTAAAGAAAAACACTACTGAAAAAAAATTAAACCCCACTGTAAAATATAGAAATATGCTCCCAACTAAGATATTTGGACACCGGATACTGAACTTCTTGGAACAGATTATGACACATAATTATAAATCTAGCATTCTTGACTAAATATATATTGTGAACAAATACTAAGTTTGAGCTTTAAAATCTAATTTATGTTTAATTTACCTATTGATAATATTATCGTATTCATATACCTAATATCTATTCTACTTATTGGTATATATTACCGAACTAAAAATAGTAGTTTTAAGAACTATGCAAATGTTGAAAGTAAAGCGCAAAATAGTAAGCTGTTATTAATAGCTACGATATTTGTAAGTTCTGTCGGAGGAGCCACCACTTTCGGCATTATGGAAAAGGCTTTTTTGGGGCATGAATATTATGCTTACGCTCTTATACTTACAATACCTATAGATATATTAATTGCAATCTATATAGTGCCTTTAATTGCCAAACATTACGGAGCTGAAAGCATCGGCGATATCCTAAGTACATATTACGGTAATATAGGTCGTTTTATCGGAGGGGTTAGTTCGGTTATCGTTTCAGTGGGGTTTTTGGCTGCTCAAATAAGCGTCAGCGGCTATATTTTTCAATATATCTTAGAAATAAATGATGTAAATGGGGTAATTTTAAGTTATAGTATAGTACTTATATATACTACAATAGGCGGTTTACAATCTATTGTTTTTACTAATTTACTACAATTTTTGGCAATGATAATCGCTATACCAACCATAACTTTTATCAGTTTAAATAAAATCGGTTTTGTAGATTTTATTAATAACCTACCTACGGAAAATGCAAATTTTGATCGGAGCAACCTACTTTCTTATACAATCGCAGCAGCTTTAAGTTTTAGCGTCATGAATCTATATCCTACATTTATTCAAAGAGCTTTAATTAATAAAAATCCTACGCAAACAACTAAAGCAATATATGCAAAATCCGCTATATATTTTTTCTTCTTGATTTGCATTACTTTAAATGGTTTAATTGCTTATAAGCTTTATCCAAACCAACCGTCAAATTTAGTATTACCTTATTTAATCAACCAAATCATCCCAACTTTAATTCAAGGGATAGTAATGAGTGGACTCTTAGCTGCCGTTATGTCTACTGCTGATTCTGATTTAAACGTTACTTCTATAGCTATTGTTAAAGATATAATCAATCCTATTTTTAAGGTTAAAAATCAGCAAAAATTATTATTAATTGCTCGAATTATTAACGTTATAATAGGAAGTTTTGCAATAATTGTAGCTTTAAAATTTAGTAATGTAATTGACTTAGTAGTATTCTTCACTGGTTTCTGGGGACCGGTAACATTAGTACCGTTAATAATAACGCTTTTTGGTATCAGAACATCTAAAACTATAATGGTCTTATCATCACTTGGCGGAGCAGCTATCTTCTTAATATGGGAATATTATTCTTTATCGTTGCAATATTTCAACCTTAGAGGAGTGTTTATAGGGACAATGGTGAGTCTTGTGATATTTATTCTAGGATGGTGGTATTCTAATGTCATTACGAAGAAAGTCATATAAAATATATTATCTATTTACTTGAAGTTTTAAATAATTTAATATGTTAACTCAAGATTAATAATTGAATTATGAGGATTTTATGTCTAAGCAAAATAGTATTGAAGGAAAATATAGCATAATAATTCCTATTGAAGACAAGAATGGGAGAATAAAATTTAAGCTTAAATTCACGTGATGACGTTAATGGCAGCACTTTAGCTGATATAGCTACGTCGTATTCAGAAAATATGCGTAATATGTATTACTCTACTAAGCAAAAAAATGATGCTGTTAACTCTTTAATGACAGGAACTTTAAATTATTCTATTCATAGTACAATGACTCCATATTATCCTGACTTAACTAAATTTAATATTAATGATTTATCTCAGAATGATGAACCTAAATTAATAGGCACAGCATGCCAAGAACTTAAAGATCCTATTGAGGATATAAAAAGCTAGCCTTATTGCATAAATCCAGAAACCTGCTCGATGTCATTCCTGCGGAAGCAGGAATTCAGTGACAAGTAGGAAAATCGAGCTTTTAATTTTTTAAATTTAGTATGTCTAGACTTTTTAGTGACTGGATTCCCGCCTCCGCAGGAATGACATCGCGACTCATACAACTAGGTTTTTCATGAGTTATAATATTAGTTTTTTCTGTGCAAAACATTAAAAATCATCTCAGCAAGTAACTTGTTAATACCATTTACTTTAGCAAGCTCATATATGGTTGCGTCGCATACTGCTTTATACGAACCGAAATAATGCAGTAATGCTTTTTTTCGAGTTTCACCTACGCCCTCTATATCGTCAAGGCGTGATATTTTTATAGCACGTGATCTACCTAGTCTATGATTCTTTATGGCAAAATTATGTGCCTCATCTCGCAAGATTTGTAAATATTTCATAACCGGCAAATTCTTATCTAGAGTAAATACTTCCTTACCTATAACATGGAACTGTTCAAAACCGGCATTTCTATCTACTCCTTTTGACATACAAACAAAAGGAATATTCATTTCAAATTTATCCATCACCTCTTTAACGACGCCTAAATGCCCTTTGCCGCCGTCTATAATCATTAAGCTTGGCAATTTATGCGGCTCTTGCCTTAACCTTGTAAGCCGCCTTGTTAGGACTTGCCGGAGCATCTCATAATCGTCACCTTTTATGTCACCCCCGCAGTTCTTGATGCCATGCCCGCGAAAGCAGGAATCCATTAACCTTTTTGGATCCCCGCTTTCACGGGAATGACATACGAGAGAGGGAGCATGGACATTAAAAACCCGATATTCTTTTTTATCAAAACCGACTTTACCAGCAACTACCATCACTCCAACCGCAAACTTACCTTGAATATGGCTATTATCATAAATCTCAATTCTTTCAGGAATTTCAGAAAGACCAAATAGCTCTTTAATTTCAAATATAATCTCTTGATTTTTTGCAAATTTCTTCAAATACTGCTCTAGAGAAAATAAAGCATTTGTCTCAGCATTTTGAACTAATTTAGCCTTACCGCCTTTATTAGGTACTGTAATATTAAGCTGAAGTATATTGTTGATTTTCTTAATCGCCTCTATCACATTCTCTTTATCATTAATTGCATGATTAATTATAATTGCCGCAGGCACGTGTTGTTTTTGGTAAAATTGTAATAAAAAATATTCTAATACTTCTTCTTTGGTACTATTTTCGGTAGAAGTAGGAAAATAAGGAATATTACCGCATGCTTGCCCTGCCCTATATAAAAACACTTCCACGCAATAATGCCCGTTCTTTTCCACAATAGCGATTATATCTGCGTCTTTAACGACATCTAAAACCCCTGCCTTAAGCTGCACATAACTAAGTGCTTTAATGCGATCTCTAATTTCTGCCGCCTCTTCAAAACGCATCTGACTACTTAGCTCTTCCATCTTTCTAGATAGGTTCTCTTGGAGTTCTTTAGTGCGACCTTGTAAGAAATCTTTAACCTGAGTTACTAAGTCTCTATAGTCTTCCTTGTTTATTTTACCGACGCAAGGAGCATAACAACGTTTTATTTCATATTGTAAGCAAGGACGAGTACGTGAATTAAAGTAATTATCCGTGCAGGAACGTAATTTAAAAATTTTTTGTAGTTCGGTCAAAGTAGTATTAACTTCCACACTCGAGGCAAAAGGACCAAAAAACTTCCCGTCACTTAGAGTTTTACCTCGATATTTTAGTAATTGTGGGAAATCATGATCTAAACGTAACTTAATGAAAGGAAAAGACTTGCAGTCCTTAAGAAGAATATTAAATTTCGGCTGAAATTTCTTGATTAACTGTGCTTCTAACAGTAGTGCTTCAACTTCGGAATTAGTGATGCTATACTCTAAAAAACAAGTATTTGCAATCATCCGAAGCGTCTTATTATCTAAATTACTTTTAATGTAATTAGTAAGGCGTTTCTTTAAATTTTTAGCTTTACCGACATAGAGAACTTGCTTGTTAACGTCAAACATTCGATAAACCCCTGAACGTTCAGGAGCATCTATAAGTTTAGATTTAATTAACTCACTTCCGGTAATTTCTAGGGTCATGTGTATAGTGGTCCTTAGCTAAAAGCCGAAATCCAGAACAAATAACCTTAATATTGATATAAAAATTACACATTAAACCTCAACAAACAAGTTTTTTATAGGTTTTACTGGATTCCTGCCTTTGTGGGCATGACATAGAAGAGTGCACCATGCAACAATAACCTTCAATTCCCCGTTTTATTATACGGATTGTCATTTGCGACTTTAACATTCACTATTTTTCGTGTATTGTCATCAAAGAAAAAGGTTATTTTAAACTCATCTCCTACATTTAAATCTACTTTTGGGTCATAAAGCATAATATGCATGTCACCGGGCTTAAAATCAACATTAATATTACCGGCAATTAAAAATGGATAATCCACTTTTACCATTTTACTAACCCCTTGATCATTAATTGTTTGATGAATTTCTATTCCACTTATCTTATCTGAAGATATATTCACTAAATTATAACTCTTACTTCTACTATTTATTAATGTAAAATACATAGCAGAATTGCTAACTTTACCTTGCACATTTGTTGTAGGTCTTGCCCAAGGCTGTGCAAAGTGAACGGCTGCCTCTGCAGGTAAATCATCGGGCTGATCAGAAGAAGAATTTGTAGAATTAGGATTTTGAGCTGTTTGGTTATCAGCATAGTTTACTGCACAAATTAAAGTTATAAAACTAATTAGTAATGTTTTTAGCATAATAATACCCTTAATAAATTAAAATGAAATATTAACATAGATTAAATATAAATCTAGTTTTTTAAAAGATATTTTTTGTACACTTCTTGTGGTAATCTCTCTATAGCATAACGAACTGCGATTCTTGGCATTTGTAAAGTATAGCGATCCAAAAAATCTATTAATTGTTTTTCATCTTTTTTTCCTGCTTCACGTAGCATCCAACCTACTGCTTTATACATTAAATCATGTTTATCGTTTAAGAGTAATTTTGCTATTTCAAAAGTCGTATCTCATGTATTATTTTTGATAAAATACCAAGTAGCAACTATAGCTATTCGTCTTTCCCATAGAATTTCCGATTTTGTTAGTGTAAAGAGATAATCCTTTTCTTTATCCCATAAATAAGCTCCGATTATATGATGAGCTGATGCATCCACTAAATTCCAATTATTTACGTGTTTTATATTGTTTAAATAAAAATTATACAAAAACTCTTTATCTTGTGCTGTCTGATATTGCATAATCAAAATAGCTAATGCTAAAAATTTCTCTTCATTAAATTCTGAAGTAATAAGTCGGCTTAAATCCTCCATATCCAAATTATAAATAACTTTTAGCTATTGTACGTAAAGTCGGCACGGTCACACCAATAAATCGGTCATGCTCTCCATACTCTCCTCTAGTTTTCAAGAATAGCATTCTACGTTCTACAGGAATAGTAGCATTCTCAAGTAAAATATTTCTAATTTGCTGTAAATTTTCTCTCATGTTCAATAAGCCATTTTTTACGATGTAATCCCCTGCCATAGCCTCCAAGTTTGCCATTGCTATTAATAAATACGATGACAAGGAACAATGATTGCTAACTGATTCATACCATTAGCATTTGCAACAGCTCTATAAGAATTAGGTTTGCCCAAAACTTTAGCCTGATTTAAATAGCTTCGTGTTTCACCGTAAGGTATATTCATTAATTCTTGCCAAACCATTTTTTGAAATGGGCTTCCTAAAAGCTATATAGGCGTATTAAATTTTTCCGTTATAAGTACAATTGAAGATCATCTTCAATCATTCAAATCGGTTCAGTGCTTCCAGGAATAATAGCAGATTCTATCTTAATCCTTAGCCTCTCAAGTTCACGCTCCAAACCTCTTCTATCAACAAACTCTAGCAAATAAAGCAATTTTTCATCACTAATTGCCAGCATAGAAACAAGAGGCGTATCTAGCCAAGCGGATTTTAAACTCATTATTTTACCCTAAATATGATTTCTTAATATTATAGTATTGATTTTTTATTTAACAATTTTATATTTTTAAAACTAACAATTTATAGGTAATCACTATGATAAAAGCTCATGTTTTTAAATATTCGCAGGTCATTTTAACCAAGAGGGAACTCGCTATAATAAAATTTAGCAAATACAGCGGACTAAGTATACCGGATATTGCTACTATGGCAAAAGAAGAAGAAAAACTAACGGAATAATAGATCAGTATAAAACCGGTAAAATAACTACCGCAAAATTTCGTAAGAAAATGAATGAGCTTATACAAGAAAAAAACGGTAATTCTATACGAGATAATGAGGTATTTGATAAAAGCTGGAATGCTATGTGCAAAATAGAACCTGAAAAGCTAACAGAGATATATAACTTACAACACAGACACATAAATATCCACATTATAGGCAATACAAACGAATTACAGTATAATTATATTCAATAAAAAATAGAAAAGGCCCCAAATCAACCCACCATTTCTTATACACTTTCATACAAACTTGGTAACTCAGGTGAGAGAGAATTAAAACATTATACAAAACATTTTTTAGCAGCTCGCGATTATGAACCGGTATGGCATATGGAAGCTCACAATGACTATGATCAAAACACTTTAGACATATTAGGAAAATATTACGATAATACGACTAAAGATATTATATAAATATTGATAGCTTAAAAATTCTATAATAGCGAATTATTGCATAATGCGCTATTTGCGTTATTTAAGCCAAATCATTTAGCTTCATGCTGCTCTTTAGCAAAATCAATTAGGCTTTTCACAACATCACTTAAATCTTCATTATTAAAGTCAATCCTCATTTCTTTTTTAACAACATCAACAAAATAATCATCAAGTGAATTTTTCATTTAAAATGGAAGTGTTTTTTGTCCAAGCAACAATTATTTCCTGCTTAATGATGTCATAGGTATCAAGAGCAATTTGAATGGCATTTTCACGCTGATTTTGATCTTTGCGATTCTGTAAGAAGCTATTATTGTTTTGTTAGTGCCGAGTTCACGTGGCACATCATTTTTAAATTCAGCTCTTATTTTTTTAACTCTATTTAAAAGATCACTCTCCGATACACGTTTATTATGATGCTGTATTATTGTGTTATTTATTAAGGGTAGAAAATTTTTGATAAAAGGCAGGATCGATATTGATATAATCCTTAATAGTATCTTGTATTTGAAGCCATATCCATGACCGAATGTTAACCGCTTCAGTTTTAGTAATATGACCGGCAATAACATACTCATCAAGCAACTTCATGACTTGAGCGGTATATATTGTTTTATCCGGTTTTTCTTTATAACGCTTTTCCACTATCTCTTTGAGCTTATTAAATTTTATTCATATTGTAAATTAACGTGTTCTTTTTCTTCATAAAATTCATAAGAATTAGAAGCTATAGACATCAGATTTTTAAATTTATTCAACAAGAAATAAAACTTATTGCGTATAACTTCATCGGCTAAATGCTGTTCGAGCTGTTCAGAATCCAAATCGTTAGGCACTTTTTTCTTGTAGTAACAGAAAAAATGCTTTCAATTTATCATATACAAAAAATATAGCATCTTCTAAATCTTCTCTATCAAAATTGTTTAAACCATCATTTTCATAAAATTGATGTGCTTGTTTTAATTGATTCGATAACCCTACATAGTCAATTATGTAACCATATTCTTTAGTTTTCCCTTTTTCTTCAAATAGACGATTCGCACGAGCAATTGCTTGTAAAAGATTATGCTCTTTTCATTCTTTGCATATGTAAATAACGACATTACGCGGTGCATCAAAACCGGTTAGTAATTTTGAAACTACAATTAAAATGTCAGGATCATCGGAACTTTTAAATTTTTTAATAATTCTATTATTGAATTTTGCTCCATATTGTTCCCTCATGTTTTTTATAAATTTATCTACTTCATTTTCGCCTTCAATATCTTTATAACCGTCCCGGTCATCAGTAGCAGATATAACAACTTCAGAACTTACTTGTCCTATATCATCTAAAAATTTTTTAAAACGAACGACAATTAATCTAGAAGAAGCTATTAACATACCTTTTAAACCTGTGCCTTTAAACGTTTTTAAATAGTGCGTTGAAATATCAAATGCTTTGGCATAAATAGCTTCCTTTGTTTGAGCCAGCATCTTTGAGCAACTGAATCTTGTTTTCAAAGCTGCTTTTTCTTCTTTATTTAATCCATTAGTAATCATATCAAAATCTTGTATTACGTCCTGCAAACTCTCAACTACTAAACTATTTGTAGTACTTACTCCCCTTGATACCTACATACCAAATCTTACAGAGTCAAGATTTGGTAAATTTGTCTTTAAGTCTACCAGCGATGTGCCTGCTACTAGCTTTCTTATATCGTCTGCTATCTGCATAGTCTGAGTACCTAGCTGGTATAAATTTAATGCCTGATCTAGAACATCAAGCCATTACGTACCATTTTTATGTATTAAGTGATTGGCAAGCTTTGCAGTGTAGCTTAAATCTTCTTGCATGCCAATATGTATTGTATGCCAGCTTGCATTGTAGTAGATAGAGGATTTAGCTGTCATTGCCTATTATATCGACTTCGTCCTCTAAATAAGAAGCTATATGATATTTTAAGGTCAACAGGCATTAGATTAAGGATTGGACTTTCTTCTAAAGACTTGTCTACTAATTTAAAAATGGAGTATGATCTTTAAAAGGATTTTCAGTTTGATCAGAGCTATAAAAAAGCTTATAATTTTGTCCTATAAATAAATTTAATGCCTCTTTATCTATTGCTTTATATTTATCTGCAATCTCCTTTATTGCTTCTAGCGTATAATTATTAGATAAAATTTTAACAAATTCTTTATGAGATAGATTAGTTATTTTTGCTAACATATTTATATCTTGGAAACTCATTTTATCTTGATAATGATTTGTAAAAGTATATTGCTCATTTTCATAGGTGTTAAACTTTGCAATTTTTATAGACAAATCCTCATCTACAATCAATTTAAAAGGGCTGTTATTAGCATTTATTTCTAAAGCTCTATTAGTTATATTAAAATTAACACGTGCATTATTTATGTCTATACTACCTAAGCCATTATAGTAATTCATAGTATCGGTGATACCTAAAAAATATTACTATTAGTATCTAAACTAAAAGAATGAGTAATATTATCACCTACAGTAACGCCAAGCCAACTATCAAGACCCATGCTTGCTGCTCCCTTTGCATTTATATTTTTTGTTGTACCACTCATATTATGTCCTTAATAATTTATTATTCTCTTCACTGCTATAATTACTAAGTTCTAGCAAAGCTTAGTATATTTCTTTCTCAAGTAAATAGTCACCTCAACTTTTGAGTATGTAGATTATTATTTTTGCCTAGATTCTGCTGTTGTAAATACTTCCCATAACCAATAATAGTAGGTACAGAATATTTTTTTAGCAAGACATGGAGCGAAAATTAAAACAAAAGGAACATTCAAAGTTTTTACTAAATTTCAAAAAGCCTTGAAACCCTTATCGGAAGTGGTGGAGGCAAAGGGAATCGAACCCTTGACCCTCTGCGTGCAAAGCAGATGCTCTACCCCTGAGCTATGCCCCCGATTATTTATTAGCGAGGTTTTTGGAAGTGAAAATATTAAGATAAGCTTTTAACTAATCCCCAAGGTAATGGCTGACCATTGCTCCCTACGACTAAATCTCCGGAAGATTCATATTCGGCAGCTAGAAAAGACTTTTGAGCAGCAATAAGCTTGACCGGTTTGATTTTCTGACCGTTATGAAAATATTCTTTAGCCTGTTCCCTAGAAGTCGGGTTATTTTTGGAAGCTGTTTTTGCTTTAGACATATACTATTAACTTTTTCTTAAACTTGTGAAGAATATACAACTTTTTCCTAAACTTGTCAATAACTACCGTGTCGATAAATAGACATTACCTAGAAAAAGTTGATAATTTGAAAAGTTGACGTCATTACGAGGAAAATTACAAAGTAATTGACGAAGCAATCTAGTAAAATGCGTAGCATTTTTATTATTTTTCTGGATTGCCACGCTCCTTACAGTCGCTCGCAATGACGATTTGGTATCCATGCAACAGGAGCCTACAGCCGCTTACAATGACGGGGTATCAACGATTTCTAGGCAATGCCTATAAATATGTTAAGATATCTCAAAATATCATTATTCTTCCGTTATTACTTCACTTTCACCGACAAATGCTATTGTACATTCTACTTTTGCGTTGATATCAGCACCATATGATACTAACAGCTTATATATTTCATCATCCTTAATATCTTTAGAAGTACATCGAACATTTTTAGCAACCGCATGCAAAGGTATTCCTCTGGATTTTCTTTGATCCACCTCAGCTCCGTTCTTAATTAATAGTGTTGCTACATTAAAGTGCTTACTGCTTCATATAAAGGTGATCCTAGCCAAGCTCCTCGTTCCCGTTTACTGCAGCACCTTTTGATATTAGATATTCTGCTACAATTTCCGTGACGTGCAGCTGAATTTCAAGGAGTATTCTTCAAAATATCACTACACATATTAACATTTGCTTTTTTTTCTTCAACTAACCATTTAGCCAACTTTTAGTGCATTATTTGTAGATACCGAAAATAGTTCAGTAGGAGATACTGCACGTAATTCATTTAAACTCCTTACTAGGCCCACTGTATCAAGAGAAAAATAGACTCTTTTAAAACATTTTCAAAGCTACATTGTTTTACATAATGTTCTATATCTTGCACTACTACTCTATTTGACTTTAGCAACAGAGTTAAATTACTATTTAATAGTTCTTTTATCATATTCTACTTATTTATACTGTGTATTTCTTAAAGGTGATAAAGATCTCATTGTCATTCCTGCAAAAGGCTTGCTTGGATACCCAAATCGTCATTGCGAGCAGCCGTAGGCTGCGTGGCAATCTTATGAAATAATAACAAACTCCTGAGATTGCTTAGTCAATTGCTATGCAATTTCCTCGCAATGACGATTAGGAAGTCACGCAGACAATACTGAGAACTCCTACTGATTAATCCTTGCCGTATGGTAACCGTTAGGTAGATCACGCACCCAATCACCTCTTGCAAAAGAGCCAAAGATAATCATAGCGATTTTATCTTGTGCACTATCTAGAAGTTGCTACACTATAAAATGAAGCCTAGCTTGGATTTTTAGAGAACGCTGATGTAAAGTGGTATTCATTATAATACCCTACAATTTTTAAAAAGGTTTTATTGTCTTAAGAATTAATGGCTCGTTTTATGTCATTCCCGCGAAGGCGGGAACCCAGAAAGTATAAAAATCTCGAAGAATTGTTACTTTTTCTAAAAATGTAAAGAAACTGTAAGAAATAGCTATAACCTTTTGATTTTTTCGAGTTTTGCTGGATTCCCGCCTTCGCGGGAATGACATAGAGTAAAAATCGTAGGGTATTATAGGTGTGCATCTATTCATTTGCACCATGACAATATTTATATTTCTTGCCTGAACCGCACGGACATAGCTCATTACGAGATACCCTACCCCAACTAGTAGGATCGTCAGGGTTTCTATCTTTTGGATCAATGCGTGATACGACTGGTTTAAGGTCAGTCTCAAGGCTACTTCCTGCGTTATATTTACTAAATGCCGGATCTTCCCGACTCTCACGCATATTTTTCTGAAGTTTTTTATACTCAAGCGAAACATCTTCTTTTTGAACATTTTTTAAGTCAATATGGAAATGGTATACGGTTTGAATAAATAATTCTTTTAAATTATTAAGCATCTGCTCGAATAAGTTAAATGCTTCTCTTTTATACTCACTAAGAGGGTCTTTTTGGCCATAAGCTCGAAGAGATATGCCTTGTCTTAAATGATCTAAGCTATATAAATGATCTTTCCAAACTTGATCAAGGGTAGTTAATAAAATATATTTCACGGCATTATGCATTAGCTCGCTACTATAGGCTTCTTCTTTTGACTTATATATATCATGAGCCATTTGTATAACAGTCTTCGTGATTTCTTCTTCCGTTACATCATTTTTACTTACTACATTATGATCAAATTTTATAGAAAAAACACGATGTAATTCTACGCTTAAATTCTCTATATCCCAATCTTCTCTATAAGAGCCTACCGGCATGAAAGTTAATACTATCTTTTTGGCGAGTTCCTCAGTAGTACTATTTAAGAAACCGTGACTATCTTTAGATTTAATAATTTCAGTACGTTGCTCGTATATTATCTTACGTTGGTCATTCATTACATCATCAAAACGTAATAAATTTTTACGCATTTCGTAGTTATGTCCTTCCACTTTTTGCTGCGCTTTCTCAAGTGAACGACTAATCATTGGATGGTGGATAGCCTCTCCGTCTTTCAATCCAAGTGTTCTAAGGACTCCTGATATACGATCTGATGCAAAAATACGCATTAAATCGTCATCAAGCGATAGGAAAAACTTAGTTTTACCAGGATCACCTTGTCTACCTGATCTTCCTCTTAGCTGATTATCTATCCTACGGCTTTCATGCCTTTCCGTACCTATCACAAATAAGCCGCCTGCTTCAATAACCTGCTTCTTTTCTGCGGCAATTTGAGCTTTTATTTCAGCTATTTTAGCTTCATAATTATGTTCTTTATCCAGCTGTTCTATTAACATTTCAGGATTACCGCCAAGCATAATATCAGTACCCCGCCCTGCCATATTAGTTGCAATCGTTACTGCCTTAAACCTACCTGCTTGAGCAATAATAAAAGCTTCCTGCTCATGAAATTTGGCGTTTAATACTTTATGAGGGATTTTTTCTTTATTTAAAACGCTTGAAAGTTCTTCTGACTTTTCTATGCTTATCGTACCGACAAGTATAGGCTGTCCACGATCGTAACAATCCCTAATTAGCTTTAAGATAGCATCATATTTTTCTTTTTTACTACCGTAAATTTCGTCATCAAGGTCAAGCCTTGTAACTTTATTATGGGTTGGGACTGCGACCACATCGAGATTATATATATCTTTTAGTTCCGATGCTTCGGTCATAGCCGTACCGGTCATACCCGATAATTTAGGATAATTACGAAAATAATTTTGGAAAGTAATAGATGCTAAAGTTTGGTTCTCATTTTGAATTTTCACATTTTCTTTTGCTTCTAATGCTTGATGTAACCCTTCCGAATATCTACGCCCTTCCATTACACGACCGGTAAACTCATCAATAATCATTACTTTACCTTCACGCACCAAATAATCTACATTAACAGTAAACATATTATGAGCTCTTAAGGCTTGGTTAACATAATGTACTAAAGTTAAATTCTCAAAATCATATAAACTGGTATCTGGTTTTATAATATTTTCTTTACTTAAAAGCGATTCTATATGTGTAATGCCGGTTTCCGTTAAATTGATAGTTTTTAATTTTTCGTCTTTTTCAAAATCACTTGCATTAAGCAGACGTACTATTTTATCAATTTTACCGTATAATTCTGCATTATCATTAACCGGACCCGAGATAACGAGCGGAGTTCTTGCTTCATCTATCAAAATCGAATCAACCTCATCGATGATAGCAAAATTAAAAGGACGCAGTACCCGCTCCTGCAAGCTATACTTCATATTATCCCTTAAATAATCGAAACCGAGCTCATTATTTGTTGCATGCGTAATATCGGCGTTATAGGCGGCTCGTTTTACCTCATCAGGCATACCGCCAACAATACATCCAACCGATAAACCTAAAAAATTGTAAATTTTACCCATGGAAGCAGAATCACGGCGTGCTAGATAATCATTTACGGTTACAACATGTACACCTTTTCCAGTTAAAGCATTTAAGTAAGCAGGAAGCGTTGCAACTAAGGTCTTACCCTCACCGGTACGCATTTCGGTAATCATGCCTCGATGTAATATCAGGCCACCTATAAGCTGAACGTCAAAATGACGCATACCGCAAACTCTTTTAGCTGCTTCCCTAACTACCGCAAACGCCTCATATACTATATCGTCTAAAGTAGCTCCGTTTTTAAGTTTTTCTTTAAACTCCACAGTTTTATTCTTCAACTCCTCATCTGATAATTTTTGTATAGCAGGTTCAAGCGAGTTAATTTTTGTAATTTCAGAAAATAGTTTTTTTACAGTACGATCATTTGCAGTACCGAAAAGTTTTTTTAAAATAGAAAGCATTAAAGTCCTTATGATATTTTTAGTATTTTAGTACTTAAATATAGGTATATTTTATAAAATTATCAAATGTTATAATTTTATTTAAATGAATAATTTTTTACTACAAATATTTGTAAATTATTATTAATAAATAAAATATTCTCAAATAGCTGTTGACGGTTATATATTATTTTTATAAAATTTAAGCTTATATTTAACACAATTATGAGTCATAAATGAAAAAATTATCTGTTATATTTTTATCAGTTAGCATGCTTTCCGGTATTGCTTTTGCTGATAAAGACAAGGTAGTTGCTACCTATAAAGGCGGTGAAGTAAAAGCATCGCAAATTATGAAAGAATTTAAGCCTCAGCTTAATCTTCAATCAGGTGAAACAATCAAAAATTTTGATGATTTTCCACCACAAGATCAGGAAAAATTAATAAAAATTTATGTTAATAATCTTTTGTTAAAAGAAGAAGTTGCTAAGTCAAATATTACTTCTTCTAAAGAATTCCAAGAAAAACTTGAAAATGCAAAAAATCAATTAGCTCAACAAGAATTACTAGCAAACTACATAAAATCTAACATTACAGATAAGATGTTTGATGACGAATATAATAAATATGTCGGTAATCTTAAAGGTAAAGAACAAATAAAAGTTGCTCATATTTTAGTTAAATCTCAAAAAGAAGCTAATGATATAAAAACTAAATTAAGCAAAGGCGGAAACTTTACTAAGCTTGCAGAAGAGTTATCTCTTGATAAAGCTTCAGCTTCAAACGGCGGCGTTATCGGTTACATTCTACTAAATCAACCTGGGCAGTTAGTACCGGAATTTGAAAAGAAAGCTTTTGCTTTAAAAGTAAATGAAGTTTCAACTCCTGTAAAAACCGATTTCGGTTGGCATATTATCAAAGTGCTTGAGAAAAAACCTGTGCCTATTCCAACAAAAGAAGAAGCAAAAGTAACTATTGATAATATATTAGCTGCAGAAGTACTAAAGAAATATATTGCTGATTTAGAAGCTAAAGCTAATTTAAAAATCATGTTACCTAAAGCAGACAGCAAAGCCGGATCGTAATTTATATTTTGTCATTGCGAGAGTGGGCATTCCCCGTATACCAAGTCGTCATTACGAGGAAAAACTGTAAGTTTTGACGAAGCAATCTCAGAAGTTTGTTATTACTGCATGAGATTGCCACGTCCCTTCGCGCCTCGCAATAACGGTTTGGACATCCATGCAACAATGCCTCCGCGGGAATGAAATAGGGTTCACACAGTAACACGCCTCTACCCACGAATAACATTATCACTACTCTCAATCACAGCAAATGCTACACACACAGGATAATCATCAGCAAGAGAAAGGTGAATATTAAAAGGAGAGAGTTTGTTTGTATAGTTTGAGCTAACTTCTACTATAGGCTTACCTAAATCATTATTTAGTATAGTAATATCTTTAAAATTTATACCTTGACCTATACCGACTCCAAAGGCTTTACTAACAGCCTCTTTAGCAGCAAAACGCTTGGCTAAAAAAGCAGCATGGTTTATTTTTCCCAACAAAGCAAACTGTTTTAATTCCTTTGAAGTTAGAATTTTTTTAGCAAAAAGTTCTGGATATAAATGTAATATTTTTTCGATTCTAGGAATTTGTACTATATCAGTACCAACACCGATAAGCATTTACTTATCGGTTTCATAATCTTTGCCAGTCTCATCAATAAAGATTTGATCATCTAAATCAGAATAATCTTCCCCGATATAAACTTCAGGTAAATACTCAAATTTTTCTTCTACAGCTTCTGATTCATCTTGATTAACAAGCGGCTCTATCATAGTTCTTGTACGCAGACTATTTATTAAATCTTGTTCTAACTGAGCTACCGCTACTTTTCCGGCAGCAATTCTACGTAATGCGATAACAGGAGGCTTATCAAGCTTTTCTTTTTTGATGTGATTAGTTTCTACTTTATAATTTAATAATTTAGCATATCTTGTTGCTAGGACAACAAGCCGAAACCTATCCGGTATAATTTTATTACAATCTTCTGCTGTAATTCTTGCCATAATTTTTCTCCGTTAAAAATAGTATACTATAAATAAATAGGAAACGAATATACGCAGATCAACTTCAAAAAGAGCAAGGAGTTGACAAGGCGAGGAACACAGCATATACTTAATACGTGCGTACCGCAGCTCTTGTAAAACGAACGACTGAGCCCATTTTTGAAGTTGATCGAATATATTATACCCTTTTTATATCTGCACCACAATTACTTAATTTTTTTTCTAAATCTTGGAAGCCACGATCTAAATGATATATTCGGTGTAATACGGTTTTGCTATTAGTACTAAGACCGGCGAGTATTAGCGATACCGAAGCTCTAAGATCACTGGCCATAACTTCTGCACCTTTTAACATTTCTACACCTCGAACAACCGCCTTATTACCTCGTGCTACTATATCTGCTCCCATTCTACATAATTCAGGAACATGCATAAAACGATTTTCAAAAATATTCTCGGTGATCATTGAAACACCGCTACTAAGCGTCATAAGGCTCATAAATTGTGCTTGCAAATCAGTAGCAAAGCCAGGATAGGGATTAGTTTCTAAATCAACTGAATTTAACTTCCCTTCATAAGTTACTTGCACTCCGTTATTGATCGGCACGACTTTTATACCCGTTTCGATAAGTTTTAAAGCTATGTTTTCTACAATATGGTAATCAATCCCACAAATTTTTACATCACCTTTAGTAATAGCTGCCGCAAACATATAAGTACCGGCTTCAATACGATCAGAAAGTACTTTATAGCTCGCTTTATTTAAAGAATCCTTGCCTTTAATTGTTATTTCGCTAGTGCCGATACCTGCAATATCGGCTCCCATTGTGATAAGACAATTACATAAATCAACTATTTCCGGCTCTCGACCACAATTAAAAAGCACAGTTTCCCCCTCTGCTAAAACAGCTGCAAGTATTGCATTAATCGTAGCACCTACGGAAACTTTATCAAAAACAAAATGAGTACCTTTTAAGCGTCCTTTACTTGAAGCGTTAATATAACCGTCTTCTATTTCAATCTCAGCTCCCATAGCTTTTAATACAGCAATATGCAAATCTACTTGCCTTGCTCCAATAGCACAACCACCCGGAAGCGATACTTTTGCTTTACCGTATTTGGTAAGCAAAGGACCAAGCACCCAAATCGATGCTCTCATTTTACGGACTATTTCATAATCTGCAGTAAAGTTATTTATATTTTTGGTATCAATTATAAGCTCAAATTCATCTTGATGTTCTATTATTTCAATATCTGCCCCGTGACTTCGGAGCAAATCTTTCATAGTACTAACATCCGTTAACTTTGGAACATTAGTAATATGCAGTTTATCGGTAAGAATAGACGCTGCCATAATAGGTAGCACGGCATTTTTAGCACCGCTAATATTAATACTACCTTTCAGAGGTATACCACCGTGAATAATTAATTTGTGCATAAATTATTTTGATACAATTGTAACGTCATTGCGAAGAGAAACTGATTAAATTGTCATACCGTGGCTTGACCACGGTATGACACCGATTATACTACACATCCAAATTCACGACATTCAACGCATTTGCTTGGATAAATAACCTGCGAGGTTCAACAACGTCACCCATTAAAGTAGAGAAAATGCCTTCTGCTTCATCAATTTCTGCAACTCTTACCTGAAGCAAAGTTCTTTTTGTAGGGTCAAGAGTAGTTTCCCATAGCTGGTCGGAATTCATCTCACCAAGACCCTTAAAACGCTGAATATTTATACCTCTTTTTCCGCATTCTATAATGGTATTTAACAACTGACTCGGTGTTAAAATATCGAATTCCTGACTTTTCACTATAAGCTTTAATTGCTTACTAAATATATCAAAAATCGTTAAAGCAAGCTTTGATATTTGTACAAACTCAAATGATTCTAACTGCTCTTTCAATAATATTTTACTTTCTTTTAAACCCCTACTAAAGCGGAAGAACTCTATTTTATTTTCATGTTTTAAAACTTCCCAACTAGTCTTATCAGGCGAATCTTCTAAGCTATTTAAAACATCTAAAGCTTTTTTAAGTCTTAAATCACTTTCAGGATCAAATATTTTGTTATTAAGTAAGTCATTAATAGCAAGAATTTCGGTAATTGAGCGATTAAATTTTTTGCTAGCATGGTCAAGTAAGCCGTTAAGCTTAACCACTTTATTAATTAGCTCTTCTAAATTATCACCCACTAACTGCTCTTTATCGTCTAGAATTAAGGTTGCATCATTAATAGTTGATTTGATCAAATAATCTTGCAGCGCTTGCTCATTCTTTAAATAAAACTCGGCTGCTCCTTTTTTTACTTTATAAAGCGGTGGCTGAGCTATATATAGATAGCCTTTATTTATTAGCGCAGGCATATGACGATAGAAAAACGTGAGTAATAAAGTTCTAATGTGCGAGCCATCAACATCAGCATCGGTCATAATAATAACTTTATGGTATCTAAGCTTTTCTAAGGAAAATTCTCGTTCAACACTAATTCCAAGCGCTGTAATTAACGTACCGATTTGGTCCGAACCGAGCATTTTATCAAATCTTGCACGTTCAACGTTCAAAATTTTACCACGCAAAGGCAATATAGCCTGAATTTTGCTATCCCTACCCTGCTTTGCAGTACCGCCCGCAGAGTCCCCCTCAACAATAAACAATTCTGAAATCGCAGGATCTTTTGCATGGCAATCGGCAAGTTTACCTGGTAAATTCGAAACTTCTAAAGCTGATTTTCTTCGAGTGAGTTCCCTTGCTTTTCTAGCAGCTTCACGAGCATTCGCAGCTTCCATAATCTTAGCTATAATTGCCTTAGCTTCTGCTGGATGCTCTTCAAACCACTCAAGAACCTTTGTATAAACGGCATTCTCAACAACCGGTCGTACTTCGGAGCTTACTAGCTTATCTTTTGTTTGAGAAGAGAATTTAGGATCAGGCACTTTAACAGAAAGCACACAACATAGCCCTTCCCTAGTATCTTCACCGCTAAAGTAATTTTTAGCTTTTTTATTAAGACCCGTAGTATCAAGATACGAGGTCATAACACGTGTTATCGCTGATTTGAAAGCACTAAGATGAGTTCCGCCATCACGCTGCCTAATATTATTAGTAAAGCATAAAATATTTTCATGATAAGAATCGTTCCAATGCATTGCAAGCTCAAGGCTTATACCGGACTCAGCATTCTCCGTATTAACTACTATACATGGATGGATAGCGTGCTTTGCTCTGTCTATATATTTTACATAAGCTTCTATACCGCCCGTATAATAAAACTCTACTTCTTTCACTTCTTCAAAGCGATTATCGACGAGTAAAATCTTTACGCCTGAATTTAAAAAAGCAAGCTCACGAAGACGATGCTCTATAGTGCCAAAATCAAATTCTATATTAGTAAACGTTTCTACAGACGGAAAAAAAGTAACTTCCGTACCTTTTTTATCAATATTTTCTTTGACAACCGCAAGCGGAGCTTCCGTTATACCATTATTAAATCTCATCAAATATTCCTTATTATTACGCCAAATACGCAGCTCAAGCCATTCAGAAAGAGCATTTACAACCGATACACCAACACCGTGTAGACCGCCTGCAACCTTATAAGCGTTCTGGTCAAACTTACCGCCGGCGTGAAGTTGCGTCATAATAACTTCAGCTGCCGATATTCCTTCTTCTGCATGAATTTCAACGGGTATACCTCGCCCGTTATCGGATACGGTTACTGAACCGTTTTTATTTAATGTTACTCGTACTAGATCGCAATAACCAGCAAGCGACTCATCGATAGCGTTGTCGACTACTTCATAAATCATATGATGTAGACCCGACCCGTCTCCAACATCCCCGATATACATTCCCGGTCTTTTTCTTACGGCTTCAAGACCTTTTAAAACCTTTATGGAATCAGCACCGTATGATGATTCGTTAAATTTTTTTTCAATTTCCGACATATTATATATTTGGCTCTATTACTTGTTGCTAGAAACAATAAAAATGACTATAACGTAACTTATTAAAATAGTAAAGTTTCTTGATTTAAAATTAGCGAGATAACAATGAATATATTAAAGTTAAAACATATTTTCGATGTAATTAATGATTATGACGTGTTTTTATTCGATCTTTGGGGGGTAATAATTGAAGGGGGGCTTACCTATCCGGGCGTCGTACAAAATATCAATAAGATTATTAAACGAAAAAAAGTATATTTTGTCACTAATGCTCCACGCAATATTGTTTCACTGCATCAAACAATTAAATCGTGGGGCTTAAATGCAGAACCGGAAATGATCATTAGCTCAGGCCAAATAGCAGTAGAAATGATACTAGAAAGTAAAGAGCGGTTCGGTATAGAAAAACCAGCAATATATCATTTAGGACATTTAGAAAATGATATAATAAACAGAATTCAATGTCCTATCACTGACGATATTAACAAAGCTAATATTTTCTTAATGACTATTTACAGAGACGAAAACGAAAATTTAGATTTAAACGAATTCAATGAATTATTTAAAATTGTTGTACAACGTAAAATGGTCAATATTTGTGCTAATCCTGACCTTGGAATAAATCAGCACGGTGTTTATAGATATTGTAGCGGCTATTATGCCGAAAAAATAAAGCAGCTTGGCGGAAAAGTAATTTATAGTGGTAAGCCATATGAAGAAATATATAGCAAAATTTTAAAAGAATGTCATAATACCCCTAAGAATCGCATGTTAATGATTGGGGACACTGTTTACACCGATATACTGGCAGCAAATCGCCTTGGTATAGACTCTGCCCTAGTGTTAACCGGAAATTCTAGAGAATATCATATTGATTTTGATAATATTGATGAAAAACTAGATAGTTTAATGAAAGCTGCTGTTAAGCAATCGATTACACCTAGTTTTGTTGTTGATTTATCTTGAATAGCTTTCCGTCATTGCGAACGACTAAAGGTGTTGTCGCATGGCTAGTTTATGTCATTCCCGTGGAAGTGGGAATGACATAGAAAGGTGGAAATAACATCAAAAGAATTCTATTGATATTTTACTCATAATCTGCTATAGAGTAAAACTTAAGCGGTCGTGGCGAAATTGGTAGACGCGCAGCATTGAGGGTGCTGTTCTGTAAAAAGATTGGAAGTTCAAGTCTTCTCGACCGCACCATTCGCCGGTTTTTCACAAAGTCAAATTTTTGTTTGTTTCGACACTTCAGATTTTATATTTACTCCTAAGTTCGTCTTGTTAGCAAATGTTTGTGCTAATTGTATACTCCTGATAAATGAAAAGGAGTTAAAATAAAAACTATTGCTTATTTGTACTCTGTGATTTATATTGATTAGCAAATTGTACACACTTCTGTGCCAAGCCTAGCTACCCAGCTTTAAATAATTATAATAAGTCTATAATAAACTATTAGGTCAATAGGCTATGCCTAATTTCAATATATTTAAAAGCATCTTACCAGATCATCACGATCAATTTGCTGAAATTTTTGATCAAATTAACGATCTGATCGAAAATCACAATTATGATGCTGCTGCAAGCAGGCTGGCCAAGCTTCATTATGCCGATTTAGCAGATTTCTTAGATAATCTTAACAATAAAACATATAAAATAATTATTCCTTTATTACAGGATGAAATTAAGCCTGAAACGTTAGTATCATTAAATGCTTATAGTAAACCTTTAATAATAGAAACTTTAGGCATAAAAAAATCTGCAGAATTAATCAATAAGCTAGTTATAGAAGATGCTATTGAAGTAGTAATCGATCTAGACGATGATATAAAAGACCTTATCCTAAGTAATCTCACTAAAGAAAAAAAACACCAAATTACCGTAGGTTGTACATATCCCGAAAATACGGTAGGTAGGGTAATTGAACGAGATTTTATTAATCTTCACGAAGGATGGACGGTCGAGGAATCATTAAATTTTATCAAGAACGTAAAGAATGACTTTTATGCGGCAATCGTTACGGATAATAAATTACGCCCTATCGGTATTATTTCTCTTAGCACGCTAATTAAAGGCAAACAAAATGAATTGATAAAAGATTTGATGAACAAAGATTTTAAACTTGCAGATGCTTTTACCGACTTAAATGAACTAAGCTTCATTTTTAGACAATATGCTTTAACTATTGTACCGGTAGTCAATAAAAGCGGTAAGTTAGTAGGTAGCGTATCAATCGATAATATAATTTATATTATCGAAGAACAAGCCGGCAAAGATATATTATCATTAAGCGGGGTACACACTCAAGATACCTTCTTCAATGTATTTTATACCGTTAGACATCGTTTTCCTTGGCTCTTTGTTAATCTAATCACTGCCTGCATGACCTCACTTATCATTAACCATTTTAACGATACTATTGCAAAACTTGTAACGCTTGCAGCCATTATGCCTATTGTAGCTTCAATGGGCGGAAATGCCGGAACACAAGCCATGACCGTTACGGTTAGAGCCCTTGCTAATAAAGATATTCATTATAATAATGTCAATAAAGTTATATTAAAAGAAATAGCCGTATCGGCTTTTAACGGTTTTGTACTTGCAATTATCGGAGCAGGACTTAGCTTTGTGATGTTGCTTGACTTAAATCTTAGCGTTATTTTTGCTATTGCAGTTATTTTAAATTTTTTAGTAGCCGGATTATTCGGCTCTGCTATTCCTATAATACTGCATTATTTTGATATAGACCCCGCTACAGGCTCCGGTGTATTTCTAACAACCATAACCGATGCGCTAGGTTTCCTAACTTTCTTAAGCCTTGCTCATATTTTTTTAGTGTAAAATTGGTGTTTATTCAAATAAAAATACATACACATTGCAGCACACAGTAGCTATCGCTCCAAGACATTTACATATACCACCACTTGTATCCTGATTTTCAAAGTCGGTAATATTATTCTCATAAGATATATTATTATCTCTTTGTATATTCTGATGATTATTAATATTGGACTCTTTGAACAATAAATTTGCAACAGTTAGTATTAACTCACCCTGTGATGCAGTTAGATTAGTATTATTTAAGGAGCTAGCTTGTGCGTACTCTTGTACTTCTAAACTATTACGGTTTGACATAGTTATATTTTGACTTTAGGATTAATATTTAAAATAATATAACAATAATCTTTAGGTTCTGTGAAGGCAAATTAAATTATTTATATTTTCAGATATTTTGTAGCGAACATTAATAAGATTTTTGAAGTAATAGTTGTTCCTATTTCAAAAAAAATCTTATGATTTACAGCAAAAAATAGCAAAAATAGATTAATTTAATTTTCCTTCATAGAACCTAATCTGCAGCTATTTATTACTGCAATTTTTGGCATTTCCTTGAAACGGTTGATATCGTCATGAGCTAAGCGACTGCAAAGAGCGTGGCAATGACGTAAACTTTTCAAATTATCAACTTTTTCTAGGCAATGTCTAATTTTTTAATTAATAGCCCACAAATTATAATGAAATAAGAAATAACTTTTATAGAAGATATAAGCTCGTGGAAAGAAAAGTTTGCAATTTGTGTTTATAGTCAAAAATTACTTGATAAACTCGAATATTTAAATACTAAAGTAGCAAATCCTATAGATATACTCGAAATCACAAAAGGTATCCACTATGCACGTAACACGGTTCTCAAATACGTCAATCAGGCGATCCTTATTATTTGCACCCGATTGAGGTAAAAATTATGCTTGCTGAATTTGTAGCTGAAGAAGCACCTAAGCTTTATAACATCATTATGCTGCAAGCCGCTTTACTTCATGATACTATTGAAGACACTGAATTAACTGAAGAAGCAATTACCGAAATTTTTGGACCGGAAGTAACAAAACACGTAGAAGGTCTAACTAGAATTAAATCTTACGGGAAGATAAGTGGCGGAGAAAGCCTAAACTTATTAATTAAAGAAAAAAGATACAATACGGCATTAATAAAATTATTTGACCGAATTCATAATGTGCAAACTTTGGGAGTTAAATCACCTGAGAAAGCTAGAAAAATTATTGAAGCGACTTTAATAAATTTTCTTGTGGTCGCTGCTAATATAAATTATAAACTAGAACAAGAATTTGCTAAGTTATGCCTAAAAGTTTTTAATATTGAACTTGAAAGACACAAAGCTTTTTCTAATAATAACTCTCTGCTTCCTCCTCTAACTTTATAAAATGATTTACTCCAAATGTATAACCAATTAGAATTGGAATAATCAAGAATAATAATCCCCAGTGATTAAAAGAATCTATCAAGTAAATTGTTCTAAAAGAAGAAACTGCAAACATTAAAGCTTGTGATAAAGCCAATATAAAACTGCCGCATGTAAAACGTTTTAATACTGGAAATCTTGCATAAAACACTGCACCTGCCGGAAAAATAGTAGGGGCAAATACTACAATAAATAATTGGAATAAAAGTAATTCTATAGTATTTGAAATATTATTTAGTAAGATAGAAGATATAAGGGCTACCATAGAAAATATTATTAATCTTACTTTAAGGACTTTTAAAGGATGTATTTTACAAACCAAATAAGTAACAATTATTGTATTTATTAATTCTGTACCACAAACAATAAAATTGTGATGAATTTTGAGTAGCACTGTAATTATAATGAGTTTTTAGCATATTACTGCAATAAATATAAACAATATAAAACCATAACGGGGCTCCACAATGTACCAAAAAGAAAGCTATTGCTGTTGGTTTATTAAAGTTTTCTTTATTTGTCTTTTTGCATCAATGAAATCTTGAGTCTCCCTAAGCTTTGTCCTTACAACAGCACCAACTATAGCAATAGCTGCTCCAAACCACAATGCAATACGCCAATCAAGTCCAAAAGAAGTAACAAGTGTTCCTACCGCCAATGCTACACGGTTGCACCTAAAATTACAAAAACAACAAGCGAAGCCACCACCCAATAACGTTGAGGAATTTTTGTCATTTCGGTTAGATAAAGCTCGGCACCTACTACCTCCCTTATAAAGGACATCCCCTGAGCGATACGACACGCAGTTACTACAAAAGTCCCCGTAATACCAATTTCGGCATAAGTTTTTATAATTAGCCATTATAAGATAACAAAGCGACATTAAAAAAGTTGTAATAATGACCGTTGCCTTACGACCTATAGTATCTCCTATCCAACCGAATATTAAAGCACCGATAGGTCTAAATACATATGTTGCACAATATGCAATGGCAGAATATAGAGAAGCTGCTCGTACATCGGCTTCAGGAAAAAATAGCTCGTTAAGTATTACCGCCATGTGTACAAGCGTGAGATCACAATATGCAAGAAACGTACCTATCGATAGTAGTCCTATTGTTGATTACGGGCTAAACTTTTTTGCTCTTTTGCGTAACTTCACATACTTTTTTACAGATTAGTTAAAATTAATAAAGAACTATACTGTTTTATATAACAATAAAAGTCAAGTTAACAAAATTAGATTTTTTACAGCATTGCTAACTCAAGACAGGTGTCGTAATGAGCTGAGCGACTGAAAGGAGCGTATCAATCTAAAAAAATAATAATAAATTCTAGTTTACAGAGTTTTTAACTAGATTGCTTAGTCAATATACTTTGTCATTGCCTTGCAATGGCGTTAATTTATTAAAAAATATATCTTTATTTAGCAATGCCAATAAATTTCTAATTTAATACTTGCAATTTATCTTATAATTACTTATATTCAGATGCGCTTAGATTAAAAAGCACTAAGGCGTTTTGATGTAATTAATTTTGATCCCCTTAAACTTTTTACATTAAAACGCCGTTATTTTATTTAAGCGGGTGTAGCTCAGGGGTAGAGCACTACCTTGCCAAGGTTGAAGTCGAGGGTTCGAATCCCTTCACCCGCTCCAGTGATTTTGTCCATTTTATGTCATTCCCGCGTAGGCGGGAATGACATAGAGCATGTTTTTCGAGCCAAGCAACAACGCCCTTTTGCAAATGACATCAGTAAGTTTATTATAAATTCAATCTTCCAAACCATATTTGTTCTTAATATCTTCTAATGAAATTACTTCTTCTCTTGTTTCTACACAAGACACAGCAATTAATAAATCTGCTTTTTCTGCTATATAACTTTCTATTGCTTTACGTATAATATATCCTTTTGGTCTATCGATTTCCTTAACAACATTAGAAAGTATAATATCTAGTGCATTAGAAATTCTAGTAGTTATAACTGTCATAAAAATAGCCATTTATCGGTTTTGTGATAACTTATATTAGTATAAAATATATTTAAATGTATTTTATATTATTATTTTACCCTTGCATTAAAGCTATTAGGTAGCTATTTTTATTTTATTAAACTTAGTGCATAACCTATCTTATAAAGAGAAATTTTAAGGAAACACGGCACGCAGCACTGCAGCGTACAAAAAGGGACGTGAGATGCGAGTACCCGAGTGATGTATACCGCAGATACTTCAAAAGTTGGAAGCCAAGTAAGTGGTGAACCTGCGGAGCGTAGAAAACTACATGAGCAAAGGCGAAGCCTAAAATTTGACGTACCAAAGCTTGAAGTATCAAAGGTATAAAAATTACTTTTAGAAAGAGGTTATACAGGAAGACTATTGCAACAATTAGGAAATTACATATGTCAGCAAATACGCAAGATAATCAGGCAAATAATAATGACACTATAGAAATACAGGAAACTGAGGTAGTGCCTGCAGAAACAAATTCTTTACAATCAGGGTTAACAAGCTTAATACCGATGGTTTTAATTTTTGCTGTATTTTACTTCTTATTATTACGTCCACAAGAAACACGACGCAAAGAAAGAGAGAAATTAGTAAGTGAAGTTAAAAAAGGCGAAGAAGTTCTAACAAATAGCGGCATTTATGGTATTGTGACTAAAGTAAGTGAAAATGACAATAATATTGAAATCGAAATAGCTAAAGATGTACGTATTAAAGTTTTAAAAAGTGCTATTATCGATATAACTAGTCGTACAAAAGAAGTAGCAGTAAAAAAAGAAAACAAAAAAAATAAGAGGGTAAGCGGTGCAAAATCTTCCTAAGTGGAAAATTTTTCTTTCAATTATATGTACGGTTTTTGCGGTTATTTGTGCCTTACCTAATTTCATGCAGGTAAACTCTAAGTTTCTACCTCATGATTCAGTAAATCTAGGACTTGATCTTAGAGGAGGAGCCCATTTATTACTCGATGTTGATTTTGACACCTACTTAAATGATTCAATGGAAAATCTTGCCGACACTTTACGCAAAAATTTTCGTGAGGATAAAATCGGCTATAAAAATCTGTTAGTTAGACAAAATAGCATTCAATTAGAAGTAAGATCGCCTGAGAAATTAAAGCAGTTAAAGAAAATAATTAATAAAATCGATCCAGAAATTATCGCTGAAGTAAATGAAAATAAAATAAAGCTTAGCTACAGCGAATCTAGATTAAATGACTTACTTAATAAGGTAGTAGACCAATCTATTGAGATCGTTCGCATGAGAGTTGATAGTACCGGCACTAAAGAGCCGACCCTACAGAAACAAGGCGATAAGCATATATTACTGCAAGTTCCCGGTGAAGAAAATCCCTCTTACCTGAAGAATATATTAGGGAAAACTGCAAAGCTAACTTTTCATTTAGTTGATGAAAATGCCAATATCGAAGAAGCGGTAAAAGGACATGTTCCAGTAGGTTCAATGCTAGTTAAGGGAGATAACGAAAGTCATGGGGAGTATTATGTCGTTATAAAGAAAAAAGTTGTTTTGGGTGGGGATCAGCTTACAACCGCTTCAGCTTCTTTTGACCAAAATTCGCAAGCGGTAGTGGCTTTTTCTTTCAACAATTTAGGTAGTAAAATATTTGGTGCAATAACTAAAAATAATACCGGTAAACGCCTTGCTATAGTTTTAGACAATAAATTACTAAGTGCTCCAATGATAAACGGAGCAATTATGGGCGGAAGCGGTATAATAACAGGAAATTTTACCGTTGAGTCGGCAAATGAGCTTGCACTATTATTGCGAGCCGGTTCGCTTCCTGCCCCACTTAAAATTATTGAAGAGAGAAGTATAGGTCCAAATTTGGGTGCTGATTCTATAGAGTCAGGCAAAAAGGCAGGACTTATAGGATTTATAGCAGTGTGTATATTTATGGTTTGGTCTTACGGTGTGCTTGGTTTATTTGCCAATATAGCCTTAAGCCTTGCATTGTTATATATTTTAGCTTTACTTTCACTTTTCCAAGCTACTTTAACTCTGCCGGGCATTGCAGGAATAATACTCACTATGGGTATGGCTGTTGATGCTAATGTATTGATTTACGAAAGAATTAAAGAGGAACTGCATAAAGGAGTGTCTAATCTTTATGCTATTAGAACCGGTTTTGAATCTGCGTTTGCCACTATCCTTGATGCTAACCTAACTACTTTAATCGTTGCTTTTTTACTTTATATATTTGGAGTAGGTGCAATAAAAGGTTTTGCCGTTGCATTAACTATCGGGATTATATCTTCAATGTTTTCGGCGATTATCATTACTAAATTGTTAATAGATATTTGGGTACAATATTTTAAACCTAAAAAATTAGGGCTTGTGTAAAAGAGTAGACTTTGTTGTATGGTCTTTTTATGTCATTCCCACGAAAGCGGGAATCCAGTAACCTTTAATGTCATCCCGCAACTTGATTGCGGGATCTCAGAACACGGCCTGTGATATAAGATACCGTAGTCAAGCCACGGTATGACATTTTCACTTTTCTCTGGATTCCTGCTTTCGCAGGAATAACATAAGAGCCATACAGCAGGACCAGCTAGGATGACAACGCAAAAATGGATAATATCTTATGAAAATACAGTCAAATGTTATAAAAATAATTATCGTAATTAGCTTATTAATAGGAGTAGGAGCATTATATTTGTTGTTATCTTTAAGAACGCCTGAAAAGCCACTTGCCGGTCAAGTTAATATCTATGAAGATAACGTAAAAATCGGCGGTGATTTTGAACTAATAGACCAAAATGGAGAGATATTTAATAGTGATAAGTTGAAAGGCAACTTAAGCCTCATTTACTTTGGATTTACTAGTTGTCCTGATATATGCCCAACCTCTCTAAATAAAATGACAGAGATTGTAGAAATTTTAAATAAACATAAAATAGATATTCTACCTGTTTTTATCACTATTGACCCAAAACGTGATACTCCTATAGCACTTAAAGAATATCTAAAACATTTTCATCCGAAATTTATAGGTCTTACCGGTAACGAGCAGCAAATAAAAGATGTAACTGATAAATTCAAGGTCTTCTATGCTCGTGTGCATGGTGATGATGACGACCCGAACTATATGCTTGATCATTCATCTTTTACATATTTAATCGATGCAAACGGAAAATATCTGAAACATTTCTATTTAGATTCTTCACCTAAGGAAATTATGGAATTTTTAAGAAATGAATAATTATATATCGGTAGCGTATTTATTTACCTTTTTAACCTTAGCGACATTGTTAATTGTAAGTTTTTTAAATTACAAGTCATTGAAAAATAAACAGCACTTTAATGCAAAAGAGAGTAAGAAATAGATTCATAACAATAATTATTTGTTTCTGCTCAGCATGTTTAGGAATTAGTATAATACTTTACAATTTAGAGAAAAATATAGTATTTTTTTTGCCGCCGTCAAAAATTAATGAAATAGAACAAGGCAAAGAGTTAAGAGTCGGTGGGCTTGTTAAAACAGACTCAATAAATAAAATTGCTGATGATAAGATAAGTTTTGTTATTACCGATAATATTAAGGATTTCGAGATATTATATCAAGGAGCCCTTCCGGCTCTATTTCGTAAAGGACAAGGAATTATTGCCATCGGGCAATTATCGAACGGGAAATTTATAGCAAGACAATTACTTGCAAAGCATGATGAGAATTACAGACCTCCGCAATAACAACGTCATTGCGAAGAGCGAAGCGACGTGGCAATCTAGTAAAATAGGCCTGAGATTGCTTCGTCGAATTACGTTGTAATTCTCCTCGCAATGACGAAAAACAACTAAACTAAATAAATAAAAACATGTTTATAGATAAAATCAAAGCAAAAGCAAATAATTACGAAATAAACGTAATTATCGAAATTCCGATGAATAGCGGTCCAATCAAATACGAATTTGACAAAGAATCAGGAGCAATTTTTGTTGATCGCTTTATGCAAACTACCATGAGCTATCCATGCAATTACGGTTTTATTCCTCATACTCTTTCAAATGACGGTGATCCGGTAGACGTACTTGTCGTAGCTCATCATCCGGTAGTGCCTGGGTCGGTTATACAATGCCGAGCAGTCGGTGTATTGATGATGGAAGACGAATCAGGGCTTGATGAGAAAATAATCGCAGTACCGACTTCTAAGCTCGATATTACTTTCGATCATATTAAAGAGCTAGATGATTTATGTGACATGCTCAAGAAACGTATCGTGCATTTCTTTGAGCATTATAAAGATTTAGAAAAAGGTAAATGGGTTAAAGTGACTGGATGGGAAAATAAATCAAAAGCAGACGCTTTAATCAATGAAGGAATAGATAGAGGGTCAGCTAGGGATAAGAATTCATGACGTTGCTTGCATGGTGCTTGATGTCATTCCCGCAGAGGCAGGAATCCAGAAACAGTAGCCTTAATCCCGATCTCAACAATTACACATTAATTAACAAAATAAACCTATAAAAAGAAGTTTTTATTTTTTATAGGTTTTACTGGATTCCCGCCTCCGCGGGAATGGCATCAGAAAAATAAGATAAAAAACAAACAGTGACCGACTTCTTGCATAACGTAGCTAATAAAGAGGAATTTAAAGGAAACACGGAACACAGCACCGCAGCGTACACTTTAGTACGTGAGAATGCGAGTACCGGATTGACGCACAAATTACCTTTAGAGGCAAGTTATGCAAGAAGTCGATTATTTCGTTCAGGAGTCGTAGTAGCTTTTTTCACATTAATTTCTCGCATATTTGGCTTAGTGCGTGAACAGTTTATCGCATCATTATTCGGCTCTACGCCTATGGGTGATAGCATTAATGTTGCTTTTAAACTACCGAATCTATTTAGAAGAATTTTTGCAGAAGGAGCATTATCAAGCGTATTCATTCCTATTTATAATGAAAAAATGCTTATTTCTAAGAAAGCCGCTAATAATTTTTCAGGTGAGATTTTTACCCTTTTACTTCTGACATTAATAGTAATAATAGCATTAATGCAAATCTTCATGCCACAATTAATGCTGTTTATTGTTCCTGGATTTCACGGTAAAAAAGAAAAGTTTGAGCTTACGGTATTTTTATGCCGAATTACAATACCTTATTTAATATTTGTTTCATTAACGGCTCTACTTGGCGGAATATTAAACTCTATAAAAAAATTCGCTGCATTTGCTTTTTCACCGGTTATTTTAAGTATATGCGTAATAATTTTTACTTTAACATTTGATCATTATATAGAAGCTACTATCTCAATTAGCTTATCTTTAATAATGGCCGGAATATTACAAGTTTCGTTTATGTTTGTCTGTGTGAAAAGAGCGGATTTAAACTTTCCAATAATTTTTAACCCAAGCGATCCCGATGTAAAAAAGCTTTTGATTAATATGGGACCGGCAACCATTAGCTCCGGCATACAGCAATTAAACCTTTTCATATCCCAATCTATTGCTAGCTTTATTGAAGGTGCTATTTCTATATTATCTTATGCCGACCGGATATATCAATTTCCTCTATCAATAATAGGTACTAGCTTCTCTACTATATTGCTACCTGAGCTGTCAAAAATCTATAAATCAAATGATATAGTAGCTGCAAAAAAAATACAGAATAATGCTATTAGAATGGGATTATTATTATCGTTGCCTGCTACATTCGGTATTATAATTCTATCTCATCCGATTATTAATATAATTTATGAAAGAGGAGTATTCACGAGCCAAGATACTACAAATACAGCTGAGGCTATTTCTGCGTTTGCACTTGGGCTCCCTGCTTTTATTTTGGCAAAAATTTTAACTCCTATTTTTTATGCTAACGGAGATACTAAAACACCGCTCAAAATAACCTTATTGTCCATAATAATTAATACCGGCATGAACCTATTATTAATGGATTCTTTGAAACATATCGGTATTGCAGTCGGTACATCTATTGCAGCTTGGTATAATCTAGGTTTATTATATAGCTATACTACAAAACAAAATAAGCTTCATATAGAAGCCGGTATAAAACTTTTCTGCGGTAAAATTTTGTTATGCTGTATATTAATGTCTATTATAATTGCTTTAATAAAGCATTATTATTTAGAATATTTTTATTCGGAATATTTACTGATTAAAGTCTGTATGCTAGGTAGTACAATTGCAGTTGGAATGGGAGCATTTTTCGGCACGGCATATTTATTAAAAGCGGTTAATTATGATAACAACAAAAAATAAGCACCAATCAAATTATCAGGATTGGCTAAAAGCCTTAGCTATTATAGCCATGATCATTGATCATGTAGGTTTATATCTATATCCTGAATTAACAATTATGCGGATCATAGGTCGTACAACTATGCCAGTATTTTGCTTTTTTGCCGGTTATAATTTTCATGATAAACCAAAAACCCATATAATAATATTCGGTGTTTTATTACAAATATATACCACTGTACTATTTAAACAGTTTCTTACTACAAATATTCTAATCTCTATCTATTTAGGGCAATGGTATATTTATTATTTTCGTAATTCTTTAACTCGCTTTTTCTATAGCGGTTATTGTCATGCAATTATAATGGTACTATTGTGGTATATTAGCTGGGCTTTGATTGATTACGGGACGCTTGTAATTGCTACAATGATACTTGGATTTATTTCAAAACATGAGCAGGCAAACTTAAAACTTTGCTGTTTTATAGCAATTTTTGCTTCTTTCGTGCATTCAACTCTTTTTACTCTTGCGATTTCCTTTAATGAGTTTAATTTTTCAAATACTGACTTAATTTTAAACCTCACTTTCTTAACAATTACCTATATATTAATGATCCTAAGCGATTATTCACAAAAAATAGCTATAAATCTAAAATGGATAAGTCGCAATGTTTTATATATTTACTGCATACACATTATGATCTTACAATTCATATTCATCTATAAATACACATATGGTTTTAAAAATTGGTAAATAAACATTAATAATAAGTGACAGCGTAATTTAGTTAATATTAATATATTTAAATATATGAATATAATAGATCGTTTAATGTTGGATTATTAATATATTTAAATATATGAATATAATAGATCGTTTAATGTTGGATAATGAACAATATAAAGAGCAATTTAAAAAAAACAAATTATTTAAAATTAAGTTAGATAGTACGCTACGAAAAAATAAATTTCTTAAACATTTTCGGCTTTGGTCAGACGCATTTCAAAAAATGGTATTAGCAAGAGTAGTGTTTTCTGAAACAAAAGAATTTCAACAACTTGCATGGGAGCATCTTACTGATGAATTTGGACATAATATAGAATTATTCCAAAATCTAGAAAATAATGAAGAAACTACAGATTCGATTTTTGAGGCCTTAGGTTCTTGGTTTACGCTAAAAATGATGACTCTTGGAGATAGTGAAAGAGCCGTCCTTGTCCATTTAGTAATAGAATCTTGTGCTACTATATTTTATGCAAAACTAGGATCAATATTTTTTAATCATAAAGCAGCAAAACATTTCAAAACACATATGTATCTTGATCCTGAACATGAACAAATGGGAATAGCTTTATTAAAACAAATAAACATTAATGATTCTTCTTTACTCACTATTCAAAAAAAAGGCTGGGATATGATTGACGCTCTGTTTACTAGACTTGCTGAAATCACACAGGATTAACTTTAACTTATAGTATTCTAGATTTTATAAAACAGCTTGCTTGCACGGTACGGTTTTTCATCATTGCGAGCGACTGAAAGGAGCACGGCAATCTCAGGATTTTGGCACGAGATTGCTTTATCGAATTACTGCGTAATTCTTCTCGCAATGACGGAAAAATCGATCCATGCAACAACGCCAATGTCAAGCGGAAATAGCATATTCAAACTAAACCAGCTCGCTTACTTGAGATTTGGCAAAGAGCTTGATCTGAAAGTTAACAAAATTTACATTACCTTTTGAGCCTATTGCCGCAAATTTATGCGCTTTAAGAAGTAGGTCATAATCGTCCGCTAAATCGGCGAAGAAAAATGCGATTTCGCCGCTTTGTTTTACTCCTAAAATCTCACCGCTACCTCGAAGTTTTAAATCCTGCTCAGCTATATAAAATCCATCATTAGTTTGTTTCATTATCTCAAACCTACCTCGTGCAACTTTTCTAAGCCTTTTAGGATTGTATAACAATATACAATATGACTGCAAACTACCCCGCCCTACTCTACCTCTAAGCTGATGAAGTTGAGCGAGACCAAATTGCTCAGCATTTTCAATAATTATCAAAGTGGCTTCAGGTATGTCTATTCCGACTTCAATAACGGTTGTTGCAACTAATATCTTAATTTCACCTTCCTTAAATTGCTTCATTATTTGGTCTTTCTGCTCGTTTTTCATCTTACCGTGAATAATACCGGTATAACCTTGATAGATATTGTCGATAGAGTTAAAACGATTCATCACATCCATCAATAAACTATCCTCTTCCGGCGTTTCTTTCCCTCCCTGCTCTATCAATGGACAAATCCAATATACCCGCTCACCTGCAATAAGCTTCTTATTTATCGCTACTATAATATGCTCTATCTTATTAACGGACATGGTATTTGTAGCGATAGGTAAACGACTTTTCGGCTTACCCATTAGCTTTGAGATAGTCATATCACCAAACATAGTCAGTGCAAGACTTCGAGGAATCGGCGTTGCAGTCATAACTAACACATCGGGATTTACTCCTTTATTTATTAAATTCAAACGCTGTTGTACCCCAAATCTATGCTGCTCATCAATAACTATATAACCTAATTTCTTAAAACTTACTTTTTCTTGAAATAAAGCATGAGTGCCGACTAATATATCAATCTCATTGTTGTCAAGTTGTATCATAATATTTTTACGAGCGGCCCCCAGTATCTTACCTGTAAGTAATCCGACTCTTATATTAGTATTTTTTAAAGCTTTAACAAAAAACTCATAATGCTGATTGGCAAGCAAATCAGTTGGAGCCATAAGCGTTGCTTGAAATCCAGTGGCTACCACATTTACCATCGTCAGCAGAGCTACCAAAGTTTTACCGGAACCAACATCGCCTTGCAACAATCTCATCATTTCTATTTTATCGCTTTGATCACACTCTATTTCTTCTATGACTTGCTTTTGATAAGAGGTTAACTCAAATCCTAGCTCATTTAATATATTTGCTTGAATAGATACAGCTTTAGGGTAAATATTACCTTGTCTTCTACTTATTTGCGTACGTACATTTAAAAGAGATATTTGATTAGCGATAAGCTCCTTAGCTGCTAATTGTTTTTTGGCGTTAGTATATAAATCGTCATTGCGAAGCCCCTTTAGAGGCTGTGGCAATCTAGAATTTATTAATTTTACATTACTGGATTGCTTTGTCGGCATGCATGCCTCCTCGCAATGATGGAAAACATGCAACATTTGCAAATTCTGCAATATAATATCTAAATAATCTTTTACTTCTTTATCTTCTATACTCTTACACTTCTCTTCAAATATCTCTATTGCTTTTATGATATATGAATATAACTGCTTGTTACTAAGTAAATATGTCAGGGAATAAATCGGCTCTATTTCTTTTGCGAGTTTAGGATTTACAATAAATTCAGGATGCGCAATTTGCAAGTAATGATCAAAAAATTGCACCTTTCCGCTGATAATATGAGAAGTACCAACTTGCAGCTTATTAAAAATAAACGGTGGGGGTTTATGAAAAAACACTAATAACAAAGAACCAGTATCATTGCTAGCTGTAATTTTTAAAGGCTGACTACTTTTCTTGGGTAAATTAATGCTCTCAACTACAATTTCTGTTTGGATTATGTCACCGTCTCTAACTTCAGTTAAATTAGGCGATAATATTTTATTTTGATATGAAACAGGTAGATAAAATAATAAATCACGAATATTGTTAATACCAAGCCTTTTAAGAGCAGATACGGTATCTTCACGTATATTGATGAACGTTTTTACAGAAGAGAATAAGAATTTTTCTAAAATAGTTAGCATATATAGTCATAATTATCTTATATACAAATATATATACTTTATAATAAAAGAAGAATAATAAAATATACAAATTATGATTAATATGTCATTCTTGCAAAAGCGGGAATCCAGTAATTAAACGGTGCATACACAGTAAGTGTTGAAAATTAAAAGCTTGATGTATCGCGCTTTTTTCTGGCTTGCTGCTTTCGCAGGAATGACATATTAATCATGCAACAAAGCCTTCTCTTATAAAGCTAATTTTAACCCTGCTCTAACTATAGCTGAGGATTTTAAAGGCATACCTTCTATAAATCCCGCTGTTTTGTAACCGTCTGAGCCGACTATCTTAAATGTTTCATTTACGCTAAGCTCAAAATTAACGGCTCCAAGTCCACCTTGCTTACAATTTTCTTTTAAAGGGGTAGCGGTTAACATTTTAGGCTGATTCCAAAATGTCGCTTCTAAACCTAAACCGATAAATTCAACTTTGACTAAGTTATTAGCTTTCACTCCGACACCGTAAGACTTAAATTTTTGATTTTTGCCGTAATTAATATTAACTTGAATATATTTGTTATCAACAACAAAATGGTTAACTAAACCACGCTCTAAACCGTATGGAGCAAGTATCGCTCTAGTAGCCGGTAAATATTTAACCGGTCCTAATGCAATCATCGGCATATTATTTAAGTTAATAAATGAATATCCTGAATAGAATAAAAACGGATCAAATAAATCTAAATAAGCATATGAAAAATTTTATTTTTAGTAATATAATTTTTACCGTATATGGAGTTAATCGCTTTTACATATGTATTTATATCATTACCGCTTTTATCTTTGCCATCAAACTTAGTACTAAAAATATAACTTGCTTGCTCTAGTCTTATCCATAAATAACCTATACCGTAAGTAGGATTAATTTTGTGACTTGCCATGTATCTATCTTTAATATTTTCAGATAACAAATAACTTGCTTGCATTCCCCCTGTATCTATAGCAATGTGCTTATGAACTTGCAAAGAATTAAAATCTTTAGTTTTAAAATATGTTGTACCCTCAAAAGGATCTACTTCATATTTTGTTACTTTTAAATCAAATTCTTTGCTCTTGCTCCATAACCTCCTATTTCATGATTACCTACCATAATCCAAGATGTAGCAGTAAATCTTGTAATATAACTTAAGATCTTCATAGCTATATTATCTGAATCGGCAAACATAGCATCATCTAATTGACGGTAACCTTCAATTAATGACATAGCAACATTACTACTCACTCTTGAGGACATATCTTTATTATAAGTCACTACATAACTATAATTTTTTTTTAGAATTTTCTTGAATTGTTATATTGTCATCAATATTTGATTCAGTTACTAATACTGTTGATGAATACACAAAACAAGCAGCAATGGTTAAATGTAATTTCTTGTACAGTATTTTTGTAATATACCAAACTTGTGTATGTCCTTGACTTCTTTTGCAAATCTTCCTAATGTCTTAAATAATAGATATTAAATAATTTAAAATTTATGAATAAAATCTATCCTTCGGCTGAGCTCTTGAAGGACTTCTTTATGACGGCATGACTATAATGTCGGGCGGATTCGGTCTATGTGGTATTCCTGAAAATTTAATAAATGCACTTCTTAAAAGCAATGTTCAAAATTTAACAGTTATAAGCAATAATTGCGGTGTTGACAACTTCGGACTTGGGCTTCTTCTTCAAACTAAACAAATAAAAAAAATGATTTCTTCGTATGTCGGAGAAAATAAGATTTTTGAGCAACAATATCTTGATAAGGTTTTAGAGCTTGAGCTAAACCCACAAGGAACTTTAGCTGAACGAATTAGGGCTGCTTGTATGGGAATTCCAGCTTTTTATACTAAAACAGGTATAGGTACAATTGTAGAGGAAGGTAAAGAAACCAAGGAGTTTAACGGCAAAAAATATATAATGGAAACTGCCCTTCAAGCTGACCTTGCTATTATTAAAGGCTTTAAAGCTGATAAAAGCGGCAACGTGATTTATAATAAAACTGCACGAAATTTTAATGCAGTCATGGCAGGTGCCGCTAAAGTTACAGTTTGTGAAGTAGAGGAAATAGTTGAGGTGGGAGAGCGTGACCCTAACAATATTCACACACCTAATATTTTCATACAGCGATTAATAGTAGGTGAAAAATATGAGAAACGTATTGAGCAATTAACTGTCAGGGAAAAATAAAATATGCCTTGGAGCAAAGAAGAAATTTATCAAATAACCGCAGAGGAACTTAAAGACGGATTATATGTCAATCTTGGTATAGGTATGCCTACGCATGTAGCAAATTATATACCTCAAGGAGTGAATGTAATATTTCAAAGCGAGAACGGTATGATTGGTATGGGACCATTTCCTTACGCAGGAGAGGAAGATCCTGATTTAATTAACGCCGGTAAGCAAACTATTACTGCTATTCCTGAAAGCAGCTATTTCGACAGTAGCTTTTCATTTGGGATGATTAGAGGTTCGCATGTCTATTTAACTATTTGAGGTGCTATGCAAGTCTCACAAACAGGCGATCTTGCCAACTGGACTATTCCGGGTAAAATGGTTAAAGGTATGGGAGGAGCTATGGATTTGGTCACTAACACCACAAGAGTAGTTATTACAATGGAACATAACGCAAAAGATGGCGATGCTAAATTATTAAAAGAATGCAACTTTCCGTGAACAGGTAAAAAAGTAGTTAACAGAGTAATTACCGATCTTGGAATTTTTGATATTGATAAAGATGCAATGATATTAGTTAGACAAGCTGACGATGTTACTATTGAAGAAATAACGTCTAAAACTGAAGCCGAGTTTATAGTAAATTTATAGGAGAATAAAATGGTTAAAGTAGCTATCGTAATATTATAGTAGATACGGTCATACTGCAAAAGTAGCTGAAAAACTAAATAAGAGCATAAAAGAAGCAGGAGCAAATGTTTCTTATACAAATAAATAAAGATAAACCTAATAATCTCGATTGGGATTTATGAGACAATGCAGGTGCTATCATTTTTGGAGTCCCAACCTATATGGGTAGTTTAGCCAGATCGTTTAAAATATTTATGGAAGCTACCTCAACTAGATGGGCACAACAAAAATGGAAAGATAAAATAGCTGCAGCTTTTACTAATTCTGCTTTTTATTCAGGTGATAAGTTTGCAGTATTCAGCAGCTATTTCACTTCCCTATGCAGCATTGTATGATTTGGGTAGGGCAAGCTGAAGCTGCTCCGAATTGTTCTGATCATGAGATGCCTGATCCCAATAAAATTAACCGCTTAGGTAGCTGGTCAGGACGTATGACTCAATCTAACCACAAATCTTCTCCTGATATTACTCCTACTCAAGGCGATTTAAAAACTGCTAATTTCTTTGGTAAAAGAATAGTTGAAGAAGTTTAAAGGGTAGATTTATATGGTGTTTTATGTCATTCCCGCTTCCGTGGGAATGACATTTATTATCTAACAAATGATGGTTTTTGTGAGTTCCTATTATTAATTTTTTGAGCATGCGTAGTCATTTTAGCATCTCGTTCTCCTTTAGTTTTAAGCATTTTTGATTTATTCCTATTAACACTAACCTCACTCCAGTTACCACTATCGCTTTCACTGCTACTACTATCACTCATCTCTATAGCAACTCTTCGTGCGAAAATTGATTCAAGTCCACTAGGTTTGTTAACATTCTGAGCAGGCTTACTATGAGAATGTGCAACCGGTTTTCCTGTATTAGGGTCAAATTCAACTTTTTTTAGTTTTTTTGGCCCTGCTATTTCTCTCATTAAATCAGAAGTATCTATAGAAGGACGTGGTTGATTTTCCAGTTTTTTAACCGTAGTAGCTTCTACAGACTTAGATAATGTCTCAGCCGGAGCCATAGGCGGTGGTGGAGGTGGTGATGGAATGTTATTTTCCGGTAAAGGAGGCGGTGGTGGAGGTGGTGATGGAATGTTATTTTCCGGTAAAGGAGGCGGTGGTGGAGGTGGAGGTGGTGATGGAATGTTATTTTCCGGTAAAGGAGGCGGTGGTGTTATATTATTTTCCAAAGGTTTAGCTAGGGACACATTTGCTAATATTGGTTCTTTTTTTGAAGCCATGTGATTGGTAAGGTTACTTACTATCTTTTGTAACTCCTCATTGTCAGGTAATTTTGCAATTATATCCTTAATATTTCTTTCTTTATTTTCAATTAATTCCTCAAATTTATGCTTTGTTTTATATAATTGTTCATCAATCTTTCTAATTGTTCTAGTATTACTCTCTTTGTTTTTTGCTAAAACCTGCTCACTATTATTTACAAAAACATTTTTAACATTTTGCCAAATATTATTTAATTTTTCAAAAAATGTATGAGGTACTTCTGCCCTAATTTCAGCAACCTGTTTTTGTATTTCTTTAAGTTCTTTGATATTAGAATTTTCGGATATTAAATTTTGGATGTTTTGTTTTGTAGCATTTAAAGAATTATATTGTTTCTCTAGTTCTTCAGCATTAATGAATTGTAAGGGATTGGTCATATGTAGAGCTGAGAATCTTTCAGGGGTACTCTTATAACTAAAAAATACTTCTGATAATCTTGCTCTTTGATCTTTAGATAAATCTTTCTTTGTTAAATCCTTAAAATTTTTTTCGATTTCTTCTTGTAATGCTTGCTTTAAAGGTGCAGATTTTTCCGCTATATTATATATCTTATTATCAATATCTTTTAATATTTTATTATTATACTTTATTGCTTCATTTGTTAACTGTTCTTCACTTTTGATTAAAATATACTTTACATTAGAAACTGTTTTTACAAATCTTTTAAACCAAGGCAACGATCTATTATGTTCTTTTTCTAGTTCTTTAGTTTCATTTTGTATTTCGATTAAACCTTGCAACTGCTTATTTTGCTTGCATAATTCATGTACTTGGCTTAGTATAGCATTTAAAGCATTATTTTCTTGTGCTAATAATTTATTTATATCTATTTCTTTAACCATGCCATACACCTACTATAAATTAATATCAGTATTATAGCAAATTTCTTGTACAAAAGCAAAGAGAAAGTTAATTTATGTAATGTATTTTGATAAATAAAAGATAGATAAACGAATATAGTTAACGTAATTTTAAGGATGATAAGCCTATCAGAGCAAATATAACTGAAATAATCCAAAATCTTATTACGACTTTTGATTCTGCCCAGCCGTGTTTTTCAAAATGATGATGGAGCGGTGCCATTTTAAATATTCTTTTTCCTTTAGTAGCTTTGAAGTAATATACCTGTAAAATTACGGATGCCGTTTCAATAACAAACAAGCCGCCGACTATAGCTAAAACTATTTCATGCTTAGTAATAACGCTAATAATACCAAGCACACCGCCAAGACTTAGACTACCGGTATCGCCCATAAAAACTTCTGCCGGTTGTGCATTAAACCATAAAAATCCAAGGCAGCTACCGACTAATCCTGCACATAACACCGTTAACTCTCCGGTATGTGGTATATAGGTTAGCTGTAAGTAGTTCGAGTAAATTAGATTTCCTACTAAATAACTTATTAAAGCAAAAGAACCGGCAGTAAAGGCAATAGGAACGGTAGCAAGACCATCAAGCCCATCCGTTAGATTCACGGCATTAGAAGAGCCAACTATAACAAATATAGCAAAAACTATATAACAATAACCAAGATCCAAACTTAAATTTTTAAAAAACGGTACGTTAAGTAAATGACTTGGACTTTTATCTAGATATTCTAGTAAAACACATATAATGAAGCTAATAATTCCTTGAAGTAAAAGCTTACTTTTTCCTCTTACTCCGTAATGATTATTTTTAGTTACCTTAGCATAATCATCCATAAATCCTATAATACCGAAACTAATCAAACCAAATAACGTAATCCAAATATATTTATTCGTTAAATCAGCAAGTAATAAAGTAGAAAGACAACTAGACAAAATAATCATAATGCCCCCCATTGTCGGAGTACCTACTTTTGTTTGATGCGATTCAGGTCCGTCTGAGCGTATAGGCTGACCGTTTTTTTGAATAGATCGCAGAAATTCTATTAATATCGGACCCGTGATAAAGCTAAGGCTTAGAGTTATAATAATAGCAAGACCGCTACGAAAAGTAATATAGTGAAATAAATTAGCTATATGTGAATTATGGATATGAGGGAGTAAAAGATTGTATAACATTTGTAGATTTAAATTTAAAAGTATATTTTGATGTTATTGGATACCAAATCGTCATTGCGCGCAGTCGTAGACTGCGCGGCAGCAATCTTGTCAAACATCCTGAGATTGCTTCGTCAATTACTACGTCATTTCCGCGCAATGACGGGCAACCAAACTACACAATATTAAGAATATCCTAGTGTATTTATTTATAATAATCAACAATCTTATCAAGTTTTACGCCTCTTGACCCTTTTATTAGAATCAGCTCATTACCTTCAAATAAATCCGTAATATGCGTAATTAATTCATCAACATTTTTAAAGTATTTTTTAGCTATTTTGGAAGGTAGTAAATCATCAATATATTTAGTATTTACTCCTACTAAATAGACCTTAGAACAAGCGGCATCTAATATGTACTGCACTAGTTTCTCATGTAATCGTTTAGCATTTTCCCCTAGCTCTAGCATATCGCCTATTATAGCAGTTTTATTCTCGGCAGGTACTTGTTTTAAATATTCTAATGCAGCTTTCATTGACTGCGGACTTGCGTTATAGTAATCACAAATTACACGACAATTTTGTATATTGATAATTTCCCCTCTTCCTTTAGTAGGAGAAATATTTGCTAAGTGATTTGCAGCTATCTCTATATCTTTACCTAATATATCGATAATTAAAAGTACACCGGTATAATTTTCGGTAAAATGCCGAGGAATAAACGGTATCGTTACATCTAAGACTTTATTATTTATCTTATACTTTAAGTAGACTTGCTCTCCTAGGTTCTCATATAAAATTAATTCTGCTGAAGTTTTAGCTGATCTACCGAAGCTATGTATATCGGTGATAAAAAGGTTTTTTAATATCGATAATATTTTGTTATAGCAATTAGTATCGGCATTAATAACGGCAATATCATTTTTGCTAAAATTTGCAAAAATCTCACATTTAGCTTCAGCTATCTCTTCAAGCGAGTTAAAAAATTCTAAATGAGCCTCTGAAATATTAGTAATCATGGCAATATGCGGCTTTAATATTTGAACCAGCTCTCTTATTTCACCTTTATGGTTCATGCCAAGCTCAAAAATAGCATATTCCGTATCATCAGCCATTGAAGCAAGATTAATAAGCATACCGAGTTTGTTATTGAAGTTACCTCGGCTAGCAAAAACTAGAAAATCATGTTGTAATAATACTTTCAGTGCTTCTTTTGTAGAAGTTTTACCAACGCTGCCTGTTATAGCTATAAATTTAGCTTTTGAATTCTCTCGTTTATATAAAGCCATTTTTTGTAGAGCTTCAAAACAATCATCTACTAAGATAATTTTATCTTTATCATTGATCTCTACTCGCTTACTAATAATTACGGCTGCTGCTCCTTTATCTATTGCATCTAGAACATAATCGTGACCATCTCTATTACCTTGAAGTGCTATAAATAAATTACCTTTTTTAACATCTTTGGAATTAAATTGCACTTCATTACAATTTATAGAATTAGAGATTGTGATACCGAGAACAGCACTTAAAGTTTTAGAATTCCAGATCATATGTTTTTGTTATTTATGTGTTGTTGTATGGCGTGTTTATGTCATTCCCGTGTAGGCGGGAAGCCAGTAAACATATAAAAAACAAGCTTTTTATATGTTTATTTTATCAAATATGTCATTTCTGTATTAATATTGAAGTTATTTTTCTGGATCCCCGCTTCCGCGGGGATGACATCAAGTTTTTTTAAAACTGTCCGGTACTATGGGTCAAGCCACGGGATGACAAACTTTTATACACTTCCTCACAACCTCAGCATCATCAAAAGGTAATTTCTTATCGCCTATAATTTGGTAATTTTCATGACCTTTGCCGGCAACTAATAAGATATCATCTTGTTTTAAATTATTTATACCGTATTTAATAGCCTCTTCTCTATTTGCTATTTCTGTATAATCTGCTTTCTCTATACCGCTTATAATTTCAGCTCTAATAAGCTTTGGGTCTTCATGGCGTGGATTATCATCTGTAATTATGATGGTATCGGCACGTTTTGCGGCTATTTGCCCCATAAGACTTCTCTTTGCCTTATCACGATTACCGCCGCAGCCAAAAACTACGCTTAGCTTACTATCACGTAATTTAATATTTTTCAGTTCCGTTAAAGCTTTTTCAAGAGCGTCCGGAGTGTGGGCATAATCAACGAAGATATTAGTGTTATCTATTCTCTCCATTCTGCCTTTTACTGCTTTAACTTCTAATAAAGAATCTATAACATCATCAAAAGCAAAACCAATATAATGAATGCTAAGAACAGCAATTAATAAATTACTAGCCTGAAAGCTACCAATTATCGGGGTATTAAAATTATATTCTCTATTATTAAATGTAAAATTAATATTTTGTCCTTTTAAAGAACCGTTAAGTCTAGTTATTTCTAAATCACCTTTTGTCCCAACGGTTATAAATTTAACATTATGATTATGTAGATAATCTTTAACAAACTCTATTTCTTCTATATCAGAATTTAATATTGCGATACCGTTCGGTAATAAATGATTTATAAATAATTTCAGTTTGGCTAATAAATAATTTTCTTTTGTATGGTGGTAATCTAGATGATCCTGACTAAAGCTAGTAAAACATGCGATATTTACTTTTATTTCCCTAAGTCTTGCTTGATCAAGACCATGACTAGAAGCTTCAAAAACTAAATATTCTATACCATTTTCAGCTAAATTATGAGCAATTTTTCTAAAGCTTAAATAGTCTAAAGTTGTTAATTCCGGTACATCATTTATAAGATTAACGCAGCCAAATATTTCTACCCCTATCGTACCTATAGATGCTGCTTTTTTCCCAAGTAATGAATATGTTTGAGCTATATAGGATACTACCGAGCTTTTACCGTTAGTACCGGTTACGGCTATTAGATCCTTTGGTTTTTTAGGATAGAATATTTCTATGGCTTCATATAAAGCTGCCTGCACATCTTTTACGTAAATTACTTTATCTATAACAATATTTTTATTGTCCGTAATTACTAATACTGCACCTTTGCTTAAAGCATCCTTAATAAAATCATTTCCATCAGTATTCCGTCCTTTAATCGCAAAAAAGATATCTTTATCCTTAACGGTTTTAGAATTAATCGACAAACCTTTTACATTATGTTGTTGAAATAATTGCTTTAGGTTATGGGACATATTTATTATGTTAAAAACGTGTTACCGTCATTGCAAGGAAATTGCATAGCAATTGACGAAGCAATCTCAGGAGTTTGTTATTATTTCATGAGATTGCCACGCAGCCTACGGCTGCTTGCAATGACAGAGCAGGCATGACATCGAGTCTACACCTCCGATAAATTCCAAAGTAGTTGATTTGCCTCAACAATTATATTTTTATCTACTAATTTCTTGATATATACTAATTTATTATCTGGTTTGATTTTTGCCTGATTAGAGTAAGTACTAACGAATTTTAAAATTTTATCAGTCATATCGGCATTTTTATAAAATTTAATCACAAATCCGTTATCTCCTGAATCTAGATTTTCAATATTTAACTTAAAGCATAATAGTTTTATTTTTACAATATCAAGTAAATTATTAAATTCAATCGGTAGTAAACCGAATCTATCAATCATCTCATCTTTAAATGTCTCTACTTCTATCTCATTACTTAAATTACCTATTCTTCTATATAGTCCAAGTTTAAGAGCTGCATCGGCTACATAATTATCTGGAATAAAGACGGATAATCCCAAATTAATAGTCGGGATAAAGGGTTGTTCTGAAACAATCGGTTCATCTTTAAAAATAGCTATTTGTTCTTCCAGCATTTCTTGATAGAGTTCTGTACCTACTTCTTTAATTTGTCCTGATTGTTCTTCACCTATCAAATTACCGAAACCTCGTAAATCCATATCACGGCTTGCAATAGTAAAACCTGAGCCCAAAGCACAACTATTTTGTATTATCTCTAAGCATCTTAAGGAGTGCGATGTCATCTTTTTATGACTTGCTACCGTTAGATAGGCATAACCCCGCATTTTACCTCGACCTATGCGACCACGCAATTGATATAGCTGACTAAGACCCAGCATATCAGCATTATGTATGATCATGGTATTTGCCTCGGCTATATCAATTCCTGATTCTATAATAGTAGTTGAGACTAGTATATCGAATTTGCCGGCATAAAACTCGCTCATAACCTCATCAATTTTACTCGGAGTCATTTTTCCGTAAGCTATTTTATAGCTTAATTCCGGCACGATTTGTTTTAATTGTTTTGCGATATCCTCTATATCTTTAATTCTTGGAACTACATAAAAACTTCTTCCGCCTCTAAAATGTTCGCGTAATAATGCATCTCTGATAATAACGGGATCAAACGGCATAACCGAGGTATGAACTTCCCGCCTGTTTAGAGGCGGCGTTGCAATAATGCTAAGGTCTTTTAAACCGGTCATTGACATTTGCAGCGTTCGAGGAATCGGTGTTGCCGACATTGCAAGTACATGGGAAGAGGATTTTAGCGATTTAAGAAATTCTTTTTGACCGACACCGAAATGTTGTTCTTCATCGATTATTAACAATTTCAAATTAAAGAATTTTATATTTTTATGTAATAAAGAATGAGTGCCTATTATTATATTTATTTTACCGCTTTCAAGCTCCGATCTTATAATTTTTGCTTCTTTAGAACTAATAACGCTAGATAATTGCTTGATATTTAAACCAAAACCTTTGAACCTTTCTATGAACCTTGAAAAATGTTGACTACATAAAATAGTTGTCGGTACAACTACGGCTACTTGAGGTAAATGTTCATTTAGAGATTTTGCTACCATAAAGACGGCACGCATTGCTACCTCTGTTTTACCAAACCCGACATCACCGCATATTAACCTATCCATTAACATACCGTTGCTTAGATCTTCTTTAATATCGTTTATAGCGATTAATTGGTCTTCCGTTTCGCTGAAAGGAAAATTAGCACAAAATTTATCATATTCTTCAAGGTCAAATTCAACGGAAGCACTACTATTAAGTTTCCTTTTAGCTGCTATTTGTATTAAATGCAGTGCTATCTCTTTTATACGCTTTTTAAGCTTTGCCTTACTTCTTTGCCATGCAACGCTACCAAGCTTATCAAGCCTCGCATTATCATTGCCGTATTTTTTTATTACCTCTATACTTTCAACTGGTATATATAATTTATCATTGCCGGCATATAAAATCTTTAAAAAATCATGTGGTTTGCCTTTGATTTCTAAAGCTTCTAGCTTTAAAAACTGCCCTATTCCATGATCTTTGTGAACAACAAATTCGCCTTCAGCTAAATTATCAAGCTCCAGCAAGATATTTTTAAGTTTTTTGTTAGTGTTTGTAGAGCTAGGTTTTTCTTCTAATAATTCGCTAGCGGTAATAAATAAATATTCTTTCGTATAAAAGCTTTGATTTAAAGGAATTATCGCGACATTTATTATTGAAGCCTTAGCCTCATCTAATTTATTTATCTCATTATATTTATATTCATAATTTTGAATTATGCTTTTGATCCGCTCAAAACTACTTAAAACGCTTGAGCCTATAATAATTTTCTTATGAGAATTTGCTTTAATAACCTCAAATAATTTATCGAAAACCGTTTTCTTTTCTATAAAACTTGTAGCAGCGATATTTTCAATTAAGCTAGCTTGCTCTGAGTTTTCAAAAGTAAGTAGTATATTATTTTTTTGTTCTAGTAATTCCGTTATTTCAGAAGCGGTAAAATATAAGCTAGTCGGTGAAAGGGTGGGATAGAAACTATTAAATTTAAGTTTATTTGCCTCTGACCTTGCCGAATAAAAATCGTTATAACTATGTTCAAATTCTAAAATGGCTTGTTTTGACAAATTATCGAATATGAAAATAGGATCGTTTAAATAATCTATTAAGTTAGAGCAGGAATCGTAAAATAATGGGAGCAATTGTTCATATCCTGTAAATTTTCTTCCAGATATTACCGCCTCATATAAAGCATTATCAGTATGATTAACTCCAAAATTTCGTAAGTAATTATTCTTAAAATTACCTATAGTTTCACTATTTAAAACTATCTCATTTGCAGGACTAATAATAAGCTCCCTGCAGGATTTAGTCGAAATTTGTGTATCAATATCAAATTCTTTTATTGATTCAATATAACCCCAGCTAAAATGAATTCTATAAGCTTTAGGACCGGACAATATTATATCAATGATTTCGCCTCTAACCGCAAATTCCCCGGCATCGATGCTACTCGCATTTCTTGTAAAACTATTTTCTACTAGAAACATAGCAAGCTCATCCGTAGTAAATTTCATTTTAGGGGATAATTTCAAAAAATATTTAGAAAAAAAATCTTTCGGCGGTAATTTGTTTAATAAGTTCGCTGTATGAGTGATGAGTAATTTGTTGCTATTACTATTATTTGTTGTTAGCTTGATTAATGTTTCTGCACGTCTAGATAAGATATTTGCATTTGGTGACGTATGGTCATAAGGGATGGTATTATAGCTTGGAAAGTAATAAATATTTTCATTAGAAGAAAAAAATAAAGCTTGCTTGTATAATTGCAACGCCTCCTCTTCATTACTCGCACTCAAGATGAAATCTTGGTTAAGATTCTTAGTAAAATTATCAATTGCAAAGAAAGATTTGGCAGCCGCCGGAAATTTTTGTTGTAACATTCTACAGGAGTTTATATTTTTGCTATTTTGCGTAATTTATCAATTATTTCGGCATCTAGATAAGAAGGAGCAGAAGATTTATTATTAATCCAATTATAAAGATCATTATCATTTTGATCAAGTATTAAAGAATAGCTTCCAAGTTTTTTTTCATCCATTAAGGATAGGTACTTTTCGGCAAAGCTACCGAGTATATAATCCATTTCTCTGCAACCGCGATTTTTACTACGGTAAACAAGTTTCTTTTGTAAAGAGTTTTTATTTAATTTATTCATATATAACATCTTGCAAAAATTTTTTATAATAATATTATTAAAATAATCAGATACCAAGATCATTTTAAAATGCTTTAATAATTCAGCACTCTAATAAATCCATTCTACATGGGTAAAATTCTATTAACTTTTATTATCAATAACAGCAAAAAAATAAATATGTCGGTTCAAAATATCTGTTCTACAAAAGCTTATGATATGCTAATTTCAAATGATAATGCTTTTCTTGTAGATGTTAGAACTAGAGAAGAGTGGCAGCAAGTGGGGATACCTCATTTAGATAATAAAAATAAGATGATCTTTCTAAGTTGGCAATTGAATAAAGATTTTGAAGATAATTTTTTATCTATCGTTAACGATAAAATTCATGCAATAATATTTTTTCTGTGCCGTTCAGGATATAGGTCATTTATCGCAGCAAATTTTATAACTAATATAGGTTATAAAAATTGTTATAATATTAGTGACGGCTTTGAAGGAAATAATCAAGATAAAGGCTGGAAACAAAATAACTTACCGTGGCAGTTTTAA